>CANLQO010000019.1 GCA_947493335.1 uncultured Paracoccaceae bacterium | reverse complement strand
GGGCTGGTGGGCTGGGGGGAATCGGGGTTGTCCTCGCGCGAGGCGGCGGTGGCCGAGACGGTCAACGCATTCGCCACTTTTCTGCTGGGCAAGGATTCACGCCAGATCGGGCGGATCTGGCAGGAATGCTACCGCAGCCAGTATTTCGAGGGCGGGCGCGTGCTGACCGCCGCCATCTCGGCCATCGACATCGCGCTTTACGATCTGCT
>CANLQO010000018.1 GCA_947493335.1 uncultured Paracoccaceae bacterium | reverse complement strand
CGAGAATAGGTGTTTTGTTCATTGTCACGAGTTCTCGATACAATTTTTTATCAAAAATCACTCGAACTGACATACAGAATACTACTTGCCTTTAACGTACCAATTGTCATTGTGAAGTACGAAGCAAACACAATCTCATAAACAGACTGCTTCGTCATACTTCCTCCCAGAGACGAATACTATTTGTCATTGCGAGGAGGAACGACGTGGCAATCTCAAACCCACATTGTCAATTCGAGTGAATTTAACGATTGTAATGA
>CANLQO010000017.1 GCA_947493335.1 uncultured Paracoccaceae bacterium | reverse complement strand
ACGTTGAACTTCAGGTTGTCGCCCGGCATCACCATCTCGGTGCCCGAAGGCAGCTCAACCGTGCCGGTCACGTCCGTCGTGCGGAAGTAGAACTGCGGACGGTAGTTGGCGAAGAACGGCGTGTGACGGCCACCCTCTTCCTTGGTCAGGATGTAGGCCTCGGCCTCGAACTTGGTGTGCGGCTTCACGGAACCCGGCTTACACAGGATCTGGCCACGCTCAACGCCGTCACGGTCGACACCGCGCAGCAGCGCACCAATGTTGTCGCCAGCTTCGCCGCTGTCCAGCAGCTTGCGGAACATTTCAACGCCTGTGCAGGTCGTCTTCTT
>CANLQO010000016.1 GCA_947493335.1 uncultured Paracoccaceae bacterium | reverse complement strand
CTTGAGACATGGTTGGGCTTTCTGCTGTTGAGATTTGAGGAATGGCCAAGGCAAGCGCCGTCAGCCACGCAAATGCACGTTTCATCGTTGTTTCCTTTGGGGTTTGGTTTCGAAGTGGTTGGGTGGAACTAGCAGGGATGCTCGACAAGTCTGAGTACATCTGCGGGGTAGTCTTTGGGCGATTTCAGTTGCCCCGTCGCGCGCTGAAGTTTCGCGGTGACAAGATCGGTTTGAGTTTGCGCCGCCAACGCCTGAACCTCAGCAAAACCAGGTGCATCGCGAAGATCGGAAGACGGGGTCGCGCCGATGCGCCCCATCGCCATCGCGGAGGGCAACCGTTTTCTGCATGAACAGGGTGCAG
>CANLQO010000015.1 GCA_947493335.1 uncultured Paracoccaceae bacterium | reverse complement strand
CAAACGCGCGAGCACATCCTGCTTGGTCGTCAGGTGGGCATCCCCTACATGGTTGTTTACATGAACAAAGTTGACCAGGTGGATGACGAAGAGCTGCTGGAACTCGTCGAGATGGAAATCCGCGAGCTCTTGTCCTCTTACGAGTACCCCGGCGACGACATCCCTGTCATTCCCGGTTCGGCTCTGGCCGCGATGGAAGGCAACAAGCCGGAAATCGGTGAGGAATCCATCAAGAAGCTGATGGAAGCTGTCGACACCTACATCCCGACACCTGCACGTGCGGTTGACCTGCCGTTCCTGATGCCGATCGAGGACGTGTTCTCGATCTCGGGTCGTGGTACGGTTGTGACCGGTCGTGTTGAGCGTGGCGTGATCAACGTCGGCGACGAGATCGAAATCGTCGGCATCCGCGACACCAAGAAGACGACCTGCACAGGCGTTGAAATGTTCCGCAAGCTGCTGGACAGCGGCGAAGCTGGCGACAACATTGGTGC
>CANLQO010000014.1 GCA_947493335.1 uncultured Paracoccaceae bacterium | reverse complement strand
ATCGGAAGACGGGGTCGCGCCGATGCGCCCCATCGCCATCGCGGAGGGCAACCGTTTTCTGCATGAACAGGGTGCAGTTGGCGATGCCATGCCGCAGGTCTTCGCCGTAAAATCTTGAACGCGCGCTCGCGCGCGTGAGAGACGTTTTCGATAGGTGCTGGGAGTAATGTCCAAGACATCCGCCGCCGCTCCGTGTTCAAACTCCAGCACGTCGCCCAAAACAAATGCAGCACGGTGCTCTCCATCAAGACAAAGCAACATCGCCATCGTACATCTCAGCCGCAGCTCGTTCAGCATAACGTGATCTTCAGGTGCCGCATTCTGTTCATCGGCAATCCCGTCTAGCAGGTCATCCGTAAACATCTGAAACGAAAGTCCTGGGTCTTTTGCGATGATCTTACGGGCGGTCAAAAGGTAATTTGTTGCGACGCGGTAGGTCCATGTCTCAAAACTGCTATCGCCGCGAAAGGTAGATAGTTTTGTAACGATACGAATGAGGATTTCTTGCGTTGCATCTTGTGCGGCGTTCGGATCAGCCAACATGCGCAGGGCCAGTTTGTGAACACGGTCCTGAACCCCGCGTACGAGATTTTCCAAGGCTTTGGCGTCACCGTCCTGAGCCAGTTCTATGTCGACCTTGCTTATATGGGTCATGCTTTTTCTGGTCCTTTTTGATGGTGTCGTATTCTATTAGACGGCTCACCAAAGCGAAGTGTGACCAGAAAAGTGGGTTGTGGGTAAAAAAGTTCAACAAACTGAGGAAGCAGACGTTCATTTTGAATATGATAACGGAAGCAAAGTCCCGCA
>CANLQO010000013.1 GCA_947493335.1 uncultured Paracoccaceae bacterium | reverse complement strand
TGTCTGACGTCAGCGCTTATGGGACCATTTAGGGCAATTTGCTAAGAGAGGGCTTGTTGCTCATCGTAGCCACTGAGGAGTGGATGATGAGAAAGACAACGAAGAGCCCTGGCGAGAAGATCGTCAAAGATATCAAGCGTGCCACACGCAAGCATTATTCCAGCGAAGAGAAGATCAGGATCGTGTTGGATGGCCTGCGTGGCGAAGACAGCATCGCTGAGCTTTGTCGCCGTGAAGGGATATCGCAGGGCATCTATTACAAATGGTCCAAGGACTTCATGGAAGCCGGTAAGAAGCGGCTGGCTGGCGATACAGCGCGTGCAGCGAACAGTGATGAGGTCAAGGAGCTGCGCCGTGAAGCCAAAGACCTCAAAGAGGTTGTCGCTGAACAGACGCTTGAGCTGCTTCTTCTCAAAAAAAAGCATGCTCGGGGATGGGGACGACCGCGAATGAGGTATCCCGCATCAGAGAAGTTAGAGATCATCCGGCTGGTGGAAGAAAGCCATCTGTCAGCGCGTCGGACACTGGCCAAACTGGGCATTCCCCGCACCACATTCTACCGCTGGTATGATCGGTATCTGCAGCGCGGTGAGGCTGGGCTGCAGGATCGATCGCCGCGACCGAAGCACGTCTGGAACCGCGTGCCCACCGACGTGAAGCGCAGGGTTGTCGACCTCGCGCTGAAGGAAACGGAGCTGTCGCCACGCGAGTTGGCGGTGACCTTCACCGATCAGGAACGCTATTTTGTGTCGGAATCCACAGTGTATCGCGTGCTGAAGGCCCATGATCTGATCACCAGTCCCGCCTTCATCGTTCTGAAAGCAGCCGATGAGTTCAAAGACAAGACGACTGAGATCAATCAGCTTTGGCAGACCGACTTTACCTACATCAAGGTGCTGGGGTGGGGCTGATTTTATCTCAGCACGGTCCTCGACGATTACAGCCGCTACATCGTCTCATGGAAGCTCTGCACCAACATGCGAGCAGAAGACGTGAAAGACACCCTCGATCTGGCGCTACAGGCGTCTGGCTGTGATCAGGTGCACGTCGTCCACAAGCCACGTCTACTGAGTGACAATGGATCCAGTTACGTCTCAGGGGATCTGGCAGAATGGTTGCAGGAAAAAGGCATGAAGCACTCGCGCGGTGCGCCGTATCATCCGCAAACCCAGGGCAAGATCGAACGCTGGCATCAGACACTCAAGAACCGCATCTTGCTGGAAAACTATTTCCTGCCCGGCGATCTCGAGGCCCAGATCGCAGCCTTCGTCGACCACTACAACCATCAGCGCTATCACGAGAGCATCAACAACGTCACACCTGCTGACGTCTACTTCGGGCGTGACAAAGCCATTCTCAAACAACGCGAAAGGATCAAACAAAAGACACTCGAAGCGCGCCGCTTGCATCACCGCCAGCACGCCGCATAATCAAACCAACAAGATGAGCCAAACTCTCTCTTAGTTCAGGCCGCCATTGGTCCCAAAAACTCCGACGACGGACA
>CANLQO010000012.1 GCA_947493335.1 uncultured Paracoccaceae bacterium | reverse complement strand
TATCGATATGGGCCGCTGACAACAAACTTCTCGGGTGGGTCCCACGGCGCCAACGTTCCATCGCCTTTCTCGGCGAAGATACGGTTCGTCTGAATGAGAAGTAGCAAGCTGACACCTGAAATCACAGCTGCAGCCGCCAACAGAGTTCTGTGTCCACTCCAAGCGGCAAATGGCCAGCCTTGGGTGATCCACAGGATCATTGTGGGAATGGCCAAAACCATCGTCCCGGGTAGGACAGCAATTGCTTTGAACACTCTCAAGTGCATCTAAAGCGCCTAGCACAGTCTCAAGCAAACGGCGCAGTTCCGATAGTCCTTTGGGAGATCGTTCCTTCAAGGCAAGAGAAGCTCAATTCTGACGCTCGAAACTGCGTTGAACTCGCAGTGTTTCCCCTTTTCGTGGAGATGGCTAGACGGTCTACGCGATCAGCAATTGAGGAGAACTATTGTGTCGCGAATTGTTGCCATCATTGCAGACAGCCTATCGGAGGCGGAGAAGGAGCTTTTGCTTGCATCAACACGTGACGAAAGCGTGTATGCTGGCCGCGACTGCGCGCTGTTGATCGATCTTCGGCTTGCGGAGAAATCGATGGATGGAACGGTTCGCCTTTCTCCTCTCGGGTTGCAGGTTGCGCGATTTCTTCGCGAAACGTCCAACCCCTTGGGCAACCGGTAGGGCTTCAGGGACGGGCATGGGTAAGGCTCGCTGCGATGCAACGAGCGTCTGCTCACATTCTCGAAGAAGGGACAGATAAAGTCCATTGGACCGCCGCACTTCCTGACGTTCAGACTTTTTGCGATTGAGGCCTAGGCGCTTGGTGAAGAACTACCTGTTGGAAAGGAATTTCCCATCCGTGCCGATTGGCCAATGACACAAGGCAGCGGGCCAATTCCCGCTCAAGTTCTTCAAATCGATGGGCTGATGATCCAGCAACATCGATTTCAACTTCGTAGTCTAGTGATGACGCACCCGCGCGCAAAAACTCGACGTCCACACGCCGTAACTCGTCTGCGTTGAGCAACGTCGTGAAATGAGCCGATACGCCCTCTTTCATGGTGTGAAGGATCTCGTCCACGGAGTGTTCCTGATGCCGGTAGCCGATGCCGAACTCAATCTCTACGCGGTAGCCGTGCGATAGATTCTCGGGGTTGGCGGCGAGATAGTCTCCGGTCTGGTATGTTGTGCGGGCCCCACCAAGTAGTTGGACTACAACCATTTCCGGCGTCTGTGCGATGACTTTTCCGGCGTTGCCGTCTGACAGGCGGACCCAGTCTCCCTTTTCGGAGGGAAACCACGCCTCATCTTGCGCCGCTGGTCTTGAATGCATGCCCACGAGCTCTCGCACTGGCAATGTAAACTCGCCCCCATCCAGGGTTGGGTTAACGAGATCTGTAAAGAAACTCAGCTTCTCGACCCTGAACGGCACTCCATGAAACAAGACCCGTTCTCTCTCCTGAACCGCGCCAAGATTGAGTAGTACCCAAAGTTGTTCGATCAGGCTTGGCAGCATCCGAATTGCAATCCAAAGTCCAGCCACGAAAAGCAGCATTGCCAGACCCAGCAAAAGCCAGTCGTTTCGCATGTTGAAAACCGCCAGCATCGCGCCGAAGCTGGCGAAGATCGAGAAAACGCCGAAAAGCACGCCCGCCAGACGCATTGAGAAAGTCTTCTCCTTCTCACGTCGCGATATGGCTCGATTGGCAACAAAAAGCACGAAGCGACATAGCACAAGCAGGCCAAGAAAGGCACCAATACCCATGATGAGGCTTATACCCCTGTCCCGAAAGAACACCTGAAACGCTGAGTTGACGTTACGGCCAACTGTGAGACGGGTGGATTGAAGATCAGCTATCCGCTGCGCCAAGGCATCGACCTGAGTCTGATGGATGGTCAGGCGCTCTTGCCAGACCAGAAGGTTAGCATTCAGGCGTTCTGTGATACTATCGGCGGTAGTCTGGGTAAGAACTGCTTCGATATTTTCGATTGCAAGTTCCGCATCGGCGAGGCGGCGTGACGCCACATCAAGTCCCCGGCGCGCCCGCTCTAGTTCGCGCGCATCGCGTGTGGCTTCGTTCAGTACAAGCACAAACGGCTCGATTAGATTCTGAACTTCAGCATTCAGGTCGAACCGTGCATCTTCTTCGGAAAGGTACACGCGTTCCGACACGCCAGTTAGAACCACAGAGATTTGCTCTTGGACGTCCTGCAACTCGGAGCGCAGCCGCTCAAGTTCGGTGGCGGATGTTTCGTCCTGATCTGGGCCTGTCGTATCATCGATCGCTGCAATTTGATCCTCAAGACTTCGTTCCAGATCAAGTAGTGGCTGAAGTATACTGACCGTATTCTCCGCGCGCTCGACAAGCTCGGCGGCAGCATCAGTGTCTGTTGGCGCGCTCTCTTGCGCGGACACCTCGATTGCGCCGTAAAAGACCGTAAAGACACTGAGGCAAAAAACAAACCTAAGAATATCCATTGTAAGCGCAAAGCCCCATCACTGCTAATTTTGTCATCGTATCAAGTCCCTGCTTGGAGAAAAGGCAATGTTAGTCTCAGGTCGCGATTAGTCTGGCCGCGGAGAGTGCTATCAGGATTTTTCAGAGCGTTTGGGACTCAGAATTTCGCTAT
>CANLQO010000011.1 GCA_947493335.1 uncultured Paracoccaceae bacterium | reverse complement strand
CTCAGTGGCTACGATGAGCAACAAGCCCTCTCTTAGCAAATTGCCCTAAATGGTCCCATAAGCGCTGACGTCAGACAGTCCATCAACCTTCTGAGAACTGGCAGGCAAAGAAAACTGTCTGGTGGCGGAGGTGTCATTGCAGGTTCAATTTTGCTGAGGGACAGGCAGCATGAATTTCGACACTGACCTGCCCCCCGAAACTTCCCTCACTTTAATGTAGAGTTTGCTCAACCTTTTGAAGGAGCAAACGAATGCGAAAGAGCCGTTTCACGGAAGCCCAAATCATTGGGATGATCAAGGAACAGTAAGCCGGGATGCCGACGGCAGAGGTGTGCCGCAAGCACGGCCTGAGCCAGGGCACGTTCTACAAATACAAATCGAAGTATGGCGGCATGGAGGTGTCCGACGTCGCCAAGCTGAGGGCAATGGAAGACGAGAACGCCAGACTCAAGCGCCTGCTGGCCGATACGATGCTGGACAATGCTGTTCTGAAGGACCTGCTGGGAAAGAATTGACGACACCGAATGAGCGGCGAGAGGCAGCGCTCAGGGCGATGCGGGATCATGACATCTCGCAGCGCCGGGCCTGCCGACTTCTCGGTGTCGACCCGAAGACGGTCAGGCGCGAACGCCCGCCTGACAATCCAGAGATCAGAGCAGAGATGAAGGCCGTCGCTGCCAAGCGCCGCCGGTTCGGCTATCGGCGGATTGGCGTGATGCTGGAACGAAAGGGGATGATCATGAACCACAAGAAGCTCTATCGCCTTTACACGGATGAGAAGCTGGGTGTCAGGCGACGACGGGGCCGCAAACGGGCGCGGGGATCGCGGACACCAATGCCTCACGCGCTGAGACCGAGTGAACGTTGGTCGCTGGACTTCCTGTCAGACACGTTCGGGGCGTCCCGTCGGTTCCGCATTCTGGCGGTGAACGATGATTGCTGCCGTGAGAACCTGTGCCTGATGGCCGACACGAGCATCTCAGGGGCTAGAGTCGCGCGGGAGCTGGATGCGCTTGTCAGGGTCTATGGCAGACCGGCCAGCATTGTCAGCGACAACGGGACCGAGTTCACTAGTCGGGCAATCCTGAAGTGGACCAACGATAATGGCGTCGACTGGCATTACATCGATCCGGGCAAGCCACAGCAGAACGCCTTCATCGAGAGTTTCAACGGCAGCCTGCGCGACGAGCTCCTAAAAGAGGAGATGTTCGATAGCCTGGAGGATGCCAGGCGCAAGCTGGCGCTCTGGCGATACGACTACAACAACGTCAGGCCGCATTCATCGCTCGGCAACCAAACACCCGCACAAGCGCGCCGGACACTTGAGCAATTTGAGCGCCCCGCGCCCGGCGCGCTTGCCCAAACCGACGACGAAGAATATGAAAACCAGACCCGCAAACTCTCGTTATGAATGAGGGAGCCTCGGGGGGCAGGTCATTTCAAATCTGTAGCATAGCGCGAAAGTGCAGTTATTAGTTGACCATAATCCTCTCGAACAGCCGCCTTCGCAGTAAAAGATGCCTGAGCGCCCACGGATGCCTTTAGCAGGTCATCGTCTCCTCCTACAGGGACACCGCTCAACTCTATGGCGCTTACGTTAGTCGACGAAACGTCCGCAGAAGCCGGTGTACCCCCAACCCTTTGCAACTTAAGAACCTCTAGGAAGCTCAATTCGTTTTCTAATGTGCTCCACAGAAAAAGTGTTCCTAGTTCAAACAAGCCAGCGTTTTGCGTGCCAAGATTCCCGGCATTCGAATACTGAAAGTTTGCTATGACTTGATTGGCGCTGTTTCCAGAACACCCCGAAACAAGGAAAGCGATGGCAAGAAAACATGCTCTGTTCGTCATGGAGCCCCCATTCTTCCCAAAGTAGATGTGTACGTGTACGCCTGTCCACATTTTTCGGCTCCACAGCGACTTCTCGGTCAGAGGCCATGCGTCGGCCCTTGGTCGATCTCCCGCGATCGCGGCACCTCCGGCACTCCAGCCCCGTACACGGAGCACGGGATGCCGTCAGGGTGTCGGGCGGCGGGACGTCATCCAACAGCGTAGGTTGGTTCTGGCGGGTTTGGGAGACGGCATCAATTGAGTCCCTGCCTCAAGGAGATTGCACGCAAAGCTCAGAACCGCGGGTGGAGAATATGCATAAGTGTGCTTTCAGCGATTTTTCGAGCTTCTTGATTACTGGATGGTATCTGAGCGGCTCAGAACGGTCTGCTTGATGTGGCGGTGCTACGAGACTAGGACCCCCGGGGCCACCGACCCTTTCCGGACATCGGCCTGAGGTCCACTTCGCTGCGGTGTGACCCGCCAAACCCGCCGTTCGCTGCATCTGCAAGATCGCTTCGCTGTCGCATGTCCAAACGCGGGACATACTGATCATTCAGTCGAAAGAATCAAAGGTCCGCTCCCGACGGAGACGCGCAGCAGGAGTATGTCTGCTATCAGTACTTTAGGTTTATTGTTGGGGGGCCAACCTTGAAAGCATTGGTTTTGCAGGCTTCAGGATAGATTTCGCTTGTCGATGTTGAAACGCCGGAGCTCGTGAAAGATGCCGTTTGCGAGTTCGACGACCTCTCAGATAAGCACGATCCGTGGGGTGAGCATGATTTGGGGCGCTTGATCTCAAGGGAGAGAAGGTGTTCTTCAAGATGGACTACTGCGACCCGTCACTCCAACATGGCTCCGAAAATCCAGCCTATGAAGGCTGCACGTATCGCGTGATGACGATCATGTTGGTCTCGGAGTATTGAATAATGTCACCAAAGGCCGCACGCTGTTGGTGGTATTTTCTTTTCTCATAGCCGCAAGGTTTCGACATGCGCTTTGTAATACTTTTTGCCGCCCTGCTTTCCCTAAATGGATGCGGAACGATACCGGAGCAAGCCAACTCCAGCATTAGTCCATGCGCCACACATCCAGACACTGAGTTCTGTTATGATGTGACCTCATCCCGGTTTTCCGGTTTGACGGAACCCTTTATTCCATACGACTTCCCGCACGATACAATTTTGATCTCGTTCGATAAGTCGGCTCACGCCAAGTTTGAATTGCCGTACTGCGATCTGGAGGTCAATCCGAGTGCTTGCCGATTATCTGCAGAAGGACGGGTATTGATTGATTTCTCGGCTGCCGCGAAGCATCTTTCGCCCCGTTTTCGTGAAAGCTTCGCTGAAACGCTCTTGGAGCAACCAAAGAACATGTTCGTGGCTTCGATGCGCTCAGCGAACTTGCAATCCCCATTTTCGTACTCGGTCGTTGGCGAGACCTGCCAGCAAAAGTACGAAGAGGGAGCCGGCAACGATAGTGTTCTGCAACGCTGTACTCTTTCTGCCATCGACCAGTTGGCACAAGCAGTTGCGAACCAACTGGCCACAAAGCGGTACACCCATGTTGTTGTCTTCTCGACAGGCTGGAACACTCGACCTAGCGCATCTCCCCAGTTCTACTCCGAAGCGCTTGAGAGCATGCAGAAGGTTGCCAGCGATGAGGACGAATACTTCGAACCGTTATTGATCGGGCTCACTTGGCCGTCAGGTTGGCGGATACCTGTCCTGAGTCTTCTCAACAAAGCTCGCGATGCCGATGAGCTGGGGCATATCTGGGTCAACTACTTAATCAATCAGGCATTGCCTCGGGCCGTACGCTCGCAGGGTGCGAGCCGATACCCAAGAGCCAAACTTTCCGTGTTCGGACACAGTCTTGGCGGTCGCATTATGGCGACGGCGGCTGTGAGTGGCGGGTATGTGTCATGGTTAGATCGAGAACAACGCGGACGGCCCGATCATGTTGTATTGCTACAACCGGCCTTTTCGGGTTCGCGCATGTATCTTGATCCGGCGCTACGAGGTAGCCAATTGAGCCACGCCGGATACTATCAAGACCTCGCGCCAAGTCCGGGAACTGTTGTCTCGACCAGTTCCAAGGACGATCTTGCGGTCAAGATTCCCATCTTTGCGGATCGTGGAAACGCGTACTTTAGTACTGACGCCGCGTGGGACTTCGTATGTGGTGTGGGTGGGATGGTGCAAACGGGCGAGCGGACGTTTTGGGCGGAGCGCTTCCTCTGCGAAAAAGGATCGCTGCCAGAGGAAGGTGTTGGAGAAGAACGTGGTCTAATCCTGCTAAGTCTCGATGACACGATCAGCGAGCATAACGACGTGAGGAACAAGCGGGTGTTTCGGGCGCTGTGGCCGGTTCTTTCGACCAGCCGGTGATGACAAATTTTTATCTGCCCACTAGCGACTAGACCTGCCAAGTGGCTCAATCTGCCTCGCAGTGAAAGGTTGATGGTCTGGCCGCGTACCCAGGTATCTGGCCTCGGTTGGATTAGCCGCTCTCCGGGGCTCGTAGCGCATCAATCGCGTGATGTTCTGAGCCCTGTTTGTCGCATTGCGGGTGTCAAACTCGCAGTTCCGGACGTTCGCTGTTGTCGGTCATCGCTCTGCGTCGGATCGCATCTCGGTCATTGTATTCTATTGCCTCACTGCGGATACTAGATCAACCTTAGCATGCAAGCGACACAGAATGGAGACCGTCGTCACGCGCGGCCCATTGCGGACTTTGACCAGCCCTCGGCTATGCTGCGATCGCAGCCCGTATTGTCGACATTCGCTGCACCCGCAAAACCAGATGATGGACGAACTCACACA
>CANLQO010000010.1 GCA_947493335.1 uncultured Paracoccaceae bacterium | reverse complement strand
CCCTCCATTCTCAAATCGAGTGAATCAGGGCTGGGCCGACCAATCAACGGACTTTTTCAACACTATCCGGACGAAGCAGACTCTGGTTCTTTCCACCTTTCAGTTCACGCATCAGCCCCCGCTTCGGCCCGCGCAAGTGGTCCCGCCTCTTCGCGAATGGGAAGGTGGATCAACGCCGCCAACAGGCCCAGCACCACTGCGGCCCACCACATCGGCGTGTAGTCTTGTGCTACGTCATAGATGCGACCTCCAAGCCAGGCACCGACAAAACTGCCGGTTTGGTGACTGAGGAAAACAAGGCCCGCCAAGGTTGAGAGGAACTTCAACCCTTGTGTCTGCGCCACCAGCCCCATCGTCAATGGTACTGTTGAAAGCCAGAGCAGCCCCATAACGGCCGAGAACACCAGAACACTCGCCTCTGTGACCGGCACCAGAATAAACAGCGCAATCACCACGGCGCGCGCGAAGTAAATGCCGCTCAAAACCGCTTTTTTGGAAAGCTTCTGGCCCGACCAACCCGCGAAGAAAGATCCCGCAATGTTGAACAAGCCAATCAATGCCAGCGACCAAGCCCCGATAGATGCTGCAAGGCCAAGGTCCATGAGATAGGCTGGCAAATGGGTCTGGATAAAGGCCACGTGAAACCCGCAAACGAAAAAGCCGAAGAACAAGCACAAATAACTCCGGTCGGTGAAGGCAATCGACACTGCGTGGCCGAAATCACCCGCGCTGGAACCGGTCGCGGTCGGCTTTGCCACGCGCGCGATGAAGATCAGGAAAGGCAGGATGAGTGCGAAACTGCCTCCGATCGCGATCAGCGCGGTCGGCCATCCGATCGTGCCAATCATCGTTGTCGCCGTGGGCGCCGCGACAAACATCCCAAGCGAAGCCGCAGCGGTCCCAAGTCCCAAGATGAAACTTCTGCGTTCTGCGCGCACGATCTTGCCCAGGGCGCCGATCACGATCGGAAACGAGGCCGCTCCGGTACCTGCACCGACCAGAATGCCGGTCAGAACAAATAATGTCGGATCGGTCGTCATCCCGCGCAGGGCAAATCCGATACCTGCGCATATTGCGCCAAAGGCAAGAACCCGCGCCGTTCCAAACCTGTCTGCAATCGCCCCGGCGATGGGTTGGGCAAATCCCCAGGTGAGAAGCTGGACTGCGACGGAAAGAGAGAATACCTCGCGACCCCAGCCAAGGTCCTGAGACATGGGCGTCAGAAAAACACCAAACGTGGCGGCAAATCCAAAGCCCAGAAAGGCCACCATGCACCCAGCCAAAATGGCCGCCCGAAGGCCTGGTGTCTGCTCTTCATCTGTCTTCATTTCTGCCCCTGTCTTTGTTTGAAACGTTGTCTGATACGCATCTCGCTGAGATGCCGTCAGACTGGTTCACGTCCCCTCGAACCGGGGCGTTTCCTTAGCCAGAAAAGCCGCGATCCCGGCTGGCCCGTCGTTGGTGCGCATCATGTCGGCGATGGATCGCGTCTCGCGATCCAGCTGGGTTTCCAGGCCATCTGAAAATGCCGTGTCCAGCATCCTTTTGACGCCGCCAAACGCCTTTGTCGGCCCGGATGCTATTTGCTGTGCCATCGCACAGGCCTCGTCCATCACAGTCTCTGGGGGCACCACCCTGTTGACCAACCCCCAGGACTGAGCCTCGGCAGCCGTCAGGACGCGGTTTGTCAGCATCAGCTCCTTTGCCCGCAGCAAACCGACATGTTTCGCCAGATAGTAGGTCGACGATCCGTCCGGCGTGAGCCCGGAGGACGTATAGGCCGAGACGAACTTGGCCTTTTCCGACGCGATGACATAGTCGCCAGATAATACCATCGAGAACCCGCCGCCGCCCGCGGTTCCGTTCACTGCCATGATGACCGGTGCGTCGATCCGGGCAAGCCGGATCAACCCTGCATGCAGCAGCGTGGCCATTCGGGTCAGATGCGCGGGTTTGTCGGGGGCGGCGTCCATTTCGGCAAGATCGCCGCCGCCGCAAAACATCTTCCCAGTTGCGTTGACGATCACGGCGCGCACGTCTGGGGCCCCGCATCGCACACCTACGTCAAACAACTCTTCGGCCATGCGCGCATTCAACGCGTTGGCGGGGTTGTCCTTGCGATCCAAGGTGATTATCGCGATGCCACCGGCAATTTTGAGGCGAAGTGTTTCATAGTCCATGGATTTGACCTCTGGCAGTTTTCACGGCGCACGCCTTGCGGCTTGTCGTTCCAGTTCAAAGGGTTGGGATAACCTGGCCTCGGCGTCGTGGGCTTCAATCGGTTCGCCACAATCCGGGCAGGTCATTTGTGGTTTGGTGACTTGACCGCAGGTCTTGTGGACGATCTGCACGGGCGTATCCTCGGCGCTCAACCAGCGATCGCCCCATTGTTTCAGCGCGATGATGACCGTCCACAAATCGCGACCTTTCTCGGTCAGGCGGTATTCATGGCGTGGCGGGCGCTCGGAATAAGGCTCGCGCCGGATCAACCCCTGCGCTTCCAGTTTTTTCAAACGCAGTGACAGAAGGTGGGACGACATGCCCGTGAGGCGTAGGAAATCGTCAAAGCGGCGGGTGCGCAGGAACATTTCCCGCACAATCAGAAGCGTCCATTCGTCGCCCACCTGCGCGACGGCGCGCGCAATGGTACAGGTTTGCGACGGAAGGTCAGAGCGGCTCATGAGGCGTCACTTCAATTTTTGAATTGACTAACTTCTAAAGTTGAAGTCTCCTGCTTGTCAATCAAATCCAATCGGGACGCCCATGGCGCTGTCGTATTCGGAACATGTTTGAGGGGAATTGTATGAAAGTCTATTTTGCACCTCAGTCGCGCGCCGTACGAACTGTTTGGCTGTTGGAAGAAATCGGTCTGCCCTATGAACTTGAAAAGTTCCAACTGGGTCAGAAAGAAATGCGTGCCCCTGATTACACAACGATAAACCCCAACGGACGCGTGCCGACGCTGGTTGATGGCGATGTCACGATCAGCGAGAGCACCGCGATTGCGCAGTATCTGGCGGCCAAACATGCGCCTGAGCTGGCACCCGGTCCCGAGGCCGGAAACTTTGCCGAATACCTGCAATGGCTGCACTATGCCGAGGGCATGATCATGCCGCCGATCAACAACTATGTGGTGGAAACCGTCCTTCTGCCGCCTGAACGCCGCAATGACGAAATCGCGATGCGCGCGCTCAAGCTTTTGAACCGCACGCTCGCGGCGGTCGAGCACCATATGGAAGGGCGGGAGTTCCTGGCTGGCGACTTTACAATTGCGGATACAATCACCGGGCATGCGGTCATTATGGCACGACGTCTTGGAGCAGATTTTTCCAATCTGCCTAACCTCTCGGCCTATGCCGATCGGCTTGAGGCGAGAGCGGCCTTGCAGGCGGCTGAAACGGCGTAGGGTAACGATATGACCTCAAAACCCATCTGTCTGATCATCGGCGCCGGAGACTATATCGGCGCAGCCATTGCCAAGCGTTTTGCGCGCGGAGGGTTTCACGTCGTGATGGGCCGCCGCCGCGGGGAAAAGCTTGCGCCCTTGATCGCCGAAATCGAAGCGGCAGGCGGTAGCGCACAGGGGTTTACCTGGGACGCGCGCAAGGAAGAGACCGCGACCGAGATGTTCGCAATGGTCGAACAGGACATCGGACCAATAGACATCTGCATCTTCAATGTCGGCGGCAATGTTCGGTTTCCAATTCTGGAAACGACCGAACGCGTCTTTCGCAAGGTCTGGGAAATGTGCGCTTACGGCGCGTTTCTTTCCGGGCGCGAAGCCGCGAAATACATGGTGGAGCGGCAGAAAGGTTCGATCTTCTTCACCGGGGCAACCGCCTCGGTTCGCGGCAGTTCGGGATATGGCGCCTTTGCCTCAGGCAAATTTGCGCTGCGGGGTCTGGCACAGTCGATGGCCCGCGAGTTGGGACCAAAAAACATCCACGTGGCGCATCTTGTCATTGACGCGGGCGTCGACACGGAATTTGTGCGCGACCGGGTGCGACAGGCGGGCAAGAACCCCGACAGCCTGCCGCCCGATACCCTTATGAAGCCGGACAGTATTGCCGAAGCCTATTGGAACCTGCATCACCAACAGCGCGATGGCTGGACCCATGAGTTGGATATCCGCCCTTACGCCGAAACATGGTGAAAACTGTCGGCCCATGTGACCCCGCACGCGCCAGCATTCACCCAAGACAACAGAAAGTATCGCGATGCTCGACCAATTGCTGAACGGCGTGTTGCCGGTTTTTGGGATTGGCGCGGTCGGATATCTTCTTGGATTGCGTGGAACTTTCGATTTCAACATGGCAATGGCGTTGAACAAATTTGTGATGTTCGTCGCTATGCCAGCACTGGGATTCCAATTGCTGGCCAATGCCCCGCTGGCAGAATTCAACTTGGCCATGCTGGGCGGCTATTTCGTCACCGAATTACTAATGTATGCCACCGGATTTCTGATTGCCCGGCGTGTTTTCAAAACCGATGTTATGGAGGCCGCTCTTCTGGGATTGGCCATCGCCCTGACCAACCATATCCTGTTCGTTCTGCCGATTGCGATCACCCTGTTTGGTGAAGCCGCCGTTACGCCAATTGTCGCTATCATTTCCATGGATGGCATGTTGATCTTCAGCGGGTCTTTGATCCTTATGGATGTCCTGGCGACCAAGGATGCATCCCTTGGACATACAATCGGTAAGATCGCGCGAAACCCCCCGTTGGTTGCCATGGCTCTTGGGCTGGCGGTCGGATTGCTGGGCCTTTCGGTGCCCACAGGTTTTGATGTCTTCATGGATTTTCTGGGCGGCACGGCCTCGCCGGTGCTGTTGTTCGCCCTCGGCATAATTCTGAGCCAGAAGGCCAGCGGTTCCCGCCCTATGTTGCCGGTGGCCATCACCGGTGTGAAGCTGGTGGTTCACCCGGTCTTGGCCTGGGCCATCTTTGCTGGCGTTCTGCACCTCGCGCCCGAGGTGCGCAATCCGGCAATGATGGTGGCTGCGGCGCCCAGCGGGGTCATGGCCTTCATGCTGGCGCTGAACTATGGCGTGCGGGTTGACGCCATCGCCCGTGCCATTCTCTATTCGTCGATAGGGTCGCTGGTAACAGTCACAGTGGCAGCCGCGCTGTAATAAGACCACCCGGGGGCAAACGGATAAGGAGGTACCATGACAGATAGTTTTTCGGTAGGCTGTGCCTGCGGCGCGATCCGCTATAGCTCTTCCGGCCCTGCACGGTACATGGGCAACTGCCATTGCCGCCATTGTCAGCAGGCAACGGGGGGTGCCTATTTCCCTGCAGTTCTGGCCAAACAAACCGACTTCAAGATCGATATGGGTGAACCAACCTGGTTCGAACGCCCTTCCGATCGTGGACACGCCATGCGCCAAGGCTTCTGTGCGACATTCGGGTCGCCTTTGTTCCTGATCAATGGCGTTGGCGAGGGTGCGATCGTGATTTATGCAGGAAGTCTGGACGATCCGAGTTGGTATACCCCAAGTCGTGACATCTTTGTAAAAAGCGCACAGCCTTGGGATGTCATGGATCCGACGCTGCCTAAATCCGATTCTATGTCCTGACAACGACCTACGCCACGAAGGCTTTCCTAAGCAGATGTTTCCGAACAAGCTCCGCGAGCATTCGGTTTTCCTTGTTGCGGGCTCATGTCTTTTGCGAATTGCGCATTTGATGTCATTGATATTTGATCTCAGGTGGAGCGCAGAAAACCGTTTCAGATTCCCGAAGTTGGACTGACCCAAAGCATAAAGGCTGGACTTGTCCGGATTGGGCTCACAGCGGTCATTAGATCATTCGCAGCATCTTAAGGCGCGAGCTTATGATCGCGATGAGGACGGCCCATTGCCGCCGTTCATTGGTCGCCCGCGATGCTGCTGTGCGGCCCGTCGAACCGGACTTTCGCTGCCATTGCATGATCTGAACGTGGCTCAAGGACTGCAACGCGGACGGAGCTGCCGTTCTTGGTGTTAACTTGGAGGTCTACTTAAAGATATTTGTCATAAAAGTCCGCAAAAGCGCTGACTTGGAATTCATTCGCGTCCTTGGAAACAGCTGCATCTGGCACAAGCACCTCAAACGCGTGATAGCCGCCCTCATAAAGTTTGAATTTGGTCGGCACGCCAGCGCGCTCTAAAGCTTCCATGTATTGGATTGTTTCGTCCTTAAACGGCTCCATGTCACCGACCCAACTGATCGTAGGCGGCATGCCTGTTAAGTCTTTGCGCAAAGCCGGTGAGGCGTAGTCTGGAATATCGCCCTTCAGATGGCCGACATATTTCGCCCACGCGCGGGCATTTGACAGGCTGTCCCAAATCAATGAACCCTGCATTTCGCGTGCAGAAGTCGTTTCGTTTCTGTGATCCAGCATTGGATAAACGGGCATCTGGAACGCAATGTCGGCGGCTTTGGTGTCAACTGCCTTCAGCGTGACAGCCGCTGCCATGCCGCCACCGCCACTATGACCAGCGATGATGAACTTATCGCTGCGGATACCAAGTGCATCGGCGTTTTCCTTCATATAGCGCAGCGTATCAAAACAATCATCATGCCCAGCCGGATAAGGATGTCCTTGAAGCGAAAGGCGATAGGCAGGCGCAATAATCGCGACATCTCGGCGCTTTATGATGTCCTCGTAGAACGGATGCGCTTGCTCTGGCACACCCACCTGGTAGCCGCCGCCATGGGCATAGAGCATCGCGGGCAAAGGCCCCTTGTCACCGGCCGGTTTGTAAACACGAGTGCGTATCTTGTGACCGGGCGAGGCCTGACTTGGGATATAAATTTCGTCATTGGTCAAACCTGCGATCTGTTGACCAACCGATGGCTGCAACATGAAACGCTGCATCACCCGCAACGCCCAATTTCGGTGCGACATCCACGTGACGATCCGGCCTGCGAGATAGCCCGACTGGAGGTCTTTGTGATACATTGAGCGGGTGATACGGGCCATTGTGGGCACTCCTTAGAGAGTTTGAGTTTGATCAAACCTAAGGTGTTCACCTGCCTTCAGCACTCGCCAGAGGTGCCAATCTGCTTGCTGAAAGTGCCAATCGTCAGTGCAGTGCGGGTTGGACTTTGTGCTGAACCCGCCACATTTCTGGCGATGTATTTTCCCACCGCCTGAAAGCCCTGAAAAATGAATTCGGGTCCTCATACCCCAATAGAAAGCTGACTTCCGCCGTCCCGTATTCCGTTGTTGTCAGGTAGTGTTTCGCTAAGGCCTCGCGGGCATCACTCAAAACCTCGAGCCAGTTTGTCCCTTCGTCGGCGAGGCGACGTTGCAATGTGCGCTTACTCATCGCCAACTCTTTGGCAACATCATCGACAGTCGCGCGACCACTTGGCAAAAGTTCGTTTAGGCAATGCGCCACTTTGGTTCGGGTCGTCGGCTCATGGCCGCCATCCTCAATTTGTCGCCGCAAGCGCGGCTCAAACAGGGCCCAGATCTCATCATCATGGGTGACAAATGGGCGTTTGGCGTCAACCGCCGTGAAGGTCACAGACCTCTTTTCATCTTTCCGGATCGCACATCCAAAGTGCGCTTCATAGGATTCGATGTCTGGTGGATCGAATGGCATGGAAACCGATTGCGGAATGATCTGGTGGCGCGTGGCGCGGCGAGCGAAATTAACAAGGAAAACGATTTCCGTCAGCGCCATTGTGGGGTGGACGAGCGCAACGGATTTACAGACGAACGCGATTTGGGTGGCTTCCGCGCCAACCTTCACATCAAGCGTGAACGGGCTGACGAGCCGCTTGTAATCGGCCAGTCGCACTGCGGCCACGTTCATATTTGGCGAACACATCGCAGCAAAGAAGGCTGGATCGAAATAGTCGATCCCTGCGGCATCGCCCAATTTCAAAGCAAGCAGCGGATCTGCGGCCTCGTTCGTCACAGATGATAGAAGGCGATAATACTCTCCCAACAAGATCTTGCTGCCATCGCCCTCGAGCAGTCCCGGCGGCAGACCTGCGCGTCGCAATACGATGACCGGATCAAGGCCAAGCTCCGACATCAGAATACGCGCAGCCTTCCCGACATGCACGCGAAGGTCTTGTGGATTTGACAAATTGGGCTCCCAGAAAAATGGTGAGGCAAGTCTAAGGTGAGCCAATCGCTTCGCCAACTGCACAAAACGCCAAATGACTTGCAGAAGATGACAAACAGTTAGGCGGGTAGACGATAGCAGCCATTGGATCTGCGTGCAGCATTGGTCTTTATGGGCTCTCAGCAGACATCAGAAGCGGTGCAGCGTTGCCCCCTGCTCCGCTTCAAACGGATCTCTCGGACGGCCCATAGCCGACTTCCGTCGGTGTTCTTCGACGCTGCGGTGCGGCCCGTCAAACCTGCCATTCTTTGCGGTCGCTAAATCGGACCATGGATAGCGTCACAATTCGCTGACGGGATTGCCCTAGAGAAACCATGCGTCAATGATGGTGCGTCCAGTTGGGCATTTAGTCATTGCCCAGCCACAGCTCCTTTCCTCAAAGCCCAGGCAGAGAAATGGTGGAATGCTGCTCGCAAAAGACTACTCGGAGGGCTCTCCACGATAGCCGCCTCGATCCAGCGTGTTCGGAATTAGAAACTTGCTGGTCAATTTCTCAACGCCTCTGTTAATCTCTTGTCAAACCGGGGGGGCTCTATGAAATACACCTGCGAGATCGACATCAGTCTTAGCCGGGCAAGGATGATCGAGCTATTTGACGATCCCAACAATCTTCAAAAATGGCTGATCGGACTTGAGCGCTTTTCCCATATTTCCGGCGAGAAGGGCTATCCTGGTGCCAAATCCGAATTCGTTGTCAAAGCTGGCAACCGACGCGTCGAAATGATTGAAACAATTGAGAAACGCGATCTCCCGAGTGAATTCACCGCTGTCTATGCTGCGAAAGGCGTGTGGAACCGGACTGAGAATTTCTTCAAAGTGAATGGCGACGGTACGACCCGTTGGACGCAGACAAACGAGTTTCGCTGCGATGGTTTGATGATGAAGCTAATGATGAAACTGATGCCTGGAGCTTTTCGCAAAGAAACCATGAAGCAGATGGAAAGCTTCAAGGCGTTTGCCGAGGCCGAAGGTTAGCATGTCATCGACGGCCCAAAGCTGCCATCTAGCGCGGTAGTAGAATGCTGCGGTTGCATCCCACATAGCGGACATTGCACCATGCGCGCAGCATTTCGGGGCGCTGGATGGCTGCGTCGCGGACAAAGCTGCCGTTGCCCCTACCCTTCAAGATTGAAGAAAGCATTTCCCCCATTTGCATATACAGGCATGCCTGGAGGGACCAACAAAACATTGTTGAAGTGGATATGCGGAGACCTTGGCGCGGAACCGACCCTTTCAATTAGGGAACTAGGTACAAGCTCGGGCATCGAATAGTATACAAACTCCCCAAACCCCAAAAGCAGCCATGTTTCAAAACTGAACTCATGGTCAGGACGAAACCTGTTTGGAAGGCCTGGTCCCGTACAGAGTTCAAAAAAGTCATGGTGATCTTCAGTAGACCAATCGGAGAACAAGAAAGCTGGATTTGATCTAACACTTTGCTCCCAAATACTTTTTTCCACCTCTTCAGGTAGTTCCAAATCTGGATTGTGAATTATGAACTCGGCGACTGCTCTTTCGGGGCACAATAAGACCAAGCCAGGATGTTCACCACTCCCACCACCCAGCACCAGTTGGTTGGGAAGGCACCGAAAGTCGCCATCGTTCGGGTCAAGCGATCCGGGAATTTCTTGAAGGGGACGATAGACCGGAAGGTAGCCGAACAGACCAACCAGTTCGTGTTTGTAACAATCTATGTAGCTCATCAGCTCGATGCCTCTGCAATTTTCTAAGAGCTATCAGTTGACGATTTTCACGTCAAAAGAGAGAGCAGACAGGTGAAGGTTGGGGCTCTGACGGGACCTCCGATGCAGCGCAGCATCTAAGGACGCAGCACTCGCCCTACCCTCTAGGACGGCCCAAAGCTGCCGTACAACGACCACTTCTAGTGCTGCGGTGCGGCCCGTCGGACCTGCCATTCGCTGCGCGTGCAAAATCCGGGGCCGGGTGAACTAACGGTGTGCGGGACTTAGCTGCCGCTTGTCTGATGAAAATCAATGGCGGCTTTGCTGCGAAAGCACAGCGCTTTTCCGCTGACAATTTTTTGCCGCATTCGTTTGAAACAATAAAGTCAACAGAATGGGGCAGGACCATTGACCGATACCCGCAGCAGCACCTTTGAAGACACTAATGATCCGCGCTTTGACGGGTACGTCATGGACCTCGACCGAAAACAGGCCGGACGCAGATACCATTTTGGGTTGGGACAGCTCGCTGTTGGGGGCATCACTGCGTTCCTCTTTGCCTATTGGACCATTCAGCACTTCAGCACATTTGGGTACTTGCCGGGCTTCGGGCTCATTTTCTCGATCTGGGTACTTGTCGGTGCGGGCCGATCTACAGTTTCTGTTGCTCACAGCCGCCTGTCCGACCTTCCCGATAGCCTGACACGGCAACAAAAATATTCTGTCGTGGACGCATTAAAAAACGTGCGATCAAATCAGGAAAAACGAACACCAGGCACCAAAGCCCTTGAGCGCAAGACCCATATAATTTTTCTGTGCCGGATGCTTTTGGCAATAGCATTGATAGCCCTGATGATCGTGACCAAAGTGATTGATCAGCACCGAAAAGACCAAGCCCGGATCGAAAAATATGGCACTGCCTCTGGTGTTATCGGGACGTTAGATAGCGACGGGAATATGGTCTACAGGCCGTTTGGGGCCAGCAACTAAGGCACTCCCATTTTACTCTGAGTGATATTTCGCAGTTGGCTGATAGGTTACAATAGCCGCCATTCGCTGCGGTACTTGTGAACGTAGGTGTGGGCTCTTCGCGGACGTCGGAGGCAGTGCAGCATCTGCGCTCGTGACTACTAGCCGAGGACGGCCCAAAGCTGCCGTACAACGACCACTTCTAGTGCTGCGGTGCGGCCCGTCGGACCTGCCATTCGCTGCGCGTGCAAAATCCGGGGCCGGGTGAACTAACGGTGTGCGGGACTTTGCTTCCGTTATCATATTCAAAATGAACGTCTGCTTCCTCAGTTTGTTGAACTTTTTTACCCACAAC
>CANLQO010000009.1 GCA_947493335.1 uncultured Paracoccaceae bacterium | reverse complement strand
GCTGCGATCGCAGCCCGTATTGTCGACATTCGCTGCACCCGCAAAACCAGATGATGGACGAACTCACACAATGCGGACAAAGGGTGAATTCGGCAAACTAGATCAAATGACCACCTTCTCTCTTTTGATTGCGTTGCCGCGAGGAACGCCATGTCGAAGGTGACTTGCCAAATCGATTGCGAAATGCGCGGCTGAATGCCTCTTTTGACGTATATCCTACTTGTTCCGAAATGATCTCAATCGTCGCACCAGAGTATCGCAGCAACTTGGCGGCACGGGCCAGTCGCCACTCTCTGAGATATGCGCCCGGTGCCTGTCCCATGACTTTTTCGAACAGAGCCACAAAGCTGGAGCGCGACATCCCACAAAGATCGGCCAATCCCTCGATGTTCCAGTCAAAGGCCGGATCATCGTGCATGGCCGCGACCGCGCGGCTGATCCGCTCGTCTTGTGCGCTTGCAAGCCATCCGGGTGCGGTTTCTGCACTACGCGCCCATCGTCGTAAGATTTGGACAAGCATCAAGTCAAGAAGCCGTGACACCATTGCATCTGCGCCGGGCCGATTTTCCCGCATTTCATCTAAGATAATCTGACACACCATCTCAAGAAAATCGATTGGATCTTCCTTCAAGTCGCCAATGATGATGATTGGGGGCAACCCGCTAAGAACAGTTTCAGCAAGATCGCCATGCAGCGAAAAGCTACCCCAAAAGCATCGCGTCGCATTGTTGTTTCCAAGCTGAAGCTTGCCGGAATGACCTGCTTGCGCGATCGCTTTATCGATAAAGGTGAGATTGCCACCATCACCGTAATTAACCTGGTGGGCATGACCATGCAAAAGTAGCGCCAGATGGTTGGAGCCAACAATGATGGGATCGGGCTCGCCTTGGATGCGGATCGTGATTTCACCATGTTCCACGATGTGAATACATGGCATCGCATTTGGAAAGCTGACGGTCTGCGGGCTCTCGGGGGCGATCATCAACGCACGTTCGCCCTGCACATGCACGACGTCCAGAATTTCCGAGAGGATGTCACGCCGTCCAGCAACAGAATGCATATTTGACGTTTCTGCTAAGTTATCAAGCTTCTCTGTCATTCCGCGAAGACCCTCCGCTGGATAGGTTACGTCAACTTTAGAACGATGAGTAGGGATACCATGACCGTAACACCAAAAATCACAGCGCGCGAAAGCACCGAGATTGATGCCGCGAATGCCAGCGGAAAACCAACAGTAGTTTTCATACATGGGCTTTGGTTGTTGGCTGGATCATGGAATAATTGGGGGGATTACTTTGAAAAAGCCGGTTTTGCTGCCGTTGCGATTGACTGGCCCGGCGACCCCGAAACAGTCGCGGCGGCGCATGCGAACCCCGGGCCGATGGCGAAAAGGTCGGTCACAGAGGTCGCTGACCGCTGCCAGTCCGTCATTGAAAAACTGGACACCAAACCGATCATCGTAGGGCACTCCTTTGGTGGGTTGATGGCGCAAATACTGGCAGCACGTGGGCTGGCAAAAGCAACGGTGGCCATTTCGCCCGCCCCTTTTCGCGGTGTCTTGCCTTTGCCGTTCTCAGTATTCAAGGCAACGTGGCCGGTCTTGTCCAATCCTGCGAACCGAAGACGGGCCATCGCCCTGAACTTCAAACAATTCCGTTATGGTTTTGCCAATGCCGTCCCAGAAGCGGAAGCGAAATCGCTGCATTCCACCTACCACGTGCCAGCACCCGGCCTGCCCGTGTTCCAAGCGGCGACAGCGAACGTCAATCCTTGGACACAGGCAAAAGTTGACACCCGCTTTTCAGGTCGCGGGCCCCTGCTGATTATTGCCGCAGCCAAGGATCACACGGTACCCTTGTCCATTTCACGCGCGAGTTTTCGATTGCAGAAAAAAAATGCGGGTCCAACGGAAATTGTTGAGATGCAAGACTGCGGCCATTCGTTGGTATTTGACAGTAGATGGGAAGATGTCGCCAGGAAGACCATGGATTTCATAACACGTATGGTGAACTGACAGCGGCAAATTGAACCAATCAAAAGTCGTCAAAGAAGCCTTTCGCTCGTTGTGCAGCATTAGGTTACATTGGGCTCTTCGCTGCCGTTAGATCGGTCGCAGCATCCTGTGATACACTGCTTTGTCAACGTCGGGTTGTCGTTGTGGGCGGGCATGGCGGATCGGAGGATCAGTCATGGAAACACCAAACTTACCAGCCATTCGCGCTCTTCGCCCAGCTTGGAACAAGGGCCGCATAGTTGGACAAAAACGGCCACTGAAACCGAAACATGTCTGGGCGATCCGCGTCAGACTGGAACTGGCGGAGAACCATCGAGATCTCGCGCTCTTCAACATGGCGATCGACAGCAAGCTGCGTGGATGCGACCTCGTAAAGTTGAAAGTCGTCGACGTCATGGCGTCAGGTCAGATCAAGGAAAGGGCATCGGTGCTTCAAAGCAAAACAAAGAAACCTGTTCGATTTGAGATATCCGAAGGCACACGCGCCTCGGTCGAGAAATGGATGGAAGACGAGCTCATGGTCGGGTCCGAGTTTCTTTGGCAGGGTAGATTTCACGAACGCCATCACATTTCCACCCGCCAATATGCCCGCATTGTCCGGGACTGGGTCACCTCGATTGGTCTAGAAGCTAGCGCGTATGGAACGCACTCGATGCGGCGGACAAAGGTAACGCAAATCTACAAGAAGACAGGCAACCTTCGAGCCGTTCAACTTCTTCTAGGACACACCAAAATGGACAGTACCGTCCGCTACTTGGGTGTTGAGCTTGAGGATGCTTTGGCTATCGCTGAGGCCATTGAAATCTAGCGTATTTGGGTCGCCTTCACTGGCGGCCCTTTGCCGACACTGGGTCGGATTCCCTGATGCTGCGGCCGCAGCCCTCATTGCGGACATTTGTGAGAATTGCAAGCCGAGCCGCATACAACAGAGGGATCACCATAGGCAGGCCAATTCTGCCAATGTTCAGGCAGACCCTGACACCACTGAAATCAAGAAGAAGATCATGGCCGAAAGCGCCGCTGCAGCTGGGACCGTGATGACCCATGCTGCGATGATCGTCATGAAGTGCGAGCGCCTCACGAGCCTGCGACGGCGCCTTTCTTCGGGCGCATAGGCGGGGCGCGACGGCATGGCGATCCGGGCTTTCTTGATGCGACGCTCTGCATCCCATTCGCGGAAGAACCCGACGCCGAAAACGCCGCCGACCGCAATATGGGTGGAGCTGACAGGCAAGCCTAGCCAGCTTGCGATAATCACAGTGATCGCCGCCGAAAGCGCGACGCAATAGGCACGCATGGGGTTGAGTTTCGTAATCTGACTGCCGACCATCCGGATCAGTTTGGGGCCAAACAGAAACAAGCCAAAAGAAATGCCAAAAGCACCGATAACCATCACCCAGACGGGGATGCTCACGGCTTCGGTAAAGTTACCGGATTGCGATGCCTGCACGATCGCGGCCAGCGGGCCCACCGCGTTGGCGACGTCGTTTGCGCCATGCGCAAAGCTAAGAAGTGCCGCAGAGACAACCAAAGGAATCCCGAACAGAACTTTCAATGACTTGTTTCGGTTTTCCAGACCTTGGGACTGTTTACGGATGACCGGGATCATGACCGCCCAGATGCCGCCTCCAACCACTGCGCCAATGGCAAGCGCGGTTGGCAGATCAATCTTGATGATCTTTTTCAAACCCTTCAGCGCAAGATACGTCGCGAAAGCTCCGGCCATGATGCCCACAAGGACCGGCACCCATTTGCGCGCGGCGGCAATCTTGTCGTCCTGATAGATGATCCTGGACTTTATCAGCGCCAGAAAGCTTGCGGCAATCACGCCGCCCAACACCGGGGAAATCACCCAGCTCGCGGCGATAGCGCTCATCGTGGGCCAGTTCACGGCAGAGAAACCAGCCGCGGCGATGCCAGCCCCCATGACACCGCCGACGACGGAATGGGTCGTCGACACCGGTGCGCCGACCCAGGTTGCAAGGTTCACCCAAAGCGCGGCAGACAATAGTGCAGCCATCATCGCCCAAATAAACACCTCGGCGGTGCCCATGCTGGCTGGCTCGATGATACCCTTCGCGATGGTCGATACCACATCGCCACCGGCGATAAGTGCACCAGCGCTTTCGAAAATGGCGGCAATCGCGATTGCCCCACCCATGCTAAGCGCATTAGCGCCAACCGCGGGCCCCATGTTGTTGGCCACATCATTGGCCCCGATGTTCAAGGCCATATACGCGCCGAAACACGCAGCAATAACGACGATCATGGAATTGTTGGTGTCGCCAAAAAACAGCATGGCCGCCAGACCTGCCAAGACAACAAAAACCAGAGAAATGCCCGGGCCAACAAGGGGCCTGCCCACATAATTTGTGGCCATTTCAAGGTTGGATAAGCGATCCAGATCGCGATCCAAAGTTTCAAGATGGCGTGGATCGCCTTGTTGTTCGGTCATGCTGCTCCCCCTCGTCGCGCGACGCTTCTACGTCGGAAGGCGGGTTGCAATCAATCCAAACTTGGACAGTTCTAGGCCGCCATCGCATGAAAGATTTGCTGCAACTCGGGCTCATCCACCATTTCGGCAGCATCATCGGCAGAGACCCATTTGCGCGAACGCTCGGATGCCTCAGGATACTCTTTCGAGAGTTCAGTGACCGCCACCGAATAGACAACGGTCTTGACCGGAAAACTCCAGCCTGTCTGTTGTACCTTTTGATAGGTATACGTGCCTTCAGGGTGGTTGTTGGCGTTTCCGGCTTTGACACCAGCCTCTTCCCATGCTTCCTGCAAGGCCGCTTCGTGCGATTTCAAGCCACGTATTGGCCAACCCTTGGGGATGATCCAGCGTTTGGTGTGTCGACTGGTGATCAAAAGAAATTCGCGCTGGCCGCGCCATTCGCGATGGCAAAGGGCCGCGACTTGCTGCCGCTTTGGCCGCTGCAGCATGGGCCCAAGAAAAGAGGACCAAGCCTTCTCTAGAACTGAATTCATTCAGGGAACCGCTCAAATTATTGTTTTGGTTGCCTTCTTCTAATCCAGTTCATTGGCTTGAGCAAATGTGACAGGAAGAACGACCGGCCCAAAGTTGACACTCAAGGTCCAGTAATATTGGCGCTCTGCGTTCTGCCGAAGCTGCCATTCGCCACTGTCGGTGAAACGCTTGAGCGGCAATGGTAACCGCCGCCATGATTAAGGCACCGATTGCTGGGGTTGAAGGGCCATTATGGCTTTCGGCGTTGGGAAGTTCTGACGGCTTTGACGTGGAACGGTTGGCAATCTGAATATCGATTGGAGATTCTGACAATTCAGACAGAAGCGCTTGCCATTTCGAAAGAAAAATTTCTTCGAGAGCCTTTGGTGGATTGCCCATATCGGGTGCCGAACCAGACGCGCGCGACCGCATTTCAGCGATCTTTCTCGTTATGCAGCCTGTCGTATACTGCTCAAAGAATTCAGCGCCCAAAGACCTATGATCCCGCAATCCATCGGCATCGGTACAGATGAGCGTTCTCTTTGCGCTCAAGGCTTCGATGGCGACCAGTCCGTAAGCTTCCCAGCGGGATGGCATCATGACCACATCAACTTGAGAAAACGCATCAATGGGGGAGGCCGCAAAGCCCTTGAATTCGATGCGTGGATCGCCTGCGGCCAGGGCACGGAGTTTTTCTTCTTCCTCTCCCTCTCCAAAAATAAAGAGCCGGATGTCCTTAATGGGGCAGGCTTTGAAGGCATCAACAAGCACATCAAAGCCTTTCTGACGATCAAGGCGGCCGATTGCTCCAAAGATGCGTTTGGGGCCGTCAGGGGCCGGAACGTCGTGGAAAGGGGAAAGATCAACACACGACTGAATCGTCGAAATTCTGTTGCTCGCACACAATTTCTTGGCGGTCATCCAATCCGACTGCGCGAAACTTACCCCGACAATTCTGTCGAATAATGAAAAGCCGATGCGCAACAGGGACAGAAAGCGCCTTTGGTTGGGGACATTATGCGCGACAAAGGCCTCTGTATAACTATGCTCAACGTGGACCAACCGTTTTCCAACGTTCGACGCCCGTAGCAACAAAAGCGACGGTAGGCTGCGCCATGATATTGTCAGATGGGACACAATGACGTCAGCGTCATAGCGCGTTGCGAGAAGCTTTCCGCGAGACACAATCTGACGCTCGTGTCGGATCTCACTTTGCGTTGCGTTGCTTGACAGGATGAAATCGACGACCCGCGTGACGCCCCCGGCAGTGGTGTCATCGACAAGGTGAACGACTTTCAAAGGACGCCTCATGACTTTGTGCCTTTCGCCAGCAGGAAGGGCCGCAGTGCATTTGGCCCCACAAGTTTGAGTACTGCTGCGGCAACCACGGTCTGGACCGTCTTCATGGGTTCTTCCAGAACAGGACGGAATGAGTGTTGAAAGGATTGCATTGCAAGATTCCATGCGCGCGCCCCGTCAAAACTGCTGACAGCGCGGCGCGCGAGGTAGCGGTACTGATAGGACCTTGCCGCTGCTTCATGCTTGGCGAAAAACTCCGGGTTTATCGGGCGCAACTTCGTCACCATGTTTTCCCAGGATGCGAACTGGCGATTGGTGTCAGCAGACAGTCCCGACTGGTTGATCCGGTAGTTAGTCAAAGTGCCCTCAACACCTTCAAAGCACCAGGCGGTGGTCAATGCGATGCGCAGCCAGCATTCGATGTCTTCCGATTGCCGGAAAGTTTCATCGAAATACCAGTCCCGATCGGTTTCAAAGGCGGGGCGATAGGCGATGGCGTCAAATACCGCACGACGCAGAACCGGGGCAGAGCCATTTCCGATCGGATTGCGCTTCAGGATATGGTCCGCCCGGACGTGGCTAAGGCGCGGCGTCTGATAGTGACCCAACGGGACACCTTTATCGTCCATCATTGAAGAACCCGAATAACTGATCCCCACGTCAGGGCTCGCTTCAAGATGGCGCACATGGGTTTCAAGCTTTTCAGGTTCCCATGTGTCGTCGGCATCGCAAAATCCGATCACGCTGCCTTTGGCATTGGCGATACCGGTGTTGCGCGCACCGGCCAGACCCCGGTTGCGCTGGCGCACCAGACGGACACGCTGGTCGGTTTGAAAGTCTTCCACGATACGGACGGTGTAATCGGTCGACCCATCATCAACCACGACGATTTCGAAATCGACGTAGGTTTGGCGCAGCAACGCAGTGAGCGTTTCAGGCAAAGTCGCGGCGACGTTATAGGCGGGTACAATAATGGAGGCATAGGGCATGACAGTCATCCTCAGATTCAGCGTGAAAACAAAGTGCGGCAAACAGGTAAAGGAAGAACAAGCGCGCAGAGAGCGCCAAGCAACGTCAGGATGCCGCGCTTGGGTGAAGCGAAGAAGCCAGATGGGCAATTGGCCACGCCGGACAGTGCAAAGCGCAATGCCAGCGTGCGACCCTGGCCTAAACGCAATGCGCGTCGGGCAAGATACCGTTGATAGATAGCGTTTGATGCGGCGTCAGGTCTGAAACCGAACGACGCGGCGGTCTCAAGCACCGCATTGCGACCAATTTCCATTGCCCGAAGGTCGGATGAAAGGCCGTAGGGGCTGGCGCGGTAAAATGTCTGGACTGATTGCAGGCCGACAATGTTCGCATCATGTCCGACAAGCCGGACCAGCCACTCCAGATCTTCGTTGTGAACGAGGGTCTCATCGAAGCCGCGAGATTTCTCAAAATGGACTTTGCGAATGGCCAGGTTCGACATGGTGCAGACGGGGTTTTCACTGAGCAACATGGGGATGTGCAGCGGGGTTAACGGAACGGTCGATGTGGCCGTGACCGCACTGGGGTCAGTGTTGAAGAATGCCACCTTGCCGAAAGCGGCATCCACGAAAAGGTCTGAAAATGCGGTGTTCAATTCTGCCAGCTTGGTCGGCGACCAAAGATCGTCGGCATCGCAAAATGCGATGATGTTACCCTTGGCAAGCGTCAAGACACCGTGGTTTCGCGCGGCACTTGGGCCTTTGCGCGGATTGTGGGCCAGAACGATGCGCGGGTCCGCATCGCGCACCGCGGCGATGATCTGGGTCGTCGCATCTGTTGATCCGTCATCGACGCAAATCGCTTCCCAATCGGTGATCGTCTGCACCTGAAGGCTGCGCAACGTCTCAAGAATGGTGTCGGCTGCGTTGTAGCAAGGGATGATGATAGAAAAACGGGTCATGGCTTATACCTTTACGCGGCGAAGGGTGAATGCAGTTTGGAAGGCGGGAATGGATGCACCGACAAAGATCAAAGTGGCTGTGACGGCGTATCCGGTCGCGACGTAGGTCAAGCCCAGTGGAGCAAGAAGATAGGTATTCAGCACGATGCCGGCAGCCAGGCCCATCGTCACCCAAAGTTCGATGTCCGGGCGGTTGTTGGCACGTAGCCATCCAGCTGCAGCGGTCCAGATCGTCGTCGGAATGGCAACCAGGCACAGGATCGAGACGATGTTCGCGATCCCAACCCAATCGGCGCCCAAAAGCACGGGGACATAGACGGGTGCCAGCAATGCCTGCAAAATGACGATCGGGCTGATCACGGCGACGCCCGCCACAAGGCTGCCGCGCAGTGCGCCGATCCGATCGGCCGACTGTGTCAGATGCGGGAACAGGACGGTTGAGAATGCGGCCGTAAAGGCATTCGACAGGCTCAGCCCGGCATTGAAAGCCATGAAGTACAGTCCCAGCGCTTCTGCCCCCATCGTCATACCGACAACCATCTTGTCGGCCTGCAGCCGCAGTGCCTTGACCACTTCAACACCCAAAACTGCCCATCCGAACTGGATGAATGGGCGCAGCGGTGCGTATCCGGCGGTGTGATCTTTGGTCCATGGCTGCAACCGACGAACCGCGATCAGCCAGATTGGCGCGGACAAGACGCGCGGCAAGATCATCGCAATCGCCGAAGGCCAGATCAGCACCAAAACGACCGAGATCAGGCTGGCGCCCACGATTTGCGCACCCGCGATCGAGGCCGTCCGCTTGAGTTTGCCTGCCCGCATCGCCAGAGCGACATTCACAAGCCCCCCCGGCATGAACAGGTATTCCGCACCCAAAAGCAGGATCAGGATTGCCAGTGTCGCACTGCCGCCGGCCCAGTAATATCCGCCCGCAATGGCCGCCTGAATCACGAAAAGACCAAGACACCACGTCCAGAAAATCCGATGCGCCGTGGCGCAGGTTGCGGCCAGATCGCGGTCCTTGGCTGCAATGATCCGTTGCCCAACGCCGTTTTCCGTCAGTGCCTTGAGGATATCGCCTGCCGCGATGGCCGTTGCCGCGATCCCGATCTCTTTCAGGTCAAGCGTGCGCGCGACGGCTACAACGACCAACAACCGTGACGCCTTGGCCGCAACCTCGGACGCGCCATAGGCCATCAGGTTCGCAATCAGCGTTTTAGAATTCGATGTGGTCTGCACGGGCTTTTTCCAGTCTTGCTTCGATGACTGGTCTAGCAATTGATGGCATTTGGCGTCTCGGACGCCTTGGGTCAGGTGCATTGCGCAAATGGGCAACAACCTATCCGATAGGATATAAGACGGGCTCTTTGCTGCATGGACCGACGCCAGCGCTTGCCCTAGGATAACGTCAAACACGTGATGCGAGGCAAAAGTGGCATTCAAGACATCCGCCAAGATTGCGCTCTTGCCGCTTTTGGTTGTTGCGGCCTGCAACAGCTATGACCAGCCTGACAATATTGAGGGCGTCTCGGTCGGCGATGCATATCAGGCGCAGTATCGCGAACCCACGGTCACGCGCGCGGACGCCAAGTATCTGCGCTCTGCGGCATTGAATGCATCAAAATGTTTGCCGCTTGGTGGCGCAGGAGGCAAAGGCAGCGCGATCGCCGCATCTGCGCTGCAAGGCGAACGCCTGACCCGCAATGATCTGGTCGATGTTCGCGTCGGCGATGACGAAACATTCAACGGAAGCTATGTGATTTCACGCGACGGCACGTTGAAACTGCCGTTTCTTTCTCCGGTGCGGGCACAGGGCCGCACCACCAACCAGATCGAAGCAGATATCGAACAGCAACTGCTGTCGAATGACTTCTATACCGAACCGCCCAGAATCTCCGTCCGGGCCGCTGACTTTGCATCCGTTACCGTCGGCGTGTCGGGTGCGGTCTTTGAACCGCGCGCCGTTGAAATCGGCGGCGTACGCGGGGACAACATCGATGGCCGAAGGCAAGATGCACTTGGTGCATCAACCGAAGCACGCAACCTGTCGGCGGCGCTCAGGGCGGCAGGTGGCGTTCGCCCTGATGCCGATATCTCTGCGGTTGAGGTTCGGCGCAATGGTCAGGTCTATCGTTTAGACATGCGCGGCGTCTTTGAAGGCCGAAATGCAGTGGACATCATGTTACTGACGGGTGACGAGGTCTCAGTCCCAAGTCGGCAATGCTTCCAGGACGACCTGATGCGCCCCAGCCCGATCAGCCCGCCCGGGGTCAGTCTGTTCCTGTCTAACCTGACCCAGCCCGCGACCGACAATGCCTCCTCGGCGATCGGCCAGACGGTGCGCGAAGTCCCGTATGGCACCCGTTACATGCAGGCCGTGATCGACTCCAACTGCGTTGGCGGCCCCCGCAGCACAAGCGCGGATCGGTCTTCGGTTCTGTTCTCGCGCAATCCCGTCACAGGCGTTTCGGCAGTCATCGAGCGCGACATCGAGGATCTGCTGCGCCGGGCCGACCGAGACGACTATGATCCCTATCTGCTACCCGGTGATGCGTTGGCTTGCTATGACAGCACCATCACCAATATCACCGAGATCGGTCGGGTCCTTGGCGTGATCGGAGCGGTAACGTTCTTGCGTTAGATCATTGCGGATTTTGATGCGCGCCACAGTTTCGGCAGGCCGTCGATCAATTCAATGACTTCGCCGTCCTGTCCGGCCTTGGCCGCCGCCTCAATTTTCTTGAGGTGTTCATGCAGCGCCACGACACCAAAGACCGCGGCACTGCCAGCAACTTTGTGGGCACGGCTTGCAATGTCGGTGCGATCATGACGCTCGGCGGTTTGCAGCCAGCCAATCAAATCATCCACCTCGCCTGCGAACCGACCCGAGAGCTTGGCAAAGGCATCTTCCCCGAGGGCCTCCTTGGTTTCGGACACATGTTTTGTGTCGACGATGACCAAGCTGTCTGTTGGTATCTGCTGATGGCCCGCCTGCAAGACCTGACGCAATGATGCCTTGGTCAGGGGTTTGGTCAGAATTCCGTCCATGCCTGCTTTGAAGTAGTCGTCCTGCTCATCAGCCATCGCATTTGCGGTCAGCGCGACAATCCTGGTCTTTGCCGACGGCCCATCACCCTTGCGGATCGTGTTTGCCGCGGTGCGCCCGTCCATGATCGGCATACTGATATCCATCAGGATCAGATCAAAAGCGCGTTGCTGTGCCAGATCTACACCCTGGCGCCCATCATGCGCCTCGGTGACCACATGCCCGTCAAGTTCAAGCATTTCGCGTGCAACGACGCGGTTGATTTCGTTATCCTCGACCAAAAGGATGTTCAAATTTTCAACCATTTGAGTTTCCGCAACGTTTAGATCTCCCTTGGTCTCCGGGTCGGCCAGCGTGACGGGCAGTTCGACAAAGAATTTGCTCCCCTCGCCCTCGCGGCTTTCAAGCCAGATCTTGCCGTTCATGGCGCTGACAAAGCGTTTGGCGATGCTCAGTCCAAGCCCGGTGCCTCCAACGTCGCGATCATAAGACGTGTTGCCGGTCACGAAATCGTCAAAAATGCGTTCGGCCAGCTCTGCGGCGATGCCAGGTCCGGTATCAGAAATCTCGAACGTGATGGCATGGCCCTCGTCCGTGGTCTGGCTGTGCGCCGTCAATGAAACCTTGCCGCGTTTGGTGAATTTGACCGCGTTGCCGATCAGGTTCATCAAGACATGCTGCAGGCGGTCATGATCCGAATTGATCCAATTGAGCGGCTCACCATCCCACCCCCACTCCAACGATGTCTCATTTGAGGCGGCCATGCCCGACTGACTGTCAACGATATCTTGCAAGAGTGCCGACACATTCACAGGCTCAGAACGTGTGCTCAGTTTCCCCGCGTCGTAGCGCGTTATGTCCAGAACATCGGAAATATGGCTCATCAACAAACGCCCTGACGTCTCCATGTTGTGCATGTAGCGGCCTTGCGCAGCATTTAGCGGCGTGTCCCGCAACAACTCCATGTTTCCTAGAAGTCCATTGAGCGGGGTCCTGATTTCATGGCTCATCGTCGCCAGAAAATCGGTTTTCATTTTTTCGCCCGCGAGCGCCTTGTCGCGGGCGGCGACAAGTTCTTCCTGGTCGGCCACACGCTTTGAGATATCTCGCAGGAACGCGATGAAAATCTCGCCCTCGTCCGTGACTGCCGACTGAATCGCAAGCTCGACTGGAAAGTGTTCGCCGTTTGCGCGCTTGGCCTCCAGCGTCACACGGCCCTTGCCTACGACCCGTTTCTGACCGTTCTGCCGCATCCTTTCCATACCAGCGTCATGTGCACCACGCAGATGGTCGGGGATTATGACCTCTCCTATTTCCTTGCCGACAACGTCTTCGAAATTGTGCCCGAAAATGACTTCGGCTGCAGGACTGAATTCCATGATCCTGCCATCTTGGTTGCTGACAATAACGCCGTCCAGTGAGGTCCCAATGACGGTGTTCATGCGTTCGGCAGTTAGCTTTTGTTGTCTTTCGCGCTCCACGGCGCGCTGGTTCGAACGATTGAGGTAATAGACCAGAAAAGCCAGCGCCCCGATAAGACTGGCCAAGACCGCGGCAAGCTGGGTCATCGTCCGGGCCACGGCATAGCGCTGGTCATCGGCCGTTTTCGCAAACTGCTCCAATCCCGAATTGGCAAGTCGCCGGACCACCGGTCGGATCTCGGCCGATATTGCTTGAAGCTTGGGCAATTCCGCCAAAAGTCCAACATCGTCCGCGTCGATGATCATCACACCTTCATCCAGAAACTCGCTGATTTGAGATAGCTGCTCTGTGAAGGTCGAGTTTGTGCGCAGATCTTCAAAAACCCGGGCGTGATTCACGGTATCGATGCGACTGTAAAAGACATCGAATTTGCGCCTTATGTCTTTCAGGACAGGTTCCGTTGCCGAAGCGCGTGTTGAAAACTCAAGGAATTCAACCTCGGTCTGGGACAGCGCCCATTGGACGTTATCGGAACTTGCCGACCCCAAAAGCCGGATCTCGCGCGATACGTTGAACGTCAGCAGCGCAATCGCGGCCAAAGCCACAAAACCAGCCAGTACCGCGACGGTACGACTGGTTTTGGCTCGCTCGTGAGTGGTGGCTGACAAAATAGGAACCTCTGGGCCAGATTGGGGGCTGCCCCAGTGGGTTACTTCACGACTTCAATTCTGTCGAGTTGCCAGATGCTGCGAGAATAGATGACCTCAGAGCGATAGTCTGCGCTGCTGTCATATGGGTAGATGATCCACAATGGACCCTTGTCCCGGACGGACATTTCTTCGCCGTCCATCAGGTAAGCGATGATCGGGCCACCTTCGACCGCATCACTCACCGGAATTTCGACAGTGTAATCATTGATCGCCGTGGCAAGAAACGTGCCTGCCTCAGCGCCGACCAATTCTGCAAACACGTGAAGCGATACGCCTTGGAATGTGTGCGCACCTTCGGTCCAGATCGTTGTGGTTTCAAATGCTGTGCTGTCCAGTTCAGACAACGCGGCAAAATCAAGTTGCAGCGTGTCTTCGGCATTTGTGACTGCAATTTCACCGACAACAGACAAGAGCACGTCACCTGTTGGGGCCGGAATATCTTCCGCAAAGGCTGCAGTGCCCAGTCCGAAGACCAAAATCAGGTTCAGACCTGCGGACTTGATTGACTTAAACATTGTAAGCTCCTTGGTTGTTGAGGGCTTCATGACAGAACCCGTCGTAAAATGCATTTGGGCATCAGGATAGGGACCTATCCATTCGGATAGGTTCGCGCACTACGCGGCAAAAGAGTGTTGCCCTACGCAGCTTGCAAGGAACGCGGCAAAGTCTCCACCCAGCTCAGCACGCGCCAGAGCAAATGCAGCCGTTGCCTGCACGAACCCCTGTACAGAACCGCAGTCAAACCGTTCCCCGGCAAAGCGGTAACCCGTGACGCCCGCAGCCTCTACATCGGCATTGATCGCATCTGTCAGTTGCAATTCGCCACCGGCGCCTGGAACCAGGGTGTCCAACCGATCAAAAATCGAAGGGCACAGGATATAGCGACCGACAACAGCCTTGGTCGACGGTGCGGTTTCGGGGGTGGGTTTTTCAACCATACCTTTGGCGTGAGACAGTCGGCCGAATTCGTTTGCGACATCAAGTACACCGTACGACCGGGTTGCCTCACGCGGGACATCCATCGTGGCCACCATATGCCCGCCAACCTTGGCATGGGCGTCGACCATCTGCTTGAGCGCGCCGGTATCTCCGGCAATCACGTCATCGGGCAGCAAAACAGCAAATGGTTCATTTCCAATCAGACGCTTGGCCTGCCGCACGGCGTGGCCAAGCCCCAAAGGCTGGGCCTGACGCAGGATTGTCAGCGCACCTTCCGGCATACGGGTGCGTTCCAGCGCCGCCAAGGCGTCGGTCTTTCCCTTTGCGGCAAGTTGATGCTCAAGCGCTGCTGCGGTGTCGAAATAATCCTCAAGTGCGCCTTTGCCAGCGGCCGAGACAAAGATGAACTCTTCAATCCCCGCCTCACGCGCCTCATCGACGGCGTATTGGATCAGCGGGCGATCGACCAGCGTCAGCATTTCCTTTGGAACCGACTTTGTAGCAGGCAGAAAACGGGTGCCCATACCAGCGACGGGGAATATGGCTTTGCGAACATGTGTCATTTTGAATTTCCTTGTTTGAGAGTGATGAGAAAAGAGTGAGAGAGGTTAGTGAGCACCACGGCCCGAGATGACGGCGCGAAACGTCAATGCAATCACGATGAGGTCCAGCATCACGGTCCGCGAACCGGCATAAGCAAGATCCATGTCGATCATCCGGTCAAAGCTGATGTTCGCGCGGCCCGAGACCTGCCAAACACCTGTGATGCCGGGCTTTACCGCAAGACGGCCATAAGCGCGCGCAGGATAGGCCTGCACCTCTGATGGCAGTGCGGGGCGCGGCCCGACGATCGACATCTCGCCTTTGAGAACGTTCAGAACCTGCGGCAACTCGTCGATGGACGAACGGCGGATGAAGCGCCCGACACGCGTGATCCTCGGATCGGCCTTTGATTTGAAGCAGACGCCTTCACGGTCCGAAGTTTCAAGCAGGTCGCCGCGCAGGGCCTCGGCATCCTGAACCATCGACCGGAATTTGAACATCGTGAAAGGAACACCATCTTTGCCGATCCGTGTTTGCTTAAAAAAGACCGGACCCCTGCTTTCCGCCTTCACGGCGAAGGCTGTTCCGATCAGGACGGGGGCGAGCAGGACAAGGGCAGAGGTAGCAACCGTCACATCCAAAGCACGCCGCAGAACAGCGGTCCCAGAAGCCTGACGGGCAGTTGTGGCCGCCGCCCGGGCAAGAAAGGTGAAATTGCCGGACAAATACCGCTTGGCCAGACGACGCGGCTCCATCGCAAGACGCCAAACCCATTCGGACCGGGCTTTGCGGATCCAAAGCGGTGCGCGGGTGACGTTGCCAGCAAAGAAATCCAGTGCGGCACCAACACCCATGGTCAGATCAGCGTCCAGGAATTGGGCGTTACGGTGCAGCCATGTCTCTTGCAACGGCACACCAAGGGCCACCAGCACGATGTCGGCGCCACTGTTGTTGATGTCAGCAATGACCTCGGCGGTGTCTGTGGCCCCTTCATACCCGTCGCGGGTGCCGGCGATGCGCAACTGCGGGATCTTGGTCAGCAAGTTCATCGCGGCCTTCTCCGCCGTCCCGGGCGTGCCACCGAACAGATAGACCGATTTTCCCATCGTGGCCGCCTTTTCCAGAAGCTGCGGGATCAGGTCCGTACCGTTGAGGTTGGCCTCAAGTTTTTGGCCGGTCATCTTTGCGGCCATTGCCACGCCGATCCCATCCGGCAACAAGATGTCTGCGCAATGAACGGCCGTTTTGTACTGGCGGTCCTTGTGCATCACGTTGCAGCAATGCGCATTCATGAAGAATGCCTTGCGTCGACCAGGGGCCAGTAGCGAGGCAATTGCCACTTCGGCAGAGGCATCTGCCAGTGACAAACCCAGTGCAGGCAGAAACGATGTCTTAAGGATTGTTGCTTCTGATGCGGTGTCGATATTGAAGGTTGCGTGTTTCATGTTGTCAGTCCTGCGTTCGATTTCAGTTGCTATTCTGATCAACGAAAACAGGGGGTTGGCTCAACGGAGCGGGCGGACAGGTCAGTGGGTCAAATGGCAATCCGTCTGCCCATGCGAGCAGGCCCAATGGTTCAGGGGGATCAAATTCCTATCCGAATGGGGGGACATGGCCACCCAGATTTCCCATTCCTTTGGCCTTGGATTGGCCATACTCACACAATAAAGTGCAAGAAAGCCGCATAGGACACGCTATGAGAGTATTAATCGCCGACGATCACGACTTGCTGCGTGACACCCTCGTCATGTTTCTCGAGGGTGAGGGCCAAATGGAAACCGCCGCCGTTGGAAATCTTGCAGACGCCTGCGCGCGTATTGAAGATGATGGGCCCTTCGACCTGATCCTTCTTGACTACAACATGCCGGGCATGAACGGGCTTGACGGACTGAAGGCGGCTCTTGCGATTGGCGAGGGCCAGCGGGTCGCCTTGATATCGGGCGAGGCGACCAAGCAGATCGCAGAAAGCGCGCTCGAAGCAGGGGCCGCTGGTTTCGTGCCCAAGTCGCTGCCAGCCAAATCTCTGGTCAATGCGGTGAAGTTCATGGCCATGGGTGAGCAATACGCCCCGCTGGATTTCATGACAGCGCAGGAAGAAGAGCCCATAAATGCCTTGGCCGAAAAACTGACGGAAAGAGAACGGCAGGTCCTAAAAGGACTGACAGAAGGTAAGTCGAACAAGGAAATTGCCCGCGACCTCGATATCCAGGAACCAACGGTCAAGCTTCATGTCAAGACCCTTTATCGCAAGGTCGGTGCCGCAAACCGGACCCAGGCCGCAATGATCGCGCGCGAGGCGGGCCTTTATTGACGGTCTATCCTTTGGGATAGGACCATAACCGAATGACACTCTCGCCCCTCCGACCGGGCGCGTGAAATTGGTAAGTTTTCAAGGCTAGAACATCGGCAAAGGAGACTGCCGATGACACTGCAAACTTCAATGCCCTTTGTTGCTGACGAAACGTCCGCACCGCGCAATGGCGGGCGGATTCGTCGCGCATTGGTGGGCGGCAGGCTGAGCGATATGGGGCGTCTACCACGCTACCTGGCATTTGCCATTCTCGGTGGCACGTTGATTTGGGCACCGATCACCGGCTATCTGAAAACCGCACCACTGTCCTACAATTCGTCAACCTCGCTGATCTTGCCGGGATCCGGCGCATCGGCCTCTTTGAACCTGAATGGGATCGGTCAGGCCTCGTCCTATGCAAATTCGGCCTTTGCCAGCAACGCGGTCAGCCCGACCGAGACATACAAGCGACTGCTGGGCGCTGATCGCATCCTTAGTGAGGCCGCCGAAAACCTTGGCATCTCGCGCGCCGAACTCGGACGCCCACGTGTGGATCTGGTTGATCAAACCAGCCTGATCCATATTGAAATGACAGGCCGAAGCCCGGAAGGGGCCCAGCAGCGCGGCGAAGCTATCTTGGCAGCATTCTTTGCTGAACTTGATGCTTTGCGCGCCGATGAAGTCAGCACACGCGAAGACAGCGGTCTTCAGGCCATTGCCGACTATCGCGCCTCGGTCGGTAGGACGCGGACTGAAATCGCCAACCTGCAATCTCAATCGGGCCTGATTTCGGTCGAGCAGTACGAGGTCCTTATGGACCGGCACCTTGCACTGGAGGCACAGATTCAGACCCAATCCGCTGAACTGAGCGAGACGTCGGCATCCGTAAACGCCCTTGCGGATCAGCTTGACCTGACGCCCAAGATAGCCGCAGCGACCCTCAAGCTTTTTGCGGACGGAGCTTACCTCTCCATGCTGGATGAGATTGCAGGCCATGAGGCTGAACTTGCACAGGCCAATTCGCAATATGGCCCCCGCCATCCGAAGGTAGAAGAAGCTCGAAAGGCGCGTGACACTGCTGCTCTGGCAGCCCATCGGATGGCGCAGGCGGTGACAGGGATTGACGACGAGACGCTCTCATTGCTTGATCTGGCCCCGCAAGGTGCGCGGGCCGACCTGCAAGCCCAACTTGTCCAGATGGAAGCGGCACGCCAGGGGGCTTCGCGACAACTGGACACGCTAAAGGCGCAATTCGATGAAGGCAGCGCACAGCTTGCCAATTTGGCAAAAGCCGCTGCCCAACTTCAGGACCTCGAAAGGGATTTTACAGTCGCCGAGGCCGTCTTTGCCTCTGCGATCGCCAAGGCCCAATCCAGCAAATCGGATGTCTTTGCATCCTATCCTCTGGTGCAGGTGCTGGAAAACCCATCACTTGCCGAAAAGCCATCGTCGCCAAATCGCAAACTTGCAATCGCCGCAGGTGGCGCTGCTACGTTCATGCTTTTGATCAGCCTGATGTTGGGCTGGGTGCGGCTGGCGGTGATTAGCCGCCTCATGTCCAAGCCGCGCGACGCATGATCGCGAGCCTTAATCCCGCTGAGAGACTGGTCTATCGGATCCTTGTCTTGACCTGGCCGTTTTATGCGGTCGGTGCTCTTTACGTGGTGGGCCCAGTACTCGCATGGGTTCTTGGCGGGCTGGCTGTGCTGGTTCTCTACCTTGGCCCAGCAGTGCGCGAAGACATGCGGGCGACGGGCACGATCCCCCTAGTCGTCTGGGCGTGGATTCTTGGCATGTTCGTCATGTTGGTCGCTTTGTGGCTTGGGCACCTTGATTGGGGGCTTGGCATCAAGAAAACGATCAAATCCTCGATCGGATGGGCCAAGGGTTGGGCGCTTCTTGCACTCTTCCCGCTTGCTGGTGCGATCCTTCCCATCCGTCGAGAGGTGCTTGTTCGCGCGCAATGTGTCGTCGGACTTTGGACCTTGATTATTGCACCCATGCTGCTTGTTGCGCCCTACATTGGCCTGCCTGAACGGATTTTCACATCCCCACTCAAAGCCATTGGCGGCCCTGGACCCGAATACTTCTCGGTCTTTCTCTATACGTGGGATCCTGCCAGCTGGACGCCGCGGTGGCAGTTCTATGCCCCATGGTCACCATTTGCAGCACTTCTTGGCGTGGTCATGGTGCTGTTTGCCCTCGAAGAAAAATCAGTCAAATGGCGCAACATCGGTGTGGCCGCTGGTATGTTGATGATCTTCGCGTCGAAATCGCGCATGGGCTTGGTCGGCCTGGTGGCTTGCACCATCGGCCCACGGATGTTGCCGTTGATCCTGCGTGGTTGGGCATGGCAAATCGTGGCGGCCTTGACGGCATCAATGGCGGTCTTTGGAACCGCGCTCGCCAGTTCAGCATCGCAAGCAATATCAGCGTTCAAGAACGCGCGTGCCGACAGCACCCGCGTCCGCGCCACACTGCAAAGGATCGCAACTGAGCGTTGGGAAAATGAGGCCTTTTGGTTTGGCCATGGCACCGTCCAACCTGGAAGTCACGCTGTAGAGTACATGCCAATCGGAAGCCATCACACATGGTTCGGATTACTGTTTGTAAAAGGCATCGTGGGGTTGATCGCTCTGCTGGTTCCATTCGTCTGGCAGACGATGCTTTGCCTCATCGATGCCGCACGTGGCCAAAGGGGACGGCTGCCTCTTGGTATCATGATGACGCTGACCCTGCTGTCGTTTGGCGAAAACATCGAGATTGAAGCCTATCTTCTTTGGCCTGCGCTGATCCTGCTTGGCATACATGCCCGCGAAATGGCGCTTGACGAGAATATGGAAAAACCGTTGCCTGTTCATCACAAATGACCGAGAGCTAACGGCAGCTCTTGCTGTTGAGGATATGGCATGTAGCGCCCGCAGCGAAGGTCGGCTTCCCGCCCACCGGCCCTCACGAACCGGTAGGGCAGGAGAGGACACCAACTATCCAAGCAGGGCTGCCACTTTTTGGGATACCACGTCGGCAGCTTTTTCAAGGAAGGCCGCATCCAGATGTGCGTAGCGTTCGGTGCTTTTGATCGACTTGTGACCAAGCAGCTTCCCGGTCATGGAAAGCGTTTCTCCTGACATGATCGCATGGCTGGCGTAAGTGTGCCGCAAGTCATGCAGGCGTATGTCATTTGGTAGGCCAGCGCGTCGCCGCATCGTGATCCATGCACCCGTGATGGACGTTCGCGGCTTGGCATTGTCGGTCTTCGACGGGAAGACGAACGCCGAACTACGGGTCAAACGCAGTTTCTCGAACGCAGCGATTGCCGCGTCGCTCAGGTTCACATCGCGTGGACCCGTCTTGGTTCGCGCAAGTTTGAGTTTGTCCTTTTTGACTTCGTTCCAACGCAAACGCAGGATCTCGCCGGACCTGCAACCTGTCAGCAGGATCAGTCGGATCGCGTCAGCGGCCTCTCTTTGTTGCGATGTCGGAGTGTCGAGCACGGTGGCCAACGCGCGGAGCTGATCGGTGTTGAGCAAACGTCCACGGGCGGCTCGACGATTGATCCGAACTGGTGACGCAGGGTTCGGCATATCGTGCGGGATCAACCCCTCAGCTTTGCCCCAATTGAGGATCGTGGTGAAGTGGCCCAAGGCTTGGTTTGCGCCACCAGCCCGCCGCGCGGAGTAGTCAAAAAACCAGCTCGCGATGTCAGGTGTCGTAATTCGGTTCACCGGTTTGCGCCCGAACACAAGCAAGAGTTGCGTATCAAGATAGACCCGCAAACAGTACAGGGTGTCGGCCTTATAGACGCCGCGTTTTGCTGACATAAACTTTGTCGCCAGTTCACCGAATGTCACAGTGTTCTTGCCAGGATGGGGCAGGGGTTTGGCTTCATGGCCTTGTCCGCGAAGATACGCTCGACGTGCCGCGTCCAACGGCATGCTGTCAAAATTGCCGAGTGTCACACGGTGGGTTTTTCCTTGCGTTCGGATCCAACAAACCCACGACTTCGCGCCGCCGGGTTGGATGCGGATTGCAAGACCATCACAACCCGCATCATAGAGGACGTATTCACGCTCCTTTGGATTGAGATTGTTCAGGATGAGCGGAGTGAGTAACGTGACCGTTTTCATGCGGCACCGCCTGACTTGCGGTGAGCTCGCCATTGGATCAGGCCTGCGCGGAAGGATTCCGGGTTCAGCCCGTTTTGCTGACAATAAGTTGATAGGGTCTGAGAGGATGTCGCGAAATTCTGGTAGGCGCATTCTGGAGATGTTTGATTAACCTGTGGCAGTTTCTCGAAGAATGAATCTTGTTGCACCACCGACGAACATCGTGACGACCCAAGACGTTTTGCTGTTGGATCTTTTCCGGTCAGGGCTTTGGTGAGATGAATGCCAACGCGCTTGCTGGCCTCCTGGATCGGTCTCTCGGCAAGATGTGCGTAGCCTTGGGTTGTTCCAAGGGCTGCGTGGCCCAGCAACCCTCCGACGACCTTGAGGTCCAGACCCGCATTCACAGCGACCGATGCGAAGCTGTGCCGCAGATCGTGAAGGCGAAGGTTGCCCAGACGTGCACGTCTTCGAACCAAATACCAGACCTTGGTCAGGTCATAGGAGCGCAGCGGGTCGTCGCCTTCGCCAAAGACAAAAGTCTGCGCTTTCGGGAATGAGGCTAAGAGCCGTTTTGCAGGCCGACCGAGCCAGATCGCACGTGGACCAGATTTGGCGTCGGGAAGCGCCACACGCGCGCCGTCAATCATCTCCCATTTGAGGCCAAGCGCTTCACCGCGCCGACAGCCTGTCAAGGCGAGGAACTTGATGCAGCCAATCTCTCGGGGGTGGTCCGCATTCAGGGCATTCAAGGCAGTCCCCAATCGTCCCCACGCGCTTTCTTCCAGATAAGTCGCGTCAAAGGAAGATTTGTGCCGTCTCAACCCTTGGCACGGATTGCTGCCAGGCTCGCGCAAACCTTTCAATTCTGCGTGGCGCATCATGCCCGACAACATCGCCAAAGCACGGTTGATCGTACCTGCAGCACAGGTAAGTTCTCGCGTCCATTTGACCACGTTTTCGCGGCTCAGCGAGGCCAGATTCTTTTCACCAAGATGCGGATTGATCACGCTGCGAAATGCGTGGCTATTTGCCTTGATGGTGCCCGGTTTCCAGGTGGCGGCACCATCCGAAAGAAACTGCTCGCTGAAGGTCGAGATGGTCAGGGAAAGGCGCACCGGCTCTTTCTGCGTCCCTCCGACCTCAGTCAAGATTGCGAGAGCCAAATGTCTGGCCGCGTCCCGCGACATTCCATTCATCGTGCCGAGCGTCTTCTTGCGAGACTTGCCATCGACGCGCCATTGTACGATCCATGTCGATCGCGTGCCGCGCGTCCGCAGGCCGAGTTGCGGGACATCGCTATCCCATTCGACAGATTCGGATGTGGTCAGCGCGTTCTGATTCTGCGCATGGTTCACGTTTGATTTGGGCATGCTGCCGCTCCTTGAGCTTCAGGAAAAATCCCACGCAGTTTGCTGGGAAGCATCCAGGAAACGCGGGGAAGCAGCATGGCTCAGGTCGTTCAATCGCCACGTGGGCTCGTGTCCGTGGCGAGAAAGGCAAGCATTACAACGGCTTACCTAAACTCAGTTTACCACAATATCGGTCCTAGGACCTCAAGTTTTCTACACACGCCTCGCAGCTATCTGCGAAGAGCTTAAGTTTATGATAAATATAGATAATTTTGTCCGAAATGGTTTTTGAACGCATAACATGGAATATTTACATAAAATCAGTTAATTATGGAAGGACTGGCAGAAGGTTCGGTCCTTCCGGTCATTATTGGACATGAATGGCGGAACGTGGCACGCGGTGCGGAATTGCAGGCTGCTTAATGGAGTAGGGGATGCGCTTCACTTCAATGCCTCAATTGGGAGAGTACTTTTCCATCCATAAGCAATGAATTAGACCTCATACTGGATACAAGATTATGGAACTCCACCTTCCGTAAGTGTCCGTTATCTATTATGAACGCTCTCATGAATTTTGATCCCATAAACCGCCCCGATGTCTGAGTTCCGGGACTTCGTTTACATCCGCACGGACCCGCCGCCGATGGATGCTGACCCCGCCAAACCGTCAAAGCTCCAGAAGTCCGACCTTGCCGAAACGCGGGCCCATCTTCGAAAGGCGCGGCAAGAGGGATTTCATCCCGTCAGGCGGGATGCGGTGACCGAACGGGTCAGTGCTGCGATTGCCGCATCTGGTCGGCCAAAATTTGTAAATCTCTTGCGCAAGCTGCGTCCGGGAACCGCGCTGATTGTCTGGAAGCTGGACGCGCTGGGTCGGGATGCAGCAGATGTTCTCAAGACGATCCGAAAGGTGAAAGCGGGCGGCGCGTCAATCTATTGTATGGAAATCTACAGAGATGACATTTCTTCGAACAAGAACGTGATGACAACGCTTGGGGCCCTGGCTGAACTAGACCGCGCAACGGGCAAAATCCGGGATGTAGCAGGCAGCCTGGGGCGTGGCGTCGGGGGTGGGCGTGTAGGGCGGCCCCCATCATTGGACGACGCAACCAAAGCTCAGGTGCGTGCCTGTCTGGCGAAGGGAATCAAGGTGTCCGCAGTGGCGAAACGCTTTCACACCTCACGCCAGACCGTCCTGCGCATCAGGGATGCGGATGGATGATTTCCGCCGTCAGTCGGTCTGGCGCGTCAATGACGCCCTGTTAAGTGACCTTGCTGTGCGGTCTGATCATGGTGATCATGACGTGCCTTCCGCACTGTTCATAGCTGGTCACAGCATGATGCCTGCCCTATTCATTGACAACTTTCCGGGGCAGGGGTTCGATGAACGAACTGGAGAGATTGATTAACCGCGGAGCGATTTGATGAATGCGCCTTTCAAGCAGGACGCACGGATGGGGCGTTTGTCCACGACGCTTGGCAAGGACGTTCTCAACCTGCAGACATTCCGGGGCGAGGAACATGTAAGCGGCTCCCATGCCATGATCTCCCATTAGATAACTCATTGTTTTCTAATGGGAGTCGCACTTCAGGGTAGCGCGCTCCACCCACACAAGTTTTTGCGCATAATCAAGATTATGTAATATTATTAACCAGCGATCCAAGGTTCAGGCCGCCGTGCGCCAGGTCTCAAGAATCTCTGGCTCCAGTCGCGAGACCGCGGGGTCATAACGTTTCAGCAGCACCGCGCCCAGCATTGAGGGCAAGTCGCTCAGCCAGACGGGTGATGCATCCATGACAATTGGTGCGGGGTCCCCAAGGGTGGCGATGACAAGCGACTTGATGTCGTATTTCACCGCCTCAGCCAATGCCATCAATGACCGGTTGTCAGGCAAAATCGCGGGGTTCAGCAGCCGCACTGCGCGTTCATCAATTGCGGCGGGGTCTTCCACGTCCCGCAAAAATGCATCTGCCACCGTCTGCAGGTCGGCGCCATCACACCATGATAAGGCAATGGCCCCCAACTGCGTGACACCCTGCGCTTCGATAAAGGCCTGCCAGCGTGGCGCCGGGCAGTCGGTGAGCGGCACCAGAAGCGCTCTGGTGTTGTCGGCAATGCCCGCGCGCTGGCGCGCTGTATCGGGCGCAAGGGCCGCGCGTTGCCACAGATGCGCATCGCTGTGCAGGCCGGTCCAGATATCGGCAAGGCTCAGGTCCTGGCCAAGGTGAAAAACACCTTTCATCGGGTCATGAGGCTTTGGCATGGTCTAGAATGTCTCGGTCATGTTGGGGGCATAGTTCGGATTGCCGTTATGGGGGGTCACATCCATGCTCATATGCATCGAGGTGCCGCCGTCGGCGTAATCGAACGTGCCAAGATCCAGGCTCGTGTCGTCCAGCGCACCGCCATAGTAACGGCATTGCCAGCCGCGCCCGCCTCCTGCGGCCAGAACCACCCGAAAGGTCATGTTCTGCGCGTCACGCGCACCGATCCCGGCGTCGCCATGATAACGCGGCGCGGTCAGCCAGTTGTCGTGCTGCCAGTGGTTGCCCTCGGCATCCTCGTAGTGTGACAGCTCCTCGCGTTCGGTAAGGCCAAACAGGCGCTCAACCGTGTGCATCACCGGATCGGGATTGGTGCCGGGACAGCGGTTGCAGGCGTTGCGTTCCACATGTTCACGGCTGTCCGGCGCGATGGTGTCACCATCCTTCACCTCTTCGCAAACCTTGTCGGTGGCGCAGGTGCCGGTCGGGCAATCATAGGCTGGCAAAGGGCGCGTTGCCGGGTCCAGCGCCTCACGCCGCGCGGCCCCTTCGCCATAGCGCGCAATCTCGCGCCCAACCTCGCCATAAAGTTCCGACTGTCGTTGCGAAGGAAAGATCATTCCGCCGCCTCCGCGTTTACTTCAAACGACCACCAGCCATTCACGCGCTGGTAAAAGACGTTCTTGTCGGCGGGTTCCATGTCCAGCATCATCGCGCTCAGGAAGGTGCCTGCGCGTTGATTGGGGTTTGGCTTCTGTTCCAGCAGGATGCGCCAGAATTCATCCGAATTTACCAGTTCGGGAACCCGCAACCGCGCAATCGAGAGGATCACGATGTCCATCTCGCGGCAAACCTCAAGCCGCGGACAATCCCCGATTGAGGTCCCGATCAGCTCCTGCAAATCCTCTGACGTGCGGCCACCCAGGTCGTCGGCCCATTCGGTGGCAAGATAGGCCTCTAACCGGGCGCGAAAAACGCGATCGGTGACTTTGCTGAACTGTTCCATCTGGTTGCTGTTGATATGGTGCAGATCAGGGGGTCGGATCGCGCCAACGGCCTCTGTCCGGGTTTGATCGCCCATATCCGGCAGCAACGGCATACTCAGACGAGAGGCCCCTGCCCTGCCCGCCACATAGGCCTGATCCACCGGACCCCAGAACGCCGCCACCTCGGACCCGGTCAAGGTTCCCAGAAAGGCCAGCAGAATGCGGGTGTCGTAAAATCGGAATAGCGCCATATCTTGACCCTCGTTGATGGTGACGTGCAGTTGCCCGGCAAAATGTCGGCGCAGATCGTCCAATGATGCGTCGCTTTGCGCGACAAAGCCCGCGTGATGGTTCGCCGCTTTCTGGATCACGTCGCGCACCGCACGTGGCCGCGCCGGATCAAGAGCCACCACATAGGGTGCCTCTCCTGACAGCATAATCGCATCTTCGCCGGAAAACAGGCTCTCAAATGGTAGGCCAGATGTGCCCAGACTGGCCAACAGGTTTTGATAGCCGGTGGCATCCAGAACCGCATAAAGCTGCCCCGCGCGAAAGGCGCGTCGCAGACCAAACAGGTCCTTTCGTGATATCGGCTTTGCAATACTCATGCGCGGCGGGTCACAAACGCCTGCCCCTTGCGGTTGGCCTCGCGCATACATTCGCGCACGCAGGGTGCGCCTTGGGCCAGCCGCACTGGCGACAAAAGCGGCAAGGGCTGGATGTCCGCCGTTACAGTGCCGGAACCGGCGGCCACCGATCCGCCGCAGTCGACGCCATCGCCCACCCGGGCCAGCGGCCTGCCATTGACAAAGACGGTGGGTGATCCGGCCGAAACCGCGCGGCCATGTGGTGGGCAGTTGCCGCAGCCATGGGGCGCCACCGCATCCCCCTTGCGCAACGCAGGGATGCCGTCAAAGGACACGTTGGGGCTGCCGACGGTGGCTGGTGTCGGGGGAAAGCACCCATGTCCGACACAGATATCGCCCTTGCGGGATGCGGCAGGCATCGGCAGCTCCCCTAGTCGGTCAAGGCATCCCACGCATTGCGCGCGGTTTCCTCGATCTGTTCCATCCCGGCGTCAGAGATGATTTCCTGCGGCATGAAGTCCCGGGTTGGTGCGCCGTAACCCACCTGCACCGTGACATCATATCCCGCTTCGCCCATCGACAGCAGGCGGAACCCGCCGCGTGTCAACCATCCTGCGGAGCGAATGGCCTGTCGCAACGCCCGCTTGCCTGCCATTTCGGCCAGCCCCTGCCCCGGCAGGTTTCCTGACTTGATGATGACGTAGTAAAGCGCGCCCCACCCTTCCTCGCCATCTGGTCCGCCACTGCTGACCTCAAGCTCGAACGTCGCCGACGAGGTTGGTGGCCCGACATAGAAACTGGACACTTTCTTCGGGCCGGGGCTGTCGTTGTGATAGACGTAAAGGATCCCCGGCGGCAGTGCGAGCCCGCTGCCCAGCGTGCGCACGTTAAAGCGCGCCGTCACCGTCCCGCCTCTGGTGATCACGGTCGCTGTGCCGACGGCGTAGTTCTTGATGTCTCTTAGCTGGATGCCATCAGCATCCCGCCCTGCCCCGCCCTGGCGGCGCTCTTCCAGAAATTCTTCCCAATCCGCGGTCTGGGAAAAATCGAAATCCGTCTTGGACAGAAAGGCATCCAGGTCTTCTCTTGTAAATTCAACCATTTAGCTATCCCCGGTGGCGATCAGAAATGCAGCGGCTTCCGGGAATGCGGATTGCATTGCATCCAATGTGCCTGATGACAGGTCTGCAACCCCATGGGCCCGCAAAAGGCGTGGATAGTCGGCAGAGGCGATGCCGGGCAAACTGCTGGCGTCGAAGTCGGCAGGATAGCAGGCGGTCCCAAGACTTGCGGGGTCCGCCATCGCACGGTTCACAGCCAATGTGCTGGTGCAGGCCGTGTCCACAAGCCCTGCACGCCGCAGTCCCAAGATCCAACCCGGACTGATCGGGCAGGCTGATTGCACTTCGGCCAAGGTCGTGGTGCCTTCCGCGATGGCCAACTTGTCAGCCAGCCCCACGTAACCGGCACACTCGCTGATATCACCCGTGCAATCATAATCTCCGCAGCCACGCGCGATGATTTCAAGGTTGCTGTCAGCCCCCCAGATCGGGATCGCGCGCAACACCGCTGCGATGTCGTCAGCTTGTGACAGCGCCTTTGCGGGGTCCATCGCTGCGCTTACGAAGTCAGCCGTTGGCCCGGCAGGCAGCGCAGCGGGCAGATCTGGATCAGCGGCAAAGAACCCGCGGTCCCCCTCGCCTATCGTGGCATCAATGACCGCAAGAACCTCGTCCCGATCGCCTGTGGCAAGTGCCAGAGATGGGTAGCCCAGATCAAACGCCAAGGCCGGCCCCTTCTCGGCCACCAAGGCCGCCGCGCAGGTCTGATCCAGCATGGCCGCCAATTCTTCGGGGGCACCTGTGCCGATTGCTGCGACTGCAGGCGCGCAGGCCGTTGTGACATCCGTCCCCTTTGGCCAAACAGCCCAGGCTGCGACCCCGGCCAGTACCAGTACACTGATTCCAATGATTGCCTTCATCTGGCTGGCTCCTAGTTCAGATCAATCTTCTTGGCGCGCAGCTTGATGTGGGTCCCCACCAGCTCAATCTCGCCAGACCGTTTCATGATGAACCGTGACGCGCCGCAGCGCAGGTCGATTTCCTTGCCGACATGCATGTAGCGACCACCGCCCACGGTCTCATAGGATCCGTCACCTACAGTTTCATTCTTTTGCGCGCCAACATTCATCTGCAAACTGGTGCCGATCGCCATCGTGCTGCTCGACCCGATCCGGGTATTGGACTGCGTACCAATCACTTCGGTCATGGATTGCGCCACCATCAGTTTGTAATGGCCGCGTCCGGCATCCGGCTTTCCGTGGATCGTCGTTTTATAGGCCAGTTGCAATGGCCCGTCGTCATAGGCTTCCATCGGCTTTGGCGCATGCACACTGACGTCAGGCACACCAATCGCGGTCACGGCATTGCCTCCAATCTGAAAATTGAAGTCCTTGCCGATCTCCGAAAACTTGCTGTTGCCGATGGATTCAACCTCGCTGACGTCAACGCGCTTGGCGCTGTTGTTCTGGATATGAACCTCATGATCCTTCTGCGCATGCAGATAGATGCGCTCGTCGCCGCGTTCGTCCTCGAACGTGAATTCGTTAAAGCCCGCCCCTTTGTGCGTGTCACTGCGAAAGACCGACCGCGTCTTATGCTCTGGCAGCGGATACGGCACATCGTTCTTGCCGTTGTAAACGCAGCCCGTCACCAGCGGCTTGTCGGGGTCGCCTTCAAGGAATTCGACCACGACCTCCATCCCGATCCGTGGAATGACCATGCCGCCCCACCCTTTTGAAGCCCAGTTCTGGCTGACCCGGCATCGCATCGAATAGCGCTTGTCGAGGTCCCAGTGAAAATGCACCAGAATGCGCCCGTATTCATCGCAGTCGATCTCGCCCTCACCCACCACCGTGGCCGTTTGCGGCCCCTGTACCAACGCGCGCGGCGTCTTGCGTTCGGGACGCAACGGCGCAGTGCTGGGCATCAGCAGATAAGTGCCCTCATACATCGGCGCGCCGCTGTCACTGTCACTGCCATAGCCGCCCGCGACATAGCTATGTTGCGCCGAAAGGCACAGCGATTTGCCCACACCGGGCACCTTGTCGCCCTTGATGTCCACGATCTGCCCGGCCCGCAGGCTGGCACAATCGCCGGTGGCCTGGTGCCGCGGATCCTGCCCGCGCTCCTGATCGACCCGCATCCGGGCCACCTTCTTGCCGGTGGCCTGATCCAGATAGTCGCCGGGATAGTCGTAGCTTTCGATCTGCCCCTCTTCGTATTGGGCGTCACCCGTACGGTCTGCCTCCATCGCGGCGGTTGGCATCTTAAAGTTGTAGTCCGTCAGCCGGATTGCCCCCGTTGTCATCCGGCGCGTCGGGCGCATCAGCCAGAAATGTTCCTCATTGGCGCGGTGCCCCTCCCCTGTGCTGATGTATTTGCGGGACTTGCCCGGCAGATCATCATGGGCGGTGCTGCTGTCGGTCAGCACCAGCGTGTGGCTGCCTGCGTCATGGGCAAAGTGATAGCTGATGCCAAACCGCTCCATCATCCGGCAGGCAAAGGCCAAATCGCTCTCGCGGTATTGTACGGTATATTCCAGCACCGGATAGTCGCCCGCCAGCCTGACCTCAAAGGCAGGCTCGCCCAGCCCGGTATAGGGCGCAAAGACCTCTTGCAGGATCTGCACGACGGTCATTTCGTGATAAATCTGTTGCTTGCGGCGCAGCCCCAGCATCCAGAACCACGGCCGCAGTGTCAGCTCATGGCGCCATCCGTTCTCGCCCGGGCCCAGCAGCTGCGCCTCGGTGACAATGCCGTCAAATGGCGTGTCGGGTTGATCAAAAGACGAGAGCGTCACCGTGGCGTGCGTGCCAATCAGCCCATCAAAATCCACATCATTGCGTGCGGCCAATGCCTCGACGCGATAGCAGAACAGGTCGTTTAGGTGTTCGCTGCCCTGGAAGCGCACAAGGTTCAGTGTGTCCTTGCCCAAAATAGTCGTCAGTACGCCCATCCTGGCGTCCTGTTTGAAAGGCGCATTCATGAAATAACCCGTTTCCGCACATACCCTTAGTCAACATGCGCATACCCGCAATAGTTGTCAATTTTTAGGCGAAGTTTTGGATAAATCTCTGCAAGTTATCGGTGCGATCTTGACGCCCCTCTTGTGTGTGGGGCCGCTGACGGCGCAACATCTGCACAATTCGCTTGCCCGAATCCCCTTTCCTTGCCATTCATATACGCTAAGAGGTGGTTCAAACGATAAAAACCGTAACAAACGGTTTGAACATGGGCAGACAGATGACGGATCGCAGACGGATCGACGCATTGGTCGGACATCACGCTGAACGGTTGTCGGCGCGTTTGCAAGCGCATCGCGCGCAATTGTTCCCGCCGGATGCGCGGCGCGAATTGCGCAAGTTCACATCCGGTGAAGCGGCCGATCTGCTGGGCGTCAAGGACGCCTATCTGCGCAAGTTGCATCTCGATGGACGTGGCCCCTCTCCCGAGGTGCGGACAGGTGGTCGTAGATACTACTCTCCGGCCGACATTCAGGCTCTAAGGGTACTGCTAGAGTCTGGAACGAAATCACCCGGTGCCTATCTGCCAGGGCGCCGCGACGGTGATCATCTTCAGGTGATCACCGTCATCAATTTCAAGGGCGGATCGGGCAAAACCACCACCGCCGCGCATCTGGCGCAGAAGATGGCGCTTGATGGCTATCGGGTGCTGGCGATTGATCTTGATCCCCAGGCCAGCCTTTCTGCCCTGCATGGGTTTCAGCCCGAATTTGACCTGCTTGATGGCGGCACGCTTTATGATGCGATCCGCTATGATGACCCCCTGCCCCTCCGGGATGTGATCCAGAAAAGCTATTTCACCAACCTCGACATCATCCCCGGCAATCTGGATTTGATGGAGTTCGAACACGACACCCCCCGGGCCCTGATGCAGCGCGACGGAAACCTCTTTTTTACAAGGGTCGGCGACGCGCTTGCGACGGTAGAACAGGACTATGACGTCGTCGTCATCGATTGCCCGCCGCAGCTTGGCTATCTGACCATGTCGGCGCTTTCCGCGGCCACCGCTGTGCTGGTGACGGTCCATCCCCAGATGCTGGATGTTATGTCGATGTGCCAGTTTTTGTTGATGGTTTCCAACCTCTTAGGCGTTGTAGCCGATGCAGGCGGCGATATGTCCTATGACTGGCTGCGCTATGTCGTGACCCGGTATGAACCCGGCGACGGGCCGCAAAACCAGATGGTGGGTTTCATGCGCAACATGTTCGGGGATCACGTGCTCAACCACACGGTGCTGAAATCAACCGCGATTTCCGACGCCGGGATCACGAAACAGACTCTGTATGAGGTGGAAAAGGGTCAATTCACCCGTGCCACCTATGAACGTGCGATGGAAAGCCTCAACGCGGTGAACGGCGAGATTGAGGATCTGGTGCAATCGGCATGGGGGCGCAGTCATGGCACGTAAGGACCTGCTCAAGGGGTTGATGGACCCTGCCGAAACCCCGGTTGACCCCCCTGCCCGCGTCGATACCGCCAAGCCGCGGTATCAGACCGGCGCAATTGGTGCTGTCAGCCGTTCGATTGACGATCTCAAGCGCCGCGCCATCGTAGAGGTTGATCCCCGTCTGATTGACCCCGCAGGTCTGCGCGACCGGCTTGATCCCGTTGACCCAGATTTTCTGTCTCTGAAGGTATCAATAGAGTCATACGGACAGCAAGTTCCGGTCATGCTCCGGGTCAACCCGAATGACCCTGAACGCTACCAGATCGTCTATGGCAGACGTCGTGTTGCGGCCATGTTGGATCTGGGGATGCCCGTCAAAGCCCTGATCCGGGACCTGGACGACAAAGCCTTGATCATGGCGCAGGGGCAAGAGAACTCTGCCCGGCGGGATCTGTCGTTCATTGAACGGGCCAATTTTGCCCGGCAGATGCGGGATGCGGGCTATGACCGCAAAGTGATCTGTGACGCCCTGTCGATGGACAAGACGCTGATCTCGCGTCTGCTCTCGGTGGCCGACCGCATTCCGGTCAACCTGATTGAGGCGATCGGCTCTGCCCCCGGCGTCGGCCGTGACCGCTGGCTGGCGCTGGCGGACAAGATTGGTCGCAAGGATCTGGTCGCACACGCGACAGGTGAAAATTCTGACGCGCGCTTTGACGCCGTCATGTCCGCTCTCAAAACGCCCAAGCCCCCTGCCCGTCCACCAGCACCCGTTACCGGCGCGGACGGCACCGCATTGGGGCAAATGTCAACCAAAGGCAAACGGACCGTCCTCACGCTTGACGATCCCGATTTCGCGCAGTGGGTCACGGACCAACTGCCCGCCATGCACCGCGACTGGATCAACCGGTCCGACGCATAACCAGAGCAGTCACAACAGGAGGCACGACACCGACAGAAGCATAAGAAAAAGCCCCCCGGAATAGATCCCGAGAGGCCTTTGGTTCGTTCTTAGCACTTCCGAATCTAAGGCTGATAGTTGACAGCTGTCAACAGGCACCGAGTCCGGTGGACGAAAAACTTTTGTCTCGTGAAGCATTAATGAACGTCATGACCAAAACGCCTTTCGGGCGGCCGCTGACGGCTACCCTGATGAAACGCGCGGAAGAGGCGCAAGCGCCCGTTGCCGTCGACCAGATCGACAAGTGGGCCTTGTTCCGGGATATCTGCACCGCACGTGCCGCCTTTGGGCTTTCTGACCGGGCACTGACCGTCCTGAACGCCCTCTTGTCATTCCACAAGGGCCAGGTGCTAGACGCTGAAGCGCAGCTTGTGGTCTTTCCGTCAAACCGGGCGCTTTCCACAAGGGCCCATGGCATGGCTGAAAGCACGTTGCGGCGTCATCTGGCGGCCCTGGGGCACGCCGGGTTGATCCAGCGCCACGACAGCCCAAATGGCAAACGCTACGCCGCACGCGGGGCAGGGGGCGCGATTGCCCACGCCTTCGGCTTTGATCTGCGTCCCTTGCTCGTCCGCGCGGCCGAGATCGCACAGGCCGCCACAGCCGCGCAGGAGGCCGCAGAGCGCATCAAGCGGCTGAGAGAGGCAATCAGCTTGATGAAGCGTGACGCGCTCCAGATGGCGCTCTATGGCCGCGACAGCGGCGTGTCAGCCGATTGGGACCGAATTGACGGCCAGATGCTTGACCTTCACCGCCAGACACGCCGCGTGCTTGATGCTGATGCGCTTGATGTGGTGAAAGGGCAGCTGGAACATATGCTGGCGGGTTTGCGTGAGCTTCTCAAAACAGAAGAAATGAGCGGCAGCCACCGCCAAATTGAGCGGCACATTCATAATTCAAAAGAAGACTCTTCTGATCTTGAACCTTGCTTAGAAAAAGCAGGGGGCGAAACCTGTGCGCCATCTGAACCGGACCGGCAAGGCGCACCACCGCTCCCCCTTGGGCTGGTCATGAAGGCTTGCCCGGATATCGCGCCCTATGCGCGCCATGACATCCGCCATTGGCACGAATTGGTCGCCACAGCCAGCGAGGTACGGGGGATGATGGGGATCAGCCAAGACGCCTGGACCGCGGCGGGCCGCGCCATGGGGCCAGAGGCGGCGGCTGTGACGGTTGCGGCGATCCTGCAGAGGGTCGATGACATCCGCTCGCCCGGCGGCTACCTGCGGTCATTGACCGAAAAGGCCGGGGCAGGGGGCTTCTCACCGGCGCCAATGGTCATGGCGCTCTTGCGGGCAAGTTGACAACTGTCAACTCCGGGCCGGGCCTCCGCGCGGTGCATTGACTAATCCCGGTTAACACCCGCGTATGCATGGGTTGTGTACGGAATGCGTATGGGATTCACATGCCACTTTTCACCGTACGCAGCGCGTTAACCCTTGCAGATGTCGCAGTTGACAGCTGTCAACACAGGCGCATTGGGGGAAAGGGCAGGGGCCTTAGCCCCAATAGGGCAGGGCGGTCAGTCCCCTTCTGTCAGGCTGCGCAAGTAGGTGGCATAGGCATCTCGGGTGATCTGACGGGTCGCAAGCGCCTCGATTTGCAAAACCGCCGTTGTGGGGTCGGGTGCAGTAACCTTCACCCCATTCAGGATCAGAAAGCTGTGCGCGGCGATATGCCCGGCGCGCTTGTTCCCATCGATGAACCCATGGTTCTGTGACAGGGATGCGGCATAGGTCGCGGCCAGATCGAAAAGGTCCGGCTTTGGGTCCTCATAGCCCCAGCGCTGCTGCGGCGCGGCCAGCGCACTTTCCACCAGTGACGCGTCACGCACGCCCGGCGTTCCGCCAAAAGTCCGAATTGATTGATCTTGGGCGAGGAATACCGTCTGAGACAAAACCCAAGCCGGGTCCGTCATACGAGCGCTTTCATGATTTCGCGATCCCGGTTCATCACCTCTTGCGCGGCATTGATCTGCGCCACAACGTCAGGGTCATAGGCCGACAGTGTAAACGATCCGTCGGCGTTTTCCTGCACATAAAGCGTGTCACCCTCGCTGACCTGCATCCGCTCCAGCAAGGATTTTGGGATCGTTGTCCCAACCGAATTTCCAACGGAGCGGAGTTTGAGTTGCATCATGATCTGTTCCTTCTCGCCGGAATACTTATGTAATACGTGCCCCAAAAAAGCAAGCATTGTTGCATTTGGCTTACTCTTCTTGCGTCACCGCCCAGCGAAATTGAATCGCCGACCATCGAGCCATCACTATGTCGCCCCAAGTGTGCGATTGAACGTCGTCACCCCTTCTTTGAGCGCATAGGTCTTGGCAGGGCGCTTATTGCCGTCCTGTCGCATTTCCGCACGATCCTTGAGGATGTTCAGCGCCAACACCTTGCGCCGGAAAGAGCTTGCGTCAATTTGCATCCCAAGCGCCACTTCATAGGCGGCATGCATTTCGGACAATGTGAACGTCTTGCTCAGTAAGGATGCTGGCAAGGTTGAATAGGCACCTTTGCCACGTAGTCGTTGAACCGCATCATGTAGAATCCGGCCATGGTCAAACGGCAGAGCAGGCAGGTCATCGACTGGGAAAAGAGCGGCCTTGCTCTTGTCAATCTTCAACTGATCGGCAGGGACCAGCGCCAGATAGGCGACCGAGATCGACCAGCCCCGAGGGTCGCGATCCGGCCCGGAATACGTTGCAAGCTGTTCGAGGTAGAAGCCTGACAATCCCGCCTTGTCGCTGAGCACACGGCGCATGGCATCTTCGGCGTTTTTGTCTTCGTCCTCCCTGATATAGCCGCCCGGCAGTGCGGCCATACCTTGAAACGGGTCGTTTGGGCGTTCGTGAAGCACAACTTTGAGCGCGCCGCCGTCAATGGTCAGGATGACGGCGTCAACCGTCGCGATGATTTGCAACTGCAATCCGTGGCCTCCAGGATTTTGCTTGTCTCAGCGCCCTTATATCATTAATTAGCAAGTTGCATATTGCATTTTAATATGACGATGTCGGAAGGAGCAACCTAATGGCACTGACAGCGGACGAAATTCTGGGCATGACCCGGCACGATGCCATGTCGCGATTTGCGATGGATGGTGAAAAGCAAATCTCGGCCCTGATCAAACACTGGCACCCTGACATTTGCGATCACGCGAAGTCACATGAAGTCTTCCGGCATCTTCTGTCCTTGCGGAAAAATCTGCGCGGCATCGACGCGATATCGCGACGGGTACTGACGACGGATGATGGCCGCAAACTCGGGATCTCACCACTGTACACATTGCAGGCTGATCAGGGCGAAATCATCGTCAACCGCAATACACTGGCAACGATCTTTCCACAGACATTTCAACGGCTTGCCGTGCGGGAAGTGGAGGTGCTGAAAAGCTTCACCTTTGCCGGTGCCGAGATGGAACGGCAAATGGCCGCTTCCTTGCCAGAGCTCTTGCGTGTCGAAACCCTTACTGATGCGAGTACGGTCGTCATTGTGAGGAAGGATCCAAAGGACGTCTTGTTGGCCGACCTTTTGCGAAAAAAGGGGCCGATGCCGGATAAGCACGCGGCGTGGCTATGTTCTGGCCTGATGAATATTGCGGCTTGGTTGTCTTATGCCGGGATCATGCATGGCGCGATTTCGGCCGAGCATATGCTGATCAATCCGGAAAGACATACCGTCACGCTTGTGGCCGGTTGGGGCTTTGCGACTCGCATCGGGACCCGGCCTGCGGCTTTGCCCGGCAGAACACTCGATCTTGTTCCGCGGCTGTCACATCGCGAAGAGTTGGCCCAATCTGTCGTTGATCGGGAACTGGTCCGGCAGGTTATGCGCGATGCGCTGGGTGATCCACACGGCACAAATGGCAATGTCTCATCACTGCCAGAACCGATTGCCGCGTGGATCAACCTGCCGCCAGCTGAGGACGCAGTGGCGGACTATGCCGGGTGGCAAAACGCGCTCGAAACTGGCTGGGGCCCGCGTCGCTTTGCAAAATACCCGGTTTCTGCCCGGGAAATCTACGAAAACACCTAAGTAGAGTAGGGGAGCCAACACGCAGTCTCATTAATTTGCAAGATGCAACTTGCATTGTGCAAGTTAATCGACTACCTAACCCTCAAACACCCAAAGCCAAAGGAGGCCACAATGGGAAATGGAAGATGGGACGCTGGCGCATGGGCCAGCTACAGCAGCGCAACGATTTCGGGCAAAAGCCGTCGGACGATCTTCTCCTCATCGTCGATGAAGGATGAATTTGATCCGGCAAAAATCAAAATGCGTGAAAGCCGGGATAGTGCCGACAACCCCCAATCGACCCCAATCATTCTTGCGGGTGATGTGACCGGGTCGATGGGCATGGTCGCAGAGCAGTTGATGCGCGATGGTCTGAACACGCTTGCCACGGAAATCTACGACCGCAAGCCGGTGACCGATCCGCACATCATGATGATGGCCATTGGGGACGCCTATTACGACAGGGCGCCGCTCCAGGTTACGCAGTTTGAGGCCGACATCCGCGTGGCAAAACAAGCGCGCGAGCTATGGCTTGAGGGTGGTGGCGGTGGCAACAGTGGTGAATCCTATTTGCTGCCCCACCTTTTTGCCGCCACCAAAGTTTCGGCGGATGCCATCGAAAAGCGCGGGCAGAAAGGATACCTTTTCACCATTGGTGATGAACCCGTCCTTGATGGTGCGACCAAGGATCAGATCAGGAAATTCCTCGACATCCCGGCGGAGCGTGATCTGACCGGCAAGGAAATCCTTGCGATGGCGCAGCGGAATTGGGACGTCTACCACATCGTCCTGATGAACGAAGGATTTGCCAGTTACCGGTCGGATGACGTTTTGCGCAGCTGGAAAGCCCTTTTGCCAGAGCGGACAATCGAGCTGCAATCGATCGATGCGCTGGCAGAAACGGTTGTGTCGCTCATTCAGGTGAATGAAGGCGCAAGAACCGCCGATGTTGCGGCCAGCTGGTCGGGGTCCACCGCTTTGGTGGTGGCAGAGGCTTTGAAAAACCTGCCCGCAACAGGGGCAGGCAATGGTGGCGTCCAGTTTCTGGACTGACCCAACGCGCGGGGCCCAACCGGGCCCCGCCATTCCCAAAACAGAGGCAAAGACCATGCCACAGACATCTTATGCCGTGATCGGTGCGAATTGGGGCGACGAGGGCAAGGGGCTTGCCGTTGATGCCCTTGCGTACCGTCTGATGACCGAGGGAAAGCGTGTCACCGTCGTCCGTTCAAACGGCGGTGCACAGGCCGGGCACGGTGTGCAAAGGCCCGATGGTGGGCGGCACGTCTTTCACCACATCGGATCGGGCACTTTTGCGGGTGCTGAAACCCACCTCAGCCAGTTTTTCATCGCGCATCCTATGATGTTGCAACAGGAACTCGCCGATCTGGCGTTGTTGGGTGCAACACCGCTTGGGATCACGATTGATCCCCGTGCCGCTGTGACAACCCCCTGGGATATGGCAATCAACCAGGCGATTGAATCGCAGCGGGATGCCGGGCGCCACGGCTCTTGCGGGTTGGGAATTGGCGAAACGATCGAGCGGCAGGAAAAAGGGCCAGCGCTGTGTGCAGAAGACCTGTGGTCAGACGACCTTCGCCAGCGTCTTGAACAGATACGGGACACCTGGGTTCCCAAACGGCTAGCGGCGTTGGGTCTCGACGTTCAGGCTTCGCCACTGCGCGATGTCCTGACAGGCAAAGCCGATCTGATCGCACCCTATCTGCGCAACTGTGCCGAATTCACGGCCAAGGTGTCCCTTCGGCCGGATACAGAACTCGAAGATTGTGAGGTTGTCGTGTTTGAGGGCGCGCAAGGACTGCAGCTCGATATGGCCTGGGGCGTCTTTCCCCATGTGACCCGGTCCCATACCGGCATCAGAAACATGCTGACGATCGCAGAAGAGGCGCAGATCCGCGAAATCAAGGCGATCTACATGACGCGCGCCTATGCAACACGTCATGGCGCAGGCCCGTTGCCTTACGAAATGCCCGGACCAGATGGGGTGGGCAAGATTGACTGGGCCGACATCGTTGACCTGACCAACGCGCAGAACACGTGGCAGGGCGTGATCAGGGAAGCACCGCTCGATCTGTCCTTGTTGCGCGACACGATCACCCGCGACCTTGGGCTGGCAAAAGGGGCCCCGGTGAAGGTTAAAGCTGGGCTGGGGCTGACCTGTCTTGACCAATTGCGTGGCGCGGCGACAGTCTATCTTGACGGCGTCGCGCGATCCGTGACGGCAGAGGACCTGCCCGATGTGATTGCAGACTTTGTTGGCCTGCCGATCAATCTGATCTCAAAAGGGCCGACGCGTTCGTCGGCCGCGATTGCCTTGAATGAGGCATCGATACCCGGAGAAAACCCGGGGCAGGGCGGCAAAAACAGTTAGACATTTGCCAGATCAGAAGGTCTGTCATGACGGAACGATGTGTCCCACCAAAGGCCAGCGACATGACAGACCCGCAGTCCATGCATTTGCAAGGCGAGGCGCTTCTTGATGAGATGGAAAAGACCATTCCGCTGAAAGTGGGGTTTTGCGCCGCTCATATGATGCTTTCACCCGGCAGCGTTGTTCTGGATGCCGGCTGCGCCAATGGTGAAACGACGGCGTATTTTGCCATGAAATACCCACAGGCCCGTATTATCGGCGTGGACTATGACAGTGATTTCATCAATGCGGCAAAGACCAAGTTCGACGAGGTCGAAAACGCCGATTTTATTCAGGCTGATCTGCGGGATTTTGATATCGGCGCAACGTCGCTGGATGTGACGCTGAACCTGAGTGTCCATCACGAATTTCAGTCGTTCACGGGCTACAGGACGCAAACCGTCATCGAAGTTCTGCAAAGCCAACTTGGCCATACCCGCGACTATGGCCTCATCATGAACAGGGACTTCAACAAGTCGGATCGACCGGATGAGATGGTGTTTCTTGCCTTGCCGAACGACGGGGCGGCGACAGGCGATAACTACGCCGATCTCTCTGTCGCCGCATTCTTTTTGCGGTATGCGAAAGAAGCCATGCGGTCAGGCGAAACACCCGAGGCGACCCACCGGATCAAGGGCTTCTTCGCTGAGGAATACACGGAGAGGCTGATACCCGAGCAGAGCCCTGTTCCTGAGGGGTGGCGCGTCTTTGCTGTCCAGGAAAAATATGCACGCGAGTTCATCTGGCGCATGCAATATCGGGACCGGTTTCTTGATGAGGCGCGCGAGAGGTATGCCTTTTGGACACATGATGAACACCGCGCAGAGCCGGAAAAGCTGGGTGCCCGCGTGCTTTATTCCGCGCCCTACGAAAACCCGTGGATCATGGAAAACTGGTATCAGCCAAACGCCAAACTCTTCAATCGGCTTTGGGAACAACTGCCGCTGCCGCCATCGAACTTCATCTCGGTCTATCAGAAAATCCCTGATGGCGATTCAATCGCATTGCGCGAACATCGTGTGGCGGACACCAAGCCGACTTACCTAGAGGTCAAAGCCTATCGGAACACCCAAACCGGCGCCCTTTACGATCTGGTCAGCCGCCCGGGCGGAGATGTTGTCGATGTCCTTCCGTTTTTCGAGAAAGATGGCAAGCTTTTCGTCCTTGCCAAGGATCGCTACCCAAGGCCGATCGCCAATACAAAACCACGCATGATCAGCCCCAATCTCGATGATAAGCGGTGGTCGGGGCATATGATTGAGCCGCTCTCGGCTGCGAACATCGAAGGGACCATCAACGACGCAATCCGAGCAGTCCTGAGTGACCGGGCGGGTTTGCAGGCTGATACGCTCCTTTTGGATCAGGCCGAGGCGCTGCACTATTATCCCGCACCATCTGATTTGAACGAACGGGTCACCGCGACGCGCGTCGAAATTATGAACCCGCCCGAGGTTGAACGCGCGCTTTCGGGCCGGTTTTCGGGGTTCAGCAATGACGGGGTCTTTCGCCCTTTCGACGCGCAAAGCCTGCTACAGGCGACACAAACCGGCATGCTGCCCGAAGCGAGGTTGGAGACAAACATCTACGCCCTGATGCGCGAGCGTGGCATCACGCCAGGCAACTGGCTGGGGCAAAATATCAGCGTTGAAAACACCTTTGCTGGTCAAGTTCGGACCATTGATGACCTCCTGGCCCTGCAAAAGGATTACGCGGTCTATGAAGAGGTCGATCAACGGTCGCATTGGCTCAGGATTCAGCGATCGCAGTTTCACGAAGTTGCGTTGGCAGATGGGAGCGAACATGTCGTCGCCGCGTCAGAGCTAGAATTTATTCTGCCCACCCAAAACGTATCGACGAATTCGGTCATTCTGGCATGCCTCGCCCGAGATCCCGAGAGTGGTGAGATCCTCATTGGAACACAAAAGCTCTCTGCGTCTCAGTCTCAGTTCGCTGCAGCGCAATTGCGGGAAGGGCACAGCGGCCTGATTGCGCTGCCCGGGTACAGATTGCCGACGACGGTTGAGCATATCCAGGACGTTCCAGCGTGGATCTCGGGGCAGACCGGTCTATCCGCAGAATCTATGAAAAGACTGGGTGAGGGGTATTTTCCAAGCCTTGGCGTTATGCCCAACCGGATATTTCCCTTTGCAAGCACCGACGCCATCGACCCCGTGGCTTCTGACTACAACTTCGTTTCTTTGCGGCAGTTGTTCATTAGGCTCGATGAGCTACGGGACCTGCATCTTATCAATGCTGTTTTCCGGACGACACACGCGCTTGGCGTGTGGACCGAATATGCCGAGACACTGCGCAGGCGTTTTGCGTGAAGTTTCCTTTGGTGAGCGGGGCTGATGCCCATTGTATTGGGCGCCGTCCCTCAGAACGCCGCAGAACAAGCTTACCCATCAAGACTTTTGGGCGTTGAATCAGGGGTGAGGGCGCGACAGCCCGAACCGGTCAATTAAATACCGCTGAATGTCTGCGGGCGCTTCGATACGTCGCGTTGCAACGATACCCGCTTCGCTAAGTCCTTTGGAATGTGCGTCATCGCCATCCGGCAAGACGATCTGCGGGCAGGATTGGTCGTCGCCCACGTGATCGGCCATGTCCCCACGCGGTCGCGCAAAATCGACGTAACGCACATCGAGGTTTTGGCGCACATCGGGGAACATCGCCAGCAACCCTTCGATCGGGGAGCAATGCGGGCAAAAGAAGAGCTGTTCGCCGTGCTTGGGGTCGGCGAATTTCGACTTCAACAGGTAAAGGATGGTGTCGGCCATGGTGGCTCCTGTCTGTGGTGGCGCAGGTTGGATCAGGTCAGGTATGCGGTGATCTCGCGCACGGCCTTACGCGCGGTTTTGGTCACGCCATAGGTCGTGGCCGAGGCATAGCCGGTCCAGCCGCCATAGCCAACCAGCCAAAGCCCGGCGACGTCGAGCGCACGCGGCCCGCCGTCGGTGCGCGCCTTGCCATCCTGCACCGGCAACATGGGTTGCAGATGCGCAAGATTGGGCTGAAAGCCGGTGCACCAGATGATCGCGTCAAAATCGCGCGTTGAGCCGTCAGGCCAGACACCACCAGATGCGGTCAGCCGGGTGAACGGGCGCACAGCTTGCAAAACGTCACCTCGCGCACGCGCATCACGGACGCTTTCGACCATCACAATGCTGCCGAGTGAGAACCGCGATGTGTCCACCGTGGGTTTGTCACCGGATTGCGTCTGCGTGAACCGTTGCGTGGCGACGCCAAAGATGTGTCGCCCGTCGACATCATCGGGATTAAAGCGCGGCTCATCGGGCGTGATCCAGAGCGTGTCTGCCGTTTGCGAGACTTCGGCGAGGATCTGTGCAGCGGAATTGCCTGCCCCGACGATGGCCACGCGGCGGCCAACAAACGGTGCAGGATTGCGATAGTCCACCGAGTGGATTTGGACGCCTTCAAAGGTGCTAGCACCATCATAGTCCGGCTGGAACGGCGACTGGGCTGTGCCTGTGGCGCTGACGACCACGCGGGCCGAATAGGTTCCTTTGTCGGTCTGGACCGCAAAGCCGTCATCCGTTTTGCTGACCTGTCCCACGCGGACGGGTCGTTCGATGGGCAGATCGTAGCGGGCTTCATAGGCCGCCAGATAGCGGATGAATTCATCCTTATGTGGGTATTCATCCTTGCCCTGCGGCATTTGCCATCCAGCGATGGAGCTGTAGTCCACTGGCGAAAACAGGCGCAGCGAGTCCCAGGTCCTGGTCCAGGACCCACCCGGTTTGTCACTGTCGTCAAGGATCACGAAACGCAGTTCGGTTCGGCGCAGGAAATAGGCGACGGACAGTCCAGCCTGTCCCCCGCCGATGATGATAATATCCAACGACTTGTCCGTCATGCCTGTTGGTCCAATCGAGGTCAGTGGGTCATTCCGCGGGAGGTCAAAGTTCGGCGCGCCCGCCATCGATGACCATCTCGGCCCCCAGCATGTAGTTTGATGCGTCACTTGCCAGAAAAAGAACGGCGGCGGCAATATCGCCGGGGTTTCCCATGCGGCCTATGGGCACTTGTTCACCGATACGGGCCACGTAGGCGCGGAAGTGTTCATCGGTTTCATCCGGCCCCCGGTGGATCGGCGTCTCGATCGTGCCGGGGCTCACGCAGTTCACGCGGATCGCGCGTTCCACAAGCTCTGCAGACATGACACGCGCGAAAGACCGCACCGCCGCTTTTGACGCCGATAGCAGGGCCTTCTTTGGGGTGCCGATCTGGTTCAGCCAGGATGTGTTGAGGATGATCGACGCGCCATTGTTCAACAACGGAAGTACCGTTTGGACCGAGAAAAACGTGCCTTTCACGTTCACGTCCATCAGCCGATGATACATCGCCTCATCGGTCTTCCCCAGCGGCGTGTTGAATGCAACGCCCGCATTGGCAAACAGTATATCCAATGTTCCAAAGGATGCGCCGATCTCAGATTGCATCCGGTCCAGATCATCCAGCTTGCTGACGTCCGCTTGGATGGCGATGGTATCACCGCCCAGCGTCTTGCGTGCTGCTTCAAGTTTGGTGGCGTCCCTTCCGGTCATCGCGATGCGCGCACCGTTTTCCCGCAGAACCCTGGCTGTTTCAAAGCCGATGCCGCTGGACCCGCCGGTCACCAGCGCTGTTTTGCCGTCAAGCATGGTGTTTTCCTTTGCGAATGTGGCCGCCCCTGCTGGGACGGCCACGCTGATTGCTGCCTAGCAGCAGGTGTTTGTTGAGGCGTCGGTAGAAGACCCAGGGTCTTGCGAGGAGGCTTCATCCAGCACCGCCTTGAACCGTTTGAGCGCGTCTTGGATATCCGCGCGCGGGGCGGCGATGTTGATGCGGATGAACCGGGTGGCCGTATCATCGAACCATGTGCCCGGTGTGGCACCGAAGCCTGCCTCGCCCAGTTTGGCTTTAAGCGCCTCGCCCTCGATCCCGGTATCCGTGCAATCCAGCCAGACCTGATAGGTGCCTTCGACCGGTGACATTTTCACGCAAGGCAAATCACGGGCCAAAAACGCACCGATCCAGTCGACGGTGCCTTGCAGATAGCTCAGCAGCTCATCGACCCATGCGTCGCCCTTTTCATAGGCCGCGATGGTGGCAAATGTTGTGAAGGCATTGCCGTGGCCTAGATACATGGAATCCTCGACATGTTTCATCCGTTTCAGGATGTCCTCGTTTTCGGTGTAGATGTAGCCGTTCGAGATGCTTTGCATGCCAAAGGTTTTGGCGGGCGATCCCAGCACCGCGACATGTCGCTGGTTTTCCAGCGAGGAGAGGCTGGTAAAGCGGTTGTCGCCGTAAAGGATGTCAGCATGGATTTCGTCACTGATGATGGTGACGCCGTGACGTTCGGCAATCTCAACAACCTGTGCGAGTTCCCTGGCCGTCCAGACCCGACCAACCGGATTGTGCGGGTTGCAAAGCAACATCAGCTTGACGTTGTCGGGGGTCAGCTTGGCCTCAAGATCGGCATAGTCCATCCGGTAGTGGCCGTCGTCGTTGATCAACGATGACTTGATAACCTCACGTCCGGCAGAGCTGATGATCTTGCCAAACTGATGGTAGGCGGGAATCTGGATCAGGACGCCATCGCCCTGGTCTGACAGCTCTCGGATCAGCAGGGAAATCGCCGTCAACACGCCGGGGAAGGGCACGAAGTTCTTGGGGTTCAGCGTCAGATCGTGACGGCGGGCGAACCAGCCAGAGATGGAGGCAAAGATGCCTTCAGAGTTGAATTCATAGGCAAATTGGCCACGTTCGGCGACGTATTTCAGGGCCTCTTTGATCGGGTCGGCGATGGGCAGGTCCATATCGGCCACCCAGAACGGGGTGACCTGATCGGTGCCGTAGAACATCTTGAGATAGTTCGGATTGTGCCGGACGAATGTGTCCCCGGTTTTTGCGGGGGCGGTGTCAAATATGCTCATGTCTTTGTCCTGTCCCAGTGTTCAGCAGCACATTTCCAGCGGCGCACTGTCGCTGAATTCGCGGCTTTTGGCGGCAGCGCCGCGGCCCAGATAGGTCTGATCGGACAGGTAGAAGTCCGAGAATTCCGCGACGAAGTCAGGTGCGACGGATTTGGCGGGTAGGCCGGATTGCATGATGTTGGTCTGCCATGCCTTCAGCTTGGGTCGATTGCCAAGGAAGTCATGACCGCTTTTCTGTTCAATGATGCAGGCACGGTGCAACAGCACAAGCCAAGCCACGTCGACCATGCCGATGTCGTCACCAGCAAAGAATTTGGTGTCGTCCAGCTGTGCCTCAATCGTGTCAAAGGCTTTGTCCAGCTTTTGGCTGCGTTCGGTCAGGATGTCCGGATCGGCACTGCGCTGCGCGCCACATTGGGGCAGGTAGTGCTTGGTGGCCAGATAGCTCCAGGCGCGTTCGCGCGCCTTTTCAACGGGCGTTAGGTTCGCGCGCAAAGGAGCGTAGGCTTCTTCGATGTATTCCACGATCGCGTCGCTTTCAAAAAGCGCCTCGCCCTCGTCGGTGATCAAGAGCGGCACCTGCGCATTGGGCGAGATGTCGAGAAACCACTGGGGTTTATTGCTAAGGCTGATGAATTCCAGATCATAGTCGATGCCCTTGGCCTCCAGCAGCGCGGTGACGCGCTGGACAAACGGGCAGATCTTGAAGCTGACAATTTTCATGATGGGTCCTTTGTGGTAGTTCGATGCATCGAGCATCAATGTGTATTGGCAAATTTTTTTACGGGCAGGCCGCGCAGGAGCAGTCCTGAAGGCAGCGTGTGATTTTCATCCATTCGGCCAGGGCGACCTGGAAGGCCTGGCGTCCCTTGTCGGTCACCGCGTAGATTTTGCGTTCCCGGCCCGAGACGATTTCGGATTTGAAGGTGACATAGCCACCTTCGGTGAACTGCTTGAGCACCGGATAGATCGTGCCTTCACGCGGGGTGCAGCAGCCATCGGTGCGCCGCTCAACAGATTTGGCGATGTCGTAGCCATGCAATTCCTCATCCTGCAGAACGCAAAGAATAAAGAACTTTGACAGGCTCATCTTGATCGTGTTGCCCCAGTATTCGGGGTCGAGCAGGTTGGGTGTGGATGCAATCTTGTTCATGCGGCTCACCTATACCTCGATGGTCGATGCGTCAAGTGGATTTGGTTGGAACCTACTTGACCCCTTCTGCGAGCGTTCCATCGATGATGGCAGCGGCACGAAACATGCCGCTGCCCTTACTTTATCACTTCAACATACCCGGCAGGCTAAGATCGCCTGAGGCCACATCAAAAACATCTGTCACGCACAACAGGGGGGCGTGGATGTTCGCGTTTACACGCATGGCCGCCGTCACGCCGTCATAGGTGACCCCGGACAAGTCCACGTCACTGGCAAAGCCAGCATTGACGCTGATTTCGGGCCCGTCAAACAAGGGCGTAAAGCCGGGGCTGTCCAGAAAGATCGGAAAGCCGGGCCATGTTGCGGGCAGTTTCGGGGCGCTGCCCTCGGGGATGTCGCGCACGGCCAAAGCACTTGGGCCGCAAGCCTCGGTTGGGGTCAGGACAACCCAATGGCTGTGCCATTCCACGCCATCGTTCGCAGGATCGCCATCGCCATTTTCGTCGAACAGGGGCGTGTCATCAAAGTCTGGGTGGCTGGTGGCCGCCATGGCCAGAATGCCGGTGCCGCCCTCAAAGCCAGCGGCAGACGGGGAAAGCGACGTGGGCCAGACATAGGACCAGACGTCGGCCCCGCCAACAGCGCCCTTTGTGGCCGGGATCTGTGACCCGGCGGTTCCGTTTGTGGTCATGTGAAACGTCACAGTGTTGCCAGTGCGATGTGCGTGGGCGGCCAGAATGTCAAAGGCGGCGACCTTGCTGGAATCTGCGGGCGATTGAACCACGTCGTGCATGTCGGCGGCGTGATCCCCGCCGGCAAAGGCTGCGCCAGCGGCAAGCGCAATTGCGGCGGTTGTGATTGATATCAGGTTGGTCATTGCGAGTCTCCTTGGTGTGATTTAATAGCGATTCGCTAACATATCTCAAATTGGGATTGCAATAGTAATTTCGACTCGATACTTAAATGACATGACAACAGATCAAAACATCCGCGCCTTGATGAACAGATTGGCAAGACTGGACAGCGCCAGCAGCTGGGCAGGTGATCTTAATCCTGTGCAGCGAGCGGCGCTTGAATACCTGCGCGATGCCAACCGGTTCTCGCGCTCGCCCTCGCATGTTGCCGAGTTTCTAGGGACCACACGGGGAACCATGTCGCAGACCCTCAAGGCGTTGCTGCGCAAGGGCTATGTGGAAGAGGTGCGGTCTGATAGCGATAAACGCTCGATCTCTTACGCGTTGAGCAATGCGGGTCAGGCTGTGTTGGGCGATGATGGAGTTGTAGCTGTAGCGTTGGCGAAATTGACGGGCCCTGCGGCAGATGCCTTGGAAAGCGGATTGCGCGAGACCTTGCGGCAAGCTCTTGCGTTGAATGGTGCAAAGACATTCGGGCAATGCCGCAGCTGCCGGTTTCATCAAACCAAAGGTGACACCGCGTTTTGTCAGCTTCTTTCACTGCCCTTGGCCCCGTCAGAGACGATGCAGATATGTGTCGAACATCAAGATAGGCAGACCGCATGATCCCACAATTGATGGCGCGGATTGATGGTGTGTTTGTCGGAGCGGTCCAGGACCGCTGTCCGGGCAAGCCCCCGTCGGCCATCCAGAAAGATCTCGTTGCTGGCGCGCAAGACATCGGCCCACACGGCTTTGTCCGCGATGCCCAAGCTGATCTTGCGGTGCATGGCGGCGCAGACAAGGCCATCCATCACTATGCCTTTGATCACTACGCGGCGTGGCAGGCAGAAGGTCTTATGACGCTTGGGACAGCCGCGGCGGCTTTTGGTGAAAATATCTCGACCGTTGGGATGACCGAAGACACCCTGTGCATCGGTGACATTCTGCGTCTTGGCAGTGCCACGGTGCAGATATTGCAGGGACGCCAACCCTGTTGGAAACTGGGGCTGCATACGGGGCAAGACAAGATGCCTTACCTGTTTCAAAAGACGGGGCGCACGGGGTGGTATTATCGCGTGTTGGACGGTGGCGCGGTTGCGGTGGGGGACACCATTGGCCTGATTGATCGCCCACAGCCGAATTGGACCGTGCGCCGCGTGACCCAAGCGCGGTTGACTAAGCGCATCGACCCAGACGATGCCGCCCAATTGGCTGCGATGCCTCAACTGGCCGACGGATGGCGCGCGGCCTTTGCCAAAATGATCGCAAGGCATTTGCGCGAGGACACATCCAGCCGGTTGGATGGCCCCGGCAGCGTTGGCTAAGGCAGTCTGTGATCAGTCTTGGCCGGATGCATGAAACATGGGGCCGCCGGTCCATCGTGGGAACCCAAACGCGTTGACCATCACCACATCAATGTCGTCCGCGCATCTTGCGATGCCTTCATAAAGAAGCATCGCCGCCTCAGACCTGATACGGCCAAGGATGCGGACCATGATGGCCTTGTCTGAAATCTGCACGCGCGTGATACCTTTGCGCTGGGACTCGGCCATAATCAGCGCGCGTGTCCCTGCAGACGGGCGGGCATTGCCATTGTCGGAATAGTCATAATAGCCGCGTCCAGTCTTGCGGCCGAAATGGCCGGCCTCGCACAGTTTGTCGCCAATATCGACGTATCGTTGGGTTCGGTCACGGGTCGCGTTCAGCCGTTTGCGCATGGCCCATGAAATATCAAGGCCCGCAAGATCCTGCATCTCGAAGATGCCCAAGGGGAAGCCGAACTCGCGCATGGCGGTGTCAATGTCCCAGGGCATCGCGCCATCTTCCAGCATATATTCCGCCTCGCGCCTGTAGGCGGACATGATCCGGTTGGCGATGAATCCCTCGCCCACTTTTGCGCGCACTGCGATCTTTTTCAGCCGCATGGCAAAGGCAAAGGCGGTTGCGGTGGTTTGGTCATCGACACTATCGGTCACGACAATTTCAAGCAGTTTCATGATGTGCGCGGGCGAAAAGAAATGCAGCCCGATCACGCGCGATGGCCGCATGAGCGCCGCCGCCATGACGTTGATGTCCAGATAGGATGTGTTTGTCGCAAGGATCGCATCGGGGCGCACTGCGGCTTCAAGCGCTGTGAGAACGTCGATCTTGACCTGCATGTCCTCAAACACCGCTTCGATCACCAGATCCGCGTCAGAAATGGCGGAATAGCTGGTGGAAATTTGGAAGTTTTCAACGGTGTGCAGGTGCGCGACGCCCGTCAACACGCCGCGTTTTAGGCTTTGATCCAAGGTCGAATGCACACGGTCACGGCCCGCATCGGCAGCCTCGGTGTTGCGCTCGATCAGTGTCACGCGGTAACCGGCCAGCAAGCAGGCCACAGCGATCCCCGCACCCATCGTGCCACCACCAACAACACCAATATGCGACAGCGGACCCGCCGTGACCCCTTTGATCTTGCCGCCTTGCGCCGCGGCGCGTTCTGCAAAAAAGATGTGCCGCAGGGCTTTGCACTGGTCGCTTTCGCGCAGTTCCAGAAACAGGGCGCGTTCGGCAGCAAGGGCTGTGGGGGCGTCCAGTTTCAAGGCATTTTTCAGCGCAGTGATTGCAGCGATAGGGGATGTCTGTCCGCGGGCCCTAGCCGTGATCTTGCGAGCTGCGCTGTCCCACGTGTCCTGTGACGTCACCGCGAGGACTGGGCGCTCAATAAGCGCTGGTGGAGTTGGTCGCTTTGTGGCTTCTTCTGCCAAGCTGATAGCCTCGTCCAAAAGATTGCCCTGTGCGATTTTGTCGATCAGACCAAGGTCCAGCGCGTGTGCGGCTGCAATCGGTTTGCCACCTGCGATCATTTCGAGCGCGTGGTCCGGCGCAATCAGCCGTGGCAAGCGGACCGTCCCACCCGCGCCGGGGATCAGGCCAAGGGTGACCTCCGGCAGGCCAAGTTTCGCGGCACCATCAGCAATGCGATAATGACAGACCAGCGCGGTTTCCAGACCACCACCAAGGGCCGTGCCGTGGATTGCGGCGACCCAAGGTTTGGGCGCAGCTTCGATTTGGGCCAGCAGATCGGGCAGGTTGGGGTCTTTTGGTGGTGCGCCAAATTCGGTGATGTCGGCGCCTGCGATAAACGTGCGTCCCGCGCAGTGCAAAACCACCGCCTTTACGGCCTCATCCTGTGTCGTTTGATGCAGCGCGTTGTGCAGCCCAAGGCGCTCGGCGTGTGACGTCGCATTCACAGGCGGGTTGTCGATCGTGACAACGGCAATCTGGCCACGCATCTGGATTGAAACGGCCATTTATGCGTCCAACAGGGCTTGGGTCAGGGGGCTATTGGCCGACGTCAGGCCGTCGATGACGTCAAAGTGGTGCCGCCCGGGATCAAGCGCCAGCCGGGTTTGGCCAAAGCCCCCCCATGCTTCGCATATCAAGGCGGATTGGCGCAGGAATTCGGGTCGTTCGTTTTCGCCCACCCAAGCGGTGAACTTTGGCCCCGACTGTCGGCCGCGCAAGGCCGGGCTTTCGCTGATCGCGTCCTCCGCATCAAGCCTGAGCGTTTCGTTCATACTGTGTAACCGCAACGGGCGCAGGTCGTGGACGCCGCTGATCGAAACGACGTTTTTCACACGCGACAAAACCGGCGCGGGCAGCGGGCTCTCCGTGCAAATCATCCGGCTGGCCAGATGCCCGCCTGCCGAATGCCCCGATATATGAATTGGCCCCGCAACACGCGATGCGGCTTGCTCGATGGCGGCAGCGACCTGAGTGGTGATCTCGGCTATGCGTACGGCTGGAGCCAAGCTGTATTGCGGGATCGCGACGGCCCAACCACGATCAACCGCGCCCTGCGCCAGATCGCTCCAATCGGATTTGCCAAAGGCCAGCCAAAAGCCGCCGTGGATAAAGACCGACAAGCCTTTTGGCGGGGTATCGGGCAGGAACAGATCAAAGGTCAGGCGCGGGTCTGCGCCGTAGCTCAGATCAAGTTGCCCGTTTGTCTTTGCCCGAAACGCCGCCGCCCGTGCCGCCCAAATGTCGGGAAAGTTCGCGCCGCCGTCGATATAGGCCATGTTGGCAAAGGCGTCTTCCCAATCAATCCCGCTGCTTTCCATTACTGAAACGCCTGCAAACCGGTCTGAGCCCGCCCAAGGATCAGGGCGTGCACATCATGGGTCCCCTCATAGGTATTGACGGCTTCGAGGTTCATGACGTGACGTATGACGCCGTATTCGTCGCTCACACCATTGCCGCCATGCATGTCACGCGATTCACGGGCGATGGCCAAGGCCTTGCCGCAGTTGTTGCGCTTCATCAGGCTGATCAGCTCGGCGGAATTGTTGTGTGCATCCATCAAGCGGCCCAGTTGCAGCGACCCGAGAAGGCCAAGGGAGATGTCGGTCTGCATGTCCGCCAGTTTCTTTTGAATCAATTGGGTTGCGGCGAGGGGTTTGCCGAATTGCTTGCGATCCATCGTGTATTGCCGTGCAGCGTGCCAGCAGGCCTCTGCCGCACCCATTGCCCCCCAAGAGATACCGTATCGCGCGCGGTTCAGGCAGCCGAATGGCCCCGCCAAGCCTGCCACATTGGGCAAAAGGTTTTCATCCGGCACAAAGACCTCATCCATCTGGATCATGCCAGTGATGGACGCGCGCAGCGAGAATTTGCCGTCGATCGTGGGCGCCGCCAGCCCCTTCATGCCCTTTTCAAGGACAAAACCTTTGATTTTGCCTTCATGGGCGTCGGACTTGGCCCAAACGATGAACACATCCGCGATCGGGCTGTTGGTGATCCAGTTCTTTGCGCCACTCAACTCAAAGCCGCCGTCAACTTTGGTGGCGCGCGTGATCATTGAACCGGGGTCGGAGCCATGGTCAGGTTCGGTCAGGCCGAAACAGCCGATCCATTCGCCCGTGGCCAGTTTGGGTAGGAATTTCGTGCGCTGCTCTTCGGTGCCATAGGCAAAGATCGGGTGCATCACCAAAGAGGACTGCACCGACATGGCAGAGCGGTAGCCGCTGTCGACGCGCTCAACCTCACGCGCGACCAAACCGTAGGCCACATAAGACGCTTCGACGCAGCCATAGTCTTCGGGCAGAGTGCTGCCTAGCAGGCCAAGTTCACCCATCTCGGCCATAATCTCAGGGTCGAAATGTTCATGCCGGTTGGCCTCAAGAACGCGCGGAGCCAGCTTTTCCTGACAATAGGCTTGGGCTGTCTTTTGAATCATCCGTTCTTCTTCGGTCAGCAGGCTGTCCATCAAAAACGGGTCTTCCCATGGCATCGCGGCGGGCTTTGCGCGTGCGCTTTCAGGGGAGATTTGGTGGGCATCTGCGATCATTGGTTGAAGCATGTTTTTTCCTAACGCGGCTAGTTTCGCACAGCATTAATATTATAAGTATGAAATTTCAAGCTTGAAATAAAAAGGAACCCCCGCTACGTTGCCGGTCAACGAAGATCATTCCGGAGAAGTCAAATGCGCATAGCATGTTTGGGAGGCGGTCCTGCTGGATTGTACTTTGGCATCTCAATGAAGTTGCGCGACCAATCAGTTGACGTGGTCATATTCGAGCGAAACCGCTTTGATGATACATTCGGATGGGGCGTGGTGTTGTCGGACGAAACCCTTGGAAATCTTGCGGCGAATGATCCGCAAAGCGCCAAGGCAATCGGCGACAACTTTGCCTATTGGGATGACATCGCGTTGCATTACGGTGGTGAGACGCATGTGTCATCCGGCCATGGTTTCTGCGGCATTGGGCGCAAGAAATTGCTGTTGCTCTTGCAAGATCGCGCAAAAGAATTGGGGGTTGAGCTTCGATTTGAAACAGATGTGAAAAGCGCCGAAGACTACCGCCAAGACTTTGATATCGTTGTGGCGGCGGATGGATTGAATTCGCGCACACGCACGCTTTATGCCGACACTTTCAAACCTGAAGTTGACGAGCGTTTGTGCCAGTTTGTCTGGCTGGGCACCAAGCAGAAATTCTCGGACGCGTTCACCTTTATCTTTGAGGAAACCGAACACGGCTGGGTCTGGGCCCATGCCTATCAATTCGATGACGAGACCGCGACATTCATTGTGGAATGCGCGCAGGACACGTTCGACAATTTCGGCTTTGCGGATATGTCGCAGCAAGACAGCATCGCGATTTGCCAAGAGATATTCAAAGATCACTTGGATGGCCACGCCCTCATCACAAACGCCCATCACATCCGTGGGTCTGCATGGATCAGGTTCCCGCGGGTCCTGTGTGAAACTTGGCACCACGAGAATGTTGTGCTGTTGGGCGATGCTTCGGCGACGGCGCATTTTTCCATCGGATCGGGGACAAAACTGGCGCTTGAAAGTGCAGTGTCTTTGGCTGAATTGATCCACAGCGAGGCCAGCCCTGAGGATGCATTCAAACGCTATCAGGAAGAGCGACGACTGGAGGTTCTGCGCCTACAATCGGCCGCGCGCAATTCGCTGGAATGGTTTGAGGATGTCGAGCGTTACCTTGGACTTGACCCGGTTCAGTTGAATTATTCCATGCTGACCCGCAGTCAGCGGATTTCGCACGAAAACCTGCGTTTGCGCGACAAGGCGTGGCTGGAAAGCGCAGAGCGGTGGTTTCTTGATCAATCCGGCGTCGCGGCGTCTGACCGATTGCGCGCACCGATGTTTGCACCCTTTGCGATGCGCGACATGACGTTGGAAAACCGCGTCGTTGTCTCGCCCATGGCGCAATATAAAGCCATGGAGGGCTGCCCCACGGATTGGCACCTCATCCATTATGGCGAACGCGCCAAGGGTGGGGCAGGGCTGGTCTTTACCGAGATGACCTGTGTGAGCGAAACGGGCCGGATTACGCCGGGGTGTCCCGGTCTTTATGCGCCGGAACATCAGGCCGCATGGCGCCGATTGACGGATTTTGTACACCAAGAAACAGAGGCCAAAATCTGCTGCCAAATTGGCCATTCCGGGCGCAAAGGGTCAACACGGATTGGCTGGGAAGGTATGGATATGCCGCTGGTGTCAGACAATTGGGATTTGGTCTCGGCCTCGGCAGTCGCGTGGTCAGACAACAACGCGACACCGCGCGAAATCACCGTCGACGAGATGCAGGCGATCAAGGATGAATTCGTTGCATCGGCGCAAATGGCCGAGGCCGCTGATTTTGACATGATCGAGCTGCACGCGGCACATGGCTATTTGCTGTCGTCGTTCATCTCGCCCGTGTCGAACCAGCGCCGCGATGCCTATGGCGGCAGTTTGGAAAACCGGCTGCGCTATCCGTTAGAGGTTTTCACCGCAATGCGGGCGGTTTGGCCTGCACATAAACCGATGTCGGTTCGCATTTCGGCCAATGATTGGGTCGGGGCGGACGGCATCACGCCACAGGACGCGGTTGAAGTCGCCAAGGCGTTTACCGCGGCGGGCGCTGACCTGATCGACGTCTCGGCAGGTCAGACTACGACAGAGGCCAAGCCAGTCTATGGCCGGATGTTCCAGACGCCCTTTAGTGACCGCATCCGCAATGAGGCGGGGATCAAGACAATGGCCGTTGGCAATATCTATGAAGCGGACCATGCCAATTCGATTCTGATGGCGGGACGTGCGGATTTGGTGGCTGTGGGCAGGCCCCATCTGGCCGATCCCTATTGGACGCTGCACGAGGCCGCCAAGATCGGGGACCGGCAGGCGGCTTGGCCACTGCCGTATAGACCAGGTCGTGATCAGGCTTGGCGTTTGGCCGAGCGGGAAGCAGAGGCATTGCGCGTATGACAACTGGCAAACATATCATTGTAACGGGCGGTGGCACGGGCGTCGGCGCAACCGTGGCGCAGACCTTGGCGGGGCAAGGCTATGACGTCACCATTCTTGGCCGGACCAAGGAAACGCTCGCCGCGCAGGGGTTGTCCTATGCCCTTTGTGATGTAACGCTACCTGACAGCGTCGCAGAGGCGTTTCAAAAGGCCCGCGACACTCATGGCCCGATCACAGGTGTTGTCGCAAACGCGGGTGCGGCGGAAAGCGTGCCCTTTGCCAAGATGTCCGCCGATGTGCTGAACGCGATGTTGGCGGTCAATCTTGTGGGCGTCAGCAACGTCTGGCAGGCGGCATTGCCGGATATGAAGGCGGCTGGCGCAGGTCGCATGATCGCGATTGCATCCACGGCGGGGCTAAAGGGGTTTCCCTATGTTTCGGCCTATTGCGCGGCCAAACATGGCGTCGTTGGCCTGACGCGCGCGCTGGGGTTGGAGCTGGCGTCAACGGGGATCACGGTCAACGCCATTTGCCCCGGCTTTATCGAGACACCGATGCTGGATCGCTCGGTCGCCAATATCATCGATAAAACGGGCATGTCCGAAGACAAGGCCCGCGCGTCCCTTTGCGCTGGCAACCCGCAAAAACGGTTCATCCAAACCGACGAGATTGCGGGTACAATTCTCTGGCTATTGTCGGACGCTGCGCGTTCAGTGAACGGACAAGCCATTTCCATTTCCGGAGGAGAGATATGAATATCAAACCCGCCAATGCCAAACCAGATGAACCGCTCTCAAAAGAGCGGCTGCGGCTCTGGCTCAAGCTGCTGAAGGCCAGCAATCTGGTCGAAGAAGAAATCCGCCGCAGGTTGCGGGCACAACATGCCTCTACCTTGCCGCGCTTTGATGTCATGTCGGCGCTTTCACGCGCGCCGGAGGGTTTGAAGATGAGCGAGATTTCCAAACTCTTGCGCGTCTCAAACGGCAACATCACGGGAATTGTCGACAAGCTGACAGAAGAGGGGTTTGCCCTGCGCGTGTCCGTCCCCGGTGATCGCCGTGCCCATCAGGTCTGTCTGACCGAACGGGGCAAGGCCGCATTTGCCGATCTTGCTGCCGCCCACGAAAGTTGGATTGACGAGATATTGGGCGGTCTGGATTTGGACGATGTCCTTGGCATGATCCAGCGTCTGGACCACTTAACCACGTCGCTCGAGGATCACTAGATGCGTCCCCCCGAGCATTTTCTTTGCGAGGTTGACGCGGGCATTGCAATCCTTCGGTTGAACCGCCCGGATCGCAAGAACCCCCTGACGTTCGACAGCTATGCCGAGCTGTGCGACTGGTTCCGCAACCTAAGCTATGACGACACGATCAAGGCGGTTGTGTTTGCCCCGAACGGCGGCAACTTCAGCTCGGGCGGGGATGTGCACGATATCATCGGACCACTGACCAAGATGACTATGAAAGAGCTGCTGGCGTTCACCCGAATGACAGGTGATCTGGTCAAGGCGATGGTCAATTGCGGCAGGCCAATCATTGCAGCGGTTGACGGTGTTTGCGCGGGCGCGGGCGCGATTATTGCCATGGCCTCTGATCTGCGGATCGCGACGGATCGCGCAAAGACCGCGTTCCTGTTCAACCGCGTGGGGCTGGCTGGTTGCGATATGGGGGCCTGCGCAATCTTGCCTCGGATCATCGGGCAGGGCCGCGCGGCGGAACTGTTGTATCTGGGGCGGTCAATGACCGCCATCGAGGGTCATGCGTGGGGTTTTTACAATCAGGTCGTGACCGAGGACACGCTGATGAACGCCGCCGTCGCCATGGCCAAACAGATCGCCGCGGGGCCGAATTTCGCCAACATGATGACTAAGACCATGCTGGCGCAGGAATGGGCGATGTCCATCGAACAGGCCATCGAGGCCGAGGCACAGGCGCAAGCGATTTGCATGCAGGGTCAGGATTTTCACCGCGCCTACCATGCATTTGTGGCCAAAGAAAAACCCGTGTTTGAGGGCGATTGATGGCAGATAAAAGTTTCCTCAACTGGCCGTTTCTTGACGATCGCCACCGTACCCTTTCGGCGCGGCTGGAAGAGTGGTGCAGTGCCAATCTCGGCGATCTGGATCACAGCGACACCGATCAGACCTGCCGTCAGTTGGTGGCGATGTTGGGGGATGCCGGATTGTTGGAACATTCCGCCAGCACCGAGGGAAATTTGGATGTGCGCAGCCTGTGCATCCTGCGAGAAACCTTGGCCCGCCATGACGGGTTGGCCGATTTCTCCTTTGCGATGCAGGGGCTGGGCACGGGGGCCATATCGCTATTTGGGACCGCAGAACAAAAGGCGCATTGGTTGCCACTAACCCGAACGGGCCGCGCGATTTCTGCCTTTGCGTTAACGGAACCTGCCTCCGGCTCTGACGTAGCCAATTCCACGATGACGGCGACACGGGACGGCGACCATTATATCTTGAACGGCGAAAAGACGTGGATCTCGAACGGCGGGATAGCAGATGTCTACACCCTGTTCGCCCGCAGCGAGGACGCGCCGGGGGCCAAGGGATTGTCCGCCTTCATCGTCACCCCGGATTTGCCCGGTTTTTCCGTCAAAGAGCGGCTGGAAACCATCTCGCCGCACCCATTGGCCACACTGGAATTTGCCGACTGCCGCGTGCCCGCATCGGCGATGATCGGGGCGCCGGGACAGGGGTTCAAGATTGCCATGTCTGTTCTGGACGTGTTTCGCACCACGGTCGCTGCCGCTGCCTTGGGCTTTGCCCGCCGCGCACTCGACGCAGCCATCCAGCGCACCACGACGCGCCACATTCAAGGTGCGCCGCTTTTTGATTTGCAGATGGTGCAGGGACACATCGCGGATATGGCGCTGGACGTCGATGCAAGTGCGTTGCTGGTCTACCGCGCCGCCTGGACCAAAGACAGCGGTGCGCCCCGCGTCACGCGCGAGGCTGCGATGGCGAAACTCTTTGCAACAGATCACGCCCAGATTGTCATCGACAAAGCAGTGCAACTGTTTGGCGGCGACGGGGTCAGGTCCGGCAATATGGTTGAAAAACTCTACCGAGAGATCAGGGCGTTGCGCATCTATGAGGGCGCGTCGGACGTGCAGAAAGTCATCATCGCCCGACAGGCGCTGGAACGCTCAAAAGGAGAAAACTGATGCAAGCGACCGCTCATACCGACAGTTTCGCGCGTGACAACCTGCCGCCGGACCACCAGATGCCCGACTTCCTTTTGGATGGGTTTGACTACCCCGAGCACTTGAATGCGGGCTACGAGCTGACAGATGCGATGGTTGCAAAGGGGTTTGGTGACCACACCGCGTTGATCGGGAATGGGCGCTTGCGCACCTACAAGGAACTGACCGATTGGACCAACAGGCTGGCCAATGTGCTGGTCGATGATTTCGGCGTCAAACCCGGAAACCGCGTTCTGATCCGGTCTGCTAATAACCCTGCGATGCTGGCCTGTTGGCTGGCCGCAACCAAGGCTGGCGCGGTCGTGGTCAACACCATGCCCATGCTGCGCGCGGTTGAGTTGGAAAAATATATTGATCTGGCCGAGGTGCAGTTTGCGCTGTGTGACTCGCGCATGATGGACGAATTGACCACCTGCGCCGAAACCAGCACCTACCTGAAAAAAGTTGTCGGTTTTGACGGCACGTCCAACCACGACGCCGAGCTTGATCGCATGGCCTTGGAAAAATCGGTGCGTTTTGAGGGCGCGCAGACACGGTCCGATGACGTGGCCTTGCTGGGGTTTACATCCGGATCAACAGGCACGCCCAAGGCGACAATGCACTATCACCGCGATATCATGATCATCGCCGATGGGTATGCCAAAGAGGTACTGGGCGTCACGGAAGACGATGTTTTTGTCGGCTCGCCCCCGCTGGCCTTTACCTTTGGCCTGGGCGGTTTGGCGGTGTTTCCCTTGCGGTTTGGCGCGACGGCCACATTGCTGGAGCAAGCCACGCCGCCCAACATGATCGAGATCATTCAAAAGCACAAAGCGACCGTGTGCTTCACCGCCCCCACGGCCTACCGCGTGATGCTGCGCGCCATGGAAGAGGGCGCTGATCTGTCCAGCCTGCGCGCGGCTGTTTCGGCGGGGGAAACCCTGCCCGAACCCGTCTATCAGGAATGGATCGAAAAGACCGGCAAGCCGATGCTGGACGGGATCGGCGCAACCGAGATGCTGCATATCTTCATCTCGAACCGTTTTGATGATCACCGCCCCGCCTGCACGGGCAAGCCAGTCACCGGATATAAAGCAAAGGTTCTGCGCGAAGACGGGACCGAGGCCGACATAGGTGAAGTCGGGCGTTTGGCCGTGCGCGGGCCAACGGGGTGCCGCTACCTCAAAGGGGACCGGCAGGAAAATTATGTCGCTGACGGCTGGAACATCACGGGCGATAGTTTTGTCAAAGACGCTGATGGCTATTTCCATTTTGCCGCGCGCAATGACGATATGATCATCTCGGCTGGCTACAATATTGCTGGGCCCGAGGTCGAGGCCGCCTTGCTGAGCCACCCGGACGTGGTGGAATGCGGCGTGATCGGAGTGCCCGACCCCGAGCGCGGACAGATCGTGCAGGCGCATGTTGTGTTGGAGCCGCGCACTGAAACGGGCCAAGCCCAAATCAAAGCGTTGCAAGACCACGTAAAGGCGTCAATCGCACCCTACAAATACCCGCGCAGCATCGTTTTCTGCGCAGATTTGCCAAAGACCGCCACCGGAAAAATCCAGCGGTTCCGCCTGAAGGAGGTCACATGATGTCCTGCCCCTATGATCCCAAATCCGACGGTGCAACAATGGATTTTCAGGACGCAATGTCCTATGGTGACTACCTGTGCACCGATCAATTACTTTCGATCCAGAACACGCGATCTGATGCCCATGACGAGCTTCTGTTCATCATTCAACATCAAACGTCCGAGTTGTGGATGAAACTGATCCTGCATGAGATGTCCTCGGCGCGGGTGGCATTGAAGGCGGGAAACCTGTCGGGCATGTCCAAGATGCTGGCCCGCGTCAGCCGCGTCTTTGAGCAGTTGAACAACCAATGGGACGTTCTGCGCACGATGACACCTGCGGATTACACCGCCTTTCGAGATGCCCTTGGGCCGTCATCGGGGTTTCAATCTTTTCAATACCGGATGATCGAATTTGTCCTCGGCAATCGCAACGACAACATGTTGAAACCGCACGCCCATGTCGCGGAATCGATGGCTGCGCTTGAAGATGAACTTGCGGTGCCCAGCTTCTACGACGAGGTGGTCGCCCATCTTTTCCGAACATTGGACGGCAATCTTGATGCTATGCCCGAACCGCAACTGAGCACCCCCCACGAGGCCCTCGACGTCATTCAGGACCGCTGGCAAATCGTCTATGAAGACATCGACACCCATTGGGCGCTCTATGAGCTTGCGGAAAAGCTGATGGATATCGAAGACTACTTCCGCCGCTGGCGCTTTAACCACGTGACAACCGTCGAACGGGTCATCGGGTTCAAACGCGGCACAGGTGGAACTTCTGGCGTGCAATACCTGCGCCGCATGCTCAGTGTGGAACTGTTTCCGGAACTTTGGAATGTACGGGGGGCCCTTTGATGCTGCCGAAGAAAGACCACTTCTTGCTGCCTGATGGGGTAATCTATCTGGACGGAAACTCGCTTGGCCCGTTGCCCAAAGGGGCCGCAGCCCGCGCCCAAAAGGTAATCGAGGATGAGTGGGGCGACCAGTTGATCCGCGCGTGGAACACGGCCGGATGGATGGACCTGCCGCGCAAGGTTGGTGACCGTGTCGCACGATTGATCGGCGCGCCTGCGGGGTCGGTTGCGATGGGGGATACCTTGTCTATCAAGGTGTTTCAGGCGCTGGCGGCGGCGTTGAAAATGCGCCCCGACCGCAAGGTTATTCTGTCGGACAACGGCAACTTCCCCTCCGATCTTTACATCGCCGAAGGGCTGATTGGCACAATTGACGCTGGCCATGAATTGCGCACACCCGCCCCCGAAGATGTGCTGCACCACATCAACGAAGAGGTTGCCGTGGTGATGCTGACCCAGGTGGATTACCGCACAGGCCGGATGCACGACATGACCAAAATCACCAAGATCGCTCATGCCGCGGGCGCTGTGATGATCTGGGATCTGGCCCACAGTGCAGGCGCCGTTCCTGTCGAAATGCTGGACTGTCAGGCCGAATTTGCGGTGGGGTGCACCTATAAATACCTCAACGGCGGGCCGGGCGCGCCTGCGTTTATCTATATCCGCCCTGATCTGGTCGAAGCCACGCGCCCGTCGCTGTCGGGCTGGTTGGGCCATGATGCGCCGTTTGACTTTGACCTATCCTACCGCCCCGCGTTGTCGACAGAACGGATGCGCGTCGGAACGCCGCCGATTTTGCAACTGGCGACACTGGACGCAGCTTTGGATGCATGGGACGACGTGGATATGCACGCCTTGCGCACGGCCTCGATCGCCTTGTCAGAGCAATTTATCCAACAGATCGCTGAGACGTGCCCCGCGTTGCAACTGATCTCGCCCCGCGACAGCGGTGTGCGTGGCAGTCAGGTGTCGTTCGGATTTGAGCATGGCTACGCGGCCATGCAGGCCTGCATCGAGCACGGTGTCATCGGTGATTTTCGCGCGCCCAACGTGATGCGGTTTGGATTCACGCCGCTGTATCTGGACGCGACGGATGTGACCAAAGCTGTTGAAATCATAGCACATATTGTGAACGACGCGGTTTGGCGCGGCCCGAAGTATCAGCAAAAATTACGCGTGACGTAAAGGACACCCAGATGACGGCCTTTCGTTACGAACAAACCGTGCTGTTCCGGCATTGCGACCCCGCTCGGATCATGTTTTTCCCGCGGATGTTGGAAGTGGTCAACGACGCTGTTGAGAGCTTTTTTGACCGTGAACTCGGGTGGTCATTTCACGAGATACATCCTGAATGGGCCGTACCTACAGTTGAAATTTCAACCCGGTTCAAGGTTCCTTGCCGCCTGGGCGAGACACTGACCCTCGCGGTCAGCCCGACCCATATCGGCCGCAGCAGCCTTTCGCTTGCGACGCGTTGTGCAGTCGGCAATGAGACACGGTTTGAGACGGACCAGACGTTGGTTTGCCTTAACGCAGACGGGCCACCAACCGCATGGCCCGAAAATGTGCGCCAGCGCGTCACATCACTTTTGGAGAGACAAGAATGAGCAGCAAGACAATTCATCCAGAAGGCTGGGCCCCGGCATCGGGTTATGCGAACGGCATGTTGATGGCAGACGGCACATTGCACATCGGGGGCCAAATTGGCTGGGACAAGGACAAGGTCATGCGCCCCGGCGGGTTCATCCCGCAGATGGAACAAGCCCTGTCCAACATTCGCGCCATTGTCGAAGCGGCGGGCGGCGACGTGTCTGATATTGGCCGTCTGACATGGTATGTGACCAGCAAGAAAGACTATCTGGCCAATCAAAAGGGTGTGGGCGAGGCCTATCGACGCGTCTTTGGCCGCCATTTTCCGGCGATGTCCATGCTTGTGATCCTTGAGCTGGTCGAAGACGACGCCATGATCGAGATCGAAGCAACCGCCTTTATCGCATCAGCCAAAGACTGACGCCATGCATGCATATATTCTGGACGGTTTGCGCACCCCAATCGGGCGCTATGGTGGCGCGCTTTCAACGATACGCACCGATGATCTGGCGGCATTACCGCTCAGGGCTTTAATGGATCGCCACCCCGAGATTGAGTGGTCCGAACTGGACGAGGTCATTCTGGGTTGTGCCAATCAGGCGGGCGAAGACAATCGCAATGTTGCGCGGATGGCGACCCTTTTGGCGGGCCTGCCGGAAACGGTCGCGGGGATGACCGTGAACCGGTTGTGCGCCAGTGGCATGGATGCGGTGAGCGCGGCAGCGCGCAGCATTCAGTCGGGCGACTACCGGATGGTGATTGCCGGTGGCGTCGAAAGCATGAGCCGCGCACCCTATGTGATGCCCAAGGCGGCCCGTGCCTTTGATCGCGCCCCTGAAATCTTTGATACAACAATCGGATGGCGGTTTGTGAACCCCGCAATGGCCGCTGCCTATGGCACAGACGCAATGCCGCAAACCGCCGACAATGTGGCCGAAGAATGGGACATCTCGCGCGCCGATCAGGATCAATTCGCGTTGCGGTCTCAGCAAAACTGGGCGCAGGCGCACAAAGACGGACGTTTCGCTGATGAGCTGATCAGCGTCACGCTACCCGACAAATGTGGCGAGGCGACCGCTTTTGCAACTGACGAACATCCGCGCCCGCAGACGGACCTTGACGGTTTGGCCAAGCTGCGCGGCATTAACGGCCCTGATCTGACAGTCACCGCCGGAAATGCTTCTGGCGTTAACGATGGCAGCGCAGCCTTGTTGCTGGCTGGCGAAGACGTGGTGGAACGTTGCGGACACGCCCCCTTGGCCCGCGTGGTGGCCAGTGCATCCGTTGGCGTGTTGCCGCGTGTGATGGGGATCGGGCCGGTGCCTGCGATCCGAAAATTGCTCAGGCGCACAGGGCTGTCGTTGGATCAAATGGATGTCATTGAAATAAACGAAGCTTTCGCGAGCCAAGCGCTTGCCAGTCTGCGTGACCTTGGACTTGTCGATGATGACCCACGCGTCAATCCGTTGGGCGGTGCCATCGCCATGGGCCACCCTTTGGGCATGACCGGCGCACGTATCGTGGCATCAGCTGCGCATCAATTGAACCGCAACGGCGCAAGATACGCGCTGTGTGCCATGTGTGTCGGGGTTGGGCAGGGGACTGCGATCCTTCTGGAACGGGCTTAAGGAAACAGAGCCATACGATTCTTCATGTTCATATATTTTAAGCTTGAATCATTAAGTTAAGAAGATACAAAATTACCACCGTCGCATGAACCAAAGATTCGACGCGCCTTGCGATCGGGTCCCTTTGACAGGGTCTTGGTGCGCACCACACAGGGAGAAAATAATGTTCAAGAACGTCCTACTAAGTGCCGTATTTGCAGCCTCTGGCACGCTACAGGCCGCAGCAGATGAAACTATAAATGTCGCCGTCGCAAACTTTGGCGAGCATCCCCAGCTGAACGCGCTTGTTGAAGGTTTCATGGCAGAGCTGACAGAGCGGGTTGAAAGCACGGACCGCGCGATTGCCTTTTCGGTCGATCACGTGAACTTTGACACGACATTGCTGCCGCAGATGCTGGAAAAGATCTCGGCGCAAAACCCTGACGTGGTGCTGACCGTCACGACGCCCGTGTCGCAGATCGCCAAGAACCTGCTGGCCGACAGCGGTGTGCCGATTGTGTTCTCGGCGGTCACCGATCCGGTGGCGGCTGAACTGGTTCCGTCATGGGACATGGGCGATACAATGATGTCTGGCGCCAGCGATGCATTAGATATTGCCGCGACACTGCAATTTGCGCGCGCCTTGCTGCCGGATGCCAAAACCTTTGGCGTGCCCTATAACCCGGCTGAGGCAAACGACCTGGCAACACTTGCAGTGTTCAAAGAAAATGCAGGCGCACATGGGTTTGAGATTGTCGAAATCGGTATTGATAACGTCAATGAAATTCAGGCGCGGATCACAGCGCTGAGCGGACGTGCCGACGTCATCTATGGCCCGTCTTCCAACCTGATCCAACCGGCGATTGCAGCCGTTGCATCCGCCGCAAACGAGGCGGGCGTACCGGTGATCAATTCCGATGCGGGCCTCGTCAATGACGGTGTGATCGCTGCGGGTTTCACTGTCTCATATGACAAAATCGGACGTCTTGCAGCGCAGGTCGCGCTTGCCTCCATTGATGGCACCGCCATGAGCGACATTGCCCCGTCCCGCCCAAGCTATGATGACCACCAGCCGGTTATTTCGGCGTCAGCGATGGCGGCCTTGGGCCTGTCCATTCCTGACAGCCTCGCCGACTGCGGCTGCATTGTTGACTAACGCTTCATGGGCCGCGCGCGCAAGTGTGCGGCCCGCTGACTTCTTGTTTCAGGGAACGGCGACATGACCGAACATGCACTTAACGTCATCGCGGCGAGGAAAACGTTCTTTCCGGGAACCGCAGACGAAAAAATTGCGCTGAATGATCTGAGCCTCTCCCTCGCGGCTGGTGATTTTGGCATCATCATTGGCAGCAATGGCGCTGGCAAAAGCACGATGTTGAACGCCATTTCAGGTGCATTGCCACTCGACAGCGGTCAGGTTCTGATCAACGGACAAGACGTCACCCGAACATCGGTTGATCGCCGTGCCAAGCACGTGGCACGGGTATTTCAGGACCCGATGAAGGGCACAGCCGCCTCGATGACCATAGCCGAAAACATGCTGTTGGCCGAAATGCGCCAGTCGCCAGCAACCCTGCACAAAGGACTGACCAAAGCGCGCCGCGACAGATACCGTGATCTGCTTGCCCAGCTTCATCTGGGGCTTGAGGACCGGTTGGAAACGCAGGTGTCGCTGTTGTCGGGCGGGCAACGACAATCGCTGTCACTTGTAATGGCGGTGTCAGGCGAACCTGATCTGCTGCTACTGGATGAACACACCGCCGCACTGGACCCGCGCACCGCCGCGATTGTTTTGGACGCGACCATGCGGGCGGTCGAGGCGTTGAAGCTGACTACCTTGATGGTGACCCACAACATGCAACACGCCATCGACTATGGAACCCGGATCATCATGCTGGATGCCGGGCGGGTGAAGTCCGACATCTCTGGCGCAGCCAAGGCGAAATGCACCGTGCAAAGCCTTGTCGATCAATTCGCGCATAAATCTGATCACATGCTGTTAGGAGCCTGACACGATGGACGTCTTCAACCTCTTCTTGTCGCTTGTCCCCGTGACGCTAGCGCAAAGCCTGATCCTGAGCTTCGTGGTTCTCGCAGTCATGATCCCGTTTCGCATCCTCAGCTTCCCCGACCTGACATCCGAGGGCAGCTATCCCTTGGGCGGGTGCGTCTGCGCTGTCGCCCTTTTGGCCGGCATACCACCGCTGCTGGCACTGGCCCTTGCTGCCGCTGCCGGGTTTCTGGCGGGCGTTGTTACAGCCGTGATCCATTTGCGCTTTCGCATCCACACACTGTTGGCAGGTATCTTGGTCACGACGATGCTCTACAGCATTAACCTGCGGGTAATGGGCAAAGCCAACCTGCCCATCTTTGGCGAGGCGAAAATCTATGATTTCTTCCCATTCGACCTTGGCTCGATCAACTACACCAAAATCATCATCGCTGGTCTCTTTGCCTTGCTGGTCTTTGTCATGCTGAACCTGTGGTTTCGCACCGAACGTGGCATCGCCATGCGGGCTGTCGGGTCAAACCCGGACATGTCAGAGGCCCAAGGCATCAGCGTCTGGAAAGCCACAATTGGCGGGGTCGGCATGGCGGGCGCATTCGCGGCCATCGGCGGCGGATTGATGGTGCAATCGCAGGGGTTCTCGGATGCCAATATGGGCTTGGGCATTTTGATCAACGCGCTTGCCGCTTTGATGATCGGCGAGGCCCTCGTTGGCAAGCAAACGATCACACGCCAACTGGCCGCGCCATTCGTCGGTGCCTTTGCCTATTACCAGCTAATTTCGCTCTGTCTGGCTGCGGGCTTGCCGCCAAGTGATCTCAAGATTGCCACGGGTGTCTTCGTTCTGTTGATGTTGGCCGGCCCGGAACTGCGCCGCGCCAAAGGCCCCCGTGCCGCACAAGAGGCGTTCCGGGAATAGGGCGACATTTCGTGCTGACTTGAATTGACCCGCAACAAGACCGGAACATTCTGTGCGCATTGAAACGATTGGTATTGTTGGTGCAGGCCAAATCGGGACCGGCATCGCTCAGGTGGCGGCGCTTTCAGGGTTCGAGGTCAAACTACTGCGTCTGACCATTCGGAAGCTGACGTTCAACGTTGCCAATCAATTACGCCGCCCCTGCCTGGGGTACCTAATGCCTGCCACGCCCCTCCAAGTGAGCAATGCCGCTGCCGTACCAACAACTGTGACAGGGAGCCGAGCGATATTCTCTTCGCTGACGTGTCCTAGACGCATACCCGGCCTGCCGAAGTCCCATCTGGTGCATGGATAACGGCACCCCCAGATAGGAAAGGAAAGGAGAAATCAAATGCTTGATACACACACCATCCGCCAAGATGAAATGCCCCAAGAGATGCGGTTTCTTTTGGATCAGTACCCGCGCGATGCCTGGGACGCGCATCCCGGCTTCAAAGAAAAAACCCGTCATTGGCTTGGCGCGCATCAGATGTTCCGCCGCGTCTCTGAGCGGGTGCGTCTGGATGCAGAAGCGCTGTTGAACAAGGATATGGCTCTCGACGACTATGCCGGTCGGTTATCCTACTATGGTGGCAATCTGGTCGGGAATTTGCATGGGCATCATGGCTGGGAAGATCACAGTTACTTTCCAGAATTATCCGCCGCCGACCCGCGTTTCGATGCGGGGTTAGAGGTGCTGGAAAAGGATCATGCGGATCTTGACCGCGTACTGGATGATTTCACCAGGCAAGCGAACCGTGTCATCAAACTTGCGCATCTGGACGAGACGCAGGCGCGTAAAGAAGTGGTTGACGTGCATCAAACCAGTGCGGTGATCGAAGCCTTTTTGAAACGGCATCTTGGCGATGAAGAAGAACTGGCTGTGCCAATCATCTTGCATCACCGGCTGAGAGGGTGAAGGGTCTCGCATGACCAAAAACACCGCGACTGAAGAAGACCAAACCAAAGCAAAAGAACGCCGCGCGCGAGGTGAATTCGTGCGCGGTGTCAGCGGATTTCGCCACCGCATCGGCGACCCGGACTTCCCACCGGAGCCGGGACGCTATCACGTGTTTGTGGCGCTAAATTGCCCGTGGTGCCACAGGGTGACCTTGGCGCGCGCCGTGCTGGGGCTGCAAAACAGCATCACAATGGATGTGGCCTTTCCCAATCGCACGAATGACGCCGACCCCGTTGGCCCGAACCTATGGGAATTTGCGCCATCCCGCGTTGCATCGCTCACCGGCGCAACCTTGCCGGAATGCACGTTGGAAACCGGCACGGGCGAAGGGTTGCGCTTGGCCAAGGAAATCTATCAGCGCGAAGGGTCGGAAGAGCAATCGGTTCCGATCCTCTATGATAAAATCGCGGGCCGTATCGTGAATAATGAAAGCGCCGAGATTATTCGGATGCTGGACGAACACGCCGGAGCCCTTGGTGGGGTCGTTCATCGTCCGATCCTCGTGCCGGATGATCTGGCGCTGCAGAGCGAAATAGAGGCTCTGAATGAGCGAATCTATGTGACGATCAACAATGGTGCCTACAAAGCTGGGTTCTCGTCGGATCAGGCGATCTATGCTGAAGCATATAAAGCCTATTTCGAAACCCTCTTGTTTCTCGAAGACTTGTTGTCGGATGGTCGTGCATTTCTGACTGGTGAGGCATTTACTGAGGTGGATCTGCGGCTTTTCCCAACGCTTTATCGGCACGATCCTGTGTATTATCTCCGCATGAAGCTAAACGGCGCGCGAGTATTGGACTACCCGCATTTGTGGCGATGGCTTTGCCGAGTCTATGCGCTCGGTGGTGTTTCTGAAGCCGGGTCACTGATACATTGCCGCCAGGGCTATTTTGGACGGTCGTGGAATGGCGTGGTGCCGTTGGGGCCGCAAATGCCGATGAGCTATCCCGAAGCGTATCGGCATCCCGACTTGAGCCAAAGCATCTAAGCCAGGTCACCATTTATCGAACTTTGGAGCAAAACGAAAAAGCAGCCTTCGGAGCATTTGTAGAAAGAGCTAAATCCGTCCCGTCGGCTGTGAGTTCGCGCCGGCTTTGATTCTGCACGCGCGACGCATGGCAGTTTTGCGGGCTTCTAGCGCAACATCTTGATGGTCGACCGAGACGCGTGTGCCTTCGGATATTTCAAATCGCATGGGTTTCTGTGTCTTGCTTTGCAGCACCGATGCCCGTTCCTTGATCTGACCAGACGCCATGACGTCGACGACTTTCACCTTCACCAGATCACAGCCTCGCAGCTTGCTGTCGATCGGCATATTGAACAGAGCGAGGTCTCTATGGTTTTCGGCCAGTTCAAGTCGAACCCGGATTGCCCAGACATGCTTTGGCTTCAGCGGTCGCTATTGACCGACGATGCGGCCTTTGTTCCAGGCCGGGCGAACCGCGCGAATGGCTGCTAGGTTTGGTGTTTCCATGACTAATCCTCCGATCTGCCATGCCCCCAAAAACGACAACCCATTATTGACATGGAAGGATAACACAGAGCTCCAATTTCCATCTTTGCGCTTGGATGGCCAGTCAGAAAGATGAGGCGCTTTGGCTCAAGCCATCAGCCAAAGCATGACGACGGCCATTCCCACCATCATCAAGTTTTCGGTGAGGCTCACAAATCCAAGCGGGACGTTCGAATTTCCACCAACGCAGGCGCATTTGAGCTCACGTTTGTCGATGTAGACGGCCTTGAAGACGCTGATAGCCCCGATGCTCGCGATAAAGAGCGCAGCAGGGGCCGATACCCAGGTCAGGATCATGCCGGTCATGAGGATACCCGCACCTGTTTCCACGAAGGGGTAGATATAGGCGTAAGGCACCCACTTGCGAGCAAGAAGGTCGTAGTTGAGGAACATCGTGGAGAAGCCCTCGACATCGCGTAGTTTCTGCATGCCGAGAAGGATCATTGAGACCGATATGAACCAACCAAGGGTCTGCCAAGTGATTGCGCCAAGGAACCCGATGGAGAGCGCGATTGCGGTCAGAGCTGCCACGGCGAAGAGATAAAGCACCGGCCGGTAGGTGGTTGCCTTCGGGTCCCAGCCGGTCAGCTTTTCGCGCAAGTCTGTGTAGCCGCCAACGCGTTCGCCTTCGATCCAAGCTTGCGGTGTTGTCTTCACGTCAAACTCGGCTTTGAATGCGTCAACTTCGGCGCGTGTTCGGAAAAGCCGGTCATCAACATCATACCCTTGACGCCTCAGTAGCCAGCGGGCCTTTTGGCCGGACGGACACAGATGATCTGGCAAGGCCATTCGGTAAAGCACGGCCGTTTTGCCAACCGCCACTTCGGTCGGACTTGTATCAATGTCTGTGACGTCACGTGTGTCTTTGGGCATTGGCTTCTCCGACGATTTGTTTGCGTGGGCATTTCTCATTTCTATATACCCCCCTAGGGTATATAATCAAGAGTGCGAGCTTTGGTTCCGCACTCACTCGACTTTCTGTCTGCCACCATGCGAAAAGAGACCATGCACGAAAACCGCGAAGCCACTTTGAAACGTCTGAAACGCCTTGAGGGTCAGGTCCGCGGGATCGCCCGGATGGTGGAAGAGGACCGCTATTGCGTCGATGTTCTGACACAGATTGCGGCAGTACGCGCGGCGCTGAAAGGCGTCGAAAAGCTGGTGATCGATGATCACGCGTCGCATTGTATCGAAGATGCACTTGCCTCGGGTGATCGGGCGGATCAGCGGGCGAAGTTTACAGAACTATTGGAACTTCTCGACAAAGCGCGCGGCTAAGTCTCAAATATTGACGGAGCGCAGTTATTGAGCCCGATTTCTCCGCCCGCAAAGCAGGGAGAGGCAAACGTGACTGAAATGATGCGCATCGGATCATCGAACCGCATCGAAAGCTCCGACACGTCCGTAGCTGCCGCACCGTCGGCGGGTGTTGTTGTCTCAGACTTCGAATGCGCGAAAGCAAGAGCGGGCGCGATTGCAACGACCGAGCAGAGAAAAGTGTGTTTGATCGTCTGAATTTTCCTCTATTCGGACCGTGCATTCAGTTTGTCGTGATACTCACGCAGGTCATTAGGCCACGTTGATTTGATGAAGGACAGCACCGCGATGATCTCTTCATCGCTGAGCACGCCCTCATAGACAGGCATTCCCGATGGCGGTGCGTTCTCCATCAGACCGGCAAGCCCATATTTGGTCAGGGTGAAAAGCGTTTCGTCTTCGTGGTGCCAAGTGTGCCCCGTGGCGTCATGTGGTGGCGCTGGAAGCAAACCATCCTTGCCACGTGTGCGCCAATTCGGTTGCCCCTCCAGGCGCGTGCCATGGCAGGCAGCACATTGGTCGGCGTAGATGTTTTTACCCATGGCGACCACTTCGGCGTCGTCCGGCGTCAGGAGACCGACAGCTTCGGACGGTTGGGCCACAACGATTGCCGCGGTTATTCCGGCGAGCGCGAGCCCGCCGGTCAGCAAAAAAGCCTTGCGATTTAACATCAGATGTCGAACGGCTGTGCTGTACCAGCACGGTAGTACACCTTGCCGGTGCCAGCCTCTCCACCAAACGCAATCACATCGAAGCGGGCGGACGGGTCATCCCCCATGCCAGGAGAGCCCATCGGCATACCGGGAACAGCGAGCCCGGTGATGTCTGGGCGATCCTGCAACACGGCTTCCAATGCTTCGAAGGGCACATGCCCTTCGAAGACATATCCATCCGCTTCAATGGTGTGACATGAGGCGAGCTCCAGCGGAATGCCGCGCTCTGACTTTTGTGCCTCGGGGTTGGTCAGCTCCTCGACGGTGACGGCGTAGCCGCGCGCGCGGGCCAAGTTGGCCCATGCGCGACAGCATCCGCAGCCCGGTGAGGCGAGAACGCGCATTGGTGTTCCAGCACGGGCGGGCAGGGCAGCCATGACAAGAGCAGTTGTGGATAGGGTGGTGAAGTGACGACGCGTGATCATGTTTGTCGGTCCTTTGATGTGAAAGTTGAATGGATGGCGGGCAAGCGCCCGTTGCCCTTCAGACTTTCGGAGGACCGGTTGGGACAGCCAGCGTCAGGTTGGCAAAATCGCAGTCAGCGTTCTGAACACCAATGATCGCTCCGCTCGCGGGACGAACCGGCGAAATCGCCGACGTGGCCGCAAGATCGCCAAAACAGGGGGTTGATCCCATGCCGCTCGTCGTGTCGCAACAGCCCGCAAGTGCTTTCTCAGCATTGGCCAGCGGATCGTTTTCCGTCATTTCAGCATGACGGCCCGCGTGATCCGATCCGTGGTTCAAGCCATGCATAACGGACGCGGTGGATGCACCGACGAATGCAACAACAAGAACGATCGACAGCACTAAGCGAAACATGCCCAATACCTACTGGGGGTATATGGCTTTGACAAGTCACGAGGATGTGTCGCCTTAGTCGCGCCTAGTTGCATCCGTTATGGCTACGCCACATGCTCAGGTCATGCCCGTCTGGCACAGAGGCGCATGGATCATCTGCATAACCGCGCAAAACCGAGTAACGGCTGACCTGGGTGTCGGTCAGCAATGGCAAGGTCAACAGATGGGCATTCAGATGAACAAGGCGGAGAGCTGCTCGCGCTTGACCTGCTTCGGTAACTAGCCGTTCAAGTGCGTCGGGATTTGGCGCGCCATGTTGAAAAGCCGCGTCCAGTTCCTGTTCCGCCGCGACGAACCGCTCTCCGGCCGTTATGGCGTCTGCCTGCATCTGCGCTCGGATCGCTTCGATGTTGTCGCGCTGTTGCTCAGTCAGAGCGATCTCTTCGGCAAGCTCAAGCAGATGCGTTGGTCCCGGGACGCCGTTTAGCTCCGCCGCTCGGGCAAGACCCCATCCTCCACCTCGCGCGATTTCTTCCAAATCCTGTTCGGACAGGGATTTGATCAGGCGCGTTTCTTCGCCCACGTAATCCGAGGGCAAAGTGCCATGACTCTGCGCGATGGCGATGGTGGGCAAGAGCACCATGATAATTGCAAAGCGCTTGGTTGTCATAATTCGAATCCTTGAATGATCAGGCGTTGGCGCAAAGGGATTGCATAGAGTGAGCAGTACAGAACATGATAGAAATCATGTATGGTCATTGGTTTCATTGTTTTGACGGCGCGCCAGAGCGAAATCTGGCGGAAGGCGAAACGCTATTTCGGCGAGGCGATAAAGTTGACTGGGCATTCCTAGTCCGGAAGGGGCGTATTTCCCTTCGGCGGGCGCTCCAAGATGGCGGGCTTTTGACCCTTCACAGCACCAGTGTTGGTGATCTGGTCGCCGAAGCATCCGTCTTTGCGGACTGGTATCACTGCGATGCAGTGGCGGACACGGCGACGACGGTCGTTTGGCTGCCGAGAACTAAATTGATGACACATTTGGAAAGTGCTGCTTCATCAGATCATTTGTCGATCAAAGCGTTCGAACGAACAGCGACAGAGTTACAGACCTTGCGGACCCGCATTGAGATTATGCGTTTGCGCAAGGTGGCAGATCGGGTGAACGCCTATCTCGAACTGTTCAGTCCCCCAGAGGAAGGCGGATGGGTACGGGTCGCGGATTGGATCGGTGTGACACCCCCTGCGCTGTATCGAGAACTGGCAAGGCGACGAAGGAAGAGCAGAAACGCGCCATCCTGAAGCAACAAGGTATGCACGGGCTCTGAGACACCAGTGGCACAGAGCACGCGACTTGATCCGAAACTCTTGCTCTTCCGGAGCGCTACAAGGAATGTCCATCTGGCCGACGATTTGGCAAAAATAAATCGAGACCCATCCGGCGGGCTCTGATCCTCCATTCAAAACCACTTTGTCTCTTTGGCGCAATTGCTCAAGCAGAGAACAGTGCGTTCACAGGACAAGTCCCTCAACATTGAGAGTTTTTTGTCCAAATTGGCCGTTCGTTAACTTTAGTCGAGACTCAGCGTCGCCGAGGTCGTACGGTCTTCATCTGAAGCGATTTGATCGTGCCTCTACCATAGTACTTTCATGCATCGCTCAACCCCGCAGGGAGCCAACTCATCACAAATCTCATTCAGATCGTTTATGCGTCACAGCCGTTTGGATACGACGAGCCAACACTGGCAGGCATTTTGATCGATGCCAGACGCTGTAATAAGCGGGATGACGTGACCGGTGCGCTGGTTTGTCGACACGACATCTACCTCCAACTGCTGGAAGGTCCGGAAGATGCAGTGCGCGCAGCCTATGCTCGGATTTGTCGCGATGACCGTCATGCTGGGGTCAAAGAACTCCTGAATCGCAAGATACAAACCCGATTGTTTGCAAGTTGGGCGATGCTTCATGATCCTGCGAAGACTTGGATTTGGACGGAAGAAGAGATCGCAAATGCCGCACTTGATCGCGCAGAACCTGCAGAAATCATAAAAGTATTCAAAGATCTATCGGATCGATCCGGGAAACCGGCTGTGCATTGATGCAGACCCTTCTCGCATCGACGCAGACGCGAACCAGGATCTGTAAATGAAGGGCGGAATGATGGGTGTGCACTCAGTGCCCGATGCGTTCACGACTTGGGAATGTGATCGCATTGTTGCGGCAATCGCCAAAATTCCTGCCGATGAGGCGCTGCTTGTGGGCCGCAATCGGGATCACAATTTGCGCAATGCGGAACTTGTCTGGATGGACGATGTCGGAGATCTGAGCTGGGTGATGACCCGATTGATCGAGGTTGCTAGTCTCTCCAACAACCAACAATTTGATTTCGATGTGCGCGAATTTGCAGAAAGCCCGCAAATTGCATGCTATGATGCGGCCAAAGGCGGCCATTTTGCCTGGCACTCTGACATTGGTCATGGTCCTGCTGCCGGTAAGAGAAAGCTCACACTTGTGCTTCAATTGAGCAACCCGGACACCTACGACGGGGGTGACTTGGAAATCAGGCCAAGTGCTCACGTTCTTTTGGCCAATCGTGCGCAGGGATCTGTCAGTGTGTTTCCGAGCTTCGCCCTGCATCAAGTAACGCCGATCATGCGGGGCATTCGGCGTTCGCTAACCGTCTGGGCGCATGGCCCTCAGTTTCGCTAAAGGCGGCTCGAAAAGGTCAAGTGCTAGAAACCACCGGCTCATTTTTGGAGATGGGTTACGTCAGCTAGCATTGTAAATTATTCGCTAAGCGACTACCTTGGTCATACAAAGTTGTGGTTATCTTCTGCAAAGGCGCAGCGCCTGCGAGAGCCAACTGCAATTATCTATCACAAAAATTCGATTGCCAGGTGCCGGAATAGGGATTTGGCGCTTGGTAGGTTTGCCGACTGATTGCGAACGACCGCATGGCCCAAGCGTCATTTTGTTCCGACCTGTCGGCCGGGCGTGCCACGAATTGCGACCGGCAGTTGATTGCGCGTTTTCGATCAAACGGCCTCGAAACGGCTCTGACAAAATGATTTGTGAGTGCAAAAACAGCGTGGCGGCGCATTCTCCGTCAAAGGACTACTAAATGACGTTTCCTGAATGGACGAAACCCGGCCTCTACGGTGCTTTGGGTGGCGCGATTGCGGTTTCTGTACTTGGCTTCACTTGGGGTGGTTGGACTACAAGTGGCAGCGCCGCCGTCATGGCGCAGAACTTGGCAACTGAAGAAGTGACTTTGGCAATGGTTCCGGTCTGCCTCAACATGTCAGCGGTTGATCCAGAACGCACAACGAAGCTCGCGATTCTACAAGAAGTTTCAGGCTTCGGCCGCCGAACTGCAATGATGGAAACGGGCTGGGCGACCCGCCCGGGCACAGATGCGCCTGACCGTGATCTTGCCGGCGCTTGCCTCGCGGAGCTCGAGTTGGATGGATCATAGATCAAAAGCCGCGCTGCAATCGCTGCAATCAGCTTGTGCGACGCCAATGTTGAAGGAGTCGCATATTCTTAGGGTCCTTTTCACGGGCACCGTCTTTGCGCTGCTTCTCTATGCGGTGCCAGTCATAGCCCAAAGCATGCCGGAAAACGCCAACGCAGAGAGATACGGCGAGGGTTGGGAATGCAATATCGGGTATCGCCTCACGAATGAGACCTGTGCAGCAATTGTGGTTCCCGAGAACGCCTATGAGACAAACCGCACTTACGGATCCGGATGGGAATGTCATCACGGTTTTCGCAAGGTCGATGAAACAGCCTGCGTTGCTGTGGTCGTCCCTGATGGTGGGTTTCTGGACCCTTCAGGCGAACGCTGGCGCTGCTTGCGCGGATTTCTCAAAGTCGACGATGCTTGCCAAGAGGTCGTCGTGCCTGAAAATGCCTATCTGGTGGATGGAACTTATGGGTCCGTTTGGGTGTGCGAACGCGGGTTCGAGCAGGTGGATGACAGTTGCTCCGCAATCGTGGTCCCGGTCAACGGATACCTAAACGGGTCCCGATACGGTCAACCTTGGTCATGCGAACGTGGGTTTTTCGAACAAGATGGTATTTGCGAGGCCGTCGATATCCCGGATTTCGCATATTTCGACGGTGCATCTTACGGCGAGGGATGGAAATGCCAGCGGGGGTATGAAGTTTCAGGTGAAGGATGCGAAGCGATTAACTTGCCCGCCAATGCCCATCTCGACAGGTCGGGGAACCGTTGGGATTGCAACCGGAACTTCCAAAAGTCCAAGGGGCTGTGCGTTCTCAGGAATTGAACGCCGCGCCCCGCGACATCCGCTTCAACACCTCGTCGAACGAGAGTCTTAGCATCAAGAGGAATACAAAATGAATTCCGAAATCCAGACGATAGATACCGTTCGTCTTCCCGCAAGAGGCGCGCAAGCGCCCCCCGTGATCCTTAACACAACAGCACAATCGTCTTCACTTACCCAAATTCCAACTGGAGTGGTCTACTGCGAAGGCAACTTTGCCAAAATTGACGGTAAGACGGCCAATGGTCTTGTACGTCATTCAGAGGCCTACAGGATTGTTTCGGTCATCGACAGCACCCATAGCGGCGAGAACACCGGGCTGGTTCTTGATGACGTAATCAACGATATACCAATCGTCGAGAGTCTGAAAACCGCTATCGCCCGCGAAACGTCCATGCCTGATACCTTCATCTATGGCATGGCCCCCTCTACAGGGCGGCTTTCAACAGCTGATCGTGGCGTCCTGCTCGATGCGATCGCACACGGTATGAACATCGTCAGTGGCTTGCATGAATATCTGAGCGATGATGTTGAAATCGCGCGAGCGGCATCGGATAGACAGGTCACCATCCGCGATATCCGCAGACCCAAAGCCAGCAAAGACATGCGCTTGTTCAACGGCAGCGTCGCGAATGTACATGCGCTACGCATCGCAGTACTGGGGACCGATTGCGCGATCGGAAAACGAACCACTGCGACGGTCTTGGCACGCGCCCTCAACGCAAAGGGCATCAAGACTGTACTGGTTGGCACGGGTCAGACGGGACTGATGCAGGGCGCAAAATATGGCGTGGCCATGGACGCCGTCCCGCCCCAATTCTGCTGCGGCGAACTTGAGGGTGCGATTGTCGCGGCCTCAGAGGCGGAACAGCCCGATGTCATTTTGATCGAGGGCCAGGGTGCGCTCAGCCATCCGGCGTTCTGTACATCGGCTTTTATCTTGCGCGGCAGCCAACCTGACGCCGTGATACTTCAGCACGCCCCTAAACGCAGCCATCGCTGCGATTTTCCCAATATGCCAATGCCAACCCCGGCAAGCGAGATTGCCTTGATCGAGGCGTTCGCCGATACGAAGGTCATTGGCGTCACGCTCAACCACGAGGGCATGTCGGAAGCCGAGATCACGAACACGATTGCAGCCCAAGGCGAAAAACTGGGGCTGCCTGTCACCGACGCGCTCAGTAGACCAGCGGCACAATTGCTGGCGATGGTTGCTGCGGCATATCCCGGCCTGCAGCAACGAAACCCCATGGCCGCGATTTGAGCTGCCCACGGATAGATATTGATCTGCGCAAGATACGCCACAACACACGAACCGTTGTCGGGCGATTGAAAGGGCGTGGCATTCGGGTGAATGCGGTGACCAAAGCGGTCTGTGGGCATCCAGCTATTGCAAAGGCCATGCTAGACAGTGGTGCCACGGGCTTGGCTGAGGCGCGGTTGAGCAATGTGAAGCGGTTACGCCAAACCGGCATGACATGCCCAATCACATTGATCCGGACGCCAATGCTGAGTCAGGTCGATGACGTCGTGCAATTCTGTGACGCGAGCTACAACACTGAAAAATCGATGATCGCAGCATTAGCCGCTGCTGCACTCCGGCAAAACACGTCTCACGGCATCATCCTGATGGTCGAAATGGGGGACCTGCGCGAAGGGATCATGCCACAAGACATTGGACAAATTGGACAGCTAGTCGTGGACATGCCCGGTGTGGCGCTGAAAGGCATCGGTGCCAACTTCGCCTGCCTGAGCGGCATGGCACCTAGCGCGGCAAAAATGCAGGCACTGACTGCGCTTGCCAATGAAGTTGAGGGGCAGTGTGGTCCATTTCTTGAGAAGGTATCTGGCGGCAACTCTGCAAATTTGCCTTGGGCGTTCAGCGTGCGCACCACCGGCCGGGTCAACGATCTGCGCATTGGCGAAGCCATACTGCTTGGCGTGGACCCCGTCACAGGGGATCAGATTGGTGGCCTGTATCGGGACGCCTTTACGCTTGTTGCTGAAGTGATCGAAAAAGACGCCAAATTAGTGCGTCCACTTGCGGACAGCGCCGATCTCAGCTTGGGAATAATTCAGCTCGTTCCTGCCACCTCAGAAACGACACGGATCATTCTTGCCCTTGGAAACCAGGACGTGGATGTCGCGGGGCTTACGATGCCTGCTGGCGGTACACTTGTCGGTGCGACAAGCGATCATCTCGTCATTGGCACGACAGATCAGAAACTCTGCGTTGGATCGGAAATGCGGTTCCGGATGAACTATAGCGCATTGATGCGCGCCATGGCCGCGCCGGACATTCGGACACTTCTAAAAAATGATCGGCCTCGGTCACAGGTAAACGATGCCTATGGTCCAAAGAAACACCTGGTGTTGGTTTGACCGACAGTGTTGGGGCCCGGCAAAGAGAATTCAAAAAGGAAATTATCACTTGGCAAAACAAACAAGAATAAGCGTGTTCAAGGCTCAAGCTCCCAATGCCGAAACACCATTGGACAAGACAACCCGCATCGTTCGCAAGATGGTCGAAGAAGAGGCCGAGCAGCGCCAAGCCAAGAACGACCGTCTTCGCAACGCGCGCCTTGAACGGGAGGCCAACACTCCGACAAAGCCGTCGCGCTAGGGGCGTAGGAAAGGTTCGACCAAGGCGACCACATCGCAACAACCCATCTTTCGCCTGCGTCTGCAATCTGCTTGACCGACCGAACACACCAAAAGGAATTTTCCAATGACGCACGCAGACGAGAGCACAACAAAAGTTCACTATATCTGCCAGACATATGTGGAACAGATGCCAGGGCGCGACGGGCAAGCGAGCCTGAAGATTGGCAAACAGTTTCAGTATTCCACGGCAGCAGAAGCTCTGAGCAGAGCCGAACGGGAAGCCCAATCCGAAGAATGCGCCGGAGCCGATGCTTATATGATTAGTGAAGACCCTGACAGTGGTGAGGTCGGATCACCCAGCTTCCTTGTCAGGCTAGGGAGCGTTCCGGATACTGAAGACTTCTAGAACTATGCTTATGGCTTGGGATCGTCCACGACGCATCCCACGACACTTGGTCGAGTTCGTCTGCGGTACAAATCGGGCATGCGCAGCGAATGGCAGCAATGCGGGCTGCGTTCACAGCGTAAAATGATTGCGTTGAAGGTCCGCTTTGCGCCGTCCTCGATGAGCCACTATTTCAAACAACTGCAGATGCCGCGCATGCTCCGACGACCGCAAGGAGCCCATTGCGGACTTTGACCAGCCCACGGCTATGCTGCGATCGCAGCCCGTATTGTCGACATTCGCTGCACCCGCAAAACCAGATGATGGACGAACTCACACA
>CANLQO010000008.1 GCA_947493335.1 uncultured Paracoccaceae bacterium | reverse complement strand
CCCTCCATTCTCAAATCGAGTGAATCAGGGCTGGGCCGACCAATCAACGGACTTTTTCAACACTATCCGGACGAAGCGGAAATTTGAACCTATAATTCGAATGGCAGGTAAGTCTCGTAGTGCGAACCTTTGAAGAGAATTTTAGTGTGTGGGCGACACTGATTTGCTGTGCGCGAACCGTGCCTTCAGGCGCTGAACGTTCTGTCTTAAGTAAGCGTCGCGTCATCGCTGATCTCGAAAACTCAAGTTTTTTGAAGACCGATGTCCTTTTGCCATGTCATCGTGCGTCATGCCTGTGAAAGCACTGGTGCTTTTGGAAACTGGAGAGAAAAATGCGTTTTACACTTTTGACATACACACGGCCCGAAGACTTCGCGAAAGTTCCACCGGAAGAACTTGGTCAACTTAAAGGTCTTTTTGGTGCCTACATTGGTGCATTGAAAGAGGCTGGTATTCTCGCAGGTGTCGATTGGTTGCAACCCACGAGCGTGGCGACAACGGTTTCTGAAGGCGGCGATCGCATCCAAGACGGGCCGTATGTTGATTCAAAAGAAACGCTCGGCGGATACATGACCATTGATGTGCCAGACTTGGATACGGCTATTGCTTGGGCGAAGAAATGTCCGATGGCAAAGATAGGTGCGGTTGAAATTCGCCCCTCCGCCTCGGAAGAATAGTGTCAACACAATCGCGCATGACGAAAGTCATGCGCGCCTCGTACGGCAGATTGCTTGCTATTCTTGCCAGCAGCGGCAGCGATATCATCGCTGCGGAGGATGCGCTGTCTGATGCCTTTGCCAAAGCTCTCATCCATTGGCCCAAAGAAATGCCTCGAAATCCAGAAGCGTGGTTGCTCACAGTTGCGCGCAATCGACTGAAAGATAAGTATCGCAAAGATCAGCGCATCGAATTTCATGATGACGTGCCTGAACCGGAACAGGCCGATGCGACAATCGAGACCATACCCGATGACCGCCTGAAGCTCATGTTTGTTTGTGCGCATCCGGCAATTGATGCCCGTATTCGCACTCCGTTGATGCTGCAAACCGTTGTCGGGCTCGATTCAGAGACAATCGCACGCGCATTTTTGCTGCCCCCGGCAACGATGGCCAAACGGTTGGTGCGCGCCAAAACCAAAATCAAAGCGTCCGCCGTTTCATTCCGCGTCCCAGAACCCGAAGAGCTTGATAGCCGCGTTTCCGCAGTGCTTGAGGCGATTTATGGGACGTTCTCTCGAGACTGGTTGGCAGAAAACACCCTTGCTGAAGAAGCGTTCTTTTTGGCGACATTACTAACCGATCTCTTACCAAACAATGCAGAGGTTCTGGGCCTGGCTGCGGTGATCGCCTTCATGCTTTCGCGACAAGAGGCCCGGGTCAGAGGTGGGAAGTTTGTACCGCTAGAAGAGCAAGACCCGGCGCACTGGGATCACGCTTTGATGCAGCAAGCCAGCACGTATCTGACAAAAGCACAGTCGATCGGTGAGCTTGGTCGATTTCAACTCGAAGCGGCGGTTCATGCGGTTCACGCCGACAGGCTTATTACCGGCGTTATCAATTGGGACGCTTTGGCCCACTTATACAGGGGGCTCTCTCATGTTGCACCAACGATTGGTACAACTGTGAGCTATGCTGCAGCATTGGGACGCGTCGTTGGTCCGGAAGAGGGTTTGGCGTCGCTCATGAAAATCGATAGCAAAGTGCGTGTTTCCTTTGCACCTGCACAGGCTGTCGAGGCTCATTTTCTTAGTCTTTTGGGTCGAACTGAGGAAGCGGCAACCGCATATGATCTAGCGATTGCGCTGACGGTCGAAGCTCCATTGCGCGAATACCTTGCCGCCAAACGGGAAGCGCTGGCCCCGAGATTACACTAGTGAGGACACCATGAGAAAGCTCAGTAAGGTGATCGTTTCATTAGGAGCGCTTGTTGGTTCTGTTTGGATTGCCAGCTTTGGCATTGATGCGATGCGCACCATACCTTCCAAGCCGACTGACTTTGCTTGGTTACAAGGGTCTGAGGCAAAATACGTTCGCATCAATGGACTTGAGACGCGATACCTGCGTGAAGGGTCCGGACCAAACTTGCTTCTGCTGCATACATTTTCAACGGAGATCGGCCACTTCCGGAAGATCGTCCCGCAACTGTCAGAACACTACACGGATTGGGCCTTGGATTTGCCGGGGTTTGGGTATTCAGATTTTTCAGCTGATCTAGTCACACCTGAAGGATATGCGGGTTTCGTTTCTAAGTTCATCTCACATTTTGAGATCGAGAACGTCACACTTGTTGGGGAGAGCATTGGCGGCACAGTGCCTTTGGTGATGTCAGCAGCTGGACACCCAGAAATCAGTAGAATTGTGGCGCTTGATCCCATTGGTGCAGGACCAAAACCACTTGCGCGCTCCAGCAAAGCAGGCGCGCTTTTCCACCGCGCCGTGAGCACGCCTATCCTCGGAGAATTCGTAGTTCGAATCCGGTCTGCGCGCGCGTCAAAAGCAGTTTTGTACGGTGTTGTCGCAGACACCGATTCAATCCCCGCTGACTACTTCACTGACCTTATGACAATTGCGCAAAGACCTGAGTTTGCAAAAGCGCAGCTTACGTTCATTAGAAATGCGGAGGAATGGGCCGGAGTTGCAGGACGCCTGACCGAAGTTAAAACGGAAACGTTGATTTTGTGGGGGGCGCAAGGGTGGGCTACAGCAGAACAACGTGCCGCATTCACGGCCAGACTTCCGAACGCCGATAGTCACACCTTGGAGGGATGCGGGCACTTTATTGCGATGGACTGCCCCGAAGCGGTGTTGGCCGTGTTACTAGAACAGTGAGCCATCGAAAAAGTTGTGGCATTTGGCACAGCAAAGAGGGCGCAACGCTAGTTACGCCCCATTTGTATATCTTCTCTCCGGTGGAGTATCACTTCACCCAATACGGGCTTGCCATCGCAAATCCAGGCTCTCCGGCGAGAAGCGGACCCGCCTCGGCCATGTAGGCTGCAAACCACGGTGACTGCGAGTTGGCCTCGAAAGCTGCCATAGTTGTGTAAACTTCGGTGATATGGACAGTGTCTGGGTCACCCATATCAAGCGCAAAAATGTAATCGACGTGGACCGTATCTTCTTCAGCGCGCACTTTCAGGTGCGTGTCCCAAAGATTAACAAGGGCATCCCGTTGCCCGGGTTGCGTCTTTACCGTCAAAAAAAGCGCGACTTCGCCAGTCGAAGTACCCTCGGCTTGCGCGCTGGAAAGGCCCAACGCGAGGGTGACTGCAAGTACTGTTGCTGCGTGGAAGAGTTTGCTCATTGAATTTCTCCTTTGTGTGATGAAGGGCAACATGCCGCTTCACCCACATGACGATTGCGTTGCTGGCAAAAGGACAATCCGTTGAGAAAATCCAATGCGTCGATCCAGTCGCAAGGTCCGCAGTTAAGGTTCATGGTCATTCATGGATCTCGCAGCATCGGTTGGAACGGGCTCAAGCCGGTCATTCGCTATCATCAAATCTGTGGATCTAGATCTCCAGCGGACGTTCTGACGAACGAAACCGTTCAAAGGCCTGCGGGATTTGGACAAGCCAAACGCCCCAGGCCGACAGGGTGAGGGCGCGGCCCTCCCCCTCGGACAAGACAAATAGACAAGGCCGTGTCCTCGCTTCGCTGCGGGCCGCACCACCCTTGTCGATTTGTCCTGTCTCGCCCCCTCCCGCGTTCGCCACGTGGCAGATTTACATGAACAGGCGCCTTCGGCGTCTGATCAGAAAATCAGCCCTGATTGTCCGAAAGAGACAGTCAGATCACCGCAACGACAGCACAAGCTGCAACCGCGTCACCACAAGGAGGCCAGTATGGCTATCAACACAAGTCACGAAAGCGCGCATGGCAAAGATGCAGCCGCTTTAGGATTGGGCGACGATGAACAAATCGTCCTCGACAAGATCAAGACCATCGCAACGCAAAATGACCGTTTCCGGTTCACATGGGGGGCTGACTACACCATCCCCGGGCGGATCGTCATGACACCGGGGATCGCGGACATGACGCCTGCGGCCAAAGCCATCGTCATGCAACGCGTCCAGCACTTTAACACGTTCACCGAAGACAACGACCCATACGAAGATCACACGTTTGGTGCGTTCGAGTTCGAGATTGCAGGCAACAGCTACAACGTCTTCTGGAAAATCGACCTTTACGACAAGGCATATGAGTTCGGCAGCGACGACCCAAGCAACACCGAGGTCACGCGCCGGGTTCTGACCATCATGCTCGCAAGCGAGTACTGAGTTTGGCCAGCCTGACAAGGCTGCGTCGGAGGCGCTGCCTGCGTCGGAAAGGAGGTGATTGAATGACCAGAGCAGTATTCGAGCAGCGCAGGCGTGAAGCTATCGCGCTTGTGAGAAAGGGAGGTCTCTCCGCCAAGATCGGCCTCGCCTTTCTGAAACAACACGGGGCCACGTAAGCCCCCTCGCCTCACCCCGTTAGGGGTGGGGCACCCATACCAAAATCAACACCACAGAACAAGGAATGTCCCAATGACAAAGCAAACAAAAATTGAAGCGACAGAAGCCCGTTTCCCACTGGAAAATCTGGTCCTGTCTCCCATGAACCCACGGCAGGACGTGCCAGAAGCTGACGTGATCGATCTCGCTGGCAGCATCTGGGCCGCTGGCCTGATCCAGTCTATTGCCGGATTGCTTGGCGCAGATGGCTCCGTTGAAATCGTGGCAGGTGGTCGGCGCTTGCGGGCGTTGCAGTATCTCGCTGAAACGCAGACCGACATGGCGACGACGCGTCCCGAACTGGCAAACCCCATGGTGATGCTGGCCCCCGATGCCGCGACCGCTGAAACATGGGCCAGCCTTGAGAACGTGGCCCGCCGCGATCTTCACCCTGCCGACGAAATCCGCGCCTACGGCAAGATGCAGGCCGCAGGTCAGGAGGCCAGCGCCATTGCAAAAGCTTTCGCTGTCACAGAGAAGCACGTTTATCGCCGCTTGGCGCTGGCGAACCTTCCCACGCAGGTGATCGATGCGCTGGCCGCAGGCGAAATCAGCCTGAGCATGGCGGCATGTTTCACCATCAGCGACGACGAAAAACACAGCCTTGAAGTGCTGGAACGGGTGCGCGGTGACAATTGGTCCGACTGGCAACTCAAAAACATGCTCAAGCCGGACAGCATCAAAGGCAGCGACCGCCGCGCGGCCTTCGTGACCGAAGCGACCTACAAGGACGCGGGCGGCAAGTTGGGCGGTGATCTCTTTGCCGAAGAAACCCTCTTTGATGACGTGGACCTGTTGCAGCGGCTCTTTGACGAAAAGCTGCAATTTGAAGCCAACCGCGTGAAGGCCGAGGAAGGCTGGGCATGGGTCGAAGGGATCGAGCGTGATTATCCGTGCAGCTACAGCATGGGTCTCGACAAATTTGGCAAGGTTTATGCTGTCGAAGGCGAACTGACCGAAGACGAGGCCAACCGCTATGACGAGTTGGCAGAACTGGCCGAAGCCGAGGTGATTGATGCCGATGGCGAGGCAGAACTGGCGACGTTGCAAGCCATCCTTGATGGCGCATTCACCGACGAACAGAAAGAACATGCGGGCGCGTTTGCCTGTGTGGATCGCGAAGGCACCCTCAAAGTCTATGGCGGCTACATCAAGCCGGAGCAGAAGAAGGCCGCGATTGAAGCTGGCGTTCTCGCAAAGAGCCATCATGGGTCCAGCAGCAGCGATGTGGCGAAGTCGCCCATCTCACAGAAGCTGCGGGATGATCTCAATCGAGTGGCCTTGGGTGCAAAGCAACATGCAATGCTGGCCGATCCTGATCTCTTGCTTGACCTTCTGGCCTATCAGTTGAGCCATGCCCTGCGGTGGGACGATCCGCTTGGAATCAGCACCACTGAGGTTTGCAATTGGCCATCAACCGAAGGGGCTGGTTACGCCCTTGACGAGCGTCTGACAACCAACCCACCGCGTGACATGTGGGATGCCAAAGACCTTGGCGCATCGTTCCGCGCGTTCCGCAAAAAGGGTGCAGACCATGTACGTGGCGAGTTGACCCGGTTCCTTGCGGCACAGTTCAAGGGTGGCGACGAGAAGCTGCAAGCGTTGATTGCAAAGGAGACGCAGCCGAGCATTCGGGCGATCTGGACGCCGAACGCCGAGAACTTCTTCTCACGTGTTGGCGGTCCCTACCTCAATGCTCTCTGGATCGATCTTCTGGAACTGGCTGACGATCACCCGACAGCCACGACCTTCGCCAAGCTGAAAAAGGGAGAGAAGGCCGAGAAGCTGGAAGCTTTGTTTGGCGATGCCGCGTTTCGGGCCGCTCAGGGCGTGACCGAGGCGCAAGCGTCGAAGATCGACGCATGGTTGCCCGAAGGCATGGCGTGAAGCGGGGCGCAGGGCGCGAAAGCGCCCTGCCCTTCCGATCAGGAGACCTAAGATGTCAGATCAAATTCTCAACCGGCCCGTCACGCGCGGGAAACTTTGGGGCCAGCCCAATACCTGGGCCGAAGCAATCCAGAACCACGCAGAACACGCACACGGCGGCTGTTGCCGTTTCATCGTCACAGACAGGGGCATCTGGATGGAAGGCGACGGAGGCCGGACGAAAGTATTCCGGACCAATCTGCCCAAGGGCGCAGAAGATCATGCCCGCGCTTGCATCGCATCGCAGAACCTCGTCCCCAGCACGCGTGATCCGCGTCTGCGGGTCGGCCCGCGCTACGCTTAAAAGGAGCAGTCCGATGTCCATCGACAATCCAACTAATCTGGGGCGCGTTCAAAAGATCACGGAAGCGCTCGCCCTCATCGAAAAATCTGCGGTCAGCAACAAGGCTGGCCCGGAAGCCCTCTCCACCTTGCTCGCGCCAGCAATCGAGGCGTTGTCAGCTCTGGGGGTCATACAGGCGGGCGGCCCGTCTCCCACCCGACGCGGACCTGAAGAACAGGTCCTTACGGCTGGTCAACGGGCCGCACTGCATCTCGCAGATCGTGCGTCCTTGCGCGAATTGATCGCAGCACTCATGGGCAGGCTGGATGCACAGTCGGGAAAGTTGCAGCGAGATGCAGGGGACCAGGATCAATGAGGTTCAAACCATCGCCACGGTCTGTATTCGAGGATACGGAACGCAAACGCGCTGCATTCAGGCGGAAGAAGCAAAGGGAACAAGATGCCCTACCACTCTTTGCGGATCAGATCGCACGGAAACAACGCACAGACGACGAAGAAATGGCAGGACGCACCATCACATGGGAGAACAGCCAGAACCGCGACCGGAGACGGCGCGCGCGTGACTGGCGATTGGCCCGGCGGCTGATAGGCGAGTTGCCACATGCAACTGCCATGGCTCTACGTCGCATATGGAATTGCGCACCGTATCCAGCGGACCCTTCGCGGCTACTCGGTATGATCCGGGATGTGGAAATCGGAAAGCTGGACCCGCAAAAGCCGCCGTTTCCTCTATCTTTGACCGACCATGCCGGATGTCGCCGCGAAGACCTTTTTGTTTGTCCGGGCTCTTTTGCGGAGGTGAATATTCTCGATGCTCGCAAGATCGCAGCGAACCCCGGCCCACATGCATTGAGAGATCGCCGGATTGCATACCACCATCTACAAACTGCGGCATCCAGGAACAAGGATAGGGATCGGGCTATGGCGGACCGCGTGCTCGCCTCAAGTCTCTTTCTGCGCATAGGCGGGCTTGAGGAGGAGGTTGCCAGATGACCGTCAGATATCGGTATCGCACACCGGGCACTAAGGTCTGGTGGGACAGCGTTCAAAGCTGGATCGCGGCAGCACATACGATTGCAAGTCGCCGGTTGTCCCATCATCGCAATCGCGCATTGGAGGATCACGGTTCTGTTCTGCCTCGGGAAGTCATCAATTTGGAGACAGACATCACCGTGATTGAGAACGCGCTCTATCTGCTCAAATACGGGTATTCCGATCTTTGCCGACCACAACGCGGAAAGAGAGCAGAAGCGCCGCAAACCCGGGTCATCATGGACCTGATGAACCGGCGTAAAGTGCTGATGGATCTTGAGAAATCATCCATGATCGGGCATAATTCCAAAGCATTTGATGAAGGATTTGGGAAGGATTGCGAGCCATGAACGTAGCGGTTTCTACTGCGCAAAAGGTCTGGAAATCTGCCCAGCTGCTGATCGGCTTCCATCAGGATCAGCGTGGGCGCCAGCGCGATGTTGCGCGGGTCTGGCCTCCGAAGAACGCCTCTGCCGGGATCCACGCGGATCCTGCGGTTCAGGAGTGCTTTCTCGTGGTCAAAGGAATCGCCAAAGATCAGAGCCAGGATGTGCAGGTCAAGTTGCGGGAAGACCAGATCGTGGTACGCCGTGAGCCGGGTCTGGGATGGACCGGCGTTGTCATCGAGGAAGGACGGATCTCGGTGCGTGTCGGCGACACCTGGGTGCGGATTGCAGCTGATGGGACCGTCGGGCATGAGATGAACGGAGACAAGACCTACATCGATCCAGACGGCAGCGTCTTGAAGAAAACAGAATTTGCTGAAGCGATGATTTCCGGTGATGGGGTCGAGTTGTCCCGGCGGACTGAGGGCACGATCGCCGCCATTGGAGAAGACGGCATCATCGCCAAAAACAGATAGGTTTCCTTGTGGTGAGGATCTACTGGCCCCGCTTCGGCGGGGTCATTTTTTTCCTGTAGGCACGCGACTGCTATGGTTGCAATGTCACTGGCTTTCGGATTCACTTATGGACATGTTTTTGTAAACTTCGGTTTGAAAATGCCCGCATCATTGTCCCCGAAGCCGGATGATCAAGCCGCGCCCCAGCGGATTCAGCCGTTGGACGCAGCTAGATCACCTCGGGACGGCTTCTCAGAAAATTTTTCCATCAGGATCCGGTCAGTTGAACACCATTGAGCCAAACGTAGTCACTGAGAAAAGTCTTCGCGATTGTCTCAGCCGCGGTGGCAACCTTGAGATCACGTGTCATACCGCCCCGGAACGCCGGGGCCCAGCATGGTATGGTCTATGGACGATGAGCTGCGTCTACCCTTCTGGCGAAACCAAACGCCTGATCACAGCTCGCCCAAAGGTCTCTGAAACAGGTGTCGCGGTCCGGGAATTCAAGACAGCCACCGGCATCGTTTCCTTTCTGATTTCTTGCGGCTTTGTTATCGTTAGTTTTCCAATGGAAGTGGGCGGGACGACCAGAAGCAAGCTTGGCGGCTAGATTTGCACCGTGATTTGGGCATTGTGTATCTATGAACAATTGTTCGGCTTCGCCTTTGCACGCTGATTTTCTGCCTCCTACAAATAGAGTGCCAAACAACGGATCAATGAAATCGGCCGGGGCAAAAGCTCCTCTTGCTTTGTCTATACGTTTTGTATATACTTATCTTATGAATCGACGGTAAGATCGATGCATTCAGATAAGAGGCAGAAAACATGCAGGCAGTAAGAAAACTAACGGGGCAACTATACAATGTTCGAATGGAACGAAGACAAACGACAGGCAACGATTGAAGATCGAGGGGTCGATTTTCTCTATGCTGCTCTAATTTTCGAGGGGAACACCCTCACACGAGAAGACGATCGCGAAGAATACGGTGAGACGCGGTTTATCTCTTTGGGTCTGGTCGATGATGTTCCCTACATCGTCGTTCACACCAAGCGAGGTGAAAACATACGCTTGATCACCGCATGGAAAGGAGGTCGGACAGACTATGAAAGATACAAAATCAGCTTCCCTAGAGAAGTTGCGAGAAATGCAGGATCGAGGAGAGCTTCACGCTACCCGTGAAGATGCTCCGCAGATCGACATGCCAGAAGGATTTTGGGATGTGGCACAGCCTCAAGAGCCAAGGACAAAACAACAGGTCAACATGCGTGTTGATCCTGACATCATTGCTTTCTTTAAAGGTCAGGGCAAAGGCCATCTGACACGTATGCACGCCGTTCTGAGGTCATATGTCGATGCCCAGAAGAACCGCCACACGCCAAGTTAGGCGCGTGGCGTGGGCGTCCAATGAGGCCCACCTAGCGAGGCAGTGTTTACAGGAATGGAACACCTAGTTGTCTGCCTATCAACTGACAGTCTACAAAACGACATATCCAGCCATTTGTACCCAGCTCTCCCAACTGCAAAACCAAGCCTAGACCTGACTCTGGAATTGTGCGACCTCTACAAACCCGAAATTCATAGGCGTCGCTTTCCCTCAAGTGTTTGCAACAGTTGCCTTCGACATATTCGTCATTTCCGCCTTTTAGTCGGCAGCGAATATACATTCCAACTCTGCCTGTTTGGTCAAAGTGGGTTGTTCTGGCAGGCAAGCACCATCCATCAGTAAGTTCACCGTTGATGAGGTGAGGGTCAGTTGCGCAGGGGTAGCTAAGGAGCGTGTCATGTTCTGCAATTGCGCTACCAGGGAGAAATGAAAGAATCGAAAGTGCCAATACACAAAAAAGTCGCATGCTTGTTCCTCCATCAAATGCGGGTACCGTACCACAAATATAGTCAGGAATCATCGGCAACCCGGGGCTAGTCGCGCTTCGGCGCAAAAGTCGTTGGCTTTAGCAATGAGATGACAGGAAACAGCCACACCCGAGCGGGGCAATATTTGCAAGCGCTGCGAAAGTGGGGGCGCCGAGTCTTGGCCGGTTGAAAATCCATGGCGCCCGAGTGGCCGAAGTCAGCCTATTTCTCAGTACAGATCTTGGATCTGACGCGTAGATACCGAAGTATTCCCAATCCACAGGAACGGAGGGCGAGCAGGAGTAAACAGCGATGAAATATGCAATTTTCAATGGGGAAAGGGCCGAACCGGCACCCAAATCGAAAGGCCGATGCCCGTTTTGCGACAGCGATGTGATTGCACGATGTGGTCCGGTACGCGTTTGGCATTGGGCGCACAAGTCAACGAAGCACTGCGACCACTGGTGGGAGCCAGAAAAGCAGTGGCATCGTGACTGGAAAAACTCGTTTCCGGAGCAATGGCAGGAACAAGGCCGCCGTGACGAACACGGCGAATTACACATTGCGGATGTGCTCACCCCACATGGTCTCGTACTTGAATTTCAACACTCCCCAATCTCGCGCGAGGAAGTCGAGAACCGCATTACGTTCCATCAAAATATTTGCTGGGTCGTCGACGGGGCGAGGTTGGAAAACACCGTAAAGCAGTTCAAGGTCGCACTCGAATATGCAACGCCGCTCAGATCAAGCGGCGCTCCAGTCTACCAGCTCCAGCATCACAACTCCCTTTTCCTCAAAAAATGGAGTGGTTTCAATGCGCCCGTGGTTATTGACTTCGGCATGGAGGAGGTCTGGGTTATTGGCCGAAGCCTTAAGTCTTCTTCCTTGATGTACACGCTCAAGAAGGAGCTGCTCATCGAGGAGTTTAAGAAGGGTAACCGTCCCAATCCTATCGAGATCTCAAGGCCGAAAACGCGGCGAGGAAACCCATTTAGACGGTTTTAGTGCCCCTTTCCTATCGCATTGCGTTGGGTCATCGGTCTGTCAGGTTCCGCCGCTGCGCGTCTCCACCCAGAACTTGGCCGGCCTGGTGCGCTGATCTGTTGGTCGGGGCCGCGTCTCATCCTGAGCCACGTCGCCTCCCTCAGCTCATGCGTCACCAGTCCCGCCGCGATCTGCCCTGCCGGGTGTCCATCCCTGGGGCGGGCTTCGACATCGAGGGCCGTGCGTAAGGGGCAACCTGCGCACCCTGTGCTGATGGTCGTGTCTTCTGGCGCTGAAGGTGCCTGAGAGAGCGACAGAGAGGCTGTCAGCGGCTCTGGGGAGGGCTGAGAGGCGGATCAGGCCCTTGCCCGGGCGTGGTGGCGCTGAGAAGCCGCCTACGTGGCTGAGAAGCGGGTTCCGGCCTTCCTTGAGGCACTGAGGCGGTAATCCGTGCCGCAGGTGTCAATGATCGCTCACCCGTTTGCTTTCTGAGATGGGTGTCGCAGGGCGCCGGTCACGATGTCCCCTCTCTGCGTTCGGCAAGAACAAATACGGCTTCCACACCTGCGGTGCAGACCCTCCGCATTTGCTCCTGCATCGCGCCCTCAAGCCCCCTGCTGGCTGACCCCCATCAGCAAACAGGAGAACGATCATGTCTAACACCCGCTACACCGTTACCGTCCCGGTCAACTTCAAAAAGGACGGCCAGGACCGCACAACCTTCCGCCGCGTCGGCGTCGCCTTCATCAACGAACGCAACGATGGCAAGGGCGAGATCCTCAACATCAAGCTCGACTTCCCGGTCGGCGTCGACGAGCTGGTCTGCTTTCCTCCGAACGACAACGACGTGACCGAAGACTGAGGACCTTCGGCCCTGGGGCGGCTCCGGCCGCCCCTTTCGTTTGCCAACGAAGGCTACACAGCAGCTCTATGGATTCCAACGATTGCAAACGATTCCATCACAGCTCTTTGAGACCTCGAACCGGCCTGGACATGCTGGCCACCCATGTGCGCCGTTGTGGTGGCTTGCGGCGCCTCGACACGTAAAATGTTTCAGCCGTTCGGCATAAAGGTTACAGGTTCCGGCTTCTCGTGCCGCCGAATACTCGCTGCGTGGAACAACAACTGAATACACAGTTCCTTCGACCCAACGCATGCCATCTAACCACCCGCCACTTGGCACCCAGGTATAAATCTGAAAGCGGTCCCTAGCTGCAGTGACCGAGAGATGAGCTGATTTGTCTCCCGCAGGCGGATTGATACTCTTGAGACGAACAGTGACGCGGCAGATGCGGTATCCATTTGGCGGTTCAACCAAAATCCTGGTCTCTTCGGAGCCACCGCCAGTGCGGAACATACTGACAGTATGATCAATCTGTTCCATCGCTTGAGGAGGCACGCCATAGTAAGCTGCGATTGCATCTGTCGCGGCCTTGCAGTTGCTTTCTTCTCTACATGCCAACAAAGCGTCAGCAAGATTATCGGGCCGCGTGACCGGATTGAAATGAGTTGCCATGATGCGTGGTTCAGCGACAGCCGGCTGAGCGCAAAGAACAAAAAAACCAAGAAACATGGCCTTCAAAGTATCCATCAGCATATAAACGTCCTTCCAAATTGGTTCGGTTCGAATTCTGCGAATATAGCACAACGACTTGAATAAACCGAGACCACGCAGAGCCCGATCCTTTCTGGTCCTTTGGGGGTTCGGGCAAGCCGAACGCCACTGCAGGACGATCAGGGTGGAGGCGCAGCCTCCCCCCTCGGACAAGTGCAGGCGAGCGGTATCCCCAACAACGGTCCCTGCGGGCTGCGTTGCCGGGTGATCCCCCTCCCCTCGCCTGCGCTTGTCTCGCCCCCCTCCGCACTCGCCGTGAGCAGGTTTGCAAGACAGCCGCGAAAACGCGGTTGCCTTCAAACCAGCAATCAACGGGGCAACGACCCCAAAACACACCACGGAAAAAGGATGAAGAAATGGGTCTCGATCAATACGCATATGAGCGCACCGACGACACCGGCGAGGAAGGATCAACAGCGAAATTTGTCTGGCGCAAGCACGCACGATTGCAGGAGTTCATGGAAACCCTGTTTGAGGAAAAGACCGGAGGTGATCCGTCCGATCTAAACTGCGGCGAGTTGCAACTTGCTGCTGACGACATCGACCAGTTGGAAGCAAAGGTCAAAGGCGAAGGTTTGCCGGAAAGCCCCGGGGGGTTCTTCTTCGGACATCAGTTTCAGGACGAACAGGCCGCGCACTACAAGGATCAGGACTTGGCGTTCTGTTCATGGGCCAAGGAAGCGATGGCAGGCGGGGCAACCGTTTGTTTTTCGTGCTGGTGGTGATTGCAATGTGTGACACAGCCAAAAACGAAGGGGCGGGACGCGCAAGCGTCCCCCCACCACCGTCACCCGACATCACAATCCATTGCCGCACTTGCGGCAGTGATGACGTTCGCCGCGATGCAAGCGTGGAATGGAATGTCGAATTGCAGACATGGGAAATCGTCACCGTCTACGACAACGCCGATTGCGAAGTCTGTGGGAGCGAAACCACCCTTGTTGAACGGGAGATCAGCGCATGACGATCTACACGCTTTTTTGCACAAGCTACTTTCCACACACTGGCATCGCTCAGATCGAAGGACAGCGCCGCGCTCAGATCGTTGCAAAACTCATGGCCGAGCGGTTTCCGGACTTCACGTTTGGATATGCGCCATCGCCGATCCTGACTGCGCCGAACACCAATCACTTTCTGGAAATCGGGGTCCGCACCATCGAAGTTGCGCGGCTGACCCAGAAGGAACTTGAGGAGGAAGCCGACGCCAATCCCGAGGGTTTGCCGAAATGGCTGATGTTCATTTTCAACAACGGCCAAGGGCCAGACATCGGGCCGCAGTACTGCACATATCTGGAACACGACTATCCTGTCGTGAAGCGGTGCAAAGCCGATCCCACCCTTGCAGCGACTTTGGAAATCTACAGCGATTATCCGACCAACGGCGAAGTCATGGAGCGTCTCGACGCTTGGATCGAGGCAAACCCATGACCGATATGCCCGCATATTATGGCCAGCTGGTCGGAAGCCAGATCACCGCATTCCGCTTGGAACCCGATGAGTATGGAGACGATCCGTGGCCCACGTTCACCTTGAAAATGCCGGAAGGTGACACACTCGAAATGACCCTGTCGCGGGACCCCGAAGGCAACGGAGGCGGCTTTGCGTTCATCGCGCGGCCGGCAAATCCAACAAACGGCTGATGCCACCACATCCAGACAAAGGAACATCCCAATGGGAACAACAACTTTTCACACTGACAAAACCGCCAAAGACGTGATCGCACATGAATTTGCACCGCTTGACGTGACCGCAACTGCCTTTGGTGACACCTCAGCCGTTGCCGCAGTTCGCATTCCGTTGACCGAAGAGAACACAGAGGCACTTCGGCGCGTTTACGCACTTTCGGAAGCAGCCGAATCCGCCACAGTGGCAATCATCGTCAAGCATGATGGCACCCTGAACGGACGCGGCCCGCGCAGCGTTTCTTGGAAGGAAATGCCCGAGGAAATGAACCCCTACTATTGGGGAGGCGCGACAAAGGCGTTTTTGGATCAGCTAACCCCCCTATTGCCGTGTCCATCGCCCGAGGCTGGGGGCGCACTGCCCCTGCATTGGGCGCACGACTGGCGCACCGCCGCGCGTGCCTCTCAGGGAGGGGCATAAAATGACACTCCAGACGGAAATCATCAAAGATGAGGCGGCATCCGCTGCCACACTGCCCGCCCTGACATCGCGAATTGACGACATCGTCGCAGCACGGGACGCATCCCTTGCCAAGGTACGAGAGGCTGCAGCGGCCCTTGAAGGGGCCTATGGCTTGTCCAAGGAAGCCGCCGCCTTCGCAAAACAGGCCCAGTGCGGGCGCAAATACTGGGGTTTGGATCGCACCGGAAGCAAGCACTATTCGGTGCTTTTTCCGGACGGGTTTGACGCCGCGCTGTCGGTCGAGACATTTCGCCGCCAACTTGACGCGTCTGTCTGGACGTACCTCTACGAAGAAACCGGCATTCGCGAAATGATGGACGCCACCGCAGCGCGCGACTTTGACAAAAGCCTGCGCGAGGATGTGCCGGAGGTGACTGCCGACAACCTGCGCGCGACCTTCGAAACGCTTATGGGCAACGCGGATATGATCTTCGCACGCGGCCTGGCCGTTGCTTTTGCGCGGCTCGATAGCCGCTTCAAGAGCCACGACGCCTTCAAACTGGGGTCGCGCATGATCATTGACCGTGCATTCTCGGAGTATTCCGGCAACTTCAATCGGTCATGGGCAGAAGAAACGATCATCGACGTCGAACGTGTCTTTGCGAAGTTGGACGACGAAACACCGGCAGGCCGTGGCCTCATTCAAGAAATCGACGCTTGCCGCCCAGGATATGGGCCGCAGCAATCCATCACCGAAAGCACCTATTTCCGCATTCGAGGTTTCAAGAACGGCAACGCGCACCTTTGGTTCACACGTGACGATCTAGTTGAGAAGGCTAATCGCGTCCTGGCCGACTACTACGGCGAGGTCATTCCGGATGCGGCCGAAAAGGACGAAGAGGCCGACGAGTTCCGCCAGCGCACAAACTTGCCGAGCCGCGACCTGCAGTTCTATCACACCCCTGCCGCAGCCGCCGACGCCGCGATCGACGCGCTCTGCATCCGCGAGCACATGCGTGTTTTGGAGCCGAGCGCGGGCGAAGGGCATCTTGTCCGCCCACTCTTGGCCAAGGGCTGCAAGGTCACGGCGGTTGAAATCCATGAAGACCGTATGAAGAAGTTGCGCAGCGTGGAAGGTTCAAACTGTTATGTGATGCAGGGCAATTTCCTGAACCTTCCAGCAGACCCAAGCTATCACGCGGTTGTCATGAACCCGCCCTTCTTTGGGACGCATTGGATGGATCATGTGCGCCACGCATTCGATTTCCTTGCGCCTGAAGGACAGCTAGTGGCGATCCTGCCAGCCTCAGCGCAGGTTGCGGAAACAAAGGCTCATATCAAGTTCCGGCGGTGGGCCGAAAAGGCAAACGGTGGCGGGGGGTGGGGCATGTTCACAGACCTGCCAGCCGAAAGCTTTGCCGAGGCCGGAACCAATATCAACACGGTGATATTCAAGATCAGGCGCAGGTACTGAGCAGGTTGGAAGGGGTCGGCTAGTTCGGCCCCTTCAAATCCAAACTCATCTGTGGGGCTGGTAGTCCGGCGGATCAACCACAAGGGTCAATCCGCCGGACGTTGCGCTATTCGCGCGGAACCTGTCACCGAATGGATGTCCATTCTTGACAGGGGAGAACATTTAAAGAACATCTGCCTGGTGCCCTATGAACATCTGACACTTGGCTTGAAGTTTAATTTCCGGGTCGGGCAGCTGACCGGGCGCGATGTTCTCGTCGTGACCTGCGAGGAATGCCATTGGACGTCAAACGTCGCACCGCACGTTCTTTATGCCCGCTATCACGACTACACAAAGGTCATGCAAGTGCAGCGCGACATGGTTTGCAAGAAATGTGGGCGCAAGGGTGATCTGGCTTGGCGTGTCGAAAGGGCGACGGGGCCGGAGTGGCCAAAGTTGGCTTAGATCCACCGTCAAAAGTAGGTAGCCCAACTAAATTGCGACCTGCCTGCTACCGACACGATGAAGTGAACGGGAAATCGGTTGTTGCCATCGCTTCTGCACTGGTCGGAAGTTGACAAGTTACGTTCCAATATTCCGCTGAACCCATGGTTGAGATGTAGCGTTCTTGGCAGGAGTATTGCGCTACAAGGCCCCAAAAAATTTTGCACGCCGCACCCCCACGATTAGACCATTCCCTTAGTTTGCTTTCCGCACTCGAACACGTAGTGCTGGCTGATAATCTGAGTGCCTGGGAATTTGCATTGGATGGCCGACACTGTCCGCCGCCTTGCCTAGTCACACTGGTTTCGCTTGATCCAAATGCGCTCGATGCCAAAGGGACGTTGTCCTGAAACGCCTCATATGCCGCCAACGCTCCTTTAATGTAGGCGTCAGAAAACAGCGAAACATCGTGGCCAAGATCCCCAGGTGACACGAAGTCGAAAGAAGTTGAATTTGGAATATTGGATTTGCAGCCTTTCAACACACTTTCCCCCATAGCCACCCTAAACGTTAAAACGGCTGGCCGGGCTAAGTCTTGTTGGCTTGGATCCGACAGCGACGAAGCCAGAACTGCGATTCTATTTCCTTCCTCTGCGACGTCCTCAAGCTGTTTGCAGTTCATTCTTCTGATGGTTCGTTCCGCTTCTGGATCTGAATAGGACACCCCTGGGGCATGGGGCACCGGGCGATTGAAAGGATCAACTGAAGCCCGCGTTTGCTCATCGCCGCTGGATCTGTTCGCCGCAGCTTGTGGAGCGGGAGAAGCCGGCGGGTTTTCAGCTTCAATACAACCAGATAGGCCCAGCACGAAGGCGGCCGCGAGTTTGGTACGTGTTCCTGGATTGATCATTGGGATATTCCTATACCATGAAAATAACTTCGTTCGATGGCTCTACGGCCAGCTAGGAACATTGGGCCTGCAAGCAGGATTTGATGTTGCATTACACCAACTCCAACTGGAGGCCGGATACCCTCTCCCATGGAAGCCCGTGTTAATGAGCTTGCTGCTACCCGGCGAAATGAAGCCCCATACGCCGTCGTACCCATTCGAAAATCTTGCTCTAACCGTGACAGTGTGCGGGCAGTTGTTTGTGAAGCGGCCCTCAGCAATTGAGGTCTCCGCCCAGTGAATTGTGACGCAGGCTTGGGCAGCATTTGCTGTCACCAAAAATGCAAAAGAAAGCCATGCACGCTTGAAGCCGAAGCCCGCCAGGCCTCTGGCTTTTTGGAAAATTGAGTTGCTAAATGGCTCCACGGACTGCGCCCTCCCAGACATCACCTGCTCTAGTTGAAACGCAAAGCTAGCGGGCGTCTTTACCCAAATGAGTAATGTCGCACTTATTCGATTGGTAGACGAGTAGTGGAAGCAAGCCGTACAACATCCGCCTGAGACGAGCACCGCAGTTTTTGGAAAATAGTCTTCAACTGGACCCGGATAGAGTTCTCTTGGACATCGCGAACAAGTGCGATCTCGCTAACCCGCATTCCTCTCACAAGCCCTTCGACAACCGCTGTTTCAGCATCTGTCAAGTCTCCCAGAACCCGTAGTCCATCCGCAGAAAGATGGCCTTCTTTGGTTGGGTCAATGATCGACAAAAAACCAAATCGCGCATGCGTTTCGAATTCTCCATCGGCATCCTGCAGACAGCTGAGTGACCAAAGATAATCATGCTTGCCCGATGGTCTTTCGATCTTGTGGATCGATCGGTCAGTGCCTTGTTTTTCCATATCAAATGCGGCTTCTAAACTTCTTGTGAGTATGTTGTTATCCCGGCCCAACGCACATGAAAGTCGCCCGTCGCGGCCTAAATTAAGGCCATCCGACATGGCAAGAATATCCTTCGCAGCACGGTTTCGTTCGAGGACATGGCCCCTTTCGTCTAACAAGAACACACCTAATCCAAGATGATCTAGTGCCGCGAGTGTCGCTGCGTACTTCTTGCGCAGGGCTCTGGTTGTCCGGCTCAGTTCGATCGCGTTGGACATAACCGGCATCAAAATCTGCACAGTCTTGTCGTTACAGTAGCGTTGTGCCGGAAATGCACTCTCTCCATGTACAAAGAGGGCGTCCATCCAGGGGCCGCTTTGGTTCAGCATGCAGCTGACTCGATGGTAAACACCTAGGGCCTCACCAGCCGACCTGAATTCAGAGGGCGGCATATCCTCGTAGCGCGAAACTCCAAATAAGGTCGGTTCGGTATATGGCGTCAGGGGTGGTAGATGCGCGAGCGCTTCATATGCCTTCCGCTCATCCTTGTCGTCGCCGCGTTCGAGTTTTTCCCGGACTCCGGCCGGAAGGTTATTCTTGACGAAGTCGCTCCAGTAAAAGCCTTGTCGCGCTTCAGTGAAGTCGTGGATGGAAAATATGACGGATGATTTTAGATCGAACATCTCGTTGTAAAGATCTAGGGCCTTCTCAAACTTTGCGCTGTTTTGAGCCGCCTCAAAGACTGTATCGATAAGTTCCATTTGCTCTATTTCCTAGATTTCTTCAAACCTGACGAGCCTCTTTCCGTCGAGAATTGATAGTCACCAAAGACTCAAAAACCAAGTTTGGTGCCCCCTGCCCTATCGCTTTGCTTTCGGTCATCGGGCTGTCAGGTTCCGCCGCTGCGCGTCTCCATCCAGAACTTGGCAGACCTGGTGCACTGATCTGATGGTCGGGGCCGCGTCTCATCCTGAGCCACGTCGCCTCCCTCAGCTCATGCGCCACCAGTCCCGCCGCGATCTGCCCTGCCGGGTGTCCATCCCTGGGGCGGGCTATGGCATCAGAACTTTTGTCACAGTTTCAAAATCCGAGGTTCCAAATCCAATGCTGCCAAGCTCCAACTGGTGACAGAAAAGACAAAATTTAGTAGTTTGACCCTATCGACCAGCGGTCGCCGTCCGCCAATTCTTCTGCCGGGCTAAGAAAACAAATTGATAGCAACCATCAATTTGGAGCTAAAAATGACTTTATCTACCCAAACAATACTCAACTTAGTTCTCGCACTGGCGGTCATTGCTTTGAGCATCGCGCTATATCAGAGGCCATCAGTCAGCGCGAACGTTTCCGCGGTGGAAATCCTGGACAAGAAGATCTCCTCTGCGCTCGAAGATCCAGTTGCGATTGATGACTCCGCCGTGCTTGCCGAAAGACTCGGTATTTCCGCTTCGCGCGCTTCAGCAATTTTCGTGGGAGCAGAGGGTCTGAACAATCTTTCTAACGGAGGTGTTGTTGGTGGACTGAGCTATCATTGCACAGGAACTAGCTGCACCTGCGTGGGCGACTTTGACTGCAATGATATGTTTACTGGTGCTTGCAAGAGCCCGAGTTCTAATGGTTCTTGCACAGAAAACACAGGTGAGATTGTTACATGCTCGTGCAATCCTAGGAATTGATCCTCAATCTCCTATTTCGTAAGCGCCCGTTGAACCCGACCTAACGGCTTTGCGAAGACTGATCTAAGTGTCCACCATCGATAGTGGACACTGTGAGGCACTCTATGAGCAGGCGGAAGAAGCGGTTTTGGGCCGATGAGGAGAAGCGTGAGATTTGCGCGCAGGCAACGACGCAGGGGATGTCGGTGGCACAGGTTGCGCGTCGGTATGCGGTGAATGCGAACCTTATTTTCAAATGGTTGAAGGATCCGCGATTTGCGCCAGAGGTCGCTGGGTCAGAACAGGAAGCAAGGTTTCTTCCGATTGAGATCGAGGCTGATGTTGCCGTTGAGCCAGCTCCGATCGAGATGCCAATGCCGTCTCTATCTGCCCCTCTGTCCGCAAGTCGGGTTGATATCACCCTATCGGATGGTCGGCGCATCCTCGTTGAGGGTCCAACCGCGCTGACTGCCGTGGTCAGCTTGGTGCAGGGCCTGTCGGTTTGATCCCGGTTCCATCCAACACTCGCGTCTGGCTGGCAGCGGGTGTCACGGACATGCGACGGGGGTTCAACACCTTGGCGGCACAGGCTGAGAAAGTTCTGGAGCTTGATCCGTATTCTGGGCACCTGTTTGTGTTCCGGGGGCGGCGCGGCGACTTGCTCAAAATTATTTGGTGGGACGCGCAGGGCGCTTGCCTGTTCAGCAAGCGGCTGGAGAAGGGTCGCTTTGTGTGGCCCGCTGCAAAGGACGGCAAGATCAACGTCACGCCAGCACAGTTGTCGATGCTGCTGGAAGGGATCGACTGGCGGATGCCGCAAAAGACCTGGCGTCCGCTGAAGGTCGGTTAGAGTAATAAATACAACATTTTGATTGCATTCGGGATTCACGTTTTATCCCTGATCCGATATAGGGTCGGCGATGCTGAAGGACCTCGATATCACGCCGGATGATCCCGCCGAACTGCGGGCCGTGAACCGGCTTCTGGCGAATGAGGTCAAGTCGCAGGCGCTTCTGATTGAGAAGCTCAAGCATCAGCTTGCGGGCCAAAACCGTCATCGGTTTGGTGTGCGTTCCGAGAGCCTGGATCAGCTCAATCTGACCTTCGAAGAAGATGAGGCGATTGCTGAGGCCGCATCTGAACAGACCCAACCTGAGACGCCGTCCGCTGAAGGCAAACCTCCACGCCAGCACAGTCGCAAACCGTTGCCCGATCATCTCGACCGGCATGATGAAGTTCTCTCACCCGGCGACGATTGCACGCGGTGCGGCGGCAAGCTGAAAACTCTTGGCGAAGATATCACCGAAGAGCTTGAGTATGTGCCAGGGCGCTTTGTCGTGAACCGCATCGTCCGGCCCCGCAAAGCCTGCGCGGGCTGCGAAGCAATCGTCCAAGCGCCGCTGCCGTCTCGTCCTATTGAGCGCGGCAGACCCGGCCCCGGCCTGCTGGCGCATGTTCTGGTCAGCAAATACGCTGATCATCTTCCCTTATACCGCCAGAGCCAAATCTATGCCCGCGAAGGGATTGATCTGGATCGGTCCACGATGGCCGACTGGGTTGGCCGGTCAACGGCACTGCTGGAGCCCTTGGCTGATGAGATCGGGCGAATTGTGCGTCGCGGAGATGCACTGTTTGCGGACGACACACCCGTGAAGATGCAGGCACCGGGCAAAAAGAAGACCAAGACGGCACGGGTCTGGACCTATGTCCGTGATGAACGACCGTGCTCCGGGTCATCGCCGCCGTGCGCCTGGTACCAGTTCACCATTGATCGCAAAGGCGAACATCCCGTTAGCCACCTCGCAGGCTACAAAGGTTGGGTTCACGCGGATAGATACTCCGGCTTCAACGGGTTGTTCGGGCATGACAAGGCAGATGAGATGGCCTGCATGGCCCATGTCAGGCGCAAGTTCGTCGATGTTTTTGCGTCCCAAGGCAACGCCATTGCCGAGGAAGCCATTCGCCGGATCGCGGAACTGTATGCAGTGGAAAAAGACGCGCGAGGTCGATTACCCGAGGCGCGCGTGGCTTTGAGGCAAGCACGGGCAAAACCGATCTTCGATGATCTGGAAGCCTGGCTGCACGCGCAACTGCCCAAGATATCGGGTAAATCGCCACTGGCGCAGGCGATACGCTACGCGCTAGGCCGGATGCCAAAGGCGCGGCCATATCTTGAGAACGGCCACCTAGAGTTGGATAACAACACTGCCGAGCGCGCCGTCAAGCCCGTCGCCATCGGCCGGAAATACTGGATGTTCGAAGGCTCCGAAGGCGGCGGCAAAGCTATGGCAATCGCCTACACCCTGATCGAGACCGCCAAGCTCAACAACGTCGATCCACAAGCCTGGCTCACATGGGTCCTTGCCCAGATAGCTGACCACAAGATCACACGCCTCGACGAGCTCCTCCCCTGGCGTTACGCTGCTCAAGCAGCGTAACAGGGCATGTGCTGGCCTAACAGAGCGGGTTCAACGGACGGGCTCGATAAAGATGCATATTGGTCCGCACAGCGGTCGTCTTCTTGAGCCATTTGATCCGGCTCTGGCTCTCTGTCGAGCAAGCGCCTAATCATTCCGACCCTGTCACGTCGGAGGCCACTTGCCAGGAATCCTGCGTGGCGGATGCGGTGGAAGCCCTCACGTGCTGGCTGAAACCTAGAGCTGGTCGGACGCTTGCGTTCCAGCAGACTGCGGTTTCTGAATTAGTTTAGCCGTTCGGGCGAAGAATGTGATATTAATTCAAGGAGAAGTATATAGGAGCGCAGTCATGAAGTGGATTGTACTAGCAGCAACTTCAATTTTGATTGCATCGTACTTTTCCTACAACGGCCTAAGCCTAAATCAACAACAGGCATCCAACATCATCGAAGAATGCAATCTCACCAATCCTGCACCAAGCATTCCTGACCTTTCACCGGATATTTCAGTGCCAGTGTCGGTTGATCAAGCTGTCGAATTGCTGCTGGCTGTGTCAACCGAGGAAATGGCCGTCTACTATCGGTGCATTCCAAACGATGAGTTCATGTCCGTTGAACAATTGCACTTGGGTCTTTGGTTGCGGAACAATCTAAATTTGGCCGGATCAGGTGAACTGCAGAGTGAGCTAACTTCGTATGAAAAAATTTCTGCCGAAGATAGATCGGTCTTTCTGATGGAGAAGTTTCAATTGATGCTGCAAAATCGTCCTGTAGAGAATTGATATGAAATTACTGCAAAACACGCACTTGGAAAAATTTGAATTAATTGCTCTACTGACCACTTTTCTCGTTGGCTTCTTCGCAACGAACGCAATCGCCCAAGTCGATCGAACAGTAAGGTCGAGTTCAACGTGGTCGAGCATTGATCAAGCTGCAAGGCGAGGCCAAATCGAAGCTTGGCAGGCGTTTGGTGAATTCCAGTTGAGTCGAAATGGCCGTCAGGCAGAATTCGGAGGATGGATTTATCGCGACGAAAATGGTCGGTATGGCTACACCCAGCCTTTTACTACTGGGCATGTCAATATGGTGCGGGCCCCTGATGTTGGTGTATTGCGAACGAACGAGGAAGGTGACTATGTTTTCCCGCTCCGCTTCGCGGACGGCGGCGATGAAACTGTCGTGGGAATCTATCATATCCATCCAGCGATATCAGGCCCTCAAAGGGACTCAAATGGAACATTGTACAGACATCTGCCCAATCAGTTTTCCCCTGCAGACCTAGCGTACTCCGAATTATTTCGTGTCCAGATGTATGTCAGTACTCATGACGGAAACTACTATCGATATGACCCATCGATTTATGATCCGGCTGGCGTAACACCTCAGCTCTATCGCAACGGAAGTTTCGACGTTGAGGAACTGGATCACTCTGATGATGGATTCGGAGATGCTATCTTGAAGGCTATTGGCATAGCCGGAGGCGTTGGAGGCTTTGTAGCAGCGGCAATTTTTGGCGACCCCCATATGATATCTCACGACGGTTTGATGTTCGATTTTCAAGCTGCGGGGGAGTTCTATGCTGTTCGTGATCCTCAGGGAAACTTTTCTATCCAAGTTCGTCTCGAGCCGTTTCGAGGTTCTCAAGTCGCGTCGTCAATTACCGCGATTTCAATGGGTAACGGCTCCGGACGAATAGCTGTATACGCCAAAGAACCTCACCTAGTTGTAGACGGCGTTCCATTCACCGAAAGCCTACCTATGTCCGTAAACGGGTTTACAATAGTGCGGGATGGTAGCTCACTCATCATTACCGGCCACGAAGGCGATAAGGTATCTATAAGGATAGTTTCGGAGGACCAACTGAGTATAACGATTGTACTACCAGAGCATCGCCGAAACAGAGTTGATGGCCTGCTTGGAAATTTCAACGGCAACCCGATGGACGATCAGCTAATAAGGTCGGATACAGTTTTGGGTTCTTCAGCGCAATTAATGAGTCATCTTAGAAACCAACGGTACATCGTATGGGGAAACAGCTTGAGGATTACAGAGACAGAGTCAAATTTTGACTACCTCCACGATGACAAGATTTTTGAGGACTATCAGATTAGGAACTTCCCTTCTCGCATAGTTTCTTACACAGAAATCAGAAATGACGCGGAATTTGATAACGCTATCGCACAGTGCCGCGCTACTGGCACAGTACGGGAATTGCTGCTTGAACGTTGCGCCTACGACGTGCTGATTTCGCGGGATTCCTCCTCTGCGGAAGCCTATCTTCATCTTGAAGACGATATATTTGGTGAAGCTGGAGCTACGGAGGACTCAGAAGTTACATTTTCTGGAGTGCTCGATAAAGATACCCGACGCATCATTTATGAATTTGAAGCGAAATCCGGGGAAAGCTACTTCTTTCAGCTTACGAGCACGTCCGGAACCTTGGACCTATCCATAGCCGTAATCTTTGACAATGAAGGAAGAAGGCTCGCCAGTGCTTGCATCAAGTGCAACCAAATAGGAGTCGTAGACATTGTGACTTCAGGAAAACATCGTCTGGAAGTCGAGGCGTCAGAAAATGAGGCCGGCGAATTTGTATTTCGCGCAATCAATATCCCATCCTCTAAGCCCATTGACGTTGCGGTCTCCAATTCGTCTGAGCTATCAGAAACGCACCGTATTGCTGGAGAACTCCGTTTGCCGGGGAAAGATGACCTTTACAGAATGAAGCTATCGCAAGGAGACCGAATTTCTTTGCAGGTTTTGGAGAGGAGTGCATTGCTCGTCTATGGTCAGGTTTCCATGGTGTCTCCTGAAGGTGAAACTCTCTACGAAGGAATACTCCAATCGGGAGTTGCTGTTGAAGACCTTGTGGTTCGAGAAAGTGGACCTCATGAAATAAGAATAAGCGGAGGCGACAATTTCCCATGGGATTCAGATCAAAGAACTGGTACCGGACGTTACGAAATAGAATTTGGGATTGACCAGTAAGGCAGTTTCAAGGGCATTGCCAACTTGCTGTGGGTCGCCTGCGCGCAAATCTCACGCTTCTCGTCATCCGCCCAAAACCGCTTCTTTCTCCTGCTCATAGAGTGCCCCCAAAGTGTCCACAATCGATGGTGGACATTTAGCCGCCCCTAACCGCTCGCGAAAGGTTCGTAAATGTCTCAAACTCTTCCAAGCACTATCGGTTTGCGCGGTGCAGACATTCATCTCAAAACATCAGGTGACGCCAACGGACCCGCCGTCGGCAAAGCATATTCCTACAGCGATGGGCAGTTTGAGTTAAGTCTGGCCGCATATCCAGCCCAGGGCTCAACTTTGGTATTCGACATTTCAGCAGTGGAGGGCATTTCTGACGCCAGTCGTCCTTTGGCAGCAATCATCAAAGGACCTCTCGACGATGTGAGGTTGGAAATCGGTCAAGTAACTATTGCAAACAAGATGGCTCAAGTAAATTTTTTTGGGATCCCGCCTTTCGATGCGCGCATCGTATTCTAGAGCTAGTGATATTTACGAGTTCTACTGACCTGCTCCCCTTAGAGTCCGCCAATTCTCGATACAAAACGGATATTCAACATCGGCCCTTAGCTGCCGTCCACCGGCTCGCTTGAATTCTGCAGACGCAGCCCGCATTGTGGACATTCGCTGCAGGCGCGCAATCTGAGTTTGGCTGAACTTACAGATCTCCGGACGGAGCTGCCATTACCATCCGTGCGTTGAATGACCACTCATGACATTGGTGGGAGGCCTACAAACGGCAGATTTTTGAACTATATTTCTGCCAGAGAGCAACAAATCCGAGTGTCATGTCACATCCTCTAAACTATTCAATCGAAATGGCGATGAAAGCCGCTGATCGGTCCGAAGAGTTCAAGGACCTTCCGGGGGCGGGTAAACCGCTGGAGTTTCTGTCGAACCCCAAGGACGCAGTGATTGATCGCCTTATGAAAGAAAATCAAGCGAAGCCGCTGGCTGTGCAATTAAAAAAGAAGATCACCGAACTTCGCCAGGCTCTCAAGGCAGAAACCGATGAGGATGCTCGAAGATCACTGATGAGAGAAATTGCCGACCAGCAGCTGAAGTTGGACCTTGAACTGGAAGCTTTGCGGAAATACGGCTGACGTGACTGGTCCTGATGGCGCGTGTTCGTAAGGAAGTTTATTTTCTTGTGAAACTATCGGGGCACCAACAACAACTCAAAAACACTTGGGAAGCAGTCATTAGCGTCCAACGCAGCATCCACACTTTGGGCTCGCAGAAGACATTAGATCGGTCGCAGCATCTTCACACAGCTGGCGCACGATTCAGGACACGGACGGCCCATTGCAGACCTCTGCCCCACCATCAAGTTTCTGCGGAAGCGCCCGCATTGCGGACATTCGCCTCAATAGTGAAATCTGATATACGACTAAGTTTACGGCTCGCCAGCTTGGTTTGGACGACTGGAGAACAGTGCTATTCCGGCTCTCACTGCGAGGCCTGAACAGTTGCCCTGGCCATTGCTTCGAAGACTTGTTCAGTTTCTGCGTCCATCGGGAAGTAAAGCTCGATCTTCAACGATCCGAGGGCCACATCTTCGGGTGTTCCGAACTGAGCAATTGTCGCAAACAGGGACAGCCTTTGATCGCCTTGAACCACGATCGTGGGGATAACCGGCGTTCGGGCAGGATCAATCTGTTTGGGCGCCTTCTCCAGCTGCGCAATGATAGGACCAAACTCCGGAATTCCGCCTTCAGCAGCGCTCTCCGTCCGCAACCGCTTCGCTGCGTGATGGGCGACCTCCGGCCAGTTTTCTACCACTGATGGAAGCGCGTCGGAGACCATCAGGTCAAGCAAACTGTCGTCGACGCCGACCCCGAAGGAAGAGAAAAGCGCCAACGCGGCAGGGTTGGCCATCCGTATCGTCCACAGCCGATCAACGGCGAGGCCGGGCATGGGCATGTGATTTGCGAGCGTCTTTTCAATCGCGGCCCGAACCGGATCCATCTCTTTGGCGGTCCAATCTGCTGACCGATACCGTGACGCAAAACCAGCCGCCGTCAGCATCTCATTGCGGGCGTCCAGTGGAACGTTCAGGGTCTCACCAAGCCGCACGACCATTTCGCGACTTGGCCGCGCCCGGCCAGTCTCGAGAAACGACAAATGACGCGATGAAATCCCCGCTTCGTTTGCCAGACCGAGTTGTGAGAACCGCCGGAGGCTTCTCCAATAGCGCAATGTGTCAGGGAAGGTATGCATGCGTGGAAAGTATACCCCGCATCCTGACCTGTCACTTACCTCCAAGGTAATTGCGGCGCGTTCAGCCGTTCCGTAGCAATCTTTATGGATCTGAATCGAAGGACAAAACATGGCAACTCAAGCAGCCCACAAGAGATGGCTCAAGGTATCGGCGGTTGTTATCGGCTTCTTCGGACCGGCGCTGACGCTTGGAACAATCCCCGCCACGAACGAGTTAGCACGGCTTGGGCTGGATATCCTTACTTGGCCGGTGGATGGCTTCCCGACCTACGAATCCGAAGAGATACGCTTCCTCTCCGCCTTGACCGGAGGCTTCCTGGTGGGATGGGCGGTGATGATTTGGCTCTTGTCCGTCCACGTCCATGATCACGCGCCGGAAGGTGTTCGCAAGTCGGTGCTCTACGGAGCCCTTGCATGGTTTATGTTCGACAGCTTTGGTTCGGTCACTTCAGGCCAATGGCCAAACGCGCTCTGGAACATCCTTGTTCTTTTGGCAATCGTTGGTCCGATGTGGCGCCCGGCTCAGCCAACAACTTGATAAAAATAGGAATTCAGCATGACCCAGTTTCGCTTGCTTCTCCTGGCCATGACGGTGTTGATCGTGGCCTTCACGATTGCCGCTATTGCGAAAGACGGATGGAACCTCTTGCCGTATTTCTTTGAGCCGATCCTTGCACTCACGTGGCAAGGACAGTTCAACGTGGACTTCACCACCTACCTAATCCTGTCGGGCGTCTGGATGGCTTGGCGTGGCGGATTTACTGCGCGTAGCATTGCATTGGGTCTGTTCGCACCTCCTCTGGGAATTCTGTTTTTTGCCCCATACCTGATCTACCTCATTAGCCAATCCGGTGGTGATCCCAAGAAACTGGTTCTAGGCGTTCACGCAAACTGAGTTCGATGATGCGAATTTGGTGGAGCGACCAAGTCGGCATAGCCATCCGGCCTCAAGGTGTTGTTTTTGCTCTCGGCCCATACCGGCCGTTGGCCAATGGGTCGTGATGCTGCGGATGCAGCCCGCAAAGCGGACATTGCCTCACGAGAGCAGCTTTTCGGCGAAGCCGACCTTGCGTGAAGGTCGGCTTTCAGTTCTTGGGTCACCCGCCAACGCGGACCAAAGGCTGTTGGAGACCAACCGTTGGGCGGTTTTCAGGGTAGTAGAACCCTGTGCCATCGACATGTTTGCCGCCCATAAACAGCATGTTGGGCGTATCTTCCCGCACATAGAGAAAGTCGTGATCCGCAACGAATGCGCTGCCTTCGACAAACCGTAGCAAGGCGCAGGGCTGTCCGAGGATATCCCGCGGCTCGCCGACGACAAACGGGCCCTCACCGCAGGCCCCGTCTGGCAATTGGTTCAACTGCTCAGCCATGGGCGACACAAGGACGGTTAGTTCAAGTTGCCGATTGAGAAGATAGTCCTGCGACCAGGCTCCATCAACGGCCGGATTTGCGTCGTGCCAGACAATTTCACCCGCGAAGTCATAGGACACCGCAGGGATCGAGCAGGCGCTGTCGGCGTAGACGGTGATATTCGCTTCAAAGCCACCTTCCTTGTCATAGGTAAAGTCGCGGGTCAGATAAGATGGCGCCGGAGCCAATTCAGGGTCTTCCGCGTTCTGCTGCGGGCGCACCTCACAGCCAATTGAGGTCCAAGTTCCGACGATGCGGTCTTGGAGGCCCTCAAGTGAAGTGTCCTGCGCGACAGCAGCGTTCGCAAGCGCGCCGAATGCCAAGAGAGAAAGGGTCGGGATTTTCATAGTGATCTCCATCAGTTGACGATGGGGACACAAACTGCGCATATTATTTCATATCGCAACTAGTCAAAATAAATAGAGATAGTCATGAAAACGGAACCATTGGCGCCTGATCCTGATGTCAAAGACTGCCCGGTGACCTATTGCCTTTCGGTTATCGGTGGCAAATGGAAGCCTGTTATCCTGTTTTGCATAGCTAACGGCGTCGATCGGTTCGGGGCTATGCAGCGGTCGGTGCCCGGCATTACAAAGCAGATGTTGACTAAGCAATTGCGCGAGCTCGAAGCCGACGGTCTGATCTCTCGCAAGGTCTATGCCGAAGTGCCTCCGCGTGTTGACTATTCCTTGACAGACGTTGGGCGCACGGTTTTGCCGATCATCGAACAGATGGAAGTTTGGGGCGAGGCACACATGAAATAGCTCCCATTTGCTGCTTTGCATCAATAGGTAGTTGTGGGATTAAACGGCCCTTAGATCGAGTGCGGCAAATTCTTGCGGCTGCCCGGTCCGTCTTGCCACGGACGGCCCATTGCTGCCGTTCACCCAACTTCAAGCATTCTGCGGTGCGGCCCGGTAAAGCCGTCGTTCGCTGCAGTCGCGAAACTTGTAGAGGTCTAAAGGTCTGGGACGCGGGACAAAGCCGACTTTTGCTGCGGCCGCTCCAACGACGGCTTCTACGAAAACAAGTCGGTAGACAGGTATTTTAAACCAGAGTCGCAGACAACAACAGCGACTGTCTGGCCCTTGTGGTCACCCTTGAGAAGTTTGATCGCGCCCGCGACATTTGCCCCTGCGGAAAACCCCGCGAAGATGCCTTCATATCGTGCAAGATCTCTGGCCGTCTGGCGCGCTACATCACCGCTGACTTGAAGAAAACCATCCCAGGTTTCGTCCTGCAAGAAAGTCAGTTCGGCCATAGCATAACCGCCACCTTGGATAGGATGGTCAGGCTTGACAGCGTTTCCGCCGGCAATGACGGCAGCTCCTTCCGGTTCGATGGGGTAGCATTTGATATTGGGGTTCTGTGCGCGCAAGAATTTCGACGTGCCTACCAATGTGCCACCCGAGCCGACAAAATCACAAAACGCATCAATCTTCCCACTTGATTGCCGCCAGAGTTCCGGGCCAGTCATTTGCTCATGTGCCGCAGGATTCCCATTACGTTCAAACTGATCCGCTCGAAACGCGTCTCGCTCGACCGTTAGAGCACTGGCTACCCGGTCCACTTCTGCCAGATCCGCGCCTGAGACCCGTCCTGGAAGACTGTCTGGCAGTTGATCTACCAACACAACTTCGGCACCCAGAGCTGCCATCATTCGCGCGCGCTCGGGCGAATTGCCTCTCGACATGACGGCAACAAAGGGATGTCCCTTGATCCCACAGACAATGGCAAGGCCGGTACCCATATTTCCACTGGTCAGCTCGACAACGGTTTGCCCTGGCTTCAGTGTGCCATCGCGTTCCGCCATCTCGATGACACCCAGGGCGGCGCGATCCTTCTTAGAAAACCCGGGATTGAGATGATCCAGCTTCGCAAGGATTGTGCCCTGGCACCCATAGTGCGCCACTAGGCGATCAAGCCGGACAAGCGGAGTATTTCCGATCGCGCCTAGGATTGAGTCAAAAGTTCTCGTCATATTGCTTCTCCAGTCATGCCTGTCGGGTCCAGTCGAGGACGACTTTGCCAGAACGCCCACTTTTCATCGCGGCAAACCCATGATGGAAATCCGTTGCCTCAATGCGATGTGTGATTACGCGGCTCACATCCAATCCGTTTTGAAGCATGGCGATCATCTTGTACCAAGTTTCGAACATCTCGCGACCATAGACGCCTTTGATCGTGATGGCCTTGAAGACAATTTTGCTCCAATTGACTGGCGACTGGCCGGGTGGAATCCCCAGAAGGGCTATCTTGCCACCCATTACAAGTGCCTCGACCATCTGGTCGAGTCCAGTCTGGCTGCCGGACATCTCAAGCCCGATATCGAAGCCTTCGCGCAGACCCAATTCATGCGCAACGTCGCTCAGATGCTCCTCCGTCACGTTCACCGTGCGCACCGACGGGACGACATGCCCAGCAAGCGCGAGGCGGTCGGAATTAATATCGGTCAGCACGATATTGCGTGCACCGGCGTGGCGCGCGACAGCCGCCGCCATGATGCCGATCGGGCCAGCGCCGGTGATCAAAACATCCTCGCCAAGAAGATCAAAGCTAAGCGCGGTGTGAACGGCGTTGCCTAGCGGGTCGAGGATCGCACCAATTTCATCGGGAATATCGTCCGGCAAGGGAATGACGTTGAACGCAGGAAGCCGCAGATACTGCGCGAACGCTCCCTGTTCGTTCACGCCGATGCCGCGCGTGCCAGGATCGAGGTGGAATTTACCCGCCCGCGACTGACGGCTATCCTGTCCGATCAGATGCCCCTCGCCGGAACATCGCTGGCCCACTGGGAGACCTGTCACATCGCGACCCAGTTCGACAATTTCACCCGCAAACTCATGGCCCGTGATCATCGGGATCGGCACTGTCGCTGCCGCCCAGTCGTCCCAGTTCCAGATATGGATGTCGGTGCCACAGATCCCCGTCTTGCGAATGCGGATCAGGACGTCGTCCGGCCCGATCTCTGGAATGGGGGCTTCGATTTTCCACAGCCCTTCCTCTGGCTTCGTCTTGGCCAGCGCCATCATCGTATTTGCGCTCATGAGATGACGCCCAGTTCTCGACCAACTTTGCCGAAGGCCGCAAGCGCGTGGTCCAACTCGTCAATCGTCAGCGCCGCGTTCATTTGCGTGCGGATGCGCGCCTGCCCGCGGGGAACAACGGGGAAGAAGAATCCCGAGACGTAGACTCCCTTTTCGAAAAGCCGCGCGGCCATATCTTGCGCTAGCTGCGCCTCGCCCAGCATGACGGGAATAATCGGATGCTGCCCCGGGAGCAGATTAAACCCCAGCTTGGTCAGGCCCGCGCGCCAATAGGTGGCATTCGCGACCAACTGCCTGCGCAATTCCTGTCCCTTTTCTATAATTGCAATCGCCTCGATCCCAGCAGCGACGACGGCGGGTGGCAGGGAATTTGAGAATAGATAGGGCCGGGCGCGCTGACGCAGCAGGTCGATGACGGGCTGTGAGCCTGCGATATAGCCGCCGATCGCGCCCCCTAGCGCTTTTCCCAGCGTGCCGGTCAAAATGTCGACATCGACGCCGAAGTGATCCGGTGTGCCCGCGCCGTTCGGCCCCATAAACCCAGTCGCATGACAGTCGTCCACCATGAAGACCGCATCGTATTGGTCGGCCAGTGCACGAATACCCGGAAGGTTGGCTAGTGTGCCGTTCATCGAGAAAACACCGTCGGTGGCGATCATGATATGGCGCGCCCCCGACGCCTTCGCCTCTTTCAGTTTGTCCTCCAGATCAGCCATGTCGTTATTCGCATAGCGATAGCGCTTTGCTTTGCACAGCCGGATGCCATCAATGATCGAGGCGTGGTTCAGACTGTCGGAAATGATTGCATCGTCTGGGCCCAGCAGTGGTTCAAACAACCCGCCGTTGGCGTCGAAACAGGCTGCAAATAGGATGGAGTCATCCTTGCCCAGAAACGAAGCAATCCGCTGCTCAAGATCGCGGTGAATATCTTGCGTGCCGCAGATAAACCGGACGCTTGCCATACCGAAGCCGTGAACATCCATCGCGTCTTTCGCCGCCTCGATCAGGGCAGGATGGTTCGCCAGTCCGAGGTAGTTGTTGGCGCATAGATTGATGACGTTGCGCCCTTGAACCGACACTGTGCCATCCTGCGCCGAGGTGATCAGCCGTTCTCGCTTGTATAGCCCTTCATCCTGAATTTCGGACAAGGTTTCGGAGACTTTGGAAAGAAAGCTGTTGTGCATGTGAAAACTCCTCAGATGCACAATATCTTACATAACGGAAATTATTCCGCAATGGCGTATTCTGTTATAACAGACAAAATCCGCTAGCGTTCTAGGAGCTTGACTTTACGATGAGAAAGACGCGTGCCGCGCCATCTTTTGCAGCGATCGCGTGGCGAACATCTGCCGCGTACCGGGCAGTATCACCGCTCGTAAGGGTGATCTGCGCGGTCCCCGAGGTGACACTCACGTTCCCTTCAAGAACAGCTAATTGCTCTGTCGCACCACGTGTGTGTGGCTCGCTGTTCAAAAATCCATTCTCCTGAAATGAGATATCATAAACCTCATGGCCTCCGGCCTCTTCCGGTGGAGACAGAATCGCAATACGACATCCCGTGCCGACGTTCTCAATCGCTGGAACGTCGGATTTTTTGAGAACGTCAATTCTGTCGCTCTGATCCTTTTGGTCAAGAAGCCCCGCAAAATCGACATTTAACGCGCGGGTGAGATTCCAAAGAGTAGAAATCGTCGGGCTACTTTCTCCGCGTTCAATCTGACTAACCATAGAGCGAGATACGCCGCTGAGATTTGCGATTGCATCGAGCGACAGACCTTGAGCCTTGCGCGCTTCCTTCAAGCGTACCGACAAAGTGTTCAGAATGCTGTCCGTGTTTTCCGTCATGTTGGAAATCTAGCGAAGTTCGTCGGCTTTGCAATCCTCACGCTCTGCTAAACCAGTCATTCGTTGCAAAGCAGAAAAATAGAAAAATGGGCTCTCTGCCGCCATTGGATGCACTGCGGCATCCTTTCTGGCCAAGCCCACGGCCATGAAGCGGACGGCCCATTGCGGACTTTCGCCCCTCGATCAAGATGCTGCAGTTGCAGCCCGCATAGCGGACATTGCTCCATGAGCGCAGCATTTCCTTATGCCCGATGACAGCATAGCGGGACTTTGCCGCCATACGCTTTCCAGCCTTCGCTGACGCAGCATATGTTCGCAGTCGCGGCAAGTTTTATGTTGCGCTGCAATGGCTTTCGCCACAGCAGCCATTCAAAGTGGTTTTGGAAGCTCGATTTCAATCCGCTTCTTCGCCGGCAGGCCGCTTGTGCGACGACCACCTGCATCCACATTGTCAAAAAGCACTTACTGATGATGCGCTGTGCAAGAGTGATAGCGGATGATTTTCGCCTACCCGGCTGCGGTAACGTCAATCTCGATCTTGTAATGCGGATGCCCTAGCGCCGCGACGACGACCAAAGTCCAGGGAGGAAGGTGGTCGCCAACGACCTCACGATGCACCTGAACGTAGTCCGGAATATTCTCTTCCCCGACGACATAGCTTGTGACTTTGACGACATTCGCAATGCCAAAGGCCTTCTGTTCGAGAATAGCCAACACGTTGGCCCACGCGATCCGGGCCTGTTCTTCGATGCTGTCAGGGCAGGTTCCGTCCGCCCTTTCGCCCAGCTGGCCGGAAAGGGTCATCCAGTTGGCGCCCGCATCAATAAGAAAGCCATGTGTATAGTGGCTGGCAGGCGGCGCGATGTGGTCCGGGTTCACGGGTGTAATCATTGTCTTCGTCCCTTCCTGAGTTTTAGTGGTGGTTAAAAGCGGACAGCGCTCCGATGGAATCAGGGTTCTGGTCAGGTGCGACTGAGCGTCGGGGGGCTACGGGACACAATGCCGGTTTCCTTTCAAGAGTTATCTCGATGTCCGTTGGATGGCCCTCTTCATTCTGTCTCAGAGACATGTTGTTTTGACACCGCTGCTGCAGGTTGCGGAGGCAGTTCGGAGGGCAGATGGATGGGGATCATCTCACTGCGGTCGAGAGCAGATGGGTCGGTCAGAGTCTCCAGAAATGAGACAAGATCCCGGATCTCATCCTCGGTAAGCGTAATGGGTGTCAGGACGTTTGCTGAAGCGATACGCTGGCGCAAATCGCTTGAGCGCATGACCCAGCTGTCCCGTCGGTCGAAGGCCGCACGCCGACCGGCCTCCAGCGGCGCAAAGCTCAAGCCAGACCCCCGAGATTTCAGGCGTTGAAGACTTGCAAGAGGCGGCAACAGCACCTCTGCCGGATCGAATGCGGAGAGGCTTGTTTGTGGATCAAGATGATGTCGCACCATATCCTCTAATTTATCAAACGCACCGCTATGCCCCCAAGGACCGGTCAGTTCAACGTTACGCAGGGACGGCGTGCGGAAGGCGAACAGGTCCGCGGGATCGCCTGTAACGCGGTAACGACCCTCGTCCTCTGCGCGACCCGGCAGGCCGGTTGTTCGCAAGTAGGTCATGTCGCCTCCATGCCCCTTGCCCGGTCCAATCTGAGGCACCGCAATGGCATGAAATTGGTGATCCGTGAGGAGCGGTCCGCTATGGCAATCCGCACATTTGGCTTTGCCGTAGAAGAGGTCGGCTCCGTTTTGAGCGGCAGGCGACAGGATCGCCAATTCACCAGTGCGCAGAACAGCGTCGAATTGGCTTTGGTCTGAACGAAAGGCAACGGTTTGGAATGCGGCGAGCGCTTCCGCGATGTGGCTGTAGGTGACTTGGTCGGGAGATGTGATCTCCGGAAAAGCAAATTGCATCATCTCAAAATAATTGGTGTGCGCTGCAACGCGCTGCGCCAGCATATTCCAGATCGCAGGTCGATCTTCGTGATGTGCAGCATCCGCTATCGGGTTTTCCCCATATTGGCCTGCCATCTCGATCGGAGAAGTGACTGGGAAAAACGCCTGTGCCGTCAGCACACCAGATAGATTTTTGGGCAAATCTCGCCCGGCTGGATTGCGGATCGCGAGCGTCGTGTGAGAGCCATCCAATTCCTCGACTCGACCGTCGTGAAACATCGAGACATAGCTGCGCGCACCGATGTTCCAGAGCGGCTGCGCGTTTCGTGGCACCCTGCCAGTCACAGGATCGGCGGTTGCGCGATCCGGACCTGCGCCGACCCCGCCTTCACCGATACCCAGCGCCAACCCATCACCTGACCCCAAGGCGGGATCATGGCAAGTGCCGCAGGAAATGTTTCCATTCCCAGAAAGAACCGGATCAAAAAACAGGTTCCGTCCAAGTTCTACAAGCGACGGTGCAGGTGCTCCGTCGTAGAGAAAATCCGTGTCCTCAAGTGGTCGCGGAAACGGGACACTCAGCTGCCTTTCCTCACCAGCTTCCGCTGCAAAGGCTGCTGCCAAGCCAGTAATGGACAACGCGGCCAATATCGATACGGGTGACATTTTCGAGGCCATGGGAAATCTCCAAATTTGGGGACTAGTGCAGTTTGTTGAGCGCGCTGCTCAAGATTTCGGGCGGTTCTTGAGCTTCTTGATGAGCAGCAGAACATCACCTGTGTAATACGGCGGGCACGGGTGCAAACGCACCGGTTCACGTGCCACAAGCTGATACCCAAGCCTCTCATAGAGCCGAACTGCTCCACTGTTCTGGCTGTAGACCTGAATGCTCATTTCCCGGAAGCCTTTTGCCTGCGCCAACTCTTCTGCCGCCGCAAGCAGTTGCGAACCAATGCCGCGATTTTGCCCGTCGGCAAACACAGCCAGAGCATTCACAAACCAAGTATCGACCGACAGTTTTTCCAACGCGACAAATGGGGCAAGTGGCGCAGGCAAATCGTCGGGATTCTCAGCGGGCGCTGCGGTAATCGCATAGCTCAGAACCATGCCAATGGGATAGCCGTACCGATCTGCGACCAATGCGTTCGTGTAAGAGAAGCCGCCCTGCGTGCGCTTGGCCCGCTCTATGCCGATGTCCAGCGGCGTTTGTCCTTCGACGCAGGCGCGGGCCCACAGCCAATTCGGGATGCCTTCACCCGCGAGGTTGATCAGCCTCGCCAGACTCTCTGCATCAGAGGCATCTGCCCGGCGGATCAGAGAAGTCGTTTGAATGTTCATTTTGAGGGTCCTTTCGAAGATAGCTGGATGCGGTCGGGGCGGGAAATGGCCCCGACCGCAAGCGTCAGGCCTTAGATCGACGGGATGACACTGGCATCAAAGACCGGGCCGACAGGCACGCCGGAGTCCCATTCCAGATGGTCATCGTCATCGATGGGGTTATGGCCATCGTAAGAAGCGTCGTGGGCTTCTTCTTCCATCGCGTGATCTTCAAACGTGTAGGTCGCGCTCAGACCCCAGAAATCGTTGAAGCCCAAAGTGGTCTGGATCATACCGCCATCAATTTCAGCGTATGGGCCGGTTGCGCCAGTGACGGGGCGCAGGTTGGCCTTGCCGATATCTGCGATTTCAGTGCCTTGCGTAATTATTGTTGCGCCGTCATCAAAGGCAAAGACTTGCCGACTGATGACCCACACACCTGTCGTGGCGTTCCCGGCTTCACCCACAAAGTAGCCATCGCAAGTCCAGGTGCCGAGAACCAGCTCTGGGAAAACGGGGCTGCCGTCTTCTTGAACGCCGACAACACCATCGGCAAGTGTGCCTTCGGGGTAGATGTAACCCTGGCTGACGAAGGCGTTGCCGTGCGCGGGCATCCCGTTTTCGTGCACGGGCGCTGCCGCCATATGGATACGGGTATGATCCTCGGCCACGTCAAATGCCGTCAGGGCGTCCGCTTGTGCAAAGCTGGTCATTGATAAGATCAGGGCAGAAGAAGAGATAAGTGTTTTCAACATTGGAGTTTTCCTTTCAGGGAGAAGGTGTTGGGAGTGGTTAGAAATTAGGCTGCCGAGCGGGCGTGATCGTGCCCGGCAATGCAGCCCACATGCCGATGATCAGTGCCGCAACAGCCACCAATCACACGGATGTTCGGTAGGAGCGCAAGAAGCTCCGCGCTGAGTTGACCAAGCTCGACCGGATCACCGGCATCCAATACCTCGGCCTCGTCCAGCTCGGCATGGCTCATCCGCGAAGCATTGGAGCGAAGACCGCCGATGCGCAGCGTCCAGGCCTCAGACGTGTCAATCACATCTCGGAAGTGATCCGGATGTGCACAGTTGATCATGTAATAGATCGGGCCGCCGTTGGTTGCCGTATCGACCTCTACAATGGCATCGCCCAACGACTGACCGGACGGAAGACATCCATCAGTTTCCAAAGTGAAGGCAATCACGACTGGGATGTCGATTTCCTTGGCAGCCTGCACAATTCCGATGGCCTCACCGGCATGTGTCAGCGTCATTGCGCTGATCATATCCACGCCTGCCTTGCCCAGGGCATGGACTTGCGGGGCGTGGATAAGCAACGCGTCTTGAGGGGCGAGCATTGTATCGGGTGCGTAAGCATCGCCCGCTGGGCCGACCAGACCGTTGATCAGGATCGGAGAGCTCGAAGTTTCTTGCTGGTCACGGATGTCAGAGACAAAGGCAACGGCACGCTTGTTCGTCTCAATGACCTCCAAAAGGGTCTGTCCCAATGGACCGGCCCAAGCTGTTCCGGCGCGCCACGTTGGTGCATCCAGAATAAAGCCACGATTGGATTGGCGCGCAATGCTGATGAAGCGCTCAAAGTACTCCGTCAGGTCGCGACGTCCCGGTTCGCAGTCGAGCAACACTGCCGCTGAGAAACAAGGTAGGTCATATCCCTTTTCAAAGATCATGTATGTCTCAAGCCCTCCGTCGGAGAGAAAGAAACGTTTGGCATTAATCAATTCTTGAATACGCATTGAGGTTTTCCTTTGCAGTTGATGCGAAAGGAATAGCCCGAGGCTGTATCGGCCCGATAGTTGCCGCGTGGTACGGTTGTCTGAAACTGTTTTTGCCCTTATTTTCAGCGGCGAAAGCAGCGCCATGATCGGCGTCGGGCCATAGAAAAGGGGTCAACTGGACCCGCAGTACAGTCGGGATGGGATCAATGGATCAAAAAGTTGATACACGCAGCCGAATCCTCAACATTGCAGAGGCGGCAGTTCTCGAAAAAGGGTTTGAGGCCACGTCAATCGAAGAGATCGTAGCCGGGGCCGAAATCTCACGTGGCGGGTTCTTTTATCATTTCAAAGACAAGAATGCATTGGCCCGGGCAATGCTGGAACGCTACATTGATGCCGAAAACGCGCTCTATGATGATCTCTTTGCGCGCGCCCGCGAACTCAACGATGACCCACTTCATTGCATGCTCATAGGTTTGAAGCTTTTGGCCGAGATGCTTGAAGAGATGCCTACAGGGCATCCCGGCTGCGTCATCGCCTCAACAGCCTATCAGGATCGCTTGTTTGATGAGGGCGTGCGCGATCTGAACCGGCAGGCTATCCTTGGTTGGCGCAAGCGTTTCCGGGGGATGTTTGAAGAGATTGCGCAGGTCTATGAGCCCCGTGAGGCTGTCAATATGGACGCTCTCGGCGATATGGTGTCCGGCGTGGTTGAAGGCGGCTTGGTCCTGCAACGCGCCCTTCGAGAGCACAACAACGCCTCTGAGCAGATCATGCTGTTTCGTACGTATCTGAAACTGCTGTTTGCAGACAAAAAGTGACCTTTGGCAGTAGAAAACACTCATTAGTGCTGTCGAAACTACAGCTATCTTCGTCCTTCCAAATAATCGGAAGCCGTCCTACCCAGATACAATTTGTATGAATTTTCAGTTGCAACGCAGCAGTGCCACGCCCAAATTTGCGCGGGTGCTGAATTGGCCGTTCTGCGAGCGTGCGCAGCGAAGAATCTTTTGGTCTTCTATGGGCTCTGCGTCCCCTTTCGCGGCGCTTTACCTGAACGCTGTATGTCAAATCGCCAATGTCAGCACATCGACGGAAGTCACAGGTTCTCAGTTGCATAGCCTGCGGGGCGAACGGCAGGTTCTAAGTGAGCCTCAATCTCGATCACGCTGCATCGGCATTGGGCTGCTCTGAGCCCATAGTGCAGTAATTCCGCAATGCAGCTAATGTCGGCTTTCAGGTTTCAATTGCCGACTATTTATCAGTGGGCGATTAACTGGTGAGCAAGACGGCGTCACTTTCGCCATGGTTATCCTCTTCAATCATCGCCGACACTTTGATGTATCAACTGGCCATCCGTTCTTCGTGGGCGAAGGGGCTGAGGCCAAGCCATTTCTGCATGCAATTTGCGATCTCGGGGGTGCCCGTCAGGACCATCCGCCCGCCTTTCACCGCTTTCTCGACAGTATCGACGCCCATCCATATTGCAGTCATCGTTCGCAAGTGGCTTTCCGCGTAGAGGTCAACTTCGTGACCTGGGTCAGAATAACAAGCTTCAACGCCTGTATTTGGATCTACCAGAAGCCAGCTATTTTGCTTTGCGGTCGCAAGATCATTGAAGACGAACTGAAGGCACACGCGTTTCTTGGGCAACGGGTCAATGTTTAAGCCTCGGTGCATGTCCCAAATCAGCAATTCTGGGTCGAGATTGTCGAGCGAAAGCCCGCCTTCGACCCATCGTTGCCCCCACACACCGATCCCCATGATGAGGGGCCTCAATTCTTCGCCAGCCGCTGTCAGACGATATTCTTTGACGCCTTTATCTGTCTTGGCGGACTTGATCACACCTGCCACTTCCAATTCGCCCAAACGCTTTGACAGAAGCGAAGGTGACATGCGCGGTAGGCCACGCCTGAGGTCATTGAACCGCGTGCTGCCGCACAGGCATTCCCGCAGCAAAAGAGGCGTCCAACGCGTGCAAAAAATCTCCGCCGCCATCGCAATCGGGCAAAACTGACCGTAGCCACTCATGATATCACTCCTTTTTTTGACTGCCAAAGCGTCTTCTTAAGCGTAGTCGGGTTGGATGAATGTCGCCAGTACAGTTTCTGGACTATCGCCACGATGGCACTTCCGTGATCCTGAGAATGCATTTTGATGGAATGGAGAATTCACTATGAACAAATTTATTGACCGCGCTAAAACTGCTGCCAACCTGAATGAGACTGCCAAAACTCTGGCAAAAACATTCGCTGCAAGGGCGGCTGACCATGATGACAATGACAGGTTTGTCGCCGCGAATTACACGGACCTGAAAAGCGCCGGGCTGATGTCGGCAGGTGTTCCTGTTGAGCTTGGTGGCGGTGGGGCCGACGTGCGCTCACTCAGTGACATGCTGCGTATTATCGCCGGGGCCTGCGGGTCAACCGGCCTTGCCCTATCAATGCATACCCACCAAGTCGCAATCCCCGCTTGGCGTTGGCATCATCAGGACCCCGCGCGTCCTATGGTCGAACCTCTCCTGCGACGCGTTGCCGACGAAAAAATCGTACTGTTGAGTTCGGGCGGATCAGATTGGATTGGTGGCTCCGGCACGGCCGAAAAAGTAGACGGCGGGTATCGGATTACCGCCCGAAAGGTGTTCTCGTCCGGCGCGCCTGCAGGTGATCTGCTCATGACTGGGGCCATTAGTGACGAAGACGGAAAAAAGACGGTCCTGCATTTCGGCGTCCCACTTGCCGCGCCAGAGGTCACTGTGCTGGATACGTGGCGTACCATGGGAATGCGCGGCACTGGATCGCATGACGTTACAATCGACGAATTGTTCATCGCTGACGACAAAATCCCCCTCAAACGCGCAGCGGGCGAGTGGCACCCGGCGTTTCAAATGATCGCCACCATCGCATTTCCGCTAATCTATTCGGTTTACCTGGGCATCGCCGAAAGCGCGCGAGAAATTGCGGTCGATATTGCCGCAAGGAAACCGGTCTGCAGTCGCACCCAGTCTATTGCCGGACGTATGGATACGGCCTTGGCCGCAGCACGCATGGCGCAAACCTTTATGATCGAAGCTGTCGAGCGCAACGCACCCTCGGCAGAGACCATCAATGAAGTGATGATTGGCCGACGTCTGGTCGAAGAAAACGCGATCCGAACGGTGGAACTGGCAATGGAGTTGGCAGGCGGCGCGAGCTTCTATCGCAAGACTGAGCTTGAGCGGCGTTTCCGCGACATTCAGGCAGCGCGGTATCATCCACTGCAAAAAGAGGTGCAGGCCGAATATGCCGGAGCAATGGCGCTGGAACAGCCAATCGATCAAATTTTTTAGCGCCGTACTTGCTCAATTTCGAGTTAACTCAGCACGTTGGGACTGATCGCAGCAAAAAGGAATTCGACATGAAAGTCGCAGTTGTCCAGGAACCGCCCGTCTATCTGAACCTCGCAGCTAGTCTGGAGCGTGCGATCAACCTTGTCGCGCAGGCCGCAAAAGATGGTGCCAAATTGATGGTTTTTCCCGAAACATGGTTTCCCGGATACCCGACGTTTTGCTGGCGGCTCTCGCCAGGCGCGGACATGGGCAAGACGGATGACTTGTTTGCGTTGTCACAAGCCAATTCCATCGACCTCAGCCGCAATGGCATGGCCCCGCTGCAAGAAGCGGCCGCAGAGCACGAGATGGTCATTGTGGTCGGCTATCAGGAAATCGACGGCGATGTCTCTGGCTCGACGATTTACAATTCTTGCGCGATCATTGATGCCGACGGTAGGATCATGAACAACCATCGCAAGCTGATGCCGACCAATCCCGAACGCATGATTTGGGGCTTTGGCGACGGGTCTGGCCTGAACGTCGTCGAAACTGCGGTCGGGCGTATCGGCGCGCTAATATGTTGGGAAAACTACATGCCATTGGCGCGCTACGCGCTTTATGCACAAAACATCGACATCTACGTTGCCCCGACCTGGGACACAGGTGACACGTGGCTTGCCACGATGCAGCACATCGCGCGCGAGGGCGGGTGTTGGGTCATTGGATGCGCAACGGCACTTGAAGCGTCTGACATTCCCGAGGGTATCCCTCATCACGACATTCTATTCCCGAGCAACGATGAATGGGTCAATCCCGGCGACGCCGTCATCTATAAACCCTTCGGTGGAATCGCAGCCGGTCCGATGCACCGCGAAAAGGGGCTTCTTTGGGCCGATATAGACGTATCCGCTGCCCGCGCTTCACGTAGAAAATTCGACGCAAGCGGCCACTATGCCCGCCCAGATGTATTCTCACTAACCGTCGACAGAAGCCGAAAAGTGCCGGTTTCATTTAGCTGACCGACTGTCGCTAATTGCAGCAGCGCATGCATTTCACACACTCAATTGGCAGGGGTATTTTCAACATTGGCTCGGTCCGAACGCGTTGATAGCAGTCATTGGTGCGCGCGCAGCGAAAGCTCGGTTTGTCCGCGACTTGATCCTTGGACGCTCAATCCTCGCTGCACCGCGCACCAATGGCCGGTCTTCCCGCTGCCACGCAGCACGAAAGAGTTAGCAGATGCAGCGCAATCCGTGCTGCGAGCGCGCGCAGCACAAATCCGGCACTTCCGGTGTGGGCTCGTTGCTGACCTTAGATCGATCGCAGCATGTTCACTTTAGGGGATCCTCGACTCTAACAGACGGCCCTTACCGGCCATTCATCATGTCAGACTGCGCCGCAGTGCAGCTTCACCGAAGCAGTCGTTCGCTGCGCTCGCTCAATCCGGGCATCGACTGATGACTGCAAGGCGGACGTTGCTGCCGTTCGTTTTCCTGCCTTCGCTGACGCAGCATCACTTTGCATTTACGGAGGATTTTACGCTGTAGCGCAGCTCAAGACACCGAAGCGGTCGTTGCTGAGCCACTTTAACAATGTCTTCTAAACCGGATTTGCGCAGATGCAGTTAGTGATCACGCCGAATGGCATCTTGAGCTTGTCGCGATTCACTTTGCTTTACCGTAAGTATGTTGAAATCAGTCATCTAAAACGCCCAGCGACGGCTGATCTCAAATTGACTTTTCGCGGCTGCCATTTCTAGGAGCAAAACCTTAAACCTTTGCCGACCTCATATTTTCGACTTCCGTGAATAGTCTTGATGATGCACCAGTCAGTGCAATGAGATCAGCTTGAAGAGCATGATAGATATCTGGCTTGCCAGGGAATTGCCCGTCAACAGGTTTTCCTTTTTCACTCAGTTCTGGGAACCAACCGCCGCGATCACTATCAACGAAATTGGTCTGCGCAAAATCCCATAATCGGGTGTACCAGGTTTCGTCTGTATCTGCCGGAACCACGTTCAAACATACTGACAAAGCGCCAATTGCTTCGGTAACTGGCCACCAATATCGGTCTTTGATCGCGACGTCCCCGATGAGATCAAGCGTATAGCAAAAACCGCCTTCGTTCAGCCAGGCATCGGACAGCGCTTGATCTATTAGTTGGCGTGCGCGGTATAGTGCATCGGTTTCAGGACGATCAACCAGGTCCCAATGCTGGATGAGTAGGCGTCCGAATTCGAAGGAGTGGCCGGGTGTCGTTCCCGCCGGACGAAACATTGGATTGCCTGCATAATCGGGATCGACCCGCCAATCCTCAGTGTAGTGTTCGGGAATGCGCCAGCCGTTCTTGGGTGCGATATTGGCGGTGAAATAGTCCAGAATGCGGCCTGCCCGCTCTAAATATTGTTCGTTACCAGTCGCTTCAAATGCAGTCAGTAACGCTTCAGCCCCATGCATATTGGCGTTCATGCCACGGTAATTTGAAAGCGGGGTCCAGTCTGCGCCAAATTCCTCGCGAAAACGGCCGTGGTCTTCGTCCCAGAAATGCCGGTCGAGAACGCTGGATATGTCAGAGATCAACCGATCCGCATCGGGGTGATCCGCTTTTTTGGCACTGGCTGCTGCCAGCAATACGAATACATGGCCATAGGCTAATTTTTGACCGTCGATGATTGACGTTCTGTCGACGGACCAAGCATAGCCGCCATGTTCTCGGTCACGATGCCAATTCCACAGAGCCGCCATGCCTGCGTCAATAACGTCATCCGAACCTAAATGCCCGAATGCCTTACCCAGTGCATATGAATGCACCATTCGCGTTGTCGTGTGCAGCTCTTGCGTGGTGCCGGTCTGATGGGTTCCATCCCAGTTCAGACTGGCGAACCGACCGTCAGATGTCAGGCTCTGTTGAAAGAACTTCAACTGTTGGCTTGCATCAAGTCGGAGCCAAGCACGGTGATCCGCGTTGCTTGGCGTGTTCAGTTCTTCGCCGCTTTTGCCGTGAATCAAAAAAGATATCCTTCCTTTTCTGGCAGCGGGCTAGTTACCGGCCAGGCTTGGCAGCCAAGTCACCAAACCCGGAAAGACCGTGATAAGAAACATTACGCCGTACAAAGTGACTATGAACGGAATAGACTCCTTGAAGATCGGTCCGACCGGAATCTTCGCCAAGCCACCCACAATGAAAACCATGAGCCCCATCGGGGGGGTGATCATTGAGACCATCATATTCAAAACGATGATGACCCCGAAGTGGACCATATCGACACCGGCGGCTTGAAGGCCCGGGATCAAGGCTGGAATGACGACATACATCATTGGGGCCTTGGTTAAGAACATGCCCATAAAGATAAAGGCCGCATGAATGACAAACAGTAGCTGCAGTTGCGAGATATCGAGCGCAAGAATGAAGGTGGTAATTGCGCCGGTCACTTTCTCAACGGTGAAGACGTAGTTCAAAGCAAAGCCTCCACCGATCAAGAGGAAAACCATCGCCGACTGGCGCGCACTTTCCGCAAGCGCGGAATAAAGTGCACCCCACGACGTGTTGCGATACAAAAAGACCGACAACAACACCGCATATGCGCCTGCAGCCGCTGCCGCTTCGGTTGGGGTGAAGACACCGGAATATATACCGCCAAGCAGAATGACGGGCATCAGCAGAGGTCCAATTGCTTTCAACGTCGCGGTCATTATCGCTGCGCCCGCCATCCTTGGTTCAACCGGAAACCCACGGCGACGCGACTGCCATGCAACCAAGATCATCAGGACGATCCCCATGATGAGGCCAGGTATGATGCCTGCCAGAAACAATGCGCCGACCGATGCTCCGGAAAAGAACGCGTAAACAAGCATCGGAATTGAAGGCGGAATGATTGGGCCAATTGAAGATGACGCCACCGTCACGGCTGCCGCATATGGTGCTGGATATCGGTCCCCATCCCGCATCATCTTGATCAACACTTGACCGATGCCGGACGCATCAGATGTTGCATCGCCGCTCATGCCAGAAAAGATGATCGAGGAAACGATGTTGACCTGCGCGATGCCACCGGGGCGGTGCCCGACCAATGCTCGACAGAACGTCAACAATCGTTCGCTGATACCACCGTGATCCATGACTTTGGCAGTAAAGATAAACAATGGGATGGCGATGACGATGATATTTTCTACCGAAGCAAATATCACTCTCTCGGCCATCAAACTAACGTCCAACCCGGCAGTCAGTGCGTATACCACGACCGTTGAAATCATGACGAACCCGATGGGCAGGCCAAGCAAGATTTGCACGCCGAAATAAATGGCGGCCCACATCAGCGGATCAGACATTCAATATTCCCCCATGTCGGACCCATTCCGAATCTGCCGGATTGCGTCAAGAACCGCACGAATTGCATATGCGATGACAAAAACAATCATGAGGACAAAAAGGTGCCCCAGATTGAACTGAATTGCGAAGGTCCGCTCTTTATACATCCATTCGAGAACGCGGATCGTGTCCGGTATCGAAAGCAGCATCACGCCTGCGAAAAGCAACAGGGACACCCCGCGCATGATTCCTGCTACCTTGCGGGGGATCAGGTCCATGACCAAGTCAAGCGCGACATGTTCGCGAAGTGGCATCTGTGTCGCTGCGGTAAAGAGGCTGACGATCACGAACAAAAGGCCAGCCACTTCCAGCGACCAGACGAGCGGTTCACGCAAAACATAGCGCCAGAAAACTTGCGCCACGAATATAAGAAACAAGGCCGCAAACATCGCGGCTGAAACCCATTCACAGACGAGGGCAAACCTTGCATAATGCTTTGATGCGATAGTCTCTGTTGTCTTTGATGCACTGGTTGGATCAGCCATTGACCTTCTCCCATTCGAGGGTGGCCCACTCGTAAGTGGGCCACGCTGGTATCATCAATGCTTGGAGGATCAGTTAGTCGCGGCGGCGCATTCCGCCGGGATCTCCATGTCGGCAATTGTGGAAAAAACACCCTCTTCCCAGTCAGCCGCCAGTTCACTGTTCTGGAATGTGTCCAATACGGCCGTTCTGAATGCGTCACGGTCGGGATCGGTAAACACCAGACCTTCGGCTTCAAGTGTCGCGCGCAGCGACGCTTCGAGATCAATCACATTTTGAGTGTAAGCATCCATTGCGACAACCGCACCTTCAGCGACGACCGTTTGTTCTTCTGGGCTCAATCGAGCCCAAGTCCGAGAGGAGAACGCAGGAAATTGGATCAGAACCTTGTGGTTCGTCGTTACAATCTGCTCGGTGACTTCATAGAACTTTTGCGAGTGGATGAGTGTGAGCGGATTCTCCTGGGCGTCGACTGTACCGGTCTGTAAGGCAAGATAGAGTTCCGAGAATGGAACCGGAGTCGGGTTGGCACCCAAACCCTCCCCCATCAGAATGTTTGCTGGCGATGGCACAACGCGCAACGACAAGCCATTCATGTCGGCTGGGGTCTGAACGTCACGCTGTTCGCGGAGGTTCAGGGTCCGCGTTCCTTGATACGCGGTGCCAAGCAGGCGCAGGCTCATCGCATCTTCTACTTCGGTCACCATCTGAGTCATCAGATCGCTTTGACCGAATGCGCAAATGTGTGCGGGGCTGGTCAACAGGTAAGGTGTGTCGAGAACACCCCAACTCGGGACCTGTTCAGAAATCCAGGCGGGAGGCATGTAGGCGGCATCGATTGTACCGCGGCCAAGCGCCTGACCTTGCTTTCCCTGCTCTACCAATGATGCGCTGTCAAAGACGTCGACCTCAAGTTCGGAATTTGCCTCGATGTACTCCTCCCAAACGCGCATTGCGACAGCATCGGGATCATTGGCTCCTCCAACTGTTGAAAATTTGAGCGCTTGTGCCTGAACCGCCGTGGCTGACAGAGACATGACTAAGGCTGTGCTGGCAGCGATGCCGGATAGAAGTTTCATGATTTTCCTCCCTTTCATGAGATTGTGTCGATGTATCATTGACGATAGCTACATAGCATAATAGCATGTTGTCAACATAGCATGCCACTTTTATTGGCGAAGCTTTTCTCCGTGAACCAAAAAAGGGTGTCAAATGAGCAAACTAGAGGGTTATTTTGCGGCGCTTCCAACGCCCTTCAGCGACGATTGCCAGCAGATCGCACAGAAAGCGCTCGGGGATCTGGTTCAATTCAACATCGAATCTAGGCTGGATGGTCTTTATGTTGGTGGAAGTACCGGTGAAGCCTTCCTCATGTCCGTCGCCGAACGCGAAACCGTGTTGGCCACTGTTGCTGAGGCGGCTGATGGGCGCACAACGTTGATGGCTCATGTCGGCGACCCGAACCCGGCGGTATCGGCACATCTTGCGAAATTTGCCGCCAAGGTCGGCTACGATGTGATTTCGGCAGTCCCGCCCTTCTACTACAGCTATAGCGTTGCAGAGATTACCGAACATTACAGATGGCTCTCCTGTCAAACCGATCTGCCTTTCGTAATCTATAATTTTCCCGCGCTGTCAGGTGTCAAGTGGTCGCCTGCGGAGCTGGCGGACCTCCTGAAGCTGAGCAATATAGTGGGTGTCAAGAACACTTGTAGTGACCTTTATGCTTTCGACCAACTGCGGCGCTTGGCGCCAAAAAGCGTCCTTCTGCACGGGTTCGATGAATCTCTTCTGGCAGGCCTTAGTTTCGGAGCGGACGGCGGGATCGGATCAACTTATAATGTTCAGGCGTCACGTGTTCTGGCCTTGGCGAAGGCTTATCGCGAGGGTCGAAACGAAGACGCGCGCAGACTTCAATCACAAGCCAACAAACTCATAGACGTTTTGGTATCTGTCGGCGTGATTCCGTCCTTGAAGTTCATCCTGAACCAGCAAGGAATAGATATGGGGGAATGCCGTCCTCCTTTTGGTGCTTTGACTAAGGATCAAAAAAAATCGCTTGAGGCGGCGGTGGAAAACCTCATGTAGGCGGCACAAGAAAAGAAAGCAAAGGAATGATCAGGAGCAGATATGGACACCACACTTGGACGTATCAGATTGAGCGAGCAAATCGAAGAGGCGATCCTGAAAGCGATCAACTCTGGAGAATATCCGGCTGGCACCAAGTTGCCGTCCGAGAGAGCGTTGATGGAAATGTTCGATGTTGGTCGCCCCTCCGTAAAAGAAGCCTTGTTAATGCTGGAACGCAAAGGTTTTTTGCGCCTAAGTCGTGGAGTGGCTCCAATCGTTGTAGAGCCGACACCACAAGGTGCAATGGATGTCATTGGCGATATGGTTCGCGCGATGTTGCCGCATGCAACGCGCAGGTCGGAATTCTATGATCTGCGGATCATGCTCGAAACTGCCGCCGTGATGGAGGTCGCCAGGACGCGAAACGACGGTGAATTGACGGAGCTTGAGGAAGCGCATGAGGCTTGTCGAAAGGCGACAGGTAGGGCGAAAGCGTTTCGCGATGCAGATCAGGCCTTTCATAGTTGCTTGATCGGGCTGCAGAACAACTCTGTTCTGTCAGCCTTGCACGGCGCATTGATCGAGTGGGGGCTTTATAATCCTGAAAAAGGACCCGAAGTCGATAAGATCCATAAGCGGGTAATTGGCCAACATGAAGCTATTGTCGCCGCAATCCGCGACCGTGATGCGACAAGGGCATCGGACGCATTGCGCAGCCATCTAATGACCCGAAAAGACGCAAAGCAAGGACATTAGGACATGAAACCTGCTGCAACCGGCACTGATATTCGTGGTGTATGGGCCACAATCATAAACCGATTGGATGAGCAAGGTCATCTTGATCTGACAACGATTGACGACCAGGTCTCGGCCTACGCGCGTGCCGGTGTTGCGGGCATCTATTCTGGTGGTACTGCTTCGGAAATTCATTGCCAAACCGAAGCCGAGTTTGAAGAGATTTCCACCAGGTTTGCTGAAGCTGCCCGCGCGGTTGATTTACCGTTTCAGATCGGTGCCGCACATCCTTTGCCGCAGGGAAGTTTGCGGCGTATCGCATTTTCTGCGCGCCTAGAACCGCTGGCGATCCAGATCACATTGCCAGATTGGACATCGCTGGATTTCGACAGTGTTCGCCTTTTTCTGAATCGTGCAGTAACGGCGGCGGCGGGATGCCCGCTGGTTCTGTATAATCCGCCCCACGCAAAGACCGTTCTGACCCCTGCGCAGATGAACGAGATCACAAAGAGTTATCCATCGCTGATCGGTTTGAAATGTGGCGGAGGAGACGCGGCATGGTATGCTGACATGGCACCAGCCTTGAAGCGGATTTCGGTGTTCATCCCGGGTCATTTCTATGCCAGTGGTGTTCGGCAAGGTGCCCATGGCAGCTATTCTAACATGGCCTGTCTTTCCCCCAAAGCGGCGGTCGATTGGGCACAAATGTCTGATGCGGCAGCAGCCGAGATGGAAGATCGTATCGCAACCTTCAACGCCGAGGCCATTGCCCCGATCATTGCCCGGGGACATCCCGGGTTTGTCTGTGACAAGGCGATGGCAACGGCGGGAGGCTGGGCCAAGATGAACCCAAGGATGATGTGGCCCTACACTGGCGCGACAGATGAGGACATCCTTCTCATTAGAAGTGCCGCAAAACGGCACATCCCGGAATTTACCAGCGATATGCCGTAGCCCGAACTATGGCCGATTGAGACCTTTCCAGGCAGTGTCAGCTCGGTATCTTGCCCTCGGCCTTCAACCTTGCGTCCAGGGCGGCTTGATATCCGTCGCGCGCGGCCAGATCGACTTTGGCGCTTTTTGCATAGTAGATGAACCCCAGTGCGCGCCGCGACCGTGTCTGGCTTGCATTTGCCTCCGCCCAATGGATCGTTTTGGCGTGGTGCATCAGGAACGTACCAGCCTGCCCCGGAACCGCCACGGTCTCAGCATTGTCGCTTTCGCTGCCAAAGTCGGTAATCCCTTGCGAAAACCCAAGTACGCCCGTTGACGCGTGCGGGCGATATCCCTGGTGTTGGTGCGACCCGCGAACATAGTGAATGCACCCGTTTTCGTGATTGACGGGTTCCAGCGCAAGCCAGCCTGTAACTGCAAGCGGCGGGTCAAGGTGGAAAAAATAGCCGTCTTGATGTGGCGGCGTGGCTTTCCCGACGCCGGGCGGCTTGTTGAAAAACTGCATGTTGACCGCTTCGACCTCTTCACCGAGGGCGATTTCGGCGATACGGCGTGCAGGCCCTTCAAACATCATGTCATGGAAAAACGGATCATGGTCGAACAGTTTTTGAAGCTGCTTTATCGATGTCTTATCAGTCGGATCCTCATAGTATACTTGCTCGTCCGGCATGGAAGGGACGCGTTCCCGCAAGAAGCGGTCAATCTCTTCGTTCACGCGTTCCATGTCAGCAGTGGAATATAGCGGATCAATCGTCAGATACCCGTTCTGTTGGAAATCATGCGCTACAGCACTGCTATCAAAAGTCTCTCCTGAAGCTGTCATCGTCTTGTGCCCCAATTCTGCTTGTCGCTTCCATTTTGTCCAACCGGCCAACGCCTCTCAACACGTAGAAGCGTCGGAAACCTTGCAATTCCGATCAATTGACGACATCAGGCTCTGACATGATGACAATAACGACTGACTCCAATTTCGCGCTTTTGCGTCAGGGCTATGGCAACTTTGATCGGCGACGTACCATTGGACCAGCGAATTGGCCTCATCACGACCTTCTTTGGATTCACGAAGGTGGCGTAGATATGACCTTGGGCACCGCACGCAGCCGCGTCACGCTGCAAGCACCTGGTGGCATCCTAATACTACCGAATACGCCTTTCAGTGGGACTATCCGAACAGAGCGCGCGCTGGCATCCATTACCCACTTTCGAACGTCCACCGATCATTTGGATCGAGAAGATGGATATTTTTCTCCAGCGCCAAAACTGACCTTCGCGCTGCAGACAATGATCGGGCTATCGCAGCTTTATTGCCAACAAACCGTTTCCGACAGTTGCCGCAAAAGATTGCTGATCGCGATAGTCGACGCGTTTAACTACATCGAAGCGGATGAGACGTTCGGCGGGCGATCAGCTGTTGCATGGGAAGCCGCTGCACAAAACCTCGCATCCATACGAACACTCGCTGACGTCGCTGCACTTGTCGGACTGTCTGAAAGCGCGTTTCGCGCAATGCACCGCAGAGAAACCGGTACCTCTGCAGGAAAACACCTTGCAACCCTTAGGTTCTCCACGGCAGAGCACCTACTGGCAACGTCTACAATGTCTATCAAAGGGATTGCCAAGTCTGTCGGGTACGGTTCGGCCGAGAGTTTTTCGCGTGCGTTCAGGCACCGGTACATGATGTGCCCCTCAGAATTCAGAATAACACAAGGTCCGTTCGCTTAAAAAGTTAGTGCTAGTGTTCTGAACTGAATTTTTTTGTGCCCCGATCCATGTGAGCAATCAGGAATCTTCGAGAGTCTGATTTTTACTTCGTTAGAGTTTATTTCGAAGGGATACTCAGTCGACGAGCGCATTGTTTGTGGGGCGGAATTGATAACTCCTATAGAGTAAATTGCGAGTTACGTGGGCACCTTACTTACGCGCAACGGTGTCGTGTTTTTCGACTTGCGTTCGCCCCAAAACAACTGCTGACAAACTTGCCTCTCTTTTGGTTAAGAAATTCAAAGGCATTCGCTTGCTGACCTTTATGAAAAGGAAACGTAACTCGGCTCCGTCGACGTCTAAATCCTTACTCGTATAAGCCTCGCCGCACCGCGCACGAATGGCCGGTTCTCCAGCCGCAAAGCAACGTGAGAAACAGGGCATGTGCAGAATTTTTCGAACTGCGTGCACCCGCAGCGAAAATCTCGAACTCACAGTTTGGGCTCTTCACGGACATCAGAGCGACCGCGGCATCCTCGGGCCATGCTCGGATCACGTCGATGATGACGGCCCAAACCTGCCGCTCGGCTTTGTTCGCCGTCGCTGCAGTGCGGCCCTTCACAGGAGACATTCGCTGCAACTGCAAATCTGACGCCGCCGATACCAAAAGTTGAACACCCAAAATTCGTAGATTTCGCTACGCACGCAACATGACGCTTTATCTAAACGCGACTATCAAGAATCCCGTGTGGGCACACAGTGTTACGAATGGCCTGTTCATTTTTTGTTCTCTCCAGTAGTATGCGACTGTTCCCATGAGGCGAAGAGGAAAGAATGAGGATTAGGGTCAGTCAATTCATTGATTTTGCATACGGGGATAAGCGAAAGGACAAGGCAAAAGTCAAAAGCATAATCGACGATCTCGAGCTACCGTATGATCCCGCCAAAGATCGGTACAAACAGTTTCGTGAAGCTATGACTTCTTATGAAGATAAAGCTATTTCGGATCAGCAATTCCTAGCGCTTCATACGAAGGTCGCTCCCAATAAATCTTCCGGTTACAGGGTTCTCAGCCAAAACTACTTGGATTTAAAGGAGGATCATGCGCTCATATGGCAAGGACGAAGCCCCATAGAAGCGAATATCGCGGGTTTGCGGGTTGCAACGGCATGGTACCTACGTACCGAGGCAAACAACCAAAGAAGGATAATCTTCCTCCACTTTGGAAAGGATCAACTACCGCGAAAGAAAGAACGAGGTTTACTCACAGTGCTCCGAATGGCTCAACCGGAATCGGCAGGAGTTGGTATCCTCAACATACAGCCAGGAACGCTAATCACAGCGACCCGGCTGAACCAAGAAGAGGCCGATTACTTACATGGACGGGCTGAAAAATTCTTGGTTATTGCACAGGACATTAAACCGGATGAATAGAGGGCAGATGTCTCCACGTTGCTTGCGGCTTGGCGCAGCTATGCCAAGATCAACAGGTCTTACATTACAGCTGTTGGGCAAACACAATCCGAAATCAACACAGATCGAGGCGTTAACTGTATAGGTTCTCAATTATCGCAAAGAGCTCTCGCGGAGTGCCCCCAACTTCTATGTTACCTAGGCGAGGAGCGGCATACCCCTCGTACCATTTTTCGACTTCTCCTTCGTCAGTCTGACGGCTCCCCTTCTCAAAAATGTCGCGATAACGTCGAGGAGAGATACCGTAGAAATGTTCGATCGAAACTGTAGCAGCATCAGGTGTGTCAGGCACGATGATATCCTGGAACAGGCTTTCGGTTTTACTTTTTGGGTAGAGCTCGATGAATACGATGCGTTCGATCCCTGACGCTACTAGATGCTTCGCGCAGTTATGGCACGGATATGTAGTCACAAAGATGGTCGAACCTTTGACGGACCTACCAAGACGAGCAGCGTCTGCAAGTGCATTCATTTCAGCATGAACCATTCGCCCATACTCAGTGACACCTGAAACGAGCGACTTCTTGATAGCCTTTCGATGATCCGGATCGTTCAATATCTCTTCAACTGTACGATCTCCGGCTATTGGACCTTGCTTCTTGTCATGGTCACGTTATTTTTGGGACTCTTTTGTAATGGCTGTCCACTTTCAATAATTGGCAAGGTTTTTCATGAGATATCCACACGGGGATTAGCGTGCGCATTCGAGGAACTTCGCAGCGCAATTGAGCAAATCGGACCGTTCTGCGTTTTCCCCAAGCTGATCAATCGCTCTCCGCGCCGCCTGAAGATATTCCTGTCTTGGTGCATGGGCCGTACCTGCGCAGTTCGTCCGCGATTGGTTCTTGAGACCCCCTCCCTCTCGAGACCTCTGCCGTGGTAAGCTTTCAGCAAGTCGCGCAAGGCGATCCACCAATTTCCGCTTGTGCGGGAAAGCAGTACGAAGCTTGGTCTCGCCAACCCTGTCGCTTTTCTTCATCAACAACGTAACCGCTAGCAAAGGTCGGGTCATTCCGATGTCGATGGTGGCGAGGGCTTTGAAGCGATCTATTCGGTTCTGAGAAAAGAGCGCACCGTGACGGAACTCTGGCGCGAGCACAGAAGCGACTTGCAGCGTCAGATCCATCCGTCGACCAGCAAGCCGGTCCCCGTGTCGATTGGCGAGCATTAGCCACTTCGCTCCCTCTTTGGCCCGGGTGCGGAGCCGGGTGGGCAGGTGTGCATGTGCCGTTTGATCACGGCGCACTGGCGACAGCTCGGACCCGCAGACGTCGCATTGCAAGGACCAGGCGTAGCGCCAATGGCGCAGAGATATCCCAGGCTGTTTTCGTGCGCATGTCGGGCAGTTCTGAAAATCCGACCACGAAATGCACTCGACCGGGAACTGAGTCCGTCGCCTGAGCAACATGCGATCGAGCTCCGCAGGAAGCAGACGTAACATTGCGCAGAACCTGTCGCGGTCTACGCCAGCCAATTCCGATTGCGTTTCCGGCGGACGTTTTTGATCAAGCCCCAGATATTGGCAGAGCTCTGGCACAGAACAAAAGTTGGCGTTTGCCAGACGGGCGATCCAGCTTGACAGCAGCTCGTCCGGATAAGGTGCCGGACGCCTCGGCAAAGGTTTGTGGGTCACTAAAATGCCGGTTGCGGTTGGTTCCGAACGGTCCAACTATGTTTGGCCCAGATTGGCTGCCAGGATTGGACGGCCTCGTCAGTGATCCGCTCTTCGCCCGTTTCAATGGCATCGATGGAGAGCGCCTTGATCATCGTGAACACACGCGACGTGATGCCGCCAGTAATACCGAGAATGGTGCGCAGTGATTGAACACTTAGACCGGACCCACGCTCCAACTGCATTGCCGCGATCAGAGTCTGGACCAGCCGGGAAAACTCAACATCATCATCCCAGAGTGGCAGAAAATGTTCGTCCAGCCGGCGCGCAAGTTGTTCGTCACCGCGAACGGCCTCAGCGGCTTCGTTAACACCAAAAACGACGAGTGAAGCGCACAGATCATTGGATAGGAAGCGCAGCATGTTCAGGAAACGGCGTTGTTCACGATAGCTTCCGGCCAAAAGATTGTGGACCTCGTCGATCATGATCATCTTCAGATCCATGCCGCGCAAATGGCTGAGAGCCCGCACCTCCAGTTCGGAGATGGTGTGACGGCCCCACATCGGCGCGCCGATCGACGCTAGGATATGTTGATAGAACCGCCGCTCATCCGGTGCAGGCGGCGCCTGCAGGAGCAGGATCGGCGTGCGCGTCACCCCGAGGTCAGAGCGATAATTACTCGGGTAGAGGCTCTCCATCCGCTTGGCGATCATGGTCTTGCCGATGCCGGAGCTGCCATAAACCATGAGGCCCGGCATTCTGGACTGCCGAGGCATTTCCATCAGGGATGTCAATCTGTTGAGAACAATGGTTGCGCGGTCAAAGGCGATCCAGCGATCGCTGCGAATGAGATCAAGTCTTTCGTCGAGGTCCATCAAAGTCATCTATCGGGTAAGTTGGAAGGTTGGGGTTGCTTGTATCAATTGCGAACATCTCTCGGGACGGATCCCGCTTCGGCTTGTCGTTTGGCAGGCGTGCTTTGCGTTCTTTGTCCAGGCGCGCCGTAAGCGTCCGTTGCCGCGACGCATGGGCGATGCGCCGCTGCTCTTCAATGATCCCGAACAGAATTGCTTCCGATATCCTTCCGCCGTGCCGCTCATGGAAGATTGCATTGGCGCGCCGCGACTCCCAAAGGGAAACTTTGGGCCGCGCAAGATCCTTGTAGCGCGCCGCAATTGTTCGACCATCGTCTGTGACCACCCAAATCCGGGACATATCTCGCGGGTCGTACTTGACTGTAACCTTCCCCGCGCCGCGCCCGATCATCAGCGCGAAGGCGTCACTCCAATAGCCGATAGAAAACAAGTTGATCCCAGTCCTGCCAAGTTGGCGGCGTTCTGACGGAAGGAAACTGATCCGGAAGGCATCGGTGTCCACGACCTGGCGGCCAGCATCGTCGCCCCCAAGATCGGCCCAGGCGGCCAGCGGGGTTCGCCGCAATCCGTTGTGGCGTGTATTATGGTACCGACAAATCTCCAGTTGCAGCCAGTCCTCGAACTCATCCAGGGTCATTGAGGCCTTGGCAGCGCTGTCATACTCGCCCTTGGCTTTTGGCGAAGATTGCGTCGATCCCGGCAGTACATGCACAGCACCCATGGTCGTGCCAATCAGGCGCTCGATATGTCCGCCAAAGTGCACGCGGCCCGGCGGCCGGTAGTTGATCGAGATGCCCCATTCCGCACAGGCCGATCGGAAGGCGTCACTGCGAAAGTCCCGCCCGTTATCGACATGGATGGCCTGTGGAATCCCGGCTGTCGGCCAATAGAGTTGCTCAAGCGAACTCGGTGTCCGGATGGACTTCGGCCGCACGCAGTGGTCAAGGCAAAGGCAAATGGACAAGACGGATGGAGCGTCGAAAGTGACATAGGCACCCAAGACTACACGGGTCGCAACGTCGATCGCGAGTGTCAGCCATGGTCGCGCCAGAGGTTTGCGTTCAACCTGGTCAACGAGGATAATATCTGCCAAGGTGTGATCAATCTGGACAACCTCCAACGGGTGTTCCACATCCAACCCCCCTGCCCTCGCTTCGAATACCTTTCTGGCGGCCTTAGCTCCTTTCCGCTTCCGCAGCACTTCACGCTGGTCCATCGCGTCTCGGCGGGCCTTGATCGTACGGCGGGTTGGGCGGCGAAATCCCCGGGCCCCGCACTCCGACTGGATCTCGCCCACAATCCGGAGGAAACTGGGTGGCTCGGGCACCAAATAGTGTCGGCGTAGAACGCGCTCAATGATGGCCTCAACCTCTCGACCCAAACGACGTGACCCGCGTTTTGGACCACGGCGCTTGGGAAGCAATGCGCTCGACCGCCCATCGTTTTGCTTCAACCGTCGATAAAACTCCCAAACAGAACTACGGGAAACGCCCATCTCTTCCGCCGCAGCCAACAACAGCGGGCCCACGTCGTGGCCAGCTCGGCCCAGTTCTAAGATCGGACGCAACATATCAGCCCGCTCAATAGCGAGCGCCCAATCTTCCGAGTTCTCTGTTTCCTTTGCCAAGCGCCGGGGCCTATCCAACTTATCCACAAAACGAACCGTCCGGAAATTAAAGGCACAGTCCCGAAATTAAGGATACAATCCAGGAAATAACAGCACAACCAGTAACTGATTTTGCCCAGTTTTTTGAAGCAAGCGTCCGGGAATTAACAGCACCATGACAGCTGCGATGAACCAGATATCCTCCCTTACGGGAACCTCAAATCCGTCCCAAAAGCGCTGACGTTAGACAACAGAAATGAAGCGTTTCACCGGATAATGAGATTGGCCGGAAATGAAAGGCGAGGTAAGCCGCCGTTGAAGTTTGCCATTTTGACTAGGTCAATTGCCGAATTCGCCAGGCGCAGGACGGGCACCTGAATCGTTGTGATCCCACCGTTGACCCAAGCGTAAAATGACGGGTCGCCGTAGCCGACAAAGGCGAACTTCTCAGCTGTTCCTTTTGGACGACTCATGAAAGCACTCAGGGCGCCGTTTGAAATTTCGACGCCACCGCAAACTAAGGCCGTAGTTGCGCCTGTTTCAAGAATGTCGCGGGCGTGAACTTGTGCCATCTGAAACGAAGGGGGGCCTGTGCGCACTTGCGTGGCATTCGAGTCCAAGCCTGCTTCCTTGGCACCGTCCAAGAATGCGTCCAGCCGCAAACGCCCGCTAGAAAGAGCCTGGTTGGCTCCGATATAGGCGATCCTACTATGGCCTTGATCGACGAGGTGCTGAACCGCGTCACGTATTGCCGTTGCATCTTCCACCATGATCGAAGGGTGTACGATATTGGTGTCCCGCTGGCGGATGAGTTCAATGACGCGCATGGATCCATAGTTCGGCGTAGGCGAGTTCGCCTGCACCGGCGTCGGCACCATTACGACGGCCGATGCATTGACCTCTAGTAGGCGCGCAAGGGCGAGCTCCTCAGCTTCGAAGTCATCATTGGTCAGGTGGATGATCAATTGTAGCGCGTCCGCGTCGCAGGCCAGCGACATCGCATTGGCAAACCGTGCATAAAATTCATTCACGATGTTGGGCAGCACAAGGCCTACTATTCTCGGACCATCGCCGCGCATAGCCAGCGCAGCCGCGCTTTTTACGTATCCGAGTTCGCGTGCGCGGGCTTGGATGGTTTCGCGGGTTTCTTTTAAGACATTTGGGTGGCCCGACAAAGCCCGAGAGACAGTCATGTGAGAGATGCCAAGATCTTTTGCGATGGTTTTTATTGTGACGCGGCTCACGTTATTTAACCTCTTGGTTGCTCTGACGTTGGCAGACTTAGCTAACTGCATCTTGACACACAAGTTACCACAGCGATATATGTTCACGTGAACACAATACCGGAATTCGCGACGCAATGACCAAAACTCTTGAAATCAAGTGCCAGAACCTAATTGCCGATCTGGGATTGGGTCAGGCTGGCGATGCCCAAGATGTCACGGCTCTGGCTGGGGGCGTCGCCTCTGATATTGCGTCAGTTGTGGTGGGTGGTGCGCGCTATTGCGTCAAGTTTGCATTGCCGAAATTAAAGGTTGCTGCCGATTGGCGGGCGCCGGTTCACCGCAATGCGGCCGAGTATGCATGGCTCTCGGTGGCGGCAGATCTGTCGCCCGATAACGCCGTGAAGTTGTTTGGCCGTTCCGAGACCGAGCACGGGTTCGTAATGGAATTTATCGCGGGCGAGGGTGTTTACCTCTGGAAAGACGCGATGCTGACTGGAAGCCCATCGCGCGGCGAGGCGAAGGCCGTCGGCGATTTGCTTGGGCGCATTCACGCGGTGTCGGCGCAGGCAGGATTTGATAGGTCAGCTTTTCAAAACCGGGATGACTTTCGAGCATTGCGGATCGAACCCTATTTGACGTTCACGGCACAGGTACACCCTGACTTGGCTGATACCCTGAACGCGATGGCGGAGGCGCTATACGAAAACGCCAATGTCCTGGTGCATGGCGATGTCAGCCCGAAGAACATTTTGATCCGCAACGGTGCACCGATCCTGTTGGACGCCGAATGTGCGACGATGGGCGACGCGAGTTTTGATCCGGCCTTTTGTCTGAACCACCTGATTTTGAAAGCAATCTACGTTCCGGCTTTGCGGGCAGACCTATTGGCGGCTGTCGAGGAGTTCTGGGTTGCGTATTGCGCGCATATTTCTTGGGAGAATGCGACGGTGTTGGAAGAGCGCATCGCGCGCCTTGTGCCGGCACTGATGCTGGCGCGGATCGATGGGAAATCGCCGGTTGAATACCTTGATGAGGCCGAACGCGAACAGACCCGCAATCTGGCTGTTTCGGTCTTGAAGAACCCCGTTCGCCAGATCTCAGACCTCGTCGAAATTTTTAAAACTGTATTGAAGGAAGTATCACTGTGACAGCCATCAAACGCGTATTTGGGCGGCGGGTCTGGGACTCGCGTGGCCACCCGACCGTCGAAGTGGATGTGACGCTAGCAAACGGCGTGGTGGGCAGGGCAATTGCACCTGCGGGCGCCTCCAGAGGAACGCGCGAGGCGATTGATTTGCGCGACGGTGGCAGGGCTTTGCGGGGTAAGGGAGTTTCTCGCGCACTCGCCAGTGTGAACGGTCCCATTGCGCAAGCGATCACCGGCATGGATGTAGCGGACCAATCGGGCATTGATCGAGTCATTCTAAGGCTCGACCCGTCGGCTCTGAAGGAAACGCTTGGCGGTAATGCAACCGTCGCCACCTCTCTTGCAGTGCTGCACGCGGCTGCGGCGGATGCGGGCAAAGCGCTATGGCTGCACGTGTCTGAAACAACCGGCTTTACGCCGTCGCTTCCCTTGCCGGAAATCCAGATCTTTGGCGGTGGGGCGCATGCGGGCCGGCGTGTCGACATTCAGGATTTCATGATTATGGTGCCCGGCGCTGACAGCTTTGACGAGGTGATGGAAATCACCAACGAGGTCTATTTTGCCGCTGGCGACATCATGGCGTCCAAAGGGAAAATGGCCGGTGTCGCGGATGAAGGTGGCTGGTGGCCCAATTTCGACAGCAACGAAGAGGCGCTGGAGACGTTGGTGAGTGCGATTGAAAAGGCCGGTGAAAAGCCAGGCGAGCGCGTTGTCATCTCCCTTGATATCGCCGCATCAGAGTTTTGCACCGATGACTGCTATCGGTTGGCGCTTGAAGACCGTGAAATGGACAACGGCGCGATGATCGACATGTTGGGCGGCTGGCTGGACAGCTATCCGATTGCCTCTATCGAAGACCCGCTTGCCGAAGGCGATGTTGAAGGAACGCGCGAATTCACCCGTCGGTTCGGGGACCGCGTGCAGATTATCGGCGACGATTATCTGGTGACGAATGCCGCCCTCGTTGAACAGGCGCAAGAAGATGGGGCCTGCAATGCTGTTCTGATTAAGGTCAACCAAGCGGGCACCGTCACCGAAGGCTTTGATACGTTCCGCAAGGCTCGCAGCGCGGGCTGGGGCGCGATCGTTTCGGCGCGATCCGGTGAAACCGAAGATGTTTCCATCAGCCATCTGGCGACAGGATTGGGCGGGGGGCAGCTGAAGGTCGGTTCCTTCACCCGCTCCGAACGAATGGTGAAATGGAACGAATGCCTGCGCATTCAGGATGCCCTCGGGGTGGAGTCATTTGTGGGCGGTGCGCCCCTGGCGAACACGTGGTGGGGAAAACAATCTAAAAAGGAAACAGCAGCATGAAACTGTCCCGTTACGGCGACCAAACCGGATCGAAAATCCCCTGCATCATTGATGCGGACGGGGTAGCGCGCGACGCGTCATCCATCGTCGCCGATTTTGGCCCGCGCACCATGTCGCCAGAGCTACTGGCCAAGTTGAAAGGAACCGACGCCAAAAGCCTGCCGGTCGCGGATATCGAAGGCAAACGCCTGGCACCACCCATGGCACAGCCGTTCAACGTCTGGTGCGTTGGGCTGAACTACTCGGATCACGCCAAAGAGGCCGGACTGCCGGTTCCCGTGGAACCGATCTTGTTCAACAAATCGACCGTTACCTATTGCGGGCCGAACGACAACATTCTCAAGTCGCCGCAGATGACAAAACTCGACTGGGAAGTCGAGCTGGGCATCGTCATCGGCAAGCCTGCCCTCAACATCTCAAAGGAAGACGCGATGGATCACATCGCGGGTTTCGTGCTGGTCAACGATATCTCTGAGCGCGCATGGCAAATGGAACGCGCAGGGCAGTGGGTCAAAGGCAAAAGCTTCCCCAATTTCTGTCCAACAGGGCCTTTTCTGGCGACAACGGACGAGATTGCCGACGTCCAGTCGCTCGGCATGTGGCTGGATGTAAATGGGCAGCGCATGCAGACCGGAAAGACATCGACGATGATCTTCGATGTCGAAACCATCGTCAGCTACATGTCCGAATTCACCCGACTAGAGCCCGGAGATTTGATCTGTACCGGAACCCCTCCTGGTGTTGGCGCCGGAATGAATCCGCAAGTCTGGTTGAAGGAAGGCGACGAAGTGTGCCTTGGGATAGACGGGTTAGGTGAGCAAAAACAAACTGTTGTCGCCCTGTAAAGGGTGCTGAGGAGAACGCAATGAACACACTTGACCTGAAAGGCCGCCGAGCGGTCATCACTGGTGGCGCACGCGGTATGGGCTTTGCCTTTGCTAAACGGTTCCTTGAAAGCGGGGCGTCGGTGGCGCTTTGGGATGTGAATGCAGATGCACTTGGGCGTGCAAAAGCGGCACTGGATCCGCTAGGGCAGGTGGCAGTCAACACCGTTGATGTGTCTGACTACGCACAGGTCGAAGCCGGGGCTGCATCCGTTTCCGACACACTGGGCGGCATAGAAATTCTCGTGAACGCTGCGGGTATTGCAGGGGTCAACGTACCGGTCACAGATTACCCGCTCGACACGTGGAACGCGGTGATGAACGTCAACCTGAACGGCATCTTCCACACCTGCCGCGCGATCGTGCCCTACATGCAGCAAAGCGACTATGGGCGGATCGTAAACATCGCGTCGATGGCGGGCAAAGACGGCAATCCCAATGCGTCGGCCTATTCCGTTTCAAAGGCGGGGGTGATCGGTCTCACGAAAAGCCTCGGCAAGGAACTGGCAACCAGCAACATTCGGGCGAATGCAATCTGTCCGGCCGTCATCAAGACCGAAATGCTGGATGACGTCACCGAAGAGCAGATCGGCTATATGCTTGCCAAAATCCCGATGGGTCGGATGGGCACGGTCGAAGAGATCGCGGCCATGGTCGGCTGGATGTGCACTGAGGAATGCTCGTATTCTACCGGCGCAGTTTTCGACCTGTCTGGCGGGCGGGCCACGTATTGAGCCAGACAGCACAGATAACTGCGCCGGCAGGGCGATTGGATGGGAAAACCATCTGCGTTTCGGCGGCGGGGCAAGGCATCGGTCGCGCGATCACCGAAAGGTTGATCCGCGACGGGGCCAATGTGCATGCGTCAGATATTGATGCGGGGTTCCTTGAAGGCCTCGACACCAAGACGGCGACGCAAGTCGACGCAACCGATCCCGAAGCCGTTGAGACCTGGCTCGGGGGTGTGAGCCGGATTGACGGGATGGTTCATGCGGTGGGCTTCGTTCATCAGGGCACCATCGAAGACTGCACGCTAGAAGACTGGCGCAAGACGCAATCCATCTCGTTTGACAGCGCGTTCTACGTTCTGAAATCGGCCATCCCGCGGATGAAACAAAACGGCGGCTCCGTCATTTTGATTGCATCGGTGGCATCCTCTATCAGGGGCTACCCAAAACGTGCGGCTTATGGCGCTTCGAAGGGCGGAGTGATTGGCCTGATGAAAGCCTGTGCCGCAGACTATCTGGCAGATGGAATTCGCGTGAACGCGATTTGCCCCGGCGTGGTGGAGACGCCGTCCTTGCAGGTCCGCATCGCGGAGATGGTGACCGAACTGGGCAGCGAAGCTGCCGCCAGACAGTGGTTTCTTGATCGTCAGCCCTCGGGCCGTTTCGCAAAACCCGAAGAAATCGCCGGAACCTGCGCGTGGCTTGCATCCCCAGACGCGAGCTTTGTCACCGGCCAAACAATCAATGTTGATGGGGGAATTACGATTTAGACCGGCGCGTTTTTCGCGCCAAATACGTTCCAACAGGTTCAAAGAGGAGGAGAACCAAATGAAGAACTCGAAAACACATCTTATGGGAGCGTCCGTAGTGGCGATGGTCGCGGTTGCGACGACGGCAGCAGCGGAACCAAGAACCAATATGATGCACCAATGGGCCCAAGGCTCAGAAGCGGCCGCAATCGCAACGCTCGGCGAAATGTACGAAGCCGCTGGTGGTATTTGGGAGCAAACCGCGATTTCTGGTCATACGTCCAACACACTCGCAAAACTGCGTTCTGATGTTGTTGCGGGCATTGCGCCAGCCGCTGTTCAGCTTAAAGGCCCAGAGATTGCCGAGTGGGACAGCATTGGCGCGACGGCCAATCTGGACGAACTCGCAGCCGCAGAAGGCTGGGACGACGTTGTTGCACCGGAACTGACATCGGTCATGAAGCCAGCGGGAAGCTGGGTTGCGGCGCCGATGAACATCCACCGCGTCAACTGGCTCTATAGCTCTCCGGCGATCTTGGACGAGCTGGGCCTTGATATCCCTGTGACTTGGGACGACTTCAACGCAGCATGCGATGCAATCCAAGCGGCTGGGTATGTCTGTCTTGCCCACGGCGCAGCGGATTGGTCAGACGCCACAACGTTTGACAGCGTCGTTTACGGCATGGATGCAGACCTCTATCGCGCCGCGTTTCAGGAAGCGGATGTTGATGCGATGCGTTCGCAAGGCATGATCGATTCATTCGCGCAATTGCGCCGCATGGTTGGCTACATGGACGACGGGATCAACGGCCGTTCGTGGGAACAGTCCATGACCATGACGATGACCGGTGAGGCCGCGTTCTTCATGATGGGTGACTGGACGGTTGCCTCGGCCAACTTGGCCGGCTTCGAAGAAGGCGTCGATTACAACTGTAACCAGACGCCGGTGAACTGGGGCGGAAACGGGTTCATTCTGAACTCGGACTCTGTCGTGTTCTTCAATCAGACGGACCCAGACTACATCGAAGGCCAGCAACTTCTTGCGAGCACGATCATGTCGCCAGAGTTTCAGGTGGTCTTCAACGTTGCCAAAGGGTCTATCCCTGCGCGCACTGACGTTGACCTTTCGGTTGGCGGTTTCACGCAGTGTCAGCAGCAAGGTCTGGTCGACCTGACGGCATCCGTCGAAGAGGGGACACTGGTTCGCTCCATGGCGCACAACATGACGGTTCTGCAAAAGTATCGTGGCGCGATGATGGAAGTGATTACCGAGTTCGTTGCCGACGACTCTATTACGCCGGAAGAGGCGGCGGAACAGTTGGCTGAAGCGGTCGAGCTTCAGGACTAATCCGACCTAAGTACCGATCTGCACCCATGCTTCTTTTTCATGGGTGCAGATCAACTCCCGCAACGCAATAGAGGTCTTTCGATGCCAGAGAATACCACGCCCACGCGCGCCTCATGGTGGCAAAAACTGACGGACTGGACCCCGCAACTTGTTTTGTTGCCAACGCTTTTCGCGGCAGCGATTTACGTGGTCCTGTTTTCTCTTTGGACCCTTTGGATTTCGGTATCCCAGTCAACGTTGCTTCCCAATATGGCCTATGGCGGATTTGGCGAATACGCCGCGCTGTGGCAAAGCAAACGCTGGACCGTAGCCTACCAAAACCTCTTTTTGTTCGGAACGCTCTATGTTTTAGGTTCGCTTTTTGTGGGCACGTTGCTGGCTATCCTGATTGACCAACGGGTCAAATTCGAAGCGATGTGGCGCACTATCTTTCTTTACCCGCTGGCGATCTCTTTCATCGTCACCGGGACAGTTTGGCGCTGGATATTTCACCCGCAGACAGGCGTTGAAAAGGCGCTTAACGATGTGGGCTGGCTGAGTGCGCAGTTTGACTGGATCACCGACCGTGACATGGCACTTTATGTCGTTGTTTTCACAGGAATCTGGCACGCTTCGGGCTTTGCGATGGCCCTGATCCTCGCCGGATTGCGCTCGGTCGACGGTGATCTGGTCAAAGCCGCGCAGATCGATGGAGCATCGATGCCGCGCATCTATCGCCGCGTGGTCTTGCCAACGATCTGGCCCATTTTCGTGGCGGTAACCGTGGTGCTTCTGCAATTCGCAATCAAGACTTACGACCTCGTGGTCGCCCTCACCCAAGGGGGGCCGGGGGTTGCAACGACAGTCCCCGCAATCGTGGTTTACGATCTTATGTTTGAGCGCGGCCAAATTGCACAAGGCGCCGCAGCCGCCGTGATGATCTTGGTCGGTCTGGCGATCGTCCTGATTCCCTACGTTCTCTGGACAGGATGGCGTGCACGCAAGGAGGGCCAGAACCATGGCTGAAGCAACACACGAGGCGTTTGATCCGCTGGCAACAGGCAGCCGCAGACGTCAGATCAGGGCGAAGGCCACCGTATACGGCCTGCTACTGTTCTTTGCGCTGCTGTATTTGTCACCTCTTTTCATTATTGTGATGAACACATTCCGCCCCCTCGAAGAGATTGTGCGTGAAGGGTTCATCTCGGTTCCGGGCTTGCTGTCCTCGCAATACTGGCTCGAAGCATGGAGCGGATTTTGCCTCGGCGGCACCTGCGAGGGCGTGTCCCCATACTTCACCAACACCTTGTTGATGACGGTACCTGCGACAATCCTGTCCACGGCCTTTGGGGTGGTGAATGGCTATGCGCTTTCAAAGTGGCGGTTCAAGTATGACACTTGGGTGTTTGGCCTAATCACCTTGGGCGTGTTCTTGCCCGCGCAAATGACCCTTTTACCTTGGGCGTTTGTGCTGGGGAAACTTGGCCTGGCCAACACTATTGGTGGGTTGGTGCTTGTGCACACGGTGCAGGGCGTCAGTTTTACAACGCTGTTTTGCCGGAACTATTTTGTCGCCGTTCCCGATGATCTGATCAAAGCGGCGCGGATCGATGGCGCTGGGTTCTGGCGCATCTTCCGCCGGATCATTCTGCCACTTTCACCGCCGATCCTAATCGTTTGTGTCATCTGGCAGTTCACAGGCATCTGGAACGAGTTTCTTTACGGGACCGTTCTGACGTCGGGCACCAACCAGCCAATCACCTCTGCGATTGTTGCCTTCTCTGGCTCTGGCACGGGCCAGCGGCACTACAACGTCGAAGCCGCCGCAGTCATCTTTGCCGCCCTTCCTCCGCTCTTTATCTACCTTATTGGTGGAAAATATTTCGTCCGAGGTCTCACCTCTGGCGCCGTGAAATAAGGACCATTCAATATGTCATCTCTTCAGATAAAAAACCTGCGTAAAAGCTATGGCTCAGTCGAAGTGCTTAAGGACATCAACCTAGAAGCAGAGTCAGGCGAGTTCGTCGCACTGGTCGGGCCCTCGGGCTGCGGGAAATCGACGCTTTTGTCGATCATCGCCGGGCTGGAAAGCGTCACCTCGGGCGAAGTGCTGATCGAAGACGTGGTCGTGAATGATGCGGCACCCAAGGATCGAGATATCGCGATGGTGTTCCAGTCCTATGCGCTCTATCCGACCATGACGGTGCGCCAGAACATGACCTTCGGGATGGAATGTCGCAACATCGACAAAGCCACACAGAACGAGACGATCAAACGGGTCGCAGACCTGTTGCAGATCGAACCTCTGTTGAATCGCAAGCCCGGGCAACTGTCTGGTGGACAGCGCCAAAGGGTCGCCATGGGGCGCGCGTTGGTGCGGGACCCGAAACTGTTCCTGTTCGACGAACCGCTGTCAAATCTGGACGCGAAGCTGCGTGTTGAAATGCGCAGTGAAATCAAGAAGCTGCACCAGAACGTCGGGCGCACCACGGTCTACGTGACCCATGACCAGATTGAGGCCATGACCCTCGCGACCCGCATCGCCGTGATGTATCAGGGCGTTCTGCAACAATACGACACGCCTAAGGCCATCTACGAAACGCCCGCGAACGTATTCGTTGCGGGGTTCATGGGGTCCCCAAATATGAATTTCTTTGATGCCAAAATCGTGGCGCAAAGCGATCAGCTCGGCGTTGTGATAGATGGAGGTGATGGGGCCGTACTCCCGTTGCCGTCTGATCGGCATAGCACTCTGGCTGATGGTCAATCGGTAACGTTCGGAGTGCGGCCCGAACATTTCAGCCCGGCCCATGATCGACGCGCCGAACGCAAGGGTGGGGTGTCGGTTGTCGTGCCGGTTCACGTGGACATGGATGAACCGACGGGGGCCGAAACCATTTTGATGGTTCAGATCGCGGGCCAGGACGCAACGATCGTGTGTGAGCCTGATGGCGCCCCAAACCCCGGCCAAGACATGGATTTTGAGATCGACATGCAGAAGATCAGCTTATTCGATCCGGAAAGCGGCGTCCGTCTATGATGTCTGACCCAGCAAGATATTCAGATCTATCGGGCAAGCGTGTATTGGTCACAGGTGGCGCCACCGGTATTGGGGCCTCGGTCGTTGCTGGGTTTGCAGAGCAAGGCGCGCAAGTCACTTTCTTTGACATAGACGAAGGGGCAGGGCGCGCCTTGGCCGGCTCGCTAAAGGGTAACGTTCACTTTCTACCGTTCGATCTAACCGACGTGGAAGCGATTGGGCCAGTGTTTCAACGCATCTATGAAACGACAGGCGGCGTTGATGTGTTGGTAAATGGCGCGGCGAACGACACACGCCATGCGACCCAAGATGTCACTCCCGAAAGCTGGCGCAAGGCCCTTGCCGTCAATTTGGATCATCAGTTCTTCTGCGCGCAGGCGGTCCTTCCGGCGATGCGCGACGCAAAGTCGGGGGTGATCCTGAATTTCGGGTCAGTCGCCTGGCATGTCGGGTTGGAAAACGCTGTTGGATATGTGGCATCGAAGGCCGGGATCGAGGGCATTACCCACGCCCTTGCGCGTGAGGCTGGGCCAGACGGCGTTCGCGTCAACTGCTTGCTGCCGGGCTTTGTTCATACTGAACGCCAAGCGGCGCTTTGGTTAACGCCAGAGATGCACGACGATGTGATGCGCAACCAGTGCCTTGGGCGCTTCAATACACCAGAAGATATCGCAAATGTGGCGCTGTTTTTGTGCTCTGATGCGTCCCAAGCGATCACCAACCAGTGCATCCTTGCTGATGCTGGCTGGCGTTAAGTGGTCTGACCGGTGAACGCAATGTTCGGCGCGTTCATAGGCGCTGGCCCGGTATTGACGACCTGCCGAAGCCAAAGCTGCCCTGACTCGAACACGTCGACACGATTGTATGCGACGCCCAATGGCCAGTCAATTTCATGAAGGAGACAACGAATGTCCGATACACGCGCCAACCGGAAATTCCGCTCGCAAGAGTGGTTTGATAACCCAAACAATCCTGGCATGACGGCGCTCTACATCGAGCGATACCTCAATCAGGAATACACCCGCGAAGAATTGCAGAGCGAGCGCCCGATTATCGGGATCGCACAAACCGGATCCGATCTGGCCCCCTGCAACAAGATCCATGTCTTTCTGATGAATCGCATCAAAGCCGGAATTCGCGATGCGGGCGGCATTCCAATGGAGTTTCCTGTTCACCCCATTCAAGAAACAGGTAAACGCCCGACCGCGGCGCTTGACCGTAACCTTGCCTATCTTGGACTGGTCGAGGTGCTGCACGGATACCCGATTGATGGCGTTGTTCTGACAACGGGCTGTGACAAAACCACGCCCGCTATGCTCATGGGCGCCGCGACTGTGAATATCCCCGCGATCACCTTAAATGGCGGCCCGATGCTGGATGGTTGGTGGGATGGGTCGCTAGCAGGATCCGGCAGTATCGTTTGGGAAAGCCGACGGCTGCTAGCCGAAGGTGAAATCGACTATGAAGAATTCATGAGCCGTGTCTGTGCCTCGGCACCATCTTTGGGCCATTGCAACACCATGGGCACCGCAAGCACCATGAATGCGCTTGCCGAAGCGCTCGGAATGAGCCTGCCTGGGTGTGCGGCCATTCCAGCCCCGTTCCGAGAGCGGATGGCGATGGCCTATCAGACAGGCAAGCGAAGTGTTGACCTTGTCTTTGAGGATTTGAAACCGTCGGACATCATGACCCGCGCGGCGTTCAAGAACGCCATTGTTGTCAATTCGGCCATTGGCGGCTCGACCAATGCCCCGCCGCATTTGCAGGCAGTTGCCCGCCATGCTGGTGTCGACCTGCACGTTACCGATTGGCAAGAGCACGGGTTCGATGTCCCGCTGCTGGTCAATATGCAACCTGCCGGCGAATACCTTGGGGAAGCGTTCTATCGCGCAGGCGGCGTTCCGGCTGTTATGGGCGAACTCAGTGCCGCGGGGCGGTTGGATAACGGAGTGATGACCGTTGCCGGCAAAACGTTGGGTGAAACGTTGGTTGAAACGCGTTCCCGCGATGAAAAAGTCATCAAGACATGCAAAGCCCCAATGCGCGAAAATGCAGGATTCTTGGTTCTCTCGGGAAATCTGTTTGACAGTGCGTTGATGAAAACGTCGGTCATCTCGTCCGACTTTCGCGACCGTTTTCTTTCAGCTCCGGGACAAGAGAATGTCCTTTCCGCGACCGCAATCGTCTTTGAGGGCCCGGAAGACTATCATGACCGGATCAACGATCCCGCTCTGGAAATCGACGAGAACTCGATTTTGTTCATTCGCGGCGTCGGATGTGTGGGGTATCCGGGTTCCGCCGAAGTGGTGAACATGCTTCCGCCCGACGACATGGTTCGACAGGGCATCCACCATCTTCCCACTGTGGGGGATGGTCGTCAGTCAGGCACGTCGGAAAGCCCGTCAATTCTGAATGCCTCTTCTGAATCTTCTGTTGGTGGAGGGCTTGCGTTTCTGAGGACCGGCGACCCCGTTCAGCTCGATCTGAATAAGCGGACTTTGAATGCGTTGGTGCCGGATGATGAGTGGGCAGAGAGGGAAGCGAAGTGGTCACCGCCCGACTTGGTTCACCAGACCCCTTGGCAAGAGCTTTATCGCAAACATGTCGGACAACTGGCGGATGGCGGGTGCCTCGAATTCGCGACGGTCTATCACGAGGTCGCGAAAGATTTGCCGAGGGACAATCACTAATCGGTGGAATACGGTCGGCATGCTTTCTGTGAACGAGAACAAATAGGCAAAGCGTTGAAAGGTGCAATTGGCTGATTTTTGATTTCAGTTTTGAGTGAAAGCGATCCCTTCGTAAGATCGGAGCCCGACAAGCAACATCCGTTGAATTGAGGTGAAACAATATCCGCTAGACCAGACCGGACGTTGCCGCCATGCGCAGCATTTGTCAGTTTGGGCTCTCAGTCGCCATTAGATCGGTTGCAGCATATTCCCCTCATGGTCACGTCATCACCGACACGGCCGGCCCATTGCGGACGTTGAGTGTGCGTTTCAATGCTGCATCGCAGCATTCCCGAAAGCAGACATTGACAGAAGGTTGGAGACGCCCCTCGTCAACCGAGACAAAAACCTGCCAAAATCGCAAAAGTTCTGCCGGGGGTTTTGGTCTTGGCTAAGAGGTTGATCCTGCGCAGGCCGGTTCTGGCGGCCATAAAAGACCGATTTAGGTGAAAAACTCGACCTACTACATCTTGTGTTTGGTCGAGGCGCGCGTTCGCAAGCCGCTGTAATCGCGGTCAAAGACACTGTTTTTGGCAGTTGTAATTGAGGGTGTTGCCGATCCCTAACAAGGGACCATTTTGGCAAGACGTTTTAGGTTCTGGGCAGTGGCGGCGAGGAGGAATTCTTCGTTGGCTCCTTTGAGACCTCGGAGCCGGAGGCGCTTGAAGCCGAGATGTCGTTTTAGATGGGCGAACAACATCTCGACTTTCTTTCGTCGCCGTCGGCTCTCGTCGTAAGCCGCAGTATCGCGCAGATCGCGGACAGCCTGGCGCGCTTCCTCGTCCATGTGGCGCGTGACGGTTCTGAACGGCGCGTCGGTGCAAGCCCTCTTGATTGGGCAAGCACCGCAGGTGTCTTTCCCGGCAAAGTAGCTCTTGATCCGGTCTGCCTGCTTGATCCGCCGCAGCGGCATCTCATGGCCTTCAAGGCAAGTGTAGCTGTCGCGCGCGGAGTCGTACTGGAAATGGCTGAGGTCGTACTTGCCCTTGGTCTGATGCTGGCGATCCAGCACCGGCACATGTGGCGTGACTTCGCGTTTCAGGAGCCAGGCCAGAAACGGGCCGGTGCCGTATGATCCATCCGCCGCAACCCGATCCGGGCGGAAGTCGTGGCGGTCACGGCTGCGATCCAGCATCGTCTTGGCGGCTGCGATCTCCTGACTGAGCCGGGCGGGCGTGGCCTCGACATCCATGATGATGCCGTGATCGGTATCGACCAGGTAGTTGGTCTCGTAGCTGAACCGGCCAGGGCCATCCTTTAGAGACCATGCTGCTTCAGGATCGGTCTCCGAGATATACTTGGGCGGTTTCTTCTTCGGGCCGGATTGTACCGTGCCTTCAGCGTTGGCCAGCTTTTCCAGATACTCAGCCACCGGGCGCTGCACCTGTTCCTGACGCGACCAGATTTTTTGAACCGCTTCCGGCGCATCCTTACGATCCCGGTTGGCATCCGCCTCGATGGTACTGCCGTCGATGGCTGCGTCCGTGCCGCCCACAATCCCGAAGCCAATGCACTTTTCCACGATGCTTTCAAACAGGCGGCGCAGCACATCGCCCTTGGCAAAGCGCCCATGGCGGTTCTTGGAAAAGGTTGAGCGATCCGGCAACTGGCCTTCCAGGCCCAACTTGCAGAACCACCGATACGCCAGATTGAGATGAACCTCCTCGACAAGCCGTCGTTCAGACCGGATGCCGTACAGATAGCCAACCAGCAGCATGCGCAGCATCAACTCGGGATCAACAGAGGGACGTCCCGTGTGGCTGTAGAGCGCAGCCAGCTCTTGGCGGATCGCGTCGAAGTCCAACAGCCAATCGATCCGGCGCAACAGGTGATCTTGGGGAACGTGATCCTCGATCCGGAACCGATAGAACAGGTTCTCTTGCGTCTCCAGCCGTCCCATCATCGCCCGATCCCCCTTGCAGATATAGCAAGTGAATCAGCAGGTTGATGTTAGATCAAGTGCCGCTCAGTCTTACCTGCAACCGGTGACTTGCTGAAAACGCGACGCCCCAAATTGCGATGCCCACCCAAAATGCCGCAGCTAACTGAAAGAGCATGCGGTCTCCCAAGCGCTCCAACTGATAAAACTCATCACAATACTCTTGGCCGTTTGGGCAACCGCTGAAATCAGACAGACCAGCCGCACCCACTGACCAATTGTAGATGACGAAAGGCAAGGCAATCACGACGAACTGCAAGCAAAGCACTGCAGCGAAGAACTTGGGGGGCAACTTCGATGCCGTGGCCTGACGTCCAACACACCAGATTGCCAAAGCGATCCAGAGCAATGGGGCAACCGCGAAAACAAACACCAAAACTTCATCCTCTCGGCTTCAGACAGCAACGGTCACCGACACGATAGCGCAGGAAACCCAAGTAAGAAAACCGCTAGAGTTTTTCACCAGTATCGACCGTTTTTGCCACATAGGTATTGGCTACCGTTCCCGCCACAAGAAATGATCCAATGGGAGTGTTGATCCAAGAACAATATCTTGTCATTGCCTATAGTCCCGTACAATTTGCGCCAAACATGCGACCCCTTGGATTATCTGAGCTTCTGAAACGGCAGAGTATCCGAACACCAAGGCATCGTCGGATACACAACTTTCAGGCGAGCAATATCGGCGAACGGAGTTTATGAAAACTCCCTTACCCCTTGCTAATTTTGCAACCATGGTAGCCGTCACACCCGCAGGCAATCTAATCAAACCGTTCAGGCCGGATTCTGTACCCTGTAACTTCAAGTCAGATGCACTTAAGTTGATTGCATCAGCAAGTGCCTTGCGTTTTCGTCCGTAAATCCGCCGCATTCTCATGATGTGTTTTTCAAATTCGCCAGATTGAATAAACTTTCCAAGAGCCAGTTGCACAATTGTACCTGATTGATAATCTGAGGTAGCTCGATGGATGGCCATTTCGGCAATTAAATCTGCTGGTCCGCAGGCGAACCCAACTCGCAATCCGGGGAAAAGCGTTTTCGAGAAAGTGCCGAAGTAGATCACATTCTGTCCGCCTTTCATCGCTGCCATCGGAGGCAGAGGGGCGATATCGAACCGGAACTCGCCGTCATAGTCGTCTTCGATGATCAAGGCACCATTTCTTGCCGCCCAATTGATCAGACCTTGCCGCCGTCTCAGGGAAAGCCGGGCTCCTGTCGGAAACTGATGGGACGGGGTGACATAAAGCAACCTGACGTTTCCGCCACGCTCGGGCAACGTTTCACAAACAGCGCCATCTCCGTCGACCTGCAATGAGAATAAGCCTGCACCGTATCGACTAAATACCTGCCGCGCCAATGGGTACCCAGGCTCTTCAAAACCCACTTTGTCAAGTGGTCCAAGCATCAATTGTGCGAGGATGTTCATGGCATGGAGCGCGCCATTGGTCACAATGATCTCACTTGCATCCACATCCATGCCACGAGCGCGGCACAAATAGGAGGCGATAGCACGCCGAAGCGCCGGTTCACCCTGCGGATCGCCGTAATCGATTGATGGGGTTTGACTAGCGGTATCAGAGACGGCACGCCGCCATTTTTGTTTAGGGAATGCCTCCATCGACGGGCGGCAGGGCTGGAAATTCAAGGGGCCGTCAAATCGAGGATCGACATCAGGAACGATCCTCTGTTGCCGCGTCTCTACTGTCAAAACTCGCTCCGGTTGGGCAATTTCCGGGCTGGCTTCCATGGTAACGAATGTACCGGCCCCTGTTCGGGTTTCCAACAATCCTTCCGCTATCAACGCCTCGACTGCCGCCGTCACTGTGCCGCGTGCGACATCCAATTCTTTGGCTAGGATTCTTGTGGAGGGCAGCCGGTGGCCTGACATCAATGACCCGTCCATTGTCATCCGCCTGATCTGTTCAGCGATTGAACTAGCAATGCCGCCATCCGTAAAAGGTTCAAAATTTAGCGACATAGCGCGCACACGTATCTCCCATAGTAAAAAGTGGATCACTAACAATGTTCAGTATTGGACCAATATTATATGCCAATTTGAATATACACAACCTTCAACTCAGCGGTAATCACAGAAGGAATCGGCCAATGGCAAAACAATTAACGATGGGAAAATCAGAGTGGAGCATGTTGGTGCTACTCTCACTGCTATGGGGCAGTTCTTTCTTTTTCGCGAAGATCGCCTTGGTTGACATCCCACCGCTTACGTTGGTGTTCCTGCGTGTACTAACAGCAAGCGCCGCGCTCGCATTGATCCTCCAAATGCAATCAACCAAGCTGCCACGGGGCTGCAACCTCTGGCTCATGTTCATCTGCATGGGAATATTAAACAACCTGATCCCATTTTCTCTATTCTATTGGGGGCAAACACAGATTGGAGCCGGACTTGCATCGATCTTCAACGCGATGGCACCATTGTTCACCATACTTGTTGCGCATGCATTGACGTCTGACGAGCACCTTTCGACCAACAAGATTATCGGCACGATTTTCGGGACTGTCGGCGTAGTTTGGATGATTGGGATCGATATACGAACTGGAACCAGTTTCTGGATCGTACTGGCTATGTTGGGTTGCTTAGGGGCAGCACTCTCATACGGGTTCGCAAGTGTCTACGGGCGCCGTTTTAGCGCGATGGGAATTTCCCCGATAAGTGTGGCGTTTGGTCAAGTTACGGGGTCTGCGTTGCTTTATCTGCCTGTCATACTGATGTTCGACAGCCCGTGGGAATTGCCGCTCCCGTCTGGCCAAAGTATCGCAGCGATCGCGGCACTTGGGCTGCTTTCAACGGCGCTCGGCTACGTCCTGTTCTTTCACATTCTCGCGCGGGGCGGAGCGACAAACATTTCACTCGTCGCTTTCTTGATACCAATCAGCGCCATTTTACTCAGCTCCATATTCCTGGGCGAAACACTCGCATCGAACCACGTGATCGGAATGGTGATAATATTCGCCGGACTTTGTGCAGTTGACGGAAGACTATGGCGCTATCTGAAAAATGGACGCGGCATCCTTACATCGTCCAAATCTTCCTTCGAAGGAGGGAACTAACATGCCGAACTTGAAACTCATTATTGCAAACAAGAAATACTCGTCTTGGTCGATGCGTCCGTGGCTGGCTATGAAAGTGGCAAGCATCGACTTTGAAGAAGAGCTTTCCCGCTTCGATATGGGCACGATGCATGCCCATTTCTGGGAGTTTTCGCCGACAAAGAAAGTGCCGGTTCTACAGCATGGAGAACACACAATCTGGGATTCCCTCGCGATCTTGGAGTATCTCGCCGAGATTGAGCCAGAGCGGGGTCTGTGGCCAACGGATCGGATTGCACGCGCGCATGCGCGGTGCGTTTCCAACGAGATGCATTCCGGTTTTCCGGCGCTGCGCGAACAATGCCCTATGAACATGGCCCGGACCCCAGGCAAGCTCGACCTAACCGAAGAAACACAGACCGATGTTTTGCGCATAGAGACGATCTGGGCTGATTGCCTGGCGCAATATGGCGGCCCCTTCTTGTTCGGAGAATTTACCATTGCAGACGCCATGTTCGCGCCTGTGGTGAACCGGATAGAGGTTTATGAAATCCCAAAAACGAATGCGATGGAGGCCTACTGCGCGACCGTTAAATCGCTGACTGCTTTTCAGGAGTGGGAGCATGCAGGTGCAGCAGAGCCGTGGATTTGCGAGAATGTAGAGGTATGACCTATTACCCTAATCTGAAGACGGATAGTGGATCAATCTTCCTCGTGAAGAGCTTGCTGGGTTTCATCTTGCAGGATCAAAAGAGAGGCAAAGGAGCGCGAAATTCAACGGTGGGCGAGAAATATCCAAGCGCGTCTCGAGGCCCCCACCATTATTCCCAAGAACTGCAACGGCTAGCTTACGAGATGACCAAAGTTCTGTAGTCTTGGCATGGCAGCGTTCACTCAATTGCGAAAAGGTGAGCGCGGCGGGCGGGCAAAACAATGCGACCTGTATAAAATGAAGAACCGCTGGACCATCATCTTTGCAACTATTCCGGCGCTGACCGGTGCAGGCTTTCCGTTGTTGGTCGAGTTAGGTCAAAGGGCGTACTCTCGCTCTATTGTCGGTGTCCGAACTCTTATTGCTGCTGAAGCTGTGTATTTGCTGGTGTGTGTTGTTGTCTTGATCACGGCTGCGGCCATGTCAATTCAAATTATCCTCGATAGGAAGCCAATTTGGTTGCTCTGGATAGCAATTAGCGTGTTGTTGTGCCTGTATTGCCTTGGGCTCGGTTTCAATCGAGGTGCTGCGATCCTCTATGCGACTTAAGGTCAGGCGCTGAAACGTAGGCGCTCGCGATGATTCCAGTACGCAACTCTCGACCACAAATGGCATTGTCTCGCCCACGTTGAACACTTCATACATTTCGCAAAATTCCTCCGTTCGGTTCATATGATCGTTGTCAGTGACTGAGGCCCGGATCACGGTCTATGTCCCGATCAATCTCGCGCTTGTTTTCAACCTCCTGATCCTTCTCCTGGTCGCGCTCGTCCTCAATCTCTAGCTTTTCGCGCGGCTTGTTCAGCACGTCCTTCAGCCGCTCGTTGACGGACGGCTTGCGGTCCTCGCGTCGGGTGTCCTCGCCAAGCTCCGGATCGCTGTGCCCGTCTAGCTTGTGAACCGCAGCCTGGCCGTCGCGCCCAGCGTCCTTCTCCGTGATCTCTTTCAGCCGCTCCCGCGCATAATTGCGGCCTTCCGGCTTGGGCGTGTCGTCCTGGTCCGGTGACCAGCCCACAACGCGCGCCAGCCGCTCCCGGAAATCCTCCGGGTTGCGGTCACGATCTTTCGCGGTAGCGGCCCTGAGTGCTGCCAGACCGGCAGAGACACGGCCCTGCCCGGCCTCGCGCTCGATGCCGTAGGTCTCGCGCGCCAGTTCCAGCCGCGCGCGCATTTCGCGGAACGCGGCGCGGGCCTGGCGGGCGGCATGGACGGCAGCCCCGCGCTCTGTCACCGGCACATACTCCCGGCCCACACGCTCGGCGGCGGCCTTCTCGCGCCGCTCCATGGAGTTCGCCGCCGGTCCCAGCTTCAGTTCGGGGTCGCGGTCCAGCTCCTCGGCCGTCAGCCCGTCACCGCGCTCCAGCGCCGCCTCGCGCTGCTTCTCTAGGGACCGATGATCGACCCGCTCGACCTCGCCTGCCCGCTCCAGCGCCCGGTTCTGCAACTCGGCCCAGACACCGCGCATCTGCTCGATCTCGACGCCGCCGGTCTTCGCGGAATCGAGCAGGCGCGTCTTGGCCGTGAAGCCTTGCGCCTCCAGCCTGCGGGAGGAGGTCAGGACGTGGGCATGATGGTTGCGCTGATCGCCTTCCCGGTGCGGCGCGTGGATCGCCACATCGACGGCCACGCCGTAGCGGCTGACCAGCTCCTGGGCGAAGTCACGGGTGATCTGCGACCGGTCCTCGGCGCTGATCTCGGACGGCAGGCCCAGCTCCCATTCTCGGGCGGTGACGGAGTTGCGGCGGGTCTCGCTGGCCTCAACCTCGTTCCAGAGTCGGGACCGGTCCGTCGCCCAGTCCGGGGCATCCTTCGGGGTCAGGATAAAGGTCTCCTCGATGCCCTGCTTGCGGGTGTAATCGTGGATGCGGCCTTCACGCTGGCACTCGATGCGCTCCCCGACGCGGTAGGCAGCCGCCGCCGTGGCGGAGCGCCCGGCGCTGCGTTTGATCGTCTTCACGGAGAGGTGGTAGCTGGCCATGCGCCCTCCCCCGCTCTGTGATGCGAACACGCTCGCACGCCGCTGCTGACCCCGGCCCAGGCTCCGACATGGGCCACCGGGTCAGCCGTCTTTTTCCCGAAGGCCCGCGCCCTACAACGCTGGGGCCGGAGGTGGAAAGACAGCCCGGCTGAAGGGGTGCAAAGCACCTCTGAGGCGCGGGCTTGCCAGTGACCTGCCCCCAAATCCCCAGCCTCATGGGGGGCGGGATATGAGGACAATTCACTGGCGGTTTGCCACCGGCAAACCCGGCAAGGACGGACAGGCCTGCGACTGTCATTCCGCGCAGCCCGCAAGCGCGATACCCCCGGCAATCCAGCCCCGGCCACGGGGCACAGGATGCCGTCAGGGTGTCGTGATGCGGGACGCCATCCAACCGCGCAGGTTGGCCCAAGAGAGTACGAGAGACGGGGCACGTCTTTCGGTCCAGCACGGACGGCTCTGGACTGCGATCCAACGGCTGACGTTGGCCTTGGTGAGTTTGAGAGGCCGGGAGGGCCTTTCATTCCGACGCGCATCGCGTTGGACGGAGTTCGCCATCGGCTGAGGCCCTGCCTCAAGGAGATCGCACGCAAAGCTCGGAACCGCAGGTGGAGAGTTTGCATAAGTGCGCTCTCAGCGATTTTTTGGCACCACGGTATCACTGGACGGTATCTTGGAGGCTCAGAACGGACTAGTGGGTGGCAGCACCATCAGTCTATGACCTCTGGGGCACCGGCCCATTCCTGCCGTTCCACTTCCGGTCATGATGCTGCAACCGCAGCCCGCATTGCGGACATTCGAAACGATCAAGTCATGATAGAAACAAGCGGCAGCAATTTCACAGCTTCAAGTGAGTTCGCCAACGCAGAACTGTCGGGTCCGGCCAATATTGGGCGCCAAAAAGGGGGCGGATTTCTCCGCCCCCTTATTCCAACTTTTTCGCGGGGCAAGCGAGGGACCTGCCCACTTCGGAATGCAAGCCCGTGGATCAGTTGAAGTTGTAGACAGCCGCGATACCAAATGTATTTTCAGCATCCGAGAAGGCGTTGTCGGTTTGGTCGTTGAAGTTGGTCGCGTAAGAGGTGCGCAGTGTCAGGCTTTCAGACACGGCGACGTTCAGCGCCAGCTCGTTGGTGACGGTTGTTGCAAACTCCGAATAGATCACATCGGTGTCGTTGGTGATATAGGTCGTATCTGTCAGCGACTTGAAGAAGTTCGACGACAGGGATGCCGCAGCTTCGTTCACTTCGCCACCGCCAACAACCTGGGCAACACGGTAGCCCGGGCCAGCCTGGACAGACCACTGGGTGTCAGCATCGTTGAAGATGCGGTAGCCAAGGCCAGCGCCCACGAATACGTCCTGCTTGTACTCGCCCACAGTTGTGGAGAGCTTGTCAAAAGATGCGTCAGCTTTTGCATAGGCAAACAGCGTATCGTTGAAGTCACGACGGTAGTCGATACCGGCCAGCAAGCTGTTCTCGGTTTCCTCGCCGTTCTCGATGCCGTAAGCAAAGCTCGCGGTTACGTCGATGCCGTTGACGCCATCAAAGGTTCCCCAACGCAGACCAACGCCCAGGTCAGATGAAGTGTCACCATCGTTGCTGGTCGATGTGCCACGCAACGAGACCGAGCCGTACGACCCGATTTGGCGGCCTTCATTGCCGAAAGCACCCAGATCACGGTCTGCATCCTCAGCAATTTGCTCTTCGAGGTTTTCGACAGCTTCTGCAGAACGGTTTTCGTTCTGAAATGTAGTCGTCTGAGCCATTGCACCGGTTGCGATGAAACCGCTGATTGCAGCGGCAATAAACATAGATTTCTTCATGGGTCATTCCTCTCCCAAAGAAGTGTGACCCGTCCTGTCATCAGCACGGGAGGAGCGTTTGGCGTTGATCGTCAGAGTTTGCCGTTTGCTTCCTTGAGGCGGATGTAGGGGATTTGTTTAAATTAGGGAAATTCAAAATAATTATGCTTAAAGCGATTTTTTGTCATGTATCTCTTTAATCGAATCCATACCCTAACGACCGGACATCACCCTCGAAAAGTTGCTTTAGGAGTTACGGTGTGCACTATGTAGTTGTCGATCGTGGGAGTCTTGATTGTGTATTCTTCAAGAATCTTCATTGCCGCCGCAAATAGTGTTTTGTCCCTAAGCGCTTGTTCGAGTGAGAAGGTATTCAACAATACAACGGATGCCGTCGTCTTCGTTGGATCAACTGCCGTGAAAGGTGTCTTTGGAGCCAGTCGACTGGTTGTAAGGGGTGCAGCTGCGGGAGTTCGCCGTCTCCAACGCCGTGTCGATGGATTTCCCGAGGGAACAGTCGTTTGTTACAACGCCCAGGGCGAGATCTATGCAGCTGCCGTTGAGATCGAAGACAAACTCGTTTGCCCTGTTCCAGTCTAAGTTGGCGTTTCCAAGTCAATTGGCCGCGAACCAAGAAATTCGTCGATGTCAGTCTGGCTAATATCGCGAAGGTCTTCGACGACGGCATCGCCCTCGGCCTCTGCTATACCAGCAACCTCCACCAATGTAGCCTGAGCTTGTTGGCGCAACTCGGGATCAAGATCGTCACGCCAGACCGACCAGACCGGATACGGGAAGCGAGGTGCGTCTGGGACAAGATGCAGCTGACCGCTATCCAGATAGCGTTTGACATAGCGTGCGGGCAGATACGCAGCTGCCTTGCGATTTACGATGTACTCCGCCGCCATGGCCCCGAGTGCGAACGTGAGCCCTGGGTTTGTAAGTTCCGGTAAAGCGATAGCATGAGCACCAACAAATTCGGGGCCCCAATCTACAAATACATAGTGCTCGGCGAAATCGTCCGGTTCTGGCCAACTGGCAACCAGAACAAGTTCTTCTTCGATAATCTCCTCTGCCTGCAGGCCGGGCCGCAGCTGCGGCATGTATAGGAGTGCGACGTGCATCACACCTTCCATCAGGAAGCGGGTCAATCGGTCAGGCATCCCAAGCTCGGCCCGGATATTGAGGTCTGGGAGGTCGCGACGCATTGCGTCGATCCACCGAAAGCCCAGACGCGGCCAGAGCGAGTACTGCGCGCCTATTGTCAAGCTTCGGGTAAAACCTTCGGGTATGGCGACTTGCTGCCGCGCTTCTTCCCATACACGGATCATGGACAGCGCATAGCGATGAAACTCGCGCCCCGCAGCTGTCATCTCTGCACCAGCTTTGGAACGCACGAACATTGGCTTTCCCAAAGTATCTTCCAATCGCTGGATTCTTAGCGACACCGCCGATTGCGTGACGAAAAGTCGTTCGGACGCCGACACGAATGAACCAGTGGCGGCGACTTCGAGGAAGGTCTTAAGCAGTGTAATATCCATGTTGTAAGCATGGGCGTTCTGCGGTGTGGCCGCAATGTTCATCCGCAACTTGTTCATTGATCCAAACCTACGCTTCCTCTCGCTTTACCACCGTTTAGGGCGTCTCTGACCGCGAATGAAATTTAGAATATTTGGGATACCCTCGATAAACGCTCATAGATTCCGGTGGGTGTAATATTTACAATTATCGCCTCAAGCATTAATATTTTGAATTTTCGTTATTCAAATCTCTCCCCTATATCTCCCTCAAGGCCAAAAGGAAGCGGTCACAGACCTGGCGAGGAAGGGAATGCCTCAAACCAGCGACCGCGCCCCAATGGCTGAGACTTGCGCGGTCAGATGACCCGATGAAAGGATGAACAAAATGGACCTGAAGAAAATTGCCCTCCGTAGCACCCTCGTTGTCGCGTTAATTGCTGTCTCTGCTTGCTCCACCAAGAGTGTTGTCGATGGCACTGTCAATACTGCCGGGTTCGCAGCGAAAACTGCGGTTAATGGCACCATCGGCGCAGGAAAACTTGTCGGGCGTGGCATTGGTAGCGTTGTCGACGGCGAATAGACAAATTGCACAAACGTGTTGGCTGATACTGCCCAAATGCGGGGGCCATCCCCCGGTATAGCAAGTCCCTCGCTTGCACATTCAGCTGACAGACTGGGGCGGAGCAATCCGCCCCCTTTTTCCACATGCTCCCTGACAAAGGAGAATGACAATGAATATCGCACGCACTCGTTTGTTCGTGTCTGACGTCAGCGCTTATGGGACCATTTAGGGCAATTTGCTAAGAGAGGGCTTGTTGCTCATCGTAGCCACTGAG
>CANLQO010000007.1 GCA_947493335.1 uncultured Paracoccaceae bacterium | reverse complement strand
CAAGATCAATAACAGTATCGGGCCGAGCAAACTGCCTCGGCCCACACGCCCTTACTCGATATGGCGCAATCTTCAATTTGATCGAGACGAACTAGACAGGATACCTTCCCCCCGAAAGCAGCTGTTCGGCGAAGGTGCAGCATTCGTCAATAATGGGCTCTTCGCGGACGTCGGAGGCAGTGCAGCATCTGCGCTCGTGACTACTAGCTGAGGACGGCCCTTAGCCGACATCCAACACACAGCCTCAATGCTGCAATCGCAGCACGCTTTGCGGACATTGGTCGCACGCACGCCGTATTACATCTACTTGCTGACCGGGGAATGGGCGAAAGCTGTACCTATTTGTTGTGATAAGCTTCTAGTGATGCAAGACCCGTTTGGTACATGCCCTGAACCATCGGACCAAACTGGCCAGCGCTTTCCGGCTCTAGTACGAGGTTTGCTGACCACGACACGAAGCTATTTCCGTTGCCAAGGTCATCGATACGGATTGTTCCGACCACGTTCTTTGCTGGCATTTCGTGTTCATCAATCGCATATGAAAAGGTTCGCGTGGCCGGGTCTCGCAGGATCACTCGTTCTTTCAGCATGCCACCATCTTGCATAATGCAGACACGTCCCGGCTCCATTCCACCAGGATCCGTGACCGAGCTCTCGTGTATCAAGTCAGGATATCAGTCTTCCATACCAGTCATCTTGCTGACGGTTTGCCAAAGCTCTGCCGCCTCTACCGGAATGGTGCGTTCGGCTCGAACACGATGGGTCATCTCTTCTCTCCTCCTTAAAATGATGATGGTCCCGGGCGAAGGCGCCCGAACCTCCAACTATTGCTGCGGCATCTGAAACGCCGGAGCGGCGAACAGTACAGATACAGCCTCATTGCTCAACTCGCGTCGCGCGGGCGCGATAGCCTGATATTCAGCGCTACCATACCAAGTTTCCAAAGCTTCCATCGAAGGGAACCGGACAATGGCCGTCCAAGTCGCGCCATAGTCCCCTTCCAGCACACTGACTGACGGACTACCGACCAGCACCTCAGCGCCTGCCGCGGCAAGCATAGGGAACACCGGGCCTCCATAGGTCTCGAAGTAGGCGTTGAGGTCCGAAACCTCCAAAGCAGCGACAAGATACGCAGGCTGATCCTCAGCGAGCGCCGCACCGGAAAGTGCTGCGGATAACGCCGCAGCTGTAAGAATACGCTTCATCATCTTACAATTCCTTTCAGGATGACTGATTTGTTGAACAGGTGCTGACGCCGAGCATCGCGTAGATGGAACACCGCGAGGTCACCGCCGTGACCAGCAGCATTGCGGCAAGGACGGCACAGACGATCAATGCCGTACCGGCGAGCGTTTCGGTCAACCAAAGGACAGCGACAACAACAGCTGGCACAGCGCGGATAATGCGATCGATCGTTCCGACATTGCGGGTCGTCAAACGTTTGATCAGTGACATGAGAATTGGCTCCTTCATTTGGGTTGCCAAACATCTAAACTGGATCAAAACGAAACAAACGGACTATAATTGAGGTATGTCTGGGTCATTTTTGGACCGGTGTTAGGATTTGTCATTGAAGCTTGATTGGAATGATCTGCGCGTGTTTCTCGCGCTTGAGCGGGGAGCAACTGCTCGTGCGGCAGCAGTGCAACTGGGCACAAGCCACTCGACCGTTTTGCGCCGGCTACAAGCACTCGAAGACGCCTTGAATGCTCAGCTGTTCGATCGCACGCCAGAAGGGTTCGCGCTCACAGGACCCGGTGAGCGGCTTCTTGCGAAGGCTCAACAAATTGAAGCAGAGGTCTTCGAAGTTCAGCGTGAAATCATCGGCTCAGACGTAGAGCTCGAAGGTCCGGTCAAGCTGACAGCGCCACCAGCCGTCTTGAAGTACCTGCTGTTGCCCATGCTTGCGGAATTCCAAAAGACGTATCCGAAGATAGAGTTGGAAGTCGCGTCTACCGACGGCTTTGCCGATCTAGACCGGAGGGACGCGGACCTAGCGATCAGATTTTCAAAGTCACCGGACGAACATCTCGTCGGGCGACGCCTTCCGGAGTTTCACGATGCGATCTATGTGAGCAAAGATGCAGACCCCTCCGACCCCTCGCTTGGCTGGATCGGATGGCCGGATGGACGCAAGTTTCAGGAACGGGTTGCATCAACACCGTTTTCGGGTCGCCCCATAGTCTGGCAATTGCCTGGGTTGGAGCTTCAAGCCGAAGCCGTTCGACAAGGTCAGGGTATTGGCCTTCTGCCGTGCATCATGGGTGATCGAGATCCGGAGATGAGACGCATGGATGGAGACTTTACTCAGCCCACACTTCCCGCATGGCTACTTCAGCATCCCGATCTCCGTCGCCTTGAAAGAGTCCGTGTGTTTTCTGACTTTATTTTCAAAAGGGTCACAACGTTGAAAGACGAAGTTTCTGGACGGTAGACGGCCCGAAGCTGCCCTCCGATAGGACACCAGAATGCTGCGGCCGCAGCCCGCATTACCGACGTTCGCTGCGACAGCGAAGCCGATCCAAGGTTTGATGCTAGGATCGCGATAATTCGAACCTTCCAACCGATCCAGATCAAGACCACCACGCTTTATTCCATCAACGCTCACGCGCTCCTATCGCACGTCTCGACGTAGGAATGATATCTCTTCATCTAGGCGATACAGTTCATCGCGATAGCGGCTCATTAGGAATCGTACCTCCGTGGGCGTCCGAGCATTTCGCTGATGCCAGATCAACCCTGCATTCCCGACGGTCGCCAGCAGTTCATGGATTGCCTGATCTAGACGCCTACACTCGCCTGGAGCGGCAAGAGCGCCGTCCCAAGTACATTCGAACTCTTCCATTGAATTGGCGAACTCTTGTGCTTGGGTGCTTTGGTCACCGTCCTCAAGCATTGCATCTATTTTTTTCCGAACCGAAGGTAGTTGAACAATCAACACATCAACATTTTTCAGGTACACCGCCTTTGTAGCACGTCTTTCGTCCAGAAACCTTGCCAACTCCGCTTTGCCGTACCAGCCGATCACAAGTCCGCTGCCGTCTTCTTCCCCATCATACGCAGCCGGCCTCGAAGACGCTTCCAGACTCGGTGATATCCATTGAAACCGACATGCCCATAATGCCGATCCACGATCAATTTCCCGCAGATATACGAAGCCCCAGACCACATCGACGGGTTGTCCACCTAACGCCCTCTCCGAAAACTCATCGCGATGATATTGACTTGATTGGCCCAGTTTCAGTGTCGCTCGAACTATGGCACCAAGATAGGGTTTGTTGACCGGCCTTTTTCCTGGGTGGACAACAACATCTAAACTTATCCGCCTCGCAAGCCCGTGGCTTTGATCATGTTCGGCATGGATCGAAAAATCACTAGCAGCCGCGATCGGAGAGGCAATAGAAATTAGATCGCTTGAGCTGTGAGCGCCTATGGTTTTGCTCTTAGGGACAAGTATTTTCCATCCTTCCCCTGCGCGAACACAGGTCTCTTCGCTTACGATTTCATAGTAGGATTCACGTTTTACCACGTCGCACAGAACTAAGATTACTGGGAGGGAATGATTTATCCAAAGATCCCGGTGCCGGTCAGATACATAGTGCCAGAAACCGTTCTCGTCAGTTTTAGAAAAGTAGCTAGGGCCTGACTTTAGTTGCGTCGCGATCAGGCGCCCTGTCGCGTTCCTACTATCCTTGATCTCGATGTGGGCGTCGATACCGGAGTCAGATATCGGCTGCTCACGGCAGACATGGCCAGCCTCGAGCACCCTTTGAGTAAGGATGTTCACGCCCAAGCGGTTTGTCTGATCTGTATCTGGCATGGAGTTTTCGTAGCATTGCGGTAGTAAACACGCCAAGTTCAAATGCCGGCAGAGATTCTACGGTAGGACTTCTCAATCATGCTGTCTCGTCGGAATATCCCCGACGGGCTCTTGCCCGACCACGGAGACAGCGTTGCCTCGCACGAAGGGATGTGCCGGAGCACCATGGCCCATTCCCGACCTTGGACACACAGTCGAAATGCTGCAGTTGCAGCCCGCATTGCGGACCTTCACTGCCAATGCAAAATCCAGAATTCTAGAGGATTGTGCCGCTTTCAAATGGCTTGTTCTTAGTCGGTTTGCTGATTAGTGCATAAGACCGAAACAATCTGATTGGCGAGTGATGAAAGTATTTTGGTCCTGGCAAAACGACTATGAGCCCAAGACAAACCGACAGTTCATCCGCGCTGCGCTCAATGAAGCGGTGAAGCAGGCTGGTGAAGATCTCGGCCTTGAACCCGCCGAGCGTCCCGAACTTGACCACGACACCAAGAACGCACCGGGCATGGCGGAAATCACCAACACAATCCTGATGAAGATCAACGAGTCAGCCGTGTTCGTGGCCGACCTCACACCTATTGGCGAGACTGAAGGCGGCAAAGCACTTCCTAACCCGAACGTCATGATCGAATTGGGCTGGGCGCTTAAGGCGCTTGGGCCTGACCGAATCATCGCCGTCATGAACACCCAAAGCGGCTACACACCAGACGATCTGCCATTTGACATCCGGCATCGCAGGGCGATGGCTTACGAACTTGCCCCAGGTGCATCCAAAGCTGATCGCGCCACGATCAGAAAAACACTGACAACCGAGCTCAAAGTCGCGCTGACGACAAATCTCGGCCATTATGTGGAAGAGCAGGCAGAAGCCGCCAGTTATGAAGCGGTTCCCGCTAAAGAGGAAGACCCTTCGGTGTGGGCGACCTACGGCGGCGAACTCGATTTTGTTGATACGATGGATATCAGTCGCCGCGTCTCCGCAGCAAGTGGGCCGCGCGGCTACATCCGGATCATCCCCGCCGGATGGAAAACGGAGATACCTTCCGTATCGCAAATCCAAAACGCGACAGAGGGGAAAGAAGTCTGGCCGATGGCGGAAGGTTCTAGTAGCGGAGACTACGGACCTTGTGAGGAAGGCTTCGTCCGATTCTGGCACACCAGTGATGATGAAACCGCCAACATAAGCATGTGGTTTGATGAAACCGGAGAGTTTTGGATCACACATGGCACGGCCATAACAGCGTGGAAGGGCGGAAAGAAAATGCTGCGGATTGGCTCGCTACTGTGCGGCTGGCGCAACAATTTAAGGAGCGCCATGAAGGTCCTCGATGAGCATGGAGCGCTTGCAGGGCGGCGCGTCGAGGCAGGAGTGGTCGACATCAAGGGTACAATGTGGCCAGCACAAATGCTGAGCTACTCGGCACCCGCGCGAAAACCAAAGACAATAATGCAAAGGCAGCAACGAGACTGGAGCGAAGAGGCACAGCTGCAATTCCTGACAGATGCCTACAACAAGATCAGAGACAACTTCGCGCTGCCGCATGAAGATCAGGCAGCCATGAAAAAGATTATCGGAGACGAATGAGCTTCCTCTACTTCGCATACGGCTCGAACATGCTAACCAGCCGCTTGATCGCGCGCTGCCCTAGTGCCAGAGCGATCGGGACGGCAAGCGCCGCGAACCATGCGCTGGAATTTTCGAAGAAGAGCATGGACGGGTCGGGCAAGGCGACTCTGATAGCTCAGAACAACACGATCCACACGCCCGGCGTCCTGTTCGAGATCGACGAATGTGAGCGCGATGCCCTTGATAAATTCGAGGGTGCGGGCAAAGGCTATGACCGCGTCAATGAATTCAGTGTTACGACGTTCGAAGAGACCGTTTCCGCAACTACATACCTCGCCTCTGAAACACAGAGCGGCCTCCTTCCGTTCGACTGGTATCTTGCTGTCGTGATCGCCGGTGCCCTCGAACACGAGTTGGGCGGCGATCACCAAAACCTGCTTCGCGGCATCGCGCACACGGTCGATGAAGACTTGACGCGCAAGACCCGTACCGCTGCGCTCAAGGCGCTGGCTGATCATGGTTACCTCGACTACAGGGCTTTGCTCTGAGGCGGGATATCGGCGCCAGGATACTCACCATCGCAAGCCAACGCTTTCCAGATACCTCCTACCTTACCGCGATAAAGTAGCACGGTTCGCGCTTTCTAGAGGCGTGGGTGCCGCCTACAGGGATTTGACGGGCGCGCTGTCCAATGTCCGGATTATTCGGCACAAACCGGGCACTATTTGGCACTCTAAGCAATTTGCCCGGCCAATTCAGTGCCCAAGGAACCATCGCAAATGGCGCCAGAGCGTTCCAGCACGAAAATTTCTATATCGGCGCGAAATTTCAGAAATCGGGTGACATTCCAACTGATCCGTCTATGATTCATGGCAAGCACCGATCTAGTGCATGACCAAGGACAATCATGGCGCGCAGTGACCTCATAATCGATCTTGTGAAAGCTGGCGTGTCGGGAGACACGGATTCAGTCCGCGTCACTGCTGAAGCGATCGCGGCAGACGAGCGATCGAAGAAACACACGGTCGTTGCCGAACGCATCTCGAAAGCACTGGTCGTCACTCCGAAGCCAGGTGCCAATGGACGTCTAGCACAGCCCGCCATGAAACTGCGTGATGGTTCAGGCGGTATACAACGACGCGAGCCCACAAGACCTATCAATGAGCTATTTTTAGAGAAGAAGGTCCAGTCCGCCTGCGGTGAATTGATAGAAGAGCAACACCGTGCAGACGTGCTTCGCGCGCATGGCCTTGAACCACGACACAGACTTTTGCTTGTCGGTCCACCCGGAAACGGTAAGACATCACTGGCAGAAAGCCTTGCCTACGAGCTCGCTTTGCCGCTTTTCGTCGTACGCTATGACGCGATCATCACGAGCTATCTCGGAGATACGGCAACCCGACTAAGGCGCATGTTCGACTTCGTAAGAACAGAACCTTGTGTTCTTTTTTTCGACGAGTTTGATGCTTTAGGCAAGGAACGTGGCGACACCCACGAGACTGGTGAGATCAAGCGCGTAGTGACGACCCTTCTGATGCAACTCGACGACCTGCCTTCCTATTGCGTGCTTGTGGGAGCCACCAATCACCCCGAATTGCTGGATCGTGCAGCATGGCGGCGCTTCGAGATCAAACTGGAACTTGGAAAACCCAGTGACGATCAAATGACAGACTACTTTGCCCTGCGCATGAAGGAGTTCGATGACAATTTCGGGTACACGGCGAAACGGCTGAGGGCCGCGATATGCCCCCGGAACATTTCTGAAGCTGATGATTTTTTTATGGATATTCATCGTCGCCGTGCCCTTTCGCAAGGCACCGTCACGTTCCGGACGCTGGTCAAGGATCGTATTGGGGCATGGGCGTCGCAACATGGAAGTGTAAACGGCGATGACAGATCGACCGATCCTGCGACTGCCTAACCCAAGCACAACAGATCGGCTGAAAGCACGGCAGGACAAACGCAGACGACCCAAAGGTGTTGGACGTCAGGGCCAGGGCGCCCGCTTGGGCGGGAAGTTTACGCGGCTCGAAGAGGCCTTTCGTGGCGAGAACCCGGATTTTCTCTTGCGCCAAGATCCCGCCGGCATCGCCCCGGAACGCGCCTTGGTGTTCGAGGCCATTTTGCCAATACAAAACTTCCAAAAGGCCGCTGCCAAAATCGGGTTTGAGTTGCTCATAGAAGACACGATCAGCGACGGCTTTCAGATCCCCGAGGCACTCGTGGACGACAATGTCGAGAACGCCCAACCCACGCTTTATGCCACCATGCCGTCAGAGGCTGATCTGCGCAAACTCCTTCAGATGTGGAACGCCTACCAAAAGGGCGAGAAAGCCGAACGTGGGCTGGCACCTTGGTGGAACCTATTTGGGATGCTGGCTGACATTCGCGTTTGGGGGCCACGCGACCGCTTTACGTCAGAGGCCCAAGCAGAATTGAGCTACCGGCTTTCGGAGGACGACAGCGCGCCGATCCGGCTTGAACTTGAGATATGGCCCACGGCGAATGCAGCCCAGAGAGCGCGTTGGTTGGCCGACACCCGCGCGCGGGTGGAAGCCTTTGCCGGACGCGTTGTCGACACAAGCTCCATATCTGAAATTGGGTTCGCCTATGAGGCGATTTTGGTCGAGATGCCCAGTGCCGCTGTGCGTGAGCTGCTGGCAAACCCCTTTGCGCCAAATGGCTTGGCGTCGATTGATGGATTACAATTCGTCTTGCCTCAAACCGTTGGCCAATCACTTCCCGATGTCAGTGATGGTACGCCTCAACTTCAGTTTGGAGATCTGCCGGCCTTTGATGAAGGTGCGCCCATCAAAGCGGTCTTGCTCGACGGAACGCCAATCGCAGGTCATCCCGCAATTGATGGGGGCGTTGTTATTGAGGATGTGCATGACATCGTACGCCTGTCGCAGGTCGCACACCGGCGTCATGCAACCTCAATGGCATCGCTCATGCTGCGCGGCGATCTTGTGGCGGACGGAGCGCCAATTCCGAATGCTCGTATCCTCTCCATCCCAATTCTTGTCGACCATGAGCGTGAGGCCGTGTCTCCCAACGACCGGTTGTTTGTCGACATTGTTCACATTGCGCTTGCTCGCGCCTTTCTCGGAGAAACCCCGCTGGCACCAGAGGCATATTTGGTCAATTTCTCCGTTGGCATCAAAGGGTCCCATTTTGCTGGTCGGATCAGCTCGCTGGCCAGACTTCTCGATTGGTGGGCGGATCAGCAGGGCATCTTGTTTCATGTCTCCGCAGGCAACGTCCCGGACGCGCTCACCATTCCCGATATGACAGTATCCGCCTTTGAGGACGCATCACCCGAAGATCGACGCGACCACATCGAAGCTGCCCAACGGAACGCGAGACACAAGCGCACATTGATGGCACCGGCCGAAGCCATGAACATTGTGACAGTTGGTGCCGCATCATTGGATGAAACTGCGCCGAGCGCGCCCCTGCAGGCTGGTGTCATCCCGGTTCATGAGGATGGCGACCTTACACCAGCGCTGTCCTCTGCGATGGGCCTGGGCGCATTTCGATCGATCAAGCCCGATTTCCTGGCTTTGTCTGGCGAGCATGAGGTCAGAGCGACACCAGCAGCCAAAGACATTCGACTGAGTGTTGTCACGCAAACGCAAAGGACCGGGCTCAACGTCGCAACTGTCCAACGCGGCAATCCATCGACCTATCGCACACGCGGAACAAGCTGTGCCAATGCGATGGCGTCGCGCGCGTCGCTCTTCGCAGCCGCCGCCCTCACCGCACCTAATGGTCCATTTGATGGGCTTGATGTGACAACACGAGATCAAGCGCTGATCTCGAAGGCCCTAAGTGTCAACTCGGCTCGGTGGCCGGAGGCCGCATTGGCGAGATACGACCGAGAAATGATCCGCCTTGAGGGCAATCACAACCAAGCGCGAGAAGAAGTTTGCCGGTATTACGGGCATGGAACGCTCAACGAAGCCCTGATGCGAGAAGCCCCGGACTATGGCGCCACACTCATCGGCACTGGAACGCTGCGCAAAGACAAAGCCGCCATTTTCAATGTCCCTATGCCGCCATCGCTTGCGGGAGAACGTATCGGCCGATCCATGTTGGTCACCATCGCGTGGTTCTCCCCAGTGCTCGCAACCCGCGCCCGCTATCGCCTCGCGCTTCTTGAGGCAGTCGCCCATGGTCACGACCTCTTTGGCGGGTTGATTGATGATGACGGATGGGCGCTCGATATGAAGGTTGGCCAGCTCAACAAAAATATCATCAAACGTGGCACAGTCTGGTCCCACAGGATGATTCACAATGGCGCAACCGTGCCGAATTTTGATGGCAACAAAGTGCTGCCCATCAGGGTGCAGTGTCGGGAAGGCGCGGGAACCAATAGTCTCAGTCCAGATGACGACATCCGCTTTGCCCTCACCGTCACGCTCGAAATTGACAGCGAAGCCAACCTTGACGTTCATGAAGAATTGCAAGGGAGGCTACGTATTGGGGTTCAAAACCCGATCGGCTAGATGACAACCCTTGGCGCTTTCGCTCATGCGGCTGGTAGAATGAGATCCTCACTCTGAAGATCCTTTGGATCAATCACATCACCCTTGGCGAAGGAATAGAGTTCCTTGATCTTGCCGCCATCCCAAACGTACCGGTAGTGATCGCCCTGAACGGCACGCTGAAGACAGTCTCCGTTCAACACGGCATAGCGATCGCCTATCGGGCGCTCTGGAGAGCTGAAAATCACCCCGTCGACCTCGCGCGCCAAGATCTCCTCACCGAGCGCCCAACGATTTGCCTGGTCCATCGACGTTGCGAGCCCACGCGCATCCAGGAAGCGACCCGATATGCCTCTCGAGAGAACACGCATATCCAGGTTGAGCTTGTCTTGATCTGTTTGCGACAGAAAGCGCGTCCTCTTTGCAACGGAGACGGCAAGCGCGGTTTGAATGTCCGCGGAGACCTCCAGACACGACGTCTGCGGAGGAAAAAACCAGCTCCCTTCCGGATTGAAGTACGCAAAGGGAGCATGGTTCCAGTTCTGAAGACTGGGGCTTCTGTCGTCGAGGCCCGAGGCCTCAATGATCTGCTCTTTCTGCCTCAAACGGGGATTTGTCAGAGCCTCTAGGTCAGTGACGGCGTCATGAAAATCTCCCGCGATCCGCTCATAGAGCCGGATCGGCGGAAACCGCGAGGGAATGAGCAGAAAAGTTTTTAGAGTTTTCTGCAGTATTGGGGCGTTAGCCACCGCGTTGGGCATCGAGATACTGCCTTACCTGATAGATGCTGTAGAACTGTCCATTGAGCATGACGTCCAGCGCTGTTCGGTCTTTGAAGTACTTGTTGGGGCGTCGGATCCAGGCATCGGCTTGCGCATCGTCCGGGATAAGGATCTGCAGCGCCTTGTAGATGCTGATCAGGTGCGAAATCCGCTCCACTGTGTCCTGCGGTAGATTACCGCCAGACTTCTTCCATTTGAAGAACGTCGATCTCCCCGGAGACCCCAATAGCCTGATCTGATCATCTGTCGTCAGCTCCCAAAGGTCAGCCAAATTCGAAAATGCCTCCATCGCGGCGGGAATCGAAACCTCTCCCACGACCGCTTCGGCCGCAGGGCTTTCATATGTCATGCATGTCATCCTCCTAAAAATCCAAATTTGGACTTGATGGCACATTGAGTCTCGATATAGACTAGTCCGTATCGGGACTCAGAAGCCATGTTAGTCCAAGTCGAATGACGCTTCAAGAGTCCAAACGGCGCCAGACCGTCTCTGGCATGGCTGAAAAAGGGAGATCCCCATGGCCGATCTTATCTGTGAAGCGTCATTCGAACTCGATGTCGATGCACGTAAAATTTCCGTTGACGACCCCAAAGTGACCGGACGCCAGATTCGCGCCTCTGCCGGACTGAATCCGGCATCATCCTACGTGTTGATCCTGATCAGCGATGCGGGCTCGCAATCCATCGGACTGGACCGAGAAGTCGATCTCACCACACTTGGCGACGCAGTGTTCCGGAGCTTCAAGAGTGACCGTGTCTTCAGCATGACCCTGAACGAACGCGGGTTTGCCTGGGGTGCCCCAGAGATCTCTGAGCCTGAGCTCCGTGAATACGGCCAGATTCCAGACAATCATGAGCTCGTCCTAGACTCGCAAGGCGACCGGGTTCTCGAACCGGACGATACGGTCAATCTCAAGCGGAAAGGGGTCGAGCGCGTTCTTTCGCGACCGGCCGAAGAGCTTGAGATCTGCATCATTGTCAATGCGCGGCAGAAAACCGTCAAAGTGCGCCGACTGACCTTTGAGAAGCTGATCGCACTCGCATTTGCCAACCCACCGACGGGAGAGAACATCTGCTTCACTGTCACTTATCGAAACGGACCACGCAACCGCCCCGAAGGATCGCTTGTTGAAGGGGACCGTGTGCGCATCAAGAAAGGCATGGTGTTCAATGTCACCTCAACCGACAAATCCTAATCCCGACCTCAACCGCTTGATCTCTGAAGGTTACGAGATCGAACAAAAACATGGGCACCTCATCATGCATGGGGTGCCGTATGTCACCGAGGATCGGGAGGTGCGTCGCGGCAAGCTGATTTCCGAGCTCACACTGGCCGGAAACCGCACGACGCGGCCCTCCACCCATGTGATGATGTTTGCCGGGGCGCGTCCGTGCGACCGCTTTGGACGTCCGCTGCAAAAGATCATCAATTCCGAAAGCCCAAACAGGATCGCCGAGGGGCTTGTGGCCCAGTTCTCCTTCTCCAGCAAACCGTCCTGCGGCTACTTTGGTGACTATTACGCAAAGATGAAGACCTATACCGACATCCTGGAGAGCCAGGCGCAAGCCATCGACAGCGATGTCACAGCGCGTACGTTCCGCGTCATTGCATCAAGTGATCGGGACAGCCCTTTCCACTACGTCGATACTGCCTCAAGCCGCGCTGGCATCACGTCATTGTCCAAAAAGCTGGAAACCGAAGATGTTGCTATCGTCGGTCTGGGTGGCACCGGGTCCTTTGTCCATGATGGTTTGGTGAAATGCCCGATCCAGCGGATCCACACCTTCGACGATGACACCTATCTGCAGCACAATGTGTTTCGGTCACCTGGCGCGGCTTCCGTCGAGGACCTCCAAGCCTTACCGAAAAAGGTCCACTACTACGCCGACATGTACGGGAAAATGCACAAAGGGATTCGCCCCAATGCGGTGCGCGTGACGAAAGACAACGTGGACCTGCTGCGCCCAATGGACTTCGTCTTCCTGTGTATGGATGCAAGCCCTGACAAAAAGGCCATTATTGACGCCCTGACCGCGTTTGGCACCACGTTCATCGATGTTGGCCTCGGTCTGGACCTTGTTGACGGCGGTCTCATTGGCTCTGTACGGATCACGACGAGCCATGCTGGCAACCGCGACTCCAGCCTACAACGCATTCCACTTGGCGGTCTCGGCGATGCCAACCTCTACGACCGCAATATCCAAGTGCTTGAACTGAACGCCCTGGGGGCGATGCTTGCCATTCTCAAGTGGAAGAAGCTGCGCGGTTTCTACTGCGATCTCGAGGGCGAAACATCTACGGTCTTCAATGTAGATGGCAACCATCTACTCAACGAGGCCTTGCCATGCATCCGATCCGTCGCCTAGAGCCCAGTTTTGTAGACCACCTGCCCGAGGTCCTTGAGCCGGGGAAACTCTATGTCTCCATCGGTTTTGCATCGACGGCACATCTCTGTTGCTGTGGCTGTCAATCCGAGATTGTGGCCCCGCTCGCGCCGACCGATTGGAAACTGACCTATGACGGGGTGAACGTCTCTTTGCACCCGTCGATTGGCAACTGGAGCCTTCCGTGTCGATCTCACTACGTGATCAGGCATGGCAAGGTCCGGTGGGCTGGAGATTGGAGCGAGGAACAGGTCGCGAAGGGAAGACGGCAGGATAGAGCATCAAAGAAACGGTACTATGGCGAGGAAGAACAATCCAAATCTCATGAGGCTCTGGAAAGCTCACAAGAGCATCAAACTGAAAAACGCGAGAATGGCATTCTAGTCCGAATTCTAGCTTGGATACGCTCCTAGCGCTAAGCGACTTTATGGAAATGTCCGCTTCAAGGTGTCATCGGCCAAATCTATGCAACCGCAGCGAACGGCAGCTCTCCGCCGTCTCGGCCGAAACCTCTCCATCTTGACGTTCAGAAAAACATACCCTATTTTCTGACATGGAGTTGAACCATGATCACGTCGAAAGTCAAGCAACGCATCGTTGGAAAGGGCCGCGGCGCTATATTCGCGCCGTCGGACTTCCTCGACATCGGGTCGCGCGCAAGCGTGGATCAGGCATTGTCACGCCTGGCGGATCAGGGTGTGATCCGGCGTCTGACGCGTGGGCTTTACGACTATCCCAAGCACAGCTCCCGTTTCGGTGCCTTGGCGCCGTCTGCTGATGACATCGCGCGCGCCGTTGCCCGGAAGGACAACCAGGTTCTGCAGCCCTCCCCTGCCATGGCGGCGAACCAGTTGGGTCTGTCCATGCAGGTGCCGTCCAATCCGACCTACATGACCGACGGACCCACACGAACCAAAAAGGTCGGACGGCAGGTCATCCAGTTCCGCAACGCCTCTCCGAAGACATTGGTCGGCGCCGGGTCTAAGACGGGCATTGTGTTTCAGGCGCTCCGTTATGTCGGCAAGGATCGTGTCGACGATCAGGTGATTGGCAAGATCGCCCGCACGCTGGATGCCAAGGACCGGGCGCAGCTTGCAAAGCAGAGCCGACATGTTCCGGCCTGGATGCATCCTGTCGTTCAGCAAATCGTGGCATACGCCTAAGCATGGATGCCTTTGCAAACGACACACCAGCAAACCGCGACGAAGCTTTTCGGCAAGCGGCAGCAGAACTCGGGTTTGCCCGGGCGATTGTCGAAAAGGACTTCTGGGTCTGCTGGTCGCTCCAGCACCTGTTTACCCTGCCCTCCTTTGGCGATCACCTGATCTTTAAGGGAGGCACATCGCTCTCGAAAGCCTATGACGTCATCCAGCGGTTCTCTGAGGACGTCGATCTGTCACTTGATCGCGCCCAACTCGGGTTCGAGGGAGACAATGACCCTGAGAGCCCCGACCTCTCGGGCGGCAAACGCAAATCGCTGGAACAGGATCTTCAGGAGGCCGCCGAGGCCACTGTGGCAGGCCCCCTGCTCGATGAAATCAACACCGCCTTCGCAGCACGCCTGAATCAGCCGTTCTCGCTCCAGATCGACGACGGCGACCCTCAGACACTCTTATTCACCTACCCGTCTCTCGATGACGAAAACCCGGGCTACATCAAGCCTGTCGTGCGTTTTGAGTTCGGCGCGCGTGGCGCACAGCTTCCGGCCGAACAACGAACCCTCTCAACCTATGTCCAACAAGCCTTTCCCGATCTGCCCGGCCTTAACCCTGTTGATGTGCGCACCCTCGGGATTGAGCGGACCTTCTGGGAAAAGGCAACGATTCTTCACATGCTCTTCCATCAGGAAGCGGGCAAACCGCTCGCCGACCGGATGTCCCGGCACTACTATGACATGGCGCAACTAACGAGCCACGATGCCAAGGCGGGCGCTTTGGCCAACCTCCACCTCCTGAGCGAAGTTGGGCACCACAAATCGGTGTTTTTCAAGGCGGCCTGGGCGAGATACCAAAACGCAAAACCCGGGTCGCTACGGCTTGTTCCGACCGCAGAACTCGAAGCCGCCCTTCGTCGGGACTACGCTGGCATGCGCGAGATGATCATGGGCGACGCACCAAGCTTCGATGATGTGCTGAGTGCGATCGCTGAGCTTGAAGCAGAAATCAACACGCCCTGACCTGGAAGTGCCCGGCGATCGGAAATCATCGACCTGATGATTGGAAGCCAACAGAGCTGCGGCCGCAAAGCCACCAAATCGTCATGAGCTATAGGATGGCTTTCTATAACTCATGAATAGGCCAGATTTGAGTTATAGAACGTACGACCTTGCAGCCCGAGCGTCAGCCCTCCCCCAAACCAGCATCCTCCAGTTGCTCCCGATCCGGCAGATCCTGCAGAGTCTCCATGTCGAACGCGATCAAAAACTTCTCGGTCGTGACGTAGGTATAAGGCGCCCCACGTCGCGGAGATCTTGGGCCTGTCCCGATCAGTCCTTGCGCATGCAGCCGGCCGATCATGTCACGGCTGATCTCCTTGCCGAAGATGTCCTTCAACCCGTCCCGGGTGATCGGTTGATGATAGGCGATTGCGGTCAGCACGGCGACATCGACTTCGCGCAGGTCCATATCCTGATCCCTGACATCCGCTGCTGCTCGGATCGCCACCGCATAGGCCGGTCGCGTCCGCAGCATCCAGGAGTCGGCGACGCGGGCAATCTCATAGGGCCGATCCGCCAACTCCACCGTCAGATCCTCAATCAACAGATCGACCGACACCCCCTGCCCCACCACGCGGGCCAGATCCGCGCGCGTCACGGGCGAGGCGGAAGCAAAGAGAACCGCCTCGATCCGGCGCATCCATTCGTGCCAGCGCAAGTCAGGAGGCAGGTCCTCCAGCTCCCGATCCAGCGTCTGATCTGCATGATCCTTCGCCATCACAAGCCTCTCAGTGGTCGCATGGCCGAACCGCAAAACCGGTACCCACTTTTGCTGGCCATGCTCATAACCCATAGAGCCGGAAGGTGTCGCGACCGGTCAGTTCGCGCACGGCGCCCAGCTCGACCAGCCGGTCACAGAACCGGCGTGCCGCGCGATCCGACCGCAACGAGGTCAGCGCCGTCGGGGCAACCGCGTCCCGGTTCAGGAACAGCGAGACGGCCTCGTCCGCGCCCTTTGCCCGGAGCTTGGGCGCGACGGCCCGCAGCCGCTCAGCGCGCCGGGTCAAGTCCGCCGCCGCTAGCGTCGCCTCGGTCGCTGCCGACACGACTGCCCGATGACAAGCTAACTGCAGGTCCGCGCCTGCCTTCCGCAGATCCGCACGCTTCAGACCAAGAGCCAGGAACGGCAGGACATGTGTCCACCCAAGCGCCTGCGCCAAAGCCGCGTCAGCCAAGACAAACGCTGTCGCGGGATCGCGAGGTCGCTCCTCGATCACGGCTTGCAACACGGCTGCGGCACGCGAGATCGGCGCTCCCTGCCCCGCATCCAACCAAGTGGCGATATCATCCGGCTCCAGATCAGGCAACGCGCGGTGAAGCGCAATGACGGACACAGGTCTTTCAATGGCCCGTCGCCAGGACAGGTAGACCTGCCCAGCAGGGCCGGGGTTGTCACCCGGCTGCAGAAACGCCACCGCGTCGCGCAGCTCTGAAGCCCGTTCGGGGCGTCCTTGATGCGTCATGCTGGCCTCTGCGGCCCGCAGCGCAAGACGCTGTCTGAGCAAGGTCTGGGGGACCTCTGACTGGCTCACCACAAGATGCAGATGGTTCAGCGCCGCACCTGACAAAAACGCCACATCTTTAGGGGTTTCGGGCCGCGCTGAGGTGACCCAAGACGGCAAGCGCAGTAGCGTGTCAAAGCTGTCAGCGGCATAGGTCATGCCACAAGACTATCGCAGGGCGGCGCTTTTGCCTACAAGATAGTGTAGAAACCGCCCCACCCTGCAGCTCTTCGCTATGTCCAATAAGTTTGCCTTATCGGACATAAAAGAATATGCTCAGATGCATGACCCAAACACCCGAAAATCCTGCGTCAGAGGCCGAGAAATCGAACTCAGCGTCCCTTGATGCGTCGGATGAAACTCTGCGCGACGAAAGAGAGCATGCGGGCAGCGATCCCATCGCCCTGCCCGCTCATGTCGCGGGGTCCGGCACGCTCGATCGGTTGGTCGACACCGCGCGCGACTATGCGCGCGCCGCGGCCTCAGACAACACGCTGAAGGCTTATGCGAAAGATTGGACGCATTTTGCGCGCTGGTGCCGGATGAAGGGTGCCGAGCCGCTGCCACCGTCACCGGAGATGATCGGGCTCTATCTCGCCGACCTAGCGTCCGGATCAGGCCCTTCCCCTTCGCAGTCGGCGTCCCGACCCCTCTCCGTCTCAACCATCGACCGCCGCCTGTTTGGTCTCGCCTGGAACTACGCACAGCGCGGCTTTTCCCTCGATCGCAAGAACCGCCACATCGCAACCGTGCTGGCCGGGATCAAGCGTAAGCACGCACGTCCACCGGTGCAGAAGGAAGCGATCCTGGCCGAAGACATCCTCGCGATGGTGGCCACCCTGCCCTACGACCTGCGCGGGCTCAGGGATCGGGCGATCCTGCTGTTGGGATACGCCGGTGGCTTCCGCAGATCAGAAATCGTGTGCCTCGATGTGCACAAGGACGACACGCCGGATTCAGGCGGCTGGATCGAGATTTTGGAAATGGGCGCTCTACTCACGCTCAACGCCAAGACAGGATGGCGCGAGGTCGAGATCGGCCGCGGATCGTCAGAGGCCAGTTGTCCGGTCCAGGCCTTGGAACAGTGGCTGCGTTACGCAAAGATCGACTTCGGTCCGATTTTTGTCGGCACTACGCGAGACGGCAAACGCGCCACTGAGACGAGGCTGAACGACAAGCATGTTGCCCGGCTGATCAAGCGTACGGTTCTAGACGCCGGCATCCGATCCGAGCTGCCCGAAAAGGAGCGCCTCGCGCTGTTTTCCGGCCATTCATTGCGTGCCGGTTTGGCCAGTTCCGCAGAAGTCGACGAACGCTATGTGCAGAAACAGCTCGGACACGCTTCGGCCGAAATGACCCGCCGCTATCAGCGCCGCCGAGATCGGTTCCGGGTGAACCTGACGAAGGCAGCGGGGCTGTGAAGTCCTCCGTTCTTAACTCAGTTCAAACTAGCTGGTGAAGCGCTAAGGCGAAAATCGAGTGGTTCAGTTTCAGCTTAGTCCTTCAATTGATATCAGGAACTATACGCGGCACCTGGCCCGCGGATGAAAACGTAGCGGTGCGTTTCATCCTGGACCCCTCCCGCATTCTCAAGGAGGCGCAGGACAGCGCGAGAGGCGTCGCTGAGGCGCTGATCGCTCAAGGGCTGCGCAAGACCCTCGCCTGCCCTGCCCCGTCCGCAATGGACCGCCGTATCCCTTTGTGGCGCGCGTTTCAACGAATGAAGAACCTCGGCAACCCCTTTGACGCGCCGCTCATCCGCAACGACGATCCGTTGGAACGGCGGCCTTCGCTCGACGGTGTCTACCAGATCGTCAAGAACCGGCTGGAGGCCGCAGAGTTTCCGAAAGGGTTCGCGACACCGCACGGACTGCGCTCGGGCTTTCTCACGCAGGCCGCGCTGGAAGGTGCGCCCATTCAGGCCGCGATGCGCCTGAGCTTGCACCGGAGCCTCGTACAGGCTCAGAAATACTATGTCGACGTGGATATCGTGGATAATCCCGCAACAGAGCTGTTGGGCTAGTCGAGCGAGTCCAGCAGCCGCGCGATGCCGTGTTCCAGCTTCTTGCGGTCTACCGCCGTCAGGTCACGATCCACTTTCAGCGTCAACTGACCGACCCCCGCCACGCATTTCACACGCCGCGCGCCCTGCCCGAACTCAAAGGTCGTCCGTGGTCGACGGGTTTTGTCGACCGGTGCACTTCCCTTAGTAGTTGCCGGGGCTGATACATCCCTTTCAAGAACAGCACGCAACACACCGATTTCGTTGGCTGTGGATCTATCCCTGAACTTCGACAGGCGCGCACGGATATCGCGGACAATGGTCTCGTCTTCTTCAATCCGCTTGGATAGCGCGAGTCCGAGATTACGGGAAATCGCCTCAGGATAGATCAAGAACGGCCCCAGCAGATCCAAGAGCCGCGCAAAGGCGCGGATGTAGCTCCGCTTTGAGTAGTTGGCCGAATGGAACAGTTCTTTCACCGCGCGGTCGACATCATTAGGTTTGGTCGACGGATCGGCGGCATAGGCCTGCGCTGTCAGCGCCATCTCCGCAAATGAGATATCCTTACGGATCAGGTTTTCATCGACCATTTGACGGTAGAGGCTGGCCAAACCTTCCCCATGGGGAAGAATTACGGCCGGGATCGTGCCCCATGTTGACGCATCCGCCTTGGCCAGTTCCCGATAGGCAGAGAGGCGACGGAAGCCCTGAATGAGTTCATATTTACCGTCCTCGCGCGCCTCGACGCGGATCGGGTTCGACAGGCCTACTTCCCGGATCGAGGTGACAAGCTCCGGCAAATCCGCATCCGGCCCTGCCTTACGGTCGCGCACCAATGCAGTTATCAGCACGTCATCCAGCGGCACGGGCCTGATCACCAGCCCTGCCCTTTTCAGCGCCACATATTCATGCGCCAGCGCGTCATTCTCGGCGCGGATTTTCGCCTCGGCCTCGGCCCGCGCGGTCAGCGCGCCGGCGTTCTCCGCAATGGCGCTGGCCATCGGACCACGGCGCTTTGACCCCTGCTCTAGGTCGTTCACACGCGGTTCTGCGGCTGCCGGTTCTTCGGGCATCTCAATATCAAACATGCGTCTTTTGCGGCTCATCTGCTCTGCCTCATACTGTCATTTCTTCCCCACGGGGAAGGTTTTGGGCCGCTGCTTCTGCGGCCATGTCGCGCCATGCGGCAATCATATTGGTATGGTGTTCCTGCCATGCTTGATCGAATGTCGCCCGCGCACGGCGCCATGTCTCCCGGGTCATCTCCCGATAGTCGATCTCGTAGACCGAGCTGAGAAAGCGGTTTGACTGCTCCACAGCGCGCGTCGTTTCAATCGGATGCTGGGCCAACCTGTCTAAGAAAACCTTCCCGAACGCTTCAAACATCGCTCGGTGCAGATCATTGCCATGCTCGAAACGGGTCAACAGAAACCGGACATCACGGAAGACTTTAGGCAAAGTCACCTTCCCGGCAGGGAAGGTCTTTCCAAATCCGTCCGAAAGATCCTCAAGCGCCTCTGCCAGCTGACCAATGAAGGAAGTGGTGCTGTCGTATTCCCAATAGCCGGGGCCAGAGGGGATACAGAGCATATCGGCTGCAAACACCGCATTCATGGATTGATAGCCAATGGCGGGCGGACAATCGAAAAAGATCAGATCCCATTCATCATCAGGCAGAGCATCCAAATAGCGCGACACAGCAGCAAAGAACGACCACTCGGGGTTTAGGTGGCGATACTGGGCGCTGGCGAATTCCACGAACGCCGCGTTGGCGCATGAGGGGATGATATCGATGGTTGGCCAGTTGGTTGGCCGGATGAAATCACCGATGCGAAGATCTTGCAGACCCAGATCGCGGATCGACGCTGGGATCGTCCGGCGGGGCAGGGCGGCTCCGCTTTCGGCAGCGACGGGCGCATTATTCATCCGGTCGGTCTCATTCACCAGATCGCGGGCCATGATGCCCCATACTGTCTGCTCCTCGCTCACGTCAGTGAGGCCCATGGAGTGCGAGAGGGTCGCCTGCGGGTCGAAGTCGACGACCAGCACGCGGTAACCGTCGAGGGCTGCGGCATGAGCGAAATGCAACGCCACGGTGGACTTGCCGGCACCACCCTTGAAGTTCGCAATCGCCGTGCGGAAGGCTCGCCCTTTAGGACGCTCAGGCATCAGGCTCTTGCCCTTAACCTTAAGCTTGCGCCGCAGCGTATTAATCTCATCTAACGAGAACCAGCGCTGCCGCCCGTCAGGTTCAACCTTCCCCGCGGGGAAGGTGGGATCACCGGCGAGACGCCCCCGGAAAGTGGACTGGTTGAGGCCCAGGATCAGCTCTGACACCTCCCACGACGAGAACCGCCGCAGTACCTTTTCGCTTTCGGGCGAGAATGTCTGTTCGCGGATCCAACCCTGCATCTTGAGCGAGCGCGTTTGCAGTTCGCGCAGATCTTCGTGGGTAAACATTGCCAAACCTCGGACGTTAATTCTTATTGATTTGTAAAATACGCTGAGTTTTGCGTTTTTGTCCACAAGGGTTATCTTGTGGCAAACCTTACCGGCAGGGAAGGTTTTTGGTGTCAAATAAGGCGCGGAGACGGGATACTGCAACGAATCGGAAGTGCGCCAGCATGCACGTGAGCCGGAAAAATTCCCGCCACATATAGGGGGACACGATCTGCGCCCCACAAGCAGATGAGGGGACATCAGGACGCTATTAGGGGACACTCAGGACGTCACCCTATACCAATAATATACCCATTCTTTTGAATTTTGATGGGGCTTGAGAGCGTCCGTAACAATCGAAACTTGACAAAATGGGGATATCCAACGCTAATTCCGGTGAGGCTAGGAAAAGCGTTGGGAAAGTGAGAATCGGGATAGCCGATCCGCAGCCAATGCGAATATGACACCCTTCTCGAGGATGGTGGAGAGCAGGCATGCAGATCGCCAAGGCGACCGGCCCTCGGGCCGCGTCATTGAAATATGATATACTCACAGCCCTGCTGGTGCTTGCTCAAGCCGACAGCGGCGTTGATGGACGCCTTGCCGGTCGGCTGGCGCTGCTAATCACTGCACGGTTTAGTTGGCGAACAGAGACATTCCGCGTCGGTGTCCGGGAACTTGGACAGCTTTGGTCTGTGACCGAGCGTACCGCGAAACGCGAGCTTGCGCAGATGCGTGCGCATGGGTGGGTCTCGGTGCAGCGGACGGCGACACGGGGCAGGGTGGCTGAACACCGAATCCATCTTGATCAAGTGCTAGAGGCAACAAAGTCGTGTTGGGTAGCTGTCGGACCGGATTTTGTGGAACGGATGGGGCAGGGGGGCAAGGCTTCTGATCCCGCAAGGACGGTGGTACCCTTTCCTGGGCAACTTGGGCCCTCACCCGCCACAGACGGTAGCCTTTGGTCGGCGGTGTCGCATATGCTGCACGCGGGCGATGCGGCGCTTTATAGCGCCTGGTTCGCCAAGCTGCATGAGGTGTCCTGCGAAGATGGGTGTCTCACGCTGGCCGCCCCGTCTCCCTTTGTCCGTTCTTATATCGAGACCCACCTCCGGGTACGGTTGCTGAGTGCTGTGACAGCTGTCGATGGTGGCCTGCGCGAAGTCCGGCTGATCTGCTGATCGCTGCGACGTGGCTAGTTTCGGAAACCTTGGCATTAGCCACAGTGCATAGTGAAAGATGACCGGACATAAGTTTGCGGAGATTATCCTATATATTCTCCGCAGGTCCTGTGCAGAAAATTGCCTTAGTGCTCGCACTTCCTGATTTGCTGCTTTTCACTTGGGACAAGACAAAGCTTTCGCTACAACTTGCTAAGATCCGCCACAGGTGACACCAGGCCTTGTGCCGAATTAGGGGGGCGGGGAACTTCATGCGCGGTTTTCGGCGCGTTACAGCCAGACTAACTCATAGGAGGTTTTGGATCGCATTCCTGAGGTGCAACGCTTGCTGAACATCGACCCAGTCCGATCCGGAAGCTCTGATCGAGCAACTGTGCAAAGCCGTTGAGCGCACCGCCCAGTGGCCATGCCTTTGGACGCCTCGTCGGCGAATGCACCAATGGCGCTAGAACCTTCCCAGATGATTCGGTCCCCAGAGCCAAGTCTCAAAACTCACATGCGTGACAGTCGGTCTTCGTCATCCACCACTTCCAAAGAACCGTTGTTATCAGTCCAGGCCCACAACACGATGTTGAAGTCCGATGGCGACGCGCCCTTCGCAAAACTCTGGATCAGAAGCCCTGCAAACCGATCTGCTATGAGGTCGCGTGCAAAATCCTGTGTCGCCACAGGTTGGCCATCGAGCATCTTCATGCGCCATGCTGAGTCGGCAAGCATGGCCTCTGTCATTCCGTATTGCTCTAGTCCGTCCTGATTTCGGGTATCGAAAATAGGCCCAAGGTCGGCCTTGTAGGACACCAGGATAGTTGGTTGCAGGCTGCCGACCTGGTTGGCTTCTCTAAGTGCGGTCGCGGGATCTAGCGAGGTGTAGAGGGCAGGGGTCCCCTTGGCGTTAAAGCGCCCTCCGTAGAGTTCAGCACCTCGTCCGGACAGAGGCGTGCGGGCATAAACCGGGTTCAGGGCGCGGTAGAGCGACCCTGTGTAGCGTCCATCTTTCAGAGGCATCTTAGCGTCCCGCAATTCAACACTATAGTATGTGACACCGATGTCCCGAGAATACGAAGTGTGACAGTGTATCGGTGTCTCATGTCTTGGCGGGGCGCGCTTTAGGCAAAGACGCCCGCATCGACCGCATCGATATATTCCAGAACTTGCTGCGCTTTGCCTTCCTGCACCAGCTGCATGGCAGTCCGGCCGTCAAAGCCGTGCAGCGGCTCTGACCGATACCATGCATAGGCCATCAGTTCCGAGCCGAAGCGGGGTTCGACCTTGTTCAGTACCTCGACCAATTCGCGCAGGCGGCGCTGCGTCTTGTCCGAACCGATGCGGGCTCGCCTCTGCAACGCGTCTTTGCCCAAGCCGACGGTCAATGCGATCTCTTCTGCTGATGTGCGTAGCAAAGCGGCGATTTTGCGCGGTTCGAATTGCCCAGCTTCAGCAAAGTTCGTGATGTGCATGATCTACGCTCCTACAGTGATACTGACGGTATATAGCGTCAATATCACTGAAATTCAAGTTCCCAACAGCCGCCACGCCATCGTTTCCCGTTCTTATCGTTGGCGCTGCATTGTTTTGAAGGTCGGTAATCCTGATGTTTGGGACTGGAAAGTCGCAGGAGGCGCTATTCTTGCCGATCTGAACTTGTCGCTTGGGATCGAGCGCTTCTGGAGACGACCGGTCGCTGAGCAAGCTGTTTCGGGCCAGCTGATTTTGGGATCGCCGGGGTTTCGGGACCCAAGAAAGTGAAAGTGGGCCTTTTGTGTTGTTAATCCCCGGATCGGGGATTGGGTCAGTCCCTTCCGCAGGGGAGGGGCCGTTGCAACCGAAAGGACAGAATATGACACAGACTTTGAAGCCCGTATCCGTCGCCATTGGCGATCTCATCTCCCACCCCGCCAATGTGCGTGCCAAATCGCCCGAGACCTATGACAGCGAAAACATCGCGCATCTGAAGGCCAGCATCCTCGCTCTTGGCCTTCTGCAGCCGCTCCTGGTGCAGAAGATCGACTGCAAATACGGCGTCCTTGCTGGTGGCCGCCGCCATGCATCGCTCGTCGAGTTGGTCGCGGACAAAGCGTTAAAGGCCTTCACGGCAAAAACAAAGATCGAATGCCGTGAGGTGCCCGCTGACTGCGACGTCACGACTGCGCTATCTCTCGCCGAAAACATCACACAGGCACCGATGAATGCCATCGATGAGTTTGAGGCATTCGCACGGATGATGGAAATCGACCACCAGACGCCCGAGACCATTGCCAAAACATTCGGAACGACTGTGGCGGCGGTAAAGGGTCGCTTGCGCTACGGCCTCATTCATCCCGATATCCGCGCTGCCGCAAGAGCCAAGACTATCACACTCGATGCAATGAAAGCCTTTGCCGATCACCCAAGCCAGACCGTGCAGAAGGACGTCTACGACGCGATCCTTGCCGCTGGCGAATACGTGCAGGCCTACACCATCCGCAACGCCCTCAAATCGCGTGGCGTGCAAGTCAGCGACGACATCGGCCAATTCGTGCGCGAAGAGTATGAAGCCAGGGGGGGTGCCGTGGCCCGCGATCTTCTCGAGGAGCACTCCGTGCTCGAGGACAATGCGATGGTCGAAGCGATCATGATCGATAAACTGACGGCCGCGGCCGAGACCACGCGTGCCGAGATGGGCTTTGCGTGGTCCGATGCGATGGTTCGCTATGATTACAACGCGATGGCAGAATACGGTCGCGTCTATCCCGGTCCTGTCGAGCCCGACGAGGTGGGCCAGAAGCGGGTTGAAGAGATCCAGCAGGAGCTCGAGCGGCTGTCCATGGAGATGGAGGACGAAAGCATCGATGACGATGCTTACACGGCGCTCTCCGACAAGGTCGATGCACTGGAAGCCGAAGCCACGACCCTCCAGGAAGCCTATTCCGACGAGGACCTCACCCGCAGCGGTGTCATCGCATCCTGGGGTCACAATGGCGTCACGCTTCATGTCGGCATGGTGCGCCCGGAAGACAAACCCAGTGCAAAGCCAGCCGCCACAACGCAGGGTGCTGATAGGGCAGGGGAGGCGGAGGACGAGATCGTCTATCCCGCGTCGCTGCAGGACGATCTGAAGGTTGAACGGGCGATGGCACTTGGCGCCGCGCTGGCCCAGAACCCCGAGGCCGCTCTCGATCTGACGCTCTTCAAGCTGGTGAGCGATATCTTCGCGCACATGAACAGCACCTACGCGATCAAGGTGAGTGCGCTGCAAGAGTATCGCAATCACGCAAAGATGGACGAGATCGACCCGACCTCCCAAGAGCAGATGGAGGCAGCGCATGACGCTCTCGATCTCTCCTGGCACGATGAAGACCGCGCACCGGCAGAGCAGTTCCAACTCTTCCGTGCATTGGATCAAGTCCAAAAGGCAAAGCTCGTGGCCTATGCGACCGCGACGACGACGCAGCCCTGCCTTGCCCGCGAGCGGAACCGGGACAGCCTGATGCACGATCTCGAGATCGAGATCATGCCGGACATCCGCGCGCACTGGACGCCGAACGCCTCTCTCTTCAACCGCTTCAAGAAGGCATGGCTTCTCAAAATCCTTAGCGAGGATCTCGGCCTCAGCCAGGAGGCGGTAGCGCTCTCCTCCTCGAGCAAGAAAGAAATCGTGGCGTTCTGCGACAAACTCTTTGCAGAACCCTTCGCCACACTTTCAGACGAGCAGCGTGAGAAAGTGGCCAGCTGGTGCCCGCCGATGATGCAGACCACCGCGGCCTTTGTTCCGGAGGTCGTAGCGAGCAAGGCCAAGCCGAAGTCGAGCAAGAAGAAGGCGGCCTAAGCCGCCCCAAAGGTGCGCCGCCCTCTGCGGTGGCGCACCGCTTCAATCAGGAGTTGAAACATGTCACGGACCTATGACCAAGGCTACGCTCAAGCGCTTGCGGATCTCGGCGCCGCGTTCGCTGAGCTTGCCGACGAGGCCCAACGGGAAATGAACGGCGCGATCCAGCAAAGTCAGGACGCCGGCGAATTCCAGTATCGCAGCGGCGAGGAGGGTGCCTCAAAGGCACTCGCCGATGCCCTCCATCTGAAAATCGGCTGGATGAAGGCGATGCAAATCTGCATGGCCGCCGAACGCCGTCATCTCAGAACCCAACACGCGGCCTGACGCCGCCCCATCGAAAGATCATCAAAATGGCTATCCTGAAGTTCTCCGCCACAGCCGTGGCGGCCCAAATTGCGCATGCCCGCTCCTGCGGGACTTTCCTTCCCAATTGGAACGGACCTATCGATCATCCGGCGCTGATCCTGATCGTCGGCAACGGGGTGCATCTGCGCTCAAACGGGATCGACGGCGCGACCACGCGCATCGTCACGACCGAACACTGCGATCCCCGCTTCGCCTTTGCGGACGGGATCAATCCTTATCGTGATGCAGACTGGATGTCGCAGCGCAAAATCGCCTTCCGCGACCTCACGGGGCAGTTCTACACGGACATCATCGACGACGTGCAGATGCTGCTCGACCGCGGCCGGGGCAGCATCCGGCTCGCGACGGACGGCCACACAGTGCGTGTCTTCGCAGAGCAGGCTTCCGACTACATGATCGGCGGGACCTATACGGTTCCCTCTGGGCTGGGTGGCACGTTCCGCGTTGTGCTGATCGACCTCACCGACACATGGGCGATGGTCCGCAACTGCGGGAATTGTGAGGACTTCGATGAGATGCAGCCCTACCGCGTGCCGCTCGATGCGGTGTGGGAGATCGACGAGCGGAGGGCCGCATAATGGGTTGGCTCATCTACAACGACCGGCGGATCAAATGCTACGCGGATGAAAAAGCCGAGATTACGCGATTGTGCACCTCCGAGACCGATGCGCGAAAGTGGACACTGGTCAAAGCCTGCAAGGTCGGCACGACCTGGTATGCCGCCGTCCGGACAGAGTCGCTCGACGGCAAGCCACTCGAACAGAGCACGTTCGTGCTCGACGCGGACGGTTCCTACACCTTCGGGGCGGTCTTCCTCACCCGCTATGACGATGGCTGTTGGGGCTACAAAGACATGGATGAAGGGCAGGGCCCCTGCGAAAGCAAAGCGCCGCTCTCGCTTCTCGCTCTTCTGTCCGAAATCAAGGATCCCGACAGCTACGCACATGACTGGCGGAAGCGGTGTCGCGACTGGGCTGCAATCCCGTCCTATCAAGAAGGCGACAAGATCAAGTTGGCCGCCCCCGTTACACTCACCGACGGCAGTACCTGCCAGATCGTCACGGCGACGCACTACAGGCGCAGCGGCCAGCAGAGGCGTTGCTACCGTATCGCGGAGACAGGGGGGTTGGTCAGGCTCTCCAAGGCGTCTCTGGCCGGCTCTGAGCTCCTCGAGCGCGCGCAAACTGCCGCCAGCCCGGTCCTAGCCGAGTTTTTTGCCCTCCAGGGCCGCTGAGCGGCCTCAGGAGCGCTCTCAAGCCCATCTCCGGCCTCCACACAGGCCCACAGGCCCTCTCTGCGCTCCTCAGAGCCCAGAGAGGGCCTCTTGGCCGTGTGAACCGCCAAACAAAGCCCTGAAGGAGATCATCATGGACATTCCCAGCCCCGCTCACAAGGTTGACACGACTTCGAAGCAGCATCTCGCGACGGCGGTCGCGCAGACCTCGGCCCAGATGCGTCTTGGCGTCCTTCGGTCATCGCAGCTTGCACGCACCATGCGCGAGACCTTCCAAGGATCCGATGCCGAGGGCACCTGGTCCTGGCGTATGGCCTACGATCTTATGCAGGCCGCAGCGAACAAGACCGTGATCGAGTCCGCAAAGAGCGAGAATGCGCAAACAATCGCACAATCGGTCGCGGCCTTGCTCATGACAGAAACCCGCCGGTCGGAACAGCAGATCCGCCTTCAGCAGTTCTCGACCCCGTTGCCTTACGCGCAACTTGTCGTTGAGGCCGCTGCGATCCGAGCAGGCGAGATCGTTCTGGAGCCATCAGCTGGCACGGGCGCGCTGGCAGCCTTCGCCAGCCGGGGTCGCGGCAAACTGATCCTCAACGAAGTCGATCCCTTCCGGCTCAAGCTCCTTGAAATCCTCTTCGAAACGAACGCCACGGCGCACGATGGCGAACACATCGACGATCTGCTCCGCGATCCACGCGTGCCGTCCGTTGTGGTGATGAACCCGCCGTTCTCATCATCCGTCGATCGCAGCAAGGACGCGCATATCGCGGCCAAGCATCTGATCTCCGCGGCCAAGCGTCTCGCGCCGGGTGGCCGACTCGCCGCGATCATGCCGATGAGCTTCAGCCCCGAGCGCGATCCCGCCCATTGGGCCCGGGCTTGCGGCATTGCCACGCCACGGCTGGCGCTCGCCATCCCCGGCCAGGTCTATCGCAAGCTCGGAACCTCCGTGGAGACGCAGCTCGTCGTCTTCGACAAGATCCACGACGGTGGTGAGCTGCGGCGCGAAAGCGCACGGGATCTCAATCACGCCGCCGAAATCATTGCAGACCTGCCGACCCGCGCGGCACTGTCCGCGCCGAAAGCGATCACTACGACCACGGCACCGCATCCGGCCGCTCGGAAGCCGCGCGCCCCATCTTCACCAACAGCCGCAGCCCGTCCTGCAACCAAGCACGCCTCCGCGCCGCTTGCCTTCACCACGCTCGACACGCCCCGCGAGAACGTGCCGGTCTCGGACATCTATGCGCGCTACCGACCGCAGCGCATCGAGATCGCGGGCGCGAAAGAGCACCCGACGCCTTTGGTCGAGAGCATCGCGATGGCCTCCGTGGCGCCGCCGATCCCGTCGAGCCAAGCCGCTGAAGGCTTGAAGCTGCCCGGCCGTCTCATCACCGAAGGTCATCTCTCGGAAGCACAGCTCGAAACAATCATCATGGCAAACGACGCCCATGAGCGCGACCTGCCCGGCCGCTTCAAGATCGACGACGACCAGACCAGAATGCAGCGCAAGGACGACGATCCAACGGCTAAAGCCTACCGCCTTGGATACTTCCTCGGTGACGGAACCGGATGCGGCAAAGGCCGCGAGGTGGCCGGGCTTATTCTTACTAACTGGCTGAAAAGTCGCCGTAAATCGGTCTGGGTGTCAAAATCGTCCACGCTGATCGAAGATGCGATCCGCGACTGGACGGACCTTGGCGGCTCGCCGGCGGACATCCAGCCGCTCTCGAAGTGGAAACCCGATCAACCCATTACGATGGGCGACGGCATCCTCTTCGTGACCTACGCGACGCTGCGCGCGGCCGGCAAGGACGGTACGACGCGACTCAACCAGGTCCTCGACTGGATGGGCAAAGCGTTCGACTGTGTGATCGCCTTCGATGAAGCCCATGCCATGCAAAACGCGGCCGGGTCCAGCGAGGGCAGGGGGGTCAAACCCTCACAGCAGGGCCTCGCCGGGCTTCGCTTGCAGCTGGCCGCACCTCGCGCACGGGTCTTTTACGTGAGTGCAACAGGTGCGACATCGGTCCAAAATCTCGCCTACGCGTCCCGTCTTGGTCTCTGGGGCCAAGGGGCGGAATACCTGTTCCCCAGCCGCGAGAGCTTCGTCGCAGCGATGGAAGCAGGTGGCGTGGCAGCGATGGAGGTCGTGGCCCGCGATCTGAAGACGCTTGGCTTTTACACGGCCCGCGCACTCAGCTTCAACGGGGTGGAATATGACGTGCTCGAACACAAGCTGACCGAAGCCCAGGTCGAAATCTACGACGCCTATGCCTCGGCGTTCCGGACGATCCACCAGAACCTGGAAGCCGCGTTGACAGCCACAGGTGTCATGGACGCTGGTGGCGAGACGAACGCCTCGGCGGCCAAAGCATCAGCAAAATCACGCTTTGAAAGCACAAAGCAACGATTTTTCAATCACTTGCTGCTTGGCATGAAGTCTCCCACGATCATCAGCGCGATCGAGCAAGACCTCGCGAATGGCCAGGCCTGCGTCGTGCAAGTCGTCTCGACAGGCGAGAGCCTCCTGAAGCGGCGGCTTGAGACGATGGATCCCGAGGATGAACTTGTCGAAGGAGCGCACACCCCCCGTGACTATGTTCTCAGCTATCTCCAGCAAGCCTTCCCGATCCACACCCAAAAGCTTGTCGAAATCGATGGCAACATGGTCGCCGAGCCCCTGCGCGATGCAAACGGCCAACTGGTCGTCTCCCGCGAGGCGATGGCCTTGCGCGACGCCGCGATGGAGGAGCTCATGGCCCTGGCGCCGATCCCATCAGCGCTCGATCAGATCATCTGGGCCTTCGGGGCGGATCACGTCTCGGAAGTCACAGGACGCTCTATTCGTCCCCTGAAGGGCGCGGATGGCGCCCTCTTCATCGAGAAGCGCGCGGCCAGCAGCAACTCGGCCGAGACGAGCGCCTTCATGGACGGCGAAAAGGATATCCTCATCTTCTCGGACGCTGGTGGCACCGGACGGTCCTACCATGCGGCCCAGACAGCCGCGAACCAGAAGCGGCGACGGCACTACCTGCTCGAACCCGGTTGGCGTGCGGACGCGGCCATCCAGGGGCTTGGCCGGACCCATCGCTCCGAACAAGTGAGCGCCCCTTTCTTCCGGGTCTGCACTTCGGATGTTCATGGCGAAAAGCGGTTCACGTCGACAATCGCGCGCCGCCTCGATCAGCTTGGGGCCCTCACAAAGCGCCAGCGGGAAACAGGCGCACAGGGCATGTTCCGTGAAGAGGATAATCTCGAGAGCCCCATCGCGCGGGCAGCTTTGCGAGGCTACTATGCAGATCTCGCAGCCGGTCGCGCTGGCGCCATGGACTATGAGACCTTCACTGACTGGACCGCTTTGCGGCTGATCGACAAGGACGGCGTGTTGCTCGAGGAGTTACCGCCGATCCAGCGCTTCCTGAACCGCGTGCTGGCATTGCCGATCCACATGCAGAACGCCCTCTTTGCAGAGTTCATGCAACGGATCGCGGACCAGACCGAGCGGGCGCGGGAAGCCGGCACCCTCGACCTTGGTGTCGAGACGCTGCGCGGCGAAACAATTAAGCAAATCTCGACCGAAGATCTCTGGACCTGCCCGCAATCGGGAGCGGTCACACGCATTATCGGTCTCGACGTAACCGATCCGGTTCACATCCAAACCGCAGAAGACGCCCTTGGCCTGAAAGGCTCACGGATCCCAATGGTGAACCGGGCCTCCGGACGCGCAGCACTTATCTCCAAACGGCCCATGCAGTTCTATGATGAGGACATCGTGACATTGATGCGTAAGGTCACCCGGCCCTCCGGATCGACCTATCTGACGGAAGATGCCTTTGGACGTTCGGCGTGGGAGCCGATCCAGGGCGATGAGTTCATCCGGCTCTGGACGGCTGAGGCCGACGAACTGCCGAAAACGACCACCACACGACTCTATCTGCTCACAGGTCTCCTACTGCCAATCTGGAAATCTCTCCCGAGCAACAACGAGCGCATCTACCGCGTCACGCCTGAGGGTCATGCCAGCATGATCGGCCGCACCGTTGGCGAACACGGCGTCGCCGCGCTGCGTGCCCAATTCATGATCCGCGATCCGAAAACGCCGGAAGAAATCCTGCAGGTCGCGTTGGGAAGCACGGCCCCGGTCGATCTCGGTCAGGGGTTGAGCCTGACCCGTCGCCGTGTGGCCGGCGACACGCGGCTCGAGATCAACGGTGCAGACAAGGCAACCATGGACGGGCTGAAAGCTCTAGGCTGCTTCACCGAGATCATCTCGTTCCAGCTTCGTCTCTTTCTGCCACATGGAGACGAAAAGCGGACCCTGCACGTGCTGGCGCAAGTTCTGGGCCGGCAGATTGGCACCCCGTCGGAGGTGGCCGCCTGACGCCAGACGACGGACCCCGATCCAAAAGGGGAAAGTTGGCTTTGTGTCGGGGTGAAACAGTCAAATGAAAGGACAAACCATGTTTCCCCTCGATATCGAACAAACCTACATCCCGGACCCGACAGTTGTTGCTGCTCACAATGACATGTTCAGAAGGTCGCTTTGCCTCGGCATCGCGCCCCAGATCGTACTGGCCGGCCGGGCAGTCACCACCCACGCACTTGCGCTTGAAGGCGACGATTTCATCAAGGAATGCGTCCGCGAAACGGGCAATTTCGACACGTTTGCGCCTGACAACGATCCAAACGGATATCACGACTTCGGCGCGTTCGACGTCGAAGGCAAACGTGTCTTCTTCAAGATCGACATGTTCGAACGTGGATCACACATGCGCTGGGGTGCCGAGAATCCCGATGATCCCGCACAAACCGAGCGCCTTCTTACGATCATGCTCGCCAGCGATTGGTGATCCCCATGCATCCCTCGCAAACCGACCGGCTCCATGATATATCACAGGACAGAGACATGTCAGGAACTGCCATGAACAGGATGACACGCAAACTCGGTAAGGCGACCTATCAGGACATCCTTGATGCGCCTGAAGGTATGACAGCCGAAATCATCTACGGTGCGTTGCACACGCATCCGAAGCCAGCACCTCGCCATGCGGTTGCTCAATACGAACTTGGTGGTGAACTGAGGGGGCCCTTCACGAAGGGACGTGGCGGTCCCGGTGGCTGGCTCATCCTGAGCGAAGTGGAAGTACGTTTTGACAGCGACATACTCGTCCCTGACATAACGGGTTGGCGACGTGAACGCTTGAGCGAGCTACCTGAAACAAACTGGTTCGAAATCGCCCCGGACTGGGTCTGCGAGATCCACTCACCGTCAACGCGAAAGCTGGACCAGATCGACAAGTTCGAAATCTATGCAAGCTTCGGCGTAAAGCATCTGTGGTTCGTCGACCCCGAATTACGAACTCTGGTCGCATACGCGAACCACGATGGATCATGGATGACGATCGCGACACTGAAAGACGACGATCCCGTTTGCGTCGCACCGTTCGATGCTGTCACGTTCCAGCTGGACGATCTCTGGGCCTGAAGACCCGGCGTCCCGAACCCATAACCAAACGTCTCAAGGGCTCGATCTTCGGATCGGGCCTTTTTCGTCGTGAACATCAACCCGTCAGGAGAAAGAGACCCATGACACTCGACGAAATCAAGGCCGCCGTCGACGCCGGCAAAAGCGTCCACTGGTTCAACGAAGGCTACATCGTCCACAAGGATGATCTCGGCCAATACTTTATCACCTTCGCGCAGAACGCATCCAGCATCGGTCTTACCAATCAGGCAGGCAATCGGCTCAACGGAAAGGAACACGAATTCTTCGTCACATCCGACACCCTCGGCCACAGCCTGCATTGCTCGGAATGCGGAAGTGAAGATGTCATGCAGGATGCCTGGGCAGTGTGGAACGCCGAGCTGCAGATGCACGAGGTCCTCAGCGTCATGGATCACGCCTACTGCAACACATGCGACGGCGAAGCCAAACTCATCAAGCGAAAGATCCGCCAATATGGGGGCACCGCACAGATCGACCAGGTGGCGGAAGGCGAACGGGTCGCGGCGGCAAAAGCGCACCAGGCTACGATTGGAACCTACTTCACGGAGGGCATGTGACATGAGCGCCGCCGAAAAAGCCGTCTGGGCACGCGCCGAGGCCATCAATCCCCACCGCCTCATGACGGTCACCGCGCATGAGGACGGACGAGCCTTTATCGCCCGCTTCACGACCGACGAAGGTTTGAGGGGATTCGGACAAAGTCTTATCAAATGGCCTGACGGGTCCTTCGGGATCCTCATCCTACCAGACGGAACCATTCCGCAAGAAGCCGCCGCCCGCCGCATCCTTGCCCCTGAAACGTGCATGGATGAAGAGATCGTTGTCACGGCGAAGCTGATATACTCCTGCCCGGCCGAGCTTGCGCTGACCGAGCAGAGCGACATGATCCACGCAGATCTCTGTCGGCTTCTTGATGCCGATGAGACGGTCGGGGTCAGCTGCTGTGGCATGACTATCGCGCACGTCTCGGCCGAGGCAGAGACCTACGGCAATATTGAATCGGACAACGTGCCTCTGATCCAGGCAGCTCGCATGGCAGATGCGCTCGATGGCCTCTTTCCTGACGCAGAATGTGATGGAGAACGCCTCAGAAACGCCCTCTGCGATCTGAGGCATTTTGCCAAGATCCGGGGTCTGGACTTTGCACTTTGGGACCAGACGGCAGAACAATACCACGCTGCAGAAGAGGGGACTCGCGCGCGAGAGGAAACGTCACAGACCACGACCAAGGGCAGTTCCGGGTGAGGGGGAGGGGAGAAAGTGGAATGCAGGCTTTCTGTTTTGTGACCCCGGGAAGGGGTCGGAAAGCAATCCCCGCGTGACCAGGCCGAGGCCGGCACCAGCAACCCGAAAGGAACCATCCCATGTTCGCAGGAACCCTCACCAAAAACGCCACGGACGCCGCTATTGCATTCGCAGGCGTTGTGCACTCCGCCAAGTTCGACATCGCAATCCAACTCGAGCCTCGGGCCAAGATGTCCGAAAAATCCCCCGACTTCGACGTCACTGCAACCAACCGCGCGGGCCGCCAAGTCCGTATCGACTCGGCGTGGAACGAAACGAGCAAGACCGGCAACGCCTACCTGTCGATGCAGATGGACGTCGGTCTTGGCCCCTTCCGCGTCAACGCCGTGCAAACAAACGACGCGAAGAAGGCCAAGAGCGGTGAGTTCGATATCGTGCCCTTTGTTGCGAACGGCACCATGAAATCCGGCTCCCTCTCCGGCGAACTGACCGCAATGGACGCGGACAACGCCTTTGCCGGTTACGTTGCCAACATGATGTTCGACCTTGAGTTCATGTTGATCGAGAACAGCTGGAAGACGGATGCAAATCACCCGGATTACCGCATCGAGATCAGCTCGCCGCGCGGCACCCCGATCCGCGTCGGTTCGGCCTGGATGCAGAAGAGCAACCGGACCGGCAATGAATACATGTCACTCCTGATCAACACGCCCGACGGCGATCTGCGCGTAAACGCCGTGCAGAACGAAGAGCAGCGTGGCGGAAAGACATTCTCCATCATCCCGTTCGTTGAGAATGGCACCGACGATCGCATCGAAAACAGCGGTCTGGCTCTGGTTGGCTGATCTCCAGGCAAGCCTCGCGAAAGGAGGTGATCCCATATCTTGGCGCTATTTGGCGCAACACAAAGGCGTCCCGGTCCACCGGGGCGCCTTCGTCTCATCGAGCCATGGAAATACACCGAAAGGAGAGCACGATGACCCGCAAGACCACCGGCAAAACCAGCAACCCGAAGTTCGACCCGGCCGCCGCAATCACCAACGATCTCATCAAGATCATCGAGCGCGGCACGTTGCCTTGGCGGCAGCCGTGGAAAGGCGGCGCAGCCCCGGTGCCACTTCGCCACTGCGGCACGCCATACAAGGGCACCAACGCGTTCCTGCTCACCATCCAGCAGATGTTGTCGGGCTACACGTCGCCCTACTGGATGACGATGTTGCAGGCGAACGAGCAGGACGCGCGCATTCGCAAGGGCGAGAAATCCTCGCTCGTCGTGCGGTATGGCACCTACGAGAGCCGCGAGGACGCCGAGATCGATGTCGACGACAACGCCCACGAGGACGGCCGCCGGACGCGGAAGTTCCTCAAGTGCTACCGCGTCTTCAATGCCTGCCAGATCGACGGTCTGGATGATCGCTACTTCCCCGAGCAGAACGACGCTCCGGCCTATCCCTCCGCAGAACCGATCCCGCACATGCAGCAGTTCTTCGACGCGATCGATATCACGACGATCTTCACCGGTCGGCAAGCGTATTACATGCCAGCAGTCGATCGCGTCTACATGCCTGAAATGGTCCACTTCAACACGGCGCATGATTTCTATTCAACCTGGAGTCATGAGCTAGCGCACGCGACAAAAGCTCCTCATCGCCTCAACCGCGACTATGGCAAATCTCGCTTCGGTAACGCTCCATACTCGAGGGAGGAGATAACGGCCGAGCTGACCGCCTGGATGCTCGGACAACATCTCGGGTTTGCGCTCCATACCATTGAAAACACCGCTGCATATATTCAGCACTGGGTCACGGTCTTGCGAAGCGACAAGAACGCGATCTTCAAACACGCGGGCGATGCGCAGAAGGCTTGCGACTACCTCATCGCCCGCTCCGAAGAGGGCAGGGTGCCCGCGCCGATCGCCGCGTGAGGTGCAAGTTATGCCCAAACGTGAACCCAAGACCCTGAAGGTCGCGGTGATGCCGGACGGCACCGAGACCATCATACGCTTCGAGCGCGGCCATTACCGCTGGAGCAGATCCGACGGAGCCTACCCGTTCTCGGCCGCGAAGGCCGCGGTCGAAGAGGCCGGGGGCAAAATAACAACGATCCCCAATCCGAACTACAGGGCGCCACGGCTCATCTGAGCCGCAATTCAACACCACTCACGCGCAGCCTGAAGGCGTCCCGGTAAACCGGGGCGCCTTTCCCCGTGCGGGTCCGTCCATCCTCCCGGTCACGGACCCACGACCAAGGCGCGCAAGGTGTTTCTCCAGCCCAAAGACGCGCCGACCTGCGAGGCAGGTCTCACGAGGGGAGCCGCTGAAACGTGGCTCCCCTTTCCCGTCTCACTTAAAACAAAAGGACCAAAACCATGTTCAACTTTGAGCACCCCAAACTCATCAAACTCGCCCAGATCGAAGGCTTCCCGGATGTCGAGGCAATGGTCGAGCATTCTGTCATGGACAGCGTTGTCCCGGCGATCTGCGTCAAGCCGGACTGCGACCAAGCAACCGAGTCCGAACCTGATCAGCGCGGCGGATATTGCGAGGCCTGCGGACACCAGACAGTGCAATCGAACCTCGTCATCTGCGGCATGATCTGAACCCCCACATCTGAAAGGATACCCAAATGGCTGATTACACCGCCTGCTTCCGCACGAACTACTTCTGGACCAAGGACCCATCGGCCTTCATCGCTTGGGTCGCAACGATTCCCGGTCTCGAAGCTCACAGGAATGATCCGCATAGGGAGGATTCCTCCTTTGCACTCTTCTGTGACGGATCGGAGCCGCAGCATACCGTTGACGGCGATACGATTGATCTACCCTCCGAATTGGCCAAGCATCTTGCCGACGATCAGGTCGCTGTCCTCATGGAAACAGGACACGCGAAGCTCCGTTATCTCGTTGGTACAGCGCAGGCAGTGCACGCGGACGGACGCACCATATTTCTCTCGCTTTGTGACATCTACCAGCAAGTCGAGCGCGCGTTCGGCATCTCCGCCGTCCGAGCCGAGAATTGAGGTCGCCATGTCTGTCTATCAATTTACGACGCCCGGCACCCGGATCCGTTGGTACGATCTGCGCGAGTGGATCATCGGTGCGTACAAAATCGATGCCCGGCGCTGGAGTGAAGCGCGGTCGAATGCCCTACTCGCCCATGTCGCAACATTGCCAAAATCGATGATCACCGAGGAAACAGATATCGATGTGATCGAAGAAGCAATCTTCCTCATCAAGCACGGTCCGAAAGGTCTTGCCCGTCCAGAACGTGGCTTCCGCAAAAATCATCCCAGTACACCGGTCCTGATGCATCTTCTGAACAGAAAAGAAGCGCTGATCAAATATGCAAAGGGCGACCTTATCTCGTCAGGTGAAAATCGGATCGCGGTATTCGGGGATCAGTCATGAATGCCCTTGTTGTGCCTGACCAAGTCGCCCGAATAGTTGACCGCGGTGGTCTGATCGCGATCAATACCTCCGGTGGCAAGGACAGCCAGGCCATGACCATCGCTCTCGTGAGGGCAGGCATACCACGTCATCAGATGGTGCTGGTGCACGCACACCTGGGCCATATCGAATGGCCCGGAACAATCGAGCACATCGCCACGACAGGATTCGATCTACGACTCATCATCGCCCGATCGCGTCGCAGTTTCTTTGATATGGTCCGCGGGCGGGGCATGTTTCCATCGCCCAAGTACCGGCAATGCACCTCTGATCTCAAACGCGGGCCGATCGAGCGCCAGCTCCGCCGATACCTCGCAGCGCATCCGCGCTACCGGGGCCAGATCGTCAACGCGATGGGGATGCGCGCCGAAGAAAGTGCTGCGCGCCGGACGCGTCCGACCCTCAAGCACAATGCGCGCAACTCGGTAGCCGGCCGCACCTGGTTCGATTGGCTGCCGATCCACGACATGACAAAGCGCGAGGTCTTTCAGACCATCGCAGATGCCGGTCAGAACCCCCATTGGGCTTATGCCGCTGGCATGAGCCGGCTTTCCTGCAGCTTCTGCATCATGTCATCGCTCCCCGATCTCCACTGTGCCGCACGGCTCCGGCCAGACCTGCTGGCGGAATACGCAGCACTCGAGGCTGACATCGGTCATACCCTTCGCCCTGACGGCGTCGACCTGTTGCAAACTCTTCAAAGGACCATCGCCCCATGACAAAATACGACCGCATACCCGATCCCATTCGTGTCGAACCACATCTCACGCAAGAAGACGCGGCAACCGTCGGGTCTGCCTGCGATATCCTACGACGCCATATGCGTGCTGCAGACCTGATCGCGTCATGGGCCATGCTCACCGAATACCTAGCCCTCAGCGCCCTCAAGGAACGGAGCGAGGTCCTCCGCGTGCTCTTCCTCAACAGCAAAAATAGATTGATCCGTGATCGGATCATGTGGCGCGGCACAATTGATCATGTCCCCGTCTATGTCTCAGACGTCATGCGATCAGCGCTGATCCTAGACGTATCAGCACTCATTCTGTGCCACAACCATCCGTCTGGCGATCCCACACCCAGCGACGCAGACATCAAGATGACCAAACAGATGGTCGAAGCTGCCAGAGTGCTTGGACTGACGATCCACGACCATGTGATCGTCGGCTTCGGCACAGAGGCAAATGCTTTCTCCATGCGAGGCCATGGCACAGTCACCTTCTAAGATCCTGGCACTTCTGACAGGGGCGGATGGGCGGTGTAGATCGCCCATCGCGCCCCTTTTTTGCGTTGGCCGCGCCATCCGCAGTTCTTGCAGTGGAACCTTTCACCAACAATGTCGAGATGTATCGTTGGCTCGAACCGACCCAACAGCTGCCACGGCGCCAGCATGTACCGCCGCGCGCATTGCGGGCAGATCATCTCAACGACGTCCGCAGGCCCAAGCACATCGAGGCGCGTCGAGAAGCGAAAACCGATCATCTTTGGTCGCAATGGCATGACGATCCAGATACCGCCGTTTCATACTTCCGTTCAAGAACGAAGTGTGAACATACTCACGACATATCAGCCGTTGCAGGCATCACAGATCGCCGCATCAGAAGTCACAACTCCGCCTGATGCCGGAAATGGATTGTGACAATGCAGGCAAATCGGCATCGACGTTTCTTGTGTATCTATCATGTCCGCCCCATACCCATCATCGCGGGCGCGACGGCGCGCCTTGTGACAGCTTTCCTTCTCCGCTTCTGTAAATCCCATCAGAACATCCTATCAAAACCAGTGGCATCACCATCGGCTTCCAATATGGCAAGACAAGGGCATTTGGAGATAGCCGTCGAAAAAGCCTTACGGCCTCACCTGCTCGGCTTCGCGTGTCGCAGACGAGCATCGACCTGCAGTCGATCGCGCAGTCGGCCATGCGACCTCCGCGCGGCGTTGCTCTGCTTCATCCCGGTTGACCCGCCTCGCGAGCACGGCACGTCTCAGCCACGCCTGCGGTCTCCACTCTGGTCTGTTTTGCCGGGGCAAAACGATCCCGCCGCTCTGCCCGCCTGCGTGTCTGGCCGCGCCGCTTTCCTGCTCGTGTCGGGTCGCCCTCACGTCAACTCCACACACACATGAGCGCGGAAGGATATCCTCCGGATTGGCCCCAGAATCAGACCGCGTCAAGGATCGCAAAACTGTCAACAAAGACGGTCTCCACCGCTACGCGGCGGACCCTCCGACTTTGCCGAAACTTTTGCGCCCAGCGAGCTGGCGGCTGCGCCGTCCCTGACCCGATCAGATTCGGGAGACCTGAACTTCGGCATCCCCCGCACCCATGCGGCGGAACACCAACATTCAGGAGAAAGAACATGGCATACGCAGAAGCAAACGCATACGAAACGATCGAACTCTTCGGGCTAACCGAAAAGGACGCTCAGCTTCCCATTCCGAACGATGACGTTCTGAAAAACGAGATCGTCCGTGACGCTTTCGAAGCGCTCCTGGGACAGTTGCAGGGGACCGGTCTTGAGGGCGAAATCGAACCGATCGCCCATGGGCTCGCATCGCTCCTACAGCGACGGACGATGGCACTCTCGAAGGAGTTGGATCGCACAGCTGACAAAATCAGCGCACTCACCCGGAGCCATGATGGGTCCGAAATCTCTGAGACAGCGCTGGAAGAGGCGCAAGTGCGTTACCTCCAACTGCGCGACATCGTGGCCGCGATGGAAGTCATGAGCGACGAGGCCGCCGTCTGCTACGAAATCGAGACCGGCTCCGGCTTCATCCCGGCTGCAGGCTCCCGCACATCCGCAAAAGCTCGCGAGACAGGCGCCATCTTCGAAGCCCGCCAGCTTCTGGAACAGCACGATCGCGAGACAGCTGCCCGAAGCAAGGTCGAAGGGGTGCCCCTGATCGTCTCTGGCGCAACCGACTGGACCGACATCGATCTGATCTTCAATACCCTCGACAAAGTACGCGAGCGTATTCGCCAGACGCGCAATGAAGAAATCTTCGTCTGTCACAAAGGTGGAAAGAATGGCGCCGAGATGATCGCAGCCCGATGGGCCCGCGCCCGCGGGATCGCGCAGGCGAAATTCGATCCTCGCTGGTCCGCACATGGTCGCGCCGCACCCTTCAAGTGCAACGACGAGATGCTGGACGATAAGTTCGCTCCAGCCGGGGTCGTGCTCTTCGGAGGCAACGGGGTCGCGATGAACCTCGGTCAAAAGGCAGAAGACAAAGGTATCATCGTGATGCGGGTCGATGATCCGCATAAGGGCAAAAGCTGAACCCACGAAAGGAGATCGCCTTCGGGCGGCCTCACTTCAATTTGATCCAGCTTCTTGGCCCACCAATCCTCAGCAATTAGACTCTGGAGAAACCGTCGGGGTTTGATGTAAAAACAGACATCCGGATCGACCGCAGCGAAAGAGTCAGAAGAGCCCTCTCCTACCACATTGCTGCACGATAGCTAACGACCGCTTTGACCAAATATCTATCAGTTTACGTCCGGTGAGGGATGTCTAACCTGCGACTTGTCGGTCGTATTCCTCACCATCAAACCAACCCAACGCCTTAGTGACTTTCATTTCGCCGTCGAGTTCCCACTCCTCCCAGCCCTGAACATTCAACGCGTTTCCTGTTTCAGCGTGATGCCCAGTAAAAGTCCACAAGTAAACGACATGTGTTCCTGCCCCGCGAATGCCGTTGCAGGTAAGGTGCAAATCCGGCACGTCCGCGTGGAAGCCTGCAGCCATCTCAGCAAGTCCGACGTGACCAACAGATGGCTCACCTCGATTTATGACAATGCTACTGCTTGATGTGTGGAAAGAAGCGACGTTGTCTGGGACCTTCGAGTTCCATGCGTCGGTATAACGGCGTGCAAGCCCGTCCAAATCTTTTTGAGAAAATGCCATTCTCTACTCCCTATCACTCTAGGAACCGTAGCGCTGGTACCACCACGAGGCAAGAAGCAGACACTCAGACAGTGTATCCGAAACTCGGCTTCGTCCGCGTCTGAGACATTTGGCCTCGCGCAGCGAACGTCGGCTCTTGTTTCAATATGCCCTTCGTTATCCCGGCCGCTACCTGCGTCACCGCGCTCGCAGGTTCAAGTTTTCCAGACCCGAACTGCGAACTCAGCGTCAACCTCTCCGTGAGGCCGATGCAAGACCAACTGTCTCCTCCCGAGCCAGCTCATCAAGCTCGGTTCATCCTCGCAGGTGACGACTCGATCCGCCCATCTGGATGAAGTTCGCTGGGGCAGAAGAGCGTCCAGCTTAATGCAGGACAGCTTGCACCGCCCAAATCCACAGATAGACATCGTCGGTCGTGATTGACCAGCGAACAACATCCGATCATCGGCGGCGCGGAACGATAGCGCCGTATGATTGCAAAGAACTTGGCCAGTCCAGGCGCAATGACGCAAAACATGGCCCCAACGTGAAGAGTCATGATCATCACCTCACGCCGCTCCGATGAACTTGAACCCGGTTGCTCGGAACAACAGGTCACACATCTGCGTAACCCCTTTTTTCTCATTGATGTGGATCGCACGGGGTCGGAATGCCCGTTCCCTCGGCTGCGCCTCGGCAAGCACAAATACGGTTTCCACGTCCTGCTGCCGCGGACCCTCCGCATTTGCGCTTGCGGCCAGCCCTCAAGCCCCGTGCTGGTAGATCCCCATCGAAAAAAGGAGATACACAAATGACAACCTACACCGCAACCGTTCCCGTCAAGTTCAAAAAAGACGGCGAAGAGAAAGTCACCTTCCGTCGCGTTGGGGCCATGTTCCGCAACACCCGCAACGGCTCAGGCGAAGAGTTCTTCACCCTCAAGCTCGACTTCCCCGTCGCCGTCGACGAACTGGTGATGTTCCCCCCGAACTCCAACAAAAGCGAAGATTAAATCCTCCCCGAGGATTGGGCGGCGCAAGCCGCCCTTTCCTTGTTCCAAGGAACGCTCCGCGCGCAACAGCCGCTTACAGCAACTGCCGCCTCGCTTGCTCGGCTTCGCGTGTCGCAGGCGAGCATCGACCTTTGGTCGATCGCAGATGCGGGCTTGCAGCTCTTACAGCGGCGGTGTGTGAAGAAGGCCCGGTTGACCCGCCTCGCGAGCACGGCACGCCTCGGCCACGCCTGCGGTCTCCACTCTGGTCTGTTTCGCTTCGCAAAACGATCCCGACGCTCCGCCCGCCTGCGTGTCCAGCCGCACCGCTTGCCTGCTCGTGTCGGGTCGCCCTCACGACGACTCCACACACACATGAGTGCGGAAGCATATCCTCCGGATGGCCCCCAAATCAGCCCGCGTCAAGGATCGCGCGACCGGACCAAAATAGCGGCTTCCACCCCGTTGGGGCGGACCCTCCGCGATTTTGTCCCGCCCGCACGCCCAGCAAGCTGGCGGCTACGCCGTCCCTGACCCGAACTGCTTTGGAAACCTGACATCGGGCCATGCCACCGCGCTCATGCGGTGACGGATATCAGGAGAAACAGAATGACCATCCACACAACCTGCACAAACTGTGACGGCTACGGCGCACAGTGTGATGGCGTAAGCAAATTTCTGCACTGCGACGGAACGGGCTATACGACAGCCGGCGAGACAATCGTCCCGTTAGAAGACAGTCGCAGCCAATGTGAATGCCCCGCTTGCGGCGGCAAGGCCGTCCGAGAGGAATGGGAGCGCATCGAAGGAGGCAGCTACAATTGCTACTACCGGATCACCTGTGACGATTGCGGCCACACCGAACACAACGATATCTTCAACTGACGGAGCAGGACCATGACGACGCAGAAACATGGAACACACAAGATCGTATTCACGAAGGGCGGGGAGGTCGTCCAGACATGGGACGGCTACTTCAGCTACGCAGACGCCCGTGCCGCCATCCGAGACGCTGACCTGATCATCCCCTTCAGCTGGGACTGGAAAATCACACGACCTGAAAATCACACGACCTGAAAACCACGGGGGTTGCCGAACGGCAGCCCTCGACGCTTTGGTTGCTCCCTTATGTGTGTGGAGTAGTCGTGAGGGTCGTCTGCGCTCCGGCGGCAAACGCTCGTCGATCAGCGAACGAAAGCTCTGTCATCGACCACTCAAGATTGCACATGTCACGTTTCGGAAAAGGCAAAGTATAAGCCCCTGAGCTTAGGCAACTCAGGGGCTTATGATTTCGTATCGGTTTTGAAGTTCCCGATACCGGAATCCTCACCCTTTCGATGATCAAAGTCAAGCCAGCCGATGCCGTTTCCGGACCGGCGCAGAGCTTGATATCAGTGTATTTCTGGGGAAACTCAAAGCGTCGGTCGGAGCGATCGAAACTTCTATGGAAAGCCCACGTGTTAGCGCACGTGGGTTTTCTGTTTGCCCGTCAGGTTTGGGCCCCTGCCTACGGCACCGTGCCCTAGGCTTCGCCCAGAACGCCACGGGACTGCCTCGCTGATCGAATAGTCGGTCATGTGTCTCCTCCGGAGCCACAGCCCCTCCTTTCAATCATGCTCGATCAGACCCGCGCCGATCTGCCCTTCGGGTCACGGTCGCTGGGGCGGGCCGAGCACCCAGACTTGGATCGATAAGACAGAATTTCGACCGAGTATGACCATGCGGTGCAGACGCACCTTTGCGGCCTGCTGGCAGTGTGGGGAGACGGTCTTGAGGACAGAGACCATTGTTGCCGGGAGGCCTCACGATTTGATAACCATTCCTGACCAAGATCAGGTCATGGATACGTGGTCATTTAGAATCAGACGCGAACAAGACGCTCCGGACATCGCTCAAGGATACGTCCGCGCAACAAACGTCGTTAAGGCGCTCAGTCTTATCGGCCATCAAGATGCGATACTGAACAAGCGCCCTGCCGAAAGAACGTGGCCTGGTTCGCCGGATGAAGACATCCATTTCAGCAATCGGGCTGGCTTGCCCTGACTTCCGCGACAAGTGGTCTTATCCCGACGAGGGCACATCCGGAGCAACTGGCTGCACGAGCTTGTCGAGGCGCGCTTCACAAATGGCCAACAGCGCCTCTGCATCGTTGACAGCATCAACTGGATCACGACGCGCAAGATCCACCTCTGCCTGTTTCAGCCAATTTGACTTCGCGAGATCTTCGTTCACATGGGATGCCATCGCGTCCCCCTTCTTGATGTTTGAACGCAATCGTCTCGATCAAGCCGGACGATTGACTCCGGTGTCCGGCGTTCGATCAGCTCGCCATCCATCGAAATGCTGATTTGCACGTCTTCACTTGCAACAAGGACGCCAAGGTCAGGATCAATATGTGTGACAACACCATCATGCAGATGAGCGACGGAACCATCCGCTAAGATGCGAATTGAATGCCCGTTCATCCGAACCGATACGCGTCCGTCCTCAATGATGATGCGATCCCAACCGGGACCATCATCACGAATAAGATCGATCCTGTCCTGTCTGAAGGAAACGTCGACGTTGCGTGGATTGTCAGCATCTGAAGACGAGATCACGAGAACAGCTTCCTGCTGATCCGGATCATGATGAATGCCAGCCCGGCCATCTCTCGCAAACCAACGCCGTGAAGACAGATGCGGCTTGCCATCCCGGTCCTTGTGAAAGGCGACTATCAAACGGACAGCCTTCCAGACAGACCGAGCAGGTTTGTCACGAATTTTCATGGTCGGGCTCCAGTCCGAAAGGAGTCAATCTGTCCGCCTCTCGGCCACGACAATTTCAGCTTCGCTTCAATTAACGTGCGCCGGGCTTCCCTCTGGATGCAGGCATATATCGCATCGATGTCCTCGGTGTGTTTCAAGCGAAACCACTCAGTGCCGCGATGGTCCCGCTTCCGGAACCATGTCGCGCGGATCGACTTCAGAACACGAGCTTCACACCGTCTCGCCCACGGGAGCGCCACGGTCGCGACGATGACCATATCATCACCCGCGACCCGGTTCAGCTCCGCCCGTCGCTGAGTGGCGCGGCGGGAAGTGAAGCCGACCTTGAAGAGGTCTGGCTCCCCGCGCGAGCGCATCAGGTAGACTGTCCCAACGGGCGCTTTCCACCAACTCAAAACCGGGACAGACGGGGATGCAAACGAGGTCCGACGTGAGCGCCACGGAGCGGCCCAGAGAGCGCGCCAACGCCGATTTCTGGCCCATGGGTGCGGCTGGAATTTGGAGCGTCTCATGAGCCGAAAATCGAGACCATTGCGGCGTCGAAATTCGCCCGCGAAATCGTCGCTCGATTGCCTGCTGTCCCATGGTATTTTGAGCGACCATTCTGAAGCGGTAAACCAGCCCAAATACCGGCAAGCCTATCCTGAAATCTCGCCCGCGTCATGCGGCCCTGAAGAAAGTCATTATAGCCCGCGTCAATCATCAATCTGAGCGCCAGTCGTTTCTGGAGCGCAGGGGTGAACTGTGCGCTTCCGGAGATGCCCTCTGCACGGACCAGATACGCCAGTGTCGAGGGGATGAACTGGTAGCGACCGATGGCATGATGCTGACCAGGTGTTGCCCTGATCCATGCGAAGATCTCGGAGACGGTCAGCTGACTGGGTGGCTTGGATGGAAGGCGTGTCGCGGAGTAATGGATCGCGTCATAGCCCTTCGGCCCAGCCTCGGCCGACGCGATCACATCGAGCAGACGATCATGAACAGAGCCATTGCCGATCACGATGCGCGGGGCAGGAGAGGGGCCGCGCGCCGGGGCTGACAACTCGAAACCGTCGAAGGCTGTCCACTCGTTCGAGGGGCGTGACCACACTGCGTTTGTGGTCAGCGTCCCGGACAATGTGAACTCGCCATTGGACGACCAGCTGGATTTCTCAAAGCCCTGCGCTGGTGCCACCACGGGAAGAAGGATGAGGGCCAGGGCGGGGATGATGGATCCCCTGCGGCCCCAAAACGGACTTGGGAAACCGGACCTTTGGCCGGCTACCCAAGAAGGTATTCTATTGGCACTCGGGTCTTCGTCCCTCGTTTTGATACACACGCCTCGCAGCTGCCTGCATTCGGGGTTAGGTAGCTGTTTTTGCTCTATTTTTTGGCCCTTCTGGGTCTGAAATGTCATAACATGCTTTTTCCGTGGTTTTTCAAGGGGTTGCGGGGTCTGGTCCATTTTGGACCACCCCCATGGTCCAAAATGGACCAACTTTTTCGAGTGCGAAATCGTGGTCGGGCGTGTGCTGAAGCTCTCAATTTCCGCGACGAATAAGGTTTCGCTATTCAACAAGGTTGGCGTGGTGCTGCTCATCTCTCGCGGTCCTCATGCTGGAGCTGTTTCGACCTGGCGGGAAGAAACGATTGTTCGACTTGTTGAACCAGTTGCCTGTCGACTTCAGCGACGTTCTGATCGAGTTGGCCATTCGAGCGAGAAGCCTCTAACATGTCTTTGCCGATCGCATCGTGCAGCTGCTTCATCGCCTTATCGACCTCATCATGGTCGGTCAGCACCGATGCCATAATCATCGATCTCAGGCGAAGAATACTTTCGGAAATTTCGAGCAGCATTGTGGCATTTGATTTCTCCACTTGCAGTCTTGCGATGGCTGCATCGAGGTGGGAACCGTTGGGCTTTTCCTCGCCTGCTTCTTCTTCCATAAGTCGCACCGCGAGAGGGCCGAGGCGAGGGCGTGTCTTGTCACTCATCGTTCAAAGTCTCCAAGTTGCTTCTGGTTGATCATGCGTTGCATGCGTTCGAGGTCTTCTTTAGGGGTTCCTTCGCTCACGGAAAGAACGGCCTGTTTGCGTCGCTCATCCCGGTCACCTTCCCGGGCTCCACTGCCCAATTCAGGGCGCTCTGAGCGGTCCTTTTCGAGGTCTTTTTGGGGCTCTTTCTCGCGTTCGATTTGAGGGTCTTTCTGGCGCTCATTTTCGCGCTGATCTGACCGGTCTTCGGGGCGGTCTTTCATGACCTCTCTGTCGCGTTCCAGACGGGCTGCAATCCATGCTTCGAGGGCAGGGGTGGTCTGCCCCGTTTGCCGCTCCAGGCGCTCCGCCAGAGCGGCTGCGTCGTCGGTCGCGAGACTGACATTATCGCGGGCCCGGGAGACCGCGACGTAAAAGGATTTCTGATTTGCGAGGGTCTCGCTCGCGGACATCGCTACCAAGATGTTGTCGACGGTGGCGCCTTGGAAGTCGTGTCCGGTGAGAGCGTAAGCATGGTCCAGACCGGCGGCACCCAGGCTGTTTCGACCGAGCATCTTATTGTCACCATCAGTCGTCTTCACCTGCACGTGGGTCGTGGCGATGTCGGTAATCTCCCCGGTCTGGCCGTTGGCAATTCCAGCTGCTTTGTCAGAGATCCGAAACTTGATCTGATCACCCACCGCAAAGGACTTGGATTGCTCCTCGAAGAGTTCGACCGCAGTCGTCGACTTCGAGGACTGGGAGAGAGGGAGCCAAACGAGCTGACCATCGGCGCGGTCCTTCAGGATCACTGTGCGGGTGTCGCTGTCAGAGGAGACCACATCATAGACGTGACCTTTGGAGAGTCCGACAGCTTTGTAAGACTGGTGGGCCAAGACAGTATCGTTGGTGCGCCAACTGTCTGGGTCAGAGAGTTGCGCCCGAGTGAGACGGATTGGCCGCAGTGTCGTGATCTCGGCATCACTTCCGCGCAACGTGCCTTCCATGCGGAGGCCGTCACGAACGACGTAATTGATGTCTTCCCGCGCGGCGTTGGTTGGCGTCAGAATGCCGGTGGTGGCGCGGTCAGCCTGACTGAGTGCCAGGTACTGCTTGGCGACAATGCGCGCGGGGTTCGAGGATTCCGAGATCCGGTCGCCGATCTTGTCGAAGGCTTCATTCACTTCACCGGCAATGGCGTGTTTGACGATGGCCAGGGACGTTTCGTTCCGCTGGCGCTGAATGTCGTCCATCACAGCCGTGGGCATCCCCATCTTCTGCAGAAGCGCGAAGGGCGTACCTGCGGCAACGCTGTCCAACTGCTGCACGTCGCCGACCAAAACAACGCGCGCGACCCGGCTGTCAGCGGCGAGGCGCAGGAAGTCGCGCATCTGCGTGTTGCCAATCATGGAAGCTTCATCGACCACATAGATAGTCTTCTTGGCGTCCATCTCGCCGGACGGGCCACGGCGCATCAGATGGGCTTGCAGCGTCTCCGAGCCGGGCAGGGCCTCCTGAAGCTGTGTGACGGCCTGTGTGGACGGGGCAAGGCCCCTGACTTCGTATCCGGCCCGCTCTGCCTCTTTGCGCAGGTGGGCCAACATGAACGTTTTTCCGGTCCCGGCGGAACCTTGTACCCCGACAACGCGGCCTGTGTCCGAGAGCGCGGTCGTCACGGCTTCCTTCTGTCCATCTGACAGGGTGGTGCGGTTAAGACGCGCCGAAAGCGCGGTAGCGGCGTTCATGTTCTTCAGCTTCCCGCCGGTCGCATATTCTTTGACCGTCACCGCAAGTGATTTGATGCCGCGGCGGAACTCCTGACCTATTTCTTTTTCGACTTGGAGCGTGCCTGCGTCTGTCAGCATAGCTTCCGTCCTGCCTGCGATCTTGACCGGGGCGAGTTCGCCCGATTTGAGCGACGCGCGGATCGTGTTGTCGATGTCGCGCTCGCCCGCCTGGGTGGCAAAGCTCAGAGCTGCCGTTGTGAGATCGATCCGGGAATAGTGCAGGTTGTTCTCAGAGAGGTGCGCAATGGCCGTCTGCACGCTGCGCTGCGCATCTGTTGCGACCACATCGGTCCCATCACCACGGGTTTGACCCGGCACATGGAAGCGCGCCTTGTCTTTCAAACCTGCAATTGCGGCGCGCATGGCGTCGCGACTGATGCCAAGTTCGCCGGCTTCTTTCGACCAGGCGCGGTGCAGCTGCGCGCGGTCGAGGTCCTGATGCTTGGCGGCTCGGGTCGCGAGCGCTGCCAGCTCGGCCGTCTTTGCGTTCACCGGCATATCCCGGTCGTTGAGAGCGGCTTTCATCTCTTCACTGCGCTTGGAAAACGCCGTGACGAGGTTCTGAGGAATGTCGCGGAGAACCACGAGACGATGTTCGCCTTCCCGGGCAACTTGATATCCCAGTTCGCTGGCGGACCGCGCCAGCTCATTGCGGTAGATCTCGGAGCCAAGTTTCTGCGCACGGAAGACGTGTTCTGTATAAAGTGCCGTCGCCTCACCGTTGGCATGGTAAACTTGGTTGGCGATCACAGCGTGCGTGTGCAACTGCGGATCGAGAAGTCGGGAGGTATCATGGCGGAAAAGGCCCGCAACGATATTACCGCCTGATTGAACGGTAAGTTCGCCGTTCACGAAGCTCCGGGTTTGGACAAGGTGATCCTGGACATGCGACATCGCCACTTTGACCGCTTTGTCGTGCGCCTCGATCAGACGCTCATCCTTATAGACGAGGGCTGCGATGGAGACTGACTTCGGGGCGGAGAAGGTCAGATCGAGGCCCGCGCGGTGCTTGCGTTCCCCGTTCTCGATACGTCCCATCAGACGTTGAGGTTCCAGCCGTCCATTCTCATTGGTAAACGTTTGACCTTCGAGCATCCGCGTGAACAACGCATCATCGACCCGGCCCGAAAGTCCCAAGTGTTCTGCTGCGCGCCCGAACCAGCTGGCCGCTTGTTCGGCTTCCTGACTTCCGGCAGCATAATAGCCTTCTGATTTATAGTAGCCGCTCGACGCGGCCCCCGCGCTGACGAGCGTTGCTGACATCATTTCTCTATTCTCCGTTTAGGTGGGTCCAACCATCCAAGCCACCGCGATGGCGCTTGCGATTACGTTCAGCCGCGTCCCTGTGCGCCCGAGCGGACTCAGCGGCAGCTTCAAACAGATCCGGCTCTCTGGATTTTTCAAAGGAAGGGGACACAGCGGCGTCAGCGGACACGGCATCCGTTTCGGCCGAAGGATTGCGTTCCGGTTTTTGGTCTGGCTTCTGAATGGCCGCTTCGGTGACACCCAAGGCATCAGCCAAGCGGGTCGCCGGTCCAAAGATCGCATCCGCCACATGCGGGACGTTCGAAGGGCTGTTCATTGTGAAGCTGGGCTTATAAGGAAGCTTGATGTCAGCCGGGTTTTTCCCCGCTGAACGGCCATCAAAGTAGGCTTGGCGATAGAAGTCCTGCCAGTTTTCATCGTTGGCACATTCGATGCCTTGCGCGACCTTCCCGGCAAGCCAAATCTGGTACTCCGCTTCTTTCTCCGCTGCGTCGCGCGCAACAAATGGGACCCGATCCGGCTGTTCGCCTTGGGCATGAGAGGCCGCAGCCGCGCCCTCATCCATTGAGCCAACGGCCATGCCATTGCCCAGATAGGGCATGAACCCCTTGATCTCTTCACGGCCCAGATCGACTTTGAAGGGATCAAAGGTCACGAAGGCCGTCGGTGCATCATAAGCAAACCGAATGTAGCCTTCGAACTGGGGCAGGGACTGGATCTGCGAGGCGGTCACAATGCGTCGCTCGACCCGCTGTTGTGAGAACCCGACACCATCACGGGCTTCATGCGCACCCACGGTCATGCTTTCGCGCTTTTCTTCGACGTCTTCAGAGCCAAGCGACTTCGAGAACCGCTCGGCGGTGTCGGCGTCAGGGGTGTTCAAAACGATCCTGTTGTTCAGGTTGCCCGCAATAGTCTGGGCCGCCTTGTCACCATATGTATCTTCAAGCTGCGCATAGACCTGGTAGCCCACCACAAATGCCCCGCCGAACTGACGGATTTCTGCGAGCGACTTTGGCAGAAACGGCATGCGGTTGAGCGTTGGGACCTCATCCATGAAGAACCAGACTCGTGGATCGTGGCTTTCTTCACAGGTCATCAGCGCGTTGGCGCCAATCTCAAAGAGAGTGGAGATGATGTTGCGGGTGGCTGCCGCGCGCTCTGCGTCACCCGACAGAAAGACGAAGCCCTCATCCGCGTTCTTGATCCAGTCGCGGATGGAAAAGGCTTCCGCATCGTCGCGCAGGAACTCTAAAAACCGCAACTCTGCGACGAGGTTTGCGCGGATCGACCCGGCGGTCTTGGCAATATCGCTGTTCAGGACATGCTTGCCCGGGCTGTCATTCAAGAGGAAAGCCAGCTCGTCCGTTGGGATATTGAGAATAGCTTCGCGGAGATCCTTGTTTGTCGTCTTGCCCTGCGAAAGCAGCTTGCGAGCTGCATAGTCAAACACCAGCCGTGCCGCTTGCGACCAAAAGGGATCAGACGATCCTGTCCGATCAGGGATCAAAACCTCCGCCATTTGGGTGAAAATCTCTGGCCGCTCTGCCTCGTTGAACGGAGACCAGGACAAAGATCGTTGATCAAACGGATTGATGATGATGTCGCGTTCCGGATCGTAGAAATCCCGGATCAGGGCACCCATACGGTCATAGATGATTGCGCGACCCTTATTGGCGCGAACGCCAGCAAGAAGCTCTTTGATAGCGTTTGATTTACCGGTGCCGACTGTACCGGCAATGGCAGTCTGCGCTTCAACGGCATTGGGAGGGAATGGGATATCTGCGATTGTGTAACGTGGACCGGTTTTGAAATTCGCTCCGAAGCGTTTCTCATACGCCTTCCATTTCCGCGCCGACCACTTCTTCAGATCTTTAGCTGAGACCAGATAAGTCCCCCTAACATGGTCATCACCGTCAAGCCTGCGTCCTGCGATCCAGAAAATGATGCATACCACGAAGTAGGCGAGCACAGTTGGTATGGCAGAGAACCATGCAAATTCGGTCGCTCTGGCATGGTAGTCCGCTGACAAGCGTTGCAGGCCTCGATCAAGATAGATGTCCTCAGCGGTGCGTGTGACCCACGAACCGTCCTCCAGCGGGAATCGAACGGGTCTATCCGGAATGCCGCGACTTTCGACAAAGAAGGTCGCAACATAATGCGCCCATGTCATCTGGACCTTCGGAACCTCATAATAGCTCAGGCAAAGCGAGCCATAAGTCAGAAAGAACACAGCAGCTGCGGCAGCCGTCGCGCCCTTGAACACTTGAGCGGCCATTCTGAGCCAGTGCTGTGTGGTTTGTCCCCCCCGGATAAAGAGGTCCGATTGCGCTTTTCTCGACATGTGTTTTTGCTCCGCAGTACAAGCCTATTGCAAAACTGCACGAAACGTCTCAAGGTTGCAAAACATTCTAAAATTGCGGATCGGTTCAAATGTGCAAAACGTCCCTAACAAAAATGGCAGTCCTTGTCATCCTTGCATGGTCAACCTTGCCGATCGCCGTAGAGGCAGAAACAAGGGTCGGTCCATCAGAGGCATTTGACGAACAAGTTCGGGACGCACTCCTTCGTAACCCGGAGATTGTTCTGGAGGTTTTTGCGATTCTCGAACGGCAAAACGATGAACGACAGGCTCAGAAGGATGCGGCTGTCCTGGATGCTGTCTCGGAAATGCTATTTGGTGACGTAGATCAGGAACTGGGGCAGGGGACCCCGGTCATGATCGAGTTCGTCGACTACAACTGTTCCTATTGCCGTCGCGCGGAGGAAGAAGTTCTGGCAGTTCTTGAGGCAAACGAAACGGTTGTTTTGAAGGTTTTGCAGCTCCCAATTCTCGGCGATAGCAGTGTGGAAGCGGCTCGATTGGCTTACGCCGCGAAGCTGATCTACGGCGAAGAAAAATACCTAGAGATCAATCGCGCTTTGCTCGAAGGCGGCGCACTCGCCATGCAAAACCTTGATGGATTTCTCGCGGCCATGGGATTCGATCCAGACGCACTTCGTGAAGCTGCTGATGACCCCCAGATCGATGACCATCTGACGACCACTCGCGAGCTGGCCCGGCGTCTCAACATTACTGGGACGCCGGGTTTCATCACACGTACACGTATCCACCGCGGCTTCGTTGCCGCTGATGAACTCACGGAATCTGCTCTGAAGACGGCCACTGCGGACGGCAAGAACCAGTAGCGAGCAGGTTTCCCACGCTTATGAACCTGGGCGGGGGAAACACCGGGGGGCCGATATATCCGCAGTATTCGGCCCCTCGGCATCAAACCGGTCACAGAGTCCGGTAATGGAAATTATGTCAAATAAACTGCAAATGGAGCGGATATCATGAGCAAAGTCAGTATGTTAAGCGCCGTTGTTGCGGCGCTATCATTGTCAGCCTGCATGACAAACCAGCCTTTGGGCGATCCACCGCCAGCAACAGAGATTGAGCGCGTCGCGCGTCTCGCGCATCAGAAGACCTATGGCAAACCGCCAACGGCCTTGCAGATCGGCCAGCTGCACCGGGTCCCGATGTTTTTCGACAGCGAAGAATACATGGTATGTCTGTCCACACAGGAGCGCACACTTGGTCCGGTCTTTGACAACGCGGGCAATCAGCTTGCCGCCGAAGGCACGCCATTCCGCCAAAGCCATGCGCTGCATCTGAAGCTCTACAATGATGGTTGGGGGTCCGGGATCTATCGGCGTTTCGAGTCCCGCAAGATCGGACAGGTTCAGATCAGCGACTTCTGCCCGGGAAGCGTCGATTCATGGTAGCATTAGATCAGGTTCGCGACGCCGCCTTCGGGCGGCGTCTTTCTGTTCCGGCTTCGCTAGCCGGTATGCCGCTTGGCATCATTGCCGGGCTTGGGCTCTTGCTCGATTTCGAAATCGCTGTGCTGACATCGCTTCTCACGTTGGCCTGTGTGACCCGACGCACCGGACCTGGCGCCATTGGTGCATGGGGTGCGGCCTATGTGTTGACTACAGGTCTCTGGGTTCTGCCAGCAGCACACACCGCATCCGAGACGATACTCTTTCTCATCGGTTTGCCCTTGGCCGGAGGCGTCTTCTATGGACTGCCAGCTCTCCTGCTAATGCAGGGTCTGCGGATGCCGTTTGTTCCAAGCTTCGCGACCAGCTTGGCACTGTCTGAACTCATCGCCATGGCGCTGGGGTTTTCGCTTGCGCCCATTGGATTGGCCGCCGTCGGTTCAGGGGCAGAATGGATCATCGCCGCCATCGGCGTCTACGGCGCAACGGCTTTGATCGCAGCTGCCTGTGCAGGTCTCAGCTTTCTTGAGGTGCGTGGATTTGCGGCGCTCCTGCCCGTCGCCCTCGTTGCAATCGCGGTGCCCGGTGTCACAACGCCAGATTACACGGGTCCCACTTTCCATGCCGCATCCATCACCCCTGATCCGATCCAGAAGTGGACGCCAGCGGGGTCAGCCGAGGCGTTTGAGGCGCTGCTTGCTGACAGCACCGCGAAGGAAGCTGATTTGCGTGTCTGGCCCGAGAACGCCGTCACCAACACAATCCGCATTGAAAGCGCTGTTGAACAAATCCCCGAGGCAGCGCGTCCAGTGCTATTCGGGATGACGTTTTACGACTCCGACAGGGGCGAGATGCGCAACGGAGCCATCTATGTCGACAAGGCCGGCGACGTTCAGGTGTCCAGCAAAGAGCGGTTGGTGCCTGCCATCGAAAGTGCGCTCTGGCCGACCAGCCGCCTGCAACAGGTGTCCGAGCAACAGGCACCGATCACCTTGGAGGACGGCACCAGCATCCTTGCGTTGATCTGTTATGAGGCGGCGTTTCCGGTTCGGGGTTTTACACACCGCGATGTCTCCGCAATCTTTGTCCTCGCCGCAGAAACCGGGTTCTGGCAACCCGTTGGCTCATCTCTCATGGCGCGTCACATCAGGGCACGCGAGATCGAGACCGGGTTGCCGGTAATCAAGGTCTCGGATGTTGGAGAACATCCACTCTCGACCGCACAAGGAGCGTGGTGATGGGACATAAACTCAACCGGTTTGAAGCCTTAGCGCTCCTGACGAGGTCCGAGAAGGAACGCGGTCAGATCCTCTCGCGCTACCGCAAGAGCCAGTTCAAATCCCTTGTTCTGGGCGAGACTGCGCTGCACCGCAGTTATGTGCTCGTGATCATCGAGCTCCTCTTCGCGTTGGATGAAGAAGACGTGGTGGCCCTGGCCGAAGACAACATGCCCGGCATCGATGCCAACACGCTGCATCCAGCAGCTGACAATCTTTCCAGTCTCAGCTTGGGCTGAAGAGACAATGCCGGCAGCCCCAACACCACCCGTCGCACGGTTGATCGAAGCGCATGATTGCCCCGGAGGCGTCTTGTCCTTCGCTTTTGGATTGCCATCTGGCGAACGGGTTCATCTGACCCTCGATGACATTCTGCGCGCTCAGCGCTTCGCAGAAACCATCGGCATTGCTAAGCTTCGCTCAGCCCATTGGTGGGCCCGCACGGATCAAGGCGATGGTTGTCTACTTCAAAACGGCTCCGAAGAGCCAGAGGATCTATCCGGTGACGATTGAGAGTGTCGAAGAACATCTCGGCCGTCGCGCGCCATGGTTCCAATCCGGCTCACACCGCGACGATGATCGGCACTTTGCCGTTTGTCCCTATTGTGACAACCCGATTCAACTGAAGGGCCTCTATCGGCGTACTGAGACCTCCCCTCGCCCGCACGGCAGTCATGTCGGCAAGCCCATCGACGGCTTTGCCTTTGATGCCCAGTCGATGCAGTTCTGTCCCTACAAGCAATCGCGCATACGCCATGCCAAGGACAGCCGGCGCACCTATGACGCAATGGGGAACACGCTGATCGACACCGCGATCGCGGAGTTCGACCGGATCGTGCTGATCCTGCGGGATGACTACGGGTTCCGTATCTCCGACGCGCTGGCCGGGCGGATGCTGGAAAGCTGGTTCAAGTCAAAAGGCTTTCTCTATCAAGGCGCGCATCTGCGGAACCTGCCCTGGATGATTGGATATTTTGCAAAGTCCGAGAACCTCTTCAGACAGCGCGTCGGGCAAAACGAGGACCTGGCCGCGGCTATCCGAGAGAACGTGCCGCAAGCTGAGATCGACAATTGGGGCAACCTCATCAAGGGCAGCGGGTGGTACTGCATCATGATGCAGACGCTACATCACCGCTCGGAGATCGATGAGGATGGCGATCTCAGTGAGACCCTGCAGGTCCGCGTCCAGGACTTCACGGACACCAATGATCCCGACAAGGCCCCTACCCTGCACCGCTTCACCATCACCTTCCAACCAGATCGGTTCGAAGCACTGATGAACACGCCAGCCGACCGCGCCAAACGCAATGAGCCACTGCTCGCACTGGCGCAAGAGATCGCAAAGGAGTGCCTATGACCGAGGACCCCAAGAATGACGCATGGCTGGCATTCGAAGACGGGCAGTTCGGCCCATTTGTCATTGCAGCTGAAGAAATCGAAGCCTGTGTGAAGCTCGCCCAGGATCTAGGGCGCCTTCCGCCTGATGACGACATAGGCCCAGGCAATGGTCATTGAGATCATTGTTTCTACCAAGCCGAAAACACCGAACAGGACCGGACAAAAACGACATGAAAGACACCCCTGATCCAAGGCACAATCTGCCAAAGCGACGCCTCAACGAAACCCGCCGCATCGAAACCCGCGACGGACACACGATCCATCTGACCGTTGGATATGACCCAAAGGAGCAAGACCGCCCGCGCGAGGTGTTCTACTCCGCAGGATTCAAATCCGGCTCGGCTTTGGAGTTCCAGATTCAGGACGCCTGTGTGCTGATTTCGCTTCTTCTGCAGCATGGGCATCGGCCAGAAGAGATCGCGAAGTCATTGGCGAGAGAAGAGCAGCCGGATGGGTCAATGGCCTATGCAAGCGTGATCGGGTTGATCGCGGAAGAAATCATGTAGGACCGAGGGAAAACAAACCATGAGGCATGAAATCGAAAAACTGATCGAGACCAACCTAGATCGCCGTAAGTCCTTAGCGGCGCGACTTGTGATCGTTCGCGGCGGGCACAGAATGATTCAAGAGGTTTTTGCCAAGAAGCTTGGCGTCTCTACCCGCATGTATCAGGATTTCGAAAGTGGAAAACGACCCCTGCCAGCAGATATGCTGATCGAGATTTCTGATGCGTTTTCCATCGACTTGAACTGGTTCTTGAGGGGGCTAGAGATCTCCGACTTGGAGGGCTGCGAGGAGAAGGTCGGCAAATTTGTGGTGGACTTATTGAACTACCTTAGGATCGAAAAGCAAAACATCCATCCCGAAGGGATCGCTGCCATCGTCTCCCGCTGGACCACGGAGACAAGAACCGGACGCACCGTCTCGAACGAAACTGTCCACATTTGGATCGATTTGTTGGAGCTCAGCAGATGAAAGGGTCTATAGCCCATTCAAGCTTCATTGGGATGACCACTGAAGAAATCATGAATGAGGAAGCATACAAAACTCATCGCCTGTTAGGAGAAACTTAGCCATGAAGCCGAAAGACATGGATGTAGAGACGCCAATTCAGTGGGAACGACGGCAGGCGGAATACCCATTTCTGAGCACCAAATTGTATAATCTGATTCATGGCGAAAAACTCACGCTACGCCAATTGGCCGAGATGGGCGAAGAGGCCTGGTTTCGCTTCCCAAATGTAGGACACAGGACTGTTGATGAACTGAAAGACCTACTAGTAGAAGTCGGTTTGCTTGACGAGTTATCAATGGAGGATGGTTGGAAGAAAAGATTGATTGAGGGTCGAAAGAATGCCGGATTGTCGCGAAAGCAACTTGCTGATCTGGTGAACGTGAAGGAATTGACAATTCGACGCTTCGAAGACCCCAAACATGAGGGCAAAGGCCCTCCGCTCGAAACAATTTGCCTCATCCTCAACGCCTTGGACATGACTGCGGACTGGTTACTATGCGGCGAGACGTCAACAAAAGAGCTCTCAAAGAGCAAAGCTAAGATGAAAACAAGTGATCGATAATGTCTGATGACAAAATTCAAACGCTGCTCGACGAAATGAGCAGAATTGCTCATTCTGAATCAAGAACAAGAATATTTGGCCCTTTGGATCGATTGAGACTTTGGTGCCATGATCCAGAAATGTTTGCTCCGCTTTCGCCAAAAGACGGAGCTGCGATCCTATCCATGATCGAGAGACCCGCAAATCCGCCTTCTAGGAGGTCTGACTACGATCTTCAAACAGTAAGGGCTATGGCAGATGCGGGCCTTGCCGCCGAGGTAAGGTTTGGAGGTGGTTTCTGTACAGAGACAGTTGTAAGCCTCAGCCCGGATCAAGTGATCGGCTATCTTTCTCAGGGCTTGGACTATGTCCTTCGACTGCAAGGGATCGAGCCTGACGAGTTCGAGCAGTGGCAGCAAACGGATGGTCTGGCGCTCTGTGCGCAAACCTTACGAAATGGATCACTATGTGGAAATCAAGTCGCTTCACAATGTTCGCTGACTGACTGGAAGCGCATACATCGGAATGAATACTGCCATCGACACGGCGGGTGAAATGAAAACGCCAAGTCCCAAAGACTTGCGCATATCTGGCTTTTGATGTGTCACTCTCTACGTGTTGCGGCACCTTTCAGAGCAAGAAGACCGAGAAGATGAACACAACTAAGTCAGCGCAATCCGAATTTTGTGCGCATCGACTTTAGCGTTTCCACCTGTTCTCTCGTTACGGCTTTGACATCAAGCGCATCTGCCACTGCGCTGAGTTGGTTCTGGGCAAGTCTCGGTGCGAGCTCTTTGGCGAGCCTCAGCGCAAGATCGAAATCTTTGATAATAGACAGGGCGTTTTCAAGCGAAAGTGCTCCGGCTGCCCCTTTGTTGTCATCGAGCCATCTGATCACTTCCACGACTCGTGTCCCATTGCCTTGAGCCAACAATTGTCTGAAAATAGCTTGCTGTAACTTAGGATGTGTCTTCAATCTCAACACCAACTGAGTCTGGCTGGCAGGCCAAGACTGACGCGTCAATCTTGCGGCCATGCGTTCCGCTACATCCACATCGCAATCAAAAGGAAGCCTCGAAAAGACTTCAAGTAGAGTGCTCCAATCAAAGTCATCAAGACTATCTTCAAGAGCGTTGGTGTGTATCGGTCGTTGCTCACCCAATACAGAAGCGGCACGAACGAAATCCTTTTCATCCCAGAGGCTGAGCCAATGCCGGTCCATGATGTATGTAGGGCGAAGTTGAGCAATCAATTCACCTGTTGTGAAGCTAGGAACGAACGAATAATGCTCATCAAATATTGCGCGGGAGTATTCGTCAAAAGGAACTACTAGGTCACCGAGTAGTTTAAAGAGCCGAACCAGGAAAGGATGGTTCTCAGTGTGGGAGAACCCCGAGAGTTGGCGCAGAGCCACATTTACGAACTCTGACGTAAGGCCGGTTGGCTGTCGTGACAATCTATCCACAGGCACCAACAAGAGTTCTTGAAGCTTGGATGTTTTCAATTGATAGCGATCATGCCTATGGAACAACCCATGTTTGCCACCCTCCTCGAAACCTGACTGCTCAAACCAGTCAAGGAACCGGACGACTAAATCGATCCGAAGATCAGAGATTTTACGACGGACCACGACACCTTTTGTTTGCCGCGCAGCCTTTCTGAATTTGGTTCGTTGTGTCTCCGTCAGCACTGCACCCTCGAACTTGGTAAGAAGGGGGAGCAACGAATCGATCTCAGATTCTCGAAGATCAACACCGGTTAGATCAGCGCCAAAAAATACTTCTTCAACTGGTGCACCCGCTATCGCCGCCAGTTCATTAAAGTCACTTGTATCGGCTGCAAGCACCCGCTCTACCGCCTCAAGTGCTGTAGTCAACGATTGTGACGGAGACATCGCATAACTCCATTTCTGCGAATGGGTCACTGGGCAAATCACCCGCATGAAGGCCCTCAGTTATCAAAGCAGTCTTCAAAATCTCTCGGGCTGCCATCAGTTGAATTTCTTTGTTGGGCTTGCGTTTGAACAAAGACTGAGCTTCTGGGTCCTTCAGCTGAATATCGTAAATATCGATATCCTCTCTTAGGCAAGAGACCTTGATCGTCGCGACGGGTTCCAAGTTTTGTTTCTTATCGCGTTCGATGGCCTCGTCTGGCCGACGATCAATGATCGTCAAACGGGGGTGCTCCTTAGCATCAAAAACTGGTCCTGCCAAACGGCTGCTGCTCAATTCTCGACCATCGACCGTCCACGCATGGTTACCTTTAATCCTCTTCCAGATCTCGTGATAAACATCGAAATCTGTCTCTTGGCTCGTTTCTGTTGTGCGTGACCGGTCAATCGCAGCTTCGGCCTCGGCAGAGGCACCCAAGGAATTGGGCGTCGCTCTTAACTGTGCTCTCCCACCAATTTTGGCAGTCGTCGTCTCAGTCATTACGACACGCTTTGGATCCAATGGACGAGGTGAGCGTACTGATGCAGGATCGACACGAAAGGGCGCTCCATTGGGCGGAACGAATATGATGTCACAACGCTTAACGGAAACCTTAAAGACAATATTTGTTGCGGCATCACCACCCAGCCGCTCTTCACCGAATGAGACGTCAGCATGAAGTGTAAATCGGCGTTGATCATTAGAATCCTGGGCAAACCAAGCGTTCACACTGACAAGACTCTTGAGTGATCGATGCGTATTATCTTGGTTTTGGTTCATCTTTCAATTTCGTACCAGACACATAAAATCTTCTGAACAACATGGCAGCTTAGTCATTCTAAGCACAATAGCGCTTTTGTTGTACTTTGGGTTGTGTGACTCCGATCTGAAACAAAGGCGGGGATCTTCGATCAGTTGGGGCGCGCATTTCTCACATCAGCAGTACGTTGATCGCCGGATACCCGACTGAGCTGCCGGCGTCTCCAGTCCTCGATACCGCCCTCCGGAATACCTCGCGCAATCCAGAGCATGACCCGCCGCAATCACGGCCGCGCCAATGTCCTGCCCATCGGCATAGCAAACACCGACATAGCGATCATGGGTTCGGTCGCCGTTGAGCTGGCACTCGATGGCCCTGCCTCTGAGATAGTTCACCATCCATCTTCGGGCGTTCTGACCCGCTCTCGTACCTAGTTCTGGCGCATCGACACCGTTCAAACGGATGGGTGTTCCATTCACAACGATCGTGTCTGCGTCTCGCACCTGAAGACTCTGAGCAGAGGCCAAAGCCGGGCTGAGTAGAACAATGCAAAAAGCGATCAAAAACCGACGGTAAATCATGCTGCAAATCAGACATGTTCCGAGCAGGATCATCAACAGCTTTCTTGCTCTGGTTCACCAAAAAGCAGCGGGTTATTTTCCCGCTTGTTCGGCCCCTTCCCCTATGAACCTGATCCATCCCAGAACCTGCGCCAAGAGGGCCGTGTCCTCGCGCTGCCGCGCCGGGGGCCGCACCACCCCCCTTGGCACAGAACCCCTGATGGCTCCTTTCGGTTCAGGCGAAGGTGGCTCCGAAAAGCAGGGTTCAACCCGGTGAATCCGGCGAGCGTCGATATCGGAGACGAACCGGTAGGCCATGCACCGTTGACACAGTTGTTGCGTGTCGAATCTACCCTGGGTGGTTTTCACGCTTTGTTCCTGCTATAATTGGATCCCAAGTTTGAAAGGCATCGTAACCATGCAACTGCGCATGACCAAAGGTGTTGGATTGGCGTTTGCTCTGGCGGCGGGCTGCGCTGTGCTGGGCGTCATCATGGCGCCAGGGTGGTACGCTTTTGCAGCTTTCAGCGCATGGTGGGGGTTCGTTATGTTTGCTGGGGGCGAACCTGATAAGGGTCCAATAACTCCGAGCACTGGGTCAGACGTTGATTGGGAGCCGGACCGGGTCATCAATCCATCGTACAAGGACGTCCATCCTGACAACGTCCACCGGGATTGGACCTAATTAGTTCCTCACCCGACCTGTAAACACGTGGCCTCCGATCACAGCGGGGGCCACACCGCGATCTGCGTTCTGCTCGTTGAGCCAGTTCGGCAGGCGGTTGCCTTGGGAGCCTTCGTTGACCAATGCGTCCATCCCTGCAGGTGAGTAGTAGAACGTTGCCCCACCAGTCATGTCGCGGGTTTCTCCTGACCAGACATCATCAACGATGTTCGCGACGCGATCATAGAGCGCATCGCCAGGGTTGTACTTCGTGGGAAGGCTGTTGCCCCCTGCCCCATCGTTCCAAGCTGAGAACTGTTTGAACTGCAGCGAGACCTCGGCTGGATCGTCTCCCCAGCGTTGGTCCATCACGCGGTTGCGGATTGTATGGGCCACAGCCGCTTGCCCAATAACCCCTTCATTTGCCGCTTCGCCGATGATCGTACGCACCATGACATCTTTCTCGTAAGGAGAAAGGTCGCGCTGGATCGCTGGGGTATTGTAGCCCCCTGGGGCCGGCCCCGGCCGTGCTGGTTGTCTGGTGGGAGGCGGCGGTGATTGGGGCACTTGCCCCGGCGCTGGCAGATCGCTGAAGACGGGATCCATTCCCACCACGCCGACGCCACGGTCAACAAAGGCTTCACCGACGGTACGATCAGTCTGTCGGGCGCCATCTTCGAGGCGGGTTTCAACATGGCCTTGCCGATCAAGACCGGTATTGACCCGACCACTAACGCCATCAAAATTTGCATTGGCGAGCCGCTGGGTGTTGGCATCTGCTGCGGCAAGGTGGCCAACACGGGGCGTCTCTAGATTGGCGGTTGTTGGGTCAACAGACGTGGCCATGACATTGCCAGACCCGTAGTAGCTGTTGCCGGACCGAGGTGGAGGAACCGCATTGTTCCCGCTCATGATACCCAACTCATCAATAATGCCGGGCAGAATACCACCAACGATCTCTTCCTGGCGCCGGATCCCGGCAGTCGTCTTCGGGTTCACCAACCCTGAGATCTGTTCATCGTTGTAACCCTGCTGTTGCAGCTCTGTGATGACGGCATCGGTGATGCGCTGATTGTAGCTATAGTCTTTTGACTGCAGCCAGGCGTTCGCCCGTTCGAGGCTCTGAGCCTCCTCATAGGACGACGCATATCGCTGTGCTTCGGTTTGAACCCGCTCAAAATTGCTTCGGATGGAGTTCGTGCCGCTCTCCCCTTCAGCAGAGGACGAGCCAGAGAACGCGCGATCGGAGGATTCAATCATTTGAGAAACCGATTGTGCCAACCCGCTATTTTTCGAATCTTCATACGCTCTGTCAAAGCGTTCAGCAGAAGCAGCATCGAGCTTCCCGTCTGCCATCAAACCCGCTTTGACCACGGCAGAGGATACACCTGCTCCCGCAGAGACTGCGGCGGATAGTGCAATGTTAGTATTCAATCCATGAGATTCAGCAAATCTCTCCAATTGCGACCACGTTTTCTCGACCTGAGTTCTTTCCTGCTCCGAAGCACTCCACCCGCGCTCACTGCCTGCGGTCCGGCTATAGCTGGCCGAACGCCCGAATTCGCTCAGCTGCGACGCCGTGGACATCAGGCTGTTCGTCAGATCCTCACTCGCAGATTCTGCACTGCGCCAAGCTGCGGCTGAGCGATCCGAAATCTCTTCCCTCACAGTCTGGCCCACGCTGGCGCTCATGCCGACGTTAGATTGCGCTGACCCCGCCTGATAGGTCGTAGAGCCATCCCTGTTGTTGGTGACGTAGCCACCATCTTGAGTGAAATAACTCTCCCGCCCTGCATCAACCATCATCGATGACTGCCATTGATTGGCGCGGTGATTGTTGAATGAGCTGGTCCCAAGCGAGACGTTGCCAGTTGCGGCCTCGCGGCCGGTCTCGATGGCAGCGCCCTGGCTTACGTTCAATAGGGACGTCGCCAGTCCGGCCATCTTGTTGGCACCAAACAGCACAGCAAAGCTTAGGAAGGGCACGGACATCATCAAATATCCTGCGACAGACCCAACATCGCCTTCGACAGCATGCACCCCAAGATGATTGGCCCACGTCAGAGAGTTCTGGATCGTGGAGCCATTCAGCGTGGCAAACGCATCGCGATACCAACCTGTCGCGGATTTGATCACAACAGTATGCAGAACAGCCGACATTGGCTCCCAAGCGGCAAGCCAAACAAAGCCACCAAAATATCCCCGTGCAACCGTTGCCGCCATGGGCGTCATCATCAAGAGCATCGCCAGCGGAAACGCTCCGAGGTAAAGCGCCTCAAACGCAATCTTCAGGATTGGAACCCATTTCGTCGCGGAAGACCCGACAATTTGATAACTGGACCGCGTCTGGCTTTCCGCCCTGGCCTGTTGATAGAGCTCCATCGCAGCCGAGTTTCCCGACGTGGCTATTAACCGACCTGACGCATCATCGAGCGAACGGATCAGCATCGCTTGTCGGATGTATGACGTCGCATTGTAGGAGGCCATCCCCATCAACGTCTGGAAATCCTCAAGCGAGCCGCGCAGATCGTTGGGATCAAAATTGTTGCGGTTTCCAAAGCGATCTGCAGGCGCACGTGATGCCGCTTGGGTGAACAAGATGCTGTCGACCTCATCCGTCACCGATGATTGCAAGGCGGCCCAACCATCCGTGCACCTTACCGTCGCTCCCTGTACCTCATCGTAATAGGCGAGAGCGCCCGGCACATTGTTTGCAACGAACTGGGACAGATTGCGCGCCTGTGCCAAACGGTCGATATCCACAAGACCCACATTTGCCCCGTCAATCATGCAGTTTTCCATGAAGTTGACGAGGTTCGTCTGGATAGAAGGTGTTACTGCACGCCAGCGCGCAGCTTGTGCCATCAGGCTCGCACCGACGATCATGCCATGACTTTGATAGGTTAGGTTGTTGGGTGTCGAGAGCAGAGCTTCCATCCGCCGCGTTAAGGCGTGACTGACTTTGCTGGTCGTGCTCGCAACAAAGGCCACACTGTACGGCACGTTGTCGACAGTTCCGTAGATCCCGAGCGGGAACGTTGAATCGATGATAATGACCCGAGCTTTCGGCCCCACGCCCAATGCACCAACTGTTGCGAGGAGCGCCAAATATTGCCACGTCCCCTGCATTGAACCGGATAGGGCAAATTTCACAACGAGCCAAATCACACCGACGATGAGCCCGACAGTAAGCAACTCCATCCAAGCCCCGTTACCTGTGAACCTAGCGAGGAAGTTGAACAGATCCCAGTGATAGTAACCACCACCGGTGGTATAGACTTCAAGCTCTGGCATTACTGTTGTGACCCCAACATGGCCGCGAAGCGGGTGGTGGAATATGCTGCCAGTTCTTTCTTGGCGAGCGCGAGCCGTTCCAGTGTGCGCATCGCATGGCTGTATCGTTCAGCGGCCAATTGGCGGAGTTGAGAGAAGTTGTTCTGCGTCGTTTGGATCTGCTCCTGATACTGGATCGTGAACTCACCGAACGTCGCAATCCGCCCTGCAGCTGAACCCATATCGCGGAGTGATTGATCAATGTAGATCATGGCCAGATCGACCGCGACCACCTCCGCCATCGCCGCAATCTCGCTGTCCACAAAAACATGCTGATAGGACATACCGGTCACAAGCATGTCGAGGACCGGGACGGATGTCATTCCAAGCAGCGCCACCGCCTCATCCGAGATGGTGGCGTTTCCAGCTCGGATCGCATCTCGAATGCTGCCAATTGTGTCTGCGGTGTACTGAAATAGTGCTCGGTTCTGCGGGATCGTCAGGTTCTGCAGTGTCGGGTTAAGGCATTCGTTGTTGGTGTCGCAGCGGAGCGCCTCGACTGTCCCACCCTCAACAAGAACGCGCAGCATCTCCTCACTGGCGGCACGCGGCGCAATCGGACGGTGTTCAGGGCCGTCATTGTCGTTTTGCGGCGCAAGCGTGATGATCGTACCGGTCAGAGTCATGAAAAACTCTGCCAGCCGGCGATCAGATGAGAGAAACGCGTTCTTCTTCGTGGCCTCCCATGCATAGTTGATGTCATATGGAACCTGGTCGGCAAGATCACCAGACGCCTGATCCATCGTATCCATGTGATCACCGCCTGTCGTGCATCCGTGCCGCGATGATACGCGGTCGGCAAAAAGGCCCTGATAAGACCCGATGGTCTGGCAAATGTGCTGGCTCGCCCCTTCCATTTGCGGCCAGATCGACGCGGTAAGAAGCTGGCCCGTCTCGCATGAGTTGATGTTCATCGCGTTGACCTGTTGCACAAGGTCCCGCAACTTGGCCACGGTTTCTTGCACAGCGGGCGACATACTCTCCAAAGCCAGCTCAAACGCAAAGCCCGAGGCATTTTGCATAATGGCTTCCATCAGCGCGATGAGTTCGTCCTTCGAGATGAATGAGAACGCACCACCAAAGAGGTCAATGCCACCGCAGCCGGCACGCACGGAGGGAAGTTGGATGTTCACAAGGTTGGAATTACGGCTGCGGGTACGGACCTGCACACTCCCCAACGTTGCATACCCCGCACGTTGACCATCATAGGTCATGGGACGACTGACGTTGACGCCGCCGCCAGACCTTTCCCAAAAGTCCCGGAGATCCCCGGCAACATCAGCAACAACCGCTGTCGGGGTGACGAAACACCCCATGAGAACGCCGACAGAAGCCGCCTTAAGGTCAAAAAACTGTTTCATCAGTATTGCTCCCCGGGTGGAATTTCAGTGATGAGATGGACGCGCTGCAGGATCTGGTCGGCTGTTATCAGCCCAGATCCCATGACGGAGACTTCGTTTGTCTTGGGATCGATCAATGCGAGTGTTGGAGCGGGAAACTCGGCCAGTCCGAGCTCAGCCAATCTTCCGTTGTCGGCATAAGCATTCGAGAAAAAGGCGTTGGGTCCGCCATCCTTGGAAACCGCCAGGATCGAGACACCAAAATGTTCCTCCATCTGTGCAAGAATTTCACCTTGAACACGACAAATGCCGCAGCGGCCGTCGCCTTCAAATATGAAAAGAATGCCTGACGTCTGTGCCACCTTCACAAAGGTCGCCTCTCGCGCTGCCTTCATCTGGTCCTGGAATACCGAAATACCGGCCGCAGCGAGCGGGCTGTCAACGTTGGCATTCAGATGCGGTGTTTCAAAAAGCACCCGTTGCCACTGCTCGGCGAAGTCCCCTGCCCTGTCGGCCACCAGTTTGTTCACTTCCATATAGGCCAAAACGTTCTCAGGGGTCGGGTCGAGAACGGCGCGATGCTTGAGCTCATCGACATGGGCCCGAAACGCCATCATCTGTTCGGTGGCAGAGATTGGTTCCTGCCGTGGCTCCTCCGGCTTTGGTTGCTCAGCCATTTCCTGAGGTGGCGGAGGTGGCACGGGTTCAGGATCTTCGACCTCCTCCGGTTCGGGATCGCGGCAGTAAAAATTCCAGCCGGTCGTTGCGCGGGTTTCACATTTGTTGATTCGGAAGGCCTCGGCTTGTGCAGTCTTTGGATGAGCCAGCAACAGCACGCAAAGCAGTAGCAAACCCGCCCATAGAGCAGCTTGTCCACCACTCAAGGCCATAATTGGGATACGGCTGAAGATGGTGGACAAGTACCGGTAGCGAAGGACTTTGCTAGGTCCTCCACTCCCTTCAACCCTCGCTAGTGGATAAAGAGGCCGCGAGTGTTGTTCCGCTGAATTAATTCTTTGTTCATCAGCGTAGGAGGGGAAAATTTTCTCCAAAGAGCCACAAGCGAAAATCTGCTTCTGCGTGCGTTGTGTGCGGCTAGACTTCATGAAATCCCCTCAGCCTCGCGGACGAGCTGCAGGAGCGTGCTCAAATACCATTGTGGATTGCGATACCCTTCGAACCCGCCCACCACACTGTCTGCGGAAGAGAGGTAAACCAATGTGGTGGGCAGGGCTCGCACACCCGTTGCGATGGGATGCTCGCGGGCGTCGACAAAATGCGGGAACGGTTCGACAGGTCGCGCATCTTGTGACGCAACCAATACATGCAGATTGTGCCGCTCCGCAAACACCTTACAAATGGGCGCGGCGCGTTTGCAAACCGGACACCAGCTTGCGCCTACAAAGATGATGGCTGTCGAAGGGACAGTGTCCGCCCGAACCATAGTTCCAAAAAATGACGCAGCCGCGCCAAGAACAAGACTTCGCTTATTGATCAAAGACATCTGTCACCTGTGGGGCAAATTGCGTCACACCGGTCGTCAGCCGGTCACTCACATCACTTTCAATCGGGATATCAATGGCATCGAACAAGTCGCCAAAAACCTCACTCAGATCGATCTGATCCCAATCAAGGAGTTCTAACTGGTCGATTGTGATACCAGGGCAGGCGCCATCATCAGCGCGCCACCATTCCAGGAACTGAACACCTGTTTGCAAATGCGCTTGCTCCTGCAGGACCCGCGCAAACTTTGTCTTATAGGTGCAATAATAACGTGCGAGATCGATACACACACCAAACACATTTTGAATGCAGACCGTTTCCAAGAAGTGTTCCGTACCCGCGTCTTTCGCGATTTCCAGATCGCGTGCAGGATCGCCACAGGACGCGTTGCTAGGGTTGGCACAGCAGTTGGTAAGGCCCTCAGTGCACCAATTCATCTCCCCGACGAAGATGTCCGGATAGAAAAGGATCATTGTTGCCAAATCCGTTGGGCAAGCGGCCAGATCGACCTGCCCTGTATTGGGGTCAATAATGTCGCCGGTTTTGCTGCAGCCGAAGTCATCCGACATGCTGTCAAGAACGTTTAGCCAGGCCGCTGCCTTTGGAAAATCTGTCGAGGGGTCTTGGTCTATGCCCGTGCAATTGTTGCCGACACAAACGTTGATTGCGGCACAATTCGCTTCAAAAGTCGGATCAACATCGCAGTCATATGCATATTCCGTCTGAATGCATGTCCCGTCCGGCGCAGTCACGAGGCACTGTTCGTGGGTTGTCTGCGTGCAAACCGGATTGCCCTCGAACGGACCACACGTTTCTTCGAATGAAGGATCTGTACAATCGTATTCGCGATCTCTGCGCCACCAAGCCCGCGTTACGTCTAACCCATTGATGTTCCGAGTCTCGTAATCCTCTGTGATCGTATCGTTGCCACGGGTGCAATGCGGGTTGCCTTCCAACGGGTCACAATCGTTGACTGTTTCTTCTTCGAAATTGTGAAACACCCGGTCAAGAAGTTCGGCAGGTGGATGCTCAAGCGGCCCGTTCCAGCAGGTATAGTTCAGAAGCCACCGATCACAGACGCCGTGACGATAACGTGTGCAGACCCGCGACGTGCGCCGACACTCACGGTCCGCAAGCGCATTGCTGTGTGTCACCCGCGCGCGATTGAACGGTTCACATTCATTGAGGGGCTGGTCCCGTTCGCAAAGCTCTTCGAGCCGGATTTCCCTACACGCCCCTTCTAATTGGACACCACCCACCGTCGGGTTGGTGGTGCTGAGGCAGCGGGCCAATGTGCGCGTGCAGTTCTGGGCCTCAGCCGCGTTCGCAAATAGAGTAAGAACTAACGCAGATACCAAATACCTCAGCATGTTTCTCCCCCAACAGCAGAGAACTGGGAACAACACGAGCCACGCACGTCTAGTCGGAAGGATTGCACCCGCTCGCTCCATGACGCGACGAGAAGATCAATGACAATTTCCTCATGTTCCCCCATCGGAATATACGGCCGATTTGCGGCGCTTATCCGACTTGGCCCGGGAACAGGCACATCGATGGTGCTCAGGAGGTAGACTGAGGATGGAAGGGACGACCGCGGCGGTTCATACGGACAATAGTCAATCGGGGTACGACCGGCCCGCACCATAGGGAGAAGGGCCGGAACACCATCCTTCCCACCACTATCAACATAGACAATATTGAGATTCCCGCGCGAAGTGGTTCCAGTGGTCCAGACATTCTCGCCATTGACACGCATTTGACCGATGCCATGGAAGTTCCAGCGGATCGCCCTGAAACGCTCAATGTCGAATCCAGCGTATGCATCTATTACGATCCGTTGCTGATGAATCTGGCAGACGCTCGGGGCCCGATCCCGACCAAGTGTAAAGCGCATTTCCTGGTTATAGTTGGCCCAGGTGAAGCTTCGATTTGAGCGAATGCGGTCACGTCGGCACGTCGCGCCTGTGGACCCCGAACAGACCCAGGAGATGTTGGGCGTGCAGACCCGCGTATAATCCCGTTCGGCCATCTCGCAGGCCCAAAAGTCCTCTCGGTCAACGCTGATTTCGCGCCAGACTTCGCACACTCTGATATCCCGCTGCAGAATGGCCTTGCAGAAACGCAGGCCACTGTACGACCCGTTCTGGAACATTGCGTCACAAGTACCGCTATTTGCAGAAAACAGACCGCCCAAGGCTCCGTCCGCGCCTTCAATCGCGTCATCCGCCAACGCAAGTGGATCTGAACCGAGATCCACCACGGGGCGATCCGAAAGACTGTCGAGTGTCGATTGATAGGCGCGGCCATCCTGGCCGCTGCCAGCCCGAATATCGAGGATAGCGCGATTGAAGTCCGCAGGCGACATAGACGCCTCATCGGTATTGGTCCCCGCGAAGGGCACGACAGCATTCTGCATGTTCGATGTCGTCAGTTGGTCCGTCACAGCGCCCAAGTTATCCAGTGCTGCTTCAGCCGCATCGCGTTCGGTATGGCTGTTTGCAACTGCCCCTTGTCCTGTGGAGAGCCAAAGAAATACTGCGGAGACAAAGATCCAACTTCTCATCCGTCCAACCCCTCGGTTTTCACAGATGCTGGAAAAATGTCGCGCAACTCACTTCGCTGACTTTGCAGCTCTACTGCCTTTTCAGGCGTTGCGTGGCCAATACGAACATCAATTTGCGCAATTACCGCGACGGGATCAGTCAGAAGCGAGAACAAGGCATCTTCGTCGAATCGTGCACCGTCACCAAATACGTTCACCGCTGATCCTCCCACTGTGCCCGCATCTCTCGCGCAACAACGCTTCCATCGCCGCCAGCCCGTGCCGAAATATCCAGAGCCGCAATCAAGGGAAAATTGCCCCTTATGATGTCATGGGGCGGGGGTTCATCACCGACACATCCAGCCGTAAAGCACGGCTCCACCGACTCTGCCGTGATCACCACCGCCGGCACCGTTTCCACACCGAAGCGAACAAACATCGTTGGATCGATAGAAAAGCCGATGATGTCTGCGTCGCTGCCAAAGACGTCCAGCAAGCGCTCGCGCGTTTCAAAGACAGAGTTATTGACGAAGCCGTTAAACAAGATCGGCACACCCATGGCATTCGCCTCATGCATCATTGCCCGCAAGCTCGGTTCAGGTATCGAAAACGACGCAAACAGAAACACCTGGTTCTGCGCATAGCGGGGCTGGTCAGCCGGGTCCGCCGCACCCTGCCCTTCTTCAGCATTAAGAAGCGCGCGGACACGCGGATGGTTCAGGGCGCGTTGCCGCATCGCGTCGAGATCGATGTCGAGATCCGTGCCAAAGTCGTCAGCGGTTTGAATATCCAGTCGCTCTTCCCAGGAGCGCGCCAGTGCTTCGGCTTCATTGAGCATCTGCGGGATCGACGGGGCGATCTCGCCCTGCGCGCCCGGCGCAAATTCAGGGATCAGCTTTTCATCCTGCGCGCTTTCAGCATCCGCTTCTTGCGCCTCCGACGCCGCTGCCAGCACCCAAAGCAGGACGATGGTCCCTGTCGCGAGCCATGCCGCCTTCCGCAAGGGTACAGTGATGATCCTCAGAGCGCGCAGCAATTGCGTTTCCTCCAAATGAGCCAGCCAAAACTCTCCCCGTCGAACGGGTATTCGCGCAAGCGATCCACGAACTGGGTGCTTGACCCAATGGGCGCACCGGCATAGCGGCCATTGGTCATGGCGCGGGGGCGTGTCACCTGCTGGCGATACTGCGACTTCGGAATGATCGGTGCGGCCTGTGGGAAGCAAGCCGTTGGGTTGCTGGCCGTCCGACGCGCGAGGAGCAGCCTGTGCATCCGCGCGGTGATCCGCGTGGCGACAGATTGGCTGGCCATGATCCCGCCATAAGACGAGTTGATCTCGCCTGCGATGGGGTAAACGCCGCCCTGACAGCCATTGCACCAGAAAAGCGTGTCCATCGAGAGGTTGCCCGAAGACGCGCTGACGCATTCTGCCGCGCAGGCGGCTTGCGCAATCGGATTGGCGAATAGAATTGCCTCCGGGTTCAGCAGGTTATTCAGCTCGACATCGTTCCAGAGCGGATCGATCTCAGAAATGTAAGCAATGTCAAATGCGGTCGTTTCCAGACAAAGCCCATCAACAACTGTGCCAAGCCAGCTGATCAGCGGATAGTAATAGTAGTGTGCCTGCCATGAAGAGCCGGTTTCTCCGCCGTTCGCGGCGGTTGCCGTCGAAGTCCCGGCCGCAAACAGTCCAAAGTCCATGTCAAAGCCGATGTTCACAAAGCACCCGGGCTCATTGGCGACATCAACCAGCCGCGCAGGCTCCCAAAGCCCAATCGACAGTCCAACACGCGGAATAGCTCCCGCCCAACAGAGACACAGAGGCAGCGTCTGGTTTGGCGTATCTGGGCGCGAGTTGAACAAACTCAGCCCGCCGATGGAGATCGGGAAAATGCAGTCCCAGCAGACCTCCGTAATCGGGTTGAGGAACTTCGCGTTGCATTTTGCGGTTGCCTGCGATGCCGAGACGATCAGGAGAAAGGCAAGTAAGAGACGTTTCACCATCATCATTCTCCCACCGGCACTTCGTGCACGTGCATAACGTCATCGCCACGGATGATTTCAGCGGGGAGCGCACGCACCTCGAAGCGATTGGTGATCACGCCATCCTGGTCGAAGTAGAACCGCCGCCCATGCTCTTTCGTCAGATCGAGGGGGGTGCCGCTGGTCAAAACCAGCAACGTGTCGATCTCGGTCCCGTGGCTGAGCGCCCAGTCCACCTGTTTCGGATCATCGCCGTCGAGCAGCACGATCCGCTTGGTGAAATGGCTGTAGTGCAGCGGATTGATGACATCGCCGGCCTTGGCGAACACCACCCCGCGATGATCGGCAATGTCCCGTTCCACAGTAATCGAAAGATCCACACTATAATACCGATCTTCAGTTGCTTTCCGTAGGCCCAAAACAGGCCGTGGCCGATTGACGTAAGACCGCGTTGTGTCTTCCATCCCCTGCCTCATCTGTTCCAGCTCACCGGATGCTTCCATCGCCGACAGCCGCTCATGGATCGCATCAAGGATGGATGGTTCTTCCACGGGAAAGACTGGACCATGTGTCCCGAGATCGCGGGCATCGGCTGACCCGGCAACTGCAAGTGAGGCGCAGACCGCCACCATCAAAGCGTTCCAAGCCATGATCCAAGATCCTTCCAATGCGGGAGATTGATCGGATAGCCGACCGCCACGATATTGCGGGCATCAACGTCACCGATGGCGGCATAGCGGCTATCCAGACTGTCTGCGGCTTCACCAAAAGCCACGATCTTGCCATCCGGGATCACATGGGGCTGCAAAGCCAAATAGCCCGCCGCGATCATTTCTGGCTGCAAATCACGACACTCGTCTTTGACACAGACTTGGGTTGAGGTCCCCTCCACCGCATCACCGGGCAATCCCACAACACGCTTAACGAAGACCAGGTTCTCAAAGGCCCCAGCGAAATCCTCTGGGGCTTCAAATGCCACAAAGACCCCTTCGCGCATGATCTGGGGCCATGTGACCATGACATATCCGGTGTGCGGCAAGGATGTTGTCCCGTTGATCACGACGGTCACAGCCGACAGTGCATAGAACGTCAGAGCGGCAAGGGTCAGCCCACAGATGAGGATGCGCTTTTGCCATTTACTAAGTGGTGGACGCGCAGGTTTCTTGCGCCCTTTGGTGAAATCCAAGTTCATGGCAAAAGGTCCCACTGCTGAAGGACTCGTGCTGCGAACTGATCGGTATAGTCGGTCCCACCGGCAAACAGCAGATCAGCCTTTACGATGGGCACACCAATCTCCGCATGAACCCTGGCCGCTTCATCGGCAACAACCAGGTCCAGTTTCCGCACGGCACGGGCGAGATCTTCGCCTTCCAAATCCATGGCCCGTTCTTCAATGAACAGCCGCAGAAGCGCATCCGGATCGACAGCAAGAAAGACCGGCGAAGCTGCACTTGCTGCAAGCGCCCGTTGATCCATCAGGCGCATTGCACCCAATACACACAGCCCAAGCAACGCGGCCCCAATCAATGTCATCAAAACCTTGCGCGGAGAAATCGTCAGGGTCATTTCGCCCCTCCCATCTTCGCAATCTCGCGCACGGCTTCGACGGTGGTCATGCCGCCGTCCTTCAAGCGTTTGATCTCGGAAACTGTGGAGCCTTTGGACGACACTGCTGTCAGGGAGAACGGATCCAGCATCAGCCGCCCAAAGGCCCAGCCACCGGCACCCTTAATCGCTAACTCAGAAAACTGTCCGGGAACGGAAGCGAGCGATTTCAGGCTCGGTAGAACACCGGGTGACGAGGACAGCCTACCCTCGCGTTCCAGGCGATCAATTGTCTCTGGCTTTTGTGCCAGAAAGATTTGCCAGTCGGAGTTTTGCAGACACACCAAAGCTGCCGGATTGTCGTAGTAATCGTCGACACTTTGGGTACCCGTGATCAAGGCCCCGGTGTATTTCCGAGCCCGACGGACAACACCTTCAATGAAGTGAGCCGTGCCAGCCCCACGCAACAGGCTCCAGGCTTCATCGATGACGATGGCCACCGGCACAGACCGTTCAGTCTTGTACATTAACTCGGTCCCGAGAAACATCACGATCTGAAGCACAACCTGTTCCAATTCAGGCTGGGTCTTGATGTCGGAGAGTTCTACAACGGTCAGTGGTGTATCGAGCGTGATGTTCGCCGGGCCTTCAAAGTACGACCCGTATGGGCCGCCGGGACAGAAGTTCGCCAGCTTCTGACAAACGTCCTTCAACCGCGGTTCTTCACCGACCTGTGCTTCGAGGATAGCGAGGACATCTCCAACCTCACCGGTCGCTCCCTTCTTCGACCAGACATCGCGCACAGCATCAGCAATGAAACCCTCTTCCATGTTGGTGACGCGGCCTTCGCGCTGTTCACCAAGGGCACCCATGGTCGAGATCACGCGGGACAGAAGTTCGACGGCTTCTGCCGCATATTCTTCTTTCGCCATCCGCTCTGGATCGAGCATCGAGAAGGGATTGAGCCGGATCGGCTTGGCACCATCCATGGCCACATGCCGTCCGTCCATCAAATCCGCGATCGTCTGGAAAGAATACCCGTCATCGATCACGAGACAGCGGCCGCCATTGCAGACAAGGGAGGCAACGACTTCCTGCATGAAGACAGACTTGCCGGCACCGGACTTGCCAACAACAGCCGCATTATAGTTGCCTTCGCTCACGAAGTTCGACCAGGTGAAGATCTGGCCCTGCCGCCCCACAAGCAGCACACCTTCACCATTCGAGTTGCCGCCCCATTCGGAATACATGGGCGATAGGGCCGCAACTGAAGCTCCCTTCATCAACCGCGTCCGCATCATCTTTGAGAGAGTCGCCATTTGTTTCGGCGCAGCGCCCAACGGCAGAGCATTCATAAAGAGGGGAAGTTGGAGAAAGCGCTCGTGGCGCAGGACAATCCCAGCCCTCCGCCAGATCTTCATCATCTCAGCAGCTGCCGCACGACTGTGGTCTGCTTCGCCCTTGGCGTAGCAGACCACAGTGTTGACCACCGAAAGCATCTTTTCACCGCTTTCCAGCTGGTCGGTCAGGCGATGAAGTTCGGCCTCTTTCCCGCTGAAATCCGTGGCAAATTTGGCAAAACCCGTTTTCTTGGAATGCTCCATCTTGGCCCGCTGGGCGATCACGCCCGCCACCGCCTTCTGCACCGGCATCATCTGCGCGTTGAGCGAGATCAACACAGGACCATGCGGGCGATCCATGATCCGATCAGGCTCACCTGCCAACACGACTGAAAGTCCGGATTCCCATTCGCTCGGATACTTCGCAGCCGTCATGATCCGAGCCGACATATGGGGCTCACCACTGAAATCCAGCGCGTCCGGACTGACCTTCAGCTGCGACCCATAGATCTGACCTGCAATCGGCAGACTTTCGGAATAATCCGACGCCGTTGGTGCGCCCCAGTATTCCGCATGAAGTAACTCCTTCAGGAGTGCGATCAGTTCTTGAGGGTGCATCGTGGCATGAACATCCTTGCCAAGCGCGCCCAAGAGCGCACGCCGAAAGTCCTCCAGACCCATCAGTGCGGATTTGCTCGCATCAACCGGAAGCCAACCTGCAACGAACCGGCGACGATTGAGCGGAAGAGACTTCACAGCAGTGTCTGTCCCGTAACGCAGGCTTTCAAAATGGGCCATGCGAGCTGACGCCATCGCCTCACCGATCTCACCGCCTTCACGACGAGCCCACGCCCATTCATGCAAACGGTTACCGATGTCTGGCGAGGTCCAGTTCAGAAATTGCAAGCCACCATTGTTCGGCATCGCTTGCTGGATCGTGCCCAGAATGTTCTGAAGCACGTCCTGTGTGACCTCGCCGAAGACCTCAAAGATGAAGCCAACTGTGTGATCATTGAAGTAAAGCCGCTTCTCCGGATCGAAGACCTCGTAGGGCAGGATGTCAGAGAGCGCTTCGCAGGTGATGTCGCGCTCCGCAGGTTCGTTGAAACCCGCGTCTCCAAAGAGTTTTGCGAAGAAGTCCTGGATACCCATCAGCGTTGCGCCCAGTGCGCATCGACAACCACCGCATGAATATAGGAGCTTTCATGCAGGATCTGGTTGTCGTCATAATACGGTGCAATCCAGATACGGCCCACGATTTCCGGGACCCGATATCGGCTGGTCTGATAGGGAAAGCCGCCATCGGGCATTCCCGCAAACGCCGCCCCACCCCCTTTGCCAATACCAAGCGGCTCCTGACTGATGGTGTCAGAAAGCCGGTCCTCTTCCCGCTCGGTCACTGTATGGGCGCCCATGCCGCCGCCACCATCAGCTTGGGCGATCGTCGAACATGGGCTTCCCAACTGCGCTTCAGAGAGGAAGTCGCCCTCTGTGTTTGCGGCACACCCGGTCAAGACACCGGCAACGAGACAAATTGAGATAGACCTGATCATTGCAGCGATACCCCCTCAAGAAAAACGATTTCCACGCGCGTTCCGCCGTTGAGCGAAATCACCGGCTGATACTGCTCCGCGCGATTGATGTAATACTCGGACAAAGTGGTCGCGGCCTGCTGGACACCACCAGCCGCCGCCGCTGCACCCGCTGCTTGCGCAATGCTCGCCACATCGTCGATGCCATCCTCGCCACCGCCCGTCCCGGCTACAGCACCCGCCAGCCCCTGCAGTGCACCCGCGATCCCGGCATTGGTCACGAGATTTCCCTCGCGGCTCACGACACGGCCCCGAACACCGGCTTTTCCGGATCCGGTCATGTAGCCCGAAATCTCAGTCTCCATAATCGTGCCATTGCGGCGGATGCAGGTTAGCGTCAGCAGACGGACGAGGACCCGTTCAGAACTCAAATCACCAATGGCCGAGCCTTGGACGGTGCACCCCGTGATATTGATCCGTGCACCTTGGCCGCGACCGACACCCGCCGTCACAGCCGGTCCTGAGATCCGAAACAAAACCGGGATCGGGTTCTCGCGGTTGATCACGTTGGTCGCAGCATCGGCACCCGACAACACGACGGCAGGGGCATACGATCCCGCAGGGATATAGTTGTGGAGCGTGTTCACACTGGCCGGTTCCGGCTCAGTTTCGCGCTCCGACAGCTGAAAATCACTCCCAAATGAGCGCGGGCCTGGGTCAATAGGCGCACCCGGCCTTGCGCTCTGGCCGGTGAGATCGGGAGTGCCGTTCGCAGCACGCGGCGCAAACGGCGTTGCGTTTTGGGGAGCCGCTGTCCGCGTGCGAATGAACTCGCTGCCCGTTTCCGAGAAGTCAGGACCACCTGCCGGATCTTGCCCGGGCAGCGGAGCAGCCAGCGCTGGCCGTTCAGCAACAGCGACTTCCAACGCTTCGATCTTGAGGATTTGTTGCTCGATGACCGATGCATATTCTTCATGCACCTCGTTAATCGCTTGCGCCCTACCCTGCCGTTCCGCAGCGATCTCTTCCTTGAGATCTTCTGTCAGGGAGCGAAGATCTTCGATCTCGGCACGGCTACGCGTGATCCAGGACATCTCTGGCGCTGCCGCTGATGTTCGATCCGCAATAATCGACGTCTCGATGGAGCGAGGCGCATCGCCTCCGGGGGAGGCTGTCGCAACCTGCTTTGGTGCCAACACGACAAAGACGACGAAAAAGAGCGCGATCACTCCCAAGCCACCAACGACAAGAAACAGATTTTGTTGGGATTTACGGTCCATTTCAGAATGTCCCTTCATCGATGTTGGAGATCGGCTTCTGTCCCTCGGAAGCGGCAACATAAAACATGACTTCCGACAGATAGACCCACAAAAATGCGAAGAAGATCACAGGCAAAAGAACAGCCGCGTACTTCTTATTCGGCGCCAACTGCATCTCAGCGCTCCTTCACGACAACAACGAAGGTCCGGCCATTGGCGGGCAGGCTGTTTTGAAGCACCCAGATGGCTTTGACACCGCGTCCGTAGAAATCCTGCTCGCGCACCAATCGGCCCTGCGAACCCGCGACAGCCAATCGCACCTCGGCCCGCCAACCAGATCCGTTCACAGTGCGAATAACCTTTCCATCACGGCCCGATGGTGGTGTGCGGCCAACGATATGCGCAGCAGCGACCTGCCGCATGATCGCCGTCATCGAAGACGCCACATCATCGACATACCCGCCCCCGACCGCGCCAAGATCGCCCTCGGAGGCCAATGGCGAAGCTGCGGCTGCAGCTGCGGCGTTCTGGTTTGAAACGCCCGCCATCGTGATGATCACGGGTTCAACAACAGAACTGGTCGGTGCAAGCGTGAAACCAATAGTGTGCCCGGCTTCGGTGATGATGTAGCCATTCTCACTGGTGCTTGTCTGGCGCGTGACGCGAAAGAAGACGTCGCCCGTTTCCGCATCATTGCTCATTTCGAACGCGCTATCATCTAGGACAATCCGGCGGATCCGATCGCCGCGCACACTCAAGCGCGTGACGGCTGATGTTGAAACATTGAAGCCGATAGACCCATCGGGGGCTGCGCGGACATTTTGCGCAGCAAATGCAGGCATTGCTGATGTGACCAAAAGCGACAGTCCGAGGACAAATGATCGAAGTGGATGGCTCACGATTCCACCTCCAGATTGTTGATGAAGGAAAGCCGGATCGACCCGGCTTCCGGGACGAAACCGAGCAAGATACGGCGCGGTTCAGATGTGATCGGCACCGTATTGACGAAGGTCTGCAGATCGCCGACGACCACCACTTCCAACTTGTCGAGATTGTGTTCAATCTGACGCGGGTAGAAGACGGTCGAGATCTCACGCTCTTTCATGTCCTCAGACACATCATCGTACATCGACAAAAGCGTGTTGCGATCTCTGACTGACGCCAGACGTGAGATCACGTCCCGGCCGTAAGAGGTGTTTGCCGGCGTCGCATTGTAAAGCCCGTAGATCGCATCAAGAGCCAGGCTTTCCACGTATCGCTTGTCAAATGCGCCCCGGGCAACCATTCCGTCTGAGACGTTGGTCGGAACGAGGATCACCTGATTTGATCGCGCATTGATATCCAGAGCCAACAAAACATTAGCTGCGAGCAGGATGACCCCTGCCCCACCAAGTATGTTCCGCTGCATCCGTGTCCGGCTCAGTGCAGTTTTGAGTTGGTCAAAATCCATCTCAACCCTCCCAAACAGAAACAGAGCTGTCAGGAAGGCCCGCGAACATGTTCACGGTCGAGGGAATATACCAGTAGAACGCCCCGATCATCATCACGAGACCACCGTCGCCCTTAAGGCGACGCCAGATCATCCAGAGCACCAGCCCTACGATGAAACCAGAGATAAGAACCTTTCCCACCATTCCCAACAAGAACGGGAGGCCAAAGATGAAGGCTTCATCCGCCGGAACCATGAGGAAACGGGGTGGATCCTGAAGACGTTGTTCTATTTGTACGAGCATATCCGCGAGCCCTTTTTGCAATGAGAAATGGGCAGGTCCATCAGGACCTGCCCTTCCCCAATCAGATTGTGTCTTCGATGAAGATGACGTTTTGGGCGGGCGCTTCAGCCTGCAGCAAGACGTCCGTGGTCGCCGTTACACCGGCAATCCCCTGGAAGGCCGTGACGCCGTAACCAAGGAACATGGCACAACCAAAGGCCGTCGCTGCATAGACCCAGCCGCGGCCCAAAGCCAGCATCAGCGCGGCCAACATGATCGACAGCACAATGATGATGAAACCACCGGCGCCGTTCAGAAGCGTGTTCAGGTCGGTGCCGACATCAGTGAAGCCGGATTCAATACCGGTACCAGAACCGGCAGCCATAGCCGCGCCAGCAGAGAGCAACAGCATACCCGCCGTGGTTGCGTTGAGTTTGAGAAGTTTGAACATAGGAAATCCCTCGATTGGTTTTGCGCGTTCGTTCGCAGAACCAATCTTTATACTGTTTTGCAACTTTGTCTAGTTTCGCAATTTAGCGATGTTTTGCATTCTTAAGTCTTTTGGTGGCGAGAGCCTCAAAACCCGCAAAACCGAAGACGCCTTCCGACAATGCGCGGAGACGTAAAAATCTTTAACTACGGGATTGGTTGAGCCACTACGTATCGGATCGGCTTCTCAACTGAAGAGTCCCGCATGATCCAAATTCATGCCGCAATCACTAGATCGGTCAGGATGACTAGGACTCGAAGCTGAGGATTCCGGGATCTACAATTTACGCTCTCAGAAAGGTGGACACTAGGTCGAGGGCCCTCTGATGAGGCGCAGCTGGATCCATATCCCGAGACAAAGTAATGCTGTACTCGGGACTCCTAGCAAGGCCCCCACGAGGAAAACACCAGTAAACAAAAGGAGCTTTTCCTTCCGGTGCTTGCCTCTTTTCACATCATCTATCTCAGTCTGAAAGCCTGGCTTGGGCCTTGTGCTTCAGCACAGTGCGATCGCCAATCTCGCCTGCCGTAACCAGGTTATGTTTGTCCAAGACAGGCAGGCTGAAATCCCAACAGTCTGGATAAGCTTCTCTCAAAAATTGAAAGGCCAAGTCAGCGGTTCTGCAAAATTTTACTTGAGTTCTAGTCGGTTGCAAGCAATCGCACATCACCCCATCTGGATCCCGAAAGAACATAGCGTAAGCAAGTTCCGGTATCGACGTCCCCTTCTTTGGGACCTCGACCACACACACAAAAATCTCGCCCTCGCCCTGTCTCACGGCCTCAAGGGCATCATCCCAACGGATTCCATTTTTTGTATAGAATTGCAGGTACGCCAAGCCTTCGGTCCTTTTATGAGCAATGCCTTTGAACCTAATCAAGAATTTGAAAATGGCAAGTTTGAAGCGTCTTGCAAAAATTCAGAAAGCCGCAATTTACCTCTAGACAGGAGCTCCACGCTTCTCGAACCATTTTCCAGCAAACCCGACAAAAGCACGGTCCGGGTCGCGAGGGCTGTCTAGTCCTCCTTCCTCCATCCACGAACGCCATTCTTGCTCAAGATAATAAACATCCCATCCAGGAGCTGCAGATCGAGCGCGATCAAGCGTTTCCGGCTTCAGTGCAATGGACCTTTCAACTGCCGACACTGGAGGCTTCGCATGCATAGTTCCTCTGTTTTCGAAGAGAACTTTATCCTTATCCGGCTGAAAACTAACAGCGTAATCAGGCAAATGATCGTGTTCTACGAGATGTCTTATCGAACGCCGAAATTCTTTCAAGCTGGACTTTGAACCGGATTTTTTGTGCAGGATCGAAAGAGCAACAGACCAACTGGGCTGATGGCTACAGTGCTTTCTAGCAATCTCATATACACGACGTTCGATTGGCTTCCGTAGCCGGAAATAGTCTTTGTGCAGCGTGAGCACTTCCTGCGCTCTGATCGCATTGAAGACCCAATCAGACAACTTAACTTCGCACCACAAAAGTCTCCCATCGGATCCGTGTTTGCGCCGAAGCGAGGCGGCATCGATAAGTCCGAACGTATCATACTGTTCTTCGTCACCAGTCCGAATGTTGGTGCTGATACGTGTCCCGGCGAGGCGATCCAGCGCTTCAAGGATGGATTGATAGTCCTTTCCTGCTGTACCACGGTTCGTAAAAACCAAAAGATCACGGGTGTTGAGCCGCACGTTACGTGCAACTTGTTCCCCCGCACTCAGTTTATGCATAATTTGGGAAATACAGTAGATCAAAATATCCTTGTCATAGATCGTTGCCAAACCCTTCACACTGGGTGTGATCTCCAACCAGTTTCCGTTATGTTCGTACCTCCGGACTGTCGTTTCTGGTTTCTTCGAAAGAGAATAAAACGGATGCTCCATCTGTGGCATCACGTCCTTCAGGATGGCTCCAGCCACGTCGCAGATAAACAACCCTTCTTCGGGATGCCTATCTGGAAGCAATTGCTCAGTGTAGTTCGGGGTTTTAGACACCATAGGCTTGTTATTCGGGGTTTCACACACCCTGTCAAGGGATTCGGGGTTTTAACCACCAATAATGGTAATTTCTTCGGGGTTTCACACACCCTGAATAGCTATTGCAATATTTCGGGCATACAACGTCTTGTTTTTCTTACTTCTTTTTCTCCTCAGAACCGTGGTCTAGGCATCGAAGTCCTTCGGGGTTTTACACACCGGGATGGAACTCTCCATTTGAACCCACCTACTTCATCGCGCCCGATGACACACCATCACCCAAAACGACCGCGCACATTCATAGGCACGGGGACACCTCACTAGAATTCAGCCAATTTTCGCGAGACTTTCAACGGAATATGGAGCGAATTGAGCAACAAAACGAACAGTTTCGATCATACGACCCGAAACCTCGGGTCACGCAGTGCCTAGATGCCTCTGGATTAACTCCCTTCGGGGTTTCACACACCTCACCAGAATATCGCTTACCCAATCTTTACCAGATATGGTAATTTGTTACTCCTCTACTTTGCGATCCCTGCCCAAATCCGGCATAAAGGAGCTGCGGGGTTACACACACCTATGTTCGGGGTTTCACACACGTTGCTTCGGGGTTTCACACACCCACCTCGCGAATTAATTGTGGATTACCAAAGGAGTAGCGCAGATTTGGATCGCTTAACACATATATAACACATTACTTAACACACGAATGGCGCTCGTCACATGAACGAAACCGCTCAAAAGGCCGCACTGATTGTTCTAGTGCTTAGAAAGAACGAGGATGCTGATGATCGAGATGATCGCTAGGTTAATTTCCGACTATAAGCGCCACGCCAGTCTTTTCGACGAGTTGGGAACATCAGGCTACACGGTTGCCCTCAAAGTCCGAAATGTCTCGCCCGAGCTCTATTACAGCTCCCTCCCTCAGTCCTGGATAGTGAGATACACAAACAACTCGTTCATGATGGCTGATCCAGTCGTCGATTACATGTATCGTGGTTCTGGAGTGACAAGATGGTCAGAAATTCAGCACAGCCGCGGACCAACAAAGACAGCCGAGTTTCTATCGGTGGCCAGAAGCGAAGGGCTCTCATATGGCGCCGCAGTCGTAAGGCGCCACAAAGGAGCGCCCCATCTTAAATCCCTTGTCTCCGTCGCTAGACCAGACCGGGAACTTACCGACTCCGAGTTGATTGACCTTGCACATTCATTTGACGCTCTTCTAACCAAACTCGAAGAACATCAACGACCCACAGAACGCCAGATTAAGGTTCTGCAACTCCTATCTGAAGGCCATACCCACGCGACCTGTTCAAAAGAACTTCACGTTTCTCCAGACACAATCAAGCGCGAAATTGAGCTTGTTCGAAGGGTCTTGGGGGCAAAAAACGCGACAGAAGCTGTTGCTATCGCGACCACTCTAAAACTCGTAAACCCTGTTCATGCCCAAATCTGGTAATTCGTTGTCGCGAACCTTGATGGATGAGAATAAATTTGGTCGGGTTGGAGAAACTGCGGGAGAATTCAAATGTTAGACGACGTTTCACAAAAGATCATCCGTCCTCTGGGGCCCATCAGACTTAACGCCCTGTCAATCAATGAAAAAATTGATGTGGGTGAAGTTTTCCAACATGCTGACGGAACATTGGAACTTAGCCTCGCGCTTCTTCCGACAGGATCATGTGATATCGAGTTTCATTATCCCAGCAATGCTAGCGCACCGCCAGAAAAGCGCCCAATCTATGCTATAGTGACGGGTGCGATATCTTCTCAGAAGTTTCGGATCGGTACGGCGAATGTGGAAGCCGGCTTGGCACGCGCAACCTTCGATTGTCAGCCGCCATTCGACGCGCAATTCCTCGTTTGACTTTTGGATGCGTCCCGCGATTCGATAGTTTGAGCGTTACGAATACTCGAGAGCCCTTGTTGCGAGTGACGGCTCTCGAGGGCCACTGTCTTATGGAATCATTGCACCTCGCATCCGCCATGGTCCGTTCGGCAGACACTTGGGCGAAAAGTAAGCGTCCGTTGAGCCCGACCTAATGCGCGATAGTGAGCAACGCCACGTCTCCGAGATCGCACGGCTGTTCAAGGTGAGCAGGCGAACGGTGAGGTGCGCCTAAACGTTCGAAAATCATCTGATTTTGGTCTAGACTAACGGCATTTCCACAAAGGACCATTGCCATGGTTGTTAAAGCGATTCTAAGCGCCCTTGGGCTCTCCAACAAGAAACCTCACCATTCTTATGCTAATCGAGCTCAAGATTGGGACGTTTTCATTTCCCACGCTTCTGAGGACAAGGAATCCCATGTTCGGCCCCTTGCCTCCGCCCTTGACGCATTTGGCCTCCGGGTATGGTACGACGAGTTCTCGCTCTCATTTGGGGACAGTCTCTCCCGATCTATCGACCGTGGATTGGCACGATCATCGATAGGCATCGTTGTTCTCACCCCTAACTTCATAGCCAAAAAATGGACCGACTATGAACTTCGTGGCCTTGCAGCGCGACATATAAACGATGGTGATGTCATAGTTTCTGTAATCCATGACCTTGACAACAAGGCCATACTTGATTTTTGCCCTTCACTGCTATCCCTTCCCAATTTCCAAGTAGACCAGTACACATCCGTCCAACTAGCCTCACTGATCATACAACTTGCTCGCCCGGAAACGGCGGACAATATTCTGGTGCGCATGAGCCGGATTTCTCACGAAGGGAAAGGCGAAGTTCAAACGCATTCCTCCGATAAATTACACAGCTCGCCGATTCGCCACGGCACATTGCCAGCATCTCTCCACTCTCAAGTGCGATTGATTCGCGCCTTGTACTTAGGTGCAGATACCCAAACTATGGAATTTTGGCTCGATGGCTTCCGCAGGGACTCGAACCCGTCCCAAAACATTCTTGAGTGGCTCCGAAACGGCTCAGTTCTCCGTGAAGCAAATCTCGTGCTCGGTCACTTGAACGCCGAGCAAGTTGACGCCCTGGCCAAGATTATTATTGGAGTCGGCGCGATTGGAACGATCCAAGATTTTCCGATTGATCGCCTTGAGGAATTTGCCAAAAAACTGCCGGACGACAGAATTCTACTTTACGTTGCGTCTTCTCTTGAGGAAGCAGAGCCGCAAATTGATTTCGACGATGCATTTCCTGCTGGCGACAGCAACTCACGTACGCTGCGAGTCCCAACTCTGCCATTGACCGCAGAAGGTGAAATCAAGACGGCGTGCACAGCGATATTCTCATCCGCTGATTCTGCCAAACTCATAGTGAACCTAGAGGAGCACTTCAGTAAGTATTCTATCTCCGTCGACAAGATAGACACGACCACTGCATCAGATATCGGTCTTGATTTCGGTTACACTTCAAATGATGTCGCAATATTTGTTATTTCAAAATCTCTTCTGTCCAGTGATATCGCAAGAAAGTACCTAAGTGCCTTAACCAATCTCGAGTTGTTCGGCGAGGCTAACACCTCGATTTTGCCGATTTGGCACGAGGTAAACCGAAGCGATGTACTAGAGTTCAGCCCCGCACTCGCAGACAGACTTGCCTACGACACATCCCAACTCGAACACGAAAAGCTTGCCGAAGCTATCGTAATTGGCACATTTCCTCATACGACATGCGGCGTCCTCCGTCGCTTGCTCTGGCGTATCTTGGAAACTGGTCCCTCAGACGAGGTATTTCACCTTCCTATTAGGCATGAGAAATTGAGTAGCTCCGTTCAGGAGCGCATCCGTGCTATCAGAGCTGGCCTTCTGATAATATCACCGCTCCCATTTAAGTTTTGGGTTGATGGATTCAAGCGGGAGCTTGTCATTGACGATGAAATTATTCTTTGGGAGAAGGTTGTAGCTGTCTTCCATGAAGTCATTTCATTTCATGGCGTTTCGGAGGCGGATCAGGCGGTTTGTATTATAAAATTTTGCATACGTCATTTATCCGGCCCCGATTGGTCCAACGTTAAATTGGATGAGGCGCTTCTATCTACTGAAGTGCGTTCATCATTATTACGGTCGTTGGAATTGCAAAATCCATATCTCGAAGTCGACGGACCGACACACACATTGAAAGAACACGACAATATTGCCCCAGAAGACAATGAGCATTCACTAGGGGCCGAAATGTACCGATCGTTGGACAGGGAGCGTTTTCCCATTGATCTACCAGAGGAACTAGTTCGCGAATTAATGAGCGACTCCATGCCCTTAATCAAATAAGTGATGGTGAATTCTAAACCAAACTCGGCTGGTCGTCCTACGCCCGCGAGGGATTGTTCGCCTTGGTCGGCAGATTTTTGATTGCCTCACCGGTCACTTTGTCTGCGACAGCGAGATCGAACTGCGCTTGCAGATTGATCCAGACCTGCGGATTGGTCCCGAACCAGTGACCGAAACGCAAGGCCGTGTCGCCTGTGATCGGTAGCCGTTCGGTCTGACCGCTCTGGCCCGGTCGAGTGGCTGCCTGTTACGCTGCAGTTGCAGCGTAACGCCATGGCATGAGCTCGTCCAGCCGAGTGATTTTGTGGTCGGCGATATTGGCGAGGACCCATGTGAGCCAGGCTTGGGGATCGACGCGGTTCAGTTTGGCGGTTTCGATCAGGGTATAGGCTATGGCCGCGGCATTGCCGCCGCCCTCGGAGCCGACGAAGAGATAATTTTTGCGCCCGAGAGCCACACAGCGAATTGAACGCTCCGCACAATTGTTGTCGAGCTCGAGAGAACCGTTTTCCAGATACCCGCGCATCTTCTTCATCCGCCCGAGGGCATAACGGATGGCTTTGGCCAGTTCAGACTTGCCCGAGATACGGTTCAGTTGCTCGGCCAGCCAAATTTCCAGATCATCAAAGACCGGCTTGGCGTCACGCTTGCGCAGCGCCACACGCTCTTCCGGCGGTTTTCCACGCGCGGCCTTTTCGACGGCATAGAGCAGTGCGATGCGTCGGATCGCTTCCTCGACGATCTGCGATCCCTGCGACTGGAAGATATCGACAAACTTGCGGCGCACATGCGCCATGCAGGCCATCTCGTGTACGGCCTCCTTGGCAAAAAGTTCGTTGAACCCGGTATAGCCATCCGCGTGTATCCAACCCCTGTGACTGGCCAGATGTTCGGTGGGATGCCTGCCTCCCCGATCCTTGCTAAATCTGTACCAAGCGGCGGGCGGATCGCCACTGCCCCATGGCCTTTCGTCGCGCACATAGGTCCAGATGCGGGCAGTGGCGCACTTCTTTTTGGCCTGCATCTTGATCGGTGTATCGTCCGCGAAGATCGCCGCGCCTGCACGGACGTATCGACCAATCGCCTCGGCCAGCGGTTCCAACAGCTTCGTGGACTGCCCGACCCAACCGGCCAATGTGGAGCGGTCGAGATCGATCCCGTCGCGTTCCATGATTTGGCTCTGTCGATACAAAGGGCAATGATCCGCATACTTTGAGACCAACACATGCGCAAAAGACTGGCGCCTGGGCGGCCACGCTCAATCGGGCGCGAAGGTAATGGCGCTTGAACAATCTTGTCGCAACATTTGCACGCCATGCGCGGGCGTACGATCCGGTTCACGATGAAGCGGCCCGGCACGTACTCCAGTTCCTCAGTCACATCCTCGCCGATGGTACGCAGCGCGCCACCGCATTTGCACGCCTCGCCAGGGCTCAGCACCTGCTCAGTGCGTGGCAGAGACGGCGGCAGCGGCTTGCGTTTTGGTTTTTGCTTTGGCTCGGGTGCGGCGCTTGTGTCTTCCTCTGCCGAGATGCTGGCCGCTGCTGTTTCTTCCTCTTCCAGACGAAGTTGCAAGTTCAATTGATCTGCTGACTCTGATTTTGACCCAAAGCGGTGCCGATTGTGACCCGCCAGTTGATGCTTCAGCTTCTGGATCTCCAGCGCCTGGGCCTTGGCTAGTTCGACTAAGCCTTCCGCCGCGACGCGCAGTTCGCCGGGATCGGCTGGCAGGGATTGGGGCGCATCGAACATGGCCCGGCTTATAGCCGAGCACCCAACGAATATGAATCCTATGAGGCTGGATTTGCTTCCAAACTCCCGACGGTTAAGGGCCGCCACGTCCGCTGCGGCGCGCGCCAGTCAATGCCCTCCAGCAGCATCGATAATTGCGCAGGGCTGACCATCACCTTACCATCCGCAGCAGAGGGCCAAACGTATTTGCCCTTCTCGAGACGCTTCGAGAACATTCAGGCTCCCTGTCCATCCCACCACACGATCTTCACCAGATCACCGCGCCGACCGCGAAAGACAAACAGGTGCCCAGAGTACGGGTCCTGCTTTAGAACACTCTCGGCCAAAGCCGACAGGCCGTTGAACTGTTTACGCATGTCCGTGACACCTGCGGCCAGCCAGATCTTCGTCTGCGCCGGAACCGGGATCAAATCATCAACCCTTCTACCAGTGCCAAAACGCCAGACAGCGCCGTGGGGCCTTCGACCAAAATGCGCCGACCGTCGGACAAGGTAATGTCAACGCGCTGCGCCAAAACCGCCGCTTCCGCTTCCTGCGCGTCTTTAATCATCGGAACGGAGATTGTGCCTTCAATCTCAACTGGAAGAAAACCGCCGTTGCAGTCCGGTTCATCCATCTCAGGTTCAGGCGCAAACCGTGCATCCTTCAGCCAATTATGGATCAGATTGGCATTCATCGAATAGCGGCGCGCAACTTGCGCCACCGATACGCCTGGCACTGTGGTTTGTATACAGATCGAACGCTTCTCATCGTCCGACCAAAACCGCTTATTCTGACCCTTTTTCCCCGCCATAAACCGCCTCAAGATGTCCATTATCGAAAATGGACATTATCACTCTCCTTCAAACGGCGTCAGAGCTGGCAGACCGGACGTTACGGCGAAAAGCAAAATCGCAATCTTACCTGTCGCGGAAAAATTTTTTGAGCTTGCGAACGGTGTCCTTACAGGTGGTAGCACATCGTTTGGAGGTGCTCACACCTCTGCTTATGTCGAGATCGATAAGTCAACTTTGCCCAGAGTGCTGCTGGCCAGTTGAGCAGCCCCGCCTCTATCTCAACATGATCTCTCATCTGACTGCCGGTAGCTCCTGGCACTATAGTAACAATGTGTTCCCAGGAGCTTATCCAATGACCGGTCTCCTTCGTGCAGATTATCCTATTCTGGGGATCCAGTCGAACAATCTCGATATGGTACGGTTGGCTCTTAGTTAGCCCCAACAATGAGACTTGTGTCTCCACTTTCTGACCTTCGAACATCGCGCCTGTGGGTAGTCTGCCAAAATGAACCAGGGGCTTACTGACAGCCACCAGCATGTCCCAGCTTGTCGCCGCATCCCAGAGCGTTCGTTGGTCCGTTTTGTATTCGCACCTAACCGAAATATGAGGCATAACGTCTCCTGTCAGTCGCAAATACCTATAAAGAAAAACGTCGCGGATTGATGCCAAAAGCTCATTTTTTCACAACGATTTACCACATATGGTAAAACCGCCAGGCACTGTCCGCTCTGGCATCAATTCCTTCGGAGTCATTCGTCGATCGGCTCAGCCCCATTATACAGCGAGGCGATCAGTTCACGAGCTCATCGCCTCGGACAATCCCCAAATTCGATGCATCTCAGTGAATTTTGGAGTCTTCCTCACTTGGGAACTGACGAACTGACCCAAGAAATTGCTTCGTTCCGTTGGGATTCTTCCACCACAGTCCATGGTCCGTCACTTCGATCTCAACCACGCCTTGTCGGTCGTATTGGTCAAAAAATTTAACAAGTGACTCCGCCATGTCCCGCGAAAATTCCGCAACGGCCAAGACTTTGGGATTCTTCATAATTTCTTAACCGCCTTCGGCATCTGAAAATCTGTTCCTTGTAGCACACGCAAAAGCCAAAAAACGTCCGCTTTCGTCACCGCAAATTTTTCCTAATTTGATAGGGTTATACCCATAACTCTTCGCCATCCTCAAGAAGCCCGGCGGTCCGAGGAACAGACATTGTTCTCCGCCCCGCTCACGGATGTAATCATTTGAAACGTCCAAAACTGCACGAGCCACTGCAGGATCGGCAGAATTTGACACCAAACGAGTCAATTCCCAGCTCTTTGGATCATTAGGAGGCTCTTCATCGCAGATCTCCCGAGGTAGTGAAATCTTGCCGAGATAGGCATCTCGGATCATGTAGGAATACTCGTTCGGGGGAGCGCCGATCTGCATGTCGCATCTTACAAGCCTGGCGCCTGCTAGAACGACATTGCCGACGTGAGCGATCGTATAAGATGACACCCCAACGATGTCATATTGCTCGAATTCGATCCCTTTCGAATCCATCAGCTGCCACTTCATCTTCTCAATGAACACCTGTCTTCGGAGCTTCAGGAAGTCGAAGACCAGATTCCAGCGCTCGCTTGACTGTGGCAGGGACAAGACAGACACATCAAAATCGTCATAATGTACCGTCAGCATTGCAAATCACCACATTCATTAAGCTAGTTTTACTCTTCTAGACCGGCTGGCATCCAATGAGATACCCTTCTCGTCATTGACTTTATGTCCTTTGGTTCACTAGGGTGTCCAAAAGGACCGTGTGTCAATGATTGTATCCAAAATTCCGGGTATCGCGGAAGATCTTGAAGCTTTACGCCAAATTGCCCCATCGGGGTTCGTGCTCGCAATCCACGTGCGGTGGGCCGGACCTGAGTTCCTTCACAGTGAGTTCCCGGAAAAATGGCGCAAAAAGTATGAAGAGAATAGCTACTTCATGTTCGATCCGCTATATTACTGGACGGTCATGAAATCAGGACAGACGAGATGGTCCGAGGTCGGACTACCGGACCCGCATAAAATCATGAAGAAAGCAGCAGAGCACGGATTAGTCTACGGTGCCACAACTTGTGTTTCCGGGGGGCAGGGTAAATCCTTCCTTAGCGCATCTAGACCTGATCGGGAGTTCACTGCGCCTGAACTTACACAAATGAAGGACTATCTAGATAAGTGGCTTAAAGTCGTTACCGAACGACCACTCTTGACTGATGCCGAGTTCAGCACTCTTGCTGCAATCCGCGACGGCTTGGATCAGACAGAAATCGCCAGTTCGCTCGGGGTCTCAGTATCCACTGTGAAGAAGCGGTTGAGGTCAATTCGAAAAAAATTCAATGCTGCTACTGTTGCCGAAGCGCTTTCTATTGCTGTCGAGAAGAAGTACTTTTCAACTTATTGACTTCATTTGCTCCCAAGTCGTCTGCCCTTGCCTCAAGGCATCATGCCATAGACCTCGACAATGCAGCGGTTTGCTCCTTCGAAAGGTCGAGCAAACTCTACATTAGAACCAAGGAAGTTTCGGAGGGCAGGTCCCGCCATTCGACACGAACTCTATGTGCTGCGATGCGGTCAGTCAGCCCGGACTTTCGCAGCAAGCGCAAAATTTGGTTAATAGCGAATTCACAGTCTGCGGAGATAGTGTTGAAGAAGTCGACATTGGATCTGCCGATGGGCTCAGCCCAAAGCAGCCGGGCCGCTCCTCTCA
>CANLQO010000006.1 GCA_947493335.1 uncultured Paracoccaceae bacterium | reverse complement strand
GTTGTGGGTAAAAAAGTTCAACAAACTGAGGAAGCAGACGTTCATTTTGAATATGATAACGGAAGCAAAGTCCCGCAAACCACCCGTTCGTCCCAACCCGCCCTCCGGATCGGAACAAGCCGCTTGCGGCGGCGATCCATCGACTGTCCGCCCCACCGGGCAGGCGATTTGGTGATGCTGGGTGAACGCTCGCGAAGGCGAGTCAAAACTGGGCCATAAACTGCCAGTCACTGACGACTGTCGCCTCCCCGCGGACAGCCGATGGATCAGACAGCAAACGTCCGTTCAACCGAACCCCCCTACAACGAACAGCCCTCAGGCCGCTCCAATTGCACCGGTTGGAAATGGAACCATTTGCGGACCCATGGGTGATGCAACATCGCGTCGATATCGGGTTGCACATCGGCCGCGCTGATATTGGTGTAGCTATTGCCACCCATATCAAAACTCACGGACACCTCTGGATTATCCGCCAGATGCGCAATCAGATCGTAATAGACAATCGCAAAGCCGCGCAGTTGGTAATCCCGCAGGAACGCGCTTTCTGAGGCCTCGGTCACGACCGCGATATCCTCAAGATAGGTGAACGGCCCCGGCGGGTTGGGGAACACGACGTGGTTGCTTACCCCTTCTTCCAGCCGCAGGTTTGCAAACATGTTGATCGACTGCGCGGTCTTCAGGCCGAAATAGGGGGCCGCACCGTTGGCAAAGTAAATCCCCGCCGCGATGAACCCGATGACCCAGGCCGCTTTGCTGTGGGTCTGCGCCGTCTCTTCGCGCCCATAGCGCAGGATCAGCCAGCACAAGGGCAGCACAAAGGGCAGCAGGCACAGGTTCGACAGGCTGAAGTCGTGGCGATACATCGCCAGCGCGCCCCCAGTTAGAAAGATCAAAAACGCGGCCACACCCAAGGGCTGCTGAATGCGCGCCCGGATAAACGCCATCTCGGGTGATCCGACCATACGCGCGGTCTGCGTCCGGCTCAGGAACAGCACATGCATCGCAATCGACAGCGTGGTGAAGGCGATATATGCGGCGTAATCCGACAACCCCAGCAACAGGTGGAACCCGATCCCAAAGACCAGCCCCAGATATCGCGTGCGCGGAATGATCAGCGCCAGCGCAATTGCACCCTCAACCCCATAAGTGCCGTAGATCGCGAGTTGATCCATCCAGTAGCCCTGCACCATGCTTAAGGGTGCCGGCATGTCCTGCCACAGGCGCACGGCACAGCTGGTTTCGGGGTTCAGGAAGTCGGCATTGATCTTGTGAAAGATGCCAAAGATATACATCACGATCAGCGACCCGCGCCCGGCGAGGATGAAGTTGTCAAAGATCTCGCCGGGGTCTTTCGCGCGGATGAATGTCCAGATGAACGACAGCCAATAGCCGATCACCACCACCGTGCGCAGCATCGTGTGGTTCGACTGGGCCGGGGCCTGCGCGATTGTGGAAATTAGGCTCGCCAGCATCAACAGCGCCAGCGCGCGGGCCGAATGCGGTCGCCACAGCAGCAAGAGCGCGGCCGCAAAGACCGCAATCAGGTCCGCGGCGGGCGGATAGCGCCCATAGGCAAAGGCGTAGTTGAACACGTGAAACAGCGAAAAGAGGCCAAAGAAGAAGCTGAACAGCATCTGCCGCGTGCCTGACTCGGCGCGGGCATTGATCCCCTCGCGTCCCATGGCGAACAATGTGATCCAGCGCCCGGCCCGCAGGATCGGGTAGAAGATCATCGCCAGAAACGGGATGGCGAAAATCGCGCGGTTCAACGTGTTGAACCAGCCTGCCTTGGTCGACATCAGCGCCAGCGCATTGGTGGCATCGGCCCCGCCCAGGCGGCGGCCATCCATCTCGACCACCATGCCCTGATCCACATCAAAGCCTTCGGCGGCCAGTTCCGCGCGGGCATCCGCGTCCTCGCGCAGGTCCACCAGCGTCACGCGGCCCACGGTTTCCCGCAGCCGCAACATAGATGTATAGGCCGCGCAAAACGGGCACTCGCCATCGTAATAGACCAGCACCTCGGCCGGGTCGGGGGCGGTGCCTGTCAACATGCCCGCAGTCATGACCGTTCCTCGACCTTGGCCAGCGACGTGCCCTTGGTGATCTCTTCCCACACCTCGATGAAGGGGCCGATCATCGCGTCCTTCAACGTCGGGTGCTTTTGCGGGATCTTGTTGCCCTCACCATCGGCCAGACCGTAGTCCAGCGCCTCATAGCCGTCGGGCACATAAAGCGTGCCGAACATCCAGTCCCAGATCGCAAAGACCTCACCATAGTTTTTGTCGTGATGGATCGGATTGCTGGAATGATGAATCTGATGCTGCGCAGGGCTGATCAGGATATGTTCCATCACCCGGCCATAGCTGACCCAGATATGGCTGTGGCGCAGATGCGCGCCAAAGAAGACGTAAGTATTGAACGCTATCGTGCCAGCATAGATCGCCCAAGGCTGGATTTGCCCGATCAGCGCCCAGAGGATCAGCGCCTGCACGATCCCCACCAGCGCCGAGATCATCAGCGCCTGCAGCGCCGAATACATCGGATGCGCCCGCAAAAAGGTAATTGGCGTCATCACCTCAGCCGAGTGATGCACCGCGTGAAACGGCCACAACACTTTGGTTTCATGGTGCAGGTAATGGTTCCAATAGCGGCAGAAATCCTGTGTCAGGAACAACAGCGCCGCCGCCAGCACCCCGTGCCACACCCCGCCATCGCCCGCCAATTCGCCGCCCAATTGCTGCAGGACCGCGATGGTCACATAGGGCGTCACCAACAGGACAGAGATCGCGCCGGTCGCGGTGAAAAGCGTGTTGAAGAGACCCACCTTGATGTCGACCAAAGTCGACGGATGCACATAAAGCTCGCGCGGCAACATGAACCGCAAGAACCCTTCAGGCTTGCCGCGATAAAGCCAGACGGCCCAGACAATCAGCACCGTTGCGCCCAGATAAACCGGCGATAACAGGAACTTGACCCCAAAGGTCTGCTGTAAGTTGGCCCAAGATGTTGCCCAAAAATCCATGACGGACTCCCACTTTCCTGCGCTGCTTATCGCCTGCAAAAGGGGCAATTGCGGGGCTGATTGGTGATGATTTGGGGACAATCCGCCGGTCTGATATTGGATAACGCTGGCGATGCGGGGTTTATCTGCTATGTCGCTGCCATTGATTGAAGGAAGGCTTTGATGCGTCTGTTTCTGATCGTTCTGTTTGCGAGTTTTGCCGGCCTTGCCAGCGCGCAGACCTTTCAGCTTTCACTTGGCGGCGGCTCCATCGGCACCATGTCCGTCACCGGCGACAGCATCCGCGCGAATGTGACGGATTCGCCTTTGGGGCTGGCCAATGGCGCGTTTATTGCCAGCGCCAAAAGGGTGCAGATGGCCGATGGCCGTGTGGTGACGCAATATCTGTCCGACACGCCCCGCAAGGCGCGCAAGATCTCTGTGCTCAGTGATGGTGGTCAGGTGATCGAAACCACCGTCAGCCCGTCGGATGACCGCACCCCGCTTTCTGATCCCGCTGCCGTGCCCGCGGGCGTCTCAACCCCCGTGACCGTGCTGAACGCGATCATCAATGCGCGCGGCTGCCCCGGCACCATGCGCTTTTACGATGGCCGCCGGGTGATCACGCTCTCGCCCACCGGCTCCACCCAATCGGGTGCGATGCTGTCGTGTGATATGTCCTACCGCGTGACCGCTGGCCCCGGTCACCTCTCACCGCTTTACATCAAGAACGCGACGATGGAGGTGTCTTACGACACCTCCGCCGGTCAAAGCCTCGCGGAAATCCAGATCGGCAACGGCCCCTTTACGCTTTACGTGACGCGCTGACCGGCCGCCGCTACTCGCGCAGGGCCACAGCCGCCGCCGCCACGATGATGGCAGCGCCCAGCCACATCGCTCCGGGCGGGGCAAAGCCGAAGACCAGCAACCCCAGCCCCACATTCAGCGGCAGTTTGAGATGGTCAAATGGCTGCAGGAATGCCGCATCGGCCCGCCTGTAGGCGCTCGCCAGCGCCCATTGCGCGATCACCGTGAAAACCGCCGCCGCAGCCACCGGCCAGACCGCCGTGCCCACGCTGAACCCGCCGGGCAAAGCAAGCGCGGCATTCACCGGCACCAGTAACACCAGCAGCCACAGCGTCAGGGTCGCTGCACTCTCGGTCCGCGTCAGCAGTTTGGTCACAAGGCTGGATGCGGCCCAAAACGCAGCCGCTCCGATGGGCAGGAACGCCGCCCACTGGAAGGCATCAGACCAGGGTGCGAGGATGATGACCCCGCCCAGCGCCCCCGCCAGCACTGCGCCCACGCGCCGCCAGCCCAGCGGCTCGCCCAGCAGCGCCCAGGCACCCAGCGTGACAAACAGCGGCGAGGTCAGGATCAGCGCAATCGCCTGCCAGATCGGCACCACTGCCAGCCCAGCCACCCACAATTGCACCCCCACGGCGGCCAGCGCCACGCGGGTCAGATGCAGCAAAGGCTGCGTGGTGCGCCAGTCCCGCAACAACGGCACGGCCAACACCAGCGCGCCTGCATATTGCCAGAACGCCACCGCACCGGGTGACGCCCCGTGCCACATGCCAGCCGCCTGCACCGCCACATTGGCCCCGGCAAACAAGGCGCCCGCCAGAACCATAAATCCAGCCCCCGCCCAAGCGGGGCTTTTCATCGAAATTGTATAGGTCACGTCATATCCTTTCGTTGTCCCGTGACCCAAGGCAACGCGGAACGAAGGCGCGCAATCGCACCCCGCACCCGCTCTCTTTCATCCGGACTATGACCGTCGGCTCTGGCCTCTCACCAGATCTGCTAGACCCCGGCGTTTGCCGGGCGCTCGCGGGCTCGTCACTGCTGACATACCGCCGGTGGGGAATTTCGCCCCGCCCTGAGAACGCGCCGCATCATCGCGGCAAGCAGCAGGTTAGACGTGTATCAATCCTGTATCAATACCAAATGCACCGGTCGGCCGTTAACGACCATTTACACTCTCGTATGCACGGTTCGCAGACGGATTGCATACGGAATGTGTACGGGTTGTGCATCCCGCTGTTTAAGTCCAAAAAGGGCGCAGCATAAGGCCAATCATGTCAATCTCAGTCGAAACCTTCTTTCTGGACCCCAACGCGCCGGGCACCCTTCAGGCCCGCATTCAGCAGATGGTTGCGCAAGGCATTCTGGCCGGACGGTTCCGCCCGGGCGAGCGTTTGCCGTCCTCTCGCCGGATGGCGAAACATCTGGGCGTCAGCCGGATTACCGTGACACTGGCCTATACCGAACTGGTGGCCGATGACTACCTGATGTCCAAGGGCCGCTCGGGCTATTTTGTGTCGGACAACGCCCCTGAACCGCCTGCCTTTCCGGCGCAACGCGCCGCCGCCTCAACTGTGGATTGGTCTCGCGCGATCGGTCAGAAATTCAGCCCCGGACTGGGCATGGAAAAACCCGCCGACTGGGCCGCCTACAAATATTCCTTTGTCTACGGGCAGGCAGACCCGACATTGTTCGACAGCGCCAACTGGCGGCTTTGTGCCCTGCAAGCCCTTGGCAAAAGGGATTTTTCTGCGCTCACGGATGACTACTACGATGGCGATGACCCCGAATTGGTGGAATTTATCGCCCGTCAGACCCTGCCCCGTCGCGGCATCCTCGCCAGCCCTGATGAGATCCTTGTCACCATGGGTGCGCAGAATGCGCTGTGGCTGACGGCGCAGGTGCTGTTGACCCAGCGCCGACGCGCCGTGGTCGAAGACCCCTGCTACCCGGCCTTGCGCGCCATATTGACGCAATCGCGCTGCCAGCTTTCGCCTGTCTCCGTGGACCGCGACGGCCTGCCGCCCGATGCGCTGCCCGATGACACCGATGTGGTCTTTACCACCCCCAGTCACCAATGCCCCACGACCGCAACCATGCCGCTTTCGCGTCGGCATGAACTGCTCGACAAGGCCGAACGCGATGACTTTCTGATTGTCGAAGATGACTATGAGTTTGAGATGGCGTTCCTCAAACCGCCATCCCCCGCCCTGAAGTCTTTGGACCGCAATGGGCGGGTGGTCTACGTGGGCTCTTTTTCCAAATCGCTCTTTCCCGGGTTGCGGCTGGGCTACCTTGTTGGGCCGGCACCTTTTATCAAAGAAGTCAGGGCCTTACGTGCCTCGGTGCTGCGGCATCCGCCGGGACTGACGCAGCGCACTGTCGCTTATTTCCTGTCGCTGGGGCATTACGACGCGCTGGTGCGCCGCATGTCACAGACCTATCACACCCGGCGGCAGGTTCTGGATCAGAACCTCAGTGCCCATAACATCACCGTGGCGGGGCAAGGCGCCTATGGTGGCTCTTCTGTCTGGGTTACCACGCCGCAAGGCATTGACACATCGCAATTGGCACTCCGATTGCGCGAAAACGGTGTATTGATTGAACCGGGCGCACCATTCTTTGCCAGCGAATCTCCACCAAAACACTTTGCCCGGCTGGCCTATTCTTCGCTTCCGGCGTCCCGGATCGCCGAAGGTGTCGCGCGAATTGCCAAAGCAATCGCAGAAACACCCTCCGCAAACCCAAATTAGGCGATTATTGAGACTAAATATCTCAATAATTGATTGACTGGCGATAAACCGGGGGTATAACTGGCCCTACTGAAAGACCCGCGACATTTCTAATGTAGCGCCTGATGCGTCAGGCCGCCTACGGCCCGCGAAACTCTGCCACACAAGGATAAAACCGATGAAAATGACGACCGAGGAAGCCTTCGTCAAAACGCTTCAGATGCATGGAATCAAGCACGCTTTTGGAATCATCGGCTCTGCCATGATGCCGATCTCCGATATTTTCCCGGCTGCGGGCATCAAATTCTGGGACTGCGCCCATGAAATGACCGCTGGCATGATGGCCGACGGCTACACCCGCGCCACCGGCGAAATGTCGATGATGATCGCCCAGAACGGCCCCGGCATCACCAACTTCGTGACCTCTGTGAAAACCGCATACTGGAACCACACACCGCTTTTGCTGGTGACACCGCAGGCCGCAAACAAGACCATCGGTCAGGGTGGCTTCCAGGAAATGGAACAGATGAACCTGTTCGCCGACTGCGTGGCTTATCAGGAAGAGGTCCGTGACCCGTCCCGCATCGCCGAGACGCTGAACCGCGTCATCATGCAGGCCTACCGCGCCTCTGCCCCCGCACAGATCAACATCCCCCGTGACTTCTGGACACAGGTCGTCGACATCGAACTGCCCGTGAAGGTCGAATTCGAGCGTCCGTCAGGTGGTGAAGAAGCCGTCAAAACGGCTGCCGAACTGCTGTCCTCTGCCAAGTTCCCGGTTATCCTGAACGGCGCTGGCGTTGTTCTTGCTGGCGGCATCGAAGCCTCTGCCAAGCTGGCCGAGACGCTGGATGCACCGGTTTGCGTCGGTTACCAGCACAACGACGCCTTCCCCGGCAACCACCCGCTTTTTGCTGGCCCGTTGGGCTACAACGGCTCCAAAGCCGGGATGGAACTGATTTCGAAAGCCGACGTCGTTCTGGCGCTTGGTACACGCCTGAACCCGTTCTCGACCCTGCCGGGCTACGGCATTGATTACTGGCCCAGCAACGCCAAGATCATTCAGGTCGACATCAACCCTGACCGCATTGGCCTGACCAAGAAGGTTTCCGTTGGTATCGTTGGCGACGCCAAGAAAGTCGCACAGGGTATTCTGGCCCAATTGTCCGACACCGCGGGCGACGCTGGTCGGGATGAGCGCAAGGCGATGATCAGCCAGACCAAATCGGCCTGGGCGCAGGAACTGACCTCGCTTGATCACGAAGAGGATGATCCCGGCACCACATGGAACGAACGTGCCCGCAATGCAGAGCCGCAGAAGATGTCGCCCCGCATGGCATGGCGCGCGATCCAGTCGGCGCTGCCCAAGAACGCAATCATCTCGTCCGACATCGGCAACAACTGCGCCATCGGCAACGCCTATCCGTCGTTTGAGGAAAGCCGCAAGTATCTGGCCCCCGGCCTCTTTGGTCCTTGTGGCTATGGCTTCCCCGCAATCTGTGGCGCCAAGATCGGCTGCCCGGATGTGCCAGTGGTTGGCTTTGCCGGTGACGGCGCCTTTGGTATCTCGATGAACGAAATGGTCTCTGTTGGCCGGGGCGACTGGCCGCCGATGACCATGATCATCTTCCGCAACTACCAGTGGGGTGCGGAAAAGCGGAACACGACGCTGTGGTTCGACGACAACTTTGTCGGCACAGAGCTCGACACCAACGTGTCCTACGCCAAAATCGCAGACGCCTGTGGTCTGACCGGTGTGCAGGTCTCTTCCATGGACGAGTTGACGGATGCGCTGAACACCGCAATCAAGGGCCAGATGGAAGGCAACGTGACGACCTTCATCGAAGTGCTTCTGAACAAGGAGTTGGGTGAACCCTTCCGCCGCGACGCGATGAAAAAGCCAGTGCGCGTGGCAGGGATTGCAGCCTCTGACATGGCAGCCGAATAATCGGTGCCGTTTGACCTTGGCCCCGGTACGGCGGCGGCCCTTGCAGTTGCACTGCTCGGGGCCGCCTACGTCCGGGGCTATTCGGGTTTCGGGTTCTCGGCGATCTTCATCGCCTTTGCGGCGCTGCTGACGAACCCATTGCCCCTGATCCCGGTGGTATTCACGTGCGAGATCATCATGACCGCCCTGCAGGCTCGCGGCATTCGCGGGCATATCGACTGGCCCCGGGTGGGCTGGCTGTTGCTGGGTGCGGCCATCGCATTGCCGGTCTCAGTCAGCATCATCATCTCGGTCGGGCAAGAGACGGCACGCCTGACGATCTCGGCCATCGTCTTTGTGATGTCGCTGATCCTTTTGTCGGGCTGGACCATCCGCAGCAAGATCCCGCGCCCCGGCTATGCGGGCGTCGGCGTCATCTCGGGCATCTGCAATGGCGCGGGCATCGGCGGTCTGCCGGTTGCAGCGTTCCTCGCAGCCCAGCCGATTGCAGCCCCGGTCTTTCGCGCCACGATGATCGTCTATCTGACCGGCCTCGACCTGATCACCATGCCGCTGATGTGGCACGGCGGGCTGGTCACATGGGATACTGCCAAAGGGGCGGCACTGGCCTTTCCCATTCTGGCCCTTGGCATCTGGCTCGGCGGGCGTCAGTTTCTGTCTGCGTCACCCACCGAATTCCGCCGCTTTGCGGTTTTTCTTCTTCTTGCGCTTTCGGCCCTTGGGCTGATCCGCGCCCTGATCTGAGGTTCTGATATGTCCAGCCCTTTCATCGACCCGTTAGAACCCGCGGCCCCCGCCGATCTGATGGCACTGGCCGCGCAATATGCGCCGCCGCGGGTGGCCATTGCCCGCGCAGGCGCGCCCTTGCCGATGGCGGCAGCGGAAGAAGCGACGAAGTCGGGGCTGATGACGCCTGTTTTCGTGGGCGAGGCCGACGATATCCGTGCCGAAGCCGCCAAGCTCGATTGGGACATCACCGGCTACACCATCGTGCCGACCACGGGCGAGGAAGAGGCAGGGCGCACCGCTGCCAACCTCTGCGGCGCAGGCGAGGCGGATGTGCTGATGAAGGGTCAGCTGCACACCGATGTGTTCATGAAATCCGCCGTCAGCCGTGATGCGGGCCTGCGCACGGGCAACCGCTTTGTGCATATCTTCCACATCTCACCACCCTCGGGCGGCAAGCCCATCCTGATCTCGGACGCTGCGGTCAACGTGGCCCCCGATCTGGCCACCCGGCAGTCCTCCATTCAGGAGGTGGTGAAGCTTTTGCACAAGCTGGGCAATGCGCGCCCCAAGGTCGCGATGCTCTCGGCCACCGAAAGTCCGATCCCCTCGGTTCCATCGGCCATGGATGGCCAGGCCCTTGCCGACTGGGCGAAAGAGAACGTCCCGGATGCGGATTTCTCGGGGCCTCTGGCGCTTGATCTGATCCTGTCTTCCGAGGCCGTGGCAACCAAAGGCCTGACGTCTGATCCCGTGGCGGGTCAGGCGGATGCAATCATTGTGCCCGATATTGTCTCTGGCAATGCGCTTTTCAAATCCTTTGTCTATCTGGCAGGCGGCTGCGCCGGTGGCATCGTCTCTGGCGCGAAGGTGCCGATCCTGCTGACCAGCCGGGCCGACCCTGCGGCGGCGCGTCTTGCCTCTGTCGCGCTGGCGTCGATCACCTGCGCGTTGCCAAAGTAGGCCGCGCTCATGATCCTTGTCCTCAATGCCGGTTCATCATCGCTGAAGGTCGAAGTTTTCGACGGCGCGCTGGTGTCGGTGATTGCCGGACAGGTGCAATCCATCGGTGGGGCCGGGTCATTGACCCTCGGCGATCGCGACGAACCCGTTGAAACCCGCAACCATGCCGAGGCTTTGTCGCTGATGCTGTCGGCGCTTTCGGATGCGGGCTATCCGATCAGCCGCTTTACCGCCGCCGCCCACCGTGTGGTGCATGGCGGCACGATCCTGACAGCACCCGCGCGCGTCACACCTGTGGTGATCGAAGCGATCCGCGCAGTCATCCCGCTCGCCCCCCTGCATAATCCCAATAACCTTGCGGGCCTCTTGGCCCTGCAAGAGGCGGCACCCGATCTGCCGCAATACGCCAGTTTTGGGACCGCCTTTCATGCCACCAACCCCGACGTGGCGACACGCTATGCGATCCCCAAGACCCAGACCGACGCAGGCATCCGCCGCTATGGTTTTCACGGGCTCAGCTACGCCAATATGGTGGCCGAGTTTGGTGCCGACATTCCGCGCCGCCTGCTGGCGCTGCATCTGGGCAATGGCGCGTCGCTTTGCGCGATCCTCAAGGGTCAATCCGTTGCCACCTCCATGGGCTATTCGCCACTTTCGGGTCTGACCATGGGCACCCGTTCGGGCGATATCGACGGGGCTGCCGTTCTGCGGATGTCGGCGGCCTTTGGGGAAGAAGAAACCGACCGCCTGCTCAACCGCGCTTCAGGCCTCAAGGCGCTGGCGGGCGACAATGACATGCGCACGCTTCTGGCGCGCGAGGATGATGACGCAGAGTTCGCGATTGAACATTTCTGCTATTGGGCGGCGCGGCACGCAGGCTCGGCCATCGTCGCCATGGGCGGGCTGGATGCGGTGGCGTTTACCGGCGGGATCGGCGAAAACGCGGCCCCCATCCGCGACCGGATCATGGGCCATCTGGCTTGCTTTGGCGATGTGCCTGTGCATGTGATCGCAGCGGACGAAGAAAAGGCAATCGCCCGCGACGCGCTGTCCCTGATTGCAGAGGGCCGGTGATGGAACTGCTGAACCTCACGCCCTCTGAAATCGGGTGGCTGTGTCTTATCACTTTCCTTGCCGGTGTCGTGCGTGGCTTTTCGGGCTTTGCCCTTTCTGCGCTGATCATGGCCAGCGCGGTGATCTTTCTGCCGCCGGTGGAACTGATCCCGATGCTTTGGTGGCTCGAGATGTCCGCCTCGCTAATGATGCTCAAGGGCGGCTGGGCCGATGCCGACCGTCCAACGGCCTATGGGCTTGTGATCGGATCCACCGTTGGCTGGCCCTTCGGGCTTTGGATGACGACAAGCCTGCCGGTCGCAACCTCCAAGGCGATCGCGCTTAGTGTGATCGTCGCACTGGCGGCGACGCTTTTGGCCAAGGTCAGACTTGGCTTTCTGGCCAGCAAGCCGGGTCTTTACGGCAGCGGATTTGTCGCCGGTGTCGCCAGTGGTCTTGCTCATGTGGGCGGCATGGTCGTGGCGCTTTACGTGCTGGCCCGCAATGCGCCCGCCGCATCCATGCGCGGATCGCTGGTGCTGTTCCTCTTTCTCGGCTCACTCACGTCGATGATCACGCAGCTCGCATTCGGGGTCATGGATTTATCCGGCGTCGCCCGTGGCCTGACATTTGCCGTGCCAACAATGATCGGCGTCTTTCTGGGGCAACAGCTTTTCATCGAACGGTTGACCCCATACTACCGCCCATTCTGCCTGTCCTTGCTGATCTTTCTGGCAGGCGCAGGCCTGATCCGACAGGTGGCGTTCGCATGACACCTTGGCCCACTGATACACCTTTGTTACCGTTCCCACCGGGAGGCACCTCATGAACAAACAACCTGTGCTCGACACCTCGCCACACGTCAGTGACGAGGTCCGCAAGACGACCTGCTACATGTGCGCCTGCCGCTGCGGCATCAACGTCCACATGAAGGACGGCAAGGTCGCCTATATTGAGGGCAACAAGGATCACCCCGTCAATCAGGGTGTGCTTTGCGCCAAAGGCAGCGCAGGCATCATGCAGCACAACGCGCCGTCACGCCTGCGTGCCCCGCTCAAACGCGTCGGCCCGCGCGGATCGGGCGAGTTTGAAGAGATCTCATGGGACGAGGCCCTGACCATCGCGACGGACTGGCTCGCCCCATTGCGCGCTGAAGCCCCTGAAAAACTTGCGTTTTTCACTGGCCGTGACCAGTCGCAGTCCTTCACCTCGCTTTGGGCGCAGGGCTTTGGCACACCAAACTATGCCGCTCACGGCGGGTTTTGTTCCGTGAACATGGCCGCCGCAGGCATCTACACCATGGGCGGCGCGTTTTGGGAGTTCGGCCAGCCCGATTGGGACAATACCAAGCTTTTCATGCTCTTCGGCGTGGCCGAGGATCACGACAGCAACCCCATCAAGATCGGCATCGGCAAGATCAAGAAACGCGGCGCGCGCATGATCGGCGTGAACCCGATCCGCACCGGCTACAACGCTGTGGCCGACGATTGGGTCGGCATCACGCCCGGCACAGACGGGCTGTTCATCCTTGCCCTTGTGCATTGCCTGATGAAGGCGGGCCGGGTTGATCTCGATTACCTTGCGCGTTTCACCAACGCCTCTGTGCTCGTGAACGAAGACCCAAAGTCCGACCAGTTCGGCCTGCTTCTGAATGACAAGGACGGCAACCCGCAGGTCATCGACCGCCGCACCGGTAAGCTGGCCCCATGGAATGGCAAAGGGGTGGAGCCCGATCTGTCCGGCACCTACCGCCATAAGGGCGTGACGCATCGCCCCGTCTTCCACCACATGGCGGACCGCTATCTGGCGGATGAATACGCGCCAGAGGCTGTGGCAGAGCGCTGCGGCATCCCTGCTGAACGCATCCGCGCCATCGCCGCCGACCTCGCCCGCGTCGCCTTTGACGAGGCGATTGAACTGGACCGCGAGTGGACCGATTTCCGCGGTGTCAAACATACCAAAATGGTCGGGCGCCCGGTCTCGATGCATGCGATGCGCGGCATCTCGGCCCATTCCAACGGCTTCCAGACCTGCCGCGCGCTGCATATGCTGCAGATCATCCTCGGCACGGTCGAAGTGCCGGGCGGCATGCGCTTCAAACCGCCCTACCCCAAGCCCGCCACGGCCCACCCCAAGCCGCATTACAACGTGCAGCCCGGTCAGGCGCTTGATGGCCCGCATCTGGGTTATCCCCATGGGCCAAACGACCTGTGCCTGCGCGACGACGGCACCCCCGCCCGCATCGACAAGGCCTATTCATGGGACAACCCGATGTCGGCGCATGGGCTGATGCATATGGTGATCTCAAACGCCTATGCCGGTGATCCCTACAAGGTTGATACGCTGTTCATGTACATGGCGAATATGTCGTGGAATTCCTCGATGAATACCTCGGGCGTCATGAACATGCTGACCGACACCGATGAGAACGGCGATTATGTCATCCCGCATATTATCTATTCCGACGCCTATTCGTCGGAAATGGTGGCCTATGCCGACCTGATCTTCCCCGACACGACCTATCTGGAACGGCACGATTGTATCTCTCTGCTGGATCGCCCGATTTGCGAGGCGGACGCTGTGGCCGACGCGATCCGCTGGCCGGTTGTCGAACCGGACCGCGATGTGCGCGGCTTCCAGTCGGTGCTGTGCGAGTTGGGTGGCCGTCTGGGCCTGCCCGGTTTCGTCAATGAAGACGGCAGCCAGAAATATGCGGACTACGCGGACTACATCACCAACCACATCCGTCGCCCCGGTATTGGGCCACTGGCCGGGTTCCGCATGGGCGAGAACGGCTTGCAGGACGGACGCGGCGATGCAAACGCCGGGCAGTTGGACAGCTATATCGCCAACGGCGGGTTCTGGATGGAACACGTCCCCGACAACGCCGCCTACTACAAACCCTTCTCGGAAGAATATCAGACTTGGGCGGTCAAGATGGGCTTTTACGACAGCCCGCAGCCCTACATCTTCCAGCTTTACGTCGAACCCATGCGCCGCTTCCAATTGGCGGCAGAGGGTCATGGCACCCGCCAGCCCCCTGACCATCTGCGCGAGCAGATCAAGCGTGTCATGGACCCGCTGCCAATCTGGTACGCCGCACTTGAGGACGGCCACGTCGACCCGGTTGAATACCCGATCCATGCGCTGACACAGCGCCCGATGGCAATGTACCATTCCTGGGGCACCCAGAACGCATGGCTGCGCCAGATCCACGGTGCCAACCCGCTTTATGTCCCTACCAAGGTGTGGGAGGCGAATGGCTTTGAAGATGGCGACTGGGCGCGGGTCACCTCGACCCACGGATCGATCACGGTGCCGGTCGCGCATCAGGCGAGTTTGAACGAAAACACCGTCTGGACATGGAACGCCATTGGCAAACGCAAAGGTGCCTGGGCGCTGGCCGAGGACGCATCAGAGGCGAACAAGGGGTTCCTCCTGAACCACCTCATACACGAGCTTCTGCCACCCAAGGGCGACGGGCTGCGCTGGTCGAACTCTGACCCGATCACCGGGCAGGCCGCATGGTTCGACCTGCGCGTGAAGATTGAAAAATCGGCCCCGCCCGACGCGTCACAACCAGCCTTCCCGGCGATCAAATCGCCGGTCCCCAAGGGCCCAACCAATCAGGCATGGAAGGTGGGCAAATGACAAATCTGCAAGTTCTGCTGCTGATCGCCGCCTTCCTGACGCTGACCATCGGCAGTTTCGTCTGGTACATCGCGACGTGGGACAGCACCGCGCGCACAAGTAAGGTTAACGACCCTTCAGATTCTCGTATGCATGGTTTGTGTACGGGTTGTGTACAGTTTCTGCCTGCCGAGATTCGAGGTTAATGACATGACGACGCTACCCACCTCCACTGACAAGAAACTGGGTCTTGTGATCGACCTGGACACCTGTGTCGGCTGTCACGCCTGCGTGGTGTCCTGCAAAGGCTGGAACACTGAAAACTACGGCGCGCCGCTGTCGGATCAGAATGCCTATTCCGGTGCGGCCTCTGGCACCTTCCTCAACCGTGTGCATTCGTACGAGGTGCAACCGGCTGATAAACCAGCACAATTGATCCACTTTCCCAAGTCCTGCCTGCATTGCGAAGACGCACCCTGCGTGACGGTCTGCCCCACCGGGGCCAGCTACAAGCGGACCGAAGATGGCATCGTGCTGGTCAACGAAAAAGACTGCATCGGCTGCGGCCTCTGCGCATGGGCCTGTCCCTATGGCGCGCGTGAGTTGGACGCCGAAGAGAAAGTGATGAAGAAATGCACCCTTTGCGTAGACCGCATTTATAACAACAACTTACCGGAAGAAGACCGGCAACCGGCCTGTGTTCGGACCTGTCCCGCGGGCGCACGGCACTTTGGTGATTTGGGCGATCCCGATAGCGCCGTCAGCCAGCTTGTGGCTGAACGCGGCGGAATGGATCTGATGCCCGAACAAGGCACCAAACCGGTCAACAAATACCTGCCGCCGCGTCCAAAGGACGCGGCACCGGAATTTGATGTCCTCGCCCCCTATCTTGAACCTGTCGCAACCGATGGCAAAGGCTTTGTCGGCTGGCTCGACAAGGCGCTGTCCGCCCTTCCAGGAGGTGCCAAATAATGCATCCCGCACCGTCAGTTATCGTTTTCACAACCTTCTCTGGGTTAGGATTTGGTCTGTTGTTCTGGCTTGGCATCGATGGGTCAGCCCCCACAGGCTGGATCGCATTTGTGTTTTTTGCCATCGCCTATGTCATGGCCGTGGGCGGTCTGATCGCCTCGACTTTTCACCTTGGTCACCCCGAGCGGGCGATCAAGGCGTTTAGCCAGTGGCGGTCGTCTTGGCTATCGCGTGAAGGGGTCGCTGCCGTTTTCACGTTACTTATCATGGCGTTATATGGCGCGGGCCTTGTGTTTTTGGGCGCGCAATGGTCACTTCTGGGCTGGCTTGGGGCGCTCGGTGCTTTGGCCACGGTGTTCACTACGTCGATGATCTACACCCAGCTCAAGACTGTGCCACGTTGGAACCATTGGACCACACCTGCGCTGTTTCTGACATTGTCGCTGGGTGGCGGGGCGCTCTTGTCGGGCCGTGTGGCAATCGCGCTGCTGCTGCTTTTGGTGGCCGCTGCGGTGCAGATCGCCGCCTGGTATTTCGGAGATACGCGCCTGAAAGAAAGCGGCTCCAGCCTTGCCACCGCAACCGGGCTTGGCAACATCGGCGCCGTTCGCGCGTTTGAGCCGCCGCATACCGGCACGAACTATCTGCTGAAGGAATTCGTGCATGTCGTCGGTCGCAAACATGCAACGCAACTGCGTCTGATCACAATGCTTTTGGCATTCGCTGTCCCAATTGCGATCCTGCTGTTGGGGGTCAATCACGTCACCGCAGTGCTGGCAGTGCTCAGCCATATCGCGGGCGTTTTGTGTCTGCGCTGGCTCTTTTTCGCGCAAGCCGAACATGTTGTCGGCCTCTACTACGGCAAACGCTAAGCCCTGCGGCTATCAAAACCCAGCAAAACGCGACGGTGCTCAATCCGGATTTGATCATCGTCGCCCCCGATGCCCCCCAGACGACCGCATCGGGAACATTTGGAAACTGCCAGATCATCACAACGATCAACAGGTTTTCGACATAGTCACAAAGGGCAACACACAGCGCCACGCCGGCCCCGCGTCGCCCCATCCACCGCAGCCATCCGCCCAGCGTCAGTGCCAGAAACCCCGGATAGATCATGTCCATCGGTATTTGGCGCCACAGATATAGATCACGCCCCGCCACCCCGATCGCATCCAGAAATGCACGCACTTCCGACGGCTGATAGCCAAGCGGCCGCATATCCATCGGCGGCGCATTTGCCAGCCCGCGCAACGCCTCCAAAGGGCCCAAAACCATCGCCACATAAAGCGCGCCGGTCAGGGCAGTCACGACGATCAGATGGGAAAGCTTTGATGGGTCGGGCATGGGAAATTCCTGTGTTGGGTGGGCCACTCTAGCCACCCGGCCCCATTCGCCGCATTATCATCCGTTAAGACCGCGCAAATTCTTTTGAGGTCGCACCATGGACCGTGCCAATTGCCTTTTGTCATCCCTGCCCGCGGGTCCAGCCGCGCAATTGCGTGCCGCGTTTCGCGCGGCTTACGTGCCGCAAGCTGCTGTGATCGTTGAACAAGGTGGCCCTTCCGAGGATGAGATACTCTTGCTGGCAGGGCTTGCCGCCGCACATATTTCTGACCCCGATGGCCGCAGGATCTGCACCGGTCTTTTTGCTGCCCCCTGCATCGTCACGCCACATATCGCCCGTACTCAGGACGGCATCAGCCATGTTACGATCGAAATGCTTGCCCCCGGTGCCGTTGCCCGGCTCCCGGCCTCGCGCCTACAGGATCTGATGGTGGCGGACGCCGATATTCGCGCATGGGGAAATGCCGCTCTGCATGCCGAACTGGTCGCGCGCAGCGCCCGTGAATGGGCGCTTGCCGCCTTACCTGCCAAAGAACGGCTCATTTGGTTTCGGCAGGCCCATCCGGGCGCAGAGGGACAGTTCCCTCATCACCTCATCGCCGCCTATCTGGGAATGACCCCCGTCACCCTCAGCCGCCTGCGCAAAGCGGCAGGTTAGCTGCGAATGCGCTGTTCGGTTTCCGCGTCAAAGAGATAAAGGCGTGACGCCTCAAACGTCAGACCAACACGGTCGCCTTCGCTGACGCGAACATCGCCGCGCTCTTCGACCACGATCCGCTCACCGGTGTCATCGGACACCAGATAGGCATAGGACACCCCGCCCAGACTTTCGGTCAGATCAACGCGCAGCGTGTCAGCGGCGGGGTCGATCAACAGATGCTCGGGCCGCAGACCAGCGCTGACCGCGCGGCCCTTGTGCGCTGCCGCGAGTTCGGCAGGTATCACCTGCTTGAGCGCGGGGACTTCTACGCCGCCATCAACGACCTTGCCGCTCATGAAGTTCATCGCCGGGGATCCGATAAAGCCTGCAACGAATTTGTTGTCGGGATCGCGATAAAGATCCATTGGTGCGCCGACCTGTTCGATCACGCCAAGACGCAACACAACGATCTTGTCAGCAAGCGTCATCGCCTCGACCTGATCGTGGGTCACATAGATCATCGTGGCGCCGATTTCCTTGTGCAGACGTGCGATTTCGACCCGCATCTCAACCCGCAATTCCGCATCAAGGTTGGACAATGGTTCGTCAAACAGGAACACCTCTGGCCCGCGCACAATGGCACGGCCGATCGACACACGCTGACGCTGACCACCCGAGAGGGCTGCGGGTTTGCGGTCAAGATAAGGCTCAAGCTTCAGGATGCGCGTCGCCTCGGCCACTTTGCTTTCGATCTCCGACTTGGGGTGGCCATTCATCTTCAGGCCGAACCCCATGTTATCCTTGACGGTCATATGCGGGTAAAGCGCGTAGGTCTGGAACACCATCGCCACGCCGCGCTCTGACGGGTCAAGCTTGGTCACGTCCCGCTCACCGATGTGAATGTTGCCGTCGCTGGTCTCTTCCAAACCGGCGACCATGCGCAGCAGCGTCGACTTACCGCAGCCCGAGGGGCCAACAAAAACGCAGAATTCACCGTCGTTGATTTCAAGGTCGATCCCGTGGATCACTTGGACATCGCCGTAGCGCTTGATCGCGTTCTTCAGTGTGACCCGTGACATAATTCAAATCCCTGATTGTGGCTGTTTGGTGTGATCGGGAAAGTTCCAGGCCTGGGCCTCTCCCGCAATGGATGCCGCAATGTCCTGCAGAATTGGAAGCTGTGCTTCCAGCCCTGCGAGGTTGGTGCGACTTGTCGTGCTGGTGACCGAGATCGCGCCCAAGACGCGATTTTGGTCGGTCAAAATGGGGGCCGCGATGCAAATAATACCCGGCTCGTGCTCTTCTCGGTCAAAGCCGTAACCGTGATCTCTGATCTCTCTTAGCTCTTTGACCAGTGCCTTTGCATCCGGCAGCGTGTGTTCGGTGAAGGCGTGAAACGATTGCTGGTCGATCACATCGGCAGCCATTTCAGATGGCAAATGCGCCAGCATGACTTTGCCGACACCAGTGCAATAGACCGGTCCGACCTTTCCGGCCTGACTATACATTTCAACCGGCTGAGCGGCGTTGAGTTTGTCGAGGTAAAGGACCTGTGCCGAATCAAGCTGGGCGAGATGAACCGTTTCGCCGGTCGCCGCGCTAAGTGCCAGAAGATGCGGGCGCGCAACCCGCGCCAATGACGATTGCGCCCAGGCCGCGTGGGCAAGGCGCACCAGACGTCCGCCCGGCGAATAGGTCTGACGCTCAGCGTCATAATCAAGCATGCGCTGGTTGGTCAGGGTCTGCATAAAGCGGTACAGCGTCGGCTTGGGAAAGTCCGATTTCGCAAGCACTTCCGTGAACCGGACGGGTCTGCCAAAGTCGGCGACCTGTTCCAGCACTTCCAGCGCTTTGCCTACTGTTCCGTCTCCGGCTTCGCGTGCCACGGTGTTCCTCCCGCCTGGGGCCAACTTCGCGCTCCTCCCGATTGCGATTTGATGGCCTGGGCTGTTGACAAGCTTAGGTGAGTCGCAGTTTAGTATCAATATCCAAAACCAAGTTTCAAATATTGAGACCTGGACATTCAATGGAAGCACCTAGGGAGGACACCATGCATTCCATTCTCAAGACGTCGCTTGCGGCGTTGGTTGCTGCTGGCGTAGCAACAACCGCAACCGCTGACAGCCACGCGCTGTCGGGCGAATTGCGTATCATCTCGGACATGTCGAACCCGGCACCGCGCGCGGTGATGGAAAAGCTGGCGGCAGACTTTGACGCCATGCACGACGACCTGACCGTCGAACTGACAATCGTTGACCGCGAAGCCTGGAAGACCCAGATCCGCAACGCACTTGGCGCCAACCCGCCGGACGTTGTGAACTGGTACGCCGCAACGCGGATGACACCCTATGTCGACGCTGGCCTGTTCATGGACATCTCTGACCTCTGGGCCGAGCCCGAGTTCGAGGCGCTGTCATCCACCAAGGGTGCGATGACGCTGGATGGCAAGCAGTGGGGCGTGCCCTACACTTACTACCAGTGGGGTGTTTACTACCGCAAAGACATCTTTGAAGAGCTGGGCCTGACCGAGCCTGCGACCTGGGAAGAAGAGCTGGCAAACTGCCAGGCGATCATCGACAGCGGGCGCAAGTGCTACACCATCGGTTCCAAGTTCCTGTGGACTGCGGGTGGCTGGTTTGACTACATCAACAGCCGCACCAACGGTTATGACTTCCACATCCAGCTGGCCAACGGCGAGATCGAGTGGACCGACGACCGTGTGAAGCAGACTTTCGCCAACTGGCGTCAGCTGATCGACATGGGGGCCTTCATCGAAGATCACCAGTCCTATAGCTGGCAGGAAGCCATGCCCTTCATGGTGGACGGCGAAGCAACCGCTTATCTGATGGGTAACTTCTCTGTCGCGGCATTCCGTGACGGTGGCCTGACAGACGATCAGCTGGACTTCTACCAGTTCCCGACGATCAACCCTGACGTCGCACCTGCAGAAGATGCACCAACCGACACGTTCCACATCGCCTCTGGCGCACAGAACGTTGAAGCCGCAAAAGAATTCCTGCGGTTCGTGACTTCGGCTGACGTTCAGTCCGAAATCAATGGTGGTGACGCTTTGGGTCAGTTGCCTGTGAACGCCAACGCTTCTGTGTCGGACGACAAGTTCATTCAGGAAGGCTTTGAGATGCTGTCCAACAATGCATCTGGCGGCATCATGCAGTTCTTTGACCGTGACTTCCCCGCCGAAATGGCGTCGGTCGGCATGGAAGGCCTGCAGGAGTTCATGGTGTTCCCGGACAATCTGGACGACATCCTGGCCCGCATGGAAGAAGCACGTCAGCGCATCTACCAGTAAGCCAAACGACAATCGGGGTGGGCAGCTTTGCCCACCCTATCCCAGCCACACCAACCCATCCGCAAGCCCATACCGGGGTTTTCGCATGTGTTGACCGCCAGGGAGGAAAACCATGTCATCCGTCACAACGAACGGTACCCGCGCAGAGCGCGGTTGGTACAAACGCAACGAGATTGCGATCACACCGTGGCTGTTCCTGGCCCCGGCGATGTTCTTTTTTGCGATTTACGTCATCATTCCAATTGGCCAGTCGTTCTGGATTTCATTCCACCAGTGGGATGGTCTGGGTGAGGCCACATGGGTTGGCACAGCCAACTATGAGCGTTTGCTGGGCATTGGCGAACAGAACATGGACCGCAAATTCGAGGTTTCGTTCTGGAACAACCTCAAGTGGCTGGTGCTTTACCTCTTGGCCATTCCGATGGGTCTGTTCATTTCGCTTTTCCTGAACCAGACGGTGACAGGCATCCGGCTTTACAAGTCGCTTTTCTTCTTCCCCTTCGTGATCTCTCAGGTCGTTGTCGGTCTGGTGTTCAGCTGGTTCTACCTGCCCAATGATGGTCTGTTTGATCAGATCACCGGCCTTGTCGGTATCGACATCAAGGGCGGCATGCTGGGCAATCCCAACACCGCCACCTACGGCATTATCGCCGCTGGCCTTTGGCCGCAGACGGCCTATTGCATGATCTTGTACCTTACCGGTCTGAACGCTGTGGACCCCGAGCAGGTCGAGGCCGCGCGCCTTGACGGTGCCAAGGGCCACAAGATGCTGTGGTATGTGATCCTGCCGCAGCTTAAGCCAGCGACCTTCATTGCCTTTGTGGTGACGATCATTGGCGCGCTGCGGTCTTTTGACCTGATCAGCGTCATGACCAATGGTGGTCCCTTCGGGTCAACCCGCGTGCTGTCGTTCTACATGTTCGAGGAATCGCTGTCAGAATTTGGCTTCCGCATGGGTTATGGCGCGGCCATCGCCGTGGTGCTGTTCTTCATCATGCTGTTCTTCATCGTCTACTTCCTGTGGTCGATGTACCAAGACGAAAAGGGAGGCCGTTAAGATGTTTCCACGTCCGATCCAACAACAGTCAGCCGGCGCGCAGGCCGGCTACCAGACCCTGCTGCCGCTGGCGCTGATTGTCTGGCTCTTGCCGCTGATCGCTGTGTTCATCTTTTCGATCAAGCCTGACGCGGACTTTGTGAACGGCAACTTCTGGGGCCTGCCCTCGTCGTTCGAGATGTTCAACAACTACGGCAAGGTGTTCTTTGAATCGAACATGCCGCGGTATCTGTTCAATTCGCTTCTGATCACAGTGCCCACCGTCATCGGTGCGGTCGCTCTGTCCGCGATGGCGGGCTTTGCGCTTGGCATCTACCGTTTCAAGGGCAACCTGCTGATCTTCTTCATGTTCATCGCAGGCAACTTTGTGCCGTTCCAGATTCTGATGGTGCCGGTCCGCGATCTGACGATTGATCTGGGGCTTTACGACACAATCACCGGCCTTGTGCTGTTCCACGTCGCGTTCCAGACCGGGTTCTGCACGCTATTCATGCGTAACTTTATCCGGGCCCTGCCCTTCCCACTGATTGAAGCGGCTCGGGTCGAAGGCATCAGCGAAATCCGTATCTTCTGGTACGTCGTCCTGCCGCTGATGAAACCAGCGCTGGCCGCTTTGGCCGTGCTGATCTTTACCTTCATCTGGAACGACTACTTCTGGGCCGTTGTGCTGACCCAGGGCCCGGACGCGCAGCCTGTGACGGCTGGCATCACCGAGTTCAACAGCCAGTTCCGTGCGGCTTACCATTTGATGAGTGCGGGTTCGATCGTCGCCGCCCTTCCACCGGTTGCGATGTTCTTTTTGATGCAAAAACATTTCATCGCTGGCCTCACGCTTGGCGCCGTAAAGTAAGACCATATGACACGACAGTATCGCCTCGACGATCGCCGCCAGACGCTTGTTCTGGCGGCGCGAAACGACCGCCTTCCAGAGGTGGTCTATTGGGGCCCGACCCTGCCAGAAGACGAAGACCTGGCGATTTTGCAAGCGGCCCATGTGATTGACGTCACCGGAGGGATGCTGGACGAAAACCCGCCGCTGTCATTGTGCCCAGAGGCCACGCGCAGCTTTCCGGGCCAGCCGGGACTGATCCTGCGCGATACCGATGGCACGCCGCTGTTGCCGAAGTTTTGCTATGCATCTGAAGATCACAGCGACGGGCTATCCCTGTCGTATGACGACAGCGCAAACGGGTTGACGCTGACATTCACGTTCCGGCCTGACCGCGACACTCACATCATCACATGTCAGACCGTGCTGGATGCGACGCGTCCGGTGCATTTGCACTGGCTGGCCGCACCCGTGCTGCCGGGGCCGCAACAATCCGATGAAATGATCGACTTTTCCGGGCGCTGGTGCGGCGAGTTTCAGACCAATCGCACCGCCTGGTCCGCCGGTATCCGATACCGCGAGAACCGCACGGGCCGAACCGGTCACGAACATTTCCCGGGTCTGATCGTGCCCTGCACTGGTGCAACCAACACCAAGGGAGAGGCCTACGGTTTTCACTATGGTTGGTCCGGCGGGCACCGCATGGTGGCCGAGGAGATGGCCGATGGTCGCCGCCAGATCCAATGGGGTCACGCCGCCCGTATGGAGACCAAAGCTGATACGCAGTTCAAGTCCGCGCCGCTTTATATCACGTATTCGAGCACCGGTCTGAACGGCTGCGCTGTCGCCTTTCAGCGGCATCTGCGCGACAGGATCGTCACATGGCCCAAGCCATCAGTGCAGCGACCGGTGCATTACAACTGCTGGGAAGCGGTCTATTTCGATCACAAACTGCCAGTGCTCAAGGACATCGCCACGCGCGCCGCAAATCTGGGTGCCGAACGGTTCGTGCTTGACGACGGCTGGTTCGGCAACCGCGACGACGATACGCGATCCCTGTCAGACTGGACCGTTGATCCGCGTAAATATCCAGACGGGCTGGGCCCGCTGATTGACCACGTCCATCACTGCGGCATGACCTTTGGCATCTGGTTTGAGCCCGAGATGATCAATGAAGACAGTGATATCCACCGCGCCCACCCCGATTGGGCGCTGGGGTCCGAAGATCAGACACTGGGCCGCCAGCAAAAGGCGCTGAACATGGCCCTGCCGGAGGTGCGCGATTTCCTTTACGACCGCATGTCCGCGATCCTGGCAGAGCATGACATTGACTACATCAAATGGGACCACAACCGCGTGTTGCCGATGCCGGACGCTGCCCAGACCCGCGGATCTTATGCATTGATTGACCGGCTGCGGAAAGATTTCCCGCTGGTCGAGATTGAAAGCTGTGCAAGCGGTGGTGGACGTATCGACTTTGGTATCATGCAGCGCACGCAGCGTGTCTGGCTGTCCGACAGCAACGACGCGCTGGAGCGGCTGCGCATTCAGCATGACGCAGCCCTGTTCCTGCCGCTCGCCGTGACAGGCAGCCACGTCGGCCCGCGCAAGTGCCACACCTCTGGCCGGGTCTTCGACATCTCGTTCCGGGCATGGGTCGCTGCGCAGCGCCACATGGGGTTTGAAATGGACCCGCGCGAACTGGATGACTATGAAACGGCCGTTTTGACCGAGGTCACGCGCTGGTGGAAGGCCAACCGGGACTGGATGCGCACCGCCGATATCCTGCGGCTGGATAGTGCCGACCCGGCTGTATTGGCCGAAGAGCAACTGGCCCGCGACGGCAGCCGCTTTGTGGTCTTTGCCGGCAAAGCCGCCACCAGCGCGCAAATCGCGCCACGACCGCTACGCCTGACCGGGCTGGATCCCGAGGCGAGCTATCGCGTGCATCTGGCCAATCGCACTGCCGCACCGGTGTTGTCACGCGGTACCCCCGTGCTGAAGTCGGACGCTGTGACACTTTCGGGTCGCTACCTGATGCATCACGGCGTCGTGCTGCCATGGTCCTTCCCCGATTCAATGTGGGTCCTTGAAGGAGAGCGTCTTTGACCCAGGCCACATACCATGACCTCAAGGATGCCTCCGTCTTTATTACCGGCGGTGGCTCTGGGATTGGCGCGGCCTTGACCGAAGGGTTTCTGAGACAAGGCGCGCGCGTCGCCTTTGTCGGGCGCTCTGATTATTCGGAGTTTGCCCAGAGGATGGAACAGCAAACCGGACAGACACCGCTGTTTCTGCAATGTGATGTGACCGACACCCCGTCCCTGCAAGCCGCCATGGATCAAGCAACCGAGGCGCACGGCCCTTTCAAGGCAGTCATCAACAACGCCGCCAACGATATGCGGATGGCTGCCGACGCGGTGACCGAGGCGCAGTGGCACGAGATGATCGACATCAATCTCAAACAGTACTTCTTTGCCTGCCAAAAGGCGGCCGCACTGATGTCTGAGGGCGGGTCGATCATCAACTTCTCATCGATCAGCTACATCATGGGTGGGGCTGGCATGTCGCCCTATGTGACGTCCAACGCCGGGATTACCGGCATGACCCGTGCACTTGCGCGGGAATGGGGGCCAAAGGGCCTGCGCGTCAATGCAATCGCGCCCGGCTGGGTTCTGACCGAAAACCAGATGGCCAAATGGGCCACGCCGGAAAGTCTGGCTGACTTTCTTGACCTACAATGTCTGAAACGGCATTTGACGCCCGAGGATATCGTCGGCACCGCGCTTTTCCTCGCCTCTGACGCATCCGCGATGATGACGTCGCAGGTTCTGGTGGTGGATGCTGGTGTTGTGGTGACAGGATGAACGATATGCGCAAACCCGATTGGATCGCAGTGGATTGGGGCACGACCCATCTGCGCGCCTGGGCGATGGCAGCGGACGGCGAGGTGCTCTCGACTGCGCAATCCGACAATGGCATGGGCAAGCTGGCCCGCGATGGTTTTGAACCCGCCTTGCGCGCGCTTTTGGGTGATGTGCTGACGGTTGATATCCCGGTGATGGCCTGTGGTATGGTCGGAAGCCGACAGGGCTGGGTCGAAGCGCCTTATGCACAGGTGCCCTGTCCCGCGCTGGCGGCAAACCTCGCCCAGCCGGAAACCTCTTTGAATGTGCATGTGATACCGGGGGTCAAACAGGCCGATCCTGCCGATGTCATGCGCGGTGAGGAAACGCAGATCGCGGGCTTTCTGGCGCTGAACCCCAATTGGGATGGGGTGATTTGTCTGCCGGGCACTCATACAAAGTGGGTGCATGTCTCTGCCGATGAGATCGTCAGCTTTCAGACCGCCATGACCGGTGATCTATTTGCCGCCATTTCGGGCCACACCGTGTTGCGTCATTCAGTGACCGACGGCTGGGACGAGGCCAATTTTGAGGCCGCATTGGACAGCATCATGTCGCGCCCCGAACGCTTTGCCGCGCAACTTTTTGCGATCCGGGCAGAGGGATTGCTGAACGGCCTTGGCGGTCCTGAGGCGCGCGCGCGCCTGTCAGGCACGCTGATCGGGGCGGAACTGGCCGCCGCCAAGCCCTATTGGTTGGGCCAACAGGTTGCCGTGATCGGCGACGGTGGTCTGTCGCGGCTTTATATCAACGCGCTTGGCGCACAATCGGTCGCTGCCACGCAGGTGAACGCCGACCGGGTCACATTGGCGGGCCTGACCGCCGCTTATCGCATTTGGAAGGACACCTGATGTCACGCCCCCTGATCGCCATTTTGCGCGGTGTAACACCCGATGAAGCCGTTGATATATGCGAGGCCTGCATCGACGCAGGCATCACCCGGATTGAGGTGCCGCTGAACTCCCATGATCCGTTTGACAGCATCAAGCAGATGGCGAATGTCTTCGGCCACAAAGCGCTGATTGGGGCGGGTACGGTTTTGTCCACCGATGACGTGGGCCGGGTCGCGCAAGCAGGTGGCAAGCTGATCGTCTCGCCCAACTGCGACCAACGCGTGATCGCTGCCTCCAAGGCTGCAGGCATGCAAAGCTGGCCGGGTGTCATGACCCCAACGGAATGCTTCGAAGCTTTGAAGGCCGGTGCAGACGGGCTCAAGATCTTTCCCGCCAGCCTGATCGGCCCAAGCGGGATCACCGCAATCCGGGCCGTCTTGCCCCAAGGCACACAGGTCTATGCCGTGGGCGGAGCCGGCGCAGAGAACTTTGGCGAGTGGATCGCGGCCGGTGCTGATGGATTTGGGATCGGATCAGCGCTTTACAAGCCCGGTTTGACGGCGGCGGACGTCGGCCAGCGCGCGGCTGCAATGGTCGCCGCCTATGATGCCGCCACGTCATGATTTTTGATGACACTCAGTGCCAGCTTGGTGAGGGGCCGCTCTGGCATCCCTTGCGCAAGCAATTGTTCTGGTTCGATATTCTGGGGCATCGCCTACACTGCAAGGACCAGCAATGGCAGTTTGACAGCTATGTTTCTGCCGCCGGTTGGATCGACGAAGACAGGCTGCTGGTGGCCTCGGCCACGGCGCTTTCAATCTTTGATCTGTCAAATGGCAAGAGTGACATTCTGACCCCGCTTGAGGCGGACAACCCCGTCACCCGATCCAACGATGGACGCGCGGATCCGCAAGGTGGCTTTTGGATTGGCACCATGGGCATCAAAGCCGAACCCGACGCGGGTTCAATCTGGCGGTTCCATAAGGGCGAGCTGCGCCAGCTTTTCGCCGATATTACCGTCAGCAACTCAATCTGCTTTCCGCCTGATGGAAAATCCGCCTGTTTCGCCGATACCGATACCCAAAAGATCATGCGCGTCGGCCTGGATGCCGATGGCTGGCCGGTTGGTGCGCCGGACGTCTTTATCGATTTGACCGACACTGATTTCCGCCCCGATGGCGCGGTGTTCGATGTCGCAGGCAATCTCTTTTCCGCGCAATGGGGTGCATCCCGCGTCGCGGTTTACAACCCCGACGGCCAATTCGTCGAAAGCTTCCAGATCCCCGGCGCGCAATCCTCTTGCCCGGCTTTTGGCGGCGATGACCTGACGACGCTTTACTGCACAACAGCCGCCGTGGGTCTTGATGGGCCCGAAGATGGCATGACATATGCCGTTGAAACCACCTATACCGGCCAGACGGAACACCGCGTCCTTCTATAGCCCTCGGGTCTGATGGCCACGCATATCTACCGTCCCGGATATATCCGGGCCAACAGGTCTAACCATGAAACGTACACTTGGCGTTTGCTATTACCCCGAACACTGGCCCGAAGATCAATGGGCGACCGATGCTGCACGCATGGCCGAGACCGGCCTGACATGGGTCCGCATTGGTGAGTTCGCCTGGTCGCGGATGGAAGCCGTGCCGGGGGTTTTCACCTGGGACTGGCTTGACCGCGCGATTGATGTACTGGGCAATGCAGGCTTGAAGGTCGTGCTTGGCACGCCAACGGCCACCCCGCCGCGCTGGATGCTGGACAAACTGCCCGATATGCTGCCCGTGGCGGACGATGGTCATGTGCGCAAATTCGGCAGCCGCCGCCACTACGACTTCAGCCACCTTGGCTACCGGGCCGAGGCCGTGCGCATCGCCACGCTCATGGCCGAACGCTATGGCAAGAACCCCCATGTGGCTGCCTGGCAGATCGACAATGAATACGACTGCCATGACACCACGCTCAGCTATTCGGACGCCGCGCGGGATGGTTTTCGTGACTGGCTGGCGCAGCGCTATCAATCCACCGCTGCGCTGAACCGGGCCTGGGGCAATGTGTTCTGGTCGATGGATTACGACAGTTTCGACCAGATCGAGCTGCCGAACCAAACCGTGACCGAACCCAACCACCCGCATGTGCTGGCCTTCCGGCGCTACAGCTCGGATCAGGTCGTTGCCTTCAACCGCGCGCAGGCTGATGCCGTTCGCAAGCATTCCTCCGCGCCGCTGATCCACAATTACATGGGTCGCACCCTGACCTTTGATCATTTCAAGGTGGGTGCCGACCTCGATATCGCGTCGTGGGACAGCTACCCTATCGGGTTTCTCAGCGACCGGCTGGATGGCACCCCCGAGGAGAAGCAGGTCTTTTTGCGGCAGGGCCACCCTGACAATCAGGCCTTTCATCACGACCTTTACCGTGCTGTGGGTCGGGGACGCTGGTGGGTCATGGAACAACAGCCCGGTCCTGTGAACTGGGCACCCTACAACCCTGCACCCCTGCCAGGCATGGCCCGCCTCTGGGCGTGGGAGGCATTCGCCCACGGTGCCGAAGCCGTCTGCTACTTCCGGTGGCGGCAGGCGCCCTTTGCACAGGAACAGATGCACGCGGGTCTTTTGCGACCCGATTCCGCACCCGCACCTGCGTTGGCGGAAGCGGCACAGGTGGCCGAAGAGATCAAAGGCATGCCTCAGATCGATGGGGCCCCCGCCCCGGTGGCACTTGTCTTTGATTACGAAAGTGCATGGGCATGGGACGCACAGCCACAGGGCACTGATTTCGATATGTTCCGGCTGGCCTTTTCCGCTTACCGCGCGCTTCGCCGTGCCGGGCTGTCGATCGATATTTTGCCACCGGATGTGGGCGACCTGTCGGGTTACAAGCTGGTTCTTGCCCCCGGTCTGATGCGTCTGTCGGATCCGCTGCGCAGTGCGCTGTCCCGCTACGAAGGCACGGCGCTGATTGGCCCGCGCACCGACACCAAGACAGATGAGCTGTCGATACCCACACCTCTTGGTCCCGATCTGCCCGACACTGATCTGAGCGTTGTGATGAGCGAAAGCATCCCACCCACCGATGCGATCGCGCTGAAAGGTGGCGGGCAATTTCTGCATTGGTTTGAACACCTTGAGGGTACCGCCCCGGTCCATTTGACGACAAAGTCGGGGCACCCTGCGATCATGGGCGGCGACAACCTGCGCTATCTGGCGGGTTGGCCGGATGATGCCACGTGGGACAGCATCATTGGTGGCCTGTGCGATGCCGCCGACTTGCAAACCTATGCGTTGCCCAGAGGCTTGCGCATCCGCGACACCGCCACACATCGCTTCGTCTTCAATTACGCGCCAAAGGCACAACACTGGAACGGCACCAAGATCCCCGCCGCCGGGGTCCATTGGGAACCGCGATGAAAGTGTTTGGCACCGCCAGCACAGGCGAGGATGTGCATGCCCTGACTCTGTCGGACGGCGGATTGAACGTAACGCTGCTGACATGGGGGGCCATCATACAGGACGTGCGGCTGGCGGGTGTGGACCGGTCCCTCACACTGGGGTCCAACAATCTGGCGGACTACGAAGGCGACATGCGCCACCACGGCAGCATTATCGGCCCGATTGCCAACCGGATCAGCACCGCCCGTGTGCGGATCGACGGCATGATGTATGAGTTGGAGCGCAATCAGGACGGGCGCGTCCATCTACACTCCGGTGTGCAGGCGACACATCGTCGGTTGTGGCAAGTGGCCGAGTCCAGTGACCGTCACGCCGTGCTGACATGCGTGCTTTTAGATGGTGAAGCGGGCCTGCCCGGCAATCGAGAGGTTAAAGCGACATTCCGTGTCAGCGATCAGACCCTGCATCTTGATGTCACCGGCACGACAGATGCGCCGACATTAATGAACTTTGCCAACCATTCTTACTGGAACTTTGACGGCACACCGCAATGGGACGGCCACGTCCTGCAGGTTGATGCCGACCGGTATCTTCCCGGCAATGACGATCTTTGCCCAACTGGCGAGATCGCGGAGGTTGCGGGTAGCGATATGGATTTCCGCATGCCCCGCGCAATTGCACCGAATGCGCCCTGGCTCGACAACAACTTTTGCCTCTCGGATCGCCGCGTGCCTCTGCGTGAGGTGCTGACACTCAAAGGGGCCTCTGGCGTTGGCATGACGGTCGCCACCGATCAACCCGGCATTCAGGTCTATGATGGACGTGAAGCGATCCGTCCGGGCCGCACGGCCTATGAAGGCCTCGCGATCGAGGCGCAAGGCTGGCCCGACGCACCAACGCACCGCCATTTCCCATCTATCGCGGTCACGCCGGATGCGCCCTATGTTCAGTCCACGACGTACCGGTTTTTCACGCCAAATCCCTAAATTCACCACATTCTGGCGTCAGACTGACCCTGATTAACGCATAGGGCCGTCATGACATTTCGGGACGTTCTTCAGGTCATCTATATCATCTTGCTGCGTGCGATCGGCATAGCAGTGCTGGCGTTTTCGGGGCTTTTTCTGTTGAAAATCAATTCCCCAAATCATCCGGGCATGTGGCATTGGTTCGCGTTGACCTGCATGGTTTTGAACCTGATGACGGCGGCGGTTTACGCAATCCCGCGCATTTCACCACGCTGGCTGACACATCCGCAGGGGCTTGGGCCCGGTCTGGCAGTTGGTATCCTGCACTGCGTGACGCCAGTCATCTTCATGGTCCCGGTGATGGGCGGTGTCATCGCGCTTGGCTATGAAGAGCCACTTTCGCGACATCTGGCCGTGGGCTCCGTTTCTGTCGTTTGGCTCGTCGTTGGGGCTGCGTGGTGGCTTGGCGTGATCCTGTCGATCTGGCGGCTTGACCCGCCCGCCGTCGTGCCAACGTTTACCCGCCCGCCGATCCCGCGCGAAAAGGTCGACATTCGCGCCCTGCGCAAGTCACGGACCGTCTAGCTGCCGCGATAGGTTGAAAAGCTGAAGGGCGAGACCAGAAGCGGGACGTGATAGTGGCTGTCCGGGTCGTTGATTCCAAAGCGGATCGGGATCACATCCAGAAAGCGTGGGCTCGCGTCTGAAAGCCCGTTGGCGTCCAGATAATCGCCTGCATGGAATTCCAGTTCATACGCGCCGGGCGCGAATTCGGTGGCGGGCAGGATCGGGCTGTCAGTGCGGCCATCGGCATTTGTGACCATCTCGACAATCTGCGTGCGGGCGCCTTCGTCGTTCCGATAAAGGATGATCCGCATCCCCGCTGCTGGCAATCCGCGCGCTGTATCCAGCACATGTGTGGTCAGGAACCCTTTGGACATCGCATATCTTTCCATCGTTCTGCCGTGTGATGAAGCGCCGATGCCACGCCGCAAGTCAACCCTTGCAAGCGTTTGCAACGAATCATTTGCAGAGCGCCTGTTTGGTGCTTCACTTCGCCGCAGGCCACCAGAAGATGTGGTCAAGGGAACAGGGGACACAAAATGGACACCACTCAAACGGCGGGATCGGCCTATTCAGATCCAAATACAACGCCGCCACTCGGGCAGGCGGTACCGCTGGGGCTGCAACATGTGCTGGCGATGTTCGCCTCCAACGTCACACCCTCGATCATTGTGGCAGGTGCGGCGGGGCTCGCTTTTGGCGGGCCGGAACAAATCTACTTGATTCAGATGGCGATGCTGTTTGCAGGCGTTGCCACACTCTTCCAAACTGTTGGCATCGGCCCGGTTGGCGCCCGGCTTCCGATCATGCAGGGCACATCCTTCGCCTTTGTCGGGGTGTTGGCCGGGATCGCCGCAACGCAAGGTCTGGGCGTGGCACTGAGCGCATGTATCATAGGCGGGGTGGTCCACTTTGCCCTTGGTTCAGTTATCGGGTCTTTGCGGTGGCTCTTTCCACCCTTGGTCACAGGCCTCGTGATCCTTGCAATCGGTCTTTACCTTATCCCGGTGGCGATCAAATACGCAGCCGGTGGTGCGGCCGATTTCCAGATGGCGGCAGAAAGCTTTGGCTCGCTCAAGCATTGGTCGGTTGCGTTGACCGTGGTGATCGTGGCGCTGGTGGTTAAGTTCTTTACCAAGGGGACGCTATCCAACGCGGCAATCTTGGTCGGTCTGCTCGTGGGCTATGCGCTGGCCTTCGCGCTTGGCATGGTCAACTTTGGCCCGGTTTCGGGCGCAAGCTGGATCACCGCGATCCAACCACTGCCTTACGGGTTCGAGTTCAGCCTCGGCGCGGTGATTGCGGTCATTCTGGTGAGCATCGTTTCGGCGATTGAAACCGTCGGCGATGCAAATGGGACCACCAAAGCGGGTGCAGGACGCGAAGCAACCAGCGCCGAGATCTCCGGCGCGACATATGCCGACGGTCTGGGCACCGCGGTGGCGGGTGTCTTTGGCGGTCTGCCCAATACATCGTTCAGCCAGAACGTCGGTATCGTCGGCATGACCGGGGTCATGAGCCGCCATGTGGTGACGATTGCCGGTCTGATCATGATCGTTTGCGGATTGGTGCCAAAGGTCGGCGCTGTGATCGCCTCCATGCCCCTGCCAGTGCTGGGTGGCGGTGTGATCGTGATGTTTGGCATGGTGGCCGCAGCAGGCATGAACATGCTGACGGAGGTCACGATGAACCGCCGCAACATGGTCATCATCGCGGTGTCACTGGCGGTTGGTCTGGGTCTGAACCTTGTGCCCTCTGCGGTGCAATACCTGCCCGGCGTCGTCAAAACACTGGCGACTTCTGCGGTCGCCCCAACGGCCATCCTGGCCATCGGTTTGAACTTGATCTTGCCCGACGAGATCTAAAGGAGACCTTACCAATTCAAAGGCCCGTGCAACGATGCGCGGGCCTTTTTTGTTTGGGTCATCAGGATCGCGCCATGCTGTCGCACCCGCCTGTCAATTTTCTGGAATCACTCTAAATCAGGGTCAACACAACGTCGAAAGACAAAGGACGACGCCATGATGGAGACACTACTTCTATCGCGCATTCAGTTTGCGGCGAATATCTCGTTTCACATCTTGTTCCCGACGATCACCATCGCCTTGGGCTGGGTGCTGCTATACTTCCGCCTGCGCTATAACCGCAGTGGAGAGGCGCGCTGGATGGAGGCCTATGGCTTTTGGGTCAAGGTCTTCGCCCTGTCATTTGCGATGGGCGTGGTGTCGGGCATCACCATGTCGTTCCAATTCGGCACCAACTGGCCCGGTTTCATGGAAATTGTGGGCAATATCGCGGGGCCCCTGTTGGCCTATGAGGTCATGACCGCTTTTTTCCTTGAGGCCGTGTTCCTTGGCATCATGCTGTTTGGCTTTTCGAAAGTGCCGCGCTGGTTGCATACGACCGCCACCGCGCTTGTGGCCTTTGGCACAACGATGTCCACTTTCTGGATCATTGTGCTGAACTCCTGGATGCACACGCCGCAAGGCTTTGAAATGATTGATGGTGTGGCCCACGCAACCGACTGGTGGGCGATCATTTTCAACCCGTCGATGCCCTACCGGTTTTTCCACATGATGCTGGCCAGTTTCCTGACAGTCAGCTTCCTGATCGCCGGTGTCAGTGCGTTCCGCTGGCTGATTGGTGGACGCACACAAGGCGTGCGGGCGGCGCTGACAACATCGTTGTGGGTCGCAGCGTTGCTTATTCCGGTGCAGATTTTCGTGGGCGATATGCACGGGCTGAACACGAAGGAATATCAGCCTGCCAAGGTCGCCGCGATGGAGGGTGTTTGGGAAACCGAACGCGGCGCACCATTGCTGTTGTTCGCGCTGCCTGATGATGAGGCTCGCGAGAACCACTATGAGCTTGGTATCCCCGGGCTCGCCTCTTTCATCCTGACCCATGAATGGGACGGCGAAGTGAAAGGCCTGAATGAGTTTGTGGCAGAGGATGGTACGCCCCTGCACCCTCGCGTGGCCCCGGTCTTCTGGTCTTTCAGGGTGATGGTCGGCACTGGTGTGTTGATGCTGCTGGTGTCCTGGGCCTCTGTTGCGCTGATGTTGCGCCGCAAATCTGATGGTGAAGGCCGCCGGGGGGTCGAAGGCTTGCCCAAGATCTGGCTGTTCGGCCTTGTGGGTATGACCTTTTCGGGTTGGCTTGCCACGCTTGCGGGCTGGTACACGACCGAAATCGGCCGCCAACCCTGGCTGGTTCAAGGTGTCATGACCACCAAAGAGGCGGTTGCCGATGTGCCCGCGCCGATGGTGCTGTCAACGCTGATCGCCTACCTCGTGGTCTATGCGATCCTTTTGGGCGCATACATCACGGTGATCTTCTATCTTGCCCGCAAGGCATCACGGGGTGAGCCGGTGATGGAACCCCGCCGCGCGCCCGAAGCGACGGCCAAATCAATTCCGGCGGAGTAAGCAACATGGACCTTTTTGGTGATCCGGCTCAATGGCTGCCCTTTACCTTTGCTGGCCTGATGGGCCTGTCGATCCTGATCTATGTGATCCTTGATGGCTATGACCTTGGCGTGGGGGTCCTTTTCCCCTTTGCCGATGACGCCGAGAAGGACCGCATGATCGCCTCGATCGGGCCGTTCTGGGACGCGAATGAGACATGGCTGGTGCTGGCGGTGGGCCTGCTGCTTGTGGCCTTCCCGGCGGCACATGGTGAGATTTTGACCGCGCTTTATCTGCCCGTCGCGATCATGCTGATCGGGCTCATCATGCGGGGGGTGGCGTTCGAGTTCCGCGCCAAGGCCCCTGCCCCTTACAAGCCCTTGTGGAACAACGTGTTCTTCACCGGCTCGCTGCTGACGTCGCTGGCGCAGGGGTTCATGCTGGGCATGTATGTCATGGGTCTGGATTATACCTGGGGCCATTTCGCCTTTGCGCTGCTGACATCGGTGTTCCTGACCGTCGGCTACAGCTTCATCGGCGCGACTTGGGTGATCTACAAGACCGATGAGCATTTGCAGCGCAAAGCGATCGGCTGGGCCAAAGGTGGCATTTGGGGGCTCGTGCTGGGGATTGCCGCGATTTCGCTTGCGACGCCCTATGTCTCACCTCGGATTTTCGACAAGTGGTTCAGTTTCCCACAAATCCTCTTGCTGGCACCATTGCCGATTGTCTCGGGTGCATTGGTTCTGGCGCTATGGACAATGCTCCGGCGGATGCCATTCTTGAATGACCGGATGTCGTGGTTGCCCTTTGCGACGGCTTCGGCTCTGTGGACGCTGGCCTACAGTGGCATGGCCTACAGCTTTTACCCCTATGTAGTCCCTGATAAGATGACGATCTACGAAAGCGCCAGCGCGCCTGAAAGCCTGTGGATCATCCTTTTGGGAACCTGCATCGTTCTGCCGACCATCGCGGCCTATACGTTCCTCGCCTATTACATATTCCGAGGCAAAGCGACGGAACTTCGCTACGACTAAATTTCGGTTTGACACCTCTCGCGGGGGGCCTTAATCCCCCGCTAGTGGTTCGGCGCGGTAGCTCAGTTGGTTAGAGCGAACGACTCATAATCGTTAGGTCGGGAGTTCAAATCTCCCCCACGCCACCACCACCCTTGTTTCCGGTGACACTGACTGCATCCTGATGCTGCAAATGGTCGGCAGACCGCCTGCGCGTACCACGTGTTGTACGTTCAACTCTCATCCCGATGTTACAGTCTTAAACCGTTGGTCGGGAAATTTGCTCAACACTGCTACCAGCGCTTTCCCTCGCTGCGATCCCGTGCTTTGTCTCCCGCCAAGACGGAGGAAGACGATGATTGAAGACCTGCAAAGCCTTTTGGGCGACCAATTCGTTCTGACGGGCGAAGATCGGGCAAAGTGGCTGACGGACTGGACCGGTGGTTATAGCGCTGACCCGGTTGCGGTGCTGCGCCCGGCGAACACCGCCGAGGTTGCGGGGATTATGACCATCGCCACTGCCAATAATTGCCCCGTTGTTCCCGTTTCGGGCAACACCGGGCTGACGGGTGGCACATCGGGCGAGGGTATGTTGATGCTTTCGCTGGATCGCATGAACGCCATCGAAGAAATCGATCCCAAGGGTCGCACTGCCACGGTGGGCGCGGGCGTCATCCTTTCCGCGCTTCATGATGCAGCGGATGCCGAGGACATGATCTTTCCGCTGACATTTGGCGCGCGCGGCTCTGCGATGATCGGCGGCGTGCTCGCCACCAACGCTGGCGGCTCGAATGTGCTGCGCTATGGCAATACACGCGACTTGTGTCTTGGCTTAGAGGTCGTGACGGCGGATGGCCGGATCATGGATCTGATGGGCAAGCTGCACAAAGACAACTCGGGCCTCAATCTCAAACACATGCTGATCGGGTCCGAGGGGACGCTTGGCATCATCACCCGTGCTGTGATGAAACTGCACCCAAAACCGCTCGCATACGCCACTGCGATGGTCGCCGTGCCCAGCCTTCCCGACGCGCTGACCCTGTTGAACCGCGTGCAAGCAGAGACCTCAAACGCGGTGGAGGCGTTCGAATTCATGCCACGCAGCTTTATTGCGGGACATCTTGCCTGCATTCCGGGGGCACGCGCCCCTTTCGAGGATCAATACGACGTCAATATCCTGATCGAAATCGGCGCCATTGCGCCGCGCGACGCCACACCCGACGCAAGTGGTGCCATTCCGGTGCAGGAACTGTTGACCGACATTCTGGGCAATATGTTGGAGGACGGATCACTGCTTGATGCCGTGGTCGCCCAAAACGAAAGCCAAAGGGAAGAGATGTGGGCCCGGCGCGAATCCGCGGCCGAAATCGCCTTTCACAAGCGGCCCTACGTGGATACCGACGTTGCCGTGGCATTGACCGATGTTGAGGCATTTCTGTCAGAAGGCGCGCGCCGCCTTGCCGATCTCGACCCCGAAGCAACCGATTTCGTCGTGGCACATCTGGGGGATGGCAACATTCACTATACCGCCTATCCGACCCGCGATGATCCCCAGCTCAAGGATGCGATCCGCGAAATGGTCGAAGATGTCGTGGTTGAATTGCGCGGGTCATTCAGTGCCGAACACGGCGTTGGCAAATCAAAACTCGGCTCCATGGCCCGGCGCAAGAACCCCACGGCTCTTGCCACGATGGGCGCGATCAAAGCAGCACTTGATCCGCAGGGACTGTTGAATCCGGGTAAGGTCTTTCCGGGCGCCGACTAAAAGAACCCCGATCCCGCACGGCCCAACAGGTCGGCCGCCATCGCACGGCCCATCTCTGCGCCATCCTCGACCGCACCTTCGGTGTCGCCGGTCAACACCTCTGAACCGTCGTGGCGCAGGATTTCCCCGCGCAGGCGCATCCCATGCGGGCCAAGTTCTGCAAGTCCCCCGATAGGCGTCTCGCAAGACCCGTCAAGCCCCGCCAAAAGCGCCCGCTCTGCGGCAAGCCTTTGGCCGGTTGGGGCATGGTGAATGGCCTCAAGCATCTCGGCCACGCGCATGTCATCTTGGCGGCGCTCGATCCCAATCGCACCCTGCGCAATCGCAGGCAACATCTCTGTCACCTCAATCGGGTGATAGGGCACTTCGTCCATACCTAACCGCTTGAGCCCCGCGGTGGCCAGAAACGTCGCATCTGCCACGCCACTGTCCAGCTTACCTAGCCGGGTTTGCACATTCCCGCGAAATTCGACCACCTGCAGATGCGGGAATTTCGCCGCCAATTGCGCCCGCCGCCGCGTGCTGGACGTACCGACCACCGCGCCCTCTGGCATCTCAGCCAAGCCCTTGTATTTCAAAGAAACAAAGGCGTCCCGCACATCCTCGCGCGGCAAGAACGTCTCCATCACAAGGCCGTCAGGCTGGGCCACCGGCATGTCCTTGGTTGAATGCACCGCGATATCAATTTCGTCCGCCAAAAGCGCCTCTTCAATCTCACGTGTGAAGAGACCCTTGCCATCGATTTCGCGCAACGGCTTGTCCAGAATCTGATCGCCTGTGACCTTGATCACCACGATTTCAAATGCTTCAAACGGCAATTCAAATGCCTTGGCAAGACGCGCGCGGGTCTCGTGCGCCTGCGCCAAAGCGAGCGGCGACCCTCGGGTTCCGATGCGAAAAGTGGTGGCGGGTGTTGGCAAATCCAGTGTCATGACCCAATTCTTAGACATGTCAACTTGGGTTGACAACGGCACAATCCGTTGCGACCACGGGGAGACGATACAAAGGATGACAGATGACCAAGACGATCCTGCGCGCCCTTGCTGGTGAAACGCTTCCCACGCCGCCCATCTGGATGATGCGGCAGGCCGGTCGCTATTTGCCGGAATACCGCGCAACCCGGGGCGAGGCCGGTGATTTCCTTTCTTTGTGCTATAACCCTGATCTCGCGGCCGAGGTGACTTTGCAACCGATCCGACGCTATGGATTTGACGCCGCTATTCTCTTTGCCGACATCCTGCTTTTGCCGCAGGCCCTTGGCGCGGATTTGTGGTTTGTCACCGGTGAAGGTCCACGCCTGTCAACCATCACAACGCAGGCTGAGTTGGACGCGCTCAAGCCCAAATCGGACATTCATGAGACCCTGAACCCGATCTATGAAACGGTCAAAATTCTATCTGCAGAACTGCCCAAGGAAACGACGCTGATTGGCTTTGCAGGTGCCCCCTGGACGGTGGCAACCTACATGATCGCCGGGCGCGGCACACCCGATCAGGGACCGGCACATGCGCTCAAGGCCGAGAACCGCGCGGTTTTTGAAGGCCTGATCGACATCATCACTGACGCAACAATCGACTACCTCTCGCATCAGATCACGGCCGGGGCGGAAGTCGTCAAGATTTTCGATAGCTGGGCCGGATCTTTGCAGGCGCAGGACTTTGTCGATTTCGCGCTTCGCCCCACCGCCAAAATCGTGCTGGCACTCAAGGCCCGTCACCCCGACATCCCCGTCATCGCTTTTCCGCGCGGTGCAGGCGACAAATACGTGGGCACCCATGCCGCAACAGGTGCCGACTGCATCGCACTCGATGACGGTGTCACCGCCGAATGGGCCGCCGCCAACGTGCAAAGCCAGGGCTGCGTGCAGGGCAATCTGGCTTCATCGCATATGGTCACCGGCGGGCAAGAACTGATCGACGAAACCCGTCGCATCGTCGATGCCTTCCGCAATGGTCCGCATATTTTCAACCTCGGCCACGGCATCACGCCTGACGCCAATCCCGACAACGTCGCACTGATGATCGAGACCGTGCGCAACAGCGGCTAACGGCAGCACATTCTTTCTTTTGAATGAAAATTTGCCCGCCGGAGGCAGCCCCTCAGCCTGCGCCACGCCCGTCAAAAGGGCCGGCCTTGGCAGCCAGCACCAGAATGTCGTGCGCGCTTTGCGCGCGCCTTTGTCTCAAACCCACTTTGCCAGGGGCGGTAGGCTCATCAAAACGGCGTTGGCATCGTGCCCTGTTGTCAGACCGAACTTGGTGCCACGGTCATAGACAAGGTTGTATTCTGCATAAAGCCCGCGATGCACAAGCTGGGTGTCCTTGTCGGCCTCTGACCAATCCTGCACCCGCCGCTTTTCGACCAATGGCACATAGGCAGGCAGGAATGCCCGTCCAATATCTTGCGTCAGTGCAAAATCCTTGGCCCAATCGCCGGTACAATGGTCGTCCATGAAAATCCCGCCGACGCCACGTGCCCGTCCCCTGTGCGGGACAAAGAAGTATTCGTCGGCCCAGTCCTTGAGTTTGGGATAAATCTCTGCGCCGTGTGGGTCCAGATGCGCCTGTTGCGTGGCGTGAAAATGGGCCGTGTCTTCTGCGTATTCAATGCAGGGGTTCAGATCAGACCCGCCACCAAACCACCAGGCATGCGGGGTCCAGAACATGCGTGTGTTCATATGAACCGACGGCGTATGAGGATTTTGCATATGAGCCACCAGCGAAATGCCAGAGGCCCAGAAACGTGGGTCGTCTTCCATTCCCGGAACACCGCGCGCCGCCATCGCCTTTTGCGCCGCCGCGCCCAGCTTTCCATAGACGGTTGATGTATTCACCCCAACTTTCTCAAACACCCGCCCGCCACGCATCACACTCATCACGCCACCGCCAGCATCAGACCCGTCATCAGCCGTGCGTTTGGTTTCTGTGCGCTCAAATCGCCCGGCGGCCAAGCCTGCCATCGCCCCGGTCGTCTGCGTCTCTTCGAGCCCTTCAAAGGCCGCGACAATCTCGTCGCGCAGCGCCTCAAACCAAGCCGCCGCCTGTGCCTTTTCCTGCTCCATTCCGCCTGTCATCGCCGTCATATCCTACTGCTATTGCATAACATCTCATGTTCTGCACCCTAGCGCACAACCGACCAGAAACTTTGTCCCAGATCAACATCGGAGATTGCGATGCGCCCCTTGATCCTTCTTTTGCCCGTTCTTGCTGTGACCGCTTGCGCGACGCCCCAGGAACAATGCCTTGGCAAGGTCACGCGCGAGGCCCGGATCAACGCCAGCCTGATCGATCAAACGCAAGCCAACATCAACCGGGGTTTCGGTCTGCGCACCGAAGAGCGGGTGCGTGAGGTCAGATCTTTCTGTCGGGGCGAAACCGAAAGCGGTGAAACTGTTGTGACGCGCTGTGAAAAAGTCCGGGTCGACAAGGTGCAGGTGCCCGTGGCCCTTGATCTGAATGCGGAGCGGGCCAAGCTTGCCTCTTTGATCCAGCAACGCGACCGTCTGGCCCGCGCGACAGAGGCTGGCGTGGCCCAATGTCGCGCACTTTATCCTGAATGATCAGTGCGCAGAGACTGCGGCGGGGTCAATCAATGTGCGCCCCCCATCGACGGTGATAATCTGACCGGTGACAAAGCCTGCCGCGTCAGAGGCCAGATACTGCACCGCGTCGGACACTTCACTGGGGCCAGCAATCCGTTGAAGCGGTGTGTTATCCACAATCGCGTCGCGCATGTCATCGTCTTCGCGCAGCGATCCCTTGAGGCTGGCACTCATCACTGACCCAAAGGCCACGGCGTTGACCCTGATCCGCTCTGACGCGAGTGCAACGGCCAGTGATCGGGTCATCTGATCAAGGGCGGCATTGCTGACAGAATAGGCCAAGAGGTTTGGGTGTGTCCGCCGCGCGGCAATTGAACTGATATTGACAATCGACCCAATCGGGCCCTCGGTTTCATCATCCTTGGCCAGTTTGATCATCCGCCGGGCCGTGGCTTGGCTAAGCCTTAAACCCGCCAGCAAGTTCTGCTGCAACAGCTCTTCCATGCTCGTATCGTCAGGGTCCAGCGCATCCGTCTCAAGCACCTGACGCGCTGCGTTAACCAGAATATCGACCCGGTCAAACGCATCCACCGTTGCAGACAGCAAGTTGGCGATTGTCAGCTTTTTGCGCAAATCACCGGCGAAAATCCGGGCTTGGCCTTCTTCGGCGGCATCCTCGCCCATTTCGCGCAACAGTGTCTCTTCGTCCATATCGGCGAACATGACGTTCGCACCGCCCGCCAGAAAGTGTCGCCCGATGGCCAGACCCACGCCGTTGGCGGCCCCGGTCACAATGGCGGTCTTGCCCGCAATGGAAAATGACATCGACGTACTCCCGTTCGTCTCTCCCGCGCGCGTTATATCAGCGCTGCGGGCGTGTGGCGTGAAAAAGTTTGAAACCGCCTGAACCCGGCAGTTCTTCGACATGGCGGAAGGCGTCGCGCAGCGTTGCCTCATACGGCAGGTGTCGGTTTGCAACCATCCAAAGCTTGCCCTGCGGGGTCAGCATGCGCGCAGCCGCAGTGATAAAGGCCTGTCCAAGCCCGGTATCTCCTTTACGACCCACATGAAACGGCGGATTCATGACGACCCCGTCAAACGCAGCATCAGGTTGGAACACAGTGGCATCATCCCAGTGAAATTGCGCGCGCGGGTCGGCGATATTCAGCCGCGCACAATCCAGCGCCAGCTTTTCTGCTTCGATCAGACTGAGCGACTCGACCCCTTCGCGTTGCAAAACGGCGTCCGACAAATAGCCCCAGCCCGCGCCAAGGTCGGCAATCCGCTTGGGCAGTTTCGTGGGCAACGCCGCCGCCAAAAGGGCCGAGCCCTTGTCGATACCGCCATCGGAAAAGACCCCCGCCGTCGTGAAAAACCCATGAGGACCTTTGGCAGGGGGCGGCGCGGCCCAATCGGCAAATGCGTCGGTCTTGCCGAACCAGAAAATCCGGCCGTGATCTTTCGCCACACTTGGCAGCGGACCAAGGATCTTGCGCGTCGCGGTCCACAGACTGTCGATGCCGTCGGTTTTTGCACCGTCGATCACAATCAGATCGGCATTTGCAGCAGCCTTTGCCACCATTGCGCGGGCCAAGGCCTTGGAACGCGGCACGACAACAATGGCTGTGCGTGCCGACGATATGTCATCACAGATTGTGTATCCCGCATGCACGAATTGCTGACGGTCTGTGTACAGGCTGTGCTCGATTTGTGCATCATGCTCGTTGAGTGCACCCAGGTCATAGGTCGGCGATGGCCGCATGACGACGACAGGTCCATCAGGCAGCGAAAGCAGCCCATCATCAAGGGCGGTGCGCAAACGAGAAGTTGAAGCCATCAGTTGGGAACAGCGCGCGCGCTATTCCTTCTCCATCGTGCATTGCAGGGGGTGTTGGTGACGCTGTGCAAAATCCATCACCTGCGCGACCTTTGTCTCGGCGATCTCGTGGCTGTAGACACCAACGACGGCGACGCCTTTTTTGTGGACGGTCAACATCAGGTCAAATGCCTGCGCATGGGTCATGCCAAAGAACCGTTCCAGCACCATCACTACAAATTCCATTGGCGTGAAATCATCGTTCAGGATCAGCACCTTATAAAGCGGAGGGCGTTTCGTCTTGGTCTTCGTCTCAAGCACGACACTGACGTCACCGTCATCATCGCCCTGATCCGCAGCCATCATATGAAACTCTGTCAGCATCCGCGCGTCGCGTCCCGATCCATTTCCCAATAGAGATGCTTATATAGAGCAGGGACCGGCTGTGAAAACCCCCTGTCTTTGTGGGGCCGTCGGGAGGGCAACAACAGTGCGTCACCGAAAGGCTGCGGCCCGCGACACCCCTGGCACCCCCCGTATCTAGTAAATCGGCCGCGCCCCACCCCCAGATAAAGTGGATGTGCAACAAGAACACACCACAGAGCTTTGAAAATAAGGTGTTTTCGCGACACCATCGCCTGTGTTAGCCTGCAAACAATCAATAAAGGCCACCGGAAAAATTCGGGGCTATCGAGGCAGTGTAAGAGGCAAGCGACGTGGCAAGTCGTCCGGGATTTCAGGCCCTCCGTGGGCTATTTTTTACCGTTTTTGTAATCGCGTTTGCATTGGCGCCGCTAGGGTCCGTGGCCGCGCCTTATGCGGCCATGGTGATGGATGCCCGCACCGGCGAGGTGCTGCATTCTCGCAATGCCGACACCCGATTGCATCCGGCATCGCTCACTAAGATGATGACGCTTTATATCGCGTTTCAGGCGATCCAACGGGGTGAGATCACCCTGGATACCGAAGTGACGATCAGCGCACTTGCCGCGTCTGAGCCGCCGTCGAAACTGGGGCTGCGTCAGGGCCAGAAGATCAAACTGCGTTATCTTTTGCGGGCGGCGGCAGTGAAATCCGCAAATGACGCAGCCACCGCGATTGGCGAGGCGATCTCGGGCTCTGAAAGCGCTTTTGCAACACGGATGAACCGCACCGCACGGGCGATGGGGATGCGTAACACGACCTTCCACAACGCCCACGGCCTGACCCAGAATGGCCACCTGTCGACAGCGCGGGATATGACGGTTCTTGGACGTCACGTGATCTATGATTTCCCTCAGTATTATAATCTCTTTTCCCGCCGCACTGCTGATGCCGGGATCAAACGGGTGTCGCATACCAACACCCGCTGGCTGAATGCCTACAAGGGCGCGGACGGGATCAAAACCGGGTATACGCGCGCGGCCGGGTTCAACCTTGTGGCCTCTGCCCAGCGGGGCCAGCAACGTGTCATCGCGACGGTTTTCGGTGGGCGTTCGACCGCCACGCGGAATGCCAAGATCACCGAACTGATGGACCTTGGCTTTGCTAGGGCACCGAATTCCGCCACGATCCGCCGGCCGGAAGCCCCCGCCGCACCGGAGCCGTCGCAAGAGCTTGTTGCGGGCAACAGCACGCCAGCGACCAACGGCGGCGCAGGAAAGACGATCCGTGTGACGGGCATGGTGCGCACAAGTTTGCGCCCGGTCAGCCGCCCGGTGCATGAACCTGATCCGGTACTGACCGCCACGGTAGACGATCTGATCAATTCGGTCGTCGCCGATTCCATTGATGCAGATGCAATCACTTCTGTTCTGGAAGAAGCGGTACAGACGTCAGCCCTCGCCCCTCAGGCCCGCCCTGCAGAAGAGGTCACGCTGGCCGCCGCAACGCCTGTTGCCCGGCCTGCCGCAATCCTGCCCAGCCCTGCCCCGCAACCCGAAATCGTGACCCGTATCTCGACATCTGGCGGGCGTCATTGGGGCGTGAACGTGGGCCGCTACGCCTCTCGCTATGAGGCGGAGCGTGTGCTGCTGAAAGTCGCATTGAATGAGATGTCATCGCTGGATGGTGCGCTGCGTCGCGTGGTGCAGCGCTCTGGCGGGTTTGATGCCAACTTTATGGGGCTGACCCGCGACGGGGCCGATCTGGCCTGCCGCAGGCTTCAGGCCCGTGGCACGACCTGCTTTATGTTGGGGTCGGAATAACCCGGTTAAACCGCGCGCCCTTCAAAGGCGGCCGCCATCAGGGTGCGCGTATAATCCGTCTGCGGCGCGTCAAAGATCGCAGCCGCATCGCCTGCCTCGACCACGTCGCCCTGTTTCATCACCATCACCTTGTGTGAGAGCGCGCGCACGACCTTGAGGTCGTGACTGATGAACAGATAGGCCAGTCCGAATTTCTTTTGCAAATCGCGCAAGAGTTCGACGATCTGCACCTGTACCGTCATATCCAGCGCACTGGTCGGTTCGTCCAACACGACCAGCTTGGGCCGCAGGATCATTGCGCGCGCGATGGCGATCCGCTGGCGCTGGCCGCCAGAGAATTCATGCGGATAGCGATGCATCATGGCCGGTTCCAGACCCACCTCTTGCATGATGTCGGCCACCATCTCGCGCTGATCGCGGCCCGGATCAATTTCGTGAATCGTCAGCCCTTCGGCGATGATTTGCTCTACCGTCATGCGCGGGCTCAGGCTGCCATAAGGATCCTGGAACACGATCTGCATCTCTGACCGCAGGGGCCGCATTTGCCGCTGGTTGAGGTGATGAATGTCGGTGCCTTTGAAATTGATCCGCCCCTCGGACCGGATCAGCCGCATGATGGCGAGCGCAAGCGTCGTCTTTCCTGATCCGCTTTCGCCGACGATGCCGACTGTCTCTCCTGCCCGCACGGTCAAGGTCGCATCATTGACCGCTTTCACGTAGCCGACGGTACGCTTGAGCAACCCGCGCTGGATCGGGAACCAAATCTTCATTTGATCGGTCTGCGCGACCAGTGGCGCCTCTGCAGGGACCGGATCGGGAACGCCCGCGCTTTCGGCGGCGAGCAGCATTTGTGTGTAAGGATGTTGGGGGCTATCAAAGATTTCCGCAGTCGGGCCGGTTTCGACAATCTCGCCATCCTTCATCACACAAACCCGATCCGCAATCTTGCGTACAATCGTCAGGTCGTGCGTGATGAAGAGCATCGAGAGGCCCTCTTTCCGCTTGAGCTCTTCCAGCAGATCAAGAATTTGCGCCTGAATGGTGACATCCAGCGCGGTCGTGGGTTCATCGGCAATCAGCAAATCCGGCCCGTTTGCCAGCGCCATGGCAATCATCACGCGTTGCCGTTGACCACCCGATAGCTGGTGCGGATAGGCCGTCAGGCGGCTTTCGGCATCACGAATTCCGACCTGATTGAGCAGCTGGATGATCTTTTCGGTCACCTTTGCGCCGCGCAATCCCTGATGCAGTTCGATGGATTCGGTCAATTGCCGCTCAATCGTGTGCAGTGGGTTGAGCGATGTCATCGGCTCTTGAAAGATAAAGCTGATATCGTTCCCGCGGACAGCCCGCAGATCCTGTTCCGAAGCCCCGACCATTTGGGTGCCTTCGTATGTGATCGACCCTTCGACCTCTGCGCTGTCCCCCAAAAGCTGTACGGTTGAAAGCGCCGTAACGGACTTGCCAGAGCCGCTTTCACCCACAAGCGCGACCGTCTCGCCCTTTTCAATCTGGAACGAGACATTGCGCACGGCAGGGTGAAGCTGCCCATCCTGCCGGAACCCGACATTGAGGTTTTTGACGTCCAGAACAACGCTCATGCAAAGGTCTTTCTGGGGTCAAATGCATCACGCACGCCTTCGAAAATGAAGACCAGAAGCGACAGCATGATGGCGAAAGTGAAGAAGGCGGTGAACCCAAGCCAAGGCGCCTGCAGGTTCTGTTTCGCCTGCAAGGTCAGTTCTCCAAGGGACGGGGCGGATGACGGCAAGCCAAAGCCAAGGAAGTCGAGGCCCGCAAGACCGCCGATCGCCCCGGTAAAGAGAAACGGCAGCATGGTCACGGTCGCCACCATCGCGTTGGGCAGCATGTGGCGGAACATGATGGTGCGGTCGCTGACGCCCAGCGCCTTGGCCGCACGAACATATTCGAAATTGCGCGCGCGCAGGAATTCGGCACGGACCACGCCCACCAGCGCGGGCCACCCGAAGAGGATGGAGAGAAACACGAGGAGCCAGAAACTTCGCCCCAAAATCGCTGTCATGATGATGATGACGTAGATGGAAGGCGTCGACGACCAAATCTCGATGATCCGCTGGAAAATCAGGTCAGTCCAGCCGCCGAAATAGCCTTGCACCGCCCCGGCAATGACGCCGACGACAGAAGCCCCGACAGTCACCATGATGGCGTAGAAGATCGACAGGCGGAAGCCGTAGATGATCCGCGCGACCACGTCGCGTTTGGTATCATCGGTGCCCAGCCAGTTGGTCTCTGACGGGGGTGCAGGGGCCACGCCGGCCACATCGACGATAGTGTCGTAGCTATAGGGAATAATGGGCCAGATCGTCCAACCCGGTTCGAACCCTTCGATGTCAAGATCGACGCCGGTCTCGACCGCCTCCACAAGGGATTCAGGTGTATCGAAGCACTCCAACAGGCCGCCCGTCGCAATGAGGCATTTGACCTCAATGTCCTTATAGCCCGCCTCTGTCGGGAAATCCCCGCCGAAGTCCTGTTCTGAGTAGAACTGGAAAATGGGCATACGCAACTCGCCGCGATAGCCGACAAGGATCGGTTTGTCGTTGGCGATGAACTCGGCAAATAGCGAGATCACAAAGAGGATCAGGAATATCCAAAGCGACCAGACCGCGCGGGTGTTGCGTTTGAAATTGCGCAGGCGGCGCTGGTTCAGCGGTGAAAGCCAGACGCGCTTGGGCTTTTCCATTGGGACAAAAGTATCTGCCATCAACCGCGCCCTTCAAAATCGATACGTGGGTCGATCAGCACATAGGTCAGATCGGTGATGATCCCGATGATCAGCCCCAGAAGCGAGAAGGCAAAAAGCGTGCCAAAAACCACGGGGTAGTCACGGGCGACGACCGCCTCGAACCCCAATCGACCCAGACCATCGAGGGAGAAAAGCGTTTCGATGATCAGCGAGCCGCCGAAGAAAACGCCGATAAACAGTGCTGGAAAGCCCGAAATCACGATCAGCATAGCATTGCGGAAAACGTGGCCGTAAAGAACGCGACCCTCTGACAGGCCCTTGGCCTTGGCGGTAATCACGTACTGCTTCTTGATCTCATCCAGAAAGCTGTTCTTGGTCAGCAAGGTGAGTGTGGCAAAGGCCGAGATGGTCGAGGCAATGACCGGCAATGCAATGTGCCAGAAGTAGTCCAGTACCTTGCCGATGGCGGATAGCTGTTCCCAGTTGTCACTGGTCAGGCCGCGCAATGGGAAGATGCGCCAATAGGAACCGCCTGCAAACAGGACGATCAACAATAGCGCAAACAGGAAACCGGGGATGGCGTAACCGATGATGATCGCGCCACTGGTCCATGTGTCAAACTTGGACCCGTCGCGGATCGCCTTTTTGATGCCCAGCGGGATTGAGACCAGATAGGCGATCAGCGTGGACCAAAGGCCCAGCGTGATGCTGACGGGCATCTTTTCAAGCACCAGATCGACCACACTGACGGATCTGAAATAACTCTCGCCGAAATCGAAGCGGATGTAGTTCCACATCATGTTGAGGAAACGTTCGAGTGGCGGTTTATCAAAACCAAACTCGCGTTCCAACTCTTCGATGAAATCCTGCGGCAGGCCGCGCGCACCAACGTAATCGCTGTCGCCCGTTTCGGTCAGTTCGCTACCACCGCCCGAGATGCTTTCAAAAACATCTCCGCCACCCTCAATCTGAGCGATGATCTGCTCAATCGGGCCGCCCGGCACAAACTGAATGAGTGCGAAGTTGATGATCATGATCCCCAAGAGGGTGGGGATCACCAACAACAATCGCCGAAGGATATATGCGCCCATCTTGGATTACTGAAATGCGCCCGCCGCTTCGAGTGCGGCCGCCGCTTCTGCGTCGTACCACCAGAAATCCAGCGTACCCAAGGCGAACGGCGGCAGTTCTTCAGGGAAGCGGAACATATCGTAGTAGGCCACGGTGTGGACGTCTTTGAACCACTGCGGAATCCAGAAACCTTCAGCCCGCAAGGCGCGGTCCAGCACGTGCACAGAGGTCCGCAACTCATCAAGCGTTTCTGCTGCGACGACGACGTCGATCAATCGATCCACTGCGGGTGAACGCAAACGCATCAGATTGCGAGAGCTGTCATCGGCGGTTTCGGACCCAAACCACTGGCGCAGGCCAGAGCCCGGTTCAAATCCCTGCCCCGGTGAGCTGTTGATCAGGTCGTAGTCGCCTGACCGGCTCCGCTCTACGAATTGCGAGGTATCAACCCGGTCCAGTTTCGCATTAACGCCGAGGCGCTTGAGGTTCTCGACAATGGGATTGATGATCCGGTCGAACTGTGGCGAAAACTGCAGGAAGTCGGCATCCAGCGTCTGCCCATCCTTGCGGCGCATGCCATCATCGCCAACGATCCAGCCCGCTTCGTCCAGCAGGGCCGAGGCCTTGCGCAAGTTCGCACGGTCCAGCGGGCGGTTCACCGTGGCCGAGACCGGTGGTGTCACCGCTTCGGCTGTCAGGATGCTCGCATCTAGCAGCCCTTCGTCCACAAGCGGCTGCATGATTGCGACCTCTTCAGGGGTCGGCACGCCGGACGCGGCCAGATCAGAGTTGTCCCAGAATGAAATCGGGCGGGCGTAAAGGCCGTAGAAGAGGCTGTCATTCATCCATTCGAAGTTGACCATCAAGCGGACGGCTTCGCGCACGCGCGGGTCCTGCCATTGCGGGCGATCAAGGTTGAACACAAATCCCTGCGCAGAGCCGATATTGCCATCGGGCAGTTCTTCGACCTTTACCCATTCCTTTTGCACTGCAGGAAAGTCATATCCCGTCGCCCATTGCTTAGAGCTGTTTTCAGACCGGAAAGTATAGGCCCCGGATTTGAAGCCTTCGAACGCGGCGGAGCTATCGGCAAAATACTCTACCCGGATGGTGTCAAAGTTGTTGCGACCCTGATTGATCGGCAGATCTGCGCCCCACCAGTTCGGGTCACGCTTGTAAATGATCTGGCGATTGATATCGAAACTATCCAGCAGATAGGCACCTGTACCCATGAAAGGGGCATCGCTCGATTCGTCCAATCGGGTGCCAGTCTCTTCAAACCACGCCTTGGAAAATGCGCGGGAGCCGCCAGCAAAGCCGATCACGTCACGGCGCGGCGCAGACTCGGTGAAGGTGAATTTTATGCGGTAGGTATCCAGCACCTCAACATCGGCAATGTACTGCGTCACAACATTGCGGTATTCGGCGATGCCCTGTTCCAGAACGAGGTTAAACGAAAACGCGATATCTTCTGCGGTCATGCCTGTGCCATCGGAAAAGGTCACATCATCGCGCAGGTTAAAGATCACCCAGTCCTTGCTTTCGGGATATTCCATCGTGACGCAGAGATAACAGTATGAACCATAAGCATCGTCGGCCGTTGCTGTCAGAACACTTTCGTAGGGTATCGTACTTTGCGCCGCCGGGACCCCATCACGGGCGAATAGGTTGAAGCTGTCAAACGTGCCTTGCGCCCATAGCGCGATTTCTCCGCCCTTGGGCGCGTCGGGATTGACGTAGTCGAGCACCTCATTGGGGCCGTACTTCAATTCGCCAAAGTTGCTGTAACCGTGGCTTTCGATGATCGTCTCGTGGCTTTCGCCAAAGACCTGCCCGGCCCAGATGGCCGCACCCACAAATATCGCGGACCCGGTTAACCAATGTTTCGCCGACACGGTCCGCGGTTTGGCTTTGGCTTTTGACACGCGCTTGGGGCGATTTGGCATCATGATCTCCGATTGTCAGTCGTGCGTTTGTAACACATTTGTAGCTAAAGCCGCGTTTGGCAAACATTCAAGTTGAGATTGCGTGAAGATCGCGTGAACCGACCGCGCGGTACCGCCCGAAAATTGCAACACCCAACGAAAAAGGCCGCCCCTTTTGGGACGGCCTTTGAAATCTCTTATGACGCAGGATCAATCGTCAAGACTGTCGAGATAGGCGATTAGATCAGCACGATCCTCAATCTTGCGCATCCCGTTGTAGCCCATCGCAGTGCCCGGGGCGTAACCCTTTGGATTTTCAAGGAAAGCGTTCAGATTGTCTGGGGTCCAAACGTCGGCGACAGCCACGAGCGCACCGGAATAGCTGAATTCCGGATCGGAAGAAACCTCGCGGTTCACAATGCCATAAAGCGACGGACCAGTGCCGTTCTTGCCAGGCTCAAGCGCGTGGCAAGACTGGCAGTTCCGCCACAGGCCTTCGCCGTCCGCTGCAGAGGCCGAGGCCATCACCACAGAAAAATCAACCTCTTCGACCACTTCTTCTTCGCCGCCCGCGTCGGCAACTTCAATCAAATAGCCCTGCGCATGGTCGTCACCGTGGCCACCTCCGCCGTGATAGATGATCTCGGCCGCCCAGCCGCCCAGCAGAAAGACCAAAAGCGCGCCGCAAAACCCGCCCATTGCCTTGGTCAATGTCATTGTGTCGAACATGTCGCGTTCCATCCGGTTCGTCTCTGTTGGCGCTATGTATCCGTTTCCCCTCCCGGAGTGCAAGCTATAGTGGCGCGACGAATTGGCCCTTTTTCAAGGGAATTGACCGAATACCGGGGGGACGCTGCCATGTCCGCGAAAATAGCCTTTCAGGGCGAGCTGGGTGCCTATGGCCATCAGGCCTGTGTCGAGGCGCGTCCGCACCACGATCCCCTGCCCTGTCCCACGTTTGAGGCCTCGATCGAAGCGGTCCGCAAGGGCGATGCGGAACTGGGTATGATCGCGGTCGAAAACTCGACCTATGGTCGTGTCGCGGACGTCCATTCTTTGCTGCCAGAAAGTGGTTTGCACATTGTTGATGAGGCGTTTGTGCGGGTGCATATCAACCTGTTGGCCAAGCCCGGTGCGCGACTTGACAAGATCGAGACCGCGCTGGGGCACGTGGTGATCCTGCCACAATGCGCGGGCTTCCTACGCGAAAACGGGATCACCGGGCGCACCAGTTCAGACAATGCCAAAGCCGCACGCGACGTGGCCGAGGGCGATGACATGACAGTCGGCGCGCTGGCCTCTGAACTTGCGGCAGACATCTACGGTCTTGATATCACCGCCCGGCATATTGAGGACCACGACCGCAATACCACCCGCTTTCTGGTGATGTCGCGCGAACCCGACTACAAAAAGCGGGGCAATCACGGGATGATGACCAGCTTTGTTTTCCGCGTCCGCAACATTCCCGCCGCGCTTTATAAGGCGATGGGCGGCTTTGCCACCAATGGCGTGAATATGACCAAGCTTGAAAGCTATATGGTTGGCGGCAACTTCAATGCCACACAGTTCTATGCCGAAATCGAAGGCCATCCAGATGATCGCAACGTCGCGCTTGCGCTGGAAGAGCTCGACTATTTCACCGATCACCTCAAGCTGATGGGGGTGTATCCCGCTGCCCCACGCCGGCACGAAAAGGTTTAATCCTCTTCCAATACCTTGCGGGCCACGCGAAAACATTCCAAAGCCTGCGGCACACCGCAATAGATGCCGACCACATGGATGATCGCGCGAATTTCTTCTTTCGTCACACCATTCGTCACGGCACCGCGGCAGTGGATTTCCCATTCGTGCATTTTGCCCAAGGCCCCGATCATCGAAAGGTTCATCATGGACCGGGTTTTGGCGTCGATCACATCGTCACCCCAGCCAAAGCCCCAGCACCAGGCTGTCATCGCCTCTTGAAAAGGACGTGTAAACTCATCGGCGGCGGCAAGGTTCTTTTCGACATATTCAGCGCCAAGCGTGGCTTTGCGCTGCTCCAGCCCCTTCAAAAACAGGTCTTCGTCAAACGTCGTCATATGTGGGGTCCTTTCGGTCTGGCTCAGTTCCCGGTCGAGATGCGATGGGCGTGAAGGTGGGTGTAGTGCGGGCGCATCCGCCGGTGCACGCGACGGACCCTTTCAGGCGCGTCTGCAACTTCGACATAGCGGCGCGGCTGTGGCTTCAGACCGGTCGAATTCCGAAGATTTGCATGAAAGCTGCCGCCATCCCACCAACTGTAAGCGCCAGTGTCGGCGCCAGGTTCCCACGACAGGGCATCTGGCAGAAAAGGGATGCCGACCGCTTTGCAAAACGCCGCCACCATACCGACGGGATCCTCCAGCAGGTCATCGCTGTCAATGACGGGTGGCGGGCGACCATTAAGTGCCGTGAGTAGATCGAACAAAGCACGCTGCTCGGGAAAACCGACCTCTAATTCATCGAAATCCGGCCACTTGTTGTAAAGCGACGACAGCGTTTTGGCTGGGTCACGGATCAAGAATGCATGGGTGAATTTGTTCAGGAACGGCGGTGTCCACATATGCGATACGTAGTGCGGAAAGTCTTTCAGGAAGACTGGGCCCTTTTCTGCCCGCGCCTGAATGTCGGCCCAAACACTTTCTATGCTCAGCCCCGGCGTTGTTTTTTCGCCTGCACGGAATCGCGGCCAAAGCGGGTCTTCACCCTGATACCACGCTTCGCCAAACGGTTCGTGCAGGCAGTCGAGATCGCCGCGCTGGCGCATCATCCATTCAAAGGCGGTCGAAGTTGACCGAGGCACGGCCCAAAGTGCGATGATTTTATGCATGGCGGGTCACCTCAAACTTTCCAGTAGCTGGCATTGCGACGTCACCGGCGCGATGCCAAGATCCTTCATGATGCGCCAATAGAGGGCCGTATCATGGCCGATGACGGGCTTGCCCAATCGCGCCTCTGCTGCGGGCGCCAGATGCAGCGGTCGTTGCGGAAGCCCGTTCGGGCCGGTGCGAAAATTGCACATCCCGTTGATCAGAAAGGCATCTGCTTGCGGCGCCTGCTCTGCCACGTAATCAAAACTACGATCAAAAAGATCACCGTCAAAAATCCAACGTCGCGCATTTACGGTGTCTTGGTCAGGAAACCAACCTTGATCGACAAAGTTCCCCGCCCAGATCACGTCAAATCCAGCCTCCTTCAGGAAGGCAACAGTCCCCTGCCACCAAGCGGGCCAATGGTAGGCGGCGTTCAAGGCAACTTTTTCGATGTTCATGGCACGCAAAGCCTCGACCATCGCATAGCCTGCCATGTGAAAGCGGACCCCGAATTTGTCTGACAAGTCCGTGCAATGCTGTTTGATGCCAGCGACGCCAAGCCCGCTGGCATGAACCCAATTCGACCCGACCTGCCCACAGACGTCGACGCCATTGCGGGCCATACAATGCACGAAATCTTCCAGCATCCCAAAGTTCTGGCGCCGCTGATCCAGCCCATGGGCGTAGTCGGGCGCATGCAGCATCCAGCCATGCACACCAACCGTCGGCGGTGACATGCGCAGAAAATCAGAAGGGGCTGCGTCATAGTCAAACGGCGGGCAGGTAAAGCCGACCTGATGCGGAAAGAGCTTTTGTTCAGGTGTCCAACGTTTGGGCATCATGGCATTGGGTCCCCTGCCTCGGCCGACGCGGAATATTTGGGCAGGTCATCCGAAATGAAGAGCCACGGTAACCGTTCAGCATAGTGATAATGAGCCTGCGGCACGAAGCGACCAGGCTCATCGAGGGTGGCGGCATAGAGGTGTGTTTCGTCTGGCCAGCCGTCGAATTGATAGGTCATCTGGGTGCCACAACTTGGGCAAAACTGGCGTTGCACCCGGCCATGGGATGTCAACACACGGGACAGTTTGCCTGTCCAGATCACAGAGGTCCGGGGCACGCCAAAAAAGCTGGTCATCGGGGAAGCGGTCGCGCGCCGACAACTTTCGCAATGGCAATGCCCCGCCCAAAGCACCGGACCGTTGGACACCCATCGCACCGCCCCGCAGGCACAGCATCCGGTCAATGGTTCAGCCATCAATTGCCTCCCGCATCCAGCGCTGCAAATGCATGACCGGATGCTCCGAGTTCACGCCACCCTTGGGATCGACCACAAGCGGGCCGGGACGATAACCGCGCGACCGAAGACCGCGTTGCACCGATTCGACTAAGCGGATGTCTTCCTCGACAGTCGTTTCCCGGTCTTGCTTTGCCAAAAGCCGCACCTTCGGGTCGTCGGCGCCATTCACCGAATACCAGCCACGCCAAACCATCACGCGATCGGGTCCGTCAGGGCGCCAGTGGTAGGTGTTGAGGACGTTGCCGGGATAAACCTGAAAACTGAACATCGGCCACAAAAACCAACTGGAATATTCAGCCGCATGGGCAAAACCCGACTGGATATCATAGGTCATCTGATCGAGGCTTTGGCACTCTGTCGTGTGACGCAGACACATACCCTGTGGCTGGATATCGTAGGTCTCAGGCTTGACCACGCCATTGGCGAATGTCGGATGGTTCAGGCTGCAGTGGTAGCATTCGGAGTAATTCTCGACCGAGACTTTCCAATTGCAGTCTTCTGGGATCTCCACCCATTCGAGCGGTTTAAGCGCATCCCATTGCGGGACCCATTCTTCGAGCTCCGCGCGTGCAGCGGGGAACCAGTCATCCATCGGTTCGGCATCTGGGTCGAGGTTGACGAAGAGAAAACCCAGAAATGCCTCTGACCGGACCTCTGTCAGGCAGACGCTGGTTTTGTCGAACCCTTCAACCGCCTTGATATTCGGGCCCGCACGCAGTTCGCCAGTCAACTCGTAGGTCCAGGCATGGTAAGGGCAGACGACCACGCGCGTAACGCCGCGGCCTTGCACCAACTGATGCGCACGATGTTGGCAGACGTTGTAAAAGACACGGACCTGATCATCCTGTCCCCGAATGGCGAACAGACTTTCGCCTGCGACTTCGAATGTCGCGTATTCCCCCGGCTTGGACAGGTCACTCAAGTGACAACCGAATTGCCATGTGCGCGCCAAAAGACCCGCGCGTTCGGCCTCGAATACTGCCGGATCGGTGTAATACCGCGCAGCGAGGGACCAGACCGGGCCAGTCATGAAGCGCCTTCGTCATAGATGCCAAGTTGATGTCGCCGCTTGTGGAAGGTCTCGACCCTTTTCACGACCTCATCACTGGCCACAGCGATGACAAAAGACAAAAGTGTCTCAAGCAGGGCGATTGTGCTGACGGATGACGGGAAGAACTGCGGCGTCTCGGCGGCCACGACAAATCCGTGATCTGCGCCGCGAATGATCGGGCTTGCCGGGCTGTCGGATAGCGCGATCACCCGCACGCCCTGTTCGCGAGCGATCTGCACCGCTTCGACAACCTCGGTGCGGTAAGGCTTGCACGTAATGGCAATCAGAACGTCGCGCGCATCAGCCCAGGCCAGGTCATCCACGGCGGTCGAGCCCGGCCGCGGAATTGCCGAAAATTGCACCATGCCGGTGGACGCGAGATAGGTGAAGTTGCAGGCGTTGGAGTTGTTGACGCCGACCCCAAGAGTAAAGACATTACGCGAGGCCCAAATCGTCTCTGCCGCTGTCTGAAGGGCGTTTGCGGTGATCCCCGCAAATGTATCTTCGATATTGCGCAAAGCCCCCTGCACCATGTCCGCATAAAGCTCGCCAAGGGCGCCGGACCGGCGAATATCCTGCAACCAACGCACCCGATCAGGAAAGTCAGCCGCCCCGCGCCGAATGGCGTCGCGGAACGGTTCACGAAAATCCTCGTACCCGTCAAAGCCGATTTGCCGCGCCATACGCACAACGGTGTTGGGCTTCACCTGCGCGGCTTCTGCAATCTCGCGCACTGTTGAAACGCCGACATCGCGCGGGTTTTCAAGCACATAGGTTGCGGCCTTGCGCGCCTCTGGCGTGAGATCAGTCAGTTCGTCGGCGAGCCGAGTCAGAACGGTCAATGATACGTTTGTGTCATTCATGATTGACGATGGTATATTTGTCCGATTAGCCTGTCGAGGACTTTTTGAATCAGAGGCGCCCGATGTCGACAGCCCCATTCCCTTCGCACGCACGCGTCGTCATCGTTGGTGGAGGTGTGATGGGCTGCGGCCTTGCCTACCACCTGACCCGTGAAGGGTGGGAAGATGTCGTGCTGCTGGAAAAGGCAGAGCTGACATCGGGCAGCACATGGCATGCCGCCGGTCAGATCACCCATTCCACTAGCTCTTTCGGATTGGGCAAATGCGTCGATTACAACATTGGGCTTTATGCTGGCGGGCTTGAGGCCGAGACGGGGCAACCCGTGACATGGCATGGCTGCGGGTCGTTCAGGCTTGCCTATACGCCCGATGAAATGGACTGGCTGCGCCACACGCTGTCGGTGGGGCGCGCGCTTGGATTCAACATCGAATTGGTTGGTCCCGATAAGGTTGCAGAACTGCACCCTTTCTATAACCTCGATGGCGTTCTGGGGGCGCTGCACACGCCTGATGATGGCCATGTCGACCCGACGAATGTGACAATGGCGCTCGCCGCTGGCGCGCGCGCCAAGGGCGCAAGAATCATCCGCCGCTGCCGCGCCACTAATATTACTCAGTCCGCCCATGGCGAATGGGTCGTTGAGACCGAAAAAGGCACGATCACCTGCGAACACGTGGTCAACGCAGGCGGGACCTATGCCCGCCAGATGGGTGAATGGTCTGGTCTGCAATTCCCAATGACCTCGATGACGCACCACTATTTCGTGACGGAAACGGTGCCGGAGTTTGAAAGCCTCGAACGCGAGTTGCCGGTAATCCGGGATGATCGAAAGGTGTCCGGCTATATCCGGATGGAACAGAAGCGCGGGCTGATCGGCATTTACGAAAAGGAAAACCCAAATTCGGTCTGGCATGATCATTGCCCGTGGGACTATGAAAACTGGCTGTTTGATGCCGATTACGACCGTGTGATGCCGTGGCTTGAGGAAAGCCTGAACCGAATGCCGATCTTTGCCGAGCTTGGAATAACACGCGAAGTTCACGGCGCGATCAGTCACCCCCCCGACGGCAACCCTCTTATTGGGCCTGCTCCGGGTGTGCGCAATTACTGGTGTTGCTGTGGGACGCAAATTGGCATCGGCTGGGGCCCGGGGCTAACGCGCGAATTGGCACGCTGGATGGTGCATGGGGCCGCTGATATCTCTATGCGGGAATACGATCCGCGCCGATTTGGACCCTATGCGACCAAGGCGTGGCAGGTGGTCAAGGCCCGAGAGGATTATTGCCTGCGCCACGAAATCCCATTTCCACATTTCAACCGGCTGGCCGGACGGCCCGTCAAACCGTCGCCGCTGCATGACGTCCTGAAAGCCAAGGGTGCTGTTCATGAAGAGGTTTACGGCCACGAACGCCCGCGGTGGTTTGCAAGACATGGCGTGGAACAGCGTGATCACTATGGGTTTGGACGAACCCCCGTCGATGAAGTCGTTGCGGCAGAGGTTGATGCGGTCCGCAACGCCGTCGGCATCATGGATGTGACCGCCTTCACCAAAGCGTTGGTCTCTGGTCCCGACGCGGCCAAACTTCTGGATCACCTGACTGCCAATCGCCTGCCGCGGATCGGGCGGATCGGGTTGACGCATATGCTCAATCGGCGTGGCCGAATCGAGCTTGAGACGACTGTCGCGCGGGTGGGTGAGGATCAGTTCTATCTGGTCTGCGCCGCCTTCTTTGAGCAACGTCTGCTGGATCAAATGAACCACTCCAAGGGCGATGCGGACGTGACGGTCGAAAACCTCAGCAGCACACATGCCGCGCTGAGCCTGAACGGACCAAAGGCGCGAGACGTGCTGGGCGCTTGTACGACGACGCCGCTTGGCAACGCCAACTTCCCATGGATGAGCCTGCAAGAGATCACGATTGCCGGTCATCAGATGTGGGCGTTCCGTATGTCTTACGCCGGAGAATTGGGATGGGAACTTCACATGCCCAATGCCGCCTGCGTGGACGTCTACACCGCGCTTTGGGATGCGGGCACATCCCACGGCATTGCCGACTACGGCAGTTTTGCGATGAATGTGCTGCGGATGGAAAAGGGGTTCAAAGGTGCTGGCGAGTTGACGAATGAGGTCACGTTGGCCGAGGCAGATGTGCTACGCTTTGCCCGCACCGACAAAGACTACATCGGGCGCGATCTGACTCTGAATACTGAATTGCCTTGGGTTTGTGCCTATCTGTCGATCGAACCGGATGGCAAGGTCGACGGGCATGGTGGTGAGGCGGTGCTGCAAGACGGAAAGGTGATCGGATCGACCGCCTCTGTCGTGTACGGTCACAGCGTCGGAACAATCCTCGCCTTTGCCTATGTCGCGCCAGAGGCGGCGCAGCCAGGTACCGCGTTAGAGGTCGTGATTCACGGCGAACCAAGACAGGCCCGCGTTCTGTCAGAACCGGCCTACGACCCCCAAAGCCTGCGCCCGCGCGCAGATCAGATCAAGGAACCCGCCTGATGACCCTGCCCAAAACAATGCGCGCGATGGTGACGATGGGCCATGGTGATATGGATCAGATCGTTTTTCACCCAGACTGGCCGCGCCCCGACCCCGGCCCCGGCCAAGTGCTGATCAAGGTCGCGGCCTGCGGGCTGAACAACACCGACGTCAACACCCGATCGGGCTGGTATTCGAAGACAATGACGGATGCGACCACTGGGGCCGGCTTTGACAACGTGAGCGAAGAGGACCCGGCCTGGGGCGGCACACCAATATCCTTCCCTCGCATTCAGGGCGCTGATGTCTGTGGAGAGATCGTGGCCGTGGGCGACGGCATTGATGCATCTCGCATTGGTGAACGGATCATCACAGACAACTGGCTGCGCGATGTTGACGATCCGCTCAACAAGAATAAGACCGGATACTTCGGGTCCGAAATGGACGGCGGATTTGCAGAATATACAGTGATGCCCAGCCAGAACGCTCTGGCAATCACATCCAGCTTCACCGATGCGGAACTGGCGACATTTTCTTGTTCCTATTCAACCGCAGAAGGCATGTTGACGCGCGCTGCTGTGACAGCGGAGGATACGGTTCTTGTGCCCGGCGCATCCGGTGGGGTTGGTGGCGCCGTGGTGCAATTGGCAAAGATGCGCGGCGCGAGGGTCATCGCGCTCGCCTCGCCCGCTAAACACGCTGACGTCGCGGCATTTGGTGCGGACCGGGTCTTGCCGCGTGCGCCCAATAACCTGCTTACGGCCCTTGGCGATGACAAGATCACGGTCGTCGCCGACGTTGTCGGCGGGCCCTATTGGTCGTCGTTGATTGACGTGCTGCAACGGGGTGGACGTTATACTTGCTCGGGCGCAATTGCCGGGCCCATGGTCGAATTGGACCTGCGCACATTTTATTTGCGCGACCTTACCTTCACCGGGTCCACAGTGATCGACCCCGACGTGATGACCAACCTGATCCGTTATATCGAGGCGGGCGCGATTAAACCCGCGCTTGCCGCGACTTACGCGTTGGAAGACCTTCACGCGGCGCAATCCGCCTTCATCGCCAAGAAACACACCGGCAACATCGTGGTGACCCCGTGATCCGGCGGCGATTTCGCTACACCCGACGGCAATCGACCGAACGCGCGTTGCGAAACGCGGAAAAATACACTATACACAATGGCATAACCCTAAATCGGAGGATTGCCATTGAAGGCCGTATTGTCGCGTCTGTTGAACCTATTTGCATTGAAATCGCCAACAGAGCGACCCCGAAATTACGGCCTGACGTTGGCACTCTGCCTGACAGCATTTGTGGTTATTTGCCTGGCACTCATCCTCGCCGATGGTGGCGGGCCTTTCTTCGCACTCAGCCTGCTGGGCGCTGTCGCTCTGATGGGGGCGTCCATTGCGATGTTGTTGCGCCGGATCTGTGGGGTAATTTTGGACAGCCGGACCCGTTAGACGCCAGACCGTCAGGTGGGCGGCAATGAAAGTCACGCGCATCCGCATCTACAAGACCGACCTGCCCTATGTCGGCGGGACGTATGTCTGGGGAGCGGGAAACGCGATCGAAGTCGCGCGCGCGAGCGTTGTCGTCATCGATACCGACGCCGGGCTGCAAGGCAGCGGAGAATTCACCCCATGTGGTGAAAACTACATGGTGGCTCATTCCGAGGGCGTCGAGGCATTGGCCCGCCTTGTCGCACCAAAGCTGTTGGGCGAAGACCCCCGTCAGGTCGGGCAGATTGAACAGATCATGGATCATACGGTTCAGGGTCACGGCTACGCCAAGGCCCCGTTTGATGCCGCCTGCTGGGATATTCTGGGGCAAGCCTGCGACCAGCCAGTCTGGATGCTTTTGGGCGGAAAACTGACCGATGGCGCACCGATGTACCGTGTGGCGCCGCAGAAAGCGACCGAAGAAACACTGTCTGAAATGCAGCGCTACCGCAGACAGCGTTATCGGCAATTTCAGATCAAGGTCGGTGGGGATTGGAAAAGCGATATCGACCGGATCAGGTCGGGCGTGGACTTGCTGGAGCCGGGTGAAAAGGCGATGGCAGACGCCAATCAGGGATGGCGGGTCGATAACGCAATCCGGGTAGCGCGCGCGACCCAGGATCTTGACTACATCCTCGAACAGCCCTGCAGGACTTACGAAGAATGCCAACAGGTGCGCCGCGTCGCGCAGCAGCCGATGAAGCTGGACGAATGCGTCACCGGGATTTTCGCTGCCCAGCGGATTGTCGCAGATCGCGGGGCTGACGTGTGTTGCCTGAAAATCTCGAACCTTGGGGGGTTAAGCAAAGCGCGCCGGGTGCGTGATTATCTGGTTGAAAACCGTATTCCCGTCGTCAGTGAGGACACATGGGGCGGCGAGATCGCCAGCACGGTGGTTGCACATTTTGCGGCCTCAACCCCGCCCGACTATCTACAGAACACCACTGATCTGATGAACTACAACACCCGCTCCACCGGAGTTGGCGGGGCGTGGGCCGAGGGTGGCAAGCTTTTTGCGCCGAACTTGCCGGGCCTTGGCGTCACGCCGGACTTTGCGAGCCTTGGGGCACCGGTCGCGGAGTATGCTGCATGAAGATTAAGCGCATTTCAGTCTACCACGTCGACCTGCCGCTTGAGCATCCATACTGGCTCTCAGGTGGGCGGCTGAAGTTTGAGGTGCTGGATGCCACGCTGGTGAAAATCGACACCGATGCGGGTCTATCGGGTTGGGGCGAGGGCACCCCTTGGGGCCATACCTATGTGCCTGCCCATGGCCCGGGAATTCGCGCAGGGATCAAGACCATGGCACCCTTCGTGTTGGGGCTTGATCCGCGTCGGGTCCTCGACGTGGAGCGGGCAATGGACCTTGCCCTGCCCGGCCACCTGTATGCCAAGAGCCCGATTGATATGGCCTGTTGGGACATTGCAGGGCAAGCTGCCAACTTGCCAATTGCCGATCTGATGGGTGGCGGGTCGCGCACACCGCGCGCGATTGCATCATCAGTTGGTGCCAAAACGGTCGAAGAGACCCGGGCCGTCATCGACCGCTATCGCCAACGTGGCTACATCGCGCATTCGGTCAAGATCGGCGGTGACGTAGAACGGGATATCGCCCGCATTCGCGACGTCGAAGAAATCCGCAGGCCCGGCGAAATCGTCCTTTACGATGTCAATCGCGGTTGGACGCGGCAACAGGCGCTTCGTGTGATGCATGCCACCGAAGACTTGCAGGTGATGTTTGAACAGCCCTGCGAAACGCTTGACGATATCGCGGCGATCTGCGGCAAACATGCCGCACCGGTCTCCGTCGACGAAAGCCTTGTCACCTTGCAAGATGCGACAAGGATAACCCGTGATGGACTGGCCGAAGTGTTCGGCATTAAGCTCAACCGCGTGGGTGGATTGACCAAGGCGGCCCGTATGCGGGACGTGGCACTGGCCCATGGCATCGACATGTTTGTGATGGCCACGGGGGGATCGGTTCTGGCGGATTGCGAAGCCCTGCATCTCGCCGCCACGATCCCGGATGCCAATTGCCGCGCAGTTTGGGCATGTCAGGATATGATCACCGTTGATATCGCAGGCGGGCGCGGTCCACGCAATCGGGACGGGCATTTGCATCTGCCCGAGGGACCGGGCGTGGGCGTACATCCCAATGAGGACGCATTGGGTGATCCGGTGGCGGTCTATTAATGAAGGTCAATCGCATGACCCTTTGGTCCGTCGACCTGACCAGCCACGAGACCTACTACATGGCCGAGGGCAAAACCTGTGCCACAGTCACCACCCACGTCTTGCGTCTGGAAACCGATACGGGGTTGAAAGGCTGGGGAGAGGTCTGTCCGATCCCGCATTATCTGCCTGCTTTTGCGGGGGGCATTCCCAGCGCGGTGACCGAAATGGCGCCTCAAATCCTTGGTATTTCGCCCTTGGGTATCGACGCACCGATGCGCAAGTTGGACGGGTTTCTGGTGGGCCACGAGGCAGCGAAATCCATTGTCGATATTGCCCTTTGGGACCTGTTTGGTCAGGCGACAGACCTGCCGCTTTATGCCCTCCTTGGTGGCCGCATGCGGGCGGATATGCCGCTTTATCATTCCATCACCTGCGTCGCCCCTGACGAGATGGCAAGGATCGCCCGCGAGGCCTATGCCACGGGGATCCGGCAATTTCAGGTCAAGCTTGGCGCAGACGCCGATTGGCAAGCTGACGCCGCGCGTTTGATTAAGGTAAGGGAAGCCGTCGGTCACGGGCCGCTGGTTTACGGCGACTGGAATTGCGGGGCCACGAAACTGCACGCCACGCGCACCGGGCGCGCCGTCAGGAGCCACGATGTCATGCTGGAACAGCCCTGCAAGACCATAGAGGATTGTGCAGCTGTGCGGCAAGCCACCGGTCTTCCAATGAAATTGGATGAGACGGTTTTTGACAGTGCAACGCTTCTTCGGGCCCATGGACTTGGCTGTCTGGATGCCGCAGCGCTAAAGCTTTCCAAGTTCGGAGGGCTTTCGGCAATGCGCCGGGCGCGCGATCTCTGCGTGCACCTGGGCGTTGAGATCTGCGCAGAGTGCACGTGGGGGTCGGATATCGTGACGGCGGCGGCCCTGCATTTCGCGGCCTCAACGCCGCATGGCTCGCTGCTGAATACCTGTGATCTTTCAGGCTACGTTTCCCCCCGCATTTGCGCGGATGCGCCCAGCCGCGCAAACGGCCGCATTGCCCCACCAGAGGGGCCGGGGCTGGGCGTGACACCTGATCCTGACATCTTTGGACATCCGATATTGGAACTGAGCTGACCCATGCAAAATCTACGTACTCAAGCTGACTGGATCGCCCGTGCGCGGGCCGTTTTGCCCGCTGGTGGATTTGGAAATTTTGATCCCGGTATCATAATTGCGCGCGGCGAAGGTTCCCGGGTTTGGGACGAAGATGGTCGCGAATATGTGGATTATCTGATTGGCTCTGGCCCGATGCTGTTGGGGCATGGCCACCCGGAAGTGATGGAAGCGGTATTGGAACAATTGCCGCGTGGCATGACCTTCTTTGCCAACAATGCCCTTGGGATCGAACTGGCCGAAGCCATCGTTGACGCCGTGCCATGTTGCGAGCAGGTCCGCTTTGTCGCCTCAGGGGGCGAGGCCGACATGTACGCGATCCGGCTTGCCCGCGCCTACACGGGTCGTGACAAAATCCTCAAGTTCGAGGGCGGGTATCACGGCATGAGCGCCGAAGCGCAAATGAGCCTGGCACCTGCAACGCGCGTCAACTTTCCGCAAGCAGTACCGGACAGTGCAGGCATACCGCAGGGTGTGGCTGACAACATGCTAATCGCACCCTTTAATGATCTTGAGGCGGTGACGTCATTGCTGGATGAACATCCCGATGTCGCCGCGATTATCGTGGAGCCTTTGCAGCGGATCATCCCTGCAGCACCCGGTTTCTTGCATGGGTTGCGGGACCTTTGCACCAAACACACCGTCTTGTTGATCTTCGATGAAATCGTCACCGGCTTCCGGCTGGCATTTGGTGGTGCGCAGGAACGGTATGGTGTGCAGCCGGACATCTGCACGCTGGGCAAGATTATTGGCGGTGGCTTTCCGCTTGCAGCCCTGGGTGCGCGCACCGAGATCATGCAGCACTTTGACAAAGCCGCCGTCGGGTCCGACCGATGGCTGATGCAACTGGGCACGCTGTCCGGCAATCCGGTGGCGGCCGCCGCGGGCCTTAAAACGATGGAGGTGTTGCGCCGCCCGGGCACCTACGACACGCTGCGCGCGCACGGCGAGGCGCTCCAGAACATGCAGTCAAAAGCGCTAAGCGCCGCGGGCATTCCGCATCAGGTCTGCGGCGACCCAACGCTCTTTGATATCTATTTCACCGATCAGCCCTGCGTGGATTACCGCAGCGCGCAACATCGCGACCCGCACATGAATGATATCTACAACACGGCGCTGCGGGCGCATGGCGTCTTCAAATCACCGGGCAAGCTTTACCCCTCTCTGGCGCTGACCGCCGAAGACCTTGCGCTCACACAAAGCGCGGTAACTGAAGCGGTCATCGCTTTCGGCAAAGCATAATCTGGTTGCCAAGAAAGGGCGCGACGCTAGTGTTTCGGGCAATTGGGGCCGGAAGACCGGCTGCCTGAACATTTCAAGACAGGACCTACTGACATGGCAAAACTCACTTTTCTGGGCCTTGGCGTCATGGGCTATCCAATGGCCGGCCATCTGTCCGCCGCCGGTCACGACGTCACGGTCTACAATCGCACCACGGCCAAGGCAGAGGCCTGGATCAAGGAACACGGCGGAACCCTTGGGAAAACACCGGCTGAGGCCGCAAAAGGGGCAGAGATTGTCTTTGCCTGCGTCGGCAATGATGACGACTTGCGCGGTGTCTGTACGGGCGCGGACGGCGCGTTCCTGGCGATGGAAAGCGGCGCGCTCTTTGTCGATCACACAACCGTTTCGGCCAAGGTCACGGCAGAACTATATGCTGCCGCCAAGGCCACAGGTCTTGGCTTTGTCGATGCTCCGATTTCGGGCGGTCAGGCGGGGGCGGAAAATGCGCAGCTCTCCATTATGTGCGGTGGCGATGCGGCGGATTATGCGCGTGCAGAGCCAATCATGAACACCTACGCCAAGCTTTGTCGCCGCATCGGCGAAAGTGGCGCGGGGCAGATGACCAAAATGTGCAACCAGATCGCGATTGCGGGGCTGGTGCAGGGCCTGTCCGAGGCGCTGCACTTCGCCGACAAGGCGGGTCTTGATGGCCGTGCCGTCGTCGAGGTGATCAGTCAGGGCGCGGCGGGCAGTTGGCAGATGTCGAACCGGTATGAGACGATGCTGGACGATCACTTTGAACATGGTTTCGCGGTCGACTGGATGCGCAAGGACCTTGGCATTTGCCTCGACACTGCGGATGAAAACGGTGCAAGCCTGCCGATCACCGCGCTTGTCGACCAGTTCTACAAAGACGTGCAAAAAATGGGCGGCGGTCGCTGGGACACCTCGTCGCTCTTCAAGCGACTGCAAAAGCTTTAGGCTGACGATCTGGTCGGGCTGAGAGGATTCGAACCTCCGACCCCCTGCTCCCGAAGCAGGTGCGCTACCAGGCTGCGCTACAGCCCGACCGTGGCGGCGTCCTACCGTGCCGGGGCCTGCTTTGACAAGTCTATTCGGTGTCCATTTTTCGGGACTCGGCCACGGGCGGAACCCGTCCCGGAAGCCCGCGCATGTGTGGGCGCTGCGTTGCCGATGGCGCCGTCTGCGCCGGTGGGACGCGCTGCTCCGCACCGCGTTGCGGCATGCCCATGCGGGGCGTGCGCAGGAAAGTACCGGTTTCAAAACGTGTGCGGGTTCGCAGAACCGGCGCGTTTTCAGACGCATCCGACCGGCTTTCCCGCAGAACGATATAAAGACCACTGGCGATGATCACGGCGGCGCCGAGAATGGTGGCCGTTGCGGGCGCCTCTTCAAAGATGAAATACCCAAAGATCGCGGCCCAGATAATCTGGCTGTATTGCATCGGCGCGACGATCGCTGCTTCGCCCGCCTTATAAGCCGAAATCACCAGCCGCCCGGCAACAAAGGCCATCGCGGCAATGATCGCCAGCATGCCAAGATGCGAAAACGGCATCGGTTCATAAACGAAACCAAGCGCAATTCCCATCAACACGAAATTGGCCGCCATCGGATAAAGAAGCAAAACCACCGGGCGCTCCTCTGCTCCGATCTTGCGCACGATGATTGAGGCGACAGAACCACCAACAGCCGCCGCCAAAGCCGCAAGATGACCAAGGGTAAGTTCGGTCGCGCCGGGTTGTAGAACGATCAAGACGCCAGCCAATCCGACCAGCACAGCCATCCATCGACGCAACCGTACTTTCTCACCCAACACCGGGATCGCAAGGATGGTGATGAGCAGGGGTGCGGCAAAAAGAATTGCATAGGTCTGGGCCAGCGGTAGGACGCTGAATGCATAAAAAGCAGAGATACCGGTGATCACCGCTGCCGCTGTACGCAGCGCCATCCACCATGGGTGCACGGGCAACAGGTTGCCTTGCGTTGCATCCCGCATCAATGTGAATGTTGCCAGTGGAAAGCTAAGCAAGACACTGAAAAACACGATCTGAATTGGCGAATAAAGCCCGCCCAGAAACTTGATCAGCACATCATGGGTGGCGAAAATCGCGAAGGCGAGCAACGCAAACAGTGCGCCGCGGGCATTTGCAGACATTCCGTGCTCCTGTTCGGTTGCGGGTCAGCGCCTCAGATCGGGCAACCCAACGCCGGTGGCCTCAAAACCACCATCAACGGCCAAGACTTGCCCCGTAATATAACTTGCCCGCTTGGATGCAAGAAAGACGATCGCCTCAGCGATCTCGGTCTCTTGTCCATAGCGATTTAGTGGGATGGCATCGTGATAAGCGTCAATGATCGCCTGTGAGTGGACCGCCATCGCCAGCTTTGTGCGGACGGGGCCGGGGCAGACACAATTGGCGCGGACGCCAAATTCACCCCATTCCGCCGCCTGTTGTTTGGTCAACTGAATGACGGCCGCTTTCGACGTGCCATAGGCGACGCGCAAGGTACTGGCCCGCAGGCCAGAGATGCTTGCGATATTAACCACAGCCCCCTGGCGCGCCTTCAAAAGCGGCGCGAGGTGTTGCGACACCAAAAAAACGCCATCAAGGTTTGTCTCCATCACCGTCCGCCAGCGGGCAAAGTCTGTTTCTTCAATCGGTCCAAAATCCGCCACGCCCGCATTATTTACCAACGCGTCGACGCCACCGAATTGCGCCGTCAACTCTGTGGCCAACCGGTCGACTTGCCCGGCGTCCGAGACATCAACGACTTTTGCAATAGCGCCGTCATGAAGGGCTGACGCTGAGGCCAGTTCAGAGGCATCGCGGTCCACCATGACGACTTGCCAGCCTTCGGAAAGCATCAATTTGGTCGTTGCCAGTCCGATGCCCCGTGCAGCACCCGTTACGACGGCGAGCAGTGCCTTACTCATCCGTCGTCGACCCATTCTGCGGGACATCGTGGGCCGGAACCGGGTTGCCGAACAGGCGTCGTCAACACGCCGAATTCTTCCATCTCGTCACCGGTCATCCAATGAATTTCAGCTGCCGGGGCGGCCTCAATCGTGAACCAATAGAATGCACCATCGCCAAGCAGATCTTCGATCAAGCCCAGATTTGCGGCATGTTCCGGTGAATCACGAGGATAATCGACCGCATCCCGCACGCCATCACTCCATGAATGGACACCGATTTGAGCACCCGCCTCTGCCTGCCTGCTGACACCGCCCAGAAACAGGTCGGACCCGCCTGATGCCACGACGCTTTTTGAGGTCAGATAAGTGTTCAGGCCCAGTTCGCGGACCCGGTAGGTCAGCGGGATCATCGTGTCATCATCAAGCGATCCCGGCACGTTGCATTCCACGAGTGTCGTGATCTGCGGGTGTTCGGCGATGACGGCCTCGAATTGCTGCAGTGTCTTGCTGTTAATCTCTCCGGTCATAAACAGCATCTCACCCTCGACCTCAAAAGACGTCGTCGTGATCAGGTTCAGTCCCACTGTTGCCGCCGTCTCACAGCCGCCAAGCGCACCGAAACCGGCCAGCAGTACGCAACCGCCGGCCAGGATGTAGGTGCGTTTGCGCTTAAAGACTGGCATCAAGCGCTGCCAGAATGACGTCGCCCATCTGTGTCGTGCTCAGCGGTGTGCCGCCTTCCGGACCCATCAAATCACCGGTGCGTGCGCCATCGGCCAACACCTTTTCGATCGCAGCTTCTAGCCGGTCGGCCTCTGCCCCCTCATCAAAGGAATAGCGCAGCGCCATCGCAAAGCTGAGGATACAGGCAATTGGGTTCGCTTTGCCCTGCCCCGCGATGTCAGGCGCTGATCCGTGCACCGGTTCATACATCGCCTTTGGGCGTCCGTTTGCCATCGGCAGTCCCAGGCTGGCCGACGGCAACATTCCGAGTGACCCGGTCAGCATCGCGGCACAATCTGACAGGATGTCGCCAAAAAGGTTGTCCGTCAGGATGACGTCGAACTGCTTGGGCGCGCGCACCAGCTGCATGGCACCATTGTCGGCATACATGTGGCTCAGTTCAACCTCGGGGTAGTCGGCATGCACTTCTGTCACGACGTCGCGCCACAGGATGCCACTTTCCATCACGTTGGCTTTTTCCATCGAACAGACCCGCTTGTTCCGCTTCATGGCCAGATCAAAGGCAGCGCGGGCGGCGCGTTCAATCTCAGCCTCTGTATAGCGCTGGGTGTTCACACCGACGCGCATGTTGTCTTCGATGTGAATGCCGCGCGGCTCCCCAAAATAAACGCCAGAGGTCAGCTCGCGCACGATCATGATGTCGAGACCCGCGACCACGTCTTTTTTCAGCGAAGAGAAATCCGCAAGGGCGTCGAAACACTGCGCCGGGCGCAGGTTGGCAAAAAGGTCCATTTCCTTGCGCAGACGCAACAAGCCACGCTCTGGCTTCACGCTGAAATCAAGATTGTCATAAGCCGGGCCGCCGACCGCGCCCAAAAGCACCGCGTCCACGTCTTGCGCGCGGGCCATCGTGTCGTCGTGCAGTGGCACGCCATGCGCGTCATAGGCCGCACCACCCACCAGATCCTCGGACACGTCAAAAGTCAGATCACGCTTGTCGCCGAACCAACCAATGATCCGCTTCACTTCATCCATGACTTCCGGGCCGATACCGTCACCGGCGAGGATCAAAAGAGAGGGGTTCGACATGGGGCTTTTCCTTGGCTGAAACTGTTGCGATGCCCTAGCGCGACAAGGGCCGGTGTTCAAGCCACCAAGGGTGCCAGCCCATCGCGCAGCATGTCCCAGACCCTGCGGATTCGCGGTGTTTGTCGCATTGTTTCATGTGCGGTTAGCCAAACCGGCAGCTTGGGCAAGGGAATGCCCAGATCAAGTCGCACCACCTGATCATCTTCTTCCAGCAACCCCGATTGGTGGAATCCGATACCGCAACCTGCCCGCACAAGATGGAAGTATGTCAGCGGATCGTCACAACGGACGCCAAAGAAATCGCGCGAAACTTCAAACCCCGCTTCCTTGAACCCCGCGATAATCCGGGGATCGGTGTCATAGCCGACAAAATCATGCTCCATCATGCTGCCCGCCGTCGGCATCCCCCGCCGATTCAGGTAGCCCTTGCTGGCAAAAAGTGCCAACGCGATGTCCCCAAGGTGCTGCGTCACCAAATCCAGTTGCGTTGGGCGGTACATGCGCACGGCGATATCGGCCTCCCGATAGGTGAGGTTTCGGCTGTCGTCGGCGGGCACCAGTTCAATCTGAATGGCCGGCTCTGCGGCCCGGATTTCGGCGATGATCTGCGGCAAAATGTAGGCACTGGCCACGACACTCGCCGTGATCCGCACTGTGCCATCCAATGCGGTTTGCTGTCCTGCGGCTGTCAGCGCGATCTCTTGCATGGCCATTTGCATCTTGCGGGCTGGGGCCATCAGGGCTGCGCCGGTTTCCGTCAGGATCAGGCCCCTCGGCTGGCGCTGAAACAGCTCTGCGCGTAACTGATCCTCCAGCGCCTTGATCTGCCGCCCAAGTGTTGGCTGGCTTGCGCCCAGCGCACGCGCAGCGCCTGACAAACTACCGTTTTCCGCGACCGCCAGGAACGCGCGCACCAAAGACCAATCCAAATTGTCCATTCAATAATGAATACATGATCTACACTTTTCTGCAATTCCATTCATATCACAAACAGCGCACCCTGCTTGCATCAGGAAAGGAAACCACATGTCTCAAACAGTATTGATCCTTGGCGGACGCGGCAAAATCGGCTCTCACGCGGCAGAGGCGTTCTGGAACGCAGGCTGGGTGGTTCGCCATTATGACCGTGCAAAAGACGATCTGACCAAAGCCGCGCTGGGGGCCGACGTGATCGTCAATGGCCTGAATCCGCCAGCCTACAAGAACTGGCCCAAAACCATCCCCGCCATCACCAAAAAGGTTATCGCAGCGGCCAAAGCCAGCGGTGCCACCGTCATTATCCCCGGCAACATCTACAACTTTGGCAATCAGCCCGGGACGCTGGATGAAAACACGCCGCAGACCGCACAGACTGTCAAAGGCCGCGTCCGGATCGAGATGGAGCAGGCCTATCGCGATGCGGGCGTGCACACGATCATTCTGCGGGCTGGCAATTTCATCGACCCACAGGGCAACGGCGACGCGATGTCCTTGATGCTGATGCGTGAGATTAAAAGCGGCAAGGTCGTTGCCATGGCCGATCCCGATACGATGCAGGCCTACGCCTATGTTCCCGACTGGGCGCGTGCTGCCCAAATGCTGGCAGAGAAACGCGCTGAACTTCCTGCGTTTGCTGATATCCCCTTCCCCGGCCATGCCTTTTCGACCACGCAGCTCCGAGACGTCTTGGCAAAGACGACCGGGCAATCGCTGAAGATCACCCGTTTTCCGTGGTGGCTCATGACCATGCTGTCGCCTGTTTGGGGACTGGCCCGTGAACTTCGCGAGATGCGCTACCTTTTTGAGATGCCGCATACCATCAGTGGAACCTTGTTCGCGCAGACCCTGCCCGACTTTCAGCCAACTCCGTTGGAAGAGGTGATGCAAGCGGGCCTACCGGGAAACGTCAACCCAAACCAAGTGGTGCGGTCCGGCCAAAAGCCCATCGTCGCCTAAGATGCTGTCCGTCACTGGCGCGGGCCAAAAGACGCCTGCGTCGGTCACCCCCCACGACGCAGCAGGCAATACATAGCTGACCCGCAGGTTCCCCGGCACCCCATTGCGCCAGTCGGCGGTATCCAGTGCCGGGTCGCCGTCGTGCCCCGGATCGGGGGCCAAGGTCCCACCAAGGCCCTTGGGCTTTGGATCCTGCAATCGCGGATCATTTAGAAATGCCACCATTGCGTCACGCCGCCCCTCACCATCGGCCGGGTCGAGGTTGGCATTCCCCAATACGACGAAATCAGACGGCTCCTTTTGATCCAGCACCCACGTCCACAGCCGCAGTTCATCCCGATTACGCAACCCGTTGCGGTCCTCCGGTCCATCAAAAACAGGTGGGGAGGCGGCGAAGGCCATAAGGTTGACCACTCCACCCGGCGCTTCAATCGGTACAACCCAGTGGCCGCCGTGTGACAGGCGCTGCGCTGCATTCACTTCTTCTGGCCAATCGGCGGGCAGCGTGGCCCCGGGAAGGTCCTGCCACAGCATCGCGGAATAATCCGTCACCTCCGCCACTGGCCAGCGCGACAGCAGCGCCATGCCGCCATCGCCGCGAAACCGGCCATAGCCCTGCGCATCACGCGGTTCTCCGAACTTGCCGTTCTGATCAAGGTCCAGATCCGTCATCATTCCGGTATTGGGAGGAGCTGCAAACCAGTGATTGAAACCAGCCCTTTTGGCAAAGGCTGCCAGTGCCAGACCATCCAGATCGTGGTCAAAATCAGTCAGCAGAAGCACATCTGGCGCCACCGTTGCAACTACCGCCAAAACCGCGTCAATCTGGGCATCCTCGCGTCCCAAATCACGCAACAGCAGCCCCGGTCCGTCACGAGACAGCGGGGCCGCATAAGTTGCTATTCGGATCGATTCAGCAGCCGCAGGACTGGCAAGCGCCGCAATCAGACAGGCAGCATACCTTCGGCCACTGCCTTGGCGTAGGCCTTCTTGCGCTGCTTGTAGATCATCTGGGCCACGCGGCTTAACGCCACGCCACGCATCAAAAGGGAAGCAGGCAGGAATGCCCATGCGGTGATTGTCCAGATCAGGGTCTGCGGGTCATTCAGCGTCACCGGCGTGACGAAGAGCGTGATCAGCTTGATCGCCGCCGGAATAATGAATGGCAGCAGAAATCCTAAGATTAGGTTAACCTGGCTGTCGCGGTTCAATCGCGCCACCACATCACCACCAACGGTGGGGTCGAATGTCGGCAAATTCACCCATACGTTAAAGGTGCCATTGCGTTTCGGCCAACGCTTCATCCGCAGCATCACAATGAAGATCGTGATCGAGATAAGCGAGATCAGATAGCTGATGCCAGCGGCAATGCGGATGTTGTTCAGGGTCTCAATGCTGGTGCCTTGCGGCATCATCAGGACGGTCAGGCGAACAGGAGAATAGGGGAAATCGGTTGATGCGCCGATACGCTCACCCAGAACATGCACCACCTTGCTGAAGCTGCCCACGTCCTCGCCCCCGCGCAGGATCAACGACAGGACCAGTACGGTGACAAAAAGGGCTGAAAACCTCAGGCGGTTAAAAGGGGGTGCATCGCGGAATTCGATGATGCTGGGGGATGCAGCGCTATACTCCACAAGCGTGAAAAGCGCCGCGAAGATCGCAACAAGGGCGACGATCTGCGGCCCATCTGTTCCGCCAACCGGCAAAATCAGTGATGGCATTGCAACCAGCAACACCACAAGCATCGCGCGCGAAACCGCGCCTGGCAGTCTGGAAAACACTGCGTCCTTACCCTCATTCCGGCCGGATGCGATACGATGCCGCGCCCTTGTTCCGTTCTGATCCTGCGTTTGTGACGCAGGGTGCCTCATTCTTGTCATATTTCTGCCCACATTCAGAATGCCCTGCAAGTATCGGTTAACAATGACGAAATGACTGGGGCTGTTTTGGGGTGGGGGTGGTGCGGAATGGCAACCATTTTAAGACCGACTTGTGACGGTCTTGTTTGGCGATCAAAATGTTGGGGTTTCAGGCAGGGCGCACACAAGGCGCGGCACGCAATTGTTTCGTGCTTTGCGACGAAGCTAGCGCCGCAAAGCACGGTCTTTTGGTCAGACCCAGGGGCGGGCCTGGGCAGCGGACGCCTCGAACGTGTCGATACTTGCCGCCTTTTCCATCGTCAGGCCGATATCATCAAGGCCATTCATCAGGCAATGCTTCTTGAAGCTGTCGACCTCAAAGCTGAACACATCACCATCAGAGCTGGTGATCGTCTGCGCCGCGAGATCCACTTCGATCCGGGCGTTAGAGCCCTTTTCTGCGTCTTTCATAAGTACATCAACCTGCTCTTGTGGCAGGGCAATCGGAAGAATGCCGTTCTTGAAGCAGTTGTTGTAAAAGATATCGGCAAAGCTGGGCGCGATCACACAGGTGATGCCAAAATCCTTGATCGCCCAAGGGGCATGTTCACGGCTGGAGCCGCAGCCAAAGTTGTCACCGGCCACCAATATCTGCGCCTCGCGATACTGTGGCTGGTTCAGGACAAAATCGGCAATCTCGGCCCGATCATCGTCATACCGCATCTCGTCAAAGAGGTTCACGCCCAGACCAGACCGCTTGATCGTCTTCAGGAACTGCTTGGGAATGATCATATCGGTATCAATATTGACCAATGGCAGAGGCGCGGCGATGCCGCTGAGCGTGGTGAACTTGTCCATCCTAATGAACTCCTAATTTCGGCATACAAGATGTAGCCCGCTTCATTCCAAACGGCAGAGGCCGCATTCCGTACACACCCCATGCACAACCAGTGCACAAAGTATCAGCACGAAATCCCGCTTCCGCCCCTTTCAACATCACGTCGCGCCCCCTTTGGCCGCGAAATAGTTAACGGCCATCGTCCGCAAATGCGCCATCATGGCCGTAAGATCCGTGGCTTCGGCGGCGTCCGGCTGCGCCTTTTTATGCAGCGTGGCAGTGCGGCGACGCTGCGCCATCCGCGCGACAATGGCATCGTGCGTCATGATCTTGCTGCTGGCCCAGCGGCCACCAAAGGTGGTGCCCTGCAATGGCCCCAGAACACCGCGCTTTGCCAAATCCTGCATCAGGGCTTCTGCCGCTTCGACCGGGACGTTCAATGCACGCGCAAGACCCCAGACGCTAAAGACCGCGCGGGTTTGCGCGTGCATGATCGCTGCATGCACAGTGGCGGCCGAATAGGGCGCGGCCTTTGCGGCACGGGCGGCAGCACCTTGCGGAAGGAAGGGCGTCGCAACTGCGGCACCCAGCATCCCCAAAAAACTGCGGCGCTTCATGCGGCACCTCCTGTCATGACGTTGCAACGCGGGCTAAGGGTCAGGCCATAGTCGCGGCACATCTGGTGCAGATGGGCCATCATCGCATCGGTCTTCATGCTGCCCTGCCGCGCCTCGAACCGGGCGCGCCGTGTCCGGGCGCGGGCCTGACGGGCAGAGCGTTCCAGCCCCCACATGTCAGGTTTGAGTATGTTGCTGACTGCGCGCACATGCCCGCCGGGCGCGCCAAAGATGGGCCGGACCATTCCGCTAGAGGACATTTCGGCAATCATCGCCTCTGCCTGCGGCACAGAAACCTTAAGACAATGCGACAGCCCCCGCGCGCTGATATGGGCGCGTGTGCGGGCGTGGAATACCGCCAGCCCATAGGTGTAGCGGTTGTAGCTTGTGACGGTCGCAGCGCCGCCAACAGACGGCAAAAGCGGTGCCGCAATGGCCCCACCGAGCAACCCAAGAAACCCGCGCCGCTTCATGCGAAACACCGTGGGCTGAGGGTCATGCCGCGTGCGCGGCAAAGATCGTGCAGATGTGCGAGCCACGGGGCAACATCGCCTGCCCGGGGTTTGGCATGCGCCTTTGTCGACGCAGTGCGATCCTGCGTTTTGGCCTTTTCAATCCGTGCGGCTGCCTGCCGGTCACTTGTGGTGCGGGCAATGCCCCAAGGATCGTTGGTCAATATGCGGCTCGCGGCGCGCACCCCGCCTGAGCGTGACGGGCCAACAAGCTTGACCTTTCCTTCGAGCGCGAGGCGTTTGATCATGGCATCCGCCTCGGACGGGCTGATCTTGCCATGCTTAGCCAGCCCCGCGACACTGATCACCGGGAACCGCTGGGCATGAGCGACAGCCACTGCGAACGCGGTGCGTGACGGGGCCGCAGCCCCAGCCACGGGCATCAGAGGGGCAGACATTGCCGCCCCCAGCATAGCCAGAAATCCGCGTCGCTTTAGGGTCATGCCTTACATCATCTCCCGCACATCGGTGAGCTTACCCGTGATGGCCGCTGCCGCCGCCATGGCAGGCGACATCAGGTGGGTGCGTCCGCCGCGGCCCTGACGGCCCTCAAAATTGCGGTTAGAGGTCGCGGCACAGCGTTCACCCGGGGCAAGCTGATCGGGGTTCATGGCCAGACACATGGAACAGCCCGCAAGACGCCATTCAAAACCCGCCTCTTTGAAAATATCGGCCAGCCCTTCTTCTTCGGCCTGTGCGCGCACAAGGCCTGAGCCGGGCACGACCATCGCCCGCAGCCCATCCTTTTTCTTTTTGCCTTTGAGGATTTCGGCGGCGGCACGCAGGTCTTCAATCCGGCCATTGGTGCAGGACCCGATAAAGACGGTGTCGATTTCGATATCCGACAAAGGTGTGCCGGGGGTCAGGTCCATATATTCAAGGCTCCTTTGTGCGGCACCGACCTTACCACCTTCAAAATCAGAACTTGCGGGGACTTTTGCGGTGATTGGCAGCACATCCTCGGGCGAGGTGCCCCAAGTGACAACCGGCGCGATGTCTTCGCCCTTCAGCGTGATGACCTGATCCCAATGGGCATCGTCATCGGAATAGAGGGTTTTCCACCAGGCAAGCGCGGCTTCCCACTGTGCGCCTTTTGGCGCATGCGGGCGGCCCGTGCAGTATTCAAAGGTCTTTTCATCAGGGGCGATCAGACCCGCACGCGCGCCACCTTCGATCGCCATGTTGCAGACGGTCATGCGCCCTTCCATCGACAGATCGCGGATGGCTTCGCCGCAATATTCGATCACATAGCCGGTGCCGCCTGCGGTGCCGGTCGCACCGATCACGGAAAGCGTGATGTCCTTGGCGGTGACACCGGGGCGCAGCTTGCCGGTGATCTCGACCTTCATGTTCTTGGATTTCTTCTGAATCAGTGTCTGGGTGGCCAGCACGTGTTCGACTTCGGATGTGCCGATCCCGTGGGCCAAAGCGCCAAATGCGCCATGGGTGGCGGTGTGGCTGTCGCCGCAGACGACGGTCATGCCGGGGAGCGTCCAGCCCTGTTCGGGGCCGACAATATGCACGATGCCCTGACGGACGTCAGAGACGGGGTAGTAGTGGATGCCGAAATCCTTGGCGTTCTTGTCGAGTGCGGCGACCTGAATCGCGCTGTCTTCGGTCATGTTCGCAGGATCTTCACGGCCCGCAGTGGTGGGCACGTTGTGGTCAGGGACCGCGATGGTCTGGTCGGGGCGACGGACCTGACGGCCAGCCATGCGCAGCCCTTCAAAGGCTTGCGGGCTCGTCACCTCGTGCACAAGATGGCGGTCGATATACAGCAGGCAGGTGCCATCCTCTGCCTCATGCGCCACATGGGCATCCCAGATTTTATCGTAAAGCGTTTTGGGGGACATGGGTCCTCTCCCGTTGGTTATGTGTGAAGAAGCGACAGAACGGGGCAGCGGCCGGGGCCGCAAGCGTCATAGATGTGCCAGAATGGTGCAGCTTGCACCGTAAAAGCGCCACGGCAGGCGGGCGCGATCATCCATGTCGAAAACCTGTTTCATAGGGGTCATGTAGACCCCCGCCGGGGATTCCGCAAGAAACTTGGCGCATTGGGGGCGGGTTTGATGCGTACCAAGAGCAAAGATGCGAGAGGCGGATTGATTGGGGTAGTTTAAATCATTTGTGGCAGACGCTCAGGCGGCATTGCCCCAGAGGGCGGCGATGCACCTGACTACTTGTCTGAAAGAGGGGCCGTCATCAGGGCGCGAGGGCCGGATGCGGGGGCACGACGAAATCCTGGACGTCGGCGGGCGGCCCCGTCGAACCGAGTGGATACGAGCGCATTGGTGTTTTGCCGGTGGTCCAAGTCAGCATTTCTGCTAGCCTTCGCTCAAAACCGGGGCTTTCAGTTGCGCAGTCAGGACCTAAACCTTCTTGTCATTTTCGATGCCATCATGACCGAAGGGGCCATCACGCGGGCGGCGGCCCGATTGAATATCACGCAACCGGCAGTATCGAATGCGGTTGGGCGGATGCGCGAGATCTGGAAGGATGATCTGTTCATCAAGGATGGCCGCAACATCACACCTACACTCTTTGCGCAGAACCTCTGGGCACAGGTGAAGGCACCTTTGGAAGAGATCGACGACGCCATTAATCCCAAGGGGTTCGATCCATCCACCTCTCACCGGACGTTCCGGATTGCGGCGACCGACCTGATGGTTGATCTGGCGTGGGCAGACCTGCGTCGTCGCCTTGAACAAGACGCGCCGAATGTGTCCGTCCAAACGCTACCTTACACCATCGCAAACGGCGAAGCTGTCCTTAATCGCGCGTCCGTCGATGTTCTCATTGGCGCAAACGATCTGATGCCCCCAATGAAAACAAGCGCGTTATTGGTCGATCTTGAATATGTCTGCGTGATGAACCCCGCCCATGAACTTGCCAATGGCGATCTGACACTTGAACGCTTTGTTGCGGCGGATCATCTTTTGGTTTCTCTGTCCGGAGACGTGCGCGGCTATACCGACATGGTGCTTGCCGAACATGGGCTGCAACGCCGTGTGGCAATGACGATAAATAATTTCGCAAGCGCCGCCAAAGTATTGCAGGAAAGCAATCTTGTCTGTGTCTTGCCGTCCGTCACCGTAAAGCCGCATGTTGCCTCCGACACACTTACGTCGCGCCCACTTCCAATCCCGGTTCCGGGCCCCAAGCTCAGCCTGTTCTGGCACAAGCGCTCTGACCGGGAACCGGGTAATATTTGGCTTCGCGGACTTCTAAAAGAGTTGTTTCGGTCGACGTGATTTTGGCTGTCTTGGTCTTACTCGCATTCCACAATCAAAAGACCGACAAGGGTTCGTACGGCGGGCGTCACAACCATGATTGCTGGCAAGGCGGCTAAGAAACCGACAACCCAGGCGCTTAACCACGCCGAGATCAGGTTCGGGACAATGCCGATGTTAATCGTCGTGACGACCAACGACATCAGGCCCGACATCAAAAGTGCCATGAAGAAATAGAAAACGTATTGCGTGTATTGTTTTGGTATGACGTGCATGTTGTGTGGTCTCCTTGGACTTGGCTGGGGAATCGCGATCTATTCAGCGTTCTATCGGCTTGGATTTTCGGGTCCTCCGATCTGAAGGACCCGAATGACGGAACGCTGGTTAAGTGCGGCCTTGAACCGTGAAGGTTTGACCACTCCGGGCGCCCTCTGCGCTTTTGCGGAACGCCTTGGCGGCGACGCTTGCGGGCACGGGCTCAGAGCCCGCGAAGGCGGAACCAAAGAGGTCGACGGATTCTTCCAAAATTGTCGGACTGACCGCATTGACACGAATGCCACGTGGCAGTTCCAACGCTGCTGATGCTGCAAATCCCTCAAGCGCACTGCACACGGTGGTTGCGGCCGCACCATAGCGGATCGGATCTCTGCTGATGATCCCAGCAGTCAGGGTAAAGGACCCCCCATCGTTGATGTGCTTGGCACCTTCCATCACCAGATTGATCTGTCCCATCAGCTTGTTGTTGAGGCCAAGCTGCCACTGTTCCTGCGTGATGTCTTCCAGAGGACCAAAATGCACAGCCCCGGTCGCCGACACCAACGCATCAAAAGCGCCGATTTCCTGATACATGGCCTTGATCGACCCGATATCGGTAATGTCGACCTGGACATCACCGTCCGAATAGCCAACTTCCACGACCTCGTGGTCGTTCTTCAGGTCTGAGGTTATTGCGCTGCCAAGTGTTCCCGTGGCCCCTACAACGATGACTTTCATAATCTGTCTCCTTTATTGCTACAAACCGAACTGGTTTGGCTGAGACAGTCATGCCAGCGCAAAATCATAATTAAAAATAATGTCTAGACATGTAATAAATTCACTAAAGTGATGATTATTCAAAGGTGTCCCTCTGTAAGTGGTCGTTCGACCGCGTCGCAGCATCCTTCACTTTTGGCCCCATCCCTGAAGATTTCCGCGTGCACACGATAAGATCACCACTGGGGACTTTGCGGCCGCACCAAGGGCGTCGCGCGCGGTTTGAGACTGTGCTACCGTCCCTGAAAACAGGGCAGACGCATGGCAGAACATACCACCACAGCGACAGAGGACATCGCAGAACCCTTGGCCGAGGATGCGCCGATCGAGGAGATCATCAGCGTCGGCAGCACCTTGTTCACCCAGGCCGAGACCTTTCTGAACTCACTCTTTCGTCCGTGGAACGCCTATCAGCTTGGCATTATTGTCGGCCTGTTCATCCTGGCGCATCTGTTCCGCAACATCTTTGCGCCCCGGTTGCATCGATGGATGCGGAGCCGTGAAGGTTGGCCCAAGTGGCGCATTCGCTGGATGGTCGTGATCCACAAACGGCTGCGGGCGATCTTTTTCGTGGCACTCATCTGGATCGCGCTGCTGATCATGCGCGAGATGACTTGGCCCAGTCGCAGCTATCTGGTCGGCATTGCGGCAAATCTGGCGCTGGCATGGCTGATCGTGGCGCTGACCACCCGGTTGATCGGAAATAGTTTTCTGCGCGCCATCGTGCGCTATGGCGCCTGGACCTGGATCACCCTGCGCATTCTGAACCTGACAGGCGAGTTTGAAGCCATTCTGGACAGCATCGCGCTTGAGATCGGGACGATGCGCATTTCTCTCTGGCTGATCCTGCAGGCGCTTTTGATCATTGGCGTGCTGTTTATGGCGGCGCGATTCATCTCGCGCACCGCCACGAACCGGATCAGGGACAACAAGGATATCAGCCCCTCGATGCAGGTGCTGGCGGTCAAAGCGTTGCAGATCACGCTTTATGGTGCGGCCTTCTTTCTTGGCCTCAAGGCCATCGGGATCGACCTGACCGGACTTGCGGTGCTGTCGGGTGCAATCGGCGTGGGCCTAGGTTTTGGCCTTCAAAAGGTCGTCTCGAACCTTGTGTCGGGTGTGATCATCCTGCTCGACAAGTCGATCAAGCCCGGCGACGTCATCACCATTGGCGAGACCTTTGGCTGGATCAATTCGCTTGGCGCGCGCTATGTCTCGATCACCACCCGCGACGGCAAGGAATACCTTGTTCCGAACGAGGATCTGATCACCGGGCAGGTGGTGAACTGGTCCCACTCCAACGATTTCGTTCGCCTCGACATCCATTTTGGCACGGCCTATCACGACAACCCGCACGAGGTGCGGCGGATCGCGATTGAGGCGGCGCTGTCGGTGGATCGGGTTCTGACGAGCCGCCCTGCCGTGTGTCATATCGTGGGATTTGGTGACAGTTCGGTCGATTATATCCTGCGGTTCTGGATATCTGATCCAACAGGGGGCCTTACAAACATTCGTGGCAATGTCTACCTCGCCCTATGGGATGCCTTTGCAGCGCACGGTATCTCGATCCCCTTCCCGCAGCGCGAAGTGAAGGTGCTGGAGGGATCGCAGTTACAGACGAGGGCCGTGAAAGATGAGGAAGATCGCTGAAGGTGTGCACCAGATTGCGGTGACGCCATTTCAAACCATCAATTGTTATCTGGTTGGCGACGTGCTGGTCGATGCAGGGCTGCGGACGTCGGCCCGCAAGCTATTGCGGGTGCTGCGGGACGTACCGCTTAGCGCGCATGTGCTGACCCATGCACATCCCGATCATCAGGGGGCAAGTCACAGGATCTGCGCGGATCGCGCGATTCCGCTGTGGTGTCACGCAGCAGAAGAACGCGCGGCAGAGACCGGACAGGTCACCGCCGCCTATCCTGACCCGGACGCGTGGATGTCACGCCTGCAACAGCGTTTTATGGCCGGACCGGGGCATCCCGTCGCCAAAACGCTGGCCGAAGGCGACAGCGTGGGTGATTTCGTGGTGGTCACGGCGCCCGGCCACGCGCCGGGGCAGATCGCGCTTTGGCGAGAAAGTGACGGCACCCTGATCGCCGGGGATGCAGCGCTGAATATCAATTTCCTGACCCTGCGTCCCGGGCTTGACCTGCCGCTGGCGGTGGCAACGGTTGATATGGATCAGGCCCGCGAAAGCATTCGCAAACTGGCCGCACTGAACCCGGCGCGCGTTGCCTTTGGGCATGGGCCGGTGGCGACCGGCGCGGCCTTTAAGGCCTTTGCAGCAGGACTTTAGGGGCGGCAAAGGCTGACCCTGCGGAGTTCATTGAAATGACATAAAGGGATTGCTAAGTTGGGGGTACGCCTCGCGCCGGGGCGCAGGCCGGCGCTATCTTTGGAGGACAATGCACTGTCTTTATCCACAACGGCAGACCCCTCTGCCAAACGCGCGATGTCCGCTATGAGCGGCGTGCAAACTCCCACCAGCGAAAAGCTGTTGGCCGCTATCCTGAAATCGCTGGACGACGACAAGGCCGTTGATGTGGTGCAAGTCGACCTGCGCGGCAAGTCCGAGATGGGCGACTATATGGTCATCGCGTCCGGGCGTTCGACCCGTCAGGTGTCATCCATGGCTGAAAAGCTGGTCGACCGCATGAAACAGACCTTTGGCGTGATTTCCAAGGTTGAAGGCAAGGAAGCAGGCGACTGGGTCCTGATCGACACCGGCGACGTGATCGTCCACATTTTCCGTCCGGAAGTGCGCGAGTTCTATCAGCTTGAAAAGATGTGGGTGCCGGGGGCTGCGGGCGCGCAACAGGCGACCTGATGCGCGTCACCCTTTGTGCAGTGGGCCGCCTGCGCGGCGGGCCCGAGGCTGCACTGTTTGATGACTACCAAACCCGATTTGACCGCACGGGCCGGGCGCTTGCGCTTGGCCCCTTGTCGCTGGCAGAGGTCGAGGACAAGAAGGGCGGCGGCATGACGGCCGAGGCCGCCCTGCTGGAGCGTGCGATCCCCAAGGGTGCCACGATCTGCGTTTTGGATGAACGCGGCAAGGTCATGACGTCACCCGCCTTTGCCGACAGGTTGGGCGGCTGGCGCGATCAGGGCGTGGGCGATCTGGCCTTTGTGATTGGCGGTGCGGACGGGATTGATCCGGCGTTGCGCAACCGGGCCGATTTCGCCCTGTCCTTTGGTGCAATGGTCTGGCCGCATATGCTGGTGCGGGTGATGCTGGCCGAACAACTTTACCGCGCTGCCTCAATCCTGGCAGGATCGCCCTATCATCGGGCCTAGGGAGCCTCCGGCGGGCATATTTTTATTCAAAAGAAAGCCCGGAGCGGTTTTGTTGCCCGCTGCCTTGGGTTAGGTCAGTGGGCGAGGAGATTTGAGCATGTCGACACCCAAACCCGTTGTTTTGTGCATTCTGGACGGTTGGGGGTTGCGTGACGACACCACCGCCAACGCCCCTGCCCTTGCCAAGACCCCGTATTTTGATCGGATCTGGGCCAAAGGGCCGCGGGCGCAACTGCTGACCCACGGACCGGATGCCGGGCTGCCATCGGGCCAGATGGGAAACTCTGAGGTAGGGCACACCAATATCGGCGCAGGCCGTGTGGTGGCGATGGACCTTGGCCAAATTGATCTGGCAATCGAGGATGGGTCATTTGGGCAGAAGCCAGCCATTCTGGATTTCGCCGCCAAGCTGAAAGAAACCGGTGGCTGGGCGCATCTGATGGGCGTCGTCTCGGACGGGGGCGTGCATGGGCATATCCACCACATCGTGGCCGCCGCCCATGTGCTACGCAGCCACGGGATCACCGTGGTGGTGCACGCGATCACCGACGGACGTGACGTCGCGCCCAAATCTGCCCATGACTACATGGCGAAACTGCTCAAATGGCTGCCAGAGGGTGTGATGGTCGCCACCGTTTCGGGGCGGTATTACGCCATGGACCGCGACAACCGCTGGGATCGGGTCAAGACCGCATATGATGCCATTGTTCTGGGCGAAGGGCCCAAGGCCAAGGACCCACGTGTTGCCATTGATGAGGCCTATCTGGCTGACAAGACCGACGAATTCATTCCCGCAACGGTGATCGAGGGCTACACCGGAATTGAGCCGGAAGATGGGTTATTCTGCCTGAACTTCCGCTCTGATCGGGCACGCGAAATTCTTGAGGCCATCGGCAACCCCGACTTTGATGGTTTTGAGCGCGAGTTGCCGGAACTGGCTGCAAAGATCGGCATGGCGCCCTATTCGGATCGGCATGACGCATGGTATCAAACGGTCTTTCCCAAGGAAAAGATCGTCAACACGCTGGGCGCATGGGTCGCATCCAAAGGGTTGCGGCAGTTTCGGTTGGCCGAGACCGAAAAGTATCCCCATGTGACGTTCTTCCTGAACGGCGGCCAAGAGACGCCAGAGCCGGGAGAAGACCGTCATATGCCCAAATCGCCCAAGGTGGCGACCTATGATTTGCAGCCAGAGATGTCCGCGGCCGAGGTGACAGAGCATTTCGTTGGCGCGATTGAAAAGGGCTATGACCTGATCGTCACCAATTACGCCAACCCCGATATGGTCGGCCATACCGGCGATCTGGACGCCGCGATCAAGGCTTGTGAGGCGGTCGACGCCGGGCTGGGCAAAGTGCTGACAGCGCTGGAGGCCGCGGGCGGTGCAATGATTGTCACCGCAGATCACGGAAATTGCGAGGTCATGGTCGACCCCGAAACCGGCGGGCCCCACACGGCCCATACCCTTAACCCGGTGCCAGTTGTCATGGTCGGGGGACCGGACGGTGCGGCCCTGCACGATGGACGGCTGGCTGATCTTGCCCCAACGGTGCTGCAATTGATGGGGCTGGATCAACCCACAGAGATGACCGGGCGGAGCCTGATCGATTGATTCGTGCCGCGACCCTGATACTGGCGCTTTGGGCCGGGGCGGCAGCGGCGCAGCAAAGCCCCGCAGCCGCGGCCAAGAATGCCGCCAGCAGCCTGTCGATTGCGCAGGTCCTGCTGGACACTGCCGACACCAAGCGCGACCGGGTTGCCGCACTGACCGAAACCGTCCGCGCATATGAGGCGGGGCTTGTCGCAATGCGTGATGGGTTGCGCCGGGCGGCGATCCGAAAACGCACCCTGGACGCGTCCCTTCAGGCGCAACAGGCCGAGGTGGGGCAACTGCTGGGCGTGCTGCAAGCGATGGGACGCGCCCCGGCCCCGTTGCTCTTGCTGCATCCCTCCGGCCCGTTGGGCACCGCGCGCGGCGGGATGATTGCAGCCGATGTCACACCCGCATTGCAAAAGGAAGTCGCGGCCCTGACAGAGCAACTGGAAGAGCTGGCTGCCATCCACACCCTGCAGGAAAGCGCCGTTGAGACGCTGTCAGAGGGGCTGAACGGTGCGCAGGAAGCGCGCGCGCGGCTGTCAGAGGCGATTTCAAACCGGACCGACCTGCCACTGCGCTTTGCCGATGATCCGGTACAAACCGCGCTGATGCTGTCGAGTGCCGAGACGCTGGATGCTTTTGCCACGACGCTCACCGATACGTTTCTGTCAGATGGGGCCGCACCGGGGGCCGCAACGGCGCGTGCCGATCTGCCGTTGCCGGTGCAAGGGCAGCTTTTGCGGCGGTTCAATGCGCCGGATGCGGCTGGCATTGCCCGGCCCGGCGTTATCATCGCTGCCCGACCCCGCGCTATGGTCGTCTCTCCCACCGCGGCCACTTTGCTGTTCCGGGGGCCACTTCTGGACTACGGCAATGTGGTCATACTGGAACCGGCGGCGGATGTTCTGTTTGTCGTGGCGGGTCTGGCAGAGGTCTTTGGTGAGCCGGGGCAAGTCATCCCGGCGGGGACACCATTGGGCCTGATGGGCGGCGAACAGCCCACCGTTGACGCGATTTTGACCGAAACGGCGGGTGCGGCCCCTCCTGCGGCGACACAAACCCTTTATCTTGAGGTCAGAGACGGGCAAAGTCCCGTGGACCCGGCCGCGTGGTTTGCGCTGGAATGAATAGGATGTGAGATGAAGAAATTGATGATGGCCGCAGCTGGCGGCACCGTTCTGGGCCTTGTGGCCACCACGCAGATTGCGGGCCCTCTTGTCGCGCAAGAGGCAGGACAGGACGTCAACATCTACGAGCAGCTTGATCTGTTTGGCGATATCTTCAGCCGCATCCGCGAGGAATACGTGGAGCCGGTCAACGAAAAGCAACTGGTCGAAGCTGCGATCAATGGCATGCTGACCTCACTTGATCCACATTCCAGCTATCTGTCCGAAGACGACGCCGCCGATATGCGGGTGCAGACGCGCGGCGAATTTGGCGGATTGGGGCTTGAGGTCACGCAGGAAGAAGGTTGGGTCAAGGTCGTCTCGCCGATTGACGATACCCCGGCTGCGGCCGCAGGCATGGAATCGGGTGATTTCATTACCGCCGTCGATGGCGAAAGCCTGCTGGGCCTGACACTGGACGAGGCGCTGGAATTGCTGCGCGGCCCGGTGGGGTCCGAGGTGATCATCACCGTGGTCCGCGAAGGCGAGGTGGAGCCGTTTGACGTTTCCATCATTCGCGACACCATCAAGCTGACGGCTGTGCGCCACCGGACCGAGGGCAATGCGGTTGTGTTGCGGGTCACCACGTTCAACAACCAGACTTTCCCCAATCTGTCCGAAGGGTTGGCCGAAGAGATTGAGGCCGCAGGCGGTATTGACGCCATCGACGGTGTGATTGTCGATCTGCGCAACAACCCCGGCGGACTGCTGAATCAGGCTGTATTTGTATCGGACGCATTCCTTGACGCAGGCGAGATCGTCTCGACCCGTGGACGCGACCCGCAGGACGGAGACCGCTACAACGCCACGCCCGGTGATCTGGCGCAAGGCAAGCCGATCGTGGTTCTGATCAACGGCGGCTCGGCCTCTGCCTCTGAAATTGTGGCCGGTGCGTTGCAGGATCACCGTCGCGCGATTGTCGTCGGCACAAAGTCCTTCGGCAAAGGCTCTGTCCAGACGGTTGTGCCACTACAGGGCAATGGCGCGATGCGTTTGACCACGGCGCGGTATTACACGCCCTCCGGACGCTCCATTCAGGCGCTTGGTATCTCACCGGACATCATCGTTGAACAACCACGACGCGAAGAACCCGATCCGGATGCGGAAGAAGATGATACACGCGGTTTCCGGTCAGAGGCCGATCTGCGCGGTGCGCTTGGCAATGATAGCCTGACCGAGGATGAAATCCGCCAGATCGAAGAAGACCGTGCGCGGGCTGAAGCAGCCGCAGAATTACGCGAAGAGGATTATCAGCTGGCCTATGCCATCGACATCCTTAAAGGTCTGAACGCACTGGGTCCGGAAGCCGAGGACTAGCGCCGGGCGCTAGAACACCAGCACCGCCAGCGTGGGAATTGTGAAGGCCAGCAAAAACAGCAGGGCTGCAAAGCGTCGGGTCATGGGAAAATACCTAAGCCTGAAAATATATCCTTTAGGTTGTGCTCACAAAAGTTAACGTAGGGTTAATTATTCCACGCTGTACAACGCAATTGGGCCGCCGCACGATGCGACGGCCCTTATTTTCCGGCATTTTCCTGATTTGGTTTAGTGGCCGAGGATCTGACTCAGGAAAAGTTGCGTCCGCTCGGATTTCGGGTTGTTGAAGAACTCTTCAGGTTCGTTCTGCTCAACAATCTGGCCCTGGTCCATAAAGATCACGCGGTTGGCAACCTGACGGGCAAAGCCCATCTCGTGCGTCACACAAAGCATCGTCATGCCCTCTTCGGCCAGCTCGATCATGGTATCAAGCACCTCTTTGATCATCTCGGGGTCAAGCGCCGAGGTGGGTTCGTCAAACAGCATGATACGCGGGCGCATGCACAGCGAACGGGCAATCGCCACACGCTGCTGCTGACCACCGGACAACTGGCCGGGGTACTTGTTGGCCTGATCGGGGATCTTCACCTTTTCAAGGAAATGCATCGCCGTTTCTTCGGCTTCCTTCTTGGGTGTCTTGCGGACCCAGATCGGGGCCAGCGTGCAGTTCTCAAGGATCGTCAGATGCGGAAAAAGGTTGAAGTGCTGAAAGCACATGCCGACCTCTGACCGGATCTTGTCGATGTTCTTGAGGTCCGAGGACAGCAATGTGCCGTCCACGGTGATCTTGCCTTTCTGGTGCTCTTCCAGCGCGTTGATGCACCGGATCAGCGTCGACTTGCCCGACCCCGATGGGCCACAGATCACGATCCGCTCGCCCCGGTTCACGGTCAGGTTGATGTCGCGCAGAACATGGAACGTGCCGTACCACTTGTTCATGTTCTCGATGGTGATGGCGATCTCGTCCGAGACCTGCATTTGTGCGGCTTCAGCCATGGGTCATTCCCCTCTTAACGGTGGTCGGTTGCGAGACGACGCTCCAACCATTGTGAGTATTGCGAGATGCCGTAGCAGACGACAAAGAACAGAAGCGCGGCAAAGCCATAAAGCTCCCAATAGATGCCGTTCCACTCGGTCGCCGCTGACAGCGGGCCACGGATCATGCCGACAACGTCGAACATCGAGATCACGGAAACCAGTGTGGTGTCCTTGAACAGGCCCACGGCGATGTTCACGATCCCCGGGATCGAGATCTTGAGCGCTTGCGGCAGGATGATCAGGCGCATGGCTTGCGCGTAATCAAGGCCAAGGCTGTCTGCGGCTTCGTATTGTCCCTTTGGCAGGGCGGCCAGACCACCCCGGATCACTTCAGCGATATAGGCCGCCGAGAACATGGTGATCATGATCACCACCCGCAGGAACAAATCCGTCGTCGTGCCCGGAGGGAACAGGTAGGCCAGCATCACCGACGCCACAAAAAGCAGCGTGATCAGCGGCACGCCGCGAATGAATTCGATGAAGATCACACAAATCCATTTGATCAGCGGCATGGACGATTGCCGCCCCAGCGCCAGCGCGATGCCCAGCGGGATCGACAGCGATACGCACACCACGCCAAGCATCATGTTGAGCATGAAGCCCCCCAGATCGCGGCTTGGCACTGCTTGCAGCGCTGCATTCTCTGACGCGCCTTCCGGGATCAGCATGCCGCCAATGGCCCAGATCAGTACCGCCGCAACCAGCCCGCCGAAGAAACCCATGGCAAAGCTGCCTTGCACCAGCTTGCGGTAGACCATGATGCCACCGACGACGCCCACAAGGGCAAGGATCGGGACAAAGATCGTGCCACCCCAGATCAGGTAGAAGGCCACAAACGGGTAAAGCGCCGTAAAGATCAGCAGCTTGCGCGGCAGATCAAAGAACATCACCGGCGCCGCCGCGACAAAGAGCAGCACAAAGGCCAGCGTTGGCCGCCAGTATTGGTCCGCCGGGTAGACAAAGCCGAACATCAGCTGGTTCCAGCGCTCGGTCAGCACCGAGAAGCAAGCCCCCGTTGCACCGTCCAGCACTTCGCGGCATTCCGCGAGACTGCTGGTGGTCCAGACGCCGCCCAGAATCCATGGCAGTGCGGCGCTGAGGACCATGTAGATCACCCAGATCGCCAGCAAGGTCAGGATGCCGTTTGGAATGGTCGAGAAGAGGTTCTCGTGCATCCACTTGACGATCCCGCGTTGCGTCGCGGGTGGTTCCAGTTGTGGCAAAGTTTCCGTACGCACGAAGGCTGCGGAATGTGTGACTGTATTCTCGCCCATATTACCGCTCCTTCAACTTCACAGAATTGTTGTAGATGTTCATGAACGTCGAGATCAGAAGCGAGATCGTGAGGTAGAAGAGCATCAGCAAAAGCACGCATTCGATCGCACGACCGGTCTGGTTCAGCGTGATGCCGCCCAGTGTCGCGGTGATGTCTGCGTAGCCTACGGCAATCGCCAGAGAAGAGTTCTTGGTGATATTGAGGTACTGCGAGATCAGCGGCGGGATAATCACCCGCAGCGCCTGCGGCAGCACCACAAGGCTCATGATCCGGCCCGGACGCAGGCCCAGCGCACCAGCCGCTTCGGTCTGGCCTTTGGACACGGCCTGAATACCGGCGCGGACGTTTTCCGCAATGAAGGCACCGGTGTAGATCGAAAGCGCAAACCAAAGGGCGATCAGCGGGCCGCCGACCTTGATGCCACCGGCAAAGTTGAAGCCCTTGAGCTCTGGGATGTCCCACTTGAGGCCAAGCGCAAAAAGGACCGCGATCACAGGCAGGAACCAGATCGCAAGGTTCGTCCATAGGGTGTTGGGGCGAACACCCGTCGCCTCTTGGGTCGCATTCGCTTTTGAGGTCACCATCCGCGTGGCAAAGAACGACGCGACCAGCACGCCGATCACAATCAACCAGTTGATGCCGCCATTGCCTTCGGCGCCAAGCCCACGGGTAAAGTAAGGACCGGGCGTGTAAACGCCGCGATTTGTGAACGCGACAAGATCAAAGAGCATCGAGGCTTCTGGTTCATCGCCGCGAAACGCCCGCGGCCCGGGCAAAACAGCGATCATGATCGTAAAGATGATCAGGATCCAGATCAGGACGGGGATGTTGCGAAAGATCTCAACATAAAAGGCCATCAGCTTACTGACGAGCCAGTTGTTCGATAGCCGCAGCACACCGGCCAGCACACCGAAAACGGTCGCCGTCACGCAGGCCAGAAAGGCCACAAGCAGTGTGTTGAGAACACCAACCACTGCCGCGCGGGCGTTGGTGGATTGGCTATCGTACTCGATCAGGCGCTGGTTGATGTCGTAACCGGCGGGCGAACCAAGGAAATCATAGGAAATGTTCAAACCGGCAGCGGCCAGATTGGTGCTGACGTTGAGGTAGAAGAACCCCAGACAAAGCGCCAGAACAATGGCGGCCAAGGCTTGGAATGTGTAAGAACGATAGCGCGTATCGTTGATGAGCATCGAAAGGCTGAAGGACCCCTGCGGCGGGTCTGTGATCGCACTCATAATATTTTCCCCACTGGTCCGATCCGGTCAGCGGCTCTTTTGTCGGCCGTCTGCTATGTGATCGGAAAATCTTTTGGCTGTTGGCGAAAGGGCGCGGCTTTCGCCGCGCCCTTTGTTGTTTGATCCGGTCTTAGCGGAAAGGAGGGCTGTAGATCAGGCCGCCTTCGGTCCACATGGCGTTCAGGCCACGTGCCAGACCAATCGGTGTGTTCTCACCGATGTTCTTTTCAAACAGCTCACCGTAGTTGCCGCCAGCCTTGATAGCCATCATGGCCCAGTTTGGCTCCAGACCCAGCATACCGCCCAGTTCACCAGCGGTGCCCAGCAGACGGTTGATTTCTGGGTTGTTGGTTGGTGCTGCTGCCAGCTCTTCGATGTTGGCAGATGTCACGCCCAGCTCTTCAGCTGTGATCAGTGCGTTCAGTGTCCAACGGACCACATCACCCCAGTCGTTGTCGCCGTGGCGAACAAGCGGGCCAAGTGGCTCTTTGGAGATGATCTCTGGCAGCAGAACGTGGTCGCCAGGGTTCTCGAACGTTGCACGTGTCGCAGCCAGACCGGATGCGTCAGTTGTGTAGGTGTCGCAGGCACCGGCAAGGTACTGCTGCTGACCTTCAGCGTTGGTTTCAATCGGCACAGGCTCGTAAGAGATGTTGTTGGAACGGAAGAAGTCCGCCAGGTTCAGCTCTGTTGTGGTGCCTGTCTGCACGCAGACGGTCGCACCGTCGAGGTCTTTGGCCGATGTCACGCCCAATGCTTTTGGCGCAAGGAAGCCCTGACCGTCGTAGTAGTTGATGCCGACGAATTCGAACTTCAGGTCAACGTCACGGCTGAATGTCCATGTGGTGTTACGGGCCAGCATGTCGATCTCACCCGAAGCAAGCGCTGTGAAGCGGGTCTTGCCGGTTGTCGGGATGAACTCAACTGCTGTCGCGTCTCCCAACACGGCAGCGGCAACAGCGCGGCAGACGCCGACGTCGAAGCCTTCCCAAACGCCATTGGCGTCGGGCGCGGCAAAGCCGACGAGACCGGTGGTCACACCACAGTTGAGTGTGCCGCGGGCCTTGACGTCGTCAAGTGTGCCAGCGGCCGCAGCAGCTGCGGACAGACCAGCAACAGCCAGCGCGCCGAAGAATACGGTTTTTTTCATTTTTACCTCTTCCTGAGTTTCTGCCCCGGGCGGGGACAGTTGATGTCGCCCTTTGCGGGCAAACGTTGCGAATGGGGAGAGTGATCCCCAGTGGGCGGAGGATGGATTAAACGATCACCGAAGGTCAAGGGCGTGACTGGATCAAACCGGACCTAAATGGTCACAAAAGTTAAGATTCACCATGATTGTTCATTCAAGACGCGTCGTGCCGCTACGTCACGCACAATTCAAAGAATCGGGCAGCGTTCAGAAACCCCTCTTCTTTGAGCGCGGCATGGGCCGTTGCCTCTTCATCCTCGCCCCATTGCGCGATCTGCCAAAGCTCGTCCACGCGGCTGAGTTTCCACGCCTCGGACGCCGCCAGCTTGCCAGACGTCACGGCCAAAGACAGCACCAAAGAGCCAGAGATCGCCACGAGGTCGTGAAAGCCCGCAAGTTGAAAATGGTCAAGGTTGGCCACTTCGGTACGAAGCCGCGCAACGGATGCTTCGGGCTGCAAAACCGGCATCACACCCTGGGTGGTGACCAGCGGTGCATCAAGTGCATTTGCGGCCCATGCCAGCCATGGGTCCCAAGCCTCGGCCTGCTGCGCGATCAGGGCATCGGGGCCTGTGGCCCGATAGCAGATCAGATCGCTTTTGCCGTAGCCCGCCAGTTCGGCCACGACCGCATCCTTTTGTGGCGCAACCTTTTCAATCGCTGAATTCGCAGCACGGGTGATCGGCATCGTGTTCGGATCAATCTTGCCCGTTTGCGCATCCCACTCCGCCGCGATACCGGCGGCCATGGCCTGCGTCGGCACGATCAATGCGGATTTGCCCGGCGTCCGCAGCGGGCGACTGTCCAGATGCACCGTGAACCCGTCATCGGCCGACACGATGCTGGCAACGTCCCAAAAGCGTTTGGCCGCCCAGTCGCTCATATCAATTCATCCACGGTTTTGATCAGGTCGGCAAAGTCATCAATCATCCGGTCAGCTTTCAGCGTGTCGGTTTTGTGATAGCCCCAGCTGACACCGATAGACGCAACACCAGCGGCACGGGCCATATCAATGTCATAAGACGTGTCACCCACCATCACCGCGCGGTCGGCACTGACGCCAGCATCGGCCATGGCCGCAAGGATCATCGACGGATGCGGCTTGGAGGGATGGTGATCGGCGGTCTGTTCGCTGATGAAGTACCCTTCCAGCCCGTGACCCGCGATCAGCTTATCAAGCCCGCGTTTGGATTTGCCGGTGGCGACAGCCATCAAGGTCCAATCCTGCGCCCGCAAGTCTTCCAGCGCTTTTCGTGCACCGGGAAAGAAAGGCGAAGTGGCATTACTGCCCCGCGTTTCGCGGATGTGAAAATAGGCATCACGGTAGCCCTGGATCAGCTTGGCATGGGTCGCCTCATCCAACTCTGGCGACAGCTGTGGAAAGATCAGATCGAGCGACATGCCCACGAAGCTCAGCGCGTAGGCGCGGTCTGGCACCGCCAGCCCCTGCCCTTCATAGGCGAATTCAAATGCCGCAAAGATCATGTCCTGACTGTCCACAAGGGTGCCGTCCACGTCGAATATGACCAGCCGCAGTTCGGTCATTCGGGCATGTTGAAAGGATCAACCGGCGCGTGGCTGACATGCCAGCCGACAAAATCCCATGTGTGCGTCATGTGATCGGGCAAGGGCGCGGTCAGATGCAGCGTTGCCCCGGTGGCGGGATGCTCAATCGTCAACGAACGGGCGTGCAGATGCATCTTTCGACCAATCTCTTCACCCATACCGGCACCCCAGCCATCGCCAAGGTTTTCCTGAGACGACCCGCCGTATTTGCCATCCCCGATGATCGGATGCCCGATCTCGGCCATATGCGCGCGCAACTGATGGGTCCGCCCTGTGATCGGCACCAGTGCCACCCAGGCCGCGCGGCTGGCCAGTTTGTCCATTACTGCGTAGTCCGATGTCGCCCGCTTGGCGCCTTCGGTTGTGTCTACGTCGCGGGGATGCACGCAGCGCATCTTTTCATTCTCGCCGCCGCGCCCGTGACCCGGCGCCTTGACCAACCCGTATTTGATCGTGCCCGCACGGGGATGAGGCACGCCGGCGACCGCGGCCCAATAGATCTTGCGCGTGGCGTGATGCTTGAGGTTCTCGGTCAGCTTTTTGGCCATCAACCGGGTCCGCGCCAAAAGCAGCACACCGGATGTGTCCTTATCCAGCCGGTGCACCAATCGCGGCTTTTCATCCATGTCAAAGGTCAGCGCCTCGGCCATGCCATCCACGTGGCGCGTGGTCTTGGAGCCGCCTTGCGTCGCGAGACCGGCAGGCTTGTTGATCGCGATGATATGCTCATCACGGTAGATCACGCAGGATTGGATCAGCTTGGCATCCGCCTTGGTGACGCCGTGTTTCTGCAAGGCGCGCTGCGCCTCGACCTCGGTCTCTGACGGCAAAGGCGGGATGCGAAGGGTCTGGCCGGTTTCCAGCCGTGTGCTGGTTTTCACCCGGCCACCATCGACGCGAAGCTCACCCTTGCGGCACATCTTTTCGATCCGGCCCTGGGTCAGATGCGGGAAGAGCCGCCGCAGGTAGCGGTCAAGTCGCTGGTCACCATCATCGGCACCGATCACCCGTGTCTGCACGCCACTCATGCCCAAAGCCCCCTTGCGATCATCACACCCAAGATCAATCCGAGGAGGGACAACAGGACCGAGGCGGCCACGTAAAGACCCGCCGCCCCGACCTGCCCCTTTTCGAATAACGTGTAGGCCTCAAGTGAAAAGGCGGAAAACGTGGTGAAGCCGCCCAAGACACCGGTCATCACAAATGGGTTCAAATGGGTCAGACCACGCTGAAACGACCAGACCACAAAAAGCCCCATCAGAAATGAACCCACCACATTGACCGACAGGATCGCCACGGGGAAACTGCCCTGCCACATACGCAGGATGACAACCCCGCTGCTAAAGCGCAGCGCAGATCCAATGGCCCCGCCAAGGGCAACCTGTAGAAGCGTTGTGAACATGGGGCACCCCTTGGCCCCAAGCGGGCGGGATGTCAATTCTTGCCCGCATTCCGCTTGTCGCGCAAACCGGCGAAATAGGCGGTGCGTTTCTTCAGATCTCTCTCAAACCCGCGGTCGACGGGTTGATAGTAGGCCGCGCGCGGCATGGTATCGGGAAAGTAATTCTGGCCGGAAAACCCATCCTCGGCGTCATGATCGTAGGCATAGCCGTCGCCATAGCCCTGATCCTTCATCAATGCCGTTGGCGCATTCAGGATGTGTTTCGGCGGCGGTTCTGATCCGAATGCGTCTGCCGCCTTCATCGCAGCCTTGTAGGCGACATAGGTCGCGTTGGATTTCGGCGCGAGCGAAAGGTAGACCACAGCCTGCGCAAGGGCCAACTCACCCTCCGGGCTGCCAAGACGTTCATAGGTCTCCCAGGCATCCAGACAGACCCGATGCGCCTGCGGGTCGGCAAGCGCGATATCCTCGACCGCCATGCGGGTGATGCGGCGGGCCAGATAGCGGGGATCTTCGCCGCCTTTCAGCATCCGGGCAAACCAGTAAAGTGCCGCATCAGGATCAGAGCCGCGCACGGATTTGTGCAGAGCGCTGATCAGGTTGTAATGCTCATCACCCGACTTGTCGTATTTCGTTGCCCGTTTCATCAGGCGGGACGCAAGCGTCTCGGTCGTCAAGACCTTGTCATCGGTCCAGGCCGTCACCTGCTCGATCAGGTTCAAGAGCGCGCGACCGTCACCGTCTGCCATTTCGATCAATGCAGCGCGCGCGCCTGCATCCAGCGGCAGATCACGCCCCAACTCGGATTCGGCGCGCTCTGCTAGTCCTTCCAGATCGGCGGATTTCAGCCGATTGAGCACAAGCACCTGCGCCCGCGACAGGACAGCCGCGTTCAATTCAAAGCTTGGATTCTCTGTTGTGGCCCCCACCAAGAGAATCGTTCCGTCCTCCATATGGGGCAGAAAGCCATCCTGCTGCGCCTTGTTGAAGCGGTGGATCTCATCGACAAACAAGAGCGTGCCCTTGCCGTTGGCGCGCCGCATCTTGGCCGCCTCAAAGACTTTTCGCAGGTCCGGGACACCGGTAAAGATCGCGCTGATCTGGACAAAGTGAAGATCCGTCTCAGCGGCGAGCAACCGGGCGATGGTCGTCTTGCCGACGCCGGGCGGCCCCCACAGGATAAGTGAGGACAGCGATCCGGCGGCGAGCATCGCGCCCAAAGGCGCATCTGCGCCAAGCACCTGTTCCTGCCCGATAACATCCGCCAACCTTGCAGGCCGTAAGCGGTCGGCCAGCGGTCGCGGACCGCTGGGTGGTGTTTCGGGTGGTGAGGCATTGAACAGATCGGCCATAGCCGGGTTCTAAGCCCCTGTCGGGTGCTTGGCAAAGCATCAGTGCAACTGAGTGGAAAAGTCGATCCAGACAGCCTGATAATCAATGCCGCCCATGTTCATATTGCGCCCTGCAGCCTTCATTTCAAGCTGACAACGCGCGCTCCACCGGCTCCAGTTGGATGGCAAGAGTGCAAGCAACCGACCGATCCCCTCTTCGCGGCTCGTCCGCAGCATCTGATGAACAAGCCGCAAATGAACCTTGCGTCGAATGCTGGTTGGGATATCGTTGGCCACGAACCCCCGGGTGACCTCCCATGTGGCTTCGTCGACTGGCGCTTGCTCAAACAACAGGTCTTCGGGGATCGAGTTGAGTAACCCGTTCTGTGCGTCCTTGATCATGTAGGAATAGATTCCGCATTGCGCTGTCGTTGGCGTCAGGCGGACCCCCGCAAGCACGCGCCCCGTTTCATCATGCACGGCAAGCCATCGGGATTGTGGCGTGTCGTATTGGTCGTATTCCATCCCCATCGTCTGGGGCAGATCCCATTTGTTCTTAACAATAAAAGATTCGCGCCTGGCGCGAAGTACATTTGCGAACAACTCGCCATGGTTGTGGATGTTCGCAAAAGAGAGTGTGGTGGCCTGCATAGGGCTTCTCCGGTGAGTAGTTAACGTACCTAATTTGTTAAACTAACCGGCTGAAATAAGGAATGCTTTCAAAGCAGACGGTAGTCGCGTGCTCTTTGGATTGCCTCTGCCGTGGTGCGTGCCAGAAGCGAATTGCGCGCGGCAGACAGTCTTGCCTTTAGGGCACTTTCAGAGATCCCCAACTTGGCTGCCGCAGCGGCATGCCGGTCACCGTCGGCGATCAAACGCAAGGCCGCCACCTGCGCGTCCGTCAGTGACTTGGGCGGTTCAGTCGCAACATGGAGTTGCTGAATGATCTTGCTGAACTCCAGCATCTCGTCTTCGGTGAATTCGCGGTCAGGCCGCGAGGCTGACGCGATCGAGCGGGAATTGATCGGACCTGTTGAGACCGCGAAACCGTAATTCATATCGAATTGCTTAGCCTGTCCCAGAATATCAAACGGATCCGGAATGCCGATTTCCGACCACCGCGCCGTGCCTTCCTGGCCAAAGCCCCAGGCGATGATCGGGTCGCGCAAAGCAAATGCCTGCTCTGTATAAAGATTGATCCAGCCTTCCGGATAGGTCTGATGGTGCAGAAGCGGCAAAGCGAACCGAATATGCAGCGCAAAGAAAAACCCATCCGGCGCGCAATAGGAGAGTTTGCGGGTATGAAATTCTATAACAGACTGAATGGACATATCTTTTTAGACAAGTTGCCTGTGATGTCGTCAACCGTAAATTGCGCCAATCAGCAAGGAGCCGCGACATGGCCGATAGGGATATTCTACGACAGCTGTCCGAGCTGACGCGCGGACAAATTGCGCAGTTAAAGCTATTTCTTTTTCCGTCCAAGAGTGACGCGAAAAAGTCAATAAAACCAAAAGATCAGGGGTCAGATCGCGAAAAAGATACCGACTAGGTTGACCTGTTGTTTTCGAACGAAAAGGCCCTGTCACTGACAGGGCCTTTCGTATTCAGAACGGACGTTTGCGGCTTATTCTTCCGCTGCGTCAATTTCTGCCAGGCGTGCCTTGTCAGCCGCACCTTTTGCGTCAACGTCGCGGTCGACGAATTCGATGATTGCCATGGGTGCCATGTCACCATAGCGGAAACCGGCCTTCAGCACGCGGACATAGCCGCCCTGACGGTCCTTGTAGCGCGGGCCCAGCACCTCAAACAGTTTTGCCACGTGCATGTCCTGCTTCAGGCGGCTTGCGGCCTGACGGCGTGCGTGCAGATCGCCGCGCTTGCCCAGAGTCACCAACTTGTCGATGACGCGCTTGAGTTCTTTTGCCTTCGGCAAAGTTGTCTTGATTTGCTCATGTTCGATGAGCGAGCCTGCCATGTTCGCAAACAGCGCCTTGCGGTGCTCATGTGTGCGGTTGAGGCGGCGGTAACCACGTGCGTGACGCATATCTAAGTCTCCATTTCGTTTTAGGGTGGGCTGTGCGCTGCGTAGACGCCAACTCCGTTATTGGGGCGGGATTGCCCGGGGTGAAGGACCCAAATCCTTCGAAAGGATTTGGACCAGACTTTTTTGAAAAGTCTGGCCCGCGTTTCTTAGAACTGGTCTTCGAATTTCTTGGCCAGGTCTTCGATGTTGTCTGGCGGCCAGTCCTCGACGTCCATACCAAGGTGCAGCCCCATGCCGGACAGCACTTCCTTGATTTCATTCAAGGATTTGCGGCCAAAGTTCGGTGTGCGCAGCATCTCGGCTTCGGTTTTCTGGATCAGATCACCGATATAGACGATGTTGTCGTTCTTCAGGCAGTTCGCAGAGCGTACCGACAGTTCCAACTCGTCCACCTTCTTGAGAAGCAGCGGGTTGAATTCCAGCCCGTCGTCGTCCTGACCGGCAGAGGCGCTTTCAGGCTCGTCGAAGTTGACGAAGATCGACAACTGATCCTGCAGAATGCGCGCGGCATAGGCCACAGCATCATCCGGCGTGATCGAGCCATCGGTTTCCACCTTCATGGTCAGCTTGTCATAGTCCAGCACCTGCCCTTCGCGGGTCGGCTGCACGTCATAGCTGACTTTCTTGATCGGCGAATAGATCGCATCAATCGACATCATCCCGATCGGCGCATCTTCTGGCTTGTTCTTATCAGCCGACACATAGCCCTTACCGGTGTTGACGGTCAGTTCCATGTACAGATCAGCGCCGTCATCAAGGTGACAGATCACGTGATCCTTGTTGAGGATCTCGATACCTGCGGTTTCCGAGATGTCGCCAGCGGTCACAACGCCGGGGCCCTTGGCCTGAACGCTCAGACGCTTGGGGCCTTCGACTTCCATGCGGATCGCAACACCTTTGAGGTTCAGCACGATGTCGGTGACGTCTTCGCGCACACCGGCCACGGACGAAAACTCGTGCAGGACGTTGTCGATCTGCACGGCTGTGATCGCGGCACCCTGCAGCGACGACATCAGGATGCGGCGCAGCGCGTTGCCCATGGTCAGACCAAAGCCGCGCTCCAGCGGTTCGGCGACAACGGTCGCCTGACGCGCAGGATCGTTGCCCGGTTTCACGTCAAGCTGGTTCGGCTTGATCAGTTCTGCCCAGTTCTTGTGGATCATATGTCCCTCCATTCTTGTTTGCCCTCATGTCCAAAAAGGCAAACGCCCGAGGTTAAAATGACGGTTTGGGGCCGTGGGAAAACCACGACCCCAAGGCGTTGGGTGTGCTTAGACGCGGCGGCGCTTTGGCGGGCGGCAACCGTTATGGGCCATCGGGGTCACATCACGGATCGAGGTGATGTTGAAACCCACAGCCGCCAGCGCGCGCAGCGCACTTTCACGGCCAGAACCGGGGCCCTGCACTTCGACTTCCAGCGTCTTGACGCCGTGTTCCTGTGCTTTCTTGCCCGCATCCTCTGCAGCCATCTGAGCCGCATAGGGTGTGGATTTCCGCGAACCCTTAAAGCCCATGGTGCCAGCAGACGACCACGAAATGGCGTTGCCCTGCACGTCAGAGATCAGGATTTTGGTGTTGTTGAAGCTGGAGTTTACGTGTGCAACCCCGGCTGCAATGTTCTTGGAGACCTTCCGCTTGCCCCCACGGCGTGTATCGCGTGCCATTGGTGCGTCTCCTTATTTCTTCTTGCCGGCAATGGCCTTTGCGGGGCCTTTGCGGGTACGAGCGTTGGTGTGTGTGCGCTGACCGCGAACGGGCAGGTTACGACGGTGACGCAGACCGCGGTAGCAGCCAAGGTCCATCAGGCGCTTGACGTTCATCTGCGTCTCACGGCGCAGGTCACCTTCAACGGTCAGGTGCTCGTCAATATATTCGCGGATCTTCAGCACTTCGGCGTCAGACAGATCGTTCACGCGGCGCGCGAAGTCGATGCCAGTGTCGTTGCAGATCTTTTCAGCAGTCGTGTTACCGATGCCAGTGATGTAGGTGAGGGCGATAGGAACCCGCTTTGCAGTCGGGATGTTTACGCCGGCAATACGTGCCACGTGTGCAATTCCTTTTCGTTGCGGGTCCGTCATTCCAGACCCTTTTTTCACAACGGAAGCCCGGACCATTTCGGGCGCCGGGCTGCGTCATCTTTAGGTGTTCAAATGGGGCGCGACCCCATGCGATTCCCTTTCGGGATGCCGCTATCTAGGGGGTGGTGAACAAAGGGTCAACCCCCACTGATGGAAACCGTCAATCTGACCATCGCGCAAGCGTCGAGCTTTGTGGCTGACCGCTCGGTACCATGTGCAAAAACTTGCCCCGCTTGCGCGGCGTCGGCAGCAAATGAGCAACCGGGAACTTGCCAAACGTGGATTGCCAATGATCTCCGCGCAGGTTGGGAAACGGTCTATCGTCAGACGGGAAGGATCAAGCCGCGACGCCTTCAGGCTCGGCGAGAGAAGACCGCTTTCAGGGCGCCCATAACGGCGGACTTTCGGCCGACTTGGTGATGCATCATGACCGGGTTCATCCCCGAAACCTCGATACAGAATTCTGGATGTCCGGCCAAAAATTCGTTCACAGCCTTTCGGCATCCGCCAAAATGGAAGTAGTCGTCGATCACCACCAGCCCCTTGGGTTCCAGTCTTGGGGCAACAAATTCGAGGCAACATTTGACCGGATCATACCAGTCGCAGTCGATATGTGCGAATGCGATCGTTTCTATATCGGATTTCGGCAATGTTTCTTCGAACAGACCTTTGACCAGTTCGATCTTGCCTTTGCGCAGTGGCAAATCGAATGCGGCAAGACTAAGAGTGACTTTTCTTAGAAGATCCTCTTCATAGCCGTAGTACGCCTTGCCACCGATACCTCCGGCCTTTCCAGAGGCGATGACTTCATATCGCTTGAGCGACTTCTCATCATCATTCTCGGAATCTGGTGCGGGGATCATGCCAAAAACATCAAACCCGACGAACCTTTTCTTGGCTTTGCGGGCGCGGTTCGCGATCGCAATACTGGTGCCGCCCAGCGCAATTCCAAATTCAACATAGTCACCATCGACATTGTTGGCGCGCACACCGCGCAGTGCTGCCTCGATCCGCAAAAGCTTCTCTTCGGTCAACATCGTTAAGTGCTTTCGACGCACGCGCTCGTAAAGCGGCGGCAATTCCGAGATTTGACGAAATGAGCCTTTGGCCTCGCTTGGCTTTGCGCCTCGGACGACCGACATCACCATTGGACTTCCTTCAATCGTGCGACGGGCAGCTCGGACTAAACCAAGGCATCCTTAATTGATGCAGCAACTTCATCCATGCTGGCAAGGCCATCCACGCTGACCAGATCACCTTTGGCATAGTAATACCCGATGAGCGGACTGGTTTGCTTGTAGTATGCCAGCAGACGCACCTTGAGGCTTTCCTCATTGTCGTCGGCGCGTACAGGTTCGCCCTTGGCGGCGGCTTCTGCAGCGCGACCAACGATCCGGTCCACAAGAACGTCGTCGTTGACCTCAAGCTCGATCACGCGATCAAGCGGCTGATCCAGTTCTTTCAGCAGGGCACCCAGCGCATCGGCTTGCGCCAGCGTCCGGGGGAAGCCGTCAAAAATGAAACCCGCCGCACCACCGCCATCAACGGCATCGCCTTCAAGCTGTTCGCGGATCAGGCCGATCACGATTTCATCGGTAACCAGGTCGCCACGGTCCATGACCTCGGCCACTTTCTTTCCCATTTCAGTACCGGACGTCCGGGCCGCGCGCAGCATATCCCCGGTGCTCAACTGCACCATGCCGCGTTCTTCGACCAGACGTTGCGCTTGCGTACCTTTACCTGCGCCCGGAGGCCCCAAAAGAATAATATTCATCGACGTGCAGGACCTTTCCGTTTGGCGCCCGCGCCGCGCTTGCCGCGCAACTGGGACTTCTCGATCAACCCTTCATACTGATGGGCGAGCAGATGAGACTGGATTTGTTGGATCGTGTCCATCCCTACGCTCACAATAATCAGAACCGAGGTACCGCCAAAATAGAAAGGAATTGACAATTGTGCCCGCAGAATCTCGGGCAGAAGTGCAACCAGCGCCAGATATCCGGAGCCCAGAACAAGCACGCGGGTCACCACGTAATCCAGATATTCGGCGGTTTTCTTGCCGGGCCGGATACCGGGAATAAAGCCGTTCTGGTTCTTCAGGTTGTCGGCCACATCATCAACCTTGAACGCCACTTCCTTGGTGTAGAAGTAGGTGAAAAAGATGATCATCGCCGAGAAGAAGATCAGATAGGCGGGCTGACCGGGGCCAAAGTAGGCCAGGATCGTCGACATCACAGCGCTTTGTGATCCGCCCGAGAAGGTGCTGATCGTGGTGGGCAAGAGCAGCAGGGCCGAGGCAAAGATCGCCGGGATCACGCCAGCCGGGTTCACCTTGATGGGCAGGTGGCTGCTGGATCCGTCATATACCTTCATCCCGCGTTGCTGACGGGGATACTGGATGTGGATCTTGCGCAAAGACCGTTCCATGAAGACCACAAAGGTCAGTGTGACAATGACCATCAGGATCACACCCACCACCACCGCAGGGCTGATTGCGCCGGACTGGCCCTGGCTCAGGAACTGGGCCAATGCTGCGGGGATTTCCGCGATGATACCCACAAAGATGATCAGCGAGATACCGTTGCCGATGCCGCGCGCGGTGATCTGCTCACCCAGCCACATCAGGAACATGGTGCCGCCCACAATGGTGATCACACACCCGGCGGTGAAAAAGAGGCCGGGATCAGAGGCCAGCCCGCCTGCTTCCAGCGATTTCGCAAGGCCATAAGCCTGTGCTGTCGCCAGAACCACGGTGCCGTAGCGGGTGTATTGGTTCAGCTTGCGGCGGCCTTGCTCACCCTCTTTCTTGAGGTTTTTCAACGGCTCCCACATGGAGCCCAAAAGCTGCACGATGATTGAGGCCGAGATGTAGGGCATAATGCCAAGGGCAAAGATGCCCATCCGGCTGAGTGCGCCGCCTGTAAACATTGACAAAATCCCGCCAATGCCGGCAGCGGCGTCTTCCATGAAGGCCCGCAGTTCAACGCCATCAATGCCCGGAACGGGAATATAGGTGCCCAAGCGATAGACGATCAGAAGGCCGAGTGTGAACCAGATACGTTGACGCAATTCGGTGGCTTTGCCGAATGCGCCCCAGCTCATGTTGGCGGCCATTTGTTCTGCTGCGGATGCCATTTTTGCCCCTTGTCAGGAAAACACCGCGCCACGGTTTCCCGGGCGCGGCGTTTGGGAAATCAGATGCTTATGTAAGCGACGCATGCGCCGCTCACAAGGCGTTACTCAGCCGCTGCCGGAGTTGTGACGGTCAGTGACCCGCCTGCCTTCTCGACCGCAGCGACCGCACCCTTGGAGGCACCGGTGACGCTGATCTTGGCTTTGGCGGAAAATTCGCCTTTGGCCAGAACGCGGATACCATCCTTTTTGCGCCGCACGAGACCGGATGCGATCAGCGCATCCTCGGTGATCTCTGCTTTGACGTCGATCTTGCCTTCGTCGATGAACTTCTGGATCAGGCCCAAGTTCACGACAGCATAAGTCTTTGAATTGATGTTGTTAAATCCGCGCTTTGGCAGGCGCTGGTAAAGCGGCATCTGGCCGCCTTCGTAGCCTTTGATCGCCACGCCCGAACGGGATTTCTGACCTTTGATACCGCGGCCACCCATTTTACCCTTGCCCGAACCCGGACCACGGCCAATGCGTTTCTTGCGGTGTGTTGCGCCTTCGTTGTCGCGCAGTTCATTCAGTTTCATATCGCTTCTCCTCTTGCCGGAAGACCCCACCGAAGCGATCGGAAAACGGGGCACACGGCGTTACAATGAATCGGATTCTGCAACCCGACTGGGGGCGTATAAACGCCGTGGGCTATGGGATCAAGCGTTATGAACGCGGTGCGGTTTCACGCAGGTATTCTGTCCAGCATGGGGCTGGCAGGGCGGTCAGAAAACGGCGGATGCGGGTCACAAAGGAAGAGACGAGGTTGGCCACGGGGCGGCTCCGGAATTGATGGAATGAGGTCTGTGGGTTTAGGCCACAACGTGCTGCGGGAATACAGACAATCCCGCATGCCCGCGATGCAGAAAACGGGACGCTCAATCGGCCTGACACAGGCACCGCACTGTCGGAATAAAGGGGCCACACCCCATGCACATTCCGTCTGCAAACGATACACAACTGATGCGGATGAGAGCGTTAAGATCTGTTTACAAACCCCACCGCGCGGTCATTTTGGGAAAGGGCACACCCGATACACAATCCATGCACACCCCGTGCAGCAATGATGCTGACGAGAGTGTTAACAGTCATTCAAACATGACCGCGCGCATTGGCCTCTTCAGACATCCAGATCGCAGCGCAGCCGGAAGCCCGCATCACGCAAGGAAGCAACGATCTGGCGGACGTGCCCGGCATCGCGCGCCTCGATCACCACATCAAGCTCTGCCTGCTTGAGGCTGACCGACTGCATCATGCGCTGGTGGATCACCTCGATCACATTGGCGCCCGCTTCGCCGATGATCCGGCTGATGTTGGAAAGCTGGCCCGGCGTGTCGTCAATCTCAAACGTCAGCCGGGTGATCCGGCCATCCCGCATCAGCCCGCGCAGGATCAGGGTTGAGAGCAGACGACTGTCGATATTGCCGCCACAGATTACAAGGCCGACCTTTTTGCCTTTGAGGTCCGCGAGATGATCCTTGATGACGGCAAGGCCTGCGCCCGGCGCGCCTTCGACCACCAGTTTTTCGTTCGACAGAAGATCAAAGACCGCATCTTCGATCGCAGGCTCTTCGACAGAATAGACGTGATCCACGTAGTCGCGGATCAGCGCCACATTCGCAGCAGAAGGCGCGCGAACGGCGATGCCTTCGGCCAGTGTCGCGCCTGCAAAGTTGGTTCCGGTGCCGTCGATCTGCGCCTTGACCGCATCAAAGAGATGCGCCTGCGCGCCGATCACGGTGATGTCGGGGCGCAGACCCTTGGCTGCCACGGCCATGCCCGCAATCAGACCACCGCCACCAATTGGCACGACGATCACGTCAAGGTCAGGCACCTGTTCCAGCATCTCAAGCGCGACGGTCCCTTGCCCTGCCGCCACGTCCGGGTCATCAAAGGGATGCACAAACGTCAGCCCGTCAGAGGCGGCAAGTTCATTGGTGAAGGCCACGGAATCGTCAAAGCTGGCCCCGTGCAGGATGACCCGCGCGCCCAGCTCTTCGGTGCGCTGGACCTTGTTGAAGGGCGTGGCCTTGGGCATCACGATGGTGGCGGCGATGCCAAGACGCTGAGCATGATAGGCCAGCCCCTGCGCGTGATTGCCAGCTGAGCAGGCAATGACGCCTGCGGCCTTTTGTGCGTCGGTCAGGGTCAAAAGCTTGGCCAGCGCCCCCCGCGCCTTGAAGGCGTTGGTGTGCTGCAGGTTTTCGAGTTTGAGGTAAAGGTCGATCCCCAGATGCAGCGAGAGCCGGTTGGCCCGCACCGTGGGCGTCAAAATCGTCGCATCCCGGATCGCGTCATGGGCGGATTGGATATCGGCAAGTGTCAGCGACATGGGGACGGCTCTTTTGGTGAAATGAAAAACCCCGGACCGATGGCCCGGGGTTTTATTCGATTTCGGGTCGGCGCAGGGCTCCGCCCGTAAACACATCAAACGCTCCGCTGGGGCGTTTGCCGGGCCAGTGGCCCGGTTATGTGTTTACCCCTTTTCTTCGATGATCTCGACGAGGTGGGGGATCTTGTTGACCATGCCACGGACGGAAGGGGTATCTTCCAGCTCGCGGGTGCGGTTCATCTTGTTCAGGCCGAGACCGATCAGGGTCTGGCGCTGCTTTTCGGGGCGGCGGATCGGAGAGCCGATCTGCTTGACGACGATTGTTTTAGCCATATCGCTGTCCTTCCTTAGCTTGCTGCTTCAGCAGGGGCAGCATCAGCCGCCGGTGCTTCATCGCGCTTGGGCAGAATGTCAGCGACCTTCTTGCCACGACGCTGGGCCACGCTGCGCGGTGACTGCTCTTTCTGCAGGCCGTTCATGGTGGCGCGGATCATGTTGTAGGGGTTGGCAGAGCCGGTCGACTTGGACACGACGTCCTGCACGCCCAGCATTTCAAAGACGGCACGCATCGGACCACCGGCGATGATCCCGGTACCCTGAGGTGCGGTGCGCATCACGACCTTACCGGCGCCATGGCGGCCTTCCATGTCGTGGTGCAGCGTGCGGCCATCGCGCAGCGGCACGCGGATCATGTTGCGCTTGGCAGCTTCGGTGGCCTTGCGGATAGCTTCAGGCACTTCTTTGGCCTTGCCTTTGCCAAAGCCAACGCGACCCTTCTGGTCACCCACAACAACGAGGGCTGCGAAACCGAAGTTCTTGCCGCCTTTGGTGGTCTTGGAGACCCGGTTGATCGCGACCAGACGGTCGGCGAACTCGGGTGTTTGTTCTTCGCGGTTGCGGCCGCGGCCGCGGTTTTCACGTTCTGCCATGTGTCTGGCGTCCTTTATGTCGTGGGCATGTTTGCCCGGTTGTGGCGATCGCAGTGCCCGAGGGGCCCCGATCATCGAGGCGGCCCCGAAAGGCCGCCTGCACTGTCATTTAGATCTTCAGACCGCCTTCACGGGCAGCGTCGGCCAGCGCCTTGACCTTGCCGTGAAAGAGGAAGCCACCACGGTCGAAATAGGCAACTTCGACGCCAGCCTTCTTGGCGCGTTCTGCGATTGCAGCACCCACCTTGGCAGCGGCTTCGATGTTGTTCTTGCCGACCACGCCCAGACCCTTTTCGAGCGAGGAAGCGGACGCCAGCGTGACGCCGTTCACATCGTCGATCAGCTGGACGCTGATGTTCTTGTTGGAGCGGTGCACGGACAGACGGGGGCGACCCACGTTTGCCGTAACTTTCCGCAGCTTGTTCCGAACGCGCAGACGGCGCTTCAGAAACAGAGTTCTTTTGCTGTTTGCCATTGTGTGCGTCCTTACTTTTTCTTGCCTTCTTTGCGGAAGACATATTCGTCCTTGTACTTGATGCCTTTGCCCTTATAGGGCTCGGGCTTGCGCCATTCGCGGATGTTTGCCGCGACCTGACCCACAAGCTGCTGGTCGATACCTTCCACAGAGATTTCCGTCGGCTTGTCGGCCTTCACCGTCACGCCTTCGGGCACTTCGAAGTTGACGTCGTGGCTGTAACCAAGCGACAGCTTCAGGGTGTTGCCCTGCATCTGCGCCCGGTAACCCACACCGCTGATCTCAAGCTCTTTCTTGAAGCCGTTGGTCACGCCTTCAACAAGGTTGGCGACCTGCGTGCGGGACATGCCCCACTGCTGGCGCGCGCGCTTGGACTTGCCGCGGGGATCCACGGAAACGGCGTTGCCGTCCACGGTGATCGTCACGTCGTCGGTTGCGGTGAAGCTGCGGGTCCCCTTGGGGCCTTTCACTTCGATGGTCTGGCCGGAGACTTTCGCCTCTACTCCTGCGGGGAGATCGACCGGTTTTTTACCAATACGAGACATCAGAGCCCCCTTAGAAGATTGTGCAGAGCACTTCGCCGCCAACATTGGCCGCGCGTGCGTTTGCATCCGACATCACACCCTTGGGGGTGGAGACAATCGACACACCCAGACCCTGACGGACAGACGGGAGGTCATTGGCGCCCATGTAAACGCGGCGACCGGGTTTGGAGACCCGCTTCAATTCGCGAATGACGGGGGTGCCTTCGTGGTACTTCAGCTCGATGCGCAGGGCGGGGTGACCATCCTTGCCATCAATCTTTTCATAGCCGCGGATGTAGCCTTCGTCGGCCAGCACATCCAGAACCCAGGCCCGCAGCTTGGACGCAGGCGTTTCCACCGAGCCTTTGCCACGCATCTGGTTGTTGCGGATACGGGTGAGCATATCACCGATAGGATCGTTCATTGCCATAACGTGCTCTCCTTACCAGCTTGACTTGACCATGCCGGGAATTTCGCCATTGGAACCAAGGTCCCGCAGCGCGATCCGGCTGATCTTGAGTTTGCGGTAGTAGGCGTGTGGACGCCCGGTGAGCTGGCAACGGTTGTGCAGGCGCACGGCCGAGCTGTTGCGCGGCAGTTTGGCCAGTTCAAGAGACGCCTTAAAACGCTCTTCAACAGGCTTTTCCTGGTCGTTGATGATCGCCTTCAGAGCAGCCCGCTTTTCAGCATACTGCGCCACCAGCTTTTCACGCTTTTTCTCGCGTGCGATCATGGATTTCTTAGCCATATCTTAAATCTCCCTGACGCTTTAGCTGTTGAAGGGCATGTTGAAGGCTTTCAACAGGCTCTTGGCTTCAGCATCGGTGTTTGCGGTGGTGCAGATGACGATGTCCATGCCCCAGTTCTCATCGATCTTGTCGAAGTTGATCTCGGGGAACACCAGGTGCTCTTTCAGGCCGGTGGCATAGTTGCCGCGACCATCGAAAGACTTGCCCGAGACACCGCGGAAGTCGCGGATACGGGGCATGGCGACGTAGATCAGACGCTCGAGAAATTCGTACATCCGGTCGCCGCGTAGAGTGACCTTGGCGCCCAGTGGCATGTCTTCGCGGACGCGGAAACCAGCGATGGATTTCTTTGCCGTTGTCGTCATGGCCTTCTGGCCGGCGATGGTGGTCAGGTCTTCCTGAGCCGACTTCGCCTTTTTGCTGTCACGGACAGCTTCTGCGCCGCAGCCGATGTTCAGGACGATCTTGTCCAGACGTGGGATCTGCATGTCGTTCTTGTAGCCGAATTCCTCTTTCATGGCGGCACGGATCGTGTCGACATACTGGGTCTTCAGGCGCGGGGTGTAGTTTGCAGCATCAAGCATCAGATCGCATCCCCTGTTGTCTTGGCGAAACGCACCTTGTTGTCGCCATCCATGCGGAAGCCGACGCGGGTTGCTTTGCCGTTTGCATCAACGATTGCCAGGTTCGACAGCTGGATCGGCATCGCCTTTGGCGTGCGACCACCCTGGTCGTTCTGGGATTGCTTCTGGTGGCGCACGGCCATGTTGACACCGTCAACAACAGCTTTGCCGGACTTGGGATCAACAGAGGCGATTTCGCCTGTCTTGCCCTTGTCCTTGCCGGCCAGCACGATGACCTTGTCACCTTTGCGGAGTTTCGCAGCCATCTTACAGCACCTCCGGAGCGAGCGAGATGATTTTCATGAAGTTCTTGGCGCGCAGTTCGCGCACTACCGGCCCAAAGATACGGGTGCCGATCGGCTCACCGTTGTTGTTGAGGATCACGGCGGCGTTGCGATCAAAACGGATCGCGGTGCCATCTTCACGGCGTACTTCTTTGGCGGTGCGCACGACAACGGCCTTACGCACGTCGCCCTTTTTCACGCGACCGCGTGGAATGGCCTCTTTCACCGATACGACAATGATGTCTCCAACACTGGCGTAACGACGGTGAGAACCACCCAGAACCTTGATGCACTGAACTCGGCGTGCGCCTGAGTTGTCAGCAACATCCAGATTGGTCTGCATCTGGATCATTTGGTTTCCTTCCGACCTATGGGCGATGTCCCGATTTCTGTCCGGGGGCCCAGGGTTTCGATTATGCTGTCAGCAGCCGCTTACGCGATCACTTCCCAGCGTTTGGTTTTCGACTTCGGCGCACATTCCTGAATGCGGACGGTGTCGCCGACGTTGAAAGCGTTCTTTTCGTCATGTGCGCGGTACTTCTTGGACTTACGCACGGTCTTTTGCAGCAGCGGATGCTTGAAGCGACGTTCCACAGACACGGTGACGGTCTGGGCGTTCTGGTTGGAGGTCACAACCCCCTGGAGGATACGCTTTGGCATGGATCAAGCCTCCTTGGCAGCTTCGGCTGCTTTTTCGTTCAGAATGGTTTTGACCTGAGCGGCCGCACGACGTGCCTTGCGCATGGCGGCGGTGTTCTCAAGCTGGCCGGTGGCCTGCTGAAAACGCAGGTTGAAGGCTTCTTTCTTCAGGTTTGTCAGCTCATCACGCAGCTGATCGGGGGTCTTGCCCCGCAGTTCATTGGCGTCCATCGCCCTTGTCCTTTCAACATCACCGGCAGGCCCTGTGCGTGATGCACGCGGTCACCTGATTCCCGGTGGAGGTGGTAGAAGTGGGCCGTATAGGAGGGTTTGGGGGATGTGGCAAGGGGGTTGTTTGGAGCTTTCGCTACCTGTGATAGATCAAAAACGAACTGCCAATTGCTGACAAAAAGGGATGACCATGAGGTGGAGCAAACTGAAGGCCAAAATAGAAGGCCGTTTTGTGACAACGCTTCAGGGACGGCTGAAGGTCGAATTGACCAAATACCGGCCAAACAACAGCGAGAATGGTGAGTTCTTTGTGACGTTCGATCGTCAGAAGCTCTATTCGGCGTCGATGGCCAAGGCATATCGTGAGACTGAAGGCGACTACGACTGGGACAAGCCGCATTATGGGAAATTGGGCATCAGCACCGAATACGAAGCACCACGTCTTCTGTTCCAAAGCTTGAGTATGTCAATTGAAGAAATGACATCGCACTTTGACCCATTGGTGCGGGCCCTTGGTGTGGCTGACAGCCGCTTTGGCAAGCGGAGGCTTTTGGAGTTTGGCGGTCAAGCCGAGCACTTCCTTGTGAAACGAATTTGCGATGATCGGCTGGGTGTTCGCGTTCAGCACTAGGAAATTGGAAACGCCGGGGTCCGCGACTGAACGTCAACGGCGCGATCTTCCGATTGAATTTTGCCCAAAGCAATTGCGGCCTACTGGTTGAATTTCTTCAAGTCCGCTATGCAATCGACATGACAATAAATCTCTTCTCCACCCCGCTCTACCATTCCCAACTCAAAGGCATCGACGCTGCTGAGCTGGAGCAATCCTGTCTGGTCATCGCCGACGACGATGAGGCGGGGCAGGAATGGTGCGAGGCGAATGAATTTCCGGGGTATACGTCCTATGCCTCTCTCACGGACCTGCCGTGGCGGTTTCCGATCTTTAAGGACCTCGTGGAGGAGTTGGACAAGCACGTCGCAAGGTTTGTCGCAGACCTGCACTTTGATCTGGGCGACAAGAAGATCGTGCTGGAGGATCTGTGGATCAACATCCTGCCCGAAGGCGGCATTCACACGGCGCACATTCATCCGCATTCGGTGATCAGCGGGACGACCTATGTGGCGATGCCCGAGGGGGCCTCTGCCATCAAGTTCGAAGACCCAAGGTTGCAGATGATGATGGCAGCACCTCCGCGCAAGAAAGACGCGCCAGAGCATTTGCGGCAGTTCATCTATGTGAAACCGAAGGTCGGTGATGTGCTGCTTTGGGAAAGCTGGCTGCGCCACGAAGTGCCGATGAACATGGCCGAGTATGAGCGGATCAGCGTCAGCTTCAACTACAAATGGGAATGACGCCCGAGGCGGCCCTTGCGTGGTTTGACGGTCTTTCCCCGGTCTCGGTGGACGATATGCTGGGGCGCTGGAAGGGTGAGACGGTGCCGACGGGGCACAAGCTGGATGCGCTTTTGGGTGCTGCGCAATGGTGGGGCAAGGCGTTTGAGGGGCCAGAGGATGTGCATCCGTTGCTGCATGGGCCGACGGGTGCTTATGCGGTAAACCCGGCGCTGTTGCCGCTGACGCTGGGGGTGCATCTGCCCCCTGCCCTTGTGCGGCTGAGCTTTCCGCTGATCCGGCCCTTGATCACCACGCGCAAGCCAAGCGCGCGGTTGCGGATGCTGGAACATCGCGGCGTGACGACGGCCACAATGATCTATGACGCCAAGCCGATTTGCGATGTGTTCCGGCGGATCGATGACACATCGGTGCTGGGCTACATGGATCAGCGCGGGGCAAAGCCGCTGTTCTTCAAGCTGACCCGCGTCTAGCTGTCGAGTGCCGCTAGGCGGCGGGGGTTGATCTCTTGCTGCCAGTTTTCGACCGCATCAAGTGGATAGATCAGCATCAAGGTTGAAAGCGTCAGGCTGTCGCGGGCAATGAAGGCGGCAGAGAGTTCAAGGGCCGCAACCATGGCGATGACCACGCGCTTGCGCAGGTGCCAGGCGGCAAAGAAGCCACCCATCATCCAGATGTAATCGGCCGTAGCATTGAGCACGCTGTCGCCGTGATAGCCCGCGTTGATCGTGGTCGCGCGGAAGGCGTCGAGGACGAAATCGGTATGTTCGATCACTTCCCAACCGACGCCGGTGGCTATCGCGGTGGCAAAGAGCGGCTTGAAACCAATGTTCAAAAGCCGCCCGACAAGGGCGATCAAGACGCCGTGCAGGATGTGGCTGAGGGTGTACCAGTCTGCGATGTGCTGCGAGTTGCCACTGTCAAAGACCGACCCGACCCAAAGCCGCACGGTGCCGCAGGTGCAAATCAGCGGTTGGCCCCAGGCGTAAAGCGTGGCCGCGATCACGAAGACGCCAAGGACGGCCACAACGTTCAATGATTTCAAATTCATGGCGCCTCTTGCCTTTGCTCCCCGTAAGTCTAGCTTTCCGGTGGGCAGAAAGTTTGACGCAATCTTGGTGAGATTGTGCGGCGTTCCTTGGTCTCTTCTGTCGCTTTGAGCGGCGAGTTGAGATAGGCTGCGCAGAGTTTGTTTGCGGTACGCCCGCGCGCTGGTTTGCGTGCGCAGCCATGGGGTCAGGTCATGACACGCCAAATCTCGGCCGATGAGATGCGCATCCTGCGTATGGAAGACGCCCTGCAACGCCGCCGCGAGATGGCGCTGCATGCCTCTGAAATTGGTGTGTTCGAGTTTGAGCCCAGCACAGGCGAGACATTCTGGGACGACCGCGTGCGCGGCTTTTGGGGCGTCTCGGCCGATGAGCCGACGAACTACGATCTGGTGATACGTGGGGTTCATCCCGGTGACCGGGCCCTGCACGATCTGTCAACCGAGCAGGCGCTGGACCCGAACGGATCGGGCCATCTGGATATCACCTACCGGCTTTACCCTTTGGACGGCAGCCCGATGCGGTGGATGCGGGCCATTGCCAGTTGCTATTTTGACGGCGACACACCTGTCCGGCTTGTCGGAACCGTGCAGGATGTGACCGCTGAAAAGACGCAAGAGCAACGCAACGATGTGCTGCTTTACGAGTTGGAACACAGGGTCAAGAACACCCTGTCCACGGCGATCGCGGTGCTTGACCTCTCACGGATCGGGCAAACCGATATCGACAATTACTTTACGGTTGCCGCTGACCGTTTGCGCGCGATTGCCCTGTCGCATGACAGCCTGCGCCGCGGGTCATGGACCGATGTTGATCTGTCAACGCTTTTGGGCCGCGAGGCGGAGCGGTTCCTGGGGGCCAAAAGTGACCGGCTCAAGATGCATGGCGATCCTGTCGCTATCCCGGCCCATAACGTGATGACAATGTCGATGGTCCTGCATGAATTGCTGACAAATGCCGCCAAGCACGGCGCCTTGGCGCAGGACGGCGGACGAATTGACGTGACAACGAAAGTTGAAGCGGAGGTGACCCACTTAATCTGGCAGGAAAGCCTGCCAAACCCAACGCAAGGCGCTGACGGCAATGGCGTTCAGGGCTTTGGCTCAATCCTTCTTGAACATATTCTTCCAGCAGAGATAGGCGCCACGACCGAGCGCAAGATGACCCGCAAGGGGCTGCTGTTTTCACTGACATTTCCCAATTTGATGGAGCCGACCCTATGACCGACATGGCGCGCGTATTGCTGCTGGAAGACCAAATGATGATTGCTTTTGGCATCAAGGCGGCGCTGGAAAAGCACGGCTTTGCCGTCGTCGGGCCCTATTCGGATCATGAGACAGCGGAGCAGGCAGATCTTGCCGATTTCGACGTCGCCTTGCTGGACATCAATCTGGGCAATGGCACCACAAGCGAAGGGTTTGCCGAAGCTTTGATGGCCAAGGGCGTGCCCTTCATGTTTCTGAGCGGGTACGGCAGCGCCGGGCAATTGCCGGCGCGGTTTGACGAAATTGGACGGATGACAAAACCGGTGCGGGAATCCGACCTGATCGCCGGTGTCACCGCGCTGAAAGAAAGTGTGACGCCATAAGGGCGTTTTCCGCGGCGGCCAAAAGCGAACGCCCCGGCCATTTCTGACCGGGGCGTTTTGTTTTCGTCTGGGCGGGGCCGCATTTGGATAAATCCAAACGCTTACCCCCGCGCGGCGTTCGCAGGCGAACGCCGGGATTACCAGTCTTCGCGGACGACGGTGCGGGTTTTGATCGGAAGCTTCATCGCAGCAAGGCGCAGAGCCTCACGCGCGATGTCTTCGTTCACGCCGTCGATTTCGAACATCACGCGGCCTGGCTTGACCTTGCATGCCCAGAAATCGATGGAACCTTTACCTTTACCCATCCGCACTTCGACGGGCTTGGAGGTCACGGGCGTATCGGGGAAGATACGGATCCAGACGCGGCCCTGACGCTTCATGTGGCGGGTCATCGCACGACGGGCGGCTTCGATCTGGCGCGCAGTGATACGCTCCGGCTCGACCGCTTTCAGACCATAGGTGCCAAAGTTCAGGTCAGACCCTCCCTTTGCCTGACCCTTGATCCGGCCTTTGTGCAGTTTGCGGTGTTTTGTACGCTTTGGTTGCAGCATATCATCAGCTCCTTAGCGACGCGGGCCGCGAGGGACAGCGCCCTCTTGCAGCTCTGCATTTTTGCGGTCACGCGCTGCCGGATCGTGCTCCATGATCTCGCCTTTGAAGATCCAGACCTTGATCCCGATGATGCCATAGGGCGTCATCGCTTCGTACAGTGCGTAGTCGATGTCGGCGCGCAGGGTGTGCAGCGGCACACGGCCTTCGCGATACCATTCGGTCCGTGCAATTTCAGCACCGCCCAGACGACCAGCAAGGTTCACCCGGATACCGAGTGCGCCCATACGCATGGAGTTCTGGACCGCACGCTTCATCGCGCGACGGAAAGAGACACGACGCTCAAGCTGCTGACCGATGTTCTCTGCCACCAGTGCGGCGTCGAGTTCGGGCTTGCGGACCTCAACGATGTTGAGGTGCAGTTCCGACTTGGTCAGCTCGGCCAGCTTGCGACGCAGACCTTCGATGTCTGCCCCTTTCTTGCCGATGATCACACCCGGACGGGCAGCGTGGATCGTCACGCGGCACTTTTTGTGCGGACGCTCGATGATCACGCGGCTGATGCCGGATTGCTTGCACTCTTCCTTGATGAAGTCCTTGATCGCAAGGTCCTCAAGCAGAAGATCGCCGTAGTCTTTGGTATCTGCATACCAGCGGCTGTCCCAGGTGCGGTTGACCTGAAGACGCATGCCGACGGGATTGACTTTGTTACCCATTATGCTTGCTCCTCGACCTGGCGGACCACGATGGTGATCTCTGAGAATGGCTTGATGATCTTGCCGAACCGGCCACGGGCACGGGGACGTCCGCGCTTCATAATCAGGTTCTTGCCGCAGTATGCTTCTGCGACGACCAGTTCATCCACATCCAGGTTGTGGTTATTTTCTGCGTTGGCGACGGCGGACTGAAGGCATTTCTTCACGTCCACAGCGATCCGCTTTTTGGAGAAAGTCAGGTCATTGAGCGCCTGCTCGACCTTCTTGCCCCGGATCAGACCGGCAACGAGGTTCAGTTTCTGCGGGGATGTACGCAGCATGCGCAGTTTTGCCATTGCTTCGTTGTCAGCCACGCGGCGGGGATTGTTATCCTTGCTCATGACTTATTTCCGCTTCGCTTTTTTGTCGGCAGCGTGGCCATAATAGGTGCGGGTTGGGCTGTATTCGCCGAACTTCTGACCGATCATGTCTTCTGTGACGTTGACGGGGATATGCTTTTTGCCGTTGTAGACGCCGAACGTCAGACCAACGAACTGAGGCAGGATGGTGGAACGACGCGACCAGATCTTGATCACTTCGTTGCGGCCGCTTTCGCGCGACGCTTCGGCCTTTTTCAGGACGTAAGAGTCGACGAACGGGCCTTTCCAGACGGAACGAGCCATGATTAGCGGCCTTTCTTCTTGGCGTGACGCGAACGGATGATCAGCTTCTGCGACGCCTTGTTCTTGTTGCGGGTACGAGAGCCCTTGGTGTCCTTGCCCCATGGGGTCACAGGTGTCCGGCCACCAGAGGTGCGGCCCTCACCACCACCGTGCGGGTGATCGATCGGGTTCATGGCAACACCACGCACAGACGGGCGGATGCCCTTGTGGCGGTTGCGGCCAGCCTTACCAAAGTTCTGGTTGGAGTTGTCGGGGTTGGACACGGCACCAACAGTGGCCATGCATTCCTGACGGACCAGACGCAGCTCACCCGAGCTGAGGCGGATCTGGGCGTAGCCACCGTCACGACCGACGAACTGCGCGTAAGTACCAGCAGCACGGGCGATCTGGCCGCCTTTGCCGGGCTTGAGTTCGATGTTGTGGACAATGGTACCGATGGGCATGCCCGAGAAGGGCATCGCGTTGCCGGGCTTAATGTCAGCCTTGGCGGATGCGATCACCTTGTCACCAATCGCGAGGCGCTGCGGTGCAAGGATGTAATTCTGTGTGCCATCTTCGTACTGGATCAGTGCGATGAAAGCGGTCCGGTTGGGATCGTATTCGATGCGGGCGACAACGGCGGACATGTCCAGCTTGTTGCGCTTGAAATCAACGATCCGGTAAAGGCGTTTTGCGCCCCCACCAATGCGACGCATGGTGATCCGTCCGGTGTTGTTCCGGCCGCCCGATTTGGTCAAACCCTGAGTAAGGGATTTGACAGGACGTCCTTTCCAAAGCTCCGAACGGTCGATCAGCACCAGCCCACGCTGGCCCGGCGTCGTCGGTTTATACGACTTGAGTGCCATGTTAGCTTCTTCCGTTTGCTTGGCGGGTTCTTGAAGGAACCCTATGTGGTTGAGGCCCCCGTAGGTGCCCGATTTAGAGTGGTTTGGTGCGTGTAAACACACACCCTACCGGCGCCGTAAGGTGCGTGATCTCACGCACCTGCTGGCATAAACACACAGCCCCGGACGAATCCGAGGCTGGGTAGATGGGCGGCTTATAGGGCGGTGGGGGGGGGCTGTCCAGCTTCAAAGACATCAAAAGTCGAGAGGACTTATGGGATTCTGTGTGGTCGCTAGGGAATTGATAGATTCAAAAGGACGGAAAAACTGCTTCCCCGTTTCATCTTGGAAAAAAACCCCGCTAGAGTTCATGGCGTATTGGAAAAGGATGAACTCCGCGCCATTGAATTCAGTCATCGTTACTGGGTTGCGTTCGACAAGCTCGTGAAACCTAAAATCCCCAGCAACGATTGAAAAAGAACCTATTAGAGCGGATATCCAAGAAACCAGAAGCCATCTAGTTGAATGCCGAAGTAAAATAAAACACTTGATACGCTTGTCCATTGAGCCTTTTGGAGAAACAACGGCAAACGCATTGTTAATATCTCTTTGATCACGCAATGCGCTTCCCAAAGCAAATATCATGACGAGATAAACTGCAGGCATTACAACCAAGACAGTGAAGCCTGTATATATCCAGCAAATCGAAAGGAGTGATCCGACTTGGCTCAGATAGGGAAACGCGACGGAAATTTGATTCTTAATTGGTTGCTGTTGTCTGTTCTTGAGACGAAGATACGCCAAACTCGGGGCCGGAACAAAATTCCTAACCGCACTTCTGTTCATTCTTCTTAGCTCGTCTGCAAAAAGTAGTGATCTAGACTTCATACTTCTGGTTATAGAATTCTCCCCTTTTCCAAATTGTCTCTTAAGAAGTGACGAATACATCGCAAACACCCAACCCAAAACGACTATTGCAGCGAAGACTAAATCAAATGCAAGCCCCAAGAGGAAGGGAATAGCCCGAAAAATAAAGGCGGACAGTGCCAATGCCAGTGAAAAGCTAAACGTAATATTGGCGACTAAGCTAATATCAATGAGGGGCCACAACCCAAAATGCATATTCATGCAAAAAGACAGTGCATGAAGCGTCAAGACCGTTAAGATAGCCAATACCGCACGAGAGATATCGAGGCCGGTACTCATCGAAAACCAAGAGAAATGGCTGTTTGCTACTTTCTTATCTGGTTCTGTTTTTGACACTATCCTATCCCTCTACACAAGCCAAGAATCGAGCCACATACCAATGCAATTTCAAATCCTCCGAAATATTTGCGGTTCTATTGACACATCTCTTTAGATGGATTCGTTTAGACCTCTTTACTCCCGATTGGATATTCGCAGAGGCTATTCCGTGTTCCGCACGTTTTCTCGCTGGGACCACTGACAAGAAGATCCTAACGCTACCCCCTAAGTATACTCGCGAATTTTTTCCCGCGCGCCAACTCATCAATCATCTTATCCAGATAGCGGATTTCCTGCATCAGCGGGTCTTCGATGTCCTCTACCCGGTGGCCGCAGACGACGCCTTTGATCAGTTTGCGGTTGGGGTTCATCGCGGGGGCCTGGGCGAAGAAGGCTTCAAAGTCGCGTTTGTCGTCGAGGGCGGCGGCCAGACCATCGGCGTCGTAGCCGGTGAGCCAGTGGATGATCTCATCCACCTGGCGCTTGGTCCTGTCCTTCTTTTCCGCCTTGTTGACGTAATGCGGGTAAATGCTCGCGAAACTCATCTTGAAGACTTTGTGGGACATGGGCGCACCTCCTGCCGCGCAGTTTAACGCAAATGCGCGGATGGCCCAAATTGCGCCTGTCGCGCAGAATATGGGTGCCCCTAGGTAATCTTGCCCATGACCGCTGCGCGGCGCGTCCATAAGGTTGGTCCCTGGACATAAGGGGAGACAACCAATGTATGCACGACTGACGACATTCAAGGCCGCGAACCTTGAAGAAGTGCTCAAGCAGAAAGACAACATGATGGCGCAGACCGCGAAGATTCCGGGTCTCGTGCGCAGTCAGGGCGGCTGGGATGACGACGGCAATGGCGCCTTCATGGCGCTTTACGATAGTGAAGAAGCTGCCGAGGCCGCCATCCCGCATTTGCAGGCCATTTGGGGCATGGTCATCGCGCATCTGGACGGCCCACCCCAATCCACACCCTTGCCGAACGCCATCGTGATCGAGTGACGCCCGGCGCGCAGATTTCATAGCGGGCGCCATCCTCGTCCGTTTGATCGTGGGCCGAAGGCATGGATTTTTGTCCGGACCCGATCGCACGAAGGCCCCTTGTGTTGTTGCAAGGGGCCTTCATTCTGTCCTTGGTGGAAAGTGACGGGCAGACTCAGCCCATCGCAACCACCCGGATCGTCAGTGCGCCATGCGGTTGCGCCGCAAGATCAGCAGGCCAAGCCCCCCGGCCAGCAACGGCAGGCCACCGGGCAGCGGGATCTGCGGCGGTGGTGTCCCGGCCAGGAAGGAGGGATCGCTCGCGGTCAGAGTCATACCCGGACCGGCCGTGGCGCTGATCTTGACCGTGTTGAGAAAATTCGCCCCACCTTCGGTGATCAGGTTTGCAGCAGATGTGGACATGTTACTGGCGGCCCGCACGTAGAGGTCAAAGGCAAAGGTGGCACCATTTGTGACCTGAAAGGTGGTTTCCAGCACATCGTCTACGTCAATGGTGACGGCCCCGCCTCCCTGCTGACTGGCCGTGCTGATATTCAGGCCGTCGGTCATGGTGCCGGTGCCAAGCAGCGATACGACCAGATCAGCCTCGAACAGCGCGAAGTTGAAGGTGCCTTGGGGGTCATGGTTCTGGCTGAGGATCCCGTCAATCGCGGCGGAAAAGCTGACCATGCCGGTGCCGATGGCGGTGAAGGTCTCTCTGATCCGCACCGAAACTTCGCCCGAGGCGTCGGCTTCGTCTGCTGCAAATTGTTTGGCCCCGTCATTGGTGCCAAGTTTGATTTCACCCGTTTGTCCGTTGACGGAAAGGGTCGTGGTCGAAGACGAATCCGCAGTGTTCGCGTTCAATTGGAGCGATATGGGCGCATCCAGTGTGCGCCCGGGTTCTGTCACGGTCTGCTGGTCGATTGTCGACACGTTGTTGGTGGAGGTCGTGGCAAGTGCTTCGACCAGATAGCTGATGGTCGCTGCGTTGGCCGAACCAGCGCACAAAGACAAAGCGACAATGATTGGGGCAAATGTCCGAATAGTCATAAAATACCTCGCATCTTTTAATGCGCGGAAAGATATCAATGGTGCCGTCCAAAATCCAGTAGCGTGCAGGCCATACGTCAAAGGGCCCCCGACGTTTCCGCCGGGGGCCCTTTCAAAAGTTATTGGTCGCTGGGTTTACAGGCCGGTCGAAACGTCGATCGTGTTGCCTTCTTCCAGCGTCACGTAGGCCTTCTTGACGTCCTTACGGGTGCCGAGGTTGCCACGGAAACGCTTGACCTTGCCTTTGGTGATCGTGGTGTTGACCGCTTTGACCTTCACGTCAAAGAGTGCCTCAACCGCTTGCTTGATCATCGGCTTGTTGGCGTCGATGGCCACTTCGAAGACGACCGCATTGGCCTCAGAGGCCATGGTTGCTTTCTCGGTGATGATCGGCTTGCGGATCACGTCGTAGTGTTCTGCTTTCGCGCTCATTTCAGGCGAGCCTCCAATGCTTCGACACCGGCTTTGGTCAGGACAAGCGTGTCCGACTTCAGGATGTCATAAACGTTCGCGCCCTGGCTGGGCAGAACGTTCAGGGTTGCGATGTTGCGCGACGCCTGCAGGAAGTCTGCGTTGACCTCTGCGCCGTCGATGATCAGGGCGCGCTTCCAGCCGCGCTCGCCAACTGTCTTGGCAAGTACGGATGTCTTTGCGTCCTTCATCTCGATGCTGTCGATCACGACCAGCTCACCTGCCGCCTGCTTGGCGGACAGCGCATGGCGCAGGCCCAGCTTGCGGAACTTCTTGGTCAGGTCATGGGCGTGGCTGCGGGGCGTTGGGCCCTTGTAGGTACCACCACCACGGAAGATCGGCGCGCCGCGGCTACCGTGACGTGCGCCACCGGTGCCCTTTTGGCGATAGATCTTCTTGGTCGAGAACTTGACCTCGGACCGGCCCAGCACGTCATGTGTGCCTGCCATGGCCTTGTTGCGCTGCCAGCGGACAACGCGGTGCAGGATGTCGGCGCGCGGCTCAAGACCGAAAATCGCGTCATCCAGATCGACGGAACCGGCTTTCTTGCCGTCCAGCTTGATTGCATCAGCCTTCATTTTTGTCACCCTCATCTGCGGCGTCTTCTGCCGGGGCTTCGTTTGCGGCTTCGGCTTCAGCAGCTTCCAGTGCGGCCTGTTCTGCTTCGGCTGCGGCCTTTGCGGCGGCTTCCTCTTCAGCGGCGGCAGCGGCGGCGGCTTCAGCAGCCAGACGCTCGGCCTCCTCCTTCATGGACTTCAGGCCCGCGGGGTAGATCACACCTTCGGGCGTCGGCTTCTTGACCGCGTCCTTGATCGTGACCCAGCCACCCTTGGAGCCGGGAACAGCGCCTTTGACCATGATCAGGCCACGGTCGGCATCGGTGCGCACAACCTGCAGGTTCTGCGTTGTCACCTTGGCGGCACCCATGTGACCGGCCATCTTCTTGCCTTTGAAAACGCGGCCTGGATCCTGACACTGACCGGTTGAGCCGTGCGAACGGTGGCTGATCGAGACACCGTGTGTCGCGCGCAGGCCGCCGAAGTTGTGACGCTTCATCGCACCGGCAAAACCTTTACCGATGGATGTCCCTGCGACGTCAACATACTGGCCTTCAAAGTAGTGGTTGGCCATGATCTCTTCGCCGACGGGGATCAGGTTTTCCTCGGCCACGCGGAACTCTGCCAGCTTGCGCTTGGGTTCCACTTTCGCGGCGGCGAAATGGCCCTTCATCGCCTTGCTGACGCGGCGGGCCTTGGCGGCACCGGCACCCAGCTGAACAGCGGTGTAGCCGTCTTTGTCAGAGGTACGCTGCGCGACCACCTGAAGCTTTTCAAGCGAAAGAACGGTGACAGGGATCTGCTTGCCGTCTTCCATAAAGAGGCGGGTCATGCCCACCTTCTTTGCGATCAATCCTGTGCGGAGCATCGTGCGATCCTCCTTACACGCTGATCTGCACGTCCACGCCAGCGGCGAGGTCGAGCTTCATCAGGGCATCCACGGTCTGCGGTGTCGGATCGACGATGTCCAGCAGACGCTTGTGCGTGCGGATCTCGAACTGGTCGCGCGACTTCTTGTCGATGTGCGGACCGCGCAGAACGGTGAACTTTTCGATTTTGTTGGGCAGTGGGATCGGACCACGAACGCTGGCGCCGGTGCGCTTGGCGGTGGAGACGATTTCCTGCGTGGAGGCGTCAAGGACGCGGTAGTCAAACGCCTTGAGGCGAATGCGGATGTTCTGGCTGGCTGCCATGTGACATCACCCTTTCAAACAGGGCCTTAACGGATTGGACGAGGCCGGCTCATCCGACCCCCTCATCGCGTCTTTTGGTCCAACGGATAAGGGGCACGCGCGGCGTACCCCTGTTGGATGTGGGGCGTATAGGGGGAGTCGCGTCACCGCGCAAGCCCTTTTGCGTCCATCTGCTTTGGTTTCCGCGTCGGGCAGCGCCGACCCGCGGGGTGGCGCAGAAAACGGTGGTTGTCTGGCATTTTATGGTGCCGCTTTGGGGTGACGATCCCATGAGGGCATGCGTTTGCAAAAGCGCCGCCCCATGGGGGCGGGTCGGCGCTGCCCGGCGCAGCGGAGCTGCTTGATTCCGGGCGAGCTTTAAATCACATCTTCCTCATCTCGTACGAGCCAGTAGGCACCAAGGGACTTCTCCCATATTTTCGCTCCAAGTCACAGCAAGGTTTCTATCAAGCAGTTCCATCTCAAGCGTTCTATATTGCTGCGATGGAAGCAGTCTCCGGACATCTGCGATGACCCTCCCGCCAAAGCTACCTTGTTCAACATCATCCAAACGTACAACGGTACCAATCGGAAAGAGCTTCTCAATTTGAGACTTCGCCTCTAACCCCCATTGGCGTTCTTCCTCACATCCAACTCTTCGAATCTCGGGCGCATCAATTCCACGCTCTCGAACCGCATATTGCGCGACAAGACCAGGCCAAAGCTCTACCTTCACCTCAATCGTGTCGCCGTCGATAACTCGTACGACAGTCGCTCTATAGGGTCCGGAGTAAGGCGTGAGAATGGAATCATCAGCCATCGAAGGGCTTGCCAACAGGAAAAACGCGGCAAGAAATGAAATCGATCGTAGCATGGAAAAAACGTCTCCTAAATCTTTGATTTACTAACGTTCAACCCACCCGAATGCAAAAGGCCGCCGGACTTCTCCAGCGGCCTTTCGATTGTCTCATCTGTGTGGGTTCTCATGGATTGCATGCAATCCACTGCCACCCACCCGGTGCGCGGGCTGGGCCCGCACTCCGTTACTCAGTAATTTTTGACACAACCCCGGCACCGACGGTGCGGCCGCCTTCGCGGATGGCGAAGCGCAGGCCTTCTTCCATCGCGATGGGGGCGATCAGCTCGACGTTGAACTTCAGGTTGTCGCCCGGCATCACCATCTCGGTGCCCGAAGGCAGCTCAACCGTGCC
>CANLQO010000005.1 GCA_947493335.1 uncultured Paracoccaceae bacterium | reverse complement strand
GCGCGCCTCAAAACCAACCCACGTGGAATGCCCGCACCTGCAAAAACCAGATGGCTCCGTCACAAACTGGTAACCGGGCAGGTGGGGAGGCACATGAGCACGAAAGGATGAGCACAAAATGTCGTTTGAAAAGAAGATGTACATCGCGGGCGCGCTCACGGATGGTGAGGGGCAGATCGACGTATTCAATCCAGCGAACAATCAACGCGTTGCCAATGTGCCAACCGCCGGGCTAGGCGACGCGCAGCGCGCGCTTGATGCGGCCCGTGACGCCTTCCCGAGCTGGTCCACGACTTCGATCATCGAGCGGCAAATGTGGATGCGCAAATTGCGCGACGCCGTGATCGAGAATGAAGTACATCTGCGCGACTGTTTGCATCACGAAATGGGCAAACCTTGGGGCAACACCCAAGAAGACTTCGACGGTCTAAAGAACAGTCTTGAATTCTACGCCGAAGAAATCGCCCGCATCCATGACGCCGCCATTGCCGACCGGGCAGGAACGCACACCCACAGGCTTGTCCATGAACCGGCAGGCGTTGCGCTGGCGTTTCTGGCCTGGAACTTCCCACTGCTAAACCTTGCCTTCAAGATTGGCCCGGCCATGGCTGCGGGATGCCCGATCATCATTCGCCCCTCGGAACAGACACCGATTTCGGCCTATGCTGTGGGCGAATTGTGCCACCAGATCGGATTGCCGCCCGGCGTTGTGCAAATTCTCTGCACGGATGGATATGACGTGGCAGACCACCTGTCGGCGTCGCCGATTCCGGCGCTTATCACGCTGATCGGCTCGACCAATACGGGCCGACACATCATGCGCACAGGGTCGAGCACGATCAAACGCTACTCAATGGAATTGGGTGGCAATGCGCCGGTCTTGGTGTTTCCGGATGCGGATATTGATCAAGCCGTGAACATCACCTGTGGCGTGAAATTCAATAATGCCGGGCAGATTTGCGTCTCTCCTAACCGGGTGTTTGTGCACCGTGACGTGGTCGAGGAATTTACCGACAAAGCGGTTGATTTCGCCAATGCCGCAGGCGTCGGCTGGGACAGGGACGCGGACATCCTGACAGGGCCGGTGATTGACGGCCGCGCGTGGACCCGGCTCAAAGGACTGATCGATAGCGCTGCGCAGAGCGGTGCGAAGGTGCTGGCAGGTGGTGACAGACCGGCGGGGTTGCCGGAGGGACACTTCCTTGCCCCGACTGTGCTGGGCAATGTGACCGAAAACATGGACGTCTACAGGCAGGAAACCTTTGGGCCCATCGTCTCGATCATTCCTTTTGACGACACCAGCGACCTGAATCGCATGGCAAATGACTGCGATGACGGCGGGCTGACCGCCTATATTTTCACCCGCGATCTGGCGTTCGCAGAATCTTGGGCGGCCAAGCTGCGCTATGGCGAAATCCAGATCAACGGCGTCAAATACGACATTGACCTGCCCCACGGCGGGATTGGCCAGTCGGGCATCGGGCATGATTGCTCAACACTGGCGCTGCACGACTACCTTGTCATCAAACGCATCACACGAGCGCTCGCCGCATGAAAATCACGTCAATCAGAAGCCACGTTCTACAGTGCGATATGCCCGAAGAACTGGGCTATTCGCAGCAGTATTACGACAAGCGCACCACCCATTTGGTCGAAGTCAGTACTGACGAAGGCATCACGGGTTGGGGCGAATGTTTTGGTCCGGGTAACGTGGCGGTCGCCAACAAGACGATTGTGGAGCGCGTCATCGCACCGATGGTTGTTGGCTCTGACCCGCTGGACCGGGATGTCATCTGGCACCGCGTTTACAATTTGCTGCGCGATCATGGGCAAAAGGGAATGCCGATCCAGTCCTTGTCCGGCGTTGATATCGCGCTTTGGGATATTGCGGGCAAGGTCGCGGGTTTGCCGATCCACAAGCTGATCGGTGGCGCGCACCGCAATGATGTGGCCGCATATGGCTATGGCATGATGCTGAAGCGCGAAAGCGTGGCGGATCACATCGCCCGCTTCACAGATGAAGCGGCCGCGATTATCGACATGGGATTTTCGGCGACCAAGATGAAAACCGGTCTGGGCCCGCGAGAGGATGTCCAACTCTGCGAAGCGGTGGCGAGGGGTGTGGGCGAAGCGCGTTTCATGGTGGACGCCAATCATTGCTATACCACCTCGGACGCCTTCTATGTCGGGCGCGCGTTGGACGAGATGGGCGCATATTGGTTTGAAGAGCCTGTCGCGCCTGAAGATCATGATGGCTATCGCGAGCTGCGTGCGGGTCTCAAGACGAATATCTCGGGCGGTGAGGCCGAATTTGCCCGCTGGGGATGGCGGGCGATTCTGGAAAACCGGGGTCTGGATATTGCGCAACCCGAGGTTTGCGCGCTTGGCGGGATCACCGAATACCTGCGCGTTCTGGCCCTGTGCCATGCGCACTTTACGCCGGTCATCAATCACGTCTGGGGCAGCGCCATTGCTGTGGCCACAAATCTGCAGTTGCTTGCAGCCATGCCGCCGATGCCCGGAGGGCTTCACCCGTGGGAGCCAATGCTGGAATTTGACACGACTGAAAACCGATTTCGCGATCACCTGCTCGTCGAGCCTTTGGATATTCAGGGTCAGGTCAAGACCAACGGTGGACGTGTCGCAATACCAACCGGTCCTGGCCTTGGCGTGGAGCCTGATCCGGACTTCATCAAAGCGTATGAAATTACGTGAAGCCGATACACGCTTGACCGCCATGTGGGCGGTGACGGCTTTGGTTTTGGGCCTGCGCCCTATCAACACGGTGACCGCATTGGTAAGCTGACCCGAAAGGCGCGGGAAATCGTCACAGTTTTCGAGGTCGCGACTTGGACCTGAACCCCGACGAAAGGAAACGTAAACGTGGCGCATCAGACAAAGACGTTCATGCAACATCTCTTCGAATTGCGCCATAAGGGCCTGATCGAACGGGATCTGACCACGCTGCTGCATGCGGTCACAACCTCCTGCAAAGCCATCGCCAATCACCTCAAGAACGGTGATCTCGGTGACGCGATGGGGTCACTCGACAGCCAGAATGTCCAAGGTGAAACCCAGAAAAAGCTGGATGTCATTGCCAATGATATTTTCCTTGAACGCTGCCAGTATTCCGGCGTGCTGTGCGCAATGGTGTCAGAGGAGATGGACCAAATTTACCCCATACCGGGTGACTTTCCGACCGGGCCATATGTTCTGTTTTTCGATCCACTCGACGGCTCATCCAATGTCGATGTCAACGTCTCGGTTGGGACGATCTTCTCAATTTTCAAGCTGTCTGAAATCCCGGATAAGCTGACCGTTGAGGCGTTGATGAAACCCGGTGTCGAACAGGTCGCTGCAGGATACGCGCTTTATGGGCCGTCCACGATGTTGGTGCTGACGACGGGCCACGGCGTGGACGCCTTCACATTTGATGGCAGCATTGGCGAGTTTCGCCAGACCCACGTTGGCATACAAATTCCAGAAGACACCTCAGAGATTGCGATTAACGCGTCGCGCGCCCGATATTGGGAGGCCTACCTCAAAACCTACGTGGACGAATGTTTTGAAGGTGCCAATGGACCGCGCGGGCGGGATTTCAACATGCGTTGGGTTGCGTCGATGGTGGCGGAGGTGCATCGAATTCTATTGCGTGGCGGCGTGTTCATGTACCCCGTTGACAGCCAAAATCGCAAAGCCGGGGGTAAGCTGCGCCTGCTTTACGAAGCGAACCCAATGTCATTCCTGGTTGAACAGGCAGGCGGGCGATCCGTCAGTCGCACGGATCGCATCATGGAGATTGCACCGGAGAACCTGCATCAGCGCGTTGGCGTGTTCATGGGGTCAAAATCCGAAGTCGACCTTTTGGTTTCCAAGGCACAGGCAAGCCGGTCTGTAAGCTAGCACCTTACTCATGGTCGCGGTTTGCCACCCGCAGGAAGAACCGCAATCGCGGTCCTCAATCAAAGTCCCAATGCCAGCAACGTTTGAGAAGATGAACACACTCTGAAATCTTTACTGGTGGTGGGTCAGAAGAAATTGCAAAATCCATAAATGGTACAAGAACTCCAGATTGTGGCGGACCCCACGCCCTTGGTCAAAGCCGCGCGTTTGTCCCAAGAACTGGGTGTCGAACTTTATATCAAACGCGACGACCTTGCGGGCCCGACTTTCGGCGGAAACAAGTCACGGCAGCTTGAATATTATTTTGGCGACGCATTGGCTAACCAAGCTGACACCATACTGATAACCGGCGCTGTTCAATCCAACTTTGCGCGCCTCGCGGCAGCGATCGCCAAAACACAAGGCATGCATGCAATCGTTCAGCTGGAAGAACGCGTCGCCGACAAGCCCGAGCTATATCGCACATCGGGCAATGTGCTTTTGTCGTCTCTCCTTGGCGCTGAGATCATGTCCTACCCCGACGGAGAGGACGAGGCCGGAGCCGATGCGGCGCTGCAGGCGAGAGCCGCTGAACTGCAGAAGGCTGGTCGCACGCCATACGTCATCCATCTGTCAGAAGATCATCCGCCATTGGGCGCGCTTGGCTATGTGGACGCGGCACACGAAATCATGGCGCAGTCACACGACTTCGACACCTATGTTGTGGCCTCTGGCAGCGGCTCGACGCACGCGGGACTTTTGGCAGGTTTGCGCGGGGCCGGGTCGGCCGCAAAAGTCATTGGCAGTTGTGTCCGACGCGGCGCGGAGGCTCAGGGGCCGCGCATCCGCCGGATCATCAACCGCTTGACGCATCTTTACCCAGAGGCCGCCAATGTCACTGACGGCGACATCATTGTCTGGGACGACGCTTTGGCGCCCGGATATGGAAAGCTTGGACCAAAAAGTAAGGACGCCATGTTGCGCATGGCGCGGACCGAGGGCCTGCACCTTGATCCGGTCTATACCGCAAAAAGCTTTGCTGCCGTTCTCGCCCACGTCGAAAGTGGCGCGATCCCAAGTGGCAGCCGCGTCTGTTTTGTTCATACCGGCGGATTGGCTGCACTGTTTGCGTATCATCACGAATTGGCAAACTTGATCTAATCTTCAAGCTGCGGGTTGAAGCCAGCCTCTTCGAGCAACGTCATGACCTCATTCTGCCATGCATCCAAAAGCTTCCGGGCGATCACCGAAATGGGGCGGTATCTGGGTGAAAAGATCGCGTAGCGATAGCGTATAGGATCCTTCATCGGACGAATGGTGACGCCGGGCACCATCGGGGAAGGCGCATTGACGAGAAAGATCGAGAGCGGGTCGAGAACGGTGCAACATTGTCCCGCGGCGACGAAGTGAAGGATCGGCAGGAACGTCTGGCTTTCAATGGTCGCGCGCAGATCATAGCCGTTGATGGCAAAACGGTTCGCAAGGTTGATGGATTGCTGATGTGAGGCTGGCAAGGTGCCCATCGGTTGCGCATCAAGGTCCGCAAAACTGATCTCGTCTTTTTGCGTCAACGGATGGTTTTCAGGCAGGGCCACGGGACAGTCCGCTGTGATCAGAACCGAGCGAAACAGGTTCTCTGACATTTCGTGTTCAGAGGCATCGGCAAAGCCGAAATCAATCGACTGCGCGCGCGTCAACTCGGCGATTTGGTTGGACGTGCGCGCCTGGATCGAGATCGAGATATCTTCGGCCTCTTTGACATGCGCGGCAATGAACTTTGGAAAAATAAGAGACACCGGGCCCGGCATGGCGGCGACCCTGAGGGTGCCAGCTTGTCCGCCTGACAAGCTGCGCATGGTTTGCCGCACGCGCGTCATTTGCGAAAGAATGGCGTCGGCTTCTGCCAAAAGATATTGCGCCTCTGGCACGGGAATCAGCTTTCTGCCCCGCCGTTCGAACAACTGCAGACCTAGCTGATCTTCCAGCGCTTTGATCGCCGCGCTAACCGCAGGTTGCGTGCGTCCAAGTTTGTTGGCCGCATCCGACAGAGAGGCCGAGGTCATAACAGCCTGAAAGGTGGACATTTGTACGAAGTTCATGAGTTCATATAAACAAAATCTATCGAAACGTAGAATAATAAAATTGGAATCTATTTTTTGGCCTGTCTAGGCTGTGGGCATGACTCACTTTCAGAAGTCTGCCCACAGGGAGTAAAACATGAAGAATTTCTCAAAATTACTGGCTGCGGCCGCGGCAGTGACGCTGACGGCCAGTACCGCCATTGCGCAGGATCCATCGTTTTTCCGGATCGGCACCGGGAGCGCGGGGGGCACGTATTTCCCCATCGGTGGTACAATCGCTAACGGCATTTCGTCACCTCCAGGATCGCGTCCCTGCGATGAAGGCGGCCAATGCGGCGTGCCGGGTCTGATTGCGATTGCGCAATCGACGACGGCTTCGGTCTTCAACAATACGGCCGTGCAAAATGGCGAGCTTGAGGCTGGTATGGCCGCAGCCGACGTGACCCGTTCAATGTATCTGGGCGAGGGCAAGTTTGACGGAAAGCCACATGAGAAGCTGCGGATCGTTGCAAACCTCTATCCTGAGGACCTTCACCTTGTTCTGCCCGAAGGCGCGTCCATCAGCAGTCTTTCGGACCTTGAAGGCAAGCGCGTCGGGATCGCGCAGGCGGGTTCGGGAACACAAGTTGCGGTCGAGATGATGCTTGGCGAATGGGGCCTGACCCGAGACAATTACGACGAGGCAGAGTTGAATAACTCTCAGTCTGCTGAACGCCTCGCCGACGGTCAGTTGGACGCCTATTTCTATGCCGCAGGCTGGCCCGTATCCGCCATGGTTCAGCTGGCCACCACAAAGGGTATGGAGCTTCACAGTTTTACTGATGAAGACCTGGCCAAGATCAACGAGGTCATTCCGGCCTATATTCCATCGGCCATTCCGGCGGGCGTCTATGAGGGCGTGGATTACGAGGTGAAAACACCGGCGGTATCCGCACTTTTGGTCGTATCCTCGGATTTGTCGGACGAGCTCGTCTATGGCATCACGGCTGCCCTCTGGAACGACAACACGCGTAAACTTCTCGACAACGGCCATGCGAAGGGCAAGCAGATTACTCCCGATACTGCGCTTGATGGAATCGCCGCACTTGGTGTTCCGCTGCATTCCGGCGCCGAGAGGTTCTACAAAGAAGCTGGCTTGATGGAATAGCCAGCCTTCTTCCGGTCAGGCGGCGCGTATGAACGTTGCCTGACCTTCCTCCTTCAGGTTTTCATAATGAGGCATGAGCGATGAGCGATCAGCGACCCGAAGACGTGCGCGAGCTAACCGCAGAAGAGCTGGCCGCCATCGAAGAAAAGTATGACGAAGGTGCCGCGACACGGTCCGTTTCGCCCGGTTATGGCAAGTTCCTTCGCTACGTCGCCCTGACGTTTGCTGTCTATCACTATCTGACTGCCGGTTTCGCGCTCCCGCCGGACTACTGGCATATGGGGTGGCACCTGTCTGGCCTCTTCATTCTGACCTATTCGTTTTACCCACTGATCAAGACGAAAACCGCCTTTGATCTGAATACCGGCGCATTGCGCCTTGGCGGCGTCCCCTATCTGGACGTCATCCTCATGATCCTCGGCGTGGCATCTGCCCTATATCTCGGCTTTGCATGGCGCGGGATCGCGTGGCTGGGTGTCGAAGAAATGACATTTCGAATGGGGAACCCGAATGGCTGGGACATGCTTTTCGGGTGTACCTTGATTGTTCTGGTCCTTGACATTGCGCGCCGGACATTGGGGTGGATATTGCCGCTTATTATCAGTGTTTTCATAAGCTATGCGCTGTTCGGGCCCTATTTTCCCGGCCTGCTTCAGCACCCGGGCGTGAAATTCAACACATTCGTGTCTTCGATGTATTTTCCGCAGGAAGGCATCTTTGGTGTGACGCTTTGGGTCGTCTCGACCATCGTGTTTCATTTCGTCCTGTTTGGCGTGATTGCGCAGCGGACGGGTCTTGGACAGCTTTTCATCGACAACGCGACGATCCTTGCGGGGCGTTACACCGGTGGCCCTGCCAAAGTATCGGTTGTGTCCTCGGCTTTCTTCGGGACCATTTCCGGGTCATCGGTCGCCAATACGGTTTCGACCGGCGCGCTGACTATCCCGAACATGAAGCGTCTTGGCTATCCCGGTCACTTTGCTGGTGGCGTTGAAGCAGCGGCCTCGGCAGGTGGTCAGATCACGCCGCCGATCATGGGCGCCGCAGCCTTTATTATGGCCGAGTTTCTGGAAGTGCCCTACACGACGATCGTCATCGCGGCGATTTTCCCCGCGCTGCTTCACTACGTTGGCGTTTTCGCGGTCGTTCACCTTATGGCACGTCGCCTTGGCCTGAAGGGTCTGAGCAAGGATGCCCTGCCCGTCCTCGGCGCGGTCTGGCGTGATGGCTGGGCCAACATTGTGCCATTGGTCGGACTGCTGGTTGTTCTGTTCTCGGGCTATACCCCTTACATGTCCGCCTTTTGCGGGATCTCTCTGGCGATCATTGCAGGCATGAGCCGGATGAAAACGCCTGTCACGCTGGTCTATGCGGCGGCCTTTATCGGATTTGTGATCTGGAAGCACATGGGCGGAGGATTTGACCTGACGATGTCGCTGATCCTGATTGCGGGCGCTGTTGTCGCAACACTGAATCCGCAACGAAGGGTCACAGTCACCGAAATGGCCGACACATTCGAGACGGGGGTCAAGTATGCCCTGGCCGTTGGTGCCGCGTCCGCCGCCGTCGGCATTGTGATCGGGGTCATCAACACGACCGGCGTCGGCTTTCGCATCGGCTTTATGGTCACGCAGGCCGCGTCCAATCTTGGCAACGATCTGATCTGGCTTTTTCAGTTCGGGACTTTTGAGTTATTTACCGTTGAGGATCTGACCCTCTTTATCAGCCTCGTTTTCATTGCACTTGCCTGCATCCTCATGGGCGCGGGCGTGCCTACGACGGCGCTTTACATCATGCTGGTGTCAGTCGCACAGCCTGCGCTGGCACAACTTGGGATCCCCCCAATCGCGAGCCACATGTCTGTGCTGTATTACGGGGTGGTGGCGGAAATCACGCCGCCGGTCTGCACGTCGGCATACGCCGCTGCCGCCATTGCGAATTCAAACCCGTTCCGAACTGGCATTTCCGCCTTTACCCTTGGGCTGGGAAAGGTCGTTGCACCAATGGCATTCGTCTATGCGCCGGTTCTGCTTTTCGTGTCATCAACGGGCTTCGATCTTTGGGAGTTCTCATACACCGCTGCCAGCTGCATCGCAGGCGTGATCGCGCTGTCGACCGCCGTGGTCGGATATTGGCTGGCACCGATGGCCGCGATTTATCGTGTGTTGATGGCCATGGCGGGATTGGTCTTTATCGCGCCGTCGCTACAGGCCGATCTTGCTGCTCTGGTTATCGCAGCACCAGCAGTGATCAGACAGATCATTCAGCGCAGAAGCGGCCATGCAACAACCTGACATGCACGGACCTGTCACAGTCTTAGGTGCCGGGATTGTCGGCATCTGCACCGCCCTATCACTTTTGGAGCGGGGTCTGTCCGTGACACTGGTCGACAAAGGTGAACCGGGTCAGGAAACCTCTATGGGGAACGCAGGTGTCGTCTCTCCCTGGTCCATCATTCCGCAGTCTCTGCCCGGAACGTGGAAAAGTATTCCGAGGTTGATGTTCGGCGGCAGTCGCCCTTTGTCCATACACCCGCGGGCGGCTATGCAGATGATACCCTGGGGTCTCAGGTTCCTGGGGCGGGGGAACGAAAAACAGGTCCGGGACTCGGCTGAGGCCATGTCGCATCTTTGCGGACCCTCTATTGAGCTCTTCCAAAGACATCTTGCTGGCACAGGACACGAAGGACTAATTGCTGAAAGTATGTATGTGCATGCGTTTCGCGATGGCAGTCGTGCAAATCTGGATGCCATCGACTATCGCATCAGATCCGAGAATGGCGCGGACTTGGAGTTGATTGGGAAGGATCGGCTGGAGGAAATTGAACCGGCACTTTCAACCGATTTCAACGCAGCGATCCTGATCAAGGGTCAGGCCCGGGTACGGTCTCCGGGGCGACTTGGGCAGGTGTTGGCGGAAAAGGCCCGTGAATTGGGCGCAACATTCCGACAGTTACAAATCCAGCGTATCCGCCGCGTTGAAGATAACTGGGACGTCATTTGCGAGGGCGAAACCCTGCAGGCCAAGCGCATCGTTCTTTGCATGGGTGCCTGGACACCGGGGCTATTGAAGAATCTTGGTATCTCTGTGCCGTTGATGGCTGAACGGGGATACCACGTGGAATTCGGCGATCCGGGCATCGAGATCTACAACTCGGTCATGGATGTGGATGCAAAGGTTGTGGCGAGCAGCATGGAAGGGGGTGTTCGCATCGCTGGGCAGGCCGAATTTGCGCCCGTTGACGCGCCTCCTTCCAAACAACGTCAAAGGCAACTGACCAAGGTCGCGGTCTCGGCCTTCCCTGAACTGCAGACGACTGAAGTCTCGTTCTGGATGGGCCGTCGCCCTTCATTCCCGGACAGCTTGCCTGCGATTGGCGCTGTGAACCAGCAACCGGGCTTGTTCGTGAATTTCGGCCATTCGCACTACGGCCTTATGATGGCCCCGAATTCTGGCGAAATCATCGCGCGTTCTATTTGTGAAGAGCATCAAAATCTGTCTCTCAAAGATTACTCGCTCAATCGTTTCTAGGGGCTCCGCAGGCTTGGGAACACATTTCATGTGCCCATCGTTGGCCTCTCAAAGTGCAAACCGGAAAAAACCGCATTTGTCGTTCCGGATCATCTCGTGACAATTCGTACGGAGATTGATCCGGAAATCACGGGATCAGTTTGGTGGTTCCTTTGCGCCAGTCATGAATGCCACCGCGTCAGACATCGTGTAATCCTTTGGGTCAACGACGCAAAGGCGGCTTCCCAGCCGATGGATGTGGATACGGTCAGCAACTTCAAATACGTGGGGCATATTGTGGCTGATCAAGATGATGGGGATCCCGCGGGATCGGACGTCCAGGATCAGCTCAAGCACCTTGCGACTTTCCTTGACCCCCAGGGCGGCTGTCGGCTCATCAAGGATAATGACTTTCGAACCAAAGGCCGCTGCCCGTGCCACAGCGACGCCCTGGCGTTGGCCGCCTGAAAGTGTCTCCACGGCTTGATTGATGTTCTGGATCGTCATCAGGCCAAGATCATTGAGCTTTTCACGCGCGGCCTTCTCCATCGCCGCCTTGTCCAATTGCCGCAGCAATGTGCCGCGCCAGCCCGGTTTTCGGATTTCTCGACCCATGAACATATTGTCTGCGATTGACAGCGCGGGGCTGACGGCCAGGGTCTGATAGACCGTCTCGATTCCAGCGTGTCGGGCGTCATTTGGCGATGCGAACTGGACTTTTTGGCTTTCGAGCTCAACCGTTCCGCTATCGGGCACAACAGCGCCCGAGAGTGCCTTGATCAGTGTGGACTTGCCCGCACCGTTGTCCCCAATCACGGCGAGGATTTCGCCGGGGTAAAGATCGAAATCGCAGTTATCGAGCGCGACAACTTTGCCGTAGCGTTTGGTCAGGTTCCGGCCTTTGAGAATAGGTTCCATTACGCTGCCACCTTTCTGATCCACTGGTCGATCCCAACAGCAAGGATGATGAGTGTGCCAATAAGCATGAAGGTCCATTGCGGGTTCACCCCCGCCATACCGAGGCCCAACATGAAGACGCCAACGATCAGGGCACCAAAAAATGCCCCCCAGATGGACCCTCGCCCCCCAAAAAGGGATATGCCCCCGATCACCACGGCGGTGATGGACTCGATGTTGCCTTCCAGCCCTGTTGACGCTGATGGCGAGACGGAGGCGAAACGGCCAATCAAAGACCACCCTGCAAGTGCCGCGATAAAACCGGCGAGCATATAGACCGACATCAACGTTCTGTTGACCTTTACACCAGCCAGTTCAGCGGCTTCGGGATCGTCGCCGACGGCATAGACATGGCGGCCCCAAGCGGTGGAGCGCAACATATATGCCAGCAAGAACGTCAAACCGATCAGAACGAGAACGCCATAAGTGATCTTCGTCTGCCAGATCAGATCCAAAAGAAACTGGTCGGTATCAGACGGGCGGATACGCTCATAGGTGATGCCCCGCAGGTTTTCGATCCATTTGACGAACTGCTCATTCGGTTTGAGCCCCAACCATTGAAGCATCGGGGCCTCTTCACGGATCGTGCGTGCCCGGATGGTTTCGTTCTTGGAATAGATATAGTTGGCCGCCAGAACGATTTGCCAGACGCCCAAAGTGGCGATGAAAGGCGGAATCTTGATGCGGGTGACAAGCCAACCGGACAAGGCGCCGATGGCGGCCCCGGCGGCCAGACCGCAGCCAACCGCAACTGCCGGAGGCATCCCGTATCTGAATGTGAATTGCCCCATAATGACCGAGCAAAAGACGGCGATCGCACCAACCGAAAGATCAATTCCAGCCGTCAGAATGACCAGGGTCTGGGCCAATGCCAAGATTCCAACGATTTGAATTTGCTGAAAAACCAACGTCATTTGCGGTAGAAACCGTGGCCCCAACCAGCCAGTAAAGATCAAGATCGCGCAAACAAGGACGATCAGCGGAACAAGCGACGGTGTCTTGTGCAACGCGCTTTGAAACCTTGTCAGAAGGGATTTGTCGTTGACTTCGAACGTCGCGACCTCTTGTGAGGCCCCTGCCAGCGCGCCTTCGTAGTTTTCTTGCCTGTCTGCCATTTCTGCCCCCAATGCGAGTATCGTATCACACTTAATGGAAGGGCGGACCGCAGCCCGCCCATTCCCGGTTTACATTGGGCGTCGCCGCCCGATCAGATCAACCCCAGCAGAGGTTGGTGCCCTCTTCGACAGAAATGCTTTCAACACCATCGACAGGGCTGTCGGTCACAAGTGCAACACCTGTGTCAAAGAAGTCCTTTCCGGGGGTGTTTTCCGGCAGGGTGCCGTCTTCTGCAAAACGGGCAATTGCTTCGATGCCCAAAGAGGCCATCAAAAGCGGATATTGCTGGGAGGTTCCGCCAATGACGCCATCCGCGACGTCGGCCACACCTGGGCAACCACCATCGACCGAGACGATCAGGACGTCATCTTGACGGCCCACAGCAACCAACGCCTCATATGCACCTGCAGCAGCAGGTTCGTTGATTGTATAGACCACATTGATATCCGGATCAGCGGCAAGGCAGGTTTCCATCGCGGTCCGGCCCCCCTCTTCGTTGCCGGCAGTGACTTCGTTGCATATGATCCGTGCGTCGTCTTCGTCACCCCACATGTTGGGGTCGCCAAGATCAATGCCGAAACCTTGCAAGAAGCCCTGATCGCGCAGCACGCCAACGGTCGGTTGGCTGATTGCGAGGTCGAGCATTGCGATTTTCGCGTCGGCCGCCGCGTCGCCCATCGCACCTGCCGCCCACCTGCCGATCAATTCACCGGCAAGAAAGTTGTCGGTGGCGAAAGTTGCGTCAGCGGCATCAATTGGATCAAGCGGTGTATCCAACGCGATGACCAAGATGCCCGCATCGCGCGCGTCCTGCACAGGTTCCACGATGGCGGCGGTATCCGAGGCGGTAATCAGAATGCCGGAAGCACCATTTGCGATGCAGGCTTCAATTGCAGCAACCTGTGCTTCGTGGTCGCCATCGACCTGACCCGCATAGGAATTCAATGTGATGCCCAGTTCCGCGGCCTTCGCTTCGGCGCCTTCGCGCATTTTCACGAAAAACGGGTTTGTGTCTGTCTTCGTAATCAGACACGCCGATGTCGCGTGCCCATCGGCCATTGCAGCCCCGGCAGACGTGATGGCGGCAGCGGCTGTGCCGATCAATAACTTTTTCATAGTGTCCTCCCAGACGTGTTTGGCAGAGCCTCACCCTGCGTTTCAGCGGACAAAATTCCGCTCTGTGCCCTTTAAAAGGACTGATTCTTTCGAGGCTGTCAATTAATTAGTTAACTTTCTTTATTAATCGGAATCTGCTATGCATGACATAGGTGGAGACCTATAGAGTGTGCCCATGGACGACGGGTTAGTCAGAGATATCAGCCCCGGGCTGAGCCAACGCGGCGTTCGCGATCATAACGAGCGGCTGCTGCTTTCGCTCATCCAAAGACATGGTGGTTTGCCCGCCGCTGACCTGTCAAAACGCGCCGGTCTGTCGCCGCCAACCGTCTCCAGCATCCTGCGCAGGCTTGAGGCAGAAGGCCTTGTTTTGAAGGGCGAACCTGTGCGCGGGAAAGTCGGTAAGCCGTCGACCCCCATGCTGTTATCAGCAGATGGTGCCTATTCCTTTGGGCTCAAGATTGGCCGCCGGTCGGCTGAGTTGATCCTCATGGATTTCACCGGTGGCATGCGGCACGAACGCCAACTCAACTACGCCCGCCCTCTTCCTCAAGATATCTTTGACTTTGTCGCGGCGAGCATCTTTGACATCAAGAAAGAGCTGTCGCAGGAACAGATCGAGCGGATCTGTGGGATGGGCATAGGCGCTGCATTCGAGTTGTGGAACTGGCCAGAAGACAGCGCCCACCGTCACACCGAGTTCGTTGAATGGCAGCAAGTTGATCTTCGTAGCGAATTGCGAAAGCTGGCTGGACTGCCGGTTTCACTGCTGAATGATGCAACCGCCGCCTGTCAGGCAGAACACTCCTTTGGTCGCGGAAAAGAGTTTCGCGACTACGCCTATTTTTTCATCGGTGCATATATCGGCGGGGGCATCGTGCTGGACAATACGGTCTACGAAGGTCGCCAGGGAAACGCCGGTGCATTGGGTTCTTTGCGCAGTATCGGGCCGAACGGGGAAAGCATGCAGCTGGTCGAAATGGCGTCCATTCGCCAGTTAGAACAGCGATTGCACGAAGTCGATCTGGACCCGAGGATGTTATGGAATGATCCGGACAGTTGGCAAAAGCTGACCCGCTATGTCGATCCTTGGTTGGGGCAAACCGCGCAAGAGTTGTCAAAGGCCGCCCTATCGGTCTGTTCCGTCATCGACTTTGAAGCCATCTTGATTGATGGCGCTTTTCCGGACGTTATTCGGCACGAATTGATCGAACGTGTCCGCCGATACGTCAGCACCCAAGACATACGCGGCCTGATACCGCCGAGGATCGAAGCAGGATCAATGGGACGAAAGGCCCGCGCCATCGGCGCCGCCACCCGCCCAATTGACGCGCAATTCATGCTTTAAGATACTCCGGTTGGACGTCTCGCGTCTTTGCGGCGCAAGAGACGGATCGGCATGCCGCCTTTCGGGTTGTTTGACCATTTTCGCTGGGTCCGAGCCAGCGCTCATGCACGCCGAATGATCTAGTTTTCTCTGGGAAGCGCGAGCTTGAAAATTTCGCGGCTTTCGACATCTTCAAGCGTGATTTCGTTCGCCGATATGTTCTTTACAATGCGGCCTGCCAGTTGGTCCCCGACGCGGGCTCGCATCGGTTCTGTTGTTCCATCAATCCGCAGGATCGCAACGCGGCCGCTTTCATTCTGCCCCACGCCAATAAGCGTCCACTCGACTTCGGGCTCGGGTGCGGGTGTTTGCTGCTGCGTGGGCGCTTCAATGGGCGTGGCGGCCGGTGGACGCCTGTCGGGTCGAAAAAGCGGTCTTTCGACGATCTGCGCGAAGGTGCCGATCGGCGGCACCGGAACCGCTTCCGCGCCGATCTGAGTTTCAACCGTGTTCCCGCTTACAGCATCAGGGATTGCGCCGTCGGACATCTCCGGCAGGTCAAAGCCGTCCAGTCGCCACGCTGCAAAGCCACCAGCAAGAAGGAACAGGATCAGGAATCGCAGGATCATTGCGTGGTGTCCAAGCCGATAATGGCCGTGACAGTCATATCCATGGCCAGATATTGCGAGGGATCCCGCGTGCGTAACGTCCGCAACGATAGGCTGCGCATCCGCAGGTCGGGGCGATCATAGTCCAGCGCATGGATCACCTGACGCAGCAAATGGTCGTCGCCGGTGAACTGCAGTCTGAGCGGCAAGACGGTTATGCCATGCTCAATCTCATAAGAACCGGCGCTTGTCTGGGACACACTTCCGCCTGCACCATCGATGAGTGCGCGCAGTTCCGATTGCAGGCGCGCACCAGTTAGGCCAGCATCTTCATCTGGCTGGCGCGCGGGATGCTCGGCAAGGACACGTTCCAATGTCGCCAGTTGGTCTGATATCTGCGCGGTGCCATCTCCGCGGCGTTCCGCCAAGGCGATCATGCCCATGAGCTCGGTGGCTTGCGCGCGCGCGGCTGCACCGGCACGTAAACCCGGCAACATCAACACCGCAAACACTGCGCCCAAGGCCAGGCACAGCAACAAAATGGCCAGAATACGATCTCGGAGCAGCCCCGCCGTCATTCTGCGCCCTCCAGCGGGACGGCAAGCGCGATGCGCGCCCGCCCGTCTTGTTGTCGACTGATTGGTGAAGTGAGTTCCGGCACGCCGATACCGTCCAGCGCGGCGATGTCTTGCATCAGCTTCGCGGGGTCAGGCGTTTCGACTGTGAGGGCCAGTTGGGATCCATCAAAACTCATGCTGACGACGTTGCTGTCATCGGCCATTCCACCGGCAAGCGCATCAATCCGAAACAGAAGCTCAACAGGTGCCGCAAAGGCATCCAGCATCGCGATCCGGTTCTGAAGTTCATCCGCCCCTTGCCTTTGTTGCAACGCCGCATTGGCCCGGGCCATGGCAGTTTGTGCCCGAAGCTCAAGTGCGTCGTTGTGTTCCTGCAGACGCAGCACAGGCACCCAGATTGCGACGGCGAGAAGGGCAACAGCCAAAAGTCCAAGGACCGATGCGATCAGGTTTCGCAACCGCCGTGACGGTGCGCAGCCATCCGTCAAAACGTTCAGCCGGTGGTCTGCAAGTCCAATCCAATTGGGTGAAAGCCCGACCTCTGATAGCCTTCGCCGGGCTTCGTCCACTGTGTCCCGTGGAACCGCAGCAATCAGGACGTCCAGCGTGTCGCCATTGCGTCCCACAATATCGAAAGCGGCATAGCATTGGTCACGGCGCAGCGGGATGTGCGCATCAAATTGAAGATCGACAACGCGGGACAACTCTGCTTCGGCCCGCCGCGGGAGGGTGCGCTTGCGCAAAATGACGGATTCCGCCGGCAGGATCAGCGCCAGCGGCTTGCCCGGCGCAATCGCAGAGCCGGTATCAGGCGACAGAACCTTGCGGCTGCGTTCGCGACCGCGTGCGTCGGTCACGATGGCTTCTCCATCCTCGATCCGCACCTGGCGGCGTGGCATCGGGTCTTGCCGCGCCTTGACACCGAAAACATGGCTAAGCTCTGTCGTCCACCAGGACCAGAAACGCCCAAGTCGGGATGGCGGCTGCATGTCTGTCGAAAAAGTCGTCATGACTTCAGTCTGGCACCGGGTTGGGACCGGGCGCAACCACGATTGCGGGCCAATGACGCAGGCCCGAGAATTCCATCCGTATCTCGATCAGCAGCGGCAATTGGTTGGGAATGTCCCAAGTCTGTTCCCAAGTACCTGCCCGGTTCAGATATCGAAAGCGGACACGTTCGACCCCCGTGACAAGTACGTGCTGCTCTGACGCGCTGTCGGCTCCGATGTCCTGACCCGCGGCGATAAGTTGATCCCCTTCCCGGCTGATCACAACGAGCTGGGCGCGACGCGTCGCTTCATCCGTCGTCGGTATAACCGTGATAAGCTGCAGACTGCTTTCGCTCCCCACGAAGTTCTGTTGCAAGGCCGGGTCGATGGCCCTTTCTGCGATCTCGCGCAGTGTATCCCCAGCCGAGATTGCTGCGGTCAGTGCATCGGACTGCTTGTCCCGGGTCCGCCAAGCCGCATTTGTGAACCGCATACCCTCAAACAGCAACAGCGACACTGTTGCCACAAGCGCCAGTGCGACAAGCGTCTCAACAAGTGTGAACCCCGCCTCACTCTTGCGCATCTGGATCAAATTTCAGGCTGTCCAGCCGTGTCGAAGCGCTGTCCCAGACTGCCGTGCTCGTGACACGCCAAAGCCCCGGCAATGCGTCTGGTTCTGCCGCGACAACAACTGTGATCGGGCCATCGGTCCAGCTGACTTCCGCCGCCGACAAGGGCAGATCAGGGCCCACCCTCTCTAAAGCAGAACGCGCCGCCTCGACTGTGGCCGCCGTTGCCTCGGCGTGGAACGTGGTACGACCAGTGTCAGAAAACAGCGTCAGAATGGCGGTTAGAAGGGCTGCAACAATGGCAAAGGCAATCAGGACCTCAAGAAGGGTAAAACCGGCCTCATTCGCGTCCGATGTCCGCGGCATTGCCGTCACCCCCCTCGGCGCCATCCGAACCGAATGAAAAGACTTGTGAGGTCTGACCGTCTTCACTGACGGCATAGCCATAGGCGTTGCCCCAAGGGTCAGTCAGTGCATCAGCACGCTGCAGGTACGGGCCACGCCAATCCGCAACACCCGATGGCTGAGCCACGAGCGCGTCCAGTCCTGCGTCCGGCGAAGGATAGGTGCCAACGTCCAGCCTGTACATGTCGAGGACTGTTTCCAGCGATTTGATCTGGATTTCCGCGGTGTCCACGCGCGACCTGTCAAGATAGCCGATTACCTGCGGTGCAGCGAGTGCAGAGATCAGTGCGATGATGGCCAAAACCGCCAGCATTTCCAGCAGAGTGAGCCCACGTTCACCGGGGCGAACATTGGCTGCAACTGTCGGAAGGGCAGATTTCGTCATTTTATATCAATGCGTTAAGTTGCAGCATAGCGGACATAACCGACATGATCACGATCGCCACCAATCCACCTAACACGATAGTCGCAACCGGCGCAATAAGTGTGACGAGGGTGCCCGCGCGGGCCTCTGTCTGGGCGTCCAAGAGGTCAGCGGCATGCCCCAAAAGGATTGGCAACTGGCCTGCCTCGGCACCCACTTCGGCCATGTCGGCAACCAACGGGTCAAGCGCGCTGCCTTTGCGCAATGCCGTCGCAACGGTGTCACCGGCGACCAGCATGGGCACAATTGTTTCGGTGTCCCGACGCAGCGCGGCATTACCAATGGACGCAACCGCCGCTTGGGCTGTGGCGTCGATCTGCACCCCGTTCGCGGTCAAAAGCGCCGCAGTTCTGGCAAATCGCGCGCTATCCAATTGTCGCCGCAAAGGGCCAATGATGGGCAGCGCCAGCACCAACCGCGCCAGACCGATCCGACCGGGCTGACTGCGCGATACGGCCAGCAGCAGGAGAATGAGCGTAACGGCTCCCGCTGCGATCACCGCCGCATTGGCCCGCAAACCTTTGCCCAACACCAGAATGGAATTGGCAGGTTCAGGCAGGGATTGTCCTGCGCTAGCAAAGATCCCTTCGAATGTCGGCAACACCAGCGTGACCAGCAGGATCAGCGTCACAAACGCCGCCACCAACACAAAAGCAGGGTAGACCAGCGCACTGCGGATGCGGCGGCGATTTGCCTCTGCCTTCTCCAGATAGTCTGCAAGCGCTGCAAGTGCTTGGTCCAATGCACCAGACACATCCCCTGCGCGGATCAGGCCAAGATGCCATTCCGAGATCTTGGGCTGGGCCGCGGCAAACGCCTCTGGCAAGGTTTCACCCTCGCGCACCCGCGCCGCAACTTGGGAAAGCCACCTTCGCGCAGGCCTGTCGCGTGCGGTGCGTTCCAGAATAGCAAGCATCCGATCCACCGGCACACGTGCACGGGTCAAAACCGCCATTTCGCGGGCGATGCGGGCAAAGACCGGATCGGGCAAAGTACTGCCGCCAATCAAATCCCTTTCCCAGATACTTTCAGCAGGCGACGCCACTCCTTCGATTAATTCGAGAATGGTCAGATCGCGCTGTCCCAGCATGAAAATTGCCGCCTCGCGCGTGTCGGCAGAGATATCGCCGCGCACGGACGCGCCGCCCTTATCGAGACCCCGATACGCGAAACGGGCCACTATGTTTCTCCTGCGGCGCGCGTGACCTCTTCATAACTGGTCTCGCCCGCCGCCACAGCGGCCATTCCGGCCTGTTCCAGCGACACAAATCCGGTATCATGAGCCAATGCGGCAAGCTCCTGCGCGGTCGCCGCGGTGGTCACGGCCGCCCGAATTTCGGTTGTGAATGGCACCACTTCGACAATGGCAAAGCGGCCCGCATAGCCAACCCCGCGGCATTCGGGGCACCCCTGCGCCGACATTGCCTGCCCGCCAAAAGGTCTCACTTTTTCGGCGGCGGCCCCGGACAACGCGGCAGGCGTCTTGCAATGTGGGCAAAGCCTGCGCACCAGACGTTGGGCCGCAACGCCCTGCACGACGGAACTGACCAGATAGGGTTCGATCCCGATATCAGTCAGGCGCGTTACCGCGGCCAACGCGGAATTTGCGTGTAGTGTCGACAAGACCAGGCGCCCTGCCAAAGCGGTCTGCATCGCGATCTCGGCGGTTTCGCGGTCACGGATTTCGCCTAACATGACGATGTTCGGATCGTGCCGCAGAAAAGCACGCAACGCGGCTGCGAAAGTCAGACCAATTTCCGGCTTGACCTGAACCTGCACCGCGTCTTCCAACCGGTATTCCACTGGGTCCTCGACCGTCAGCACCTTGACTTCGGGTGTCGTGATCTCTTGCAACGCGGCGTAAAGCGTTGTCGTTTTGCCCGATCCTGTTGGCCCCGTCAGCAGCACGATGCCGTTGGGTCGCGCCAGCATGCCGCGAAAATCCGCAAGCGCCTGATCGCGGTAGCCCAAAGCATCCAAACCCTGTGGCTGCAAATCCCGATTGAGGATCCGCATGACGACGGCCTCACCCTCCAACGACGGCACGGTTGAGACCCGTAAATCTGATTCTTGTCCCCGCGTCGTTGCCCGAATGCGACCGTCCTGCGGCAAGCGCCGCTCGGAAATATCAAGCCGGGACATGATCTTTAGCCGCGACACCAATGCCGGCGCATCTGACGAAGGGATGATCCGCTCTGCCCGCAGGATGCCGTCAACCCGTAACCGCATGTGCATCCCATCGCTACGCGGTTCCAGATGAATGTCCGATGCACCAGTCCGGATGCCCAGTTCGATGATCTCATTTGCCAACCGGATGATCGGCTCTTCCGAGGCCAGATCGCGGAGACGGTCATAGTCGTCCTGACCGGGCCCCGCCGAGGCCGCCCGGGCCTGTGGCGCATAAAGGGTGGCCAGCGCGGCTTCGATATCGCTGCGCGCCGCCAATTGCGGGAACACATCTGCCCGGATCGCATGAGACAACACTTGCAAAGTCTCATCCTGCCAAGGGTCAGGCACGGCGACATGCAGGCCCGCGTCATCACAATACAGTGGCAAGATGCGGTTCATTTTGAGGAATTCCGGGCTGGTCGGTGTCACATCGACCGGCTGTTCGGGGAAGGATCGGCGCGGTGCAATCGCAAGTCCCGACAAGGTTGCGAAGGCCTGTGCCAGACGGTCTTCGGGCAATAACCCAAGCTGGACCAGCACCACCTCAAGCCGGTCACCCGTGCGCGCGGCAACAACCTGCGCGCGCTCTATTGCAGCATCCGCAACGCCCTGCTCGCGCAGCACATCTTCCAGATTCGCAGGATCAGCGTCGGTCAACATGGGCTGACCTTACCGATTGCCGAGAATTTTCTCACGCAATTCCTGACTTGCTGACATCGCTGACGCACCGTCACGCACGACCGTTGGAGTCACGATAACCAGTAGTTCAGTACGCCCACGGTTGGATCGTGTCGTGCTGAACAGGTTGCCGATGATCGGAATGTCCTTGGCGCCGGGAAGGCCCGCATTGGAAAACGTCCTCCGATCCTGGATCAAACCGCCAAGCGCAATGACCTGCCGATCCGGCACGGTCACGGTCGTCGAAAAGCGCCGTTGCTGGAAAGTCGGGCTGTCTATGCCGCCTGTGTTGGACCGTGCGCCAACGCTGCTGACCTCTTGCACGATCTCGGTTGTGACCAGTCCGCTGGCGTTGATCCGGGGTGTCACCTGCAGGATCACGCCGGTGTCGCGATATTGCACGGCAGAGGTTGTCGCCAGTGAATCGCTCGACACGGTGGAGCTGACCAGAACCGGCACTTCGTCACCTACCTGCAATTCAGCCGTTTCGTTATTGACGACCATCAGCGAGGGGGCCGAGATGAAGTTCACTTCGGTAATTTCCGCCAGCGCCGATAGTGCCACATTCACGTCAGCCGATTGGAACACGTATGAAAAGCCCGGAAAGTTCGGGCCGACCGCGCCGTTGGCGGCATTCGACAACCGTGCCTGACTGTCACCGTTCTGGAAGAACCATTGAAGACCCTGTTCCAGATCGTCGGTCAGTACGACCTCGGCAATCGTCACCTCCAGCAACACCTGCAAAGGCGGCACATCAAGCCTGCGGAGAACGGCTTCGATGTTGCGCCATTCGTCACGCGGTGCGGTTACAAGCACCGCGTTGCGCTGATCTTCTGCCACAACACGAATGCCACCGCGGTTGCGTGTCACCGGTGCGCTGACTTCAACCAAGCCGTCAACATTGCTATCGCCGGGGGCGGCCCCGACCACAGTCGAGCCGGTATCAAGCACCGCGCCCAGGGCCTCTGCAAGACTGGAAGCGCGGGTGTTCTGCGCCACATAAGCAAACACCTGAGTGCCGTCACCCGTATTGGGGGGCCGGTCGATGCGACGCAGCCAGTCGGCCATATCGCGCACTTGTCCTGTGGTTTGCCCGATGACGGTAACTGCATTCATCCCCGAAATCGCAACGAACTTGACCGGCAGATTGCCACCGCCCGATCCGAATACCTTCTCCATTTCAGCGACAGCGACATCGGCCGTCGTGTTGGTCAGCGGGATCAGCGCGAAATTATTGTCAGCCAGAAAATCCTGATCGAAGGTTTCAACGGTATCAAGCAAGGGATCCAGTTCGCGCGCGGTTCCCTCAAGCACAATGATGTTGTTGCGGTCGTCGACAGTGACAATATTCGTCCCTGATGCCAGCGGCTCCAGCACATTGTTCATCTCCGTCGCAGAGATATGAGTCAGCGGCACAATCTCAACGCGATAGCCAGCGCGTGTATCGCCGGGGCGCGCGACCGATGGCCCAAGCCGGTCTGCAAGTGCACGCGGCACGATCTCAATCAGATTGTCGCGCTCGATTACGGTGGCACCAACGGATGACACAACGATGTCAAAGACCCGCAAAACGGCATCGCGTGGCAATGGCGTATTTGTACGGAACGACACAATCCCCTGCACATCAGGATGAATAGTGTAGTTGCGTTGCAATGTGGTCCCGATCACAAGCTCTGCCGCTTCAAGCACCGAAGCATTCGCAAAGTCAAAGGTTACGGTATCGCCTGAAGGCGTCTGAACGCTGCGCCGCACCGAACCAGCCCCTTGTCGGGCGGGAATGAACTCTGGCGCGATGCCCTGACGACCGTTGTCGCCCGCAATAAAGGACCCACCCCCACTACCACCGCCGTAAGGTGTGCGCCATTTGATCTCGAGATCTTCCATGGGCGGAAAACGACTGACATCAGGACGCTGGCCTAGCCGGTCACATCCGGTCGTCGTAATCAAAGCCAGCGCAGCACAGGCAATTAGGCCTCGCCGCAACGCCAGCACACCCGTCCCAATTGGAGCGCCCATTTTGTTCCACCTGCTCGTGCCGGTATCCGGCTTTTGGTTATTTTCCGGTCATGATACGCAAGATGTGGGATAACTCAAGGAAATCGTGTGGGATCGGCGGATACCAACACAACGGAGTTGAGATAGACGGCCGCAATTGCGGTCCCCAAAAAAGGCGCAAACGGCAGAACGCGCGGTGTCTGGCCCGCAACCAATCTTCGCCAGCCAGCAAACAACAGCCCCGATAGCGCAGCGATCAGGACGATGACCGGCAAGGCCTGAGCGCCACACCACGCCCCGCCGACTGCCAGCAGTTTCGCGTCCCCCAGGCCCAGCCCTTCATATCCCCGCAGTCGCTCAAACGCTTTTGATGTACCCGCGAAAATCGCGTAGCCGATCAAGGCGCCGACAAGTGATGCAACCCATCCAATCGGTGACCAGACCGACACGATCAGCCCCGTCAAGATCAGCGGAAAAGAGACCGAGTCGGGCACGCGAAAGGCCCTGATATCACTGATCACAATCAGAATCAGCCCCGCAAGCAAAAGCAGGCCGGTCCAGATTTCGTAGGTCGCGATAGCCGAAAACGCCATATAAGCCCATTACTTGCAATTGCCGTACCGTCAAGTGCTGAAAGGGATGACTCAACCTCACTCTTCACGCTAGCGTGATCGGCATGCGGACTTACATTGTTTGAATTTGAAGATTTTCAATCCGTTCAACCAAAAAGCAAAACACCAACAAGGGGGAAGTTATGAAACCGGGATATCTCGACAAAGTCTGTCGGGTCACTTTGTGCATGGCGCTTGCGGCATCTGCCAGCATCGCAAACGCGCACGAGGGAGCTGAAGACGATTCACTACATGATAACAAAAACCTGCTGCATGCGCCTGACAATCCTGATGGGCACGTCGCACCAAATGTGAACTATGGCTTCACTGAAATTGGTGCCGATACGCTGGGCGGGATCGAAGACGGTCGTTACACCGATGTCTGGGCCGCTGACGGCTATGCCTATGTGGGCACGTTCCAGAACCCGACTTGCGACAATTCGGGCGTCTACATCTCCGATATCAATGATCCGACCAATCCGACGACAGTGCATATGCTCAAGTCGCCCGCGAATACGCGGATCAACGACGTCAAGGTGCACAACATCGATGGCGACAACATCCTGTTCGTGACCTACGAACCTTGCGGTCTGCTGCGCAACGGTCTGGCGCAGGGCGACGGCAAGAACAGCCGTGGCGACAACGACGCCAAGGGTAACAACCAGAAAGGCGTGGGCGGCATTGGCATGTACAATGTCAACAACCCTGCAAACCCCAAGCCGCTGCAGAAGTTCTTCCTTGATAGCCCGATCCACAACACCTTCTCGTGGACGACAGGCGAAGGCCGGACCTTCACGCTGGCCGTGGACGACGTGGCGCTGAACGACGTGTGGATTCTGGAAACCACCGATCCCAAGAACCCGGTGATCGTGGATCAGACGGGTATCGGCGACTGGATCAACAACGGTGAGTACCTCGATATTGCGGCTGATGGTCAGCTTTTCACCGGATCGTTTGCGGCACCCTTGCTGCATGACGTCTGGGTCGAAGACCTTGACCCCAGTGACGGCGAAAACTGGGTGGCCGTGCTGCCCTATTGGGATGCCGGGTTCGTCACAATGGACGTCAACGATCCTGCAAACGCCTTTGTCCTGAACGACAGCACCTATCCGGATATTGACCCGGTTCTGGACATCTCGCCGATGGAAGGCAACGCGCACGCGGCTGTCTTTGGTGATGTCACCCTTGAAAGCGTCGGCGACACCGTCAGCGTGATCCTCGGCGGTGATGAAGACTTCGACAGCTTCTCGACCGGCGTGGTTGACGGGGCCAATGAATTCGCGGCCAGCCAGGGCTCTGACGTGCCACAAGTTGGTCCGGGCAACACCATCGAAAGCCTGACCGGCACGCCGGTATCTGTGGGCTTTGCCTGCGGCGACGGTCTGGTGCCGCCTGCCGCTGATCCGACCGACATCGCACTGGTTGAGCGGGGCGTTTGCGCCTTCACGACCAAGGTGACAGAGGTTGAAGCCGCTGGTTACGCCGGTGCGATCGTCTACAACGGCGATGCTGCTGATCGCTGCGAAGCATCCGTGTCCATGCTGGTCGAAGGGGGCATCCCCGCGATCTTTGTGGCGCGGTCGGCCGGTTTTGAAATCCTCGACACGGCCTATAACCCGGCGGATTGCGGCAATGGCGTTACCGTGGCTCCGGCCATTGGTGTGACCGGTGCCGAGGTGTCAATCGAAGCCATCTTCGACGGTTGGGGCTACCTGCACATCATCAACAACACCACGCAGGACCTTGAGGTCAAACTGGGCAGCCCGATGAACTCTACTAACCCGACCACGGTGATCCGCGGCCCGGGTGAGCACATCGGCTACTACGCCCCGGCAGAGGTTGCAGACCCCGCGTTTGCAACCAACGCAGGCGACCTAACGATGCACAACATCGAAACCGACCCGACAAACCGGGCGCGGATGTTCATCTCTTGGTATTCGCTGGGCATGCGTGCCGTGGAATTCCGCGAAGGACACCTGCACAACCCGACAACACCGGGTCAGTCGGTGGCATCGTGGAACATGCACGAGGTCGGCCGCTGGATCGCGCCTGAAGGTTCGAACTTCTGGGGCGTTCACGTCACCGAAGTGAACGGCCAGCAGGTGATCCTTGGCTCCGACCGGAACACCGGGTTGCACGTCTTTGTCTGGGGCTGTGAAGGCCGTCAGGAAGAAGACCCCAACCTCTACTGTGATCCCGATCTCTGATCACGGTCGTGTCGCGGACACTTAAAAACACTGATCTGCCCCGCCTTGTGCGGGGCAGATTGCGTTCAGGGGAGCGTGGCTTTGTCCTGATTGCGGTGCTCTGGTTCGGGCTTGGTCTGTCGGCGGTGGCATCGTTTCTATTGATCTCAGCCCAGTTTCAGGCGCGGCAGGCCATTCTCAGCACGACACAAGCCCGCCTCGCGACCGAAACGTTTGATGCTGCTGCCAACTGGACGATTGCAGCTCTTGAAAGCGATGATCCATTCTTGACCTCTAATTCCGATCAGCCGCTAAAGGTCACCCGTGCCTTTGGCGGACGCGCCGTGGAAATTACCGTCGTCCCACGAGAGGCGCGGGTCGATTTGAACCTGGATGACCCAGTCCGCATCGCGCTGGCCTTTGAAATTCAGGGTGTGGAGGGCGAGATGGCGATGATGCTTGCCGCGCGCATTGTCGATTTCCGGGATGCGGATGACCTGCGCAGTATTAATGGTGCTGAACGCGCGGAATATGCCGCAGCCAATCTGAGCGGCCCGCGCAATGGCGCCTTTCTGGTGCCCGAGGACCTAGGGCGCGTGCTGGGTGTCACGCCGACGGTCTACGAGAAGGTCAGCCCGATCCTATCGTTGACGGCCCTTCCTATCGCTGAGTCATCCGAAACCCGCGTCACCTTGACTGGCAATCGCTTTGACCCCGTAGGCGGAAGACGCGCCAGCCAAAGCGTTCGCAGACCCGGAATCTTCATCGAACTGTCGACAGAAGACGGCGACCGTCGCAGCTTTGCCTATTTCAGTGCATCTGCTCATCTCAATAACTAGTACTGACCCTGCCCATGTCAGTTACATTGTGTCGGTCTGGACGCGGACAGGGCCGCCGCTCGCCAGGAAGGAACCAGCGGCTGCTATCTATCTCAGTGAACGAAGCAGAGTTTGTCGAATTCTTGCCTCCAAGAGGCTACCTCCTGCCCTGTAATGTCGCCGTTTAGGCTACGTTTTATCAGCGCGGCAAGCCGATCCGCGTCGGCCGCCGTCATGCCCCACCGGACCAGTTCTGGCGTCCCAATGCGCAACCCGTTCATATCGCCTTCAACCGCGGCCACCGGCAGCCCGATGCCACAGGCAAGAAATCCATTCGGGCGCAGCTTTTTCGACGCTGCCTGACCGCCGCCAAAGGGTTCGGCCAATACAGCGAACTGGTGGGAGTGCGTAAAACCTTCCGCTCCGGCAAAGACCGGAACACCCTCGGAGTCCAATGCGGCTGCCAAGGCTTGTGACATCGCGATCATCTCCTTGGCATAGGCGGCCCCGAAGTCCCTCCAATCTAGCATGGTCACGGCCAAGGCTGCCGTCTTTGCCGCATCGAAATTGGCGGTCATGCCGGGGAAAGCGATGGCGTCAAGCGCTTTGGCGATGTCGGCATCGTTGGAGACGATCAGTCCTCCTGCCGGTCCCCCAAGGCTCTTATAGGTGCTCATCGTCATGAAGTGCGCCCCATCCGTCAGGGGGTTGGACCACGCGCGGCCCGCAATGATTCCGCACTGGTGGGCTGCGTCGAACATCACCTTGGCGCCGACCTCATCGGCGATTGCGCGCACGTCAGAGACAGGGTGCTCAAACAAATTCAGACTACCCCCGATGGTAATCAGTTTGGGCCACTCGGCCAGAGCCAAGGCGCGCAACTGATCCAGATCGACCGTGTAGCCATCTGCGTTTACCGGCGCATCGACCGTGCGCAGACCAAAAAGCCCCGCGCAGCCAGTGATATGGTGTGTGACATGACCGCCAATCGACGCTGGCGGTGCAATGATCGTATCACCATATTCGCACGTCGCCATGAAGCCGTAGAGGTTTGCAATCGCGCCAGAGGGAACGCGGACTTCAGCAAATTTGGCGTCAAATACCTCTGCGCACAGCTGAGCTGCAATCACCTCGATCTCTTCGATTGCTTCCAGGCCCATTTCATATTTGTCACCAGGATACCCCAAAGATGGACGCGACCCGATACCCGAAGACAAAAGGGCCTCGGCTTTAGGGTTCATGACATTGGTCGCCGGATTGAGGTTAAAACACTCTTCCTCGTGGATGACGCGGTTCTGCTCGGCCAGGTCCTGCACGCGCGCCAGAAGACCATCAGAGGTCATGGACGCAGCCTTTTGTGCTATGTCCTGCACGCGCGTTTCGCATCTGTCGGGAACCCAGTTTCGCTGTACGAGTGTCATCCACAATCCTCCTGTTTGCCCTACAGACTGACGCCCGGAGCGTGACAGTGCAAAGCAGAATTGCTATTTCTTGGCGTAGAAAAACTAAGGCTAATCCAATGAGCGTCGCGCCCAAACGCCCGAAAGGTCCACCTCTGAACGCCATGCGGGCATTTGAAGCCGCCGCACGGCATGTCAGCTTCGTCGCGGCGGCGGACGAACTCAGCGTAACGCCCGGCGCTATATCCCAGCATATCAAGACCCTTGAAAACTGGGCAGGCACAGCACTCTTTCGTCGCAATGCCCAAGGGGTGGAACTGACGGCGGCTGGGGTATCCCTCGTGTCTCGGTTCACAATGGCGTTTGACGCATTGGCGGATGCCACGCGCGCTTTGCGCAGCCATGGTGCCGGAGTGGATTTTCAGATCGCGGCACTCCCATCTGTCGCACAACTTTGGTTGCCCGACAGGCTCAGCAAGATCAGGGCGCAGTTCCCTCGGATCAACTTTTCGGTAACGGCCATGGAAGTCCCGCCCAACCTGTCGAGAGACCTGTTCGATCTGGCGATCTTCTTTGAAGATCCCACGAATTCACCCGACAGCAGGCCGATCTGTGCCGATGACATTGTCCCGGTCTGCGCACCAGGCCCTCAAACGCAAGCGTTGGATTTTCAGACGGCAACTCTGCTGCACAATCAGACATGGGTGGGCGATTGGGCGCTTTGGGCAAAGGAGACCGGCACACCCATCGGCGACCCGCAGCGAGGCCCGAAGTTCTCGCTTTACAGCCTTGCCGTCGAAGAGGCGAAGGCCGGAGCCGGGGTGTTGATCGGGCATCTTTGCCTGCTCGAGGCCGCCCTCGCAAACGGTTCGCTAAAGCGCGTCAGCGAGCATACCTGCAACACGGGTCGCTCCCTCTGCGCGCAGATGCCCGATGAAACGCGTCGAAGGCCTGAAACGGACCAAGTCGTTGCACTGCTCTTCTAAACGCTGCAGAAGCCGCCCTTCCAGCGCCTTGCAGAAACCGGCCCGTTCCGAACATCGAAGAAGTGGCTCCATCGCTGTGTTGCGGCCCATCAAAGCGAACCTTGGTCAAATGTGCGGCATGGGACGAGGCACAATACTCGGCTGACGGCCAAATCGGCACCAAACGCCCGATCTTCTGAGCACAGTCTTCCGATCAAACCCGTCCAATGCGCACGAGATGCTTTTTCAGCGTATAAGTGGAGCCCTGGCGACACGTCTCTGTTCGACAAAGTCTTCGTCAACGCCTGCATCCCGCCGGAGCCGCCGAGGCAACATTTGCAAGGTATGCCGTTCCGGGATCATCCGCCTGATGACGGCAAGGCAGATACTGGCAGCAGAACGGATGCTTTTTGGGAGTGGAATGACGGGCGTCTGGGGGACGACGAAGTCCTGCTCATCAACGTGTTTCATATCGGGCTCCTCGATCTATCTCCCTTCAACTCTGCCTTGGAGCATTTGCTTGGTTCAAACGCCGCTTCTTGACACCGTTTGTTCCAAAAAGTCACAAAGCGAGGATGCGACGCCCTTTGCCCCCACTGAACGCCCTACGCGCCTTTGAGGCCGCTGGTCGGTTGGGCAGCTTCACCAAAGCCGCCGAAGAGCTGAACGTGTCTCACTCGGCCATTTCGCGACATGTCCGGGGGTTGGAGGAACGTTTGAACGTCCACCTCTTTCGCGCTCAGAACACGGGCGTCGCACTCACGGATCAGGGGCGCACTTACCTTTCCGAGATCACTCCTGCGTTCGACAAGATCTCTCTCGCCACTGAGGCGCTGTCGGTCTCGCCAAAAGGCACGGTCACACTCACAACGGAGAACACCGTCGCTCAGAAGTGGCTGATCCCCAGGCTCGCACGGTTTAAGACCCAGCACCCCGATATCGACCTGCGGCTTTCAGTGACGACTGAGGTCATGGATATCGAGGCGCATGACTTCGATTTGGGCCTGCGATACGTCCGCGGCGAGCCGGAGGACGGTTCACAACTGCTGTTTCGATCTGCCGTCCGGGCCTATGCCGCACCAGACCTTGCACCGAAACGCGGCGAAACGCTGGACATTAAGGCATTGGCGGAGGGCCCCTTGATCGAAGAAGCGACCTTCCGCCTCTGGCCCGCGTGGTTCCGTCGCGCAGGGCTCGACGATGTTCCTGATCTCAACCTGCCACATCCTCTCGGAGCGTTGCTTGCGATCCAGTCGGCTGTGGCCGGGCTAGGGGCCGTTCTGATGGACAAGAACTTGTGCGAACCGGAACTTCAGTCTGGTGCGTTGGTTGAACTTGCCGACGCCGAGCTCGAATTCGGTGGATACTATCTGATCGTAAACAGTCGGGCGGGGCGCCGGAAGGCTGTGCGCGCCGTCTTTCGATGGTTGCTGGAAGAAGCTGCCGAAATTCAGGCAATTGAGAAAGACCCCTGAGCAAGCCAATGCCGGCCACAGAGGCCGACGGACTTGGTTCATCTGCAATAGCATGGAACCGCAGCAACAACCGCTGCATCGCGCACGCTTGGACCGTCGACGGCCCTTGGCCGACACCCAGCCCACTGTCGCCATGCTGCGCCCGCAGTCCGATTTGCGGTCATTTGCTGCATTTGCATTTCATCACTGAGGCGAGACGCATGACCGTGGGTGAAGTCGACAGCTGCTAAAAGAATTCGAACGACCGTTACTCAAATTCGCTGAGTTCACAGGACAAGCCGAAAACGACATCGGGTCGCAAGCAAGCGAGACAGTGTGGCGAAACGGCTTTGAGGTTGTTGTCATATTTCTGAGCAATCCTCATGCACGAGCGCCGAATACCTGAATGGCTTCGCCATGCGCCCGCGCCAAGTGTGCGTGGCTTCGCCATTCTGGCGGGAACGGAGGCTATTGCCCGTGGCATTTTGATCTCGGTCTTCCCGCTGGTGATGTACAATGCGCTTCGCGACGCGCGTCTCGTTTCTGAGGTTTATTTCATCATCGGCGCGATCTCACTCGTGATCGGCCTACTGGTTCCCTATCTCATCCGGTACGTCCCAAGGTGGTGGGTTTATGTTTTCGGCACGCTCATGTTTGTCGGCGGCGCGAGTGTGACCCTCCTGGAGACCCCAGTCTCCGCGATTGCCGGGCTCGCGCTGACAACGTTCGCTGTTGCCACGACTTTCGTTTGTTTCAATGCTTATGTCCTCGATCATGTCGCCAAGATCGAACTTGGGCGCTTCGAAACTTCTCGCTTGTTCTACAGCGCATTAGGGTGGACGGTCGGTCCGGCTCTTGGCACGTATCTCTACGCATGGTGGCAGCCAGCGCCATTTCTGATCGCGACGGTCGCAGCGGTTGCCATGCTTGTCATCTTTCTTGTGATGCGACTCGGCAATGGCAAGCTCATCACGAAAAGCCGACACCCGCCGGCCAATCCGCTGGCCTATTTCGGACGGTTCGCAGCACAACCGCGTCTGGTGACCGGTTGGATCTTCGCCGTGGTCCGGTCGTGCGGATGGTGGGTCTATGTCGTCTACCTTCCAATATTTGCGGTGCAAAACGATCTTGGCAGTCAGCTTGGGGGCATTGCGCTTTCGATTTCCAACGCGGCCTTGTTCCTCACGCCGCTGATGCTTCGCTACATGCAACGCTACTCGGTGCGAACAGCTGTCCGGACCGGTTTCCTGATGTCCGGCCTCCTTTTCCTGTTCGCCGGAATGCCAAGCGGTATGCCGCATTTGGCGGTAGTACTACTGATGGCGGGATCGATATTCCTGATCTTGCTTGACGTCTCCGCAGGCTTGCCTTTCCTGCTCGCCGTTAAGCCCTCCGAGCGCACGGAGATGTCCGCGATCTATGCCAGCTTCCGCGATGTTTCAGGCATCCTGACGCCTGGTGCTGCCTGGCTGGTTCTACTTGTTGCGCCGCTCTCAGGTGTGTTCGCCGCGGGAGGTGCAGGTCTGCTCTGCACCTGGATTCTGGCGCGCAAGCTGCATCCTCGGTTGGGTCGGGCACGCATATCTGTCGAAAACGCTCACAAGGGTCTCGAAGAGCGAGCTCAAATTTCTTGATAAAAAGGGAAGAGATCTTCGGCCCATATCGCGACTCTCACGACCGTATGCAGATGCTGCAGTTGCAGCTCGCATTGCGGACATTCATGAGACTCACAAGCCAAGCTGAATGCCGGCCGAACGCGCAGCCTATGCCTTGGAACGACACGCCTGCCACTGAAAACCCGCCACAACGAAACGCGGCAGCGCAGCCAATGCCTTTTTCCACGTGAACTTTGTTGTCGCATCACGCGCAGCGAATATCCGGGGGCGCTGCAACGATGGCTGCTTGGTGACGCTGTTGATGAGATCGCGCTCGTAGTGCTTGAAGTATTGAAGTTCATCGCTGTTGGGAAGCCACATGGTCTTTCCTTTCAGGTTTCTGTTGTGCTTGCTCCCGAGCTTCGCGATGCTGCGTTCTGACGGCGTGAAAAAAGGCGTTCCCAATTCGTAAAATCGGATCACAAGTTACAAAAAATCGCTAGGAACGATATAGGGTATTGAAAATAAACCAGAAATATTCAGTGCACTTGTTGGGTTCTCCGTCCATTTCCAAAGAGGACGGCAGCACAGTCCGCTTATCGACACAGAAAAGTCTGGCGCTTTTGGCCATGATAGCCTGCGCTCCCAAGGGTGGCTTGCGTCGCGAAGTGGCTGCTGCAACGTTATGGAGCCGAGCCCCGGAATCACAAGCGCGGACAAATCTGCGCCAGGCGTTGTCGGCCATCCGAAGCGCGTTGGACGACCAGATCATACAGTCAAACGCGGGGACACTGGCCTTGGATCGGGGTTTGGTTACCGTTGATCTGGATGCACTCGAGATGTCTGCAATGGGGTCGGACGAGGCCCTCACAAGTTTTGGGGAACAGTTTCTGGACAGCATAACAATCGACGAGCCGCCGTTCGAAGAATGGCTGGCGGCAAAGCGCGCAGGCTTTTCTCGTGCTGTCCGCGATATCTTGTTTGACTTTGGCTCTGCTGCGTTAGCGTCTGGCAATGCAAAACAAGCCTTGGCGGCTGCAGAACGGATCCTGGCACTTGATCCATATGAAGAGACAGGCATGGCGCTCAGCCTGAGGGCTCACGCCGCGTCCGGTGAACGCAGTCGGGTGCAGATCAAATTTGACGCGTTTGAAAGCCTGCTCAAGACCGATCTGGGGATCGATATGAGCCCGGATCTGGTTCGTTTGAAAAACAGGCTCCTCAAGACAGACGACAAGCAGATTACGCGGTCAAAGGCGATGAGCGCGCCGACATTGATCGTCTTGCCGTTCAAAACACTGAGCGACAATCCGGAACACCGCTACTTCTCCGAAGGCCTGACGGAGGATGTGATAGCGCAGCTGTCGAAGTTTTCGACACGCGTAGTGGTTGCGCGTCATTTTGACCTCGCAGCCAAAGAGCCTGTTGGCCCTCTTTCGCAGGCAGAGGCGTTCGGCGCGGACTACTTGCTGACAGGCAGCGTGCGTTGGTTGGGTGATAGGCTTCGTGTGGCGGTTGAACTGGTCGCGGTTCCAGGCGGGTCAGTCTTGTGGGCCGAGAGGCTGGATCGGCAATCGCCCGATCTGTTCGAGCTGCAGGACGACCTGTCGCGCTACCTGACCGGAGCCATCCCCTATCGGATCGAGGAAGACGTCGCCGAGAAGGCCGGGAATACTCCTGACGATGAGTTGCAAGCCTACCAGTTGATGGTCCTTGGCAAACGACTGCGTGACACGATCAGCCTTGAGGGCAACCTGGAGGCGCGTGCTCTTTTGGAGCGGGCCGTGAAGAAGGATCAAGGCCTCGCCCGTTCGCACATGTACCTATCGGACAGCTTTGTGGTGCAGCACTGGTTTGGGGAGTTGGATGCACAAGACAAAGAGAGGGCGCTATATCACGCACGGCGCGCTGTCGCGCTGGACCCGCTTGACGTCCACATTCAGGACCACCTCGGGTTTGCCCTCCACGTGATGGGGCATTGGGACGCCGCCGAAGCGCAGATAAGAAACGCTCTGTCGATGGCAAAGAACGAGATCGAGTCATTGGCTTGGTGCGGCTATCTTTTGTTGATGTTGGGCAAGCATGATGAAGCCGCGGAAATCATTGAGGATGTGGCAAAGCGTAGAACGACACTCCCCCCAACTTTCGAATGGATCTTGGGGCAGCTTTATTCGTTTCAAGGCCGCGATGCCGAGGTCGTTCAAACCCTCAACGGCGCCTCACTTCTCAACTCGACGGGGCTTGCCTTTCGCGCAGGCTCTCAGGCGCGACTGGGTATGTTTGGCGAAGCAAAATTTACGCTCTCGGAATTCAAACATGCGCGCAGCCGAGACCAGCGTTTGTCTGGGATGACAACTGAGTGCGATACGATTGAGACGGCGCTGGGTGGATTGCGCGCCCTTTGGCGTCGCCCAGAGGACTGGGACCACATCGCCGATGGGCTGCGCATGGCGGGTTTGCCGGAGTGAAAGTAAGTCCCGCACTACCAGGCCCATAGCCACCGTCTGATTGCTGTACCAGATGCTGCGCGCGCTGCCCGCATAGCGGACCTTCACCGCAAGTGTATAATCTGCTGTCGCTCGAACTTAGCCTCAGCGGGACTTTGCTGCCATTCGTAGCTCCGCATTCAAGGCCTGGCCAGCATCGGCAGTATGCGACCCCATTGCGTTTCTTGAGGCTGCCCTAACGGTTCAAACCCCAGCTTCTTGTAAACTGCAATCGCCCGTTCGTTTTCCGGGTGCGGGTCGGTCGCGATCACCGGCACACCGCCGCCAAAGAGAAAGCCCATTCTCGTGCCGATGAAAGCAGTCCCATGCCCAATTCCGATCATCTTGGGGTCGCCGATGTATTGGTCGATCCCTCGCGCGCCCTTTGGAAGATGAGCAAAGTGATGATCGTCCCACCCGTGGACGGAGTAATCCTGCATGAAGGCAAATGGACGTCCATCAACCGAGACGATGCAACGTGACACACGAGGATCGCTTAATTCTTCCTCATCATACGGTTCATCTGAATCCCACCATTCGCGGACATGTGGCTGTGCCTGCCACTCTAACAGCGTAGGCAGATCGCTCATCGTCACTTTGCGGAAATCGTATTTACTGGCGGTTGTCATTCCGACACTTTAGCACATCGCTTCACGGTAGGTTTGGGCTCAGAGCAGACTTCAGCCACGCGGGCACCCATCCTTTTCAGCGCCCGCTTCGAGATACTCAACCCGCGAAGACCGGACTGTCCACACCCTGAAACGCTCCCCGCAGCGCCATCAGTTCGTCCTCGAAAAAGTCCACGACCGCACGAACCCGCATCGTGTTCTGCAAGTTTCGGTTGGTCAGCAACCACAAGGACCGATCCGGCAATACGGGCGTCTGCGGAACACGGACCAGACCGGGAAACAAATTGGTACTAATCACCGGGAACACGCCCATCCCGTGTCCTTCACGCAGCATCTGCGCGAACATCATCTCGTCTCCTATGTGGTGCACCTTTGCTGCCTTCGAGAACGGGCGCTGCTTCTCCCAGGCATGATGCGGATTGGGTCCAGCCCATCCGAGCCAATGCAACCCTTCACCTTCGCGTCCGCGTGTCGCCCAATGCTCGGACAGGTACCGCTCGCTGGCCAACACTGCGTCGTGCCACACAAACAGATGCTTTCCGACAACGTCCTCCTCGACCTCGAAGGCAATCCGAATGCTCACATCCGCCTCAGCCTTGGCGATGCTCTGGAACCGATTGCTCACCATGATCTCCAGATCGATATCAGGATAGAGCTCCCGAAACTTGTGTACCCGCGGCGCGATGATCGGATAGGCAATCCAGGATGGCATCGCGAACCGCACCCGGCCGGCAGCCGAGGCCGTCATCGAGGGTAAGGTGTTCCGCGCCCCCACGATCAATGTTTCGGCTTCTGTTGCGGCGGGCACCAAAGACTCTCCGGCCGTGGTCAGAACCATACCTTGCGTCGTACGTTGAAAGAGACAGGTTTTGCAGGCGGCCTCCAACGACTGGATATGCCGGTCGACCGTGCCATGACTGACGCCCAAGCTCTCGGCGGCCAGACGCAAGCTACCCTCCCGCGCAACGGCAAGGAAATAAGGCATCTCCGCCCAGTCCATGGGTTTGGCTCGCATTTTGTCTCTCCACTAAGTGTATTGCCAGATATACAGTATGTCTAAATTTCAGCAATTCCGTTCATTCAATGAAACGGGTTAACCTTCACTCGGAGACACACCGAAAGAGGATCACAAGACATGTCGGACGTAGAAAAATCCTACTCAGGCCAGTGCTATTGCGGCGCAGCCAAGGTCACGGTCCATGGCGAGCCTTTCGCTCAAGGCTACTGCCATTGCCCGTCGTGCCGGTCCTTCCATGGCGCACCTTTCATGGGCTGGACGGCATGGATGGACGACGCTGTCACCATTGAGGGAGACCTGCGCGGCACCGACAAGAACCCAGCGCTTGCGCGATCCACCTGCGCCATCTGCGGCGGCAAGGTCGCGGGCCTTCTGAAAGAGGCGGGCGTGACGGTCATTTTCCCCAGCGTCCTCGAAGGCAGTGATTTTCAGTTCGCGCCGCAAATGCACAAGTATTACGACCACCGAACCATGGATATCACCGACGGGCTGCCGAAGTATGTTGATGGCCCTGAACAGCTCGGCGGTTCCGGCGAGACGCTGCCGGAGACTGCAGTCGAATTGAAGACGGCCTGAGGGTCCAGGTTTCTATCACACAAAGACAAGCCGCGCTGAGGAACGAAAAACGTCGCGGATCGTCTATGTTGCGAGGCAAATTCACTAATTTGCGTCCATTGATCGTGATCAGAGGTGAGGGCGACCAGTGGTCCCACCGGTGCAAACAGGCGCCGGTTTGCAGACGCACTGCGATGTTCACAGGAGGCCATCTTTGGCCCACAAGATCGACTCTTGGACCGGGCCCTATTCCATCCTTTTGCCGGCGGCACCAGAAAAGATCGTCCCGAGGAACCAGCGGCCCACGATGCACCAACAACTAAGCCGACCCAATCGGCAAAGACACGACACTGTTTCCATATTCACGAGACTTCGGCGGTCTGCCATTCGCGCTGCTTCTATCAAGTATCGTAGAACTCGGCCCATTCCGGATGAGGTGGATGGCTCCTGCTCCACCGGCATCTAACGTGCCAAAGTGCAGTTGTCATCGACTGCTAGGAAAGGAGCCACCCAATGACAGTAAAGACTGTAGGCCTAGATTTGGCCAAGGACGTTTTTCAAGTTCACTGCGTTTCAGCGACTGGTCGTCGGATCATCAACAAGAAGATCAAGCGCGCGAAGTTGTTATCTTTCTTCGAAGCATTGCCATGCTGTGTGGTTGGGACGGAGGCCTGTGGTTCAGCACATCACTGGGGTCGCGAACTGCGCAAGCTCGGCCATGATGTTCGTTTGATGCCAGCGGCCTATGTCAAACCCTATGTAAAGCGCGGCAAGACAGACGCGGCCGACGCCGAAGCGATCTGCGAAGCGGTGCGCCGCCCCACCATGCGCTTTGTTTAGATCAAATCCGAGGATCAGCAAGCTGTTCTCGCCATCCATCGAGCACGGGATTTGGTCGTCCGACAGCGCACCCAAGTCGTGAACATGATCCGCAGCATTCTGCGTGAGTTCGGGCACATTCTCCCGACGGGCATAGAGGCTGTGTCCAAGTTTGCTCGGGAACATGGTTCGGAAGAGCCGTTGGAAATGCCCGAGATCGCAGACGGCATTCTCGGAGTGATGTGTCATCAGTTGAACGGGCTCAACGCGCGGGTCGATGGGTTGACCAAATTAATCGAACAACATGCCTGGTTGGATGCGGATGCACGAAGACTGATGCGTATGCCAGGGATCGGGCCAATCACAGCTTCGGCCATCGTCGCCACCGTTGGCGATGCAAAACAGTTTGAGACCGGACGCGATTTGGCAGCTTGGCTGGGTCTGACACCGCTGAACAAATCCAGTGGCGGCCGAGAGCGGCTTGGACGGATCACCAAGAAAGGTGATCGCTATATCCGAAAGCTACTAATCGTCGGAATGACGTCGCGCGCGCTGATGGCAAGGAACAAACCTGAGAAAGCGGATACCTGGACCGCAAAGCTAATGGATGAAAAGCCCTTCCGGTTGGCGACCGTCGCCATGCCCAACAAATCCGCCCGGATCATCTGGGCGCTCCTGACAAAAAAGGAAGAACATCGGCAGCCGATCGCTTGATCCTGCCCCAAGATGCAAGACGCTTGATGTGATGATGCGAAGAGAAGTAAACCAAGAGTAAGGACACTCCGATGAATGTCGCGGCCCTCAAAGGTCGTATTCCCGATAGGAACCTTGCTCGCGGAACTCATCAGGGCCAGTGGCAACCGCCGCGCAAACAGGCCGGACACACGACTGTACTGACAGACCATCGCAACCGCAAAAATCGCTTGCAATGCAGGAGCCATCCACACAGGCCATTGGACATTGAGTCAAGATGCTGCGGCGCACCCCCTCAGAGCCGCCATTCGCTGCAAGTGCAAATCCTCGAGCGAACGGAATTCACAGATCGCGGGACTTTGCTGCCGTTCGGTTTCTCCCCATCGCTGACGCAGAATTTCGTTGCATTGGCAGAACGGCGCGGCTGGCAGTGCGTCATCGTCGGCCATCCCCGGCATCGAACTTGTGTTCATCGATGTGAAAAGGAATCCCGGTCATCATCTGTGTCCGCGACATGCCCCTGATCCGCGCGCTTCATTCTGGCGCACATGACTTAGCCAATGGGGTCCAGGGCACGCGCCAGACGATCATTGTAGCACACCATGAAACGGTCCTGATCGGTCCAGTCTAGTCCACGCAAGCCAGCGTCTTGCAGGGTTTCAGCGAGTTCACGTTTCAGCAAAAGCGTCTCATCAAGTCCAAATGGACAGATCATGTCGGCTTCAAGATCGGTGCGTAAACCGAAGCTTTCAAATTGCCTCAGCTTTACCGGGAAGAAACGGATCACGACGTCTTTGTCGACCTGTTGGGTGGTCGCATCATCCCAGACTTTGGGCTGCTGAAGGGGCTTGGCGTAGGTCATCTTGTGGCGCGTAATAGGCTCGCCTTTGCGGTTGACCACGTTCAAAGGGACCGACTTGAATTGACGCGCAAGAGGCTCTGCCAGCAGGTCGACCGCGGGTTCGGACAGCATAAGGCCATGAAAATCGACGCGGATATCAAAATCCAAGACTTGCGCGCCTGTGTTCAGCCAAAGCTCTGAAGGCAGATCAAGCGCTTCCTCGGGAGGGTAGTGAACGGAATAGACGGGTTTGTGCCAGGGATAGGACCTTTCCCGGTCTAGCGATACGGACAGAAAGCTATCGTCCAAGCTCGCACCCTTGATCGACGCCGGGTTTTCGGGCGCGATAGCGTTCATTCCAAAGGAATACCTCATCTTGGCCTCTCATCTGCAGCATCGCTTTAAGAACGGACGACGTCACCCGATGTGTTGCAGGGCCGCCCTGTCACGGTAGTACAAGAAGTCTTCGCCGAAGCTAAGCTCTTCATACTCCAGCGCTTCTGCGGTGCCCCACCAGTAGTTGACCATGCCATTTGCGGCATTGCGTTGGGTAAGTTCTGGCGAAAAAGCCCGGAGCGCTGCCGCGATATCCGCGCTTTTGGTCGACAGCAAAATGTGCCCCAGAAAGACCCGATAAATGTCGGCGAAGGTCAGCCCCTGCCCGGGCCAATCCCAAAGCCGCGCCAAAACCGCCCGGGCCGGATCGTTGTTAAAAGACGCCGGCCGCGACATCTCTTCAACCGTTGCGTTGCTGATCGAAACCGGTTCGCCGCGCCGGACGATCTCCAGATCATAAAGGACCTCGACCCATGTGACATCGTTTGGAAACATGGCTAGACCCCGTTTCATGAAAATCAGGATAGCCTAGGCCATTTGGACTGGGTAGGCGCGACTGCTGAATGAATACCCCTTCGCGTTCAGCGCATCCACAAGCTGGTCAGACAGCACTGGGAACTTTAGCTCTTCGTCCAGCGCCATGTCAAAATCACCCAAAGCGCCGGGAACAACGGGATACGATGCATCTGGCGTCCAATCGGCTTCGGTCGCTTTAAAAGCACCAACTTTCACCATACGGTTAAGGATCAGCACAACATAATCACGATCAAGTTTCTGACCGTTCAGGAACAAGAACGCCCGACGGCGTGGCCATTGGCTGTTCGTGAACGTATCGATGGCGTCTGCCAAATCTGCTGACACGATGAAGAAATCGAGCGCATTGAAGGCGTCGATCGCTTTGAGGTCGTCGGATGTGGTCTGACCCCTGAGTGTGAGCTTCACCGGCAGCTTATGGCGCTTGGGGTCATGACGCCCCAACTCGGACACAGCCCCACCTTCGAAATGAGCGATCAGTCCCTCTGGATTGACAAATTTTTGCATCGCACCCTTTGCCCACCCTGCACCGTCAGGCGATGCTTTCGATCTCACCATCGACCAGATAGGCCAACAGGTGCCGATTTGGGGCAGCATCGCCCTCTTCCAGAGCATGTAGAATGTAGCCCCAGAAGGGGCTGTCGGCAGCCGCGCTTCGCAAAGGCTCCTCCGAGCCGAAATCGTACCCCTTTGGAGACCCGGTTGAGACCGAAACAAACCGATGGAACAGCGCACAGAACTCCGCTGTTGTGGCCGCAATGACCTCTCGATTCTCTTCTCCGTCCAGCAGAACAACCGCGCCTTGTTGGTCAAGACAAAACAACCCTGATGCGCAGGTGCCAAAAACCGATAGGCCTTCATCTATTGCGACCATCTCGGTCTCATAGCGCAGGAACGCCGTATCGAGCACCGGAAAGTCGAACAGATGATTCAGAAAGTTATCCGGCGCCGTTTGAGCAGTGTAACGATCCACGCGGCCAGCGGGCTGCGGGTCAAAGCCCCGGTCCTGCAAGTGATCAATCAACCGGGTGCGTAACGTGGTGTTATGTGTCGAGACGAGGATCACTTAGGTGATGTCCCTATGAAACACGTCACACTCCAACGACCGAAACGGATCGCCACCCTCGAGCAGGTCACCTGCATAGTACCCGTCATCACCCTTCACCTTCGGATTGAACCCGATGGACACGACATCAGACTTGGCGAGATGCCGACCAACCGCGGCTGAGTCAATCACTTTTTCAATCGACACTTTGTGTAGGCTCGTAGTCAAGCTCATCCAGTCTTGCTCTGCCGGGCCTTCAAAGGCGAAATTCTGAAGCGCCGGAAACCCGGCCAGCGCCCCGAACGACCAGTCCTTTTTGCGCGACCAAAGCGCCAATGTCTCCAGCGCGGGCCAAGAGGCGATCTTCTCCAGAAGCGACGGTTCGGCGGAAGTCACGAACAGTTTTGTGATGTGCGCGCTGTTGCAGCTTTCAATGTGCCGCGCACCGCTGATCAATTTGAGGCCCTCAAGGCACTTCAACCCCTCTAGCGCCCGCGTGCGCAAGGCACCAACAGACAGAAACCTCAGACCCGGGACCACATCCGCAATCCGCGGCCCCTTCGGCACCTCGGCAATTAGCCCAAGCGATTGAAGTCCCGAATAACGTCGCAAGGGTTCAAGGTCACATTCCTCATCTGACAACAGATCCTGTCCGGTGGAAATCAGCACGATTTTGGATGGATCCGGCAGGCGATCCGCAGCGGCCCGAAGGTCTGGCAAAGACATCCGCAGAGACATGACCTCTAACCCGTCATAAGTCGGCTCCAGCAACTCCAGACCCGTCAAATTTGACGTTACCTCGATGATCGGCGCGCTGTTAAAGCTTGTTTTGACAACGTCCAGATAGGGTCCGTCATCGGGGCCGCCTGTGAACGTTCTTTCATCCACATAGTGTAGTCTCTTTTCACGCATCCTCAGGTACTCTGTGTTCTTCTGCCGCGTGATTTCGCTGTGTCACGATACATCAGCCAGATGTATCCAAAGCGCGAACTAAGCGGTCGTTATAGATGTCCATGAAGCTGCCCTGATCGACCCAGTTAAACCCGCGCATACCGGCATTTTGAAAGGCCTCCGCCGTTTCGCTCTTCATCAAAAGCGTGCCATCCAGACCAAATGGATATACCATATCGCCCTCCAGATCCCGGCGCAGACCGAAGCTTTCGAATTGCCTCAGCTTCACCGGGAAGAAACGGATCACGACGTCTTTGTCGACCTGCACCGTCTTCGCTTGATCCCAAACCTTTTGCTGTTGAAGGGGCTTGGCGTAGGTCATCTTGTGGCGCGTAATAGGCTCGCCTTTGCGGTTTACCACGTTCAAAGGGACCGATTTGAAATGTCGCGCCAATGGCTCTGCCAGCAGGTCCACCGCGGGGTCAGACAGGATTAGTCCGTGAAAATCGACGCGGATATCAAACTCTAACGCCCGCTCTCCTGTGTTCAGCCAAAGCTCTGATGGCAGATCAAGCGCTTCTTCCGGCGGGTAGTGAACGGAATAGACGGGTTTGTGCCAGGGATAGGAGTGTTCGGTCTCCAGCGATTCTGGCGCGAACTGGTCATCAAGGCTGCCGCCCTTGATAGACACCGGGCTGCCCTTGTCGACAGAGTTCATTCCTAAGACATAGGTCATTGAAGCCTCATCCCCCCTGGCATCGCGCGAATGCCAGTGCGCAAACTATCCTGTAGCGCCGCCACCCTGGTACGCGCTGTGGCCGCGTTGATAACCCCGTTGTTATAGTCGTCAACGATAGGCTGAAGTTGTGTCCTGACCACCGTGTCATAGCCCGGATGACTGCCGCAATGATATGGAAGTCCCATGCGTTGGGACGCGGCGCGGTTGTTCGGCAGACCAACGCCGTTCGCGGCCACATCCCTTTGCCCGCCCATCCCGATCGCGTTGAAGAAGCTTTGGTTGGAGGCCCAGACATTCTTCGGAATAACATGGTGGGCTTGCATGCCATTGCCGGTCGTCATTCCAAGGGCACGACGCAGAGCCGCATTCAACCCCCTTGGGTCGATATCTCCCATGGGATCCGCGACATAGCCGAAGGATCTTTCCCCACCCATAAGGCCCAACGGATCAGGTGACAGATACCCACCAGACTCCGGATCATAATACCGGAAGCGGTTATAAAACAGGCCGGTTTCCGCGTCTTCCCATTGGCCTTGAAAGCGGATCGGTACGTCGAGTTGGGCGGTCACGGTCAGGGCGGGGGCGGCGTTGCCGGAGGCGGTGCGGATGGACCACAGCCGGTCGATCCGGCCCCACAGGCGCATACCGGCGGCCCAAAGGACGGTGCCGTCTTCGCCCACCAGTTCCCGGGGCGTGCCAAGGTGGTCGCAGACGACGTAGGACAGCTGCCCGGCCTCCCACCGCGCCAACGGCACAAAAGTGCCGGGTTGATGAATCCATCGTACCTCGCGCGTGGCGCCATCGGGCATCGTCGTCCGTTCAGAGGCGACGACATCCCCGTCCCACAGGAAATCGTGACGGCGGGCCTTTTGCCATGCGATCCGGGTCACGTCCCGGTCGCGATCCGCAGCCCCACGCACCCATTCCTGTTTCCACAACCGACGCGCAAAGGCATCATAGCCATAGGTCCACTTGGCCCCGTCCGGCGTATAGGCCACGGTCATCCGATCCAGACCGTTCCATTCGAAATGCCAAACCTGTGGGCGGAAGCCGTCGCGCAACACCTGTCGTTCGATCACCCGGCCCTTGGGGTCATAGGTCAGCCGGATCGTCTCGCCATCCGGACCTTTGGCCTCCGTCACGCGACCGTCCGGCGCGCGCTGCCACGCTGTGAGCTTCGCTGCGATCTGGCTGGCCTGTTCCAAAGCGGGGTTGCGCACCGCACTTTGGCTCAGGTTCATCCGGTTGTCATAGGCAAAGCCTTCGGCCACACCGTCCTGACGGGCAGTGCCGGTGACTTGACCGTTGGCGTCATAGCGATATCGCGTCTCGCCCCAAAGCTGATCTTTGATCGCGACGGGCTCCAGCGCGTTGTTCCAGCCATAGGCCCGCCCCAGACCGCGAGAGGTCTGTTTGCCGGCCCCATCAGGAACAGAGATCGACGACCCGATGCGCTGATCCACCAGCAGGCCAAGCGCATTGAACCGTTGAAAAAGTTCAAAACCGGCGGTCGAGCGGCGCGAGGATTCATAACCCTGCGCATCATGCCCGATTTCCAAAGGCTCATGCTTGTCGACCGTCAGTGCGTTCAGCCGTCCGGCGGGATCGTAAGAGAAAAGCACGGTCTGCCCGTCGATGCTGCGGGCAGAGCGCTGACCGCAGCAATCATAGGTGCTCTCAACGCGGGTCCCATTGATGATCTCTGCAATCACCTGTCCGGTTTCATCACGCGCGAATTCGACTTCCGCATCCGCAGTGATCGTCTTTTTCAACAAGCCGCGACCGTCGTATTCGTAATCCGCCTCTATCGGGTCTTGTCCTGGCGCGCGCACGATCTCTTTCAGCATCAGGCCGGATTTATCCAGCTCTAGCGCATGGACCGTCCCATCGGGATAAGTCGTCCCGATCAACTGGTCGGCATCGTCATAGTCATAGCGGATCTCTGCCCCGCCGAAGTCGACCTCACGCACGATCCGGTCGCGGCCATCGCGTTCGAACCGCCATACCTGCCCGGCCTGATTTTCGACCTCTTCCAAATTCTCGGCCAGATCATAACGAAAGGTCAGCACGCCACCTTTCGGGTCGGTCACCCGTTCGACCTTGCCGAACCCGTCGATATCGAAGGTGGTCGTGCGTCCTTCGCCATCCACCTGTTGAACGGAGCGGCGGGGCTGTGCCACCTGCGTCCGCGCGATCAGCGCCCCGCCGATTTCCACCGCACTTGGCGTCCAGAAATCCTGACCGGTGGCCGCCTCATAGGCATATCGGTGGGTCACACCGTCCCCGTCGCCAATTTCGGTCACGCGCCCGAAGCTGTCGCGGGTGAACACCTGTCGCCGCCCGTCGAAGTCGATGCTTTCGGTCAGCCAGTGGTTGTCGCTGTAACTGAGAAACCGGATCATCCCGTCATGGCGGCAGATGCCGGTGGGTTGACCAACCTCGTTCACCTTGATTTCGACGTTGTGTCCAAGAGGGTCGCGGGTGCCGACCAGGTTACCCCATTCGTCATAATCCGCCTCCCACGTTGCACCGTCCGGGTCGATGGCGAATTCCATCTGCCCGTCTTCGGTCCAGCGGAAATCCGATGTGCGGCCTTCGGCATCGATGATCGTCGCGATATTCCCCTGCGGATCGTATTTGTACTGAACCCTGTTGCCGTTGCCGTCTTGCGTGGCCGCGATGTTGTTTTCGTCGTCGTAATACGTGCGGTTGAACCGGCCAGAGATATGCGCCTCGGCAAAGACGCCACCGTCCGCGTTATAATAGACAATCTCGGTCTTGTCGGGAACGCCGCCAGGGATGTGACGGGTCAGGCGCAGGTCAGGGTCGTACTCGAACCGGGTGCCATCGTAAGGCCCATTCGTGCGTTCGTGGATGCAGCGGCCTTCGGCATCAAAGGTATACTGCGCCTCATACTGATCATTCTTGCGAAACCAGATGCGTCGATGCGCTGTGTCATAGCCATATTCATGTTTGTCGCCGAACGGGCACTCGGCCAGCACCATGTTGTCGGCGGCATCATAGGCATAGCGCATGACCGCAACCCGTTCGCCATCGGTTCCAACCAGATCAACCCCGGTGCGCAGCCTTCGGTCCGTGTCGTTTGTCATCTCAAGCCGCAGACCCTCCGGCATGACAATCGCGGTGACAAGGCCCGTCTCATCCCGCTCATAAACAAGCTTGATGCCATTGCGGTTTTCAACGGCCGTCAGATGCCAGTGCTTCGGCCCGGATTTGGCAAAGTGACGGATGATCCCCTCTTCACGGACCATGAATATGCGGTTGTGCCCTGCCGCGATCTCCATGAACCGGATGTGGTCGCCGGGGTTCCAGATGCCCGGGATTGGTGTGGGTCGGTCAAAGTCGATGTGAAACCCCGCGCCATCGCGATAACGCAGCTTGCCCTTTTCGACCCGTTCGAGCGAGGCATCCACATCGCTGACACGGCCCCAGCCAAGGACAGAGCGTTGGTCGATATCACTTTGATAGGTCGAAGCGATCACCAGCGGGATCAACCCCGGAACCTCAAACACCGGATCGGCCTGCTGGACTGCGCCGGTATCCAGAAAGACCGGGTTTGACCCTGTCCTCCGGCAGCGCCGCTGGTTACGACGCCTGCGACGCCCGCGGATCCGTTCTTGAACACGGCGCCGCGCCGCCGCGCGTTGCGCAGCGCTTGCACCGCGCACGACACGCGGGCCGTTTCGTCCCAAACGTGAAAACGACCCACCCGGGATCATATCCAGCGGGGTGATCTCAAGGATATCCCACCCTGACGCGCGCGCCATGTAGTCATCATTGAACCGCGTTGCGGTCTCAAGCCGTTGCGCGCCAGTCTGTTGGTCAAGCGGTATGTAGACTCCCGATCCCATACCAAACGGGCCGCTGCTGTTTTCGACATAGTCGCCAAAGGACCCGGTAAATCCATGGTTGTTCAGGGCATTCAGCTCGGTTTGTGCAATCACGCCATCCGCCTGCGCGTGGCGCACGTCATCCATGATCTGCGCCCGAAGCTCGGGATCGGTCGTCGCATGGTATTCTTGTTCAAGCGCGGCAATTTCGGCGTCGGCTTCTTCGACTTCCCGTTCAAGTTCTTCACGAAGCTCATCTTCGGTGACCTCCGGCGCGCCAGCTCCGACGATGTTCTCGCCCATGGCGTTGTCGCCATCGATGGACGTCGGTGTGCCGCCGGAGTTGGCATCTGTCGGGACGGTGTCTTGCATCGGTCTGACCTAGTGATGCTTTACGGGTTTCTTGGACTTCACCCGCCGCGGCTCTTTCGGGCCGGCACTGGCCGCGTTCAGCCATGCGGGATCGCCGTGGCGCACCACGGCCCAGCCTTCGGAAAAGACGGTCGCACTTCCCTTCTTGGAATGGGCATAGCCTTTGTAGCCCGCATCCTTGACGCCCTTTCCAACGCCGGGTTCGTGGCCTGTCACAAGCTGCGTGCGAGTGTTCAGGTTGAAATCATGTTTGCCATTGTTGCGCACGGTCTTGGCAGTGCGCTTGGACGGACCCAGCGTGACCAAAGTCATGTAAGGCACCGGTACCATCGATGATCCCATCGGTGTCTTGCAGACGTCGGGGCCCTTTGTCACCATGATGTTCGCGCCGTCCTTGCGCGCGGAAATCGGCACGCTCATGATACCTGCTCCATCTCGTCTTCCTGCGGCACCTCTGCATCCTCTTCGGGCAGGAAACGGGCCACATCATGCGGATGCGGAGGGCGGGCCATATCGCGCGGGTCTAGCCTTGGGGACCTGCCCCCCAGCGTGATGCTATCGACCGCCGCGCGATCAAAGACAACGCGCAGCACCGTAAAGGCACGCGGGTCGGATAACTGATTTTCCGCGATATCCAGATGCACCGTATCCAGCATCATCAGCGTGGGAACAGTGCGCTGACCCATGCCGAGATAAGCAACCAGATCGGGATAGGGGACCGAGATTGTCCAATCCGGGATCGTTGGGTGCATATGTGTAAGTCTGACCGTGACCCCATCCCCCAGTGGCAGATCAAACACCATCCCGTCTGAGGCCGCGTTGTGAAAGGCAAAGTCATAATCCGCCGGATAACCGGGCCAGACGTTGTCTTCCCAATGCGCATCATAGGTGCCACCCTTGGGGCGCCGGGGCAGCCAGGCCGCCTGCACGGGGCCGAGGCCAACCGATTTCAGCACGGTATGTGGGGCCGGGACGGCCTCGGAGGGGTCCATGATCTGCGGAGCTGCGAGGGGCGCATCGGTCGGGGACAACTCTTTGTCCAGCCAGCCGCAGCCGACCGGATTGTGCTCCGACGCTTTCAGGATGGGCGCGCCGTCGCTATCTTCGCCGGTCTGGATCATCCCTCCAAAGGCTTTGTCGTAGCGCAGGTCGACCGACTGGACGGGCTCGGGTTTTGTCAGTTTCCAGCCTGTCCAGCCCGGCTCCCAACGGCGTGGGCCGGTCACGGTCAGGCGCTTGTCGACAAGGGGTGCGTCGCCCGCCCCGGCAAAGACCTTGACCGCGACATCCCAAAAAGCGGCTGCTGCGCCGCCAGGGGCAAATGCCGTGGCGTTCAGGATGATATCCGTTTGTGGTTTGTAGGGCACAAGGTCGGAGGCGTAGACCGGCGGCGATTCGTTCGGTTCGCCGACAAACTGGTCGGCAAAGTGAAACGGCTCCTGCTCTTCGGACAAGGCGCAAGAGCCGTCCGGGGCAATGTCCCACGCCACCTTAACCATAAAGACACCGAATTCGCGTCCCTGCGTGTCCCAGTTTGCGAACTGCAGATTGGGAAAGGGCGTGAAATTGCGCAGCTCTGCCATCAGTTCAGGTCAATCACTTTGCCCAGAACGGTCACGGGCCCCGACGCCTCGAAATTGAACCGGACGCCTTTCAGCAACACAGTGCCGTCGGATTTCATCACCAGTTTGGATTTACCCACCTCGATGACATATTCATCACCAACCGTGGTCTTTTTGAGTTTGCCAATCGTTGCCTGCTGGGTTTCACCGACGGTCGTGAACTGGGCTTTGCCAACGGTCGTGTTCTGGACCTGACCGACAAACGTATTCTTCAAAAGGCCGATCTGTTCGGTCCGGGCCATGCCGATGGTGTCGGATTTTGCCTTTTCGACGACGGTGTTCATGATTCCGGACACCGGCATGATCTTGGCCACGGCCGCACCCAGCGCCGTGCCCGCTGCCGCCTGCAATTTGCCTGCCTGCGCTGCGTTCTGTCCGGCTGCGGCAAAGCCCGAATGGTTCGCGGCCGAAGCCGCCTCGCCACCGATGGCACCGGCGACGAGGCCACCAACCAGTTTGCTCAGCCCACCGTCTGCGACTTCTGCCGCTCCTGCCGCCATGGCCGATGCACCGCTGCCCAAGAGCCCGGCCATCATGCCGGTCAGGCCAAGGGCTCCGCCAAAGCCACCGCCGCCCACGGTCAGGTTCATCGACCCGCCGATTTTTTCTTGATGGTTCTGCCCGACGTCGATGGACTTGTTGGCCCCAACGCTTTCGGTCTGGTCATTGTCGACGCGCTTCATGCGGTTGTTCAGCACTTTGAGCGTTTGGTCCTTTTGCGCATGCAGGCTGATGTTTTCCTGACCCTTCTCATCCTCGAAGGTGAATTCGTTGAACCCCGAGCCCTTATGGGTATCGCTCCTGAACACGCTTTTCGTCTTATGCGCTGGCAGCGGATACGGCACATCGTTCTTGCCGTTGTAGACGCATCCCGTCACCAGCGGATTGTCCGGGTCGCCTTCAAGGAATTCGACAACAACTTCCATCCCGATCCGCGGAATGACCATGCCGCCCCAGCCTTTGGCCGCCCAATTCTGGCTCACCCGGCAACGCATCGAATACCGATCGTCGAGGTCCCAGTGGAACCGCACCAGAATTCGGCCGAACTCGTCGCAGTCAATCTCGCCCTCGCCCACGACCTTCGCAGTCTGCGGGCCCTGCACCACGGCACGCGGGGTCTTGCGTTCGGGCCGCAAGGGTGCTGCGTCAGGCATCATGAGATACTGGCCTTCATAGCTTGCTTCGCCCGTGCCGCTGTCCGTGCCGTAGCCGCCCGCGGTGTAGCTGTGCTGCGCGCCAAGGCAGAGCGCGCGGGCCACGCCCTGTACTGTCTCGCCAGTGATCTTCACGCACATCCCGGCCCGCAGGCTAGCGCAATCGCCCGTCGCCCGGTGCCGCGGATCCTGGCCACGTTCCTGGTCAATGCGCAGCCGCGCAACTTTCTTGCCAGTGCCCTGATCCAGGAAATCGCCCGGATAATCGTAGCTTTCAATCTCGCCCTGCTCATAGGGTGCTTCGCCAGCGCGGTCGGTTTCCATCGCCGCGTCAGGCGCCTTAAAGTTGTAATCCGTCAGGCGGATCTTCCCGGTTGTTAACCTTTGTGAGGGCCGCAGGTCCCACAGATGTTCTGCGTCGGCGCGGTGGTCCTTTACTTTCAGAAACGGGCGCGTGGCCCCCGGCAGATCGTCATGCGCGGTGATATTGTCGGTCAGCACCAACGCATGCGCGCCGTCGTCATGCGCAAAGTGATAGCTGATCCCGAAGCGCTCCATCATGCGGCAGGCGAAGGCCAGATCGCTTTCGCGATACTGTACGGTGTATTCCAGCGTCGGATAGGCCCCCGTCAGCTTGTTGATGACGTCGCGACCGTAAGGGGCAAAGACCTCATCGAGGATGTCGACCACGGTTTTGTCGTGATAGATCTGCTGCTTGCGCCGCAACCCCATCAGCCAGAGCCACGGCCGTAAGGTAAACGCATAGCGCCAGCCGCGGTCGCCTTCGCCAATGAGTTCGGCGTCCGTGATGATGCCGTCAAAGGGCACCTCGGGCAGGTCGAAAGAGGTCAGGTGGACGGTGGCATTGGTGCCAATCAGCTTGTCGAAGCTGATGCTGCCGCTGTCCGCCAGCGCTTCGATCTTGTAGGTGAACAGCCCGTTGACATGTTCGTCACCCCGGAAGGTCTGCAGGTTGAGAACGTCCTTGCCAAGCGTCGTGGACAAACGCCCCATCCGCGCGTCCTGCTTGAAAGGCGCATTCATCAAATCGCTCCGCGGTTAATCAATCTCTCCAGTAGGTTAATCAGATCATTGCACCGGAAAGTTGTCAATCATGGGCCGCGATCCTGCACGGAGCAGGCATTTGCCATGATCCAATCCGCCCAGCAGAGACGGCCCGCGATCAAAACAGTGATCCGACCTCGCAGCAAAGCCACCGACCAAGACGTCATCGACCCGCCTCGTGGGACGAACGGCCCAAACTAGCCATCCACCTATCGTGGCTTATGCTGCGTCTGCATCCCGCAAAGCGGACATTCGAACAGCAAGACTTACAGACCGTCGGTATCCGGTGGCGAGAATTCAGTTCGCCGCGCCTTTATCTCTTCGGCAAGGAAGTCAACGAAGAGTCGGATGCGTGCGGTCTTGCGCAGATCGCGATGCAAAAGAAGCCAAAGGTCTCTATATGGCAGGGGTTTCTGAAATGGCGCCCGGACCAGGCCCGGGTGACGGTCCCCAAGCGCACATGCAAGATAGGCCATGCCCATTCCGGACGCAGCCAGCGTCACATGCGGGATCAGGTCAGACACGCGGTGTTTCAGCGTCGCCTTCGGGTAATGGCTGTCCTTTAGCCAACTTGCAGTGGTCTCGCCCTCCGGCTCGTTCCAGCCAATAAAGTGCAAACCTTCGCCCCGGTTATCTGTCACCTTTGACGCGTAGTCTTTGGTGCAATACGCCGCCTGCGAACATGGGACTAGTTTGCGCCCGACGACATCGTCGTCGACTTCATGGGCCACTCGCAGACTGATGTCTGCCTCGCGCCGGGTCAGATTAGCGATGTCGTTGCTGAACAGAATTTTCAGTTCTATCGAAGGGTACTTGTCCGTAAAACGCGCCATGTCATCCATGATCGACGTCAGGGCCAAAGCATGCGGCATTGATATGACAACCGTCCCACGTGGCTGAGCGTCGCGGCCGATCAGAGTGCGGGATAATGCCGTCATCTCTTCTTCGACCCGTTCCGCATGGGGCAACAGATCGAGCCCAAGCTGGGTGAGTGCAAACCCTTGGCTGGATCTGTCAAACAGACGTCCCCCGAGGCTTGTTTCAAATAGACCGAGTCTGCGCGTGAGCGTGGTGTGATTGACGCCAATAGCGTTCGCCGCGCCGCGCAAGGTGCCGACACGGGTCAAGGCCAGAAAGTATTTTAGATCGTCCCAATCCAGCGCATGGCTTTCCGGCGAATTCATCACGTCCCCCAGCGGTTCATTTTTGAACCGAAGTGTTCACTTTTTGCGGCCTACTGATCATTTTTAAAACACCCTATTCTTTAGGGCAAGCGATAGCAAACGCAGGAAGCAGAGGCCACAGATGTTCAAAAAGGTGTTAAAACTCACGAGTGGGTTCGGAATTGCGGCTTTAGCAGTCTGGGGTTTTTCCTAACGCGGGACGGGACGTTAGTGACGCCTGTTGGGCAAGGAACTTTCACAACGACCTCGGGCGTTTATGAGGCGTTCCCTCTTCCAGAGTATGCCTCAGACGCAATCAATACGGACTATAAGAGTTACTTGGTCGAGGTCGCCGACGGGATCAAAATCCATGTTTTGGAAATCGGAACCGGGCAACCCGTTTACCTTCAACACGGCCTTCCGTCATCTGGCCTGCTGTACAGGCAAGTTGCCGAGCACCTGCCTTTGGATGAATACCGCCTCATTATGCCAACGTTGGTCGGCTTAGGCTTTTCTAGCAAGATCCCGGCGAGCGACCATACGATCGAGAGTCACATCGCTTGGACGAATGCCCTGCTAGAGGAACTCAACCTGCAAGATTTGATCTTCGTTGGGCACGATTGGGGCGGGTTGATTGGCGCAGGTGCCCTGTCCCGCTCACCAGATCAGATGGCAGGCATGGTGGTTCTGAACACAGTTTTGGATGCACCCAGAGCGCCAAGAGAAACGCCCGCAACCTTGAAAGTTGTGCAGACCCCAATCTTGGGCGAGTTCATCATGGAAGGCTTAACCTCAATGTTCGCCTTTCTGCCGGGCACACAGAACGATCCGGACAGCATGTCAGCAGATGTCATCGACTTGTATTCCAGACCTTTGGAGGAGGACGGCAACAGCAAAGGGCCGCTTGCGTTCATGAGAATGTCGGTGCTGTCGCCCGAAAATCCGGACACGCCTCTTCTTCTTGTGACTGAGGACTACATCCGTAACCGTCCGGTTCCGACAGAGATTGTTTGGGGCATGAATGATCCGGTCCTAGGCACCCGATTGGATGAAATGCAGGCGTTTTTGCCTTGGGCCACCAGCTTTGAAACCGAGGCAGGACATTTTCTTCAGGAAGAGGTTCCGGCTGAGATCGCAGCGTCAATTCAAAGGGTCCATGTGCGCATGCAGACCAAAAACTAGGAGAGCGAAATGTCAATCGCAAAAGTGGCAATGAACACACCACAAACGGGCTACGAAAACCGGAGGACCATCGGCGGCAAGACGTTTCATGTTTTGTCCGATGAAGTTGAGATCAAGGCGACGGTGGACGACGTTTGGGCCGAGGTTGCAGGGAATTTTATCAATGGTGCCCAGATTGCTGAAAGCCTGAACGCCTCAACACCCATCGGCGACGCACCGACACAGGGCCTTGGAGCAGAACGATTACTCGACATCAACTTTGAAGGGAAAAGGATCGAAGCCAAAGAGCGCATCATCGACTTTCGCGGAGAAAAGGATGTGCGCGAATTCACCTATGAGGTCTATGAGACCAAGGGCGCGCCCATAGGTCTCAAGAGCTACAACACGTGGTATGTCAGACGTGGTCAGGACGAAAAAACCTACTTGGGCAACGTCTTCATTTTCAGAGCGAACTTTTTCCTTCTGACTGGGCTAGTCGGCAAACTGCTTGCCCGGTCTGGGTCAATCACAGGCGGTTTGCTGACCTACAAACACTATCTAGAAACGGGTGAGAAAAAGGTGAGCACCGATTTGTTACTTAAGAAGTATCCTTCAGCGGTGTAACGGGCATCCTTCACACACGGCCCTGAGCCGACCTACGTCCCACCTTCACGTTGCTGCGGTGCGACCCGCCGAAGCTGCCGTTCGCGGAAGCAGCGCGGTCAAGGCGTGGGCGAAATCATGCTCCGAGGGACAAACCGGGCGCTGCACTGACGCAAAAAATTTAGCGACTAAATCTCAGCAAGTGCAGCACAGGTTTCTTGAACAAGCGTTCAGCGCACCCTTCGCATTCCTTTGCAGTCGCAAATGACGGGGCTGGGATCGCGACCGTCAAAGTCACAATCTCTCGAAGCCTAGTTCAAAGCTTCCTTTTGCAAGTCGCGAGCAGCACGTTCCAGCGCGTCCAAAAGCACGTCCTTTGCACTGTTGTGCAGCCAATTGGCGAAGGGGTCATGTTTCGTGGCGCGGGTCACGAGCGACAGCGGCGCGTCGGGCATCTCAAACGGAAGTGGGTAAGCCTTCAGCCCGAACTGCTGCGCCACTGGATGGGCAAGCAGCGGGAAGGTTGTAAAGAGCATCTTTTCCTGGCTGGCAGTGAACAGCGCTTGCATAAAGCTGTCGACCTGCAGAGCGACGCAGCGCTTGACGCCAGCAAGCCGGGCCGCATCCGCAACGGGTGACCGACCTTGTCCACCGGTATAGACTTGTACATGGGGTCTTGCGGCCCAATCCTTAGCCGAGGGGCGGTCGGGCATGAACATCTTTTCGGACGCCAAAAACGCCCAGCCCACATTCCGAACAAAGCTCACGCTCTGTCCCGGCTCGGCCTTATTACGGTACAGACCAATGATCAAATCAATCTCACCCGTACGCAGACGCGTATTTGATGACCGGGCGTCGGTGATCCGGAAGGTCAGGTTTGGACCTTGCACCTTCAAGGCTTCGCTAACCTGGCTCGCCAGCGGCATGACAAGATCGAAACACCCGATCACCACCTCCCTGTCTGATTGCGCAGGATCGAAGGCAACACCACGCTCGACAATGCTCGCAGCATCCCCAAGAAGCTGTCGCATAGGTGTTTCCAGCTCCAACAACAGCGGTGTCGGGATCAGCTTTGGCCCGTGACGCACAAACAACTGATCCCCCATCATGTCGCGTAACCGGTTGAGCGCATGGCTTACCGCCGATTGTGTGCGTCCAATCTGATCTGCGGTTGCCTGTGTGCTCCGGGTTTCCATCAACACGAGCAGCAAGGGCAGCAGGTTCAGGTCGATCCGGGACAAGCGTTTCTGGAGGGTATTACTCATGGCCACAAGCCTAGCGACCCAGGCGTTCATTATGAAATGAAAACTACTAATTTTGAATTGTGGCAAGTCAAATTCATGATGATTGGAGTTGAACCTAAGAGGGAACTCTCAAATGAAAATCGCCGCACTTACCACAGTCGCCACACTTTTGGTGGCGTCCCATGCCATCGCCGACGGACACGCCACGGGCCTGAACGGCGCGACCGTCGTGATTACCAACACCTTTCAGGGCGCTCAGACCGAAGGTGCCGAGGTGGATGTGTCCGCCTTTGATCTTGTTAACAACCAATTCGCAACCGTCGGAGACGGGGTCGAGTTTCCGGCGTTCATTACGCTTTACGACGTTGACATCACGGCTGACGCGATCCGCTTCGCGTGGGGGGACAGCCCCTTTGCCCAGCAGCTCAGCGGGCCGACACCAGATGGCAATCACGACCGCAACTACTTCGTATTTGACTTGCCAGAGGGCAAAGCCATCACCGCTGTCAGCTTCGACACCGCCGCGTCCCGCATGATTGAAGGCAGCGCAGAGCCACAAGCCGCAATCCTTGGGCCAGATCGGATCGTGGTCGATTTCTCAACGGGCGTTATCCGCGGAGCTGGCTTCAATCCGGTTTTCCCTGTCACCGTAAGCGACGCGCAGGGGTAAGCACATGATGGGCTGGCTCAAGGCAGAAGGGATGCGGATCCACTGGTGGATCTGGCTTTATGGCATGATCACGATTGCGGGCAGCACGGTCGGCATTCTTTCCGGCCTGGGCCAATTCGGGATATTCTACGGAGAGGCGCTTGAAGGTTTGGACACATCGCACCCGGTCGTCGCACATCTTGGTGGGATGTGGGCATCCAAGAACATTGGATATGTCGCGGCACTTGTTGCTGGGTTTGCGTTGCGCAAGCCTTGGATACTAGCACCAGTCTTCGGCATGAAGTTTGTCAATGACACCGTTGATATGTTCATAATTGGGCCGCAGCATCTTGATCAGTCTGTGGCGCAGATCATCCCCGGCTGGTTGATATTGGGCCTGCCTTCTGCGTTGGCCACCTATCATCTTGTGCGCCGTTGGAGGGCAGCGCCATGACCCGTCGTCTGCCCCTATGGGCTCTGGCGGCTCCCGCACTTCTGGTGCTGCTCTACGGCATGCTCATCTTTATCGCTTTGACGGATCAGCCTGGCTTTTACGACGCAATGGCCATGCCACTTCCCAATCACGGCTTCATGCACATCAGTTGGACGGGTAAGACGGTTGCGATCTGGCTGGTTCTGGTGATCGCTCTTGGAACGCGGCGGTCCGGTTTCTTGCTTCTGGCGCTGGTTGGTGTTGTCGCGCAGCAAATTGGTGACACGATCGCCGGGCGCACGACGAATGTGGATGTTTTCATCACAAGTGTCGGGTTGGCCCTAAGCGCCCTGAGTCTAACTGGGATTGCTGCAAACAGATATCTGGCCCGCGAACCTTCAATGACCTGAAAGGGCGTCTTTGTTGTGGGCAGCGGCCACCAAAGTGTATCCAACGCAGGTGGATCGATAAGCTGGAAGAATGCAAAGGGAAATCGCGGCCCAATCCGGACCTTCGAGTAACTTTCAAGTTTCCGCAGTCGCAGCCTGCAAAGCCGCCGTTCGCTACAAGCGCAATGTAACGGGTCTTCAGAACTCGCTGACAGCGTACAACGCCATCTCTTAGATCGCTGACGCAAAGGCCAGCCTAAACAAAATCCTGCGCGGCGTTGGCATCGCCATCAAAAACCGGGCGCATGAAGTACCGGACATAGCGTTTAATGCACCCTGTCTCACGAGCGAATTCAAAGACGGCTTGGCAACAATCATCCGTTTTGATCTTTTCCCGGTAACGCTCGTACTCCGCCAAGCTTTCGAATGAAAAGGATGCAGTCGCAAGATCACTTGGTCCCTCATGGGGCAGAAGGTAGCCGTGATGAGTTCCGCCGAACTTCTCGACCAGAGCAATCCAGGACTTTCCGTAAGCTTCAAATTCGGCCAGGTTTCCTGGTGTGAGTTCGTATTGAATAAAACATGTGATCATTCCTGTGCTATCTCCGTTCAGTTTCATCCATGTCGTTGTTTCCTGATCATCACTCCGCGCCAGTGTTTCCTCCCCCTATGAGACAGGGTTCTTTAGCCCGGACTGATCAACCGCGCACCGTCCAAATAGACCTGTCGCCACTTGATGATCGAATACGATTTCCTAAGGCCAGTCGGCCAAAATGGATCTTCGCGCACTAGTCGATCCACCTCATCCTCTGACCCAGCGTCTACGATCCACAACCCATCGCGTCCAAGTCCTGCAGTGTCCAACAACGGTCCGGCGGCACTTATTCGGTCCGAGTTTTTCTCAAGGAAATTGAGGTGTTTGGTCATAAAGGTTTTGCGGATGTCTGGGTCGGCATCTGCCGCATCTTCAAACAGGATGATGAACTTCATAATCTGGCCTCCGTTAAATCTCCTGAGACCATAATTGGCACATCAACACTGAAGATTGTCCTCGTAAATTTGACGCTCTACTCTGCAGGAATGCAGGGTCACGATTGGAACGATCTCAAGTATCTCTTGGCGCTTCACCGCGAAGGTAAGTTAACGCAAGCAGGCCGCACGCTGGGTGTCAGCGAAACAACGGTGGCCCGCAGGGTCAGAGAGCTGGAGGCGTCAATAAAAACCGCGTTATTCGTGCGCAGTGCAAGTGGACGCTACGAACCAACGGACGCAGCGTTGAAAATCTTGCCTTACGCTGAAGCTGTAGAGGCAGGGAACCTCGCGATAAGCGCAGTGTCTGGCGAGAGCGCACAGCGCGTTACAGGAAGTGTTCGGATCAGTTCGGTGCCAATTATCGTTAACAGATTCCTCGTTCCCAACCTCGCCACTTTGGAACGGTTGCATCCAAACCTCACCGTTGAACTCGTTCCCAGCTCGGGCAATCTGGATCTGTTTAAACGAGAAGCAGATCTCGCCGTGCGCTTTGCACGTCCATCCGGAGGAGGCTTGAGAACAAAAGCCCAAAGGCTCGGCAAGTTATCATTTGCGGCATACGCTCCAAGTTCGACGTCATCAGACCAAGATGCGGCTTTGAGATGGATTACCTATGACGAGGCGCATTTGGACTTGCCACAAGCGCGTTGGCTTGAAAACGCCGTGAAGTCCTCCAAAAGACGGGCAAATCTAAGAATTGCGGATGCTGAGACAGGTATGCGGGCCGTCGCGGAAGGAATTGGCAAGACACTTCTGCCAAGGGCAATTGCATCAGGCGATCCGCGACTTCGAGAAGTCGAATTAAGCGGAAGCGCGAGATACCCAACCAGAGAAGTCTGGATGTTGTCGCATGTTGACCAAACCTCAAGACTGTCAATCAAAGCAGCTAAAGATTGGCTGATCAATCTGAACTTGACCTTAGGCGCGACTTGAAAGTGGCCATAGAAGCCAGACGCGTAAACAGCAGCTTTGGGGCTCACCGTCATCCTAAGCAACGCAACATCTCATCGATGGTCCGAATTCGCAGTATTCGGGGCCGGCCTAGAGCCGACAACCATGGACTGTTCACAATGCTGCAGCCGCAGCCCGAATAGCCGCCAGTCGCACAAAGTGCAGCAGTTCGAATTTTGAACCACACGCGGCAAGACAGTCATCAATCTGTCTCTACATTGAAAGCTCCTCGCCCCCTGCATCACAGTCACGGAGGAAACACACGGCGCGTTCCATTTGCCGTTCCCAAAGCCACTTCATGTCCTTCAGCGAATTTGGGTTAGTTCCCCATTCAAGCGCGGTGAAGGCGGCGATGCAGGCGCAGGCGCGCCAGTCTTCCATCAAAGCCTCCCATGTGTAGTCGCTGATTTCCGCCTCACCCAATGCAAGAAAATAGTCTTTCAGTAAGTTTTGTTGCAAGAGTCTGCGATGTTCCACTGGCCAGAACGGAACCACTGCGTAGACAAGGTCTGAGGCGCTCAGCCACAGGCGCAATGACCACTCGAAGGGTTGGCGATCAATGAGATAGAGAGGCGCATTAAGAGTCCCATCTTCGACTTGTGTCAGCACGTTGGACGGATTCGGATCACCGTGTAGAAGCGCAACACCGTCACCCTTCAATGCACGGTTGAGCATGTTAGGCGCGTCAACTTCAAACGCCTGCACCAGCCTTTTTCGGCTGGTGTTATCGAGATCATCCCCCATCGCGTCGAAGATCGGACTGATCCCTGATGAGACATGGGCCAGATAACGATCAAGCGCTCCGGCGAGGTCATGCGCCCCTTCGGTATCGGCGGTTGGGCCCCAGCGGAAGGAATGTAATCGACCGAGCGCTGCACCAAGCTTTGCGGCATGAGTCGGCGTTGGCTCGATCATTTTGTTGTCGCGATGTGTCAAAGACACATCTTCAAGCAGCAAGGCGTAGCCTGCGCCCAGACTCTCAGTGGTCTTGGATACCTTTCTAGCCGCGGCGAAACATTTCAAGAGCGGGGCATCTTGAAGCCCAACGTAGTCTCGTAAATAGTAATTTGGCTCAGACGTCCCAAGAAACGCATGCCCCTCCGGACACAGCTTGAGGACAAGCGATTGCGGAAGGGTCGCGCCTTCCGGCGCTTCGCGAAACACCAGCCGCGCCGTGCTGCTGTTGTTCGCATCAAGAGGGTGCAAGTCGAATGCTGGCAGCTTTCGCCCGTCCGTCAGTAGGCTCTCAAGCCAGTCCTGGCTGATGGCCGCTAGATTGGATGGAAGCTGCATGGGACCTCGCAATCAGTTTATCGGTTCTCGGAGCGGTGTTGCGCCTTCCTCACTGCGCAAAGTGATCCAGAAACGCCCTCAAGATAAGTAGCGTTTTGATCTGGCGCGGATAGTAGATGTAAAAACCCGGTCTTTCGGCGGACAGCGGTTTCAGAACTTCGTGCAGGGTGCCCGAGCGGATTTTTTCGTCTACCCCTCTGTGCAGGCTCCAGGCCAGACCAAAGCCCTGCTCCGCCGCCTCAACCGCTGTCCTCATATCATCAAAGATCAGGGCAGCCTTGGGTGTGAAAGAAGTCTTCTCTTTGTCCTTGGTAAATATCCAAGGCTGCACCTGCCCCGAAGAAGCCCCTCGATAGGCAATACAGTCATGGTTGGTCAGATCTTCGAGGCATTGCGGAACACCCCGGGTTTCCAGATAATCCGAAGAACCGACTATGGCGACGCGCAGAGGATCGGTCAGTTTGCGACGCAGCATGCCATCCTGCAGATGATCGCCCAACCGGACGCCGGCGTGAAACCCTTCCTCCACAATGTCGGTCAACTTTTCTTCGATTGAGAACTCAAGCTGGATATTGGGAAAGTCGGCGCGGAAACCTTCCAGCGTCGGAGCGATGACCAATTGCCAGGCACGATACGGAAGACTGATCCGTAACGTGCCTCCTGTGGTGCTGCCGATACTTCTGGTGGATTGCAGCACGTCATCAAGGCTTTTGATCAATGGTTGGCTGCCCTGCAGCAGTTCCTTGCCCGCATCGGTCAGGGCAATCGACCGTGTACTGCGCACAAAAAGTGGAGTGCCGATCCAATCCTCGAACGCCTTCAGCTGATATGAAACAGCGGGCGGCTTGACGTTCAAGGACCGCGCGGCTTCTCGCAGCGTCCCGCACTTGGCGATGGCATGAAATACAGAAAGTCCATGGTAGACATTGCGATCCATTGTTCACTCATTTCGAATAATTTACTTCATTTATTATCAATTTTCGGTCGATTACTCTAGTGCGATGATCTGGACATGATCCGTCCTACCGCCGCACACAACGCTCACGCATTCGAAGTCGTCTCTGTCTTTGTAATCATCGTCACCGTCTTCGCCATGGCTCTGACGGACGCCCTCATCAAGCTGATGTCATCGGACATGTCGCTGTGGCAGGTGTATGTGCTTCGGTCACTCATGGTGCTGCCGGTGCTTGCGCTGATCCGGCGTGGACGATTGCGCCCCCGGCACGCCGGCTGGGTCTACTTGCGCGGCCTACTTCTGACGGCGATGTATCTTGCCATCTATGCTGCAATACCAGTGCTGAGCCTTTCGGTACTTGCCGCTTCTTTGTACACCGGCCCACTGTTCATAACGGCCCTGTCAGCGCTGGTTTTGAACCGGAAGATTAGCGCCACTCAGTGGGGCGCTATTTTGCTTGGCCTGATCGGTGTGGGCCTTGTTCTGCAACCCAACGCTGCAGCCTTTAACTGGTACAGTTTGGTCCCGCTCGCCGCTGCTCTGCTCTATGCGCTCGCGGCGACTATCACGTCCGCCAAATGCGAGAACGAACATCCAGTGGTGCTGGGTTTTGCGCTGAACATCACACTGCTGGTGTTCGGTGGTCTGGCCAGTCTTGCAATCTTGTGGATACCGGGCACGCGCTTGCCTGACTATCAGTTCTTGTTTGGACGGTGGTCTGAACTTTCGGCGGAACACCTGTCCTTTGTGGTTGTGCTGGCCGGACTCTTCCTTGGTGTCAGTGTGGGGCTTGCGCGGGCATATCAGTCGAAGCAACCCGAGGTGATTGCCGCTTTTGACTACAGCTATCTGATTTTCGCTGCATTGCTTGGTATCATCCTGTTCGAAGACTGGCCAAGCGGCCTGACCTGTCTGGGCCTGGGCATGATTGGGCTGGCCGGTCTGGCATCATTGCAAGCCAGTCGACGCAATGCGGCGTCTGTGGCAGCCAAAAACCGCCGTGTCACATAGGTTGGTTGCAGCCGGCTTGATGCTGGCTGGAACATTTTGCTTCACCTTGATGAACGCATTCGCCAAGCAGGCCGGTCACCCGAGTGGTGCAAGCGAAGGCCTGAAAGCATTGCAGATAACCTTTTCGCGCTATGCCATTGCGATGGTTCTGACCATGCCCTTTGAGCATTTCATTCAAGGTCGATTGCCTGTCGCTACGCTCACGCCCTACCTGTTGCGCACGTTTGCAGGGTTCGGCGGGATATTCCTGATGTTCGCTGCGGTTCAGCTGATCCCGCTGACCTTGGCAAACGCCATGGGTTTGCTCGCCCCAGCTTTCGCCGTGATCCTGTCTGTTCTGGTGTTGCGCGAACACGCGGATGGACGCCTGAAGGTCGCGCTCGCCTTGGGGCTCGGTGGGGTTTGGTTCATCCTGCAGCCAGCTTCGGGAACATCCATTCTCGGTACCCTCTTGGCGTTGGCGGCCGCAGCCTGCATGGGGCTGGAGCTGGTTTTGCTGCGCCGCCTCGCAACAGGCCAGGACAGCAAGCCCACGGTTTTGTTCGTCAGCAACCTTTTGGGAGCGGCGCTGTCAGGCGCGATCCTTCTGATCTTCGGCGACTTGACGATTCCGACCCTATACCAGACAGGCATGTTGCTGGCTCTAGGAACTGCTGCTGTCCTCGGACAGGTTTGTTTCCTGACGGCCGCTGCCCGCGTAACAACTCCGTTCTTGGCGCCATTCCTTTACTCGTCAGTGATATACACCGTTTTGATTGACGTCATGTGGTTCCGCGATTCACCAAATCTCCCAACCATGTTGGGGATCGGCGGTATTCTCGCCTGCGGCGCTTTATCATTGCGGCAAAGGTCATCTCACTGAGGTCCCTTAAGACATCACATCAAGGTCCAGATCAAACCAACGCCAAACGCACAGAACGTTATCCCAAATGCAGCATCGGCGATCCGGCTAAACCGATGGAATGCGGATCGGGCAATCCCGCTCGAAAAGAAAATCCCGTAGCCGCCATAGATCAGGTAGGCCAGCAGCGCCGCGCCTCCGGCAAAGAGAAGTTTTGAACCTGCCGTGTTCGCTGCTGATGTCACCAACAATGACAATGAAATCCACAGCAATCCGACCTTTGGATTGGTCAATGTCACCAACAGACCATGACGGAGATCCTCAGCCCGGCTTGCAGTCATCGCCGCACCAACGGTTGTTCCATTGTGATTTAGGGCAGACCTAAGTCCCTTAGAACCCAAATAGATCAAATAGGCACCTCCGACCGTTCCCAAGACCGTGGGAAGTTTCGGAAACTGCGCAAACACCTGATCAAGTCCTATCACTGCAAACATGGCCCAGACAAATGCGCCAATAGCGATGCCGAGGGCAACAAACTGCCCTGAAAGCCGGCCAGTACCAAGGGATCGCGACGCGACCGCAAGCATATTCGGACCGGGCGAGAGCGCGGCAACAGCGAAGGCACCCCACGCCAAGGCAAAGGTCGAGAGTGTTTCAGACATCATTTTTATCCCTTCCAATGCGCCAGAACTTTCGTCTGTCGTTTTGCTTCTTTGATCGGCCCGAAACGGACGAGCTGTGCGTGCGCGATTTGTCGAAGCAGCCTTCAGGTTGCTTCACACAAGTTGCGACCATCATGGCGTCTGCAAGAATTTGGATCATTGAATTGTCCTCCTAGACACAGCCTAGGGGGCCGCCGAACATTCGCGAAACGAGTTAAGCTCATCCCATTGATGAGGAAATCGAATATAACCTCAACTGTATCTCGAAAAGCAACGCACTACAGCAATTCGGATTCTCACTCTTTGGAGCACGGAGCAAGCGGTGGGCGAGCTCAGCACTGACTTTTGGGGCCGTGCATGCCGCGTTCGAGACTTATGCTGTGGGAAACCCACCCTCCGACAAAACAGGCCTCCGTCTTAAGAAGCCAGCTTCCTTGGCATTCGCAAGTCTTCGGATCCTTGTTGCAGTCTTGAGAGGAGGAAATCCGCGGCCAGATTAACATGTTCTGGAGCGGATTGCTGGTTTCGATGAACGGATATTGCGACTTGCCCTAAAGGTGGCAGGCCATTTCTGCCATCAACAATCGTGAGAGAATTTGGGATGACAGCACGTTCCATCACCGAAATCCCCGATCCCTTTAGAAGCGCGTTTTCCATCAGCCCGATGCTGCGTGTGGAATAGGCGATGTTCCACTCGCGACCGATATCCCCCAAAGCTCTCAGTGCGGCATTTCGACAAACGCAGCCTTGCGGGAACAACACCAGAGAAAGGGGTTCGACGGGATCAAGATAGGGCACCCGACCTGCGACCCAGTGCAGGGGTTCGTATCGGGCGATCTCACCCGACAGATCATCAGCTGGATGCGTCGCAATCACGATATCCATCTGCCCCTGACGCTGCATTTTCAACAGGTCGACACCATTGTCGCAAATCACTTCAAACCGGATGCGTGGGTTCGCGTTGGAGAACGCCTCCAACAAATCCGGCAAGAGATAAGTGGCATAGTCATCGGGCGCGCCAATCCGAACCAATCCCGCGGCCTCAGGTTGTATCAATTGAGCCAAGGCCACATCATTCATCGCGAGGATACGATGCGCGTGCACTAGGAGGAATTCGCCGTTATGGGTGATTTTTACAGATTGCCGATTGCGCTCAAAGAGACGGCAACCCGTGATTTCTTCTAGACGTTTAATTTGCAAACTGATTGCGCTCTGAGTTCTGCCAATCGCAGCAGCAGCGCGCGTGAAGTTCTTATGCTCCGCTACGGAAACAAACGATCTAAGGAGGTCAATTTCCAAGTCTCGTCGCATAATTGTTATTACCAAACCTCATGACAGAGCGCAAGTTGAACAGATTTTGGTATCTACATCACTGAACCAATATGTCCTACTCAGATGAGCGCGGAAGGAATGCAACTGGCTTCCTTGGCGCGCCTCGGCCCAAACCGGACATTGCCGATGCGTTCGGCCGCTGCGCTGCAGCTTCCCAAAAGCCGACGTTTAGGAATGTCCCAAGGCTCGAACACGCCTGAGTAACGATAACCGAGAAATATCATCCCACAATCAACTGTGCACCCGTAGCGCCCCACATTATCGCTGCCGAGTTAATTCGTGAACGCACCTACGTATAGGCCAGCGTTACCAATTCAGTGGACCTTAAAATATATCCACATCATGTATCAGTCGAAGTATGAGGACAGAAGACCTCCATGTGTTGTCCCCAAAAGTTTCGCCACGACCTCAAAACGTCGCGCCTCTTCCACCGAGAAAGGCGAACCACCTGATCTAGATTGAAGCCGATGTCCTCGGACTAGACCGACGAGCGTTCGAGAAGCTTCATACTCAATCGGAGATGCTATGAACGACCTAATTTTTAGGCCCCTGTCTTCAGAGACCTTCTTCTTCCAAGAGAGCGACTTGGAGATATTCTTCAGTTCAACATCATTTTCCACATTGTTTATTGACGTCACAACTCTTCTGGTTGCGGCAAAGCCTGTCAGGCCATCATCCTCTTGAATCAGGTACGAACTCTCCAAATCAACTGAAGGTTCAAGTTTTTGTGACGTCGACGCAATCGGGAAAATTCGCTCTTCCCCATTCAAAACAAACTTCGAAAATACTGTGATTTCGTCCACGTCACAAATCACCTTCAGAAACGAAAGCGCCTTGAACAGCGAAACTTCAGAATTTGGATCTGATCCACACGCCATTGCCAGCTCTTCAAATGCCTTTGAACGCATCTTCTCTTCTGCGTTGGATACTTCAAGTTCAGCGACACGACAAACTGTGTTAATTAGACGAAAATCTAGGTAACCCCCACGCTCGGCCGAGCTGTAACCAACAATGGCCACCAAATCTCCCTGGATTCGAAACGGAGCAAATGTGTACCAAGTTCCATCTATGTGTTCGGCACCTGCTTCCACGTTGTTTTTCAGCAGAACAGAAGCTGCCACCGCTTCGCTTTCGAGGCTTTGATCACTTCGGAGCAAAAAGAGTTGCTGGCCGTCAAGTCTAGTTCTCAGGCATTCTTGAATGAACTCCAAAGCAAGATCTGGCATGGCACGAAGCGATGAGATCTCAACATCTCGAAAAAATAAATTACATTCTTCAACAATTGAAGTGACATCATTGACGTTAGATCGCTTGGGCAGGCCGGATGACAGCAGCTCTTGTACCAATGAGACAATTTCTGGCAGTGATTTTCTGCAAAGCTCTTCGTAGTCTACTCCGTAGTGATGCTTTCCAGTAGCTTCCAAATTTAGAACGCACAGTACGTTCGCTTCATTCTTCCCCGCTAATAGAATTTCGGAGTTTATTTCCTGGTCAGATGCCTTGTACTCTTCTTCTTTCCAAACATTCCCTGATATAATATCTAATCCAGTACGGAATACCTTCCCAGTCAATCCTTCAGAAACATTCAATCTCAAAAAAATATCTTGCCCGTCATTCTTGTTGGTAATGTAGGAGATCTGGCCGTTTGGCGTTTTGAACGCAACATATCCAGCTTTGCTATTTGTTTTGCGTATCAAAGTCGATACTATTTGGCGAATTCGCTCAATCGCCGGCCTATGAAAACTCTCCCTTTCGATTAAGAGCGAAATTCTTTCAGCCCAAGTCTCCAGCTCAGCAATGTAGCGTCTCTTCTCCGAAATGGTTGGTTCGTCCCCATCCCTAAAGTTCGCAAGCAATACACCAGCGGGAACCTCAAGGCTCCTGATCGGAACTGAAATTTCATAGCATGTTTCTGGGTTCGAGGCTCTATAAGCCTTTTTCGCCATTTCGTCGTCAGGCCACGCTTGCGCCCTGTTCTCAAGGACAGACAAACCCATCAAACCTTCGTTCCAAGCAGACGGCTCAAACTTCAGAGTTTGATCGGACAACGACCGAGCGTTAGCTTCAAAATCCCCATCTTCCTTAAGAAAGTATAGGCCCACTCTTGCGCGTGAGAGATTCACCGCCACCTCAGAAGCGATCTCGGAATTCTGACTGATAAATGCTTCGATCGTCGTACTAGGAATATATGTAAAGCTTTCCGCGGCCAAAACTCACCTCTTAGTGTTTACTGACTCGATACAAGTGAACGATCACTTCGACGGGTGCTCCGTAATCACAGTCGAAAATTTCTTCCCGCAAGCGCTTAAAGAGCACAATGTTTTTCCGACAATGTACTTTGTCATATAGGTCTTGATCGACTTGACCGTGATCATTCGCTTGGTAGTACATTCGCTTGATTTTCGTTTTTTCTTTTATGTTTGCCAATTGATGTAATTCGAGGAATTCAATAATGCTCGATAATCGTTCTGCAATGGCTGAGCTTTCGCGACTAGATCGATGAAGCCATGCAAGTATTCGCAAGACACTTTTCCAACTGTCGAACCAAGCCCGTACCCTGAAGCACTCTTCTACAATTTCGGCCCGGACCTCACCGATGTCGAATACTTGGCGTAACCCGGACTCTGAAAGAGATTGAAACCTCCAGTAAGACATGTTGTTGACACACCAGGAGTCGAATTTTTTCAATAGCTTGTCACTAATTGGAACACGACCTCTTAGAATCTTCTTTTCCTCGATCACATCCTCATCCGAGTTACCGAGTGCTGGTAGAGTCATTTGAGTGTTGGCAAGTAGCCAACTAGCTTCACATCGTTTTGAGAACCAGTTAAGGAATTCGACTCTGCCAAATCTCACTGCTCTGATTGCCAATGATCGGGCACGAAGATCCCGGTCGTCCAGATTTGACGGAACAAACGACGAGCACAATGTCGCAAGAACGGCCTCGGGGAGAAGGCTGCGCTCCCGTCTTGCATCACGTATTGTCGCTACTGTTGGTTCGGATTTACTGTACTTCTCACCACGTTCATTAACAACAATCGCCGAATGAAAATAAATTCTAGGGCTGAGAAAAGGTATGGGCCGAGATTTTCCCCTTGCATACTTCAATGATTGCTTTCGTAGATCTTCCCTATACTGCTGGGCGTTCATTATGCCATCATCACTCAAAGCGTTGAAGATTGCCTGTCTCAGCGCAGACTGCATCTCAGTTAAGCCGGTTTGCCCAAAGTCTCTGTTGATGTGTGAGAAATGTAACATGTCATCGATTGCACCAGCGAAGCGATACCTAGGAAGCTGTCGATCCTTCCAAAAGATTTCGAACGATCGCTCTTCAGCTTCGATAGTCGTCTTTGTGTCGCTATCAAACTCCTTCGGAAAATTGTATCGTATCTTTGGTCCTGCTTCAGCATCAAGCCAACAATAGTATGGGATTAGCTTCTTTGTTATCTTGAAGGCATAGCCCTCGGGGGACGTAACGATCGCACCATAGTCAGAAAGGACTTTCCTGCAAATTTCATAGATGGGCTGTTGCGATTGATCACTTTGTGAGAAAACAACAATGGAATCCTTGCTAGATATTTTCTGCTCAAAGTTCCCTTCCTTAGCACCAGTCACTTCGTTTTCCGCATTTCCTGTCGTCCCTATGCCAAGCCAATTCAAGTCAAGAAGAATATCACGCTCGCTGTTTGTATACCCTTCATTCTCATGAATAGTGAGATTGGTATCATCAAATCGGACGGAGAAACGGCCGTCAATTTGCTGTCTTAAGTAAAGAATGTATGAAGCCAGTGCATTTCGAAGCGACCCTATGTGAAGACTATTATTTGGGGTTGGAGCGAAACGCGTAAATGCAGGTAGATCATAGACGGCCCGGCACAGTGGGTCGGTTTTCCAATCAGATGCTGCTATCTCGCAAGGAAAAACATTCTGTTGCCCATGTAGGCGCAAGAGTGCTCGGTAAAAGGACGAAATTGAGACATCTGTCTTGCGGTCACGCGCATCGCGCGGAAGCGTTATTCTACTATATGGAAAATACAAGAACTGAAAAAATATGTTGGCGTCTACAAAGATATGAAGCCGCTTGTTCTCTGTTGGTAATATTGCGGGATGGACAAAACCGCCGGAGAAGCCTGTTCTTTCTATATTGGATTTCGGAAATAAGTTAACCTGAGGAGCAAATATTGAATTTTCATATTGAGGAATCGTAAGTCCTGAAGACTTAACATCGGAGTCCTTGTCAACAATTGCGATCGCGTAGCTACTACCAACTTTGTACAGGATAAAATTTGGCTCGCGAAGCACCTTAAAGCGATCATCTGTTCTTGATGACCGCTGTGATAGCTTGCTATCTTCTTGCTCAATATACTCGAAAAATTGGTCAAAGCATTCCGCGAGTTCGACATCGCCGGAATCATCTACGTTTGCGATGCTTATAGCACGGCCGAGTACGTCGGAGCCTATAAGCAAACCTTCTCGTCCCTCGGAACTTTCGTACCTTCCAGAAACTATGGCAACGAGTGAACCTGTCTCTTGGTCAAAAACTCCTGCACCACTTGCCCCTGGCTGAAGAAAGACGCCATCGTCATTGCTTCCCTGGCAGTGGCATCGCCCATCGTCTCGAATGCCAGAAATTTCAGCTACTATTGGGGCGCCTTGCTTACCGCCTCGATGATAGCCCCAAAGCTCTATTTTTTGGCCGGCCTCGGGCGGTGCAAGATCGATCTTAGTCGGTTCAGCAGCTTCACCACAAGACAGTATACAGAGATCATCACTACCCTCATGCTGATTAGTCGGCGCTGACCAATATTCAACTTTCGCAACTACCCAACGCCGTACTTTGCTAGTTTGACTGTTGTTTGAACCCTCTCCGAGGAAAGTTCGCCGCAGTAATACCTCGTCGTTCTCAGAAGGGCGCTCCACTTCGAGCCTATTCCGTCCAAGTCCAAGATTGACAACATGAGCACAAGTCACAAAAAGGCCACCACCCAGTGCAACTGCCGCTCCCACGGGCGGATCATCTCTACTGGTATGGACACTAAAGCAGTACGGTTGTGCTTCGGACTTCATCTATCGATTAGGCCAGATCCCAGGACAGCTTGACTTGCATTTGCCCTTCGGCGCCAGAAGAGGCAAAAATCAATCCTGCGTCAGCTGAAATTGTAACCCCAATCGAAATCTCCACGTTGGATGGCTTTTTTTCCAACTTTTCTATTTTCTCGTTAAATCCAGAGATCAGTTTTTGAAGTGGATCAAAAACGTCTGAGAATTTTGCCGAGATCTTTTCTCCAACACCGGTCGGTTGAAATTCACCTTCCTTGAGCCTTTCACCCGTTGAAAACTCTAGAGTATGGCCATCAATTTCTAGGTTTACGGTACTTACTTCCGACATAATTCTTCCAGTTACAAATTTTGCAAGAGAACGTCTCACTATACGTCATCGATGGTATCGAGCGACCCCTATGTGTCAAGGCTTTCGTTAGTATTTTGGGTGAGCGGAAGCTGATGCTGCTCCTTCTTTCTTGGTACAACGGAAGTGCATACCACTGTTGCCAAAGCAAATTCCCTCAACTCCTGTGCACCTTTGAAGGGGTTGGAAGTCGTCGACAACAGACGGCGGCCCCAGATCTGCAAGCGAGGGAACATGACCACAATACGGATCAACGATTTTGAGAACTACTGTCGCGAACAACTTGGGCTGAGTGAACACAGCCTACGAGCCTATCGACAGGATCTAACTGCGTTCGCAAAGTTCAAACAGAAGTCGAAGTTGAACGATCTCCCTTTGGCCGCTGACATAATCGACTTTCAGAAGGACCTCAGAGAGGAGCAAGGAGCGAGCCCGGCGACGATCCGGCGTAGATTGGTAACGCTAAGGTCTTACTTCGGCTGGCTTGCGGAAAATGACGCCGACTTTCCATCACCCTTTGAAGGTCTGCGACTAGACATGAGAGTGCCTAAACGCCTACCCCGTCCAGTCGACCGCCCCACTCTCGGTGCCGTTTTCCGATCGGCTCAGCACATCGTACAACTTGGTCCCGCCGACACGCAATCCAAGCAGCAAAAGATTGCAGCTGCGCTTATCACAGGTCTAATAGCAAGATTGCTGATTGTGACCGGCCTGAGGATTGGAGAGCTAACCTCGCTTCGCGTATGCGACGTTACCGGCGCTGCGACGCAAATCCGTGTCAGAGGAAAGGGCGACCGCGAGCGCACGGTTTATGTTGCGAACGATCGGTTGCAAACTGATTTTCGACGTTTTTGGGAAGACCGCTGTGAAATCTCCGGCTCGCAGGCCTGGCTGTTCACCAACTCAATGGGAGATCGCCTCACTCCCCAAGCTTTTCGGAAAAGGCTAAGAACTCTCTCCAAATCACTAAGAATAGAACCCCATCTTACCCCGCATCGGTTCCGGCACTCGGCAGCAACTCTGCTCATTGAGGAAGGAGTCGACATAAGGTTGGTCCAACGCCTGCTCGGCCACGCTAGCATTGCCACGACGGAAATCTACACAAAGGTTTCGGACAACTCACTCAGCTCGGCAGTGTCTGCCGCCGACACGTTAGCCAAAGTCGATTCCTACTGATGGTCAAGTTTCATGCGCCTCGGCACGTTGCTGAGGCGTTTGCACCGCACCGCTGGCATGGGCGGATAACTAGGAATTATGAGTTCGGGCGCGAACATACACAGAGCATTTTCAACTGCCCGCCCGACCCGAGCATTCCTGCTTTTTGCAGCGGTTCTGCTAGGATTCTTGTACGTTCAAACGCCGCTGCTTCCTGCTGCCTTCCAAGCAGCTCCGATGTTGTTGATCGCAGCCGCAGGATTTTGCATCAATGATATCTTTGATCAAGAACAGGATCGAATAAACCACCCCGAACGAGCGCTATCTGAGTATCCGGCGCTTTCACACCTGGTGACCACAACATACATCTTCTTGTTCGTAGGATCGATTATGTTGATCGCGATCCAACCGCTGCCACTCGCGAAATTTCTTTGGTCTCTGCTGTTTATCGCGCTGTCGAACTACAGCTTCATCAAACGGAATTTTCCAAGTCTGAAAAACGTTTATATTGCTTTCAGTTCCACGGTACCTCTCGCTATCATCGATTTCTCTAGCGACGAGCTGTTCAGCTCTCCATGGCTTTTCGCACCACTGGTACTGGCGGTCTTCGCGCGTGAACTTGCCTGCGATGTACCGGACATCAATGGTGACGACGCAACCATCGCTGTTCGACTTGGGGAAGGTACGAGCTCGCGATTAGTCTTCGCTTGCTATGCCGTTTCGTTGTCGCTTTTGACCTTCCTTTCAAACGGCGAGCGTCAGTTCGTGATAGCCGCCGTCGGATGGGGACTGCTCGCTCTCTACTCGGTCTTCAAATCAAAATACCGCTGGTCAGAACGTCGTTTGATCCTGTTCTCAGCTCCGCTTGTGATTTGCCCGGCCGTCCTGGTCCTCAACTAGCCAGAACGCGTGCGATCGTGACAACCAAGGCTACAGTGATCGTAAGGGCTACTGGTAGTTCACTCAGGGCAACCCTTTGACGATAACGAAATTCCTCATTCAAGTACTTCTCGTAGTCTATCGAGTGCTTGTGTTTAGCGAACTCTGACTCATCAGACTCCGCCATCTGGTCGGCCAACCATTGCTTACGCTGTCGGATCGATTTCAAGTACAGCCGGTTCACGACCATCCTGGGATAGAAATTGAACAACACTACCACAGGCAGTGCGAGCACCATTGGCAAATAGACGAGTGGCGCCAGCAAGACGGCGAATTCGCTGCTCAACACGTAACCCATCCTAGCGTGAAAGTAGGTGTGTATGACGGTCATAACGAGCGTCAGGAATGTGAAGATATTCACCAGGTAGATCAAACGTGGAAAGGCCTCGGTATCGAGAAGATCGCTCTTCGGATCCACGTGTTCGATGGATCGAAGAAGGTGACCAACACACCACAGTTTTCGACCGATGAAGCCACCACATGAGTACTGAAGAGCCGTGAAGACAGCAAAAAACAAATGAACAACAGGTTCACCTGGAAATTCAAGCAGAGAGTAGATCCCGAATCCGCCGACAAAGTATGTACCAAACTGAGCCAGCCCAAGCCGGCCGCTTAGAAGCCGACCCTTCCAAAATCGGTAGTCGACTTGTTCAGAAACCTCGTCAGGTAAGGCCTGCTCAATGAGCTCCGGCACAGTTCTCAATACCAAGATCGACATCAAGAAAAGCGCTACGCAGGCTGTTCCTGCAACAAGTCCTCCATACTGGTAGACGAACACCTGCATGGTCGAACTCGCCGTACCTTGATCATACCTGGCGCCGAGCAAACAGTAGCCAACAGCAGCGTAAGCAATGCAAAACAGCAATGCCGCCCAAAAGCTAAATAGCACACTCCAAAAGCCGCCAGATGTCCGCATAATTCCTAGTTATCGTTACTTCGTTTGATAGCTGACTTAAGACCTTGTCGACCACACATGCAAGGCCACCTCTAGATCCTACAGGCATTCCACATGACGAAATTTTCCCATTGCTTCATTCCAGATGATCCAGAACTGGAATTTCCGGGCCGTTCAAGCTATGATGACCTTAAGTTCCGAAGCTCTTCGGTCGGTGGAATCGGCGATTTTGCACGCCGTTGATTTTTCAATCCAATGAAGGGCATCACTATCATACCTGCTAACTGAGTTCATTGGGTTCAGTGACGTCCGCTGTATTGTCCAAAAGATCAATAGTTTATCTAGAATTATAAGAGGGTCACAAAGATTAGGTTTAGTTTTGGGAAATTTTTCAAGTTACATTTGTACCTTTCTGTTGCGGTTTGTTTTGATCGTTCCTTGAAAATACTGAACTGTTGGGCGCAACGAAAAGTAACTCTTGGGGTATGCATCTTAGGAGCCTACTGTTTGGCGGTGGCAACACTCTGTATCGCCCCCACAATGGCTCCGGCGGCAAGCAACGCACCGGAAAAATTCGCGCTCTTGGTAGGTATTTCTGAGTATCCAGAGACGTCCGAGTTTGAGCCCCTTTCCGGGCCAAAAAATGATGTTGTCTTGGTCCGGAACATGCTGATCGAGACATTCGGTTTTGTCGACGATGACTCCCATGTTCTTATTTTGCAGGATAGTGCGGCGACGGTTGAAGCGATTAAGGCGGCATTTCGCAGTCATCTGATAGACAACGCACGCCAACATCCCGATGGCAGTTTCGTTTTCTATTTCTCAGGCCATGGAATACAGCTTCGTGACCTTGAAAACGACGAAGGCGATCGACTGGATGAAGCCCTAGTTGCGTATGACAGCGTACTTCCAGGCGGTAGCTTTCTTGTCGATGACGAAATCGCTTCTCTGTTACGAGATCTAACAGAGCTGACCTCAACGCTGGGGAATGTCACCGTCATTGTCGATAGTTGCTATTCAGGCAACATTAGCCGGGGCAGCGGCTTGCGCCGATCCCGAAGTCTGCCCAGCTCAGAAGATGATGGTGCCGCTGGCACATCAACCACGCCGACTGCTTCAAACCTAGATGATGGATTACTGACTTATGATACGAAGTATTCAGTCCTGTCTGCCGCCCTGCCTCACGAGGAGGCAGTTGAAGATGTAATTCCTGGTGAGACCGAAGGAAAAGTCTATGGGCTATTCACCTACTATTTGGTGCAGGTTCTTCGTCAGAATTCCGACTTAACATACGACGCCGCTTGGCGCGCAATTAATCTACTACTAGCCGGACAGACACACCAGCATGCAAACGCAGAAGGCGATGTTGACCGAATTGTCTTGGGGCAAACCACCAACCGAGTGACACCCCATATCCGGGTGCTGGAGGTTGACGGGTCCAATCTGACAGTCGCAGCGGGACAAATTCATGGTATTCGCTCCGGCTCACTTCTGTCCATCTATGATAGCGACCAGCGCGAACTCGAAGGCGAGCAGGGCCGACTTGCGCTGGCTTCTGTCATCGAAGTATCGGGCGATGACGCAGTTGCTCAGCTTCTGAACGTGCCGCTTAATCGAATAACCACCGATGCGAGGGCAGCGGTTCTTAGCTTTAACTCCGCACTATCACCATATCGTGTCGCACTCTCTCCAGAGAGTGAGCTTTGGAAAGAGATGGCCGAACTACTGGCAGAGAACCGGCTGGCCATTCTAGTGGACGAGGGTGAGCCAGCGGATTTGCGGATTGAGGTCGACTGTCCCAACCCATCCACAACTGACCTCTGCAAATCTGGTCACTTCTTAACTCTCCCCACTGAGACTCAACCAATTTTTGGGATTAAGATTGAAGGCGAAACCTCCGTGGTTATAGCAGCGAAAATGGTCGATCTGATCGATCGTTGGGCGAAACAGCAGAACTTGCTTTCAATCTATAATGGCGTGTCGCCACTAAACGGCACCGTCACTTTGCAAGCCTTGAAGTTTGAGAAACTCTTGTTCGATGGCTTCGTGCAACCCGGCGCGGCGCAACCATTGCCGGCGGGTGAGGTTCCGCGGCTGCAAGCAGATGATCTGATTGGGTTCCGCATACAGAACAATTCGGGTGTTCGACTGTATGTGACCCTACTTCGCCTAGGTCAGGATGGGTCCATCTGCAATGCATTGGGTGGCAATTCGACGGTGGAAATGGTCCCTGCTGCTACGCTGATTGCTGGCGCGCGCGACACGGAGGCGCTCTTTACCGAAGGCCCAGCTGGAACCGTCACATATAAGCTGATCGCAACAACCAATCGGGACGTAAATTTCAGGGTACTGGAGAGTCCAGGTATCAGTCGCTCCGAGGGGATGCTGCCACTAGAGGTGCTGCTTGGACAGGCGATTTCTTACGGCAATGGCGAGCGCCAAGTCTATAGCGAAATCAGAGTAGACGACTGGACGACGACCGAATTGCAGATTTTGGTGGAAGATAGAGGAAGCTCAAATACGAGCCGTTGTGGCATATCCGATCCAGGAGCTGATTGAAATTCCAACATAGGAGTATTGTAATGCGCATTTTTGTCTATCTGTTGCTCTTGTTCGCCCCTTACCTAGTGGCGGCCCAGGAGGCAACAGAGCCAGAATTTGGGAATGAGGCGGTTTCGCCTGAAGACGATACCTATCGCGTTTTGGTAAATCTCTTCGATGGGTGGCAGTTGATAAATTATGCCAAGGTAGGTCAGAACGCAGTTGTTGGCGGCGACATGGTTCTGGGAACACACGCCGAAATTCAAGAACAGAACCTCGCAAACCTACTGACGCTTCTAGGAGAAGTGGACCGCAGTGGTTTCACAGACGGGGACACTGGGAGTCTTTTGGACGACGCAATGCGGCTACTGGAGAACACTCCCGATTTCAAAGCCGCAACACAAAAAAGCACTCAATTGTGGCCTAGCAAAAGGATTCCATACGTTGTTGCAGCCAGCATCACAGATGATGAGCTCAAAGGTAAAATCCAAACGGCTATCAACCTTTGGAACACCATGACGATAATCGAATTGGTGCCTGCATCTGCAGGTGAGCGAAATGTGCTTGTCTTCGAGGATGCTGCAGGCGATGGCTGGGTTTGCCAAGCCTGGCTAGGTTACTACAGCAGCAGAGGCGGACAGATTGAAATAAATCCGGCGTGCAGCCAAGGCGCAGTGATCCATGAGATTGGTCATGCACTCGGAATCATGCATGAGCATTCGCGTTTTGACAGAGAACAGTTCATCGCGACGCGACCCTTTGCCGAAAGTAGCCCGAACTACCAAACGATCGGCGCGGTGGGCAGCCGCACCACATACGACTTGTGTTCGGTCATGCATTATAGCAACCGTCAAGCCGCTGCCGATCAGGTACCGTGGTTCGAGCTAACTGAGGCCGGAAGGGCTAATTTCAACAGTTGCAAGGCAGCACTGCCTCCAGGCTGCCGCCAAGTCGGGCAGCGCTGCACTCTCAGTCCAGCCGATGTCGCATTTATAAACGCCGTTTACAGGGACAGGTGAAACAGCATCTGGGGCACCTTCCAATTCATCAACCGTCACCGAGATTCCAGTATTGTGGAGGCATCTTGAATGAACAGCATAAGGTATTTTACTGCGGCGATTTTGACAATGCTCACGAGTTGCACCGCCGCCGCCGAAATCAGCCGGATTATCGACCCACGTCACAATGAGTGGGGCTGGCCCATGGTTAAGTTGATGGGCAAACACATCGTTTACGTCGAACCAGGTGATCCCTTCAACGACCCGCCGCTTCCCACAACCATTTACGCGCTTGACTCCAAAGATTTGAGCGAAGTTGCTGTGCTGGAAATGCCCGCTGGGCGTCCCTACGATATCAAAACGTTGTCAGAGGACAGCATCGCCATAGGCCTTGTGCATGCTAACACCCCGGGTTCTGCAGTTAACGCCGAAATCGTGATTCAGCGTCCCGGCTCTGCCCAGTGGTCACAAGATGTGACCGTAGAAAAGGCGGGCATCGTTGCCATTATTCGTCTTATCGATGAGAAATTGGAGCTGCAGAACCAGATACGTTCCCCGCAACCCTCTAGCTACGCCAGTTTCGGTCACTCTGTCTCAGCAGAAGACGGCCTGCTTGCAGTTGGTGAAGACGGAGCAGCCCATCTCTTCGAGGTCGACTCTGTGACCGGCACGGCCCGGCATCTCGACAGCGTGGCTCACCCTCCGGGCGAACCGGTGTCAGTCTTGGTATCCGGTGAACTCTTTCTAAGTGCCGGACTGGTGGAGAGCTGTTGTGGCGGCGAGATAGTGGTACATACCATATCAAACGAAACGCTGACGCCTTTAGCACAGATTGAGGCGCCTACACATGCCGAGGCGACAAACTATGGCGCTACTTTGCAAGCTGTCGAGGGAGGATTTCTCGTCGGTGGGCCGGGTGTCAACAAGGGTGATGACGGTGGATTACTCCCGGGGACACTGGATTATCTGACCGATCTGAACGTTCCGCCCGCCAACCGTTTTACTTTGGCAGCCGACTTGCCGAGGCACGCCTACGGCGCACGGCACCGGATTTGTTCCAGTGGCGTTCATGTGGGTGCGCTAATAGGTGGGCATCTAGTGATCGCACGACTCGATGATGGTATTTGGTCTGAGGTGGCGCGCCAATCTCTTGGTGACCACGGTGCCATCGGTTTTGATTGTGGCGACGATCGATTCGTAACTGTCGCCCACGATCGTAGCAATGGGGCACGCCGCTGGCGCGTCTGGACCATCGCTTTCAACGAGATTTGGTGATTACAATGAGTGTTCGACAAAAGGCTATACTCTTCGCCACACTCATCTGCGCGGCCATTTCAGCCGGCATGGGCAAGACGGCGCAGATGGTCGACAGCATGTTCCACGTGGATGTGCCCCACGATGCCGAGATCAGCGCCATGGCAGCATCAGACGATCTGGTGATGACGGGCGACAACGCTGGCATCCTTAAGATTTGGCGGGCCACTGATGGCAGCCCGGTTACTGAATACCGCATCGAAGACGACTTAGGAGTTTCTGCTATTGCGGTCACTGCGAACCGGCCAGCTGCGGCGGCAGTTGTTACCGGCAATCGCGTATTCGAAATGGATCTCGTCAGTGGGGAAAAGATTTGGGAGATTCTTGGAGGTCCGGGCTTTTCTGGGCGTAGCTTCGCCACTTATTCGCCAGATGGTCGATTTCTTGCCCACAATGGTCCCGGGCTGCGGATAATCGACACGTGGGCGCAGGAGGAATATGTCACACTATCAACAGCCGCAAGCGGTGCTGCTTTCGTCGATGCCACTACAATAGTGTATATCGATGACGCTGGCCTTCGGTTTCTCGATCTACGCGACGGCAAAACAATCAGGCTAATTGCGATAGACGAGACCGACATCGGCAAGCCGATCGAGTTAGGTTTCTCCTCCGAGCGTCGCTCGATCTTTGTGCTACATAGGGACGGGTTCGTTGCTTATGACCTAGATTCCGGAAATCAAACTGCGCGGCAGTTTACAGATATTGCCGACGACCACATGGCCGTCGCTCCCCACTCCGCGATGGTCGTATCTTCGCGTTGGAACGGGTCATTTCTTGGAAATGCGGTCAATCTGGTGACAGTTTATCAGGGTGACGGTTATCAGGACATCGTGAAGGTTCAGGGCAGCACTGCGCGGGTCACTAAACTGATGATGCATCAAGGTATTATCTATGTTGGGCAGCGTGACGGCACAATCAGGCGCTGGACCACGCGCGGCGAGCATGACAATGCACCGCTAGAATACTTGCCAGAGTTGGGCCAGGTAGCCGGCGGTATCACCGCCATTGCAACAAGCGAGGATGGCCGGTTCCTTGCTCTTGGGAATTCTGATGGGGGCGTCGATATATTTGACGTCTGGGCCAATGTTAGGCGCGAAGTTGATCCGAATGGAGTGCGACCGGTTCCACCAGCCCCGAACTTTGGCACAACGGGCACGTCTGGTTTTAGTACGACCATAAGGGTCGGTGTTGTCGATTTTCCGCCAATTAGCGAGCTACAATTCGAGCCCGGCACTTATTTTCTGCGCACAGTGACCGAGGGTGACAATGTCGCCCTAATTGACGCAACCACGGCGACAATCCAAGGTCAGCATGACTGGGAAGACAATCAGCATCTGGATACTCCTCTACGCCCGCGCCCCGGTGGCGGTTGGATCGCGACTATTCGTGACGCGGTCGTGACGTGGGCGCCGGGTGAGGTCACTCCAACCATCGTACCGATACAAAACGGTGAAGATGTGGCTTTTCACAAAGACATTGCCATCAATACGGCGACGAAAGAGTCGATGATACTGACTCGGGTTCGCACCAACCCGGAACCGACGTCAGTTCGCTTTTTGGATAACAAATTTGCCCCAATTGACGGTCGCGGCATGCAAGCTCAGGCTTGTCTTTTGTCCCTACCCATTGGTCGGGTATTGACCGTCTTGGACGATCAAATCCGTATCCTTGATCAGGCCGGAGCGCTAATATCATCGGTGCCGCATGGAAGTTCCTATTTGAGTGTCCCAAAATGCCATGCTGCCGACGGGTTAGCTATCATTACGGATTCTACAGAGCGGGTGATTGTAGCGTTCTTTGATGATAACGGTCTATTCTACGATCTTTTCGCGATCACCACATCATTTCCTATTCTCTCAGCATCAGTGTCGCACGACAACGCATTTGTATTTCTGGGTGGGCCGAATGGACAATTGGCTCTAGTCGACACAAGCACAGGTCGAGAAACGTGGCGGCTCACCAGCGGTCCCGAGGGGTGGGTATTTCTGGGGGATGAGTTGTTCGATGCACCACAACAAAGCTGGCAGGATGTGGTCATTGCCAATCCGGATGATGCACGGCACGTCTTCTCCACAGGGGATGTGTTGTCCACCGGACTCACCTCCGGGCTTCTCGGCAAGGTATTACGTGACGAACCGCTACCAGAAGTCGGTTCCCTACCAAATCGAGTAGCATTTCCGCCGCGCGTGACGATCATTAGTCCCGATCCAACCCTTGAGTTTTCAGCAAATCTGGGAGGCAGCGGTGGGAAGGTTAGGCAGCCTTCTGGCATTGAGTATGAAATGCTGAGGATAGGTGAACCAATGAATACGGTTTCGGCAAGCGAAGCGCTTTCTAACTCGGCCCGCCAAACCATAACAGTAAAAGTACTTGTGGAAGATCAAGGTGCCGGGGTGGGCGAATGCCGCCTGCAGCGCAATAGACAGACTGTGCACAGCTTTCCGGCACCATCCTTATCAGCGCAACAACATGAACTTCAGGCGGTAATCAGTCTTGGGCTAGGGCGGACCGAACTCTCGGTTTATTGCTTATCATCCGAGGGCACGGCAGGTAATCCTCATCGTATCGTTCTCCAAACGGCAGAGGAGCGACAGAACGTTGGTACTGCTTATGTCATCGGAATTGGGATTGAGGACTACATTGATGACAATCTCGATCTTCTTTACGCGCAGGATGATGCGCAGCTTTTCGTCAATGTTCTCTCCGAGAGGGTAACGTCTTCGGGCCGATACGCCAACCATGTGCCGGTCCTTCTAGCCAATGTTGACGCGCACTGGGACAGAATTGATGCGCTGTTCCGCATTCTATCCGGCAAAAACGTCACTCCCGAGGAACAAGCTATGTTTCCTGATGTAGCTCCAACAACCGCCGATGACGCCGTTTTCCTCTTCATCGCTGCCCATGGCGAGGTACACGAAGGCGGTTATGAGATATTGCTGTACGACCATAACGACGCTCAAAGGTCAGTTATTGGCGATGGTCAACTTCAAACTCTATTTCGAGATGTCTCTGCGAGCGATTTGATGCTTGTCATTGATGCTTGCCATTCTCAAGCCGCGCTAACTGATCCGGAAAATCGTCGCGTAGGTCCATTCAACATCAACTCATTCGCGCAGCTAGTTTATGAGAAAGGTCTGTTCTTTCTGGCTGCCGCCGCCGAGGAGGATCTAGCGCTAGAGGTAACCAAATACGGTCATGGACTATTGTCTCACGCGCTACTGTCGACCGGGTTAACCCATGGTCACGCTGATCGAAACCCTGCGGATGGCGTGATTACAGCGCAGGAGTTCATCGAATTTCCGACTATTGAGGTCCCACTATTGCATGTTGCACTACAAACCGAGGAACTGCCCAGCCAAGGTAGCGCACTTGCCCTATTGCGCGGCGGTAGTATTGGCCCAAGCAGCGAAGACTTGTCATTTGTCCAGACCCCTAGTTCGCACGTACCGGGCTATGGTTTCAATTCTGCATTTGTCCTTTCAAGAACAGCGAAATGATCTATCGGGTAATTCTTTTTGCTTGCCTGCTGCCGCTCTGTGCTCAAGCTGGAGAGCTCAGAGCGCTACTGATCGGCGTTGGCGACTATCCCGCAGACAGCGGAATTGCGAAATTAGATGGTCCGATCAACGATGTGAGGGCAATGGAAGGGCTCCTTGTTTCTCGCTTTGGAGCGCTTCCAGCAAACATAAGCACTTTGACCGACCAGCACGCTACTGGTGAAGCAATTCTGGATGCAATTGAGGCGCACCTTGGAGCATCAAGACCAGGCGACACCGCAATCTTCTATTTCTCGGGTCACGGATCATGGCAGCCAGATTTAAACGATGATGAAGCCGACGGCGTGGACGAGACAATCATTCCGTTTGATGGGCGATCAAGTAACAGCATCGGAGACATAACAGACGATGTGCTTGGTGCTAAGATCAGCGCTTTAGCCGAAAGAGGCGTCAACACCGTTGTCATACTAGACGCCTGCAATTCAGGCACTGGGCTCCGGTCGAGCATGACCGAAAAGCGAGCACCGCCAACCAATACAGATACGATAGAGCCGAATAGCAGATCGTGGGAACCGCTGGTTTCGAGGACAGGCCCGCAGCCAGTATTTATCGCTGCGTCCGATGCACAAGGATGGGCCTACGAGTCTGGTCAGTCCCCCGAGTCCACTTACGGCAATTTCACGCGCGAATTCATCGAAGTTCTATCTGGCCCAGTGCAGTCCTACCGCGAAGCGTTGGCCAAAGTAGACGGTAGACTAGCCAAGTATGGGAGCCACCAGCAAACCACTTCCGAAGGACCGCGTGACGGTCCGGTCTTCGGAGAAAATTTCGAAGCGCCTCATGCGATCTTGAGTGGTGAAAGCAGCGCAACCGGTTTCTTGATCCGCGCTGGTGCTATGATGGGTTTTGATAGAGGAACTGTATTCGAGGGATATCCGACCGCGTTGCTAGCGGCCCAAGCGCTCCCTGGAGAGGGAATAATGGCGCGGGTCGAACAACTCTCGCAGGACTTCGCGATCCTGCAGGCTGAAGACCACAGCCTACCTGACACTGCCTATTTTGTTTTGCGCAATCGCAGTTATGGCGACGACCAATTGCGCGTCTGGGCCGATGAGGCTTTGCGGGATTTGTTTACGCAGATCGCAGCGCAAAGAAACTATATCATGATGGTCGATCATGAGGCACTAGCCGACGTACGATTTCTCGAAGATCAAGCGGGACTCGCAATCCTTGCACCTGATGGAACTGCTTACAAGAACCCGACTTCGGACGGGAACCTAGAGCCTGCAGTGCTAGCCGACTATATGGACAAGCTGACCCAGTATAATGGATTTGTCCGGCGTGTTAACGATTCCCCAGATCTGACGCTCGAGGTGCGCGTACAAATGACTAATGTGGCAAACGTCGGACGCATCCCTGGCACGGTCGGGTCAGAGATCGCGGTGAGCGTCGGCAAGAGCTATGGTATCTGCGTCGTTAACCGCTCCGTGCTGGATACGGTCAACATTTACGCATACGCGCTGAATGGTCCTTCCTCACCCTCCAATGCCTGGATCTGGCTTGCCGACCCTCAGAATAATTTGCCTGCAACGCAACTCATGCCCGGTTCGGGTGCGATGTTAGCCGGAGAATTTACTCCGAGCGCTCCAGGTCGCATACTGCTGCGAATATTGGCAACGACTTCACCAATATTAGAGCCAAAATTGATGGAGCTTGAACTATCGGGGACCCGATCAACAGGGGAACAATGCGAAAATACCGGCACGGATCTTGCCGAGGCACTATGTGACGTGACGCGTCCAAAGATACTCTATCCCTCCAAATGGGAAACGCACGATATCCCAATCCGCATTTTTAATTCGGACAGACCACGCGGTCCCGTTGCTCCTGCGTGTGAGCCGTAACCAACCCAAAAGTTGATAGTGGGTCCCATTATCGTTACCGGTCTGCCGGGCGATCTCCGTGCGCTAACGCCGCTCCCGCGCCCAAAGATCGCGAGAAGCTCTTTTTGGTTAGCATCCAAGCCAAGCCGGCGCTCCAGACTTACGCTTATTACCTAGTCATTGACATTTGTAACGCAGCGCGTTACATGGTTACTCATGAGCAGAGTGGCAGCCAAATATGACCATATAGAGAGGAGCCTGAAGCGTTTCACATTCGGTGTGGACGCTACGCAATACGGTTCTGTGCTTCCCAGAAGCGCATCCGTTAAGCTCTTAAAGCTCGCGTCGCGGCTGCGTGAACTGGAACACCAGTCCTTATTCTTGTCGAGCAATGAATTTCCTCGTCGAACGCCGAAGGCAGTCTCTGCCAAGGATCTTGCTCGGTGCATTACAGTCCGCCCTAGTGCTTCGGCCTATCATTTGGATGTTGTCCCTGCGAACCCAAAAAGGTTCAAAGCTTCATTCACCCGTAACGTGGCCATACATGAGGCCGCTCACGTGACGCTCGCCAAGCGACGTCACAATCGGCACTACGAACAAGGCTCGATTGCTCTCGGACGTGGAAGCACAGACTACGATCTGGACCAGATTTGGACGTCCTTCAAATTAGTACGGCGCCTGACCCTATTACGTGCGCTTTCACACTCAGCGCTTCGTTCCTGTGCGGTCGCCACTGGAAACAGAGTGTCCGGGCACGGAACTGTGGACGACGCGTCACGCGTCCGGGACCTCAAGAAGCGAATTTCTATCCTCAAAAGTCTTCGACGTTCGCGGCCTCGTGTTGAGCGGCGAAGCAGAAGCGGAGTTTTCAAGTTTAGGATGCGGTTTCTTGGCCGTGCGGTGTTCGACACCGCTGCTGCTGACATTGAGCAAGCCGATGATCTCACTTCTCTCAGAAAGATCTCGGTATTTTGCTCAAAAGGACCGTCCGAACATGAAACTCAAACTTGGCCCAAATGTGCAACGGGCCCTCGGATTGAGCGACGACGAAGCGCAGTCTTTGGTGGATCCGTCGCAGAAAGAAGACGTCGCCGCCATCCGCATGCGCGTGATGCAAGCTCTCGCCGCTACAAGCCTTTCCGACCTTCGCGGCAGAACGCATTTGGTGGTGCAAGACGTCAAGCGTCAGCAATACAAGCTAGGGCTCAAAGTCACTTGGGACTGGCCCGTTCCGCTTACGCTTGAACTGACAGTTATCGATGAAAGCACCTGGGAAATTGAGCTCATCAAGGATGACGACACGAACCATTGAAACTGCTGTGGATCTTGGCGGGCCACCTCCGGCGCCAGGTGATTTCATCAGGGAAGACATATTGATCGAGCATGGGCTGACCCAGCAGCAGTTGGCAGATCGGTTGGGCGTATCGCGCAGATCTATCAACGAGTTGATCACGAGGAGGCGGGCGGTCTCAACTGAGATGGCGTTGCGCTTGTCCGAACTTACCGGCCAGAGCGCAGAATACTGGCTGAACCTTCAAATCCTCTACGATGTTTGGGCGCTACGGACAGAGACACGAGGGTTTGGGATAAGACCACTCGCCAGCTGAGCAATCAGGAAAGAAACGGCTTGTTGGGCAAAGTCGACAGGTTAAAGGGACAGTGCCGCACTGGTTGAACGCTTCGTAGGGAGTGGAGCGTAGTGGTCCCTACACGTAACGCTAACATCAAACTTGAAAACTAACACTATCAGTGTTAGTGTTTCGACGTCATGTTAGATATGGATGCGAAATCCTCTCAGGACCTCCTAAAGGCTGCGCAGTCGCACCTGCGCGCGGCTTTACATGTGTCCGCAAGTTTGAAGACTTGGGAGAGCGAGAAGGGGCTGCCGCTCTTCCTTGCAAATGGATTCGACTACCGACAAACAGAACTCTTCGGTCATGCAATCTTGCTCGTCGTCCCGAAGTCTGAGGACGCCAAGAATCCTACAGGCCTTTCCAAACAGCTTGGAGCTATCCAACGCCACTTTGAGGGAATCCTCGTATTGGTCCTGGACCACCTATCCGCCTATCAACGCAGCCGGCTCATCGAGGAGTCCGTAGCCTTTATTGTCCCGGGCAATCAACTGTTCATCCCGCAGCTTGCCATGGACCTCCGGGAGCATTTTCGGCGAAGACGTGATTTTGCGGAGAACCAGCTTTCGCCGGCATCACAAGCGCTCTTCTTGCGACACCTGAACCTCAGGGACGTGGAGAACGCGCGACCGAGCGATCTCGCGGAAATCTTGCGATACTCGGCTATGTCGATCGGGCGCGCCTTCGAAGAGCTGGAGGCAAGCGAGCTAGCGCATGTGGAAACGCGAGGGCGCAGCAAGCATATCCAGTTCGCCCAAGCTCCTCGAGAATTGTTCGAAGCCGCAGCTTCAAGACTGCGCTCACCGGTCAAAGCCGAACATTGGTTTCGGGCACCCTCCCTGCCGAAGGGCTTCTACGGCAGTCCTTTGCCTGAGTATTTGCCTACTGGCGGCGAAAGTGCGCTGTCGGAGCGCTCTACTATGTCAAGGCCCCGCATCATGCGTTTTGCTGCCGGGCCAAAGGACTGGAAACGGATTCAAAGTGGCGAGTTTGGGAAAGAGGTCGAACAGGAAGAGGAGCCAAACTTCGCGATCGACGTTTGGTGGTACGACCCCGATATCGTGTCGGGTGCGCGTGACGTCGATGTGCTGTCGCTCTACCTGCAGTTCCGCGATAACCCAGACGAGCGGCTGGAAGCCGCTGCGGAACAATTGTTGGAGGAGTTCGCGTGGTAGTCGGTCTGGACAAGTTTCGAGAGCATTTCGCGGAGCATGCCGACCATTATGCGGTTATCGGCGGCACCGCATGTTCGATGATTTTCGAGGAGGTCGGCATCGATTTCCGCCAGACCAACGACATCGACATGGTTCTCTGCGTAGAGGTGGTGGATCCGTCCTTCGCACAGTCCCTGAAGGCCTTCCTGGATAGCGGAGGTTACCAGGCGCGCGAACGCAGCAATGGCCGCCGGGAGTTCTACAGGTTCCACACGCCGACCGACCCATCGTATCCAGCGATGCTCGAGCTCTTTGCGCGCAAACCAGAGGCGCTGGAAATTCCGGAGGACGCGGGGTTGACGGTGGTAGAGGTTTCGGACGAAACCCTGAGCCTTTCCGCGATCCTGCTGGACACGGACTACTATGAGGCACTCCTCGAGAGCCGTCGCGCCATTGACGACATTCTTGTTCTCGATGAGCGCCTGCTCATCCCGTTCAAGGCCAGAGCATTCGTCGACCTGTCTCAGCGAAAGGATGATGGGGACGCGAATGCCAAGGGAAGCGATATCCGGAAGCACCGGAACGATGTGTTTAGGTTGCTTCAACTTCTCCCGACCGATCAGCCCATCGAGGTCACCGAGCCACTGAAAGCTGACCTCAGGGCCTACGTGGAGCGGGTAAACGGGCTGGCAGACTTCGACCCGAACGCCTTCGGTGTCCCCATCGATCGAGAAACTGGCCTCGGCCTGATCTCCCGTCTCTACCAACTCTAGCGACCCCTATCCAGGGCATCTCCGAACCGACCCGAAAACAATGATCATATGAAACTCAACGCATACGGCGCAAGCTGCGGCGCAACGCGCGGTTGCCCTCGTCTGGGTCATCTTCTCCAGGGTGTTTTCCTCCGCCTTTCCAGTCGTCCGACACGAGCCATTCCTCGAAATAGATCAGCCAGAGGTGGGTCCAGGGGATGATGGTGAGGTCCAGACGCTTGCTGGCGTCCCATTGTCCGGTCCCGGGCAGATAGAGACAGAGCCGATCCGGGTCATGGTAGATATGCGGCAGGTCGCGTCCACCGGCGAGCAACCTCAAGTCAGGATCTACGACCCGAACATCCGGCGTCCCGTCCTTCTCCAGGACAAGCGTGACTTGATATGACCGGGAAAGCGGCGTCGGTTGCGCCCGAAATCGCCACTCCAAACGGCCGGGCCCGAGCACACCTTCGCCGGAGATCGTCTTCGGCCTCTGAAGGAACAGGTACTGCTGCGGCAGTGACAGTCGGTTTCTCGTGGTCGATCCCGCCATCGCGCCTAGTCCCCGAAAAACTCATTCTTGGGAACGGGCGTCGAAGCGGCCGATTTTTGGGTGGTCAGGCCAACACCCGCACCAAGCACAAGTGCCCCCGTCTTCCGCCCCTCATTCAGCGCATCCATCCGCCGGTTCATGGTCCGGGCAACAAGTTTGTCACCCAGGCTGTCCTTCATGGAGCCGACAATCGCGTCTAGGCCGACGAGGTCACGAAGGGACTCAAAATCCGCAAGCGCCTTGCTATGCCATTTATAGAAGGCCTCGACCCGCGCGGGTTCTTCATTCCATCGCTCGGCAAAATTCTCGCCGTTGGTGGTCTCGTTCCAGACCGCGTAGATCTGGCGGCCATTGACCAGAGGCCGCTCGATGAAGACCGGCATCAGGCGGATCGTGTCGATCAACACCTGGAGTTCGTCGGCGAAAACGTGGCGCCTGACGCACATCTCATAGGATCGCATGGCCAAGGTCGTGATGATGATCGAGATCGGTGCGATCTCTTCCTGAACATGCAGGAATTCCAGATCCCGGTGACGCTTCAGGAGCTGCACGGTCCGCCGCAGAATGCCCTTGACGGACTGACGTACCGGGAAAGGCTCGGTTGCCGCCGCATCGCGCTGTGCCGCGATGATCGACTGCGTCATCTGCGGGACCAGGGCCGCCCTTTCGTCGAAGAGGGTCCGATAGGCCCGAGGATTCGTCGCGTGCCAATCCCGCAGCTTGCGATCGGGCACCAGCTCACCGCCGTTCATGCAGTTCGGGTTGGCAATGGTCGGGGAGATGTCGAGGTGAAAGTCACCGGCGTAGTTCAGGCGCCAGCAGCGCTTCTTTTCCTCCAGGATCGACGCGTAGTAGGAATGTTCGCGCAGGCGCTTACCGATCGCAGCCTTCAGGCGTGCCGGTGCGATTTCCGGGCCAAGGCCGAGGATGAAGCTGATCAGGTCGACATCGAACTCGTCGCGTCCGATTGGTTTGATAGAGGTGCCGAGTGCGCCGGAGCCGTGCAAGTAGACATTGAGGGAAACAAGCATTGGGTCGCTCGATCCGGACAACCAGTCCGCGACCGCCTCGTAGCTGGTGCGGGCCTTCTCAAACTGGGTCTGCGTCCATTCCAGCTCCTGGCAAATTTCTTCGAGGATCGTGAAGACCTGCGCCCGCCGCTGAATGGCAGTTTCGGTGAGGGGGTGAGAGAAGATCTGGTTCATGCCGCGTTCCGTTCGAGTTGATGCACGGGCACGAACGGCTCGGCAGGTTGATGGAAGAAGATGGGGGTCAGGGTGGGGCTTGCGTGCCGTGCACTCGAGGCGCCAAGCCCCTTGAGCCTCTGGATCTTGGTGGTGTCGTCGAGGGAAAAGAAACCCAGAGGCACGCTCGGCGAATACCGGTGAACAGCCGTCCGGTCGTGCGGATCGCCTGTCAGATTACGGGCAATGCCGAGCGCTCCACGGGATTGCCCGTCCATGAAAAGACTGAGGGCCTTCAACCCGAGACCGGCCTTGCCGGGGGATTCAGGCAGCATGTAGACCTCGTCGACACAGCCGAGGCTCAATATGTGTAGGTCCTGCGGAGACCAGCCAAGCATCGATATTGCTTCGACGGTCGCGACGCCCACCGGATTGTTGCACCAAGTGCCGCCATCGAGAAGCCCGACATCGTCCACCGTCTTATGCCGCGCGAAATAGGTCGGAGCGGCTGACGTCGCCATCGCGGCGTCGAGGGCCGGCTTCCGGTAATCCTTGGTGAGCCGCGGATGATGTGACGTCTTGTAGATGTAGACGCTGCGCTGATCGGCATCCCAGGCCGGGATGAGCAACCGGGTCTCCGCTTCGCCGATGAGCTTGTCACCGAGGACGGCGCGGAGCTCGCCCCGAAGCGTGGATGCTTCGTGCTTGGGCTTGACCAGGTGACGCAGGGCGGCACGCGCGTCCCGGGCCTTTTGTCCGAGCCAGCTCTTGTCCCCCGCTTGCCCGAAGATCGTCGGCCCGCGATTTTCGTAGAGTTCGAGGAGGGTTTTGGCCGGGATTCCGAGGGCGAGGCCGATCGCGAGAATGCCCCCGGTTGACGTTCCCGCGATCAGGTCGAAGTAGCGGCCAATCGGTTCATCAAGGTCTTCTTCCAAACCCGCCAAAAAGGCCGCGGGTTGGGTGCCTTTTATGCCACCGCCATCGATGCACAGGATACGTCTCATGATTTACTTAGCCTTCCGGGGGGTAGGGGTCTTTGCCGTAGGTGTTGCGCTCGCGGATGCGACCGTTGGTTCCGTGGATGAGCATTTCCGAGCCCTGATTGCGGGCGATGTCCCGCGCCTGGGTGATCGCGTCCTGCTGCGTCGAGTGGATGGCCGTTGCCTTTGCATTGCCTGCGCCTTTCACGGCCCAACCGTCCTTGTGGGGAACAACATGCTGATTTTTCTTGGTCATTTTGATCTCCAAGTGCCTTTTTTCCTTGACGATTCGTCAATCATGTGTTGATATATACAATAAGAAATGTCGTATATCAACCGACGTTTTCACGGGAGCAGATCATGTTTGGACAACGGTTGCGACTGGCCCGCAAGAAGGCGGGTTTGTCGATGCAAGGGCTTGCCGACCGCACCTCGCCGAGGATCACCGCACAGGCCATCAGCAAGTACGAGGCGGACAAGATGAATCCGTCCTCCTCGGTGTTGGTCGGTCTGAGCAAGGCTCTGGGCGTGTCGCTCGATTTCCTGATGGGAGGTCAGGTCGAAGAGCTTGTCGGCGTCGAATTCCGCAAGCATTCCAGCACCTCCGCGAGGGACCGCGCCCATGCGGAAGCCATCGTAATTGAGAGGCTGGAAGACTATCTGGCGATCGAGGACATTCTGGAGATCGCACCGCCAGACGACCCGTTCGGCGATCTGGTTAGGGATGTCGTCGAGAGCTACGAAGAACTGGACCTGTTGGCACGAGAGCTGCGAAGGCATTGGAAGCTCGGAAACGATCCAATTCCCAGCATGTCGCGGCTGCTTGAGGACAAGGGCATCAAGGTCATCGAAGCCGATTTCGCCGAGCGCTTCGATGGGTTGGCCTGCGAGGTGCAGCGCAGCGAGGGCCGAAGTTCCACCGATGTCGTGGTGGTTTCAAGCCGCACCAATGTCGAGCGCAGGCGGTTCAATCTGGCCCATGAACTGGCGCACCGTGTCATTCGGGCGACCGGAAACTCGGCGATCAAGCTCGAGAAGGCGATGAACCGTTTTGCCGGTGCGTTTCTGATACCAACCGATCACCTGATCGAGGAGGCCGGTCCCTCGCGCAGCGGCATGACCTATATGGAGATCATGCGACTGAAGCGGCTCTATGGCGTGTCGGCAGCCGCAATGCTGATGCGTCTCGGACAGGTTGGCATCCTGCCCCAGTCGATGATCGACTACGCGTTTCGGACCTATGCACGGCGCTGGCGCACCAGCGAACCGGACGAGATACGGGATGATGAGGGGTTCGGTACTTTCGAGCATCCGCAGCGGTTTGAGCGCCTGGTCTGGCGAGCGCTCGGTGAGGAATTGATCTCGCCGGTACGCGCCGCTCAGATGCTGCACCTATCGCTGTCCACCGTTGAAGAGAATATCAGGGGATAGTTCGTTTCGTGGCCCGCGTGATCGTCAACGATGCCAGCTGTTTGATCGATCTTCGGAAGGGTCGGTTGCTGCACGTCCTGTGCACCCTACCCTACGACTTCATCGTACCGCTTCCCGTGCGCGCGAGCGAGATCCTGAATTTCACACCTCAGGAATGGGCGCTCCTCGACGGAAGCGGCATGGCGACGTATGACCTGCCGCCGTCCCAAGTCGGCCAGGCATTCGAATTCAAGAAGCGGCACGGGCGTCTGTCGGCGAACGATTGCTTTTGTCTCGTGACGGCACAGGTGCATGCGGAAGCTATTTTGCTCACCGGAGACCGTCTGCTGCGGCGCGTCGCCGAGGACAACGGGATCGCCGCGCATGGCGTTCTATGGGTGGTCGACCAACTACTGAGGGACACCCTTTGTGACCCCAAGTTGCTTGAAACGGCATTGAGGCTTTGGCGGGACGACAAGGCGGTCTTTTTGCCAAATCAACTCATCGATAACCTGCTGCGTCGGGTGCGATAGCGGCGGCATAGCGTTCCACCGGATGGTGACGACGCGGATCAAGTACCGCCAAGAAACCTCCATCTCCTGAGCAGCAGGAAGGACAGGTCATGGATATTCAACCTCGACAAGCACCAGCCAAGCACCATCTTCGGACGCATCGGCATCGACGACGTTTTCAGGGCCGGCAAAGAGCACGACATTGGCGGCCGTAGACCCCAAAGCGGAAACGTAGCGGATGCCGTGGGGGTTCCCTGCAGAGAATGACCAGTCTCTGAAGAACTCGGTGACGATCTGGGTCGGGATGTATTCGACATTCACACGATTGTCCTGCTCGACTGGCTCCGCCATCTCGCGAGTCAGTTGGTGCAGAAACGACAGGCCCTGACGAACCCGCCGAGGCGCACTCGAAAAGAACCCCGGAATCCGTGGAAGCTCGGCAAGGTCGACCAGGATGATCGGCATCTCGGTTTGGAAGCGCGCAAGAACAGGCTCGTCTGCTCGGGCCTCGGCGATTGCGGAAGGCGCATCTTCAGCCCCGTAGAACATGGGGATCCCCGGCGGGTTCATTCGGTTTGACTGTAGACAGATGCGGGCGGGCGGCGGGCCAAGGGCGGCAGCCGTAAGTTCGAATGGCGGAACGGTCTGGTTCCGCACGCGATAGTAGGATTGCCCAACAGGCACCGAGCGCACCAATCCCAGTTCTTCGATGAGCTCGGCAAGTTCCACAAGAAACATGCCAGCAGAGCGTTCATCAGGGTGAGACACATCGCTTGCGCCGACAGAGTGAAAAAAGAACCTTCGCTCCGACATCGTGATACGCTGGAAATCGCGCCAGCTAAACGCCATGCTGTCGTCGAATTCCAGGGAAAGCCAGTCGTACTCGCACCAGACATCGTCCTCGATCTCGCCGAGCAGATCGTCCATCAGCCGGTCATGATCTCGAGCTTCGATAGCCAGACCAATCTCGTCGAAAAGCAGTTCTTGCGTATCCCAATGCGACCCCAGGTACCCGCCTTCACGGGAATTGTAGGGCAGCTGGTCGACCGCGGTACCGTAGAATGTTCCCATCCGACCCTCGATGAACTCCGCGATCTCTTCGAGGGGCAAAATCTTCCGGCGACGTGCGTGGCAATAGCTGCACCGACCGGGGTCCCCATCATTCCGGATGACGTCCTTGAGATCTTCGTCGCCAAAGCACTTTGTGCAGACATATCTGTCGGAAATGCTGTCCTGTCGGAAGTTGGCGGGGTCGATGCGGCTCATGTTGTAAGGTATCAAAGGATTGGGGAATCGATAAACTCTGGCTGTAGGTATCTGTCTCGCTACATGGGTTCAACAACATCCGGAAGCTGGAATGCCAGATCGAGTCGCTCCAGAATCCGGGCCGCCAGAGCCTCGGTCGCCGCCCAGCCTGGTGTATAGCTATCCGGCGTCAGGCAAAGCGTAAGAACTCTGATCGTGCCACGATCCATCGCATCCTTGAGGCCTGAAGCGACTGCATCAATGTAGTCATCGGAGACCATCATGCGAATGTCAGACTCAAACTGGCAGTAGAAGTAATCCAGGTCGATGTTGACGATCCATGGCGCTTCCCTTTCGGCAAGCCAATACGAGAGGTTCTCGGGTAGTTCCCATGGCGAACTGTACATCGGATGGCCGAAGTTCGGTGAGTCCCCATCTTCATGAGTTAGGCATCGGAAGGTCGTGAGGCTGTCCCCAAACTCCCGCAGGTAGATGGAGAGATAGTTGTCCCAGCGGATGACAGGACAATCGAAGCCGTCGCTCCGGTAGGTCTTTCCGAGGTAAGCATTGATCCCAGCCGCCCAACTTGGCAAATGTTTAAGCCACTCATCCAAACGGCTCTGAAGTGCGTCGGGATGACGGTCGATGTGTATGAGGGAATGGGGTGCGGTGAGATCGAGCTCCTGCAGCCAGCACCACAGGGCTGCACGATGATTGTCCATCACGTAGACATTGCCTGCTCTACAGAGAAAGTTCTGTTCGACGGACCCTGAATGGTTTCGTCCCTTGAAGGGGACGATCCACTCCCATTCGGTTGTCATTCGTGTTCGCCTTTCAATGCTACTCAACCCTCTTTTCTTTGGAGTTCCAGTTCTGGCAGGTCACGCAAGCTTTCCAGATCAAACGTCACCAGAAACGTCTCCGTCGTCACGAAGGTGTGCGGTGCCCCTGGACGCGGCGACCGTGGGCCGCTGGTGATCAAGTCCTTGTATCGCAGTCGGGCCAGCAGATCGCGGCTCACCCCCTTGCCGAAGATGACGTTGAGACCCGCCCGGTCGATCGGCTGGTGATATGCTATGGCGCAGAGCACGCCCATCTCCATTTCGGTGAAGGCCAACGACTGCTCACCAAGATCAGCGACGGCCTTGATCGCGTCCGCGAACTGGGCCCTGGTCCGGAACATCCACCCGCCGGCTACCTGTACCAGCTCGTAAGGGCGGCCGGTCAACTCGGCCTGGATGTCCTCGATCAACATCTCGACCGAGGCCCCCTGCCCGACTACACGCGCAAGATCCTCACGTCCGACCGGCGAGGCGCTGGAGAACAGCACCGCTTCGATCCGCCCCATCCATTCGCGCCAGCGCAGCTCCTGTGGCAGGTCGTCCAGATCCCGGTCAAAGACGGCGCCGCCCTCCTCCGCCGGTTTCCGCTTCCGGGTCGCGACCGTCATGATGCGATCCCGTAGAGTCGGAAGGTCGGCCGCCCGGTCAGTTCTCGTGCGACACCCAGCTCGACCAGCCGATCGCAGAACCGCCGCGCGGCGCGATCGGTCATGGAGATTGAGGTCCCGCGAATACGCGGCGACAGCATCGACGCCGAGGCTACCGCATCTTCGGTCAGGAACAGCTCGACCGCCGCGTCCGACCCTTTGGCCCGCAGCTTCGGCGCAACGGCGCGAAGGGCCTCGGCGCGTCGGGCCAGATCCCGCGCCACCCGGATCGACTCTTCGATAGCCTCGAGGATCCGCACCTCGACTGCCAGATCGGCCCCCTGCCCTTCTGCGATCAGGTCGCGCAGAACCGCCTTTGTCAAACGCTGCGCAGTCACGGACAGCACCTGCTTCCAGTTCAGCGCCCGCGCCAGGACGACGTCCGAGAGCAGGCAGGCGGTGCGCTCTGCCCGGTCGTCGACTTCGAGCACTGCGCGCAGGGCGGCGACGCAACCCGACAACGGACCATGGGTCCGTGCGCGCTCCAATCCCACGTCGAGCCAAGCGCCCACCTCGCCCGCGACCTCCGCACCAACGAAGTCGGCGATCTCCCCCGTCCGGCCTGCACGAAGCCGGACGCTTTCGCGCCAGAATGCCAACAGATCGCCATCCGGACCCCGTGCTTCGCCCGGCGGCGTCAGATGGAAAGCGTCGCGGATGTCCGCCTCTCGCGCCAACCGTCCTTCCAATTTCGAGGTCGCCGTCGCCGCACTCAGCGCCAGCCGGTTGGCGAGCAGCTTCACCGGCACACCATGCCTGGGATCGGAAACCAGCTGATCGAGTACCGTCAGCGCAGCCCCCGACCGAAAGGCCACAGTTTCAAGGGTTTCTACCTGTGCTGAGGTGACCCAGCCCGGCAGCTGCGGTAGGGTGGCCAGGTCGTTTGAGATCGGGGCGGACTGGTATGTCATGCCACAACACTAGTCTCTCGCGGCGCTTTTGCCTACAAGATACTGTACAAACCGCCCCGCTTTGCCGGTCTCCACTATGTCCAATAAGTTTGCATTATCGGACATAATGAAAGTAAGCTGGCAGACATGAGCAGAACAGCTGGAAACCGCGCCTTACACGCCGCCAAATCGCACACCGCACACACATGGGCGACTGATGAGGACCAACGTGACAAGAGCGTGGCCCCAGACAGCGGCGCCTTCGCCCTCCCCTCTCATGTCGCGAGTTCTGGCACGCTTGATCAGTTGGTCGACGCTGCCCGCGACTACGCAAAAGCCGCAACTGCCGAGAACACCAACAAGGCCTACACCGCCGACTGGACGCATTTCGCGCGGTGGTGCCGGCGCAAGGGGCCCGATCCCCTGCCCCCCTCGCCCGAGGTCATCGGGCTTTATCTGACCGACCTAGCGACGCCGGCCAACGGCGCCCCTGCCCTGTCGGCCAGCACGATTGACCGCCGCCTCTCCGGTCTGTGTTGGAACTACGCACAGCGCGGATTCACGTTGGATCGCAAGGACCGCCACATCGCCACCGTGCTGGCCGGGATCAAGCGCAAACACGGCAGACCACCACAGCAGAAAGAGGCGATCCTGGCCGATGATATCCGCGCCATGGTCGCCACCCTGCCCCATGATCTGCGCGGGTTGCGTGACCGCGCCATTCTGCTTTTAGGCTATGCAGGCGGGCTGCGACGATCCGAGATTGTCGGTCTCGACCTTGGCAAGGACGACACCATCGACAGCCGTGGCTGGGTCGACATCCTCGGTGATGGTGCGGTTCTGACGCTGCATGCCAAGACCGGCTGGCGCACGGTCGAGATCGGGCGCGGATCATCCGATCAGACCTGCCCTGTCCACGCCCTGGAACAATGGCTGCACTTTGCCCGGATCGACTTTGGCCCGCTTTTTGTCCGCACCTCCCGCGACGGCAAACGCGCCCTTGATGCGCGCCTCAGTGACAAACATGTTGCAAGGTTGATCAAGCAAACCGTTCTTGATGCCGGGATCCGGTCCGATCTGCCCCAAAAGGAACGGCTCGCCCTGTTTTCCGGTCATAGCCTGCGCGCGGGTCTCGCCAGCTCGGCGGACGTCGAAGAGCGGTACATCCAAAAGCAGCTCGGTCATGCTTCCGCCGAAATGACACGGCGCTATCAACGCCGCCGCGACAGGTTTCGGGTGAATTTGACCAAAGCCGCAGGACTGTAACCGCCCCCACCCTTAGGCGTCTAAACTCGGGCGCTGTGGCAATGCGATCAACGTCGCAGCCGCATCCTATCCTGTGGCCTCTTCATCGAAGATGCCGGGTTGCACGTCTTCCCAGAATGCAAAGATCGCCGAGGCGTTCAGCGCCGACGTCCACCCGTGGTTTTCAAAATCAAGCCGCGCGGCCGGGTCTGATAGCCTGCTTTGGAACAACCGCCGGTCTGCGTCGCGCTGGGTCGGGCTGCGCCCAGCGACAACGTCACGGACCCGCGCCAGCTTGCGCGATCTTTCCGTGGTGGGCGGGCTGGCGGTTTTTGGCGTGGCGGCAAGACTGGCTTGCAGATACCGCGCCGGGCTTTTGACGTCGTTTCGTCCGCGCAGATAGTCCAGCTTTTCGCTCAACCGGTCTGCCCCATGCTCTGCAATCCACTGCCGGGCCAGCCGGTCACTGACCCCCTGCCCTCGCAACCGGTCATAGATCGGCGTGGCCCGCAGCCCTTGACCGTCGTCGATATTCATCATGCCAAGCTGCGGGTTCTCTGAAATCAGAAACCGGATATCGGTCACAGACCGTCCCATGCGCCGTGTCTCAGGCGTGACGACGATGTCAGAGGTTTTATTCACTTCGGCCACCGCCGGTTTGATGATCTTGGCGTTCAGATGTTTGAACGTCTCGTAATAGGGGCTGTTATCCACCCCCATCAACCGCCGGAACAACGCCAGCGACCACCACCCGGTGCTGCCGGTGCGGACAAAACGAAAGCAGTTCTCGTAAAGCGCCAGCGCATGCCCGCTGGTGAACTGCCGTTGAATGTGCAGGTTGATCAGGGCAAAGACCTTGGGGTCATGCAGCTTTTCCGCCAGTGCGGCCGAATAGGCATATTCGCAGACCCCGCCCTTCAGCTTGGCATAGGCCAAAAGGCTCGACACGCCCCATTCCTGCTGTCCGTTCTCGTCCAGCATGTCCCACTCCGCCAAGGTTTCCACCAGCCCGCGCAGGCTGGTCTTGAGGGTATCGATGTCATTGGAATTATAACCGACCATCGCGCAAAGGGTCCGTGCGTCGATCCGGTGTCGGGTGTCGTGGATCAGCGTGTCATAGGCGTTGAGCAACAGCACGTTTGACAGCTTGCGTTGCAACAACGTCAGCTTGCCGCTCACATGGATTGCGGCGACATTCTTTTTGACCGCATCGCGGCGCAATGCCCCGGTCAGCACCGGCGGCTTTGGTTTGGTTTTCGAATCGGTCATCCTGCTCGCCTCGTATCGGGCTTTGCGCAATCTTGCGCGAAAAGGTATCCCGTTTCAAGCGCTGCATTGGCACCTTTCGACTTGAAGGCATGATCCCGTAGATAGGTACCTTCATCGTCAGGAACCCGCGTTCATCCTTCGTTTGGGTATCCGTTTACGGGACGTATTCCGGCGCATCACCTGCAATTCAGACCCTATTGCGGCCCATTCAGACTCTGAATGCGTGCCATCCCGCGAATCGGCACCCTTCAGACCGAAACGCGGCACCTTTCACCCCGTATTCAGGTACCTTTGCCCCTGTAGCCGGGTCCCAAACTCACCATAGCGCTTTGATATATATGTGTTTTCGCAGCGCAAAGAATCTAAAGATTCCATAATACATTAAACAGCAGGACAGATATCAATCTTCAATATATGGTGTCTTCATCCACAGGCGCACCTTTTCTTGGGGTTTTTGTTCAAATCCACCCTGACATGTGCGACAGTTTCGGGCAAAACCACTCAAATCGCGGATATCGAGCAAAGTACATGCCATCACAGCCCAAGCCCCCCATCCCCAGCTATATGAACATCGATCCGGCCGCAGCAGCAGAAAAGCTGACCGGGCCAATCGATACAACCCGGTTTGCCAAAGCGGCGGCTTTCGCAGCGAAAGGGCGCGATGATCTTGCCAAGCGAGGTCACGCGCCGGATGGGTCGAAACGCCTGCGTCGCTTTTCCACGTGGGAAGTGTGCCGCTATTTGATCCCCGTAGCGCCAGCGCATTTTCGGCGCGTGTTGAAAGCGCATCCCAATTTGCCACAGGGCACCGGTGAGGGTGGATCAAAATGGTTTACGCTTGATGAGATCATCGCCCTGCGCCAGCACTTTGCTGCCGAAGGTGCCGCAGATCGTGACTACCTGCCCTATCGGCCCGACGGGGCGCCCGCCAAGGTGATCGCCGTTGCCAATTTCAAAGGCGGCGTCGGCAAGACCTCGACTGCGGCACATCTGGCGATGTCAGCGGCGCTGGACGGCTACAAGGTGCTGGTGATCGATCTGGACAGTCAGGGCTCGATGACATCGATCATGGGCGGCACGGTCGAGGATGAATGGAAAACCGCCTTTCCCCTGATGGCCAAGGATTATGCCCTGCATGTGGAGCTAGAGAACCGTAGCCGCGCGACCCCCCTGCCCCTTGATGAAACGCTTCAGGCGGCCCGTGGGATGCAAGCCCGCGACCTGATCCAGCCGACCCATTGGCCCAACATCGACCTGATCGGCGCCCAGCTGAATCTGTATTGGGCCGAGTTTCAGGTGCCTGTCTGGCGGATGCAGTTGCGGTCCTGGCCGCTTTGGGACGCGCTTGGCACCGCACTGTCGAGTGAGGGGTTGTTAGACGAATATGATATTGTACTGCTCGATACGCCCCCTGCGCTGGGGTATCTGACAATCAACGCGCTGGCGGCCTCTGACATTCTGCTGGTGCCGCTTGGGGCCTCTTTTCTGGAATTCGACAGCACGGGCCGTTTCTTTGACATGCTCTACAGCACATTCGCCAGCATCGAGGACGGTGAAAATGCCGTGCGCCGACAGCAGGGCCTGCCTGAGATGAAGTTCGAATGGGATGCGGTGCGTGCCCTGATTACCCGCTTTGACGCCGCGCAACAGACCGATCTGGCGAATGTCATTCAGGCCTACTTTGGCGACTTCATGACGACCTACCGGCAGGAAATGACCGCAATGGTCGGGCAGGCTGGGGAACATGTGAACGGGATCTACGAATCAGATTATCGCGACTTCAACCGCGATACCTATGTCCGGGGCCGCGAGACGTTCGATCGCACCTGGGCCGAAGTGAAAGAGGTGCTGCTGGGAAGCTGGTGGCGCGACCAACAGATGGATCAGAAAGGGTAGGGAATGGCCAAACGCACTCGCCTGACGGCCCCGACAGCCGAAGAACTCGCCGCACTGGACGCGGAATTTCGCAGCGAAAAACCCGGACGACCCAATCCCGGTACCGCACCCATTGCCTCTGTCGCGGCGGAAAGCGCCGCGCTGAGCGCCGCTGAGCCTGCGCAGCAGCAGTTGGACCGTCTGGACGCGCAGGCCCTGCGTGAGGCCCGCGAGGCGGGGCGTCTGATCGAAGAATTGCCCCTGTCACAGATCGTCACCAGCGAGATGGTGCGCGACCGGGTTGTTTTGGAAGACGAGGCGCTGGAAGAACTGACGACGTCCATCCGCGATCACGGGTTGCGTCTGCCGATCGAGGTTTACGAAGGTGCGTCGGGTGAATACCACCTGTTGTCCGGCTATCGCCGATTAGAGGCGATGCGCCGCCTGTCACGTCCCGCGATCAAGGCGCTGGTGCGACCCAAGGCCGAACAGGCCGCGGCCTTTGTCGCGATGGTCGAAGAAAACGAAATCCGCGAAAACCTTAGCCATTATGAACGCGGCCGGATCGCGGTGCTCGCTGCGCAGCAGGGGGCCTTTGCCTCTGTTGATGAAGCGATCAAGTCGCTCTTCGCCAATAGCTCGGCCGCGAAACGATCCAAGGTCAAATCCTTTGCCGAGGTGTTCGAGTTGTTGGGCGATTTGTTGAAGTTTCCCGAAGACATGTCAGAGCGGCGCGGCCTGCGCGTGTTCGGCGTCATTCGTCAGGGCGCACTGGACGATTTGCGCGACGTGTTGGCGGCCAGCGATTTTGACACGCCGGAACAGGAATGGACGCAGATCGAAAAGGTGCTGGCGGTAGTTGAGGCGGGGCCGATCAAGGTCGCCAAGCGCGGCCGCAAGCCCGCGCGCGCCAAGTTGCGGTCCGAAGTGATCGCATTGGAATCGGGCATTTCGCTGCGAAAAGAAGAGGGGCCGGACGGCTTTGTCATTCGGGTGACAGGGCAGGGGGTCACCTCTGACCTGATCGACGATGCAATCGCGGCGCTATGCACGTTTTTCGACAAGCCTGCGTGATTTTCGCACGCGAAAAGGCCAAGAAAAATGTTGAAAATCAATAGCTTAGCATTTCTATAGTCAGAATTGCCATCACTTGCGCCAGATTTCGCACCCTCACCTGTGGCCCGGCAAAGCAATGGGCGACCGATAGGGCAGGGGGGTCATGGCCTCAAGACAGACAAGCCGTTCCAGTCAGCCGCGCAGTTGCACCTGTGATCTGAACTCTGCCGGGCTGCAGCCGACAAGTTTGTGAAACGCCTCGTAGAATGACGACAAAGAGCGAAAGCCGCTGTCCAGCGCGATGCTGATAATCTTGTCCTCTGTCCCGGCCAGCAACATGCGTGCGCGGTAGACCCGGACGTTGGTGATATGCGCCTTGATCGTGGTGCCGATGATTTTTTTGCTCAGCGTGTTGGCATAGTTTTCGGACACATTCGCGGCCTTCGCGACATCCCCCAGCGTGATGGCCTCGATGTAGTGAGTGGCGATATAGCGCAGTATCTTTTCAAAATGAAAGATCGCATTGCCGCCGATCCGTGTTGCGTCAGCATCGGCACGGGGTGGCGCGATCAATTCCCAGCCCGTGATGGCAAGCCGTGTGATCCGTGACTGAAGTTCAAGACAGTGCAAGCGGCTCATCTGGTCGGAATTGCTGGCCACCTCGCGGGCGAACCGTTCGGCCAACGGGGCATCGTCGCGCCGGGCCCGGTTGGCAATGACCACGCCGCCCGCAAGTATCGCGTTCACAAAATCGCTGGGCAGGGGCCAGGACCAGAATTCTTCAAGCGAGACGTAAGCATTGGTGATCTTGCCTGTGCCGCGGACATCCAGAACCCGATGTGGTTGCGCCGCCCAGAAGATGCAAAACCGCTGCTCTGGCACGGTCACGGTGCGGCCGCCAAAGGAATAATCCATCTCGCAGTTTTGCAGGTAGTTCACCTCGATCGACGGATGCACATGATAGGGTTCGTCCATCGCGTTTGGGACGTGGTGTTGCAGGAAAATCCCGTGCCCCTGTGTGATGAGGTGGTAGTCATCAATGGCCGAGTGGTTGTCGAAATCCGGCGGCATATCCGTTGTCCCGAAATTGCTGGGGTAATTGAGCGTAACAAGCTCTGTCGGATATCGACAAGCGCAGTGTGATTTTCCGGAAGCCTTTCAGATTCCCGCGCAAGACAGTTTCAAGGCGACCCTGTCTTATTGCGGCCAGTGATGACCAAAGGGAGGAAATTGGTGATGATCCACAATAGGATGCGGATGGCGCTTGGCCTGACGACCGCTTTGATGTCGGTTGGCACCCTGGCAGCAGCCGAAGAAATGCCGCCAGAGCAAAGCCTGTCAGGGCTTGAATATGAACTGATCGGGCGCGGTGATATCTACGCCCACGGATCGCTGGGAAGCTATTCCCAAGCCCCCATGCTGGACGCGATGGTTGCGTCAGGTGCCTTGCCCCCGGTAGAGGATCGTCTGCCTGCCGAACCCATTGTGTTCAAGACCGGCGCGATGGTTGATGGCATTGGCGAATATGGCGGCGTATTTCGCCACGTGATCGGTGGTCGCCCCGAAGGCTGGAACTGGATGGCAGGTCAGCATCAGGGCTGGGGTGGCATCAACATGGCGATGCAGGAATGCCTCGTGCGGCAGGGTCCGCGTTGGCAGGTCAAGGCCGAGGATCAGACCGGACCACTGCCAAATCTTGCCCAAAGCTGGAGCTGGAACGACACCAACACCGAACTGACCATCAATCTGATGCAGGGCGTCAAGTGGTCCGACGGCGATGCCTTTGATGTCGAAGATGTCCGCTTCTGGTACGAAGACAATGTGCAAAACGAGAACATCGCATCGCGGATGGCCAAAGACAGCTTTGGCGGTGGAGCGGCGATGGAGGTCATTGACGACTATACCTTCAAGTTCGTCTTTGCTTCACCGCAGGCTGAAACGATCGTCGAGAATTTGGCCTATATTCAGGGTTGTCCCGGACCAAGCCACATTCTGAAGGCCTCTCATCCCGACTATGCGGACGGCGCCACATATGACGGCTATACGCAGGCCTTGCCCAATGACGTGCTGCCGCCTGTGGTGCTGGGGGCATGGGTGCCGGTTGTGCATCGTCCGGATGAATTAGTGATCATGCGGCGCAATCCGTATTATTTCAAAGTCGATGAAAGCGGTCAGCAGCTGCCTTACTTCAACGAAATGCACTTCCGTCTGTCCACATGGGGCGACCGGACAGCGCAGGCCGTTGCCGGCACGGGTGACTTTTCCAACATGGAAGACCCCGGCAATTACGTTGAAGCGCTCAAGCAAAGTCAGGATGATGCAAGCCCGGTGCGGGCGAACTTTGGCCCCCGCGTTCTGGCCTGGCGTCTGACACTGAACCTTGATGCCGCAGGTGCCGAGGATGAGGGCGAAAAGGCGCTGCGGATGCTGTTCCGGGAGCTTGATTTCCGCAAGGCGCTGAGCCACGCGCTGGATCGTGATGCGATCGGTCAGGCGCTGGCCCGTGGGCCGTTTGCCTATCCCTATGTGGGCGGTTTTGCGACGGGGTCGCCGTATTATGACGCCGCCTCTTCCGTCTTCACGCCCTACGATCAGGCAGGTGCCATGGCACTGCTGGACGGTCTGGACGTGACAGACACGGACGGTGATGGCGTGCGCAACCTGCCCGGCGGCGGCGACAATGTCGTGATCTCGGTCGAGGTCGGTGACAACGCCAATGCTGACCGCAAACAGCTTGAGGCCATTGCGTCGCAGCTGGAAGAGATTGGCATTCGCATCAACATCCGCACGGTGGACCAGACCACAGCCGATACCAACTTTACCGGTGGGGCCTTTACGGCCGTGATGGGCCGCGAAAACGTGATCTTGCCGACGCGTGAAAGCTGCCGCAGCTGGCCTGCGGGTCCAAGCTGTCCGCACTTCAACGACGGCGGTGATCGCTTGCCGTTCGAAGAGGAAATGGCGGCGAAACTGGCGGCATTCCAGTCCACCAGCGATGCAGAAGAGCAGGCCGCGCTGGCCCGTGATCTGCAACGGATCGCAACCGAAAATGTCTATACCATCGGTTCGGTGCAGGTGCCTGCGGCCCTGCTGGTCAACAAGCGGATCAAGAACGCGCACCCCGGCACGCCTGTCTTTATGTACGAATGGGCCGAGGATGGTGTGATCCGTGAACGTCTGTGGACACCTGCCGCGATGCAGGAAGAAGAGGTCCTCCCTGATACGATTGCGGAATACTGATCCGTAACTATCGTGGGATTGGCGCGGCTGTCATGACTGATGGCCGCGCCTCTATGGCCGCTGGGGAGGGCGTTCATTGGCATTTCTGCAATTCATTGCGTATCGGATCCTGATCACGATTCCGCTGTTGATCGGCATATCCATTGCGACATTTCTGATCATCACTGCCGTGCCGGGCGATTTTGTCGATGGCTGGCTGGGCCGCACGATGGCGCAGACAGGACAAAGCCGAGAGGCGCTGATGCCGCAGGCAGAGTTGATGCGCGAACGGCTTGGCCTCGATCAGCCGCTTTATGTGCAATACTGGGTCTGGATCAAGAACATCGTCTTTGCCGGTGATTTCGGCATGTCCTTTACCCAAAACCGACCCGTCACCGAGGTGATCGACCTGCGGCTGTGGCGCACGATTGGCATCGCACTTGTCACGCTTGTCGTCGGGCAGACCATTGGTGTCTTTCTGGGCATCTATGCCGCCACCAACCAGTACCGCTGGGGCGACACGGTGGCGACGCTTGTGGCCTTTCTGGGGATTGTGATCCCGAAATTCGTGATCGCGCTGATCCTGCTCTATCTGTTGGCCTTTGTCTGGCACTCTCCCTATATCGGCGCGCTTTATTCACCGCAGTTTCAGGTGCAGGAAGGCATGTCGCTTGCGAAGCTGTGGAACCTGTTTCTGCATGTCTGGCCGATCCTGCTGGTCTCGATCTGGGCCGGGCAGGCCTATACGACCCGTATGATGCGCGGCAACCTGCTGGACGTGATGAACGCGCAATACATTGAAACCGCACGGGCCAAGGGATTGGGGCGGCGCAAGGTGTTGTTCCGCCACGCCGTCCCGAATGCATTGCATCCGGTGGTGATGAATATTGGCAATCGCTTTGACTACATGATCAAGGGCGAGATTGAGATCGCGCTGGTGCTGGGCATCCCGACACTTGGGCCGCTGATTATCTCGTCCGTGACGGACCGCGATATGTATGTGATCGCCGCGATCTTTCTGCTGGTGGCCGTGCTGCTGGTGATTGGCAATCTGATTGCCGATATCATTCTTGCGCTGATTGATCCGCGGGTGCGCCGTGCGACGGTGTCGGGGTAGGTCATGACAGATATCACACCCGACCCGCTTGATCTGGATATGAATGCCGAGGCCGCCACCGGCCCGTCCCTGTCATACTGGCAACTTGTGCGCCGCAGGTTCCGGCGCAACCGCTATGGTATGGCCGGGCTGATCATGTCGCTTCTGATTTTGGTCATGGCCATTTTTGCCGGCTTCATCGCGCCCTATGCGGTCGACACCAAGGACCGCACGGCGATCTATAGCCCGCCGCAGACCCTGCGCATCTTCACCGAAGACGGCAGCCTGACAACGCCCTTTGTGCTGGGCTTTGAAGAGGTCATGGACCCCAATACATTCGAGATCACGTTTGCGCCGTCTTACGACAAGGCCGTCAAGCTGGAGATGTTTGCGCAGGGCCCTGCCTATACCTTTCTAGGCATGACATTCACGACCCATCTGTTTGGTGGGGCGGAGGGTGAATTTATTCACCTGCTGGGGACCGACGGGCTTGGCCGGGATGTGTTCAGCCGGATGGTTTACGGCGCGCGGATCACCTTGATGATGGGGTTTCTGGTCATGGGCTGCGCCTGTCTGATCGGAACGCTGATCGGCACCGCCTCGGGCTATTTCGGGGGGCGGACCGATACCGTCATTCAGCGGGTGATCGAGTTTGTAAAATCATTCCCCGATCTGCCACTTTATCTGGCGCTGGTTGCGGTGCTGCCACGCAATGCCGACCCGATGACGACGTTCATCATGTTCGCAGGCATTCTGGTGTTGCTGCAATGGGCCAATCTGGCACGAGAATTGCGCGGCAAGGTGATCGCGATCCGGTCGGTCGAATTTGTCCGCTCTGCCGTGGCGGTGGGGGCCAGCGACAAGCGTATCATTCTGCGCCACATCATTCCCAACATGTCGTCGCATATCATCGTCTGGGCCACCTATGTCCTGCCAGAGGTGATCCTGCTGGAAAGCTTTCTGTCCTTCCTTGGGGTTGGCATCCAGCAACCGCTGGTCAGCTGGGGTGTCATGCTGAATGCAGTGCGCGATTTTCAATCACTCGCGGCGGCCCCGTGGCTGTTGGCCCCGGTGGGCATGATTATCCTGTCGGTGCTGGCGTTTAACGCGTTGGGAGACGGAATGCGCGACGCAATGGACCCTTATGCAAATGACTGATCCTCTGCTCTCTGTTGAAAATGTTGCGGTCTCATTCCGCACCGCTGTTGGCACGACCCAGGCCGTCAAGGACGTCAGCTATGCGGTGAACCGGGGCGAAACTCTGGCCGTTGTGGGCGAAAGCGGGTCCGGCAAATCGGTCACGGCGCGGGCAATCATGGGAATGCTGGCGCCAAATGCCATTGTGGGTGACGATACCCGAGTGATCTTTGACGGCGATGATCTGGCCACCTGGTCAGAGCTTGAACTGCAAAAGATCCGGGGCAAGCGCATTTCGATGATCTTTCAGGAACCGCTGACCAGTCTCAATCCGATCTACAAGATCGGCGATCAGGTGGGCGAAATCATCCGCGTGCATCGCGACATTTCGAAAAAGGACCTGCGGGCAGAGGTGATCCGTCTGCTGAAAGAGGTGCAATTGCCCGACCCAGAGCGGCGGCACGATCAATACCCGCACGAGATGTCAGGCGGGCAGCGGCAGCGGGTGATGATTGCAATGGCGCTGGCCAACAATCCTGATCTTCTGATCGCGGATGAGCCGACAACGGCGCTGGATGTTACCGTGCAGGCAGAAATCTTGTCGCTGCTTAAGCAATTGCAACAAAAGCATAATATGGCGGTGATCCTGATCACGCATGATCTGACGGTGGTCAGCCGGGTGTCTGACAGGGTGGTGGTGATGCGCCGGGGTGAGGTTGTGGAACGAGGCATCACGCAAGAGGTTTTTGCCAATCCGCAGCATCCCTACACAAAGCACCTGATTGCAAGCGAACCCAAGGGTCTGCCCGATCCGCTGGACCCGGACGCCCCGCCGGTTCTGGAGGGGCGCGATATGTGCGTGACTTTCAAGCTGAAGACCGGCGGGTTCTTCAACCCCATGTCGGTCGACCTGAAGGCGGTCGATCAGGTGTCAGCCTGTGTGCGAAAGGGAGAAACCGTCGGTGTCGTGGGTGAGAGCGGATCAGGCAAGACGACGTTCGCCATGGCGCTGATCCGGCTGGGGGTCTTTCAGTCGGGCCAGATCACCTTTCAGGGCGACCGGATCGAAGCGCTGAACCGCAAACAGCTGCAGCCCTATCGCACCCGGATGCAGGTGGTGTTTCAGGACCCGTTTTCATCGTTGAATCCACGGATGATTATCCGCCAGATTCTGGAGGAGGGGCTGGTGGTGAACGGCATGGCATCAGCGAAAGAGCGTGACGCCGTGATCCGGCAGGCGCTTGATGACGTGAAGATGCCGCACAGCGCGCTGGACCGGTTCCCGCACGAATTTTCGGGCGGGCAGCGGCAGCGTCTGGCGATTGCCCGAGCCATCGCGCTTGACCCGGAGTTCATTCTGCTGGACGAGCCGACCTCGGCGCTTGATCTGTCGATTCAGGCGCAGATCATCGAACTGTTGCGTGATTTGCGGCGCAAGCGGGGGCTGAGCTATCTGTTCATCAGCCACGACCTGAAGGTCGTGCAGGCGCTGTGCCACAACGTGATTGTCATGCAGCACGGCAAGGTGATGGAGGCGGGGCCGACCGATGAGGTTCTGACCGCACCCCGCACGGCCTATACGCAGCGGCTTGTGGATGCTGCCTTTAAGGTCGTCGCGTGATTTTCCGGAAACAATTGACCTTCATTGGCAAGACCCGGGCCACGGGTCGCGACATAAAGGGGCGGACAATGCTCGAGGATCAAGTGAGATGACCCAGACACCCAAGATCACCTTTATCGGCGCAGGCTCAGCCGTGTTCATGCGCAATATCGTGGGCGACGTCCTGCAGCGGCCTGCATTGCGCGACGCGCATGTGGCACTGATGGATATCGACGCAACACGGCTGGCCGAATCCAAGGCCATCGCGGACCGCATGGTCGAAACCCTTGGCTGTGGTGCCCGGATCACCAGTCACACCGACCAGCGGGCAGCGTTGCAGGACGCGCATTTCGTCGTCGTGGCCTTTCAGATCGGGGGCTATGATCCCTGCACGATTACCGATTTCGAACTGCCCAAGAAGTTTGGATTGCGTCAGACGATTGCCGACACACTTGGCATCGGCGGCATCATGCGCGGCCTGCGAACGATTCCGCATTTGTGGTCCATTTGCGAGGACATGTCCGAGGTTTGCCCCAACGCCACGATGCTGCAGTACGTTAACCCGATGGCGATGAATACCTGGGCGATCGCCCGCAAGTTTCCCGCGATCCGGCAGGTCGGCCTGTGCCATTCGGTGCAAGGCACCTGTGAAGAACTTGCCCATGATCTTGATCTTGATCCCAAGACGCTGCGCTATGAATGCGCGGGCATCAATCACATCGCGTTCTTCACCAAGTTCGAGCAGCAGATGCCTGACGGCAGTCGCCGTGATCTATACCCTGATCTGCACGCCGCTTACCGCGACGGACGGGCGCCTAAGGAAAATCGGCACAACCCGCGCTGCCCCAACTTTGTCCGCTACGAGATGATGAAGAAGCTGGGGTATTTTGTCACCGAAAGCTCGGAACATTTTGCCGAATACGTCCCGTGGTTCATCAAGGACGGCCGCGAGGACATCCTTGATCGGTTCCAGATCCCGCTGGATGAATATCCCGAACGGTGCGTCGAGCAGATCGCAAATTGGGCCGAGGAGCGTGAGCGGTTGTCGACCGAAGACAAGATGGAGCTGAAGGAGAGCCACGAATATGCGTCAGAGATCATCAATTCGATCTGGACCGGGGTGCCGTCCGTGATCCATGGCAATGTTGCCAACCAAGGGCTGATCGACAACCTGCCGCAGGGCTGCGCGGTTGAAGTCGCCTGCCTTGTCGATGGCAACGGTGTTCAACCCACCCGCTACGGCACATTGCCCCCGCAACTGGCCGCGATCATGCAATCAAACGTGACAGTGCAGGGCCTTGTGGTTGAGGCGTTGATGACCGAAGACCCGCGCCACATCTATCACGCCGCCATGATGGACCCCCATACTGCGGCTGAACTGGACCTCGACCAGATTTGGGAGCTTGTGGACGATCTGAGGGCCGCCCACGCGGACTGGCTGCCGCAGTGGGCAAGGTTGAAGAAAGCTGCCAAAGTGGCGTGATGACGCCAAAAGAGACGCACATCGCCATTGTCGGCGGCGGCACGGCCGGTTGGCTGGCCGCCCTGATGCTGCAAAAGGCATCGCAAGGTGCCAATGGCCCGCGCATCTCTGTGATCGAAAGCCCCAATATTCCGACCGTGGGGGTGGGGGAGGGGTCGACCTCTGTTTTCAGACAGGTCCTGCTGGACCTTGGCATCGACGAGATGGCGTTTCTGCGCGAGACCGGGGCGACGCTGAAATTCGGGATCAGGCATGCGGGTTGGCGCAAGGATGGCAAAGACTACTTTGGGCCCATTGATGATCCCAATGTGATGGGCCCGGTGCCCGCTGGTCTGCCAGCGAATTGGCTGCATCACGCGCAGATTGCGGGCGGCAGGAACGTCGCCGATCTGCATCTTTTCACCCGGCTGATGCGCGGCAACAGGTCGGCCTTTGCGCAGAAGGGGGGGCGGCTTCTTGCGCTGAGCGCCTATCACCACGCCTATCATTTCGATCAGGCGCGGTTGGGCCGGTTTTTGGCCAGCAAGGCCAAGGGCATCCGGCATATCAAGACCGAGGTTGAGGCGCTGGACCGCGACACCAACAGCGGCCGGATCACGGCGCTGCGCTGCACCGATGAGCTACGGATACCGGTCGATCTTGTGGTTGACTGCACCGGGTTTCGGCGCGCCATCATCAGCCAGATGGGCAGCACTTGGGTGTCCTATGCCGACATGTTGCCACTGAATAAGGCGATGCCGTTCTGGCTTGATCACGACCCACAGGCGGACATCGCACCCTATACGTTGGCGCAGGCCATGGGGGCGGGCTGGATGTGGGGTATTCCCGTGCAGGACCGGATGGGGTGTGGTTATGTGTTTTCAGACGCATATCTGACGCCAGAGACGGCACAGGCCGAGATCGAGGCAAAGCTGCGCCGCCCGATTGACGTGCGGCGGGTGATCGACATCAACCCCGGTCGGCTGCGCCACGCGTGGATCGGGAATTGCGTGGCGCTGGGACTGGCGCAAAGTTTTCTTGAACCGCTGGAGGCGACGTCGATCCACGGCACATTGGTGCAGTTGCTGTTGCTGTTGCGGCACCAGCCAAGGCAGCTGGCGGAAGGCGTTTCACCGGGTGCCATACGCGATTTCAACGAGACTGTGGCCCGACAGGTCGACGATTTTGCCCAGTTCATCAACCTGCACTATGCCGGGGGTCGCACGGACACCGATTTCTGGCGGGAGGTGACGCAGAATGGCATTGCGCCCGCACAGCGCGACCGCATCGCGCAATGGCACAACCGCGCCATTTCGCGCGCGGATTTCACCCCGTTGCCGCGGGGTCTGCCGCATGTGGAGGAACAGTTATATACGCCGGTTCTTGACGGTCTGGGCCTGTTGCCGAAAGGGCCCAGCAAAGCGGCGTTGGGAACTGCGCAGAACCGCAAACTGGCCCGCACGGCGATTGCGGGATTGGATGCTGAATTCAGTGCGGCGGCCCGCGTCGCGCTGCGGCACCGCGACTTCTTGAGGCAGGCAATCTGACAGGTGCTGCGCAGCGTCCGGGGGCCGCACACCAAATCATGTTGGATCTGGCCGTTTTGACTCAGCTTCGTCTCTGCTGCTAACCTCAACGGAGTTTTTGTTCGTATCTATTTTCAATTGCCGTTTCCGGTCGACGTCCTCGCACGAGAATTGATTTTATCATGTCTGATTTTTGGCGCGCCTTTTCCCGCATGCCGCGTGTTGTCGCGGTGCTTGCCGTCATGGTCATGCCGCAAATTGCAACGGCCCTGTCGTCGTTCAATAGTGAATTCAACGCGGTCTACCCGGATTTCGGCAGTGCAAGCCCGACCTGCAATGGCTGCCATGTCAACGCGGGCAGTGTCTTTGACAGCGATGGCAAACCCACGCGAAACAACTTTGGCACCAGTCTTGTCGCGCGGTGGCCGAAGCCCTTTGATACTTCAACTTTACGGGCGCACATTCGCGAAGTCGGAGAGCTGGATGGCTTTGAGCCAACCGCGAACGCATTCGCAGAAACCAGCAACCAAAGTCTGAAGATTTCACCAAGCCGGACCGGCGATATCAGCATCCTGACGACGGGCGGACGGTTCCCGACCGGTGGCAATGCCAGCATCAATGAAGCGACGGTTTCCCCGGCTACAAGCCTTGTCAGTGCAAAGACAAACGGCAATCTGACGATTGGCACCCTGACGCCCGGCGCCACGGCAACGTTTCGCATCATTGCAAAGAATACGGCCAACTACAGGAACAGTGCGACGTTTCCAAATCAGTTGACCCTGACCGTTAATCGGGTGCCGGTGTTGAGCGGCGGAATCCCTGCGCAGCCGGATACCGACGACAATCAGACCGGGCGATATCAAACCGCGATCTTGCTTGGCAGCTTTTCGGACCCTGACGGTGACACGCTGACGGGTGTCACCACCAGCGTCACCGTGCAGGAAATCCGCACCGAGACGAACGCGCTGGATACGGGTAGCTATGCGTTGTCACCGGCCTTGTCATCGGCTGGTGTGCTAAGCTTTTTGCCCACCGGGTTTGACGCGCTTAACGCCGGTGAAAGCCGCACGGTCACCTTTGCGTTTGACGTCACCGACGGCACAGATACCGCAAGCGGGACAGTGAAAATCAAAGTGGATGGGGTGCCTGAGACCGGCACAAACGTGCAGCCCGCAATCTCGGCCCGGACGCTGAGCGTTTCGGCAGGCGCGCTGCCCACATCAACAGACCTGACCGAAAGCGATGGCGGCACGCCGTTTAACGACCCCGACGGCGACGCATTGTCGGTGGGTGATATTCGCCCCGATCTGAGCAGCACGCCGCAGTTCACGTTGACCGGGAATGATTTTGGCATCGCGGATGCAGCAGTTTTTACCAGCCTTGCAGCCGGGCAGATTGCGACCGAAAGCTTTGACTATGACATTGTGCAGACACGGCCCGTTACGGGTGAGACTTACCTGATTACCAACAGCCTGACGGTGACGGTCACCGGCGTGAACGACCCGCTGACGGCGCAGGATTTCACCGCCACGCTGGATGAAGGCAATGGTGCCGTCCTGATTGATCTGGCGGCCAAAACCATGTGGAGCGATCCGGACACAAGCGATGTGCTGTCCGCCACGAACCTGAGCATTGTAAGCCAAAGCGCGCCGCTTTTTGACAATGGCACAATGTCGATCATCAATGCCGGAACGACGCTGAAACTGACGCCGGAGTTTGAAAGCGACCTGTCCGAGGGCGATGTGGCGACGGTGGTCGTGGCCTTTGACGTCACGGACGGAAATGGGTCGACAAAGACGGTCAGGGGCACGCTGACAATTGTTGGCCAAGCGGTCAGTCATACCACGCTTGCAGGGCTTTATGCCAATAGTCTGGCAGAGCTTTATCCGCTTGCGGATTTCCAGATGGCCTCTTCTCAACCGGCGGCCTGCTTTACCTGCCACAACATCACCACCGTCCTATTGTCGGCCAAACCGAATTGCGACGCTGCCAAGGACTTTTCGCCGTTTGGTAGCGACCTGTGCAATGATGATCGGGGCGGCAATATCGGCGCGCGGCTTGAGCGGATCGAGCCGAAGTATGCGCCCCGGTTTCTGGAACGCGATATCGTCCGGTATCTGTCGACCAGCGATGAACCCGGCTTTGTCGATGAAACGCCCATCCGGCACTCGCCGGGCCTGACCGTGGATGGTGACGTCTCAACCCTGCACAGCGTCTATTTGCGCGATGATTTTGGCGGATCTTTTGAAGTGACCGCCGCCGGGCAGGTGCGTCTGGTCAAATCCGTGCCAGCGGGCCGCTACGTGCTGGAGGCCTATCCGATGAACATTTCGGGTGCGAAAACGGCGAGTGGTGAGATCCGAAAGGTACCGGGTTTCTACCCGCAGGCCAGTGGGCCGACCCGCATCGTGGTTGAGGTGTCAAAGGATCGGCCGATTGCGGTGGCGGATACGTTCAATGTCGAGGGCGGCAAGGCGACGCTTTTGCCGGTGCTTGAGAATGATCGCGGCAATCTGGAGGTTGATCTGACCACAACCGCGCCCGCCAATGGCACAGCAAAGGTACAGGGCCAACAAATCCTTTATACGCCGAACGCAGGTTTCACCGGGTCCGACAGCTTTCAATACACCTCGACCTCGCGCAATCCGGTGGGCAGTGCCACGGCGACGGTGACGGTGACTGTCGTCAAGCCCGGGGGGCTTTTGGCGGCAGATGACTTTGGCACGGTGGCACCGGGGCAGACGGTCACGATCCGGGTGCTGGAGAACGACGCAAACGCAGGCGATGGCACAACCGTCACGGTCTCTGCGCCTCCGGGTGAAGGGCAGGGGGCCACACGAGTGGTCGGCCAAACCATCCAGTTCACAGCGAGCGAGGCGCTGAATTCCGACGTGTTCATCGGATACACCGCCCGCAACCCCGACATTGATGGCGTGAACGGGTCGTCGGCGGTGGTCCGGTTGCAACTGACCAAATTCGGCAGCGGTGTGCTGTCCGACGCTGTCGCTGCGCCAGAGTTGAAGGCGGTTGCCGGGGTTCTTGATGAAAGCTGTCTTATCGTCTCTGGCCTTGCGCAGACGGCGGACCGTCAGGCCTTTCTGGCCCATTGCGGCAATATCATCGCTGCAGCCGAGGCGGGCGAGGATCTGACACAGACCATCCGCGCCCTGCAGAACGAGGAACACTTTGCCGCTGTTGATGCGGTCAAACGCATTTCGCGCGGGATCGGGCGCGCGGTGCATCAACGTCTGACGCAAGTGCGTGGCGGCGCGGGGCGCGGGTTTGACGGCCGCGGGTTGAGCATCATCGCTGATGGCGAAGCGCTGCCGCTTGATGTCCTGTCACGTGTGGCGCGCGCCGCCATAGGCATGTCGCTGGATGAAAATGGCATCGGCAGCACGGCGCAGTTTGATCCTGTCTGGGGCGGCTTCGTCTCGGGGCAGATTGCGCTGACCACACGCGGGCAAAGTGCGACGCGATCGGGCTATGATATCACGGCGACCAATGTGGTGGCCGGGGCCGATTATGACGCAGGAGGGGGCCGCGTGATCGGCGGTGCGATCGGATATTCCCAGACCGAAACCGCATTTTCTGACGGGGGGTCGCTTTCCGGGTCTGGCCTGCAATACATCCTTTACGGCAGCCAGCAGGATTTCCTGCGCCCCGGCCTGACCCTGGATGGTTTTGCCGCGTTCGGGAAAGTGCAGTTATCCTCAGAGCGTGTGATCCGGTTCGATCTAAGCACGACCTCGGTCGATACGGTGGCCTTTGCCGATTTTGATGCCCGCTTTATCAATATTGCGCCCCAGCTGTCTTACAGCAGTCTGGTCGATCAAACCGGCCTGAGCCGTGCGGACATTCGCCACGATCTGCTGCTGACGTGGTTCACACGGCTGGACTATCTGCACATGAAGATTGATGGCTACACCGAAACAGGCGGTGATGGGCTGGCGCTGACGACTGATGCCTCAGAATACGACAGTCTGCTTTTGGTGCTGGGGGTCAAGGCTTCGCGACCTATTCACCTGATGGACAATGTCCGGTCGACGGCCTACGGCAGCCTCTCCGTCAACGGAGAGCTTTTGGATCGGGTGCGATCCGTGACATCGTCGTTCGCGGCTGCTGGCCCCTTGGCGCCCACCTTTGTGGTGACAGAAGACGGGCTTGGCGGGCTTGGCGGTGCCGTCGAATTTGGAACAGAAATGGCGTTTGCCAATGGCGGCACGTTTGATGTTGCCCTGTCTTATGAGATTGACGCCGATGACGCGCGGACGACAACGCTGCGGCTGGGGTATCGCACCTCGCTGGGTGGGCCGGGCATGCTAAGCATGGGGGCGACGGCCAGTGACAGCGGCGGCGATCAGGTCCGCATGAACGCGACCGCCGAATACGCGCTGGAATTCTAGGCGGCTGGGCCGCATGGGGTCGATGACATTGCGGCCGTGGGCCTCATCGGGCCCAACAAAAACCCCGCCGACGATCTGCGGCGGGGGTTTGTTTGATGCTCCATCACGGTCAGCTTCACGCTTTACCTTTCCATGGTACGAGCCATTTTTCGGCTTGTCGCATGAGCATGTCGATGCCGAAGCCGATGATGCCGATGAGGATGATGCCGAGGATGACGATGTCGGTGTTCTGGAAGCGCGAGGCGACCATGATCATCATTCCGGCGCCCTGTTCGGCGGCGACGAGCTCTGCGGCGACAACGGTGCCCCAGCACACGCCCATGGCCACCCGCGCACCGGTGAAGATCTCGGGCAGGGAGTTGGGCACGATCACATGGCGCATGATCTGCCACTTGCTGGCGCCCAGCGAGTAGGCCGCGTGCACCTTGGAAATATTGACCCCCGAGACCCCCGAGCGGGCCGCGATGGCCATGATCCAGAGCGCGGCCAGAAAGAGCAGGATGATCTTGCCGACCTCACCAATGCCGAACCAGATGATGACCAGCGGGATCAGGGCCAGCGGCGGCACCGGGCGCATAAATTCGACGATCGGGTCGAACCAGCCGCGGAACCAGTTGCTCAGGCCCATGGCATAGCCAAGCGGGATCCCCACAAGCGCGCCCAGCAGGAAGCCTGCGATCACGCGGAACAGCGAGTAGCCCAGGTGCTGCCAGAGCGTGAAGTTCCGGAAGCCGTCACTGATCACGTTCATCGTCCGCTTCCAGACCTCTTCGGGGGGCGGCAGATACAGCGGTTCCATCTGCCATCCGCGGTAGGGCGCAAAGTTGGGCGTGCCCTTGTCCGACAGGGTCACGGCGCCGTTGTCGACCTGCACGGTTTCCCCCGGCGCAATCGGCGTGCCGTTGATGGCGACCACTGTCGCGCCGTCGCCGCGGCCGATCTCGTCATTGCTGTCGACGCGGATCAGGCCGGTCCGCCACTGCGCGATCGCGGCGCTGTCGTTCTTGGCAAAGCCGTCGCCGGGGTCGACCTCTGGCGCGTCGGTTTCGACCTCGCGCGGGTAGACCACCACGGTGACGGTGCCGTCATCCTGACTGCCATCTGCTTCGGCGGTATAGGTAAATTCGGTGGTGCCGACAAAAGGCGCGGGCGCATGCAGGAACCTTGGCAGCAGCGACGAGCCGGTGAACATCCCCCAGATGACAAACAGCGTCAGGATCGAGAGCACCCCGGCGAACCGGTTGGGCCGCACCGCGCTTTCATCCCCAAAGGTGACGGTCTTGAGCGAGGTGTAATCCTGCGGCGTGGCCTTCTGGACCACCTTTGTGACCACAAAGAACGAGCCGACAAAGATGCCGACATAGATAAACAGTACGAATAGGCCGGTCATGATGCGTTCTCCGTACGTCCCATGATTTCTTCTTCCATATCCCAGATCATCGCCAGGATCTCTTCGCGGCGCGGGCCGAACTCTGCGTGTTTCTTGACCTCGCGCAAATCCGCGCCCACGCCAAGTTCGGCAAAGGGCAGCCGGTATTCCTTGTGAATGCGGCCCGGACGCGGGGCCATCACGATCAGGCGTTCGCCCAGCAACAGCGCCTCTTCAACCGAGTGGGTGATCAGGATGATCGTCTTGCCGGTCTCTTTCCAGAGCTTCAGCACCAGGCTTTGCATCTTTTCGCGGGTCAGCGCATCCAGCGCGCCCAGCGGTTCATCCATCAGGATCACGTCCGGTTCATTCGCAAGACAGCGGGCCAGGGCCACGCGCTGCTGCATCCCGCCCGACAATTCGTAGACGGCCTTTTCCTTGAAGTCCTGCAGGCCGACAATATCGAGAAGATGGTCGACCTTTTCGGTCTTTTCGCCCCGCGGCATGCCCTTCATCGAAGGGCCAAAGCCGACGTTCTCGCGCACCGACATCCACTCGAACAGGGCGCCCTTCTGGAACACCATGCCGCGCTCGGCGTCGGGGCCGTGGATTTCGTGGCCGTTCAGTTCAATCTTGCCGCTGGTCTGCGCCAGAAAGCCCGCAACAATATTGAGAAGGGTGGTTTTCCCGCATCCCGATGGCCCCAGCACGCTCAGCAATTCGCCGGCCTTCATGTCCAGGGAGACGTTTTCGAGCGCCTGAACAAATGTTCCATTGGGCAGGTCGAACCGCATGGACACGTCCGTCAGTACAAGACCAGTCATGGCTACCCCTCATGATCGAATGTTTGCGCAAAGCCTGATCGTCAGGTCTGTGCTGTCTGAAAGGAAAAGGCGCAACCCGTGGGCTGCGCCTTTGATGGGCTTACATCGCGCCTGCGGCTTCCAGCGGCCCGGTGTTGATCGCGTCCTCATAGCTGTCCAGCGCGCTGTCGATGGAACCGGCTTCGACGAAGACGTCAGCGACACCTTTCAGGAAGGGGGCTGCGTTACCGCCAAACCAGGCGCTCGACAGCTGCTCTTCGATCGATGGGAACGCCATGGTCGCAATCGCGCCTTTGGCGGCGTCCAGATCCATCCCGGCCTGCTCGGCGATCACCGCCAGCATCTCGTCGGACGGGTTTGCGGCCCATTCGGCGTTGGCGTCAGCCGTCACCTTCAGGAACTTGGCAACAACGTCACCGTTCTCGGCGATGAACTCTGCCGGCGCCGAGGTCACGTCGAACACCAGGATGCCGAGCGCTTCTTTTTCAGAACCGGTCAGCAGGACGTTGCCGTGCTCTTTCATGCTTGTCAGACCACCGCCGTAGCCACAGGCAAAGTCAACGGCCTTCTGGCCCAGTGCGTTGGCACCTTCGGGCGGAGGCATGTCAACGATGGACAGGCTGGCCAGGTCGACGCCAAAGTGATCCATCTGGCGCAGGAAGCCATAATGCGCAGCTGTTCCCAGCGGCACGGCGACCTTCTTGCCGGCCAGTTCGCCTGCGGACATCTTGTCGATCTCCAGATCGGCGTGCACGACGCAGTTGTCGTTGTCAGAATAGCTGACGGCCACGTCAACGATCTGAATGTCCTGACCACCCGATGCGGCCACAACGAAGGGCGGCACACCCTGCGACAGCGCGATCTGAACATCGCCCGACGCCATCGCCGCCGACATCGCCGTCCCGGTCTCAAAGGACACCCAGTTGACCTTCATGCCAAGCGCCTCGTCATAGGCCCCAGACGCCTTGGCCGCCATCATCGGCATCGGCCACTCCAGAAAATAAGCCACCGTGATCTCGCCATGACCATCCGCCGTGGCAACAGTTGTGGATAATGCAGTCGCCAAACCGGCAACAATCCCCAGTGCAGTTCTCTTCATTGATTAATCTCCCAGCTGCTCCTGTAGTGTCATTATACAGGACTTAAGTTTTACAAATTGAACCTAATGGCACAACTGATGTGAGGTCAATGGCTTTGTTGACGGCTTGTTCCCAGGCGGATGGAGAGGGTCGGAGATACTAGGCCCCCGCGTCATGCTGAAGCCCGAGAGGCCGAGGAAAGTTCACGGGTGGTTGCTGTTTTGCGGGTATGCACCCCACGCCAGACGCGCCCTTGTCCGGTCGGTCCTCGCGCCTGCCAAGCGCAATCTGTTCACCAATCGGCCGTCAATGCTGGCGAGACCGAACATGATCAAGACCACGCCGACAAGATTTGCTGTCGTGACGGCTTCGCCCAAGAACAAAACCCCGATCAATAGTGCGGAGACGGGCGCAACAAAGGTGACGAGCGACACATTCATGGCACCGATTCTTTTCATCAGGGTGTACAGGACCATGAAGGGGAGTGCCGTCAGACCAAGGCCCAAAACAGTGATGGATGTGATGGTTGAAAAGCTCAACGCGTGCGGCATGCCTTCAAAATACACTGCGGTCGGGGCGATCAGGGCAAAACCGAAAGTGAGCGCCCACGTGATGGCCGCGGTGGCGGGTACTGCCCCCAAATTTTTGGCGATGTTGAGGGCAAGGGCATAACTGAAGGTCGCCACAATGGCCAAGATCACAAAGATCGGGTTTGATTCTGTCTCCGCGCCACTTCCCGACAGCAGGACAATTGTGCCCATGGCGCCGAAACCCAGACCCAAAGCCTTTGCAGGGCTTATGCGGTCACTCGTGAACCAGAGGAGTGACAGCAAGGTCGTGGCAACGGGGGTCAGTGCATTGGCGATGCCCGCAACAGAAGAGGTGATATGCATCTGCGCATAGGGCAAAAGTGCAAAGGGCAGGGCGAATTGGAAGAGGCCGAGGGCAACAAGACGCGTACCTGTGAGGTCGAGAACCATTGCGGATCTTTCGCGGGCAAGCATCCAGGCCCAGCAGCCAAGCGCGGCGATCCCGATCCTTAGGGCCGAGATCGTGAGCGGCCCAAGCTCACGCAACAGAACTTCGTTCAGGCCGAAGGACGCGCCAAAGGCGGTTCCGGCCGCGAAAATGATGATCCAGTCTAGGTGACGCATGTTGCTGCTCCTTGCCGGTCGCGCTGTTGCGTGCTGCGCTTTGTTTGCGACAACCGCTTCAGACTGGATTGGGACCAGACCCGTGCCAGATCGTAGAATCTTGGGAACTGCGGCACGTCTGGCCTGGCCAAGAAGTGCGGTTGCATGGTGTCGGTGAAGATATGAACATCCGGCGGGAAGTGGTCGGGCCTGTCCAGCGTTCCGGCCCTGACAAAACGAGTGGCAACACCGCTCATTTTTGAGAAGACGTGATATTCGCTCCAGATTGCGACCTGGCAGGTGGTGCAGCGTGTGATCGACTGACCCTCGCCGGATGGTGTCAGGGCCAGCTGACTGGCAACCTCACCCTGTTCAAGCACAACCTTTTCGGCTTCGAGCAGCACGTTGATCACATTTGTTGATCCGGTGAGGCGCTGGCACATGCGGCAGTGACAGGCGTGAACGATCAAAGGTGTGTCGCAGAGCCGGTATCTGACCCGGCCGCAGGAACATCCCCCCATGTGCAGATTATCGGGCATCGGCCATCTCCGTTGTTGGGGATGAGACAAACCGGAGATCAAAGTGCCGCGCGCGATCCTCAAACCGCATCAGCACTTTGCGGGCCATGTCCGGGACAAAGGCGCGTTCGGCGTCAGGTCCGGCCATCTGGTGGATGCTTGCCAGATCGGTGAAGCGGAAGATCACGACGAATTCGTCCTCTTGATCGGTGCTGCGGCGCAAGAGTTCCATGGTTTTCAGACCGCTGATCTTCTTGGCCCGGATTGCGGGGAAGATGGTTGCGGTCAGCAGATTATCGTAAGTGTCGGCCTGTTCTGGCGTCGTCCAGGCCTGCCAAATTCTGGTAATCATGGCGGTCTCCTTTCTTTGTTTCAGGCGGCAAGCGGGGCTTGCTGATGTGACGGTTGATCCAGGTCGACACCCTGCGCGGTGAGCATTTGGCAAAGCCATTGGTTGACCACATCGGGATGTGTCAGTGGGGCCAGATGGCCGAGGCCGTCGATGTCTTTCAGGATCGTCTGAGGGTGTCGGGATGCGATTGCGCGCGCCATATGCCGGGTGACCGCTGGAGAGCGTCCGCCCCGCAAAATCGCGAGCGGACCGTGATACCTGATTTCGTCAAGCGACCATTGCCCCGTGGCAACCTCGGACATGTCGCGGCGCAGGCCGCTTGCATGCGCCACAAGACGGGCGCGTTGCGCGCCGGTGAGGGCAGACCATGCCCCCTTGTCGCCCCAGAAGGTCAGAAATGCCTGCATCAGGGCGGAATCCGTGTCGTTCCGAAACCCGTCCCAGATCGCCGCCAATGCCGGGGGAAGCCCGGTGTGTCCGGTTGCGTCCTCGGTCGCGGCGATCGGGTCATAGAGGGTGACAGAGGCCACGCGCATGGGAAAGGAGTTTGCAAACTTCAGCGCGACGGCCCCGCCAAAGCTGTGCGCGATCAGGTGGATGCGCGCGGTTCGCCCTGCGGTGGCGTGGCTTAGGGCCGCAAGGCGCGTGCCGCTGTCAGCGGCAGCCTGCCCGTAGCCCGGAAGGTCGGGGGCGATGAAAGTCACGGACGGGTCCAGTTTCGCAGAGAGGCTGCGCCATTGCTTGGCGGTGCTGGCGGAGCCGTGAATGGCCAGCACGACGGGTTTGAATTCGGGGTAGAAAAACATTTTAAATCAGTCCTTTATCAAAAGTGTTGGGGGTCAGCTCAGGCTGTCTGCGCGCATCGGCTGGATCGGCTTGAAACGCGGAATGAGCATTGGCACCTGACGCTGATAGGCGCGGTAGGTTTCCCCGAATTCGCGCACCAGCGCGCGTTCCTCGAACCAAAGGCCAATCATCACGTAAAGCGTCATCAGACCGGCAAAGAGCGCGTGACCAATTGTCATGTGCGGCGTGCCAAAGAACACAAGGATCACACCGAGCTGCATCGGGTGCCTGACAAAGCGATAGAGAAACGGGGCTTTGAAAACGGGTTTCGGCTGTGCACGCTTTTTGTTGGCGTTCCAGATCTGGCTGAGGCCAAAAAGTTCGAAGTGGTCGATCAGAAAGGTCGAGAGCAGGACAAGCACCACGCCAAGGACATGGACGCCGTACATGGCCCAGGCCAGCGCCCCGTCAAACGCCCAAAGCGAGGTTGGAAGGGGTTGCCATTGCCACATGGCGAGGCTGAGGAAGACCGCAGACTGGATGACATAGGTGCTGCGTTCGGCTTCAGCGGGGACAATCCTGGTCCACCAGCGTTTGAAACCTTCGCGCGCCATCAGGGAGTGAAAGAAACCAAAAAGGAAGATGAGGCCAACATTGATCGCAACGGCGGTGACGACTGCTGTATCGGGGCCGTCGTTGATGGTCTTGGGGACCGGTAATTCGAGCAGGAAGCCGATCATGTAGAGGAAGGCGACGTTGAACAGGACATAGGCCGTTGCGCCATAGATGAGGAGGCCGGGACGTTTCATGGTTGAGATCTCCGATAGGGGTTTCGGTTGGATGGGCCGGCCTGATCGCCGGTCCTGTCCGAAATGCGCCAAGAAGATCGCTGTCGCTTGAGGGTTGCCTGAAGGTTTCCTGAGGATTAGCTGAGGGGTGGTTTGGCCGCCTTTGCGCGACGCGCCAAATTCGGTTTAAGTTTGCGCCCATGGTGTATGCGTTCCGAGAATTTCAGCTTGACCCTGAGCGGCACGAATTGCGCGGTGCGTCGGGTGTGATTGCGTTGGAACCCAAGGCGCTGGCGCTTCTTCATCTGTTGGTTACGGAACGAAGCCGCGCGGTTTCAAAGGAAGAGATTTTTGACGCGATCTGGCCCGGCATATTCGTGACGGATGCGTCTCTTTCGACTGCGATGCGGCAAATTCGCAAAGCGCTTGGCGATGATGGAGAACGGCAGGACATCATCAAGACCATCCGGGGACACGGGTTTCGTTTTGTTGCGGAGGTTCGCGAAACCGGCGCAGCGAAACCTGCGGCACAGGAACGTCCCGTTGGGCCGGGGACCAAACCGACCATCGCGATCCGCCCGTTTCAGTTGCTTGGGTCTGATCCGGCGCACAAAGCGGTGGCAGAGGCGATCCCGGCTGAACTGATCGCGACATTATCGCGTCTGCGGTGGGTCAATGTTATTGCGCGTGGGTCAAGCTTTCGCTTCAGCGCAGACGGACGTGACACCGCCGACATGGGGGCGCAACTTGGCGCGCAATATGTGGTTTCAGGGCTTGTCGAATGGCACGCGCGGGGGGTCGCGTTTTTCGCCGAACTGTCTGATGCCCGAAATGGGCAGGTGATCTGGACGGACCGTTTCACCGGTACGCTGAGCGATATTTACGAGATGCGGGCGCGGATTGCGCGGGACCTGACCATCGCACTGGAATTGCGGCTGCCAATGCATGAAGCGGACCGACTGGCGCATGTACCGTCTGAAAATCTGGATGCCTGGGGCCACTACCATTTGGGTATCCGGCACATGTACCGCTACAACCGCGCCGATAACGAGATTGCGGCCGGGCATTTCATGCAGGCCGTTGCCTTGGACAGGGGTTTTGCCCGCGCTTATGGCGGCTTGTCATACACCGAGTTTCAAAACGCCTTTCAGCATTTTGGACAGGATGTGGATCATCACCGGCGTCTTGCCCTGACCCATGCGGAAGAGGCGATGAGGCTTGACCCGTTGGATCCGTTTTGCAACCTGATTTACGGACGTGCCAAATGGCTGTCAGGCGATGCCGAGGACGGGTTGATCTGGGTGGATCGCTCGCTGGAACTGAACCCGAATTACGCGTTTGGCTATTACAACAACGCGACACTTAACACCGTTCTTTGCAATGCGGACCTTGCCGACCAGAACGTAGATCGGGCCCTGACGCTCAGCCCTCTGGATCCGCATTTGCAATCCATGTTTGGCACACGGGCCCTTGCGGCCTGGATCGGAGAGGACTTTGAGGCGGCGCATGGCTACGCCGAACGGGCGATGAAATCGCCCAATCCTCATCTTTATGTCTTTATCATTGCCGCCGCCATTCACACCCACAGAGGCGAGACGGCGAAGGCGCAGAGCTGCGTTGACGCCATCCGCGCCAAACAGGTGCCGTTTGGCACGCGTGAGTTTCTGACCCATTTCAACCTGAGGCGACAGGACCGGTTGGAGACACTGGTCAGCACATTGGAGGGGTTGGGAATTTGAAGGCCACGCAAAGGGGTCTGGATCAGACGGACTGCCTAGAGCGCGCGCCGTTCATCTGGTGTCGGTCGGGGCACGCCTGCAGCTGATGACAGGGGAAACCATTTCCGGAAACGGTCACATATTGACGGCTCTCCCAGAAGCATGATCCGTTCATCTTTGAGCGCTGTCGACAAGGCGATGTCACCCATCCATGCACCGATCATGTCCGCAGATTTGGCCGTCACATATGCGCCGACGTCTTTGCCCGGATCCTGATAGCACAGATCGGTGGAGCCGCCTTCGCAGATGACCCACCACTTTCCAAATTCATTCAGATCGGGATACTGAAAACAGATCACATTCTCGCCGTCGGGCAGTTCCTCGGTGACGATGTTGCGCTGCACGTCAAACATCAGAAATGTCACGTCCAGATCGTCTGGTTCCATTTCGTCCCGCGCCCAACGCATCCCCCAAACCGCAAGCGCTTCGACGACGTTTGATAACTCGCGCCCCGAGGGTGTCAGCCGGTAATCATGCCCCTTTTGCCCGCTGGCATTGCGTTTGACGATGACGCCATGTGTCTCAAGCTCTCGCAGCCGCTTGGTCAGGATCGTCGGCGAGATTTTGGGCAAACCTCTTTGCAACTGGGAAAACCGGGAGCTGCCCAGCAACATCTCTCTGACAATGAGGATCGACCAGTTATCGCCCAAAATTTCGGACGATTTGGCGATGGGGCAGAATTGTCCGTACTTCGTCATGCGCCACCCTTTCCGCTGCATTGATCCGCATACTACGTAATCCGTAGTGGTTTACTACATGCGCGAGAGTTTTTCCAACGCAGCAGGTGGCATATCCCCTGAACATCAAATCAGGAGAATTGAAATGACCTTTATCAAGAACGTTTTGGAACTGTTTGGCGTCATCTATTTGCGGTTCAGACCGGTGCCGCGCATCTGGTGTGTCTGGCTGGTCGCCGTGAACGCCGCCTGTCTGTTTTTCATGAGCCATATCGAGGCGCAAGTTGTGCTTGCCGTGACTGGCATCGCTGTGGTGATCCAAACGGTGATCTATCAACGGCTGGGGTTTGTCCGCATTCTGGGCAGCGCGCACCTTATGTGGATCCCGATGTTTGCATGGATGGGCACGCGCATCGATCATATCGCGCAATTCGAGAGCCTTTCGAATTGGCTGATCGTGCTGTTGGCAACGAACGTGGTGTCCTTTGCGGTCGATGCGATCGACGCCTACCGGTACATCAGCGGCGAACGCGCACCTCACTACCATTGGGCGAAAACCTGACGGACAAGAAACGCGCCGCATACCATGAAGGTGTGCGGCGCACTGCCGGTCCAATAGGGCTGGCCGGGGCAGGGGCCAAAGACCGGACGCCTTGGCCCAATTCCATGGCCCCGGTTGAAGAGCCTGCGGCAACGGTTACTGCGCAGGTGGTCGTGATCTAAAGGTCCAACACCAGTGTCCCGCCCTGGGCGCGCGAGACGCAAAGACACATCATTTTTCCACTGCTGCGCTGTTTGGGTGTCAGAAAGCTGTCGCGGTGTTGCGGCGTGCCGCTGAGCACATCAGTCACACATGTTCCACAGACCCCTTGTTCACAGGAAAAGGCCGCGTCGATGTCATGAGCTTCCAGCACTTCAAGAATAGTCTCGTTCGCGCCGACCTTTAGGCTGATACCACGTCTGGCAAGCTCTACCATGAAGGGTTCTGTCGGTGTCCCGGCCAAGGCAGGTTTGGCCGCGAACCTTTCAAGATTGATGGCATCCGCGGGCCAATGCGGTCTTGCTGCAGCCTCTGCGCGGTCCATGAACGGGGCCGGTCCGCAGATGTAGACCTGTCCGCGCGCAACGGGCTGCGCAAGTATATTGTCGAGCGTCTGACCGGTTTCCTGAATGTCCAATCCTTCGTGGAAAGAGACACGGTCTGCGTAGTCTCCCTGCGCCAGCCGCGCACGAAAGGCGGTATGTTCCGGCGCGCGCGAAAAATAATGCAGCTCAAAAGATCGGCCAAGGACATGCAGGCGGTCCGTCATCGCGATGATGGGCGTAATGCCGATACCACCGGCCAGCATGACGCTGTGTGATGCGGTTTCGTCCAAAGGAAATTTGTTACGTGGTGCGCCGATTTCCATCAGGTCGCCCTCTGCCACGTTGTGGTGCATCAGCTCAGAACCGCCGCGCGACGGGTGGACTTGCCGCACGGCTATCATCAACCGTCGCTTGTCGGACGGATCGCCACAGAGCGAATACTGGCGGATGATCCCCTCACCGCAATGCACATCGATATGCGCGCCGGGGGTATAATCGGGCCGCTTGAACAGGCCCTTTTTGGCCAGCACAAAGGACCGGACACCTTCGGCTTCTTGCGTGATTTTTTCAACTCGGACGTTGATCAGAGCCATTGATTTTACCTGTGCACGGGCTGCAGTTTGTCGAGGCCTTCGCGCAGTCTTTCCAATTCGTCATTGGGCATGAAGACGGTCGTTTCTGCATCCGGGAAGGATCTGTCCATGACCGCTGCGCGATAGCCTTGCAAGGCTTTGGCCCGTTCTGCGCGCAGTGCCTCGCGGATGCGACCAACCTCGCCAAATGCGCGGGCGTGGCGTGGCGGATTTGGCGTGTCGCCGCTGAGGTCGGACATATAGGACAGGATGATGTCACCAGAGGAACCTGAGCCGATGGTGACGGTCACGAGGCTGGAGTGCTTGCTGATTTCTGCCAGAGCTTCCTCGGCGACACATTCGGCCTCGACCGAATAGGCGCCTGCATCTTCCAATTGTCGGAAATACTGCATCAGCTTGAGTGCCTCTGCTGCGGTTTTGCCAACTGTGCGCAGCCCGCCCAACTGGGTGGAGCGGGCCGGAAACAACCCGGAATGCCCCTGCACGCTGATCCCTTCGCGCGCGATGCGTGCGATATGGGACAAAGAGCGCGGCGTGTAGATCGCGTCGGCCCCTTGCGTCATCGCGTCAATTGCCCCGCCGAGTGCATCGTCTTCTGTCACATGCTGACGCATGGTCTGTGCTGCGGTGATGAAGATGTGCGGCGCGGCGGCGCGTATTTCTGCGACGGTTTCGGTGCCGATAGTCAGCGTGTCGATCTGCGCGTCTGCCGCGGCGGCGGCTTCTTCTGCGTCAAAGGCGGTGACTTGTGTCATCCGCCGACCTGCTGCCTTGTTCTTTTGAATGCAGCCGACAGTCAGGTGACGTTGGGCGTATTGTCCACCATAGGTGTAGATGTGTTTCATTGACGGGGCCTATTTTGGCGCAAAGATAAGCTTCTTTCGCGCGCGGATGCGTTTGGATGCCGCCTCTGTCCCGTCGTGAAAACTGCCAAACCAACGGTCCAGCGGCATCTCTTCGGAGCCATAGTTGCATTCAAAATACCGGTGATGAAGCTGATGGTGGAATGAACCAGCCTTCATGGTTTCTGTGTCTTTGATCAGCAGCTTTTCAAAGCCGGAATGCGAATAGATCGCGCCAAGGCTGAGCGCATACATGTGGAAGATCACATGCAGTGGATGAGAGGGCAGGACAAAATGGATGAGGATGCCTGAGAAATAGAGGAACCCTTCTACGGGATGCATTGCGAGGCCGGACCAAGGGCCGACATTGACGTTGCGGTGGTGCAGGGAATGCACGTGCTTGAACAGGATCGGCAGATGGATCAGCCGGTGAATCCAGTAGAAGTGGAAGGACTGCCAGAACCGGATCACGAAGAAGAAGGCCACAAACCACACCGGTGATTGCCCGATGCTGCTGAGTGTGGGTACCCAGCCGTTGGCCGCGACGTGAAAATACAGAATTGTCCAAAGCGTCCAGAACACCACCGACGAAGCCAGCGTCCAGAAAACATTGTCCCAGACCTGATATCCAAAAGTGAAGCGGCTGGATCGTTCCATCGGGCGCGCATCAAACTTAAGCCGCATCTGCTGACCGGCAAAGGTGTATAGATAAAGGTGCAAGGCGGTTCCCAGCAGGATCGCGAAGCCAAAGTTGATCGCTGCAATCTGCAGCATCCATCCGGCCTGAAGCGATTGCATCGCTGAGGTGGCCGGGAAAAGGAACATCACCGTGATCACGGCCAGCACGATATGGCTGAGTGGTGGGGCCAGTTTGAACCAGGTTCCGATCAGCCATGCAAAGGCGGCACGTGGTTTTGGAGGCAGATCAAACACCGGAGACATACCGATGGGCAGCCGGGGGTGAAAGTTCCAGGCCCGCGACGCACCCGGAGGCACGTCTACTGTCGACCTTTCATCCCGTTTTGCCATCACGATACCCCTTGCGTTTGAAACGCACCCTAGACCGCGACGATCACGTAGTGTTTGCGGACATAATTCTCGACGTGCCAGACGGGCTGCAAACCGTTGTCCATCACAAAGGCATCACCGGCTTTCACGGTTCGGGAGGTGCCATCGGCCGTTTCGATGCGCGCTTCGCCTTCAAGGATGTGACAGAATTCGATCTGGTTGTTCATCGGCCCGCGAAATACGCCAGCGGTGCTGTCCCACATGCCGGATTTGAATGCCCCGTCGGCGCCGACAAAATGGCTCCAGACCTTTTGCTTGGGATTGCCCTCGATGATGTCGTCGGCAAATTCCTTGTCGAACGGTTCGGTCGTCATTTCGGCAAAATTCACGAATTGCATGTCAGGTCTCTTTCTCTGAATGGCCGGGCCGCATGCGGTCCCAGATCACGCCCGCCTTGTCTTTCATCGACAAGGACGGTGCCATGAGAGGCACCAGACGGCGCGACAGCTCATGGAATGGGATGGGTTGGATTGTTGAGACGGGGAAGGGCAGGTCATCGTTATGTCCGCCAAGAACCTTGCGCGCCAGACTGCGCCCCATGACCGAGGTCATGGCAATGCCGCGCCCGCTATAGCCAACGCCGGCCAGAACACCGGGGGCGGGCTCGAACATGCGGGGCATCATGTCCTGCGTGACACCGATGCGCCCGGCCCAGCTACATTCGATCTCTATGCCTTTGAGCTGGGGAAAGACAGTGTGCAGGCCGGTCAGTAATCGTCCGATGCCGCCCAGAGTGCGCGGGCTGTCGTTGCTGCCGACGCAGCCAAAGATCAACCGGTTATTGGCATCGTAGCGCGCATAATAGATTGCCAGCCGCGTGTCCGAGATGGTCTTGCGGCCGGGCAAAACCGTAGCTTGTTGTTCTGGCGAAAGCGGCGCTGTCGCCAGTGAGATGGAGTACATTGGCAGCATCGTCTGCCGCAAACCCGGCCAGAGGTCATCGGTATAGGCATTGGTCGAGAGGATCACGGTGTCGGCCGTCACACTGCCCTGGGGCGTTTCAATGCGCCATTTTGATCCCGTTTTGTCGACTTTCAGCGCTGGTGCCTGTTCGTAGAGCCGCGCACCCGCGGCCTTGGCGGCTTTGGCATATCCGCGCGTCAGCCCCAATGGCTGCACAAAGCCGCCTTTCGCGTGATGCAGGGAAAAATCGTAGGCGTCGGACCCAACCGCAGCATGTGTTTTGGCTTTGGGCATGACGGAAATCTCCGCACCGACTGCGGCCCAGGATTCATGCAGCCGCTTGAGCCCGTCAGACGCCTTTCGCGTGTGTGCGGCCTGAATCCAGCCGTTCTGTTCGGCCCCGCAGTCCACTTCATATCGCCGGATGTCATCAAAGAGATCATCGGCAGAGCTGAGCGTCGTCCGGATCAACCGTTCTGCCTGCGCATCCCCGAACTTTTTGCGAAGATCTTCGGGCGTTGCGCGCCAGATTGGGTTGCACTGTCCGCCGCTCCGCCCCGATGATCCAAACCCGATTTTCTCGGCATCAAGAACCGCGGTATCGACCCCGGCCTCTGCCAGGGTGATTGCCGTGCGCAGCCCCGTCAGGCCGGCGCCGATAATCACGACATCGGCGCTTTGGTCGCCGTCAATTCTTTCACACTTGGGTGGCGGTGGCGCGGTTCGATGCCAATGGATGCCTTCTGGTATCACTTGCGGGTCCTTGTGGATGAGACTCAGCGCCATGATTGGACGCACCGCAATTGTAATGCAAAATCATCGTTTCACAATACACAACTTCTGACTTCTTCCGCTTGACCCTGATTGCGGATCTATCCGCCAACAAGCTGACCAAAGCGGGCCGATATCTGCTTTGTCTTTTTCAGCAGCGCAGGCGCACAGGACAGCAAGTCATTAAGGGAGGCGACACGCAATGGAATCCAAAGGCTGATGGCTGCAAGAATGCGCCCGTCGTGATCGAAGATCGGAGCGGCGATACCAACGACCTGATAGAATTCTTCGCGATCTGACACGGCAAATCCTGTGTCCCTGATCTTGGCGAGCCCGGCTTCGATGTCTTTCCTGTTGGTGAGTGTGGTTTCTGTGAACTTCTCGAGTTCCGCGACTTTGAAATAAGCGTCTCTTTCATCGTCGCTCATATGAGCCAAGAACACCTTACCCACGGCTGTGTTGTGCAGCTCTGATTGGCCGCCGGCCTTAACGGCGAGACGGTAGGGGTGTGGAATGTTGGTCCGAATGAAGGTCACGGTGTGTTCGATCCGCACCGCAAGTGCAACGTTCATGCCCGTCTCGGTGGCCAGATCACGCAGGTCCTGATCGTCGACGAGACCCAGATCCATCTTTCCCCAAGCGGCCCTTGCCCAGCTGATCAGCAAAGGCCCGGTCGAATAGGTCCGGTCGCGTTCGTCAAATTCGACGAGGTCCTGGCCGATTAGGATCGATAGAATGCGATGGGTGGAGCTTTTGTTGAACCCGGTCGCATGCACGATATCGGTCTGTGTCAGACGCCCTTTGTGCCGCGCCAGAAGGTTGATCACCTCTACGCTTTTCTGGATGATCGAGCTTTGGATCTCTCGCGACATTTCTGTGACCCCTCCGATCATTCACCTGCGCCATGTCGCAGACTATCTTACTGCGCCGCAACCGCAATGTTGACAGCCAAGCGGCACGAGCTTATCCCACTTTATAAAACTACGCTTTTGCAATGCAAGACTCGCGACCCCACGGTCAATTGGAAGGATGCAAACGATGAAAAAACTGATCAACACACCGGAAAACTACGTGGATGAGGTGCTGGCCGGTATGCAGGCCGCTCACCCTGAAACCTATCGGATTGGGGGTGCGACGGGTCGGATGCTGCACCGTCCCGCACCTGTGCCTGAAAAGGTCGGTGTGGTGTCTGGCGGCGGTTTTGGTCACATTCCGGTTTTTGCGGGATACGTCGGTGACGGGTTGCTGGATGCCTGCGCGGTGGGCGATGTTTTTGCGTCGCCAGACATGAACCCAATGCTGGAATCCATTCAGTTTGCCGATCAGGGCAGGGGGGTGCTGTGTGTCGTGGGCAATTATGGCGGCGACCGGATGAACTTTGATATGGCCTGCGAAATGGCCGAAATGGATGATATTGAGGCCCGCAAGGTCATCGTGGCGGATGATGTCGCCGCAGCGGGTCCGGACGAGGCCGAGAAGCGGCGCGGCGTCGCTGGCTTTGTTTTTGTCACCAAGATTGCGGGCGCCGCAGCCGCACAGGGCAAGACGCTGGATGACGTCGTGGCTGTCACGCAGCGTGCGGCGGATAACGTGCGGTCAGTTGGCGTCGCCCTTTCGTCCTGCACCGTTCCGCAAGCGGGCAAGCCGACATTTGAAATCGCGGACGACGAAATGGAAATTGGTATGGGCATCCACGGAGAGCCCGGCGTGCGTCGTGGAAAACTGCGGCCAGTTGATGAGATCACCGACGAAATGATCGACATGCTGCTGGCAGACAAGCCGGTCGAGGCTGGCGGTCGCATCGCGGTCTTGATCAACGGATTGGGTGCCACGCCGATCGAAGAATTGTATCTGGTATTTCGCCAAGCAAAGGCCCGGCTTGAATCTGCGGGTGCCGTGATCGCGATGCATCTGGTCGGCAACTACGCGACTTCAATGGAAATGGCGGGTGCCTCGATCTCTGTCCTGCACCTCGACGAGGAACTGGAAACGCTGTTGACCGCTCCGGCCAACTGCCCGTTCTGGAAGGTGTGAAGATGGGCATTTCGAAGAACACTCTGAAGCTGGCGATTGAAAAGATTGCCGAGAAAATTGACCCGATTGGCGATGAAATGAACCGCCTGGATGGCCAATTGGGCGATGGTGATCTGGGTGTGACGCTTGTTAACGGTTTCAGAAATCTTCAAGGCATCAAGGACGATTTGCCTGATGATCTGGGGCGAGCCTTGTTTGCGATGGCGAAATCCGTGACGGCGGTATCCGGGTCCAGTTTTGGAACGCTGCTGGCGACGGCTTTGATGGCTGCGGGAAAGCAGGTCAAAGACCAGTCCAACGTCGCATGGTCGGAACTTCCGGGCATGCTTCAGGCTGCTCAGGACGCCATGGTCGCGCGTGGCGGTGCCAGTCTTGGCGACAAGACCATGCTGGACATGATGGACAGTTTGATCAGTGCATTAAGTGGATTGCAGACCCCGGCAGAGATGCTGCCCGCCGCGAAAACGGCCGCAGAACAAACCCTTGATTCCTTTCGCGATCAGCCCAACAAGATCGGGCGCGCGCGCGTCTATGCTGAGAAATCCATTGGATTGGACGATCCCGGCATGATGGCCATCGCGCGCATGATCGATTGTTTTGAGACGCCGTAGTCACAAATCCTGCGCACCTTTGTAACGCAAAACGCCGGGACAAAATCCCGGCGTTTTCTTTTTTTGGCAGGCCTCTAGCTCTACGCCTTACCTTTCCAAGGTACGAGCCATTTTTCGGCTTGTCGCATGAGCATGTCGATGCCGAAGCCGATGATGCCGATGAGGATGATGCCGAGGATGACGATGTCGGTGTTCTGGAAGCGCGAGGCGACCATGATCATCATTCCGGCGCCCTGTTCGGCGGCGACGAGCTCTGCGGCGACAACGGTGCCCCAGCACACGCCCATGGCCACCCGCGCACCGGTGAAGATCTCGGGCAGGGAGTTGGGCACGATCACATGGCGCATGATCTGCCACTTGCTGGCGCCCAGCGAGTAGGCCGCGTGCACCTTGGAAATATTGACCCCCGAGACCCCCGAGCGGGCCGCGATGGCCATGATCCAGAGCGCGGCCAGAAAGAGCAGGATGATCTTGCCGACCTCACCAATGCCGAACCAGATGATGACCAGCGGGATCAGGGCCAGCGGCGGCACCGGGCGCATAAATTCGACGATCGGGTCGAACCAGCCGCGGAACCAGTTGCTCAGGCCCATGGCATAGCCAAGCGGGATCCCCACAAGCGCGCCCAGCAGGAAGCCTGCGATCACGCGGAACAGCGAGTAGCCCAGGTGCTGCCAGAGCGTGAAGTTCCGGAAGCCGTCACTGATCACGTTCATCGTCCGCTTCCAGACCTCTTCGGGGGGCGGCAGATACAGCGGTTCCATCTGCCATCCGCGGTAGGGCGCAAAGTTGGGCGTGCCCTTGTCCGACAGGGTCACGGCGCCGTTGTCGACCTGCACGGTTTCCCCCGGCGCAATCGGCGTGCCGTTGATGGCGACCACTGTCGCGCCGTCGCCGCGGCCGATCTCGTCATTGCTGTCGACGCGGATCAGGCCGGTCCGCCACTGCGCGATCGCGGCGCTGTCGTTCTTGGCAAAGCCGTCGCCGGGGTCGACCTCTGGCGCGTCGGTTTCGACCTCGCGCGGGTAGACCACCACGGTGACGGTGCCGTCATCCTGACTGCCATCTGCTTCGGCGGTATAGGTAAATTCGGTGGTGCCGACAAAAGGCGCGGGCGCATGCAGGAACCTTGGCAGCAGCGACGAGCCGGTGAACATCCCCCAGATGACAAACAGCGTCAGGATCGAGAGCACCCCGGCGAACCGGTTGGGCCGCACCGCGCTTTCATCCCCAAAGGTGACGGTCTTGAGCGAGGTGTAATCCTGCGGCGTGGCCTTCTGGACCACCTTTGTGACCACAAAGAACGAGCCGACAAAGATGCCGACATAGATAAACAGTACGAATAGGCCGGTCATGATGCGTTCTCCGTACGTCCCATGATTTCTTCTTCCATATCCCAGATCATCGCCAGGATCTCTTCGCGGCGCGGGCCGAACTCTGCGTGTTTCTTGACCTCGCGCAAATCCGCGCCCACGCCAAGTTCGGCAAAGGGCAGCCGGTATTCCTTGTGAATGCGGCCCGGACGCGGGGCCATCACGATCAGGCGTTCGCCCAGCAACAGCGCCTCTTCAACCGAGTGGGTGATCAGGATGATCGTCTTGCCGGTCTCTTTCCAGAGCTTCAGCACCAGGCTTTGCATCTTTTCGCGGGTCAGCGCATCCAGCGCGCCCAGCGGTTCATCCATCAGGATCACGTCCGGTTCATTCGCAAGACAGCGGGCCAGGGCCACGCGCTGCTGCATCCCGCCCGACAATTCGTAGACGGCCTTTTCCTTGAAGTCCTGCAGGCCGACAATATCGAGAAGATGGTCGACCTTTTCGGTCTTTTCGCCCCGCGGCATGCCCTTCATCGAAGGGCCAAAGCCGACGTTCTCGCGCACCGACATCCACTCGAACAGGGCGCCCTTCTGGAACACCATGCCGCGCTCGGCGTCGGGGCCGTGGATTTCGTGGCCGTTCAGTTCAATCTTGCCGCTGGTCTGCGCCAGAAAGCCCGCAACAATATTGAGAAGGGTGGTTTTCCCGCATCCCGATGGCCCCAGCACGCTCAGCAATTCGCCGGCCTTCATGTCCAGGGAGACGTTTTCGAGCGCCTGAACAAATGTTCCATTGGGCAGGTCGAACCGCATGGACACGTCCGTCAGTACAAGACCAGTCATGGCTACCCCTCATGATCGAATGTTTGCGCAAAGCCTGATCGTCAGGTCTGTGCTGTCTGAAAGGAAAAGGCGCAACCCGTGGGCTGCGCCTTTGATGGGCTTACATCGCGCCTGCGGCTTCCAGCGGCCCGGTGTTGATCGCGTCCTCATAGCTGTCCAGCGCGCTGTCGATGGAACCGGCTTCGACGAAGACGTCAGCGACACCTTTCAGGAAGGGGGCTGCGTTACCGCCAAACCAGGCGCTCGACAGCTGCTCTTCGATCGATGGGAACGCCATGGTCGCAATCGCGCCTTTGGCGGCGTCCAGATCCATCCCGGCCTGCTCGGCGATCACCGCCAGCATCTCGTCGGACGGGTTTGCGGCCCATTCGGCGTTGGCGTCAGCCGTCACCTTCAGGAACTTGGCAACAACGTCACCGTTCTCGGCGATGAACTCTGCCGGCGCCGAGGTCACGTCGAACACCAGGATGCCGAGCGCTTCTTTTTCAGAACCGGTCAGCAGGACGTTGCCGTGCTCTTTCATGCTTGTCAGACCACCGCCGTAGCCACAGGCAAAGTCAACGGCCTTCTGGCCCAGTGCGTTGGCACCTTCGGGCGGAGGCATGTCAACGATGGACAGGCTGGCCAGGTCGACGCCAAAGTGATCCATCTGGCGCAGGAAGCCATAATGCGCAGCTGTTCCCAGCGGCACGGCGACCTTCTTGCCGGCCAGTTCGCCTGCGGACATCTTGTCGATCTCCAGATCGGCGTGCACGACGCAGTTGTCGTTGTCAGAATAGCTGACGGCCACGTCAACGATCTGAATGTCCTGACCACCCGATGCGGCCACAACGAAGGGCGGCACACCCTGCGACAGCGCGATCTGAACATCGCCCGACGCCATCGCCGCCGACATCGCCGTCCCGGTCTCAAAGGACACCCAGTTGACCTTCATGCCAAGCGCCTCGTCATAGGCCCCAGACGCCTTGGCCGCCATCATCGGCATCGGCCACTCCAGAAAATAAGCCACCGTGATCTCGCCATGACCATCCGCCGTGGCAACAGTTGTGGATAATGCAGTCGCCAAACCGGCAACAATCCCCAGTGCAGTTCTCTTCATTGATTAATCTCCCAGTTATCATATGCGAGCGGTTGATCCGCCCTGTGTTCCGGATTACGGAACAAAAATCCCGCAACACGAGACTACGAGCCATGAGGTCTCGACGTCAATTGCTTTCTTTCCACATAACACCCCGCAGAGCAACAATTGTGCGCGCCCGGGCGTTGTGCTGTAAGAAAAGGCGCAAGTGTAATTGAAACGGCCGATATCGGCCTGCATCAAAGCAAGACTCAGACGGTCGCTCACCGATAATTTTGCACGGCGATGGGTCTGCTCTTGGTCCAATCGCGAACATCGGGTGTCCTTGGGCGACGTCGCATCGGGAGCCGAACCAAGTGGGATGCATCACGGGGGCCCGGTCCCTGTCAGAATGGCCCCGCAAGACGTCATTCATGGACCACTTTTGACGATGGGATGGCCGGGTCCGACCCGTCACGCGTTTCCGCGCCACCCAAGGCCATTTGAGATGCGGTCAGAGGCGGCGCGAAGCGCGCCTTCACAGGCCAGAAGCGATTCCCTGGCATCTGCTTGTGTCGCGCTTTTCCAAAGCGACAGGCAGGCTGCGACGGAATTGTCTTCGTTCCAGATTGGAGCGGCGATGCCAAACACGTTGGTGAACTCTTCTTCGAGCGACAGACCGTATCCGTTTTTTGAGACGATTGATAATTCCTTGGTCAGCTCAGCCCGGCTGGAAATGGTTTTTTCGGTCAATTTTTCGAACGTGAGGTCGTCCAGAAACCGGTTGCGGCGGGCTTCGGTCATATGGGCAAGGAACACCTTGCCTGCCGCCGTGCAATGCAGCGGCGCGTGATCGCGCATGACAAAGGCATAGCGCAACGGTTCGTGATCGACAGTGCGCAGATAGAGGAGGGTCAATCCGTCCAACACCGAAAGTGCGACATTCATTGCAAGATCGTCGCTGAGCCTCCGCATTTCGGCGATGGCGACGTCTTGCAGATCAACCCTGCGCCACGCCAGCCGGGCCCATTGGTTCAGCCGCTCTCCGGTTTCATATCTTCGGGTGTCCTTGTCGAAGGTCACCATGCGCTCGGTCATCAGGACGGACAGGATGCGGTGGCAGGAACTTTTGACAAACCCAGTTTTTTCAACGAGTTGGGAAAACGTCATGGGGGATCGCGACGCTGCCAGAACATCCAGCACCAGCGCACATTTTGCAACGATTGAGCTCTCAGAGGGTTTTGCCATCGGTGCGTTCCTATTTCGTATTACAGAACTAGTTCACTTCGATTCCTCGGGCAATCAGTTTGACGGGTCACCCAGAAGGACCCGACGTCAGGCGCTCGTGCACATGTGGGGGGCTGGAGCGTTAATGTGACATAACCCTGATTACGCGATGTAGCGCTATCACCTCTGGCGTCAGCGGCTTGCGTTGACACGAATACGCAACCTTGAGGGACAATTGGGTCTCGTCGGAGAGTAGCGATTGTGGCTTTGGTCAGGTCAGGACCTCGGCGATCCGGGTCCAATCGGACCGGCGGAAAGCCTCTGCCCCGGCGATGGCCCAGTAGCTTTCATGGTGTGACAGGACATCGTCCCCCAATTGAACGAGCCGACCCTCTGCCAGATCTTTTTCGCAGAGCGGCAGAGAGCCCAGAATGACCCCTAGGCCAGACCGTGCCGCACCAAGGGCCGACAGAAAGGTATCAAACCTGAGATGGGCGACTGGTGTGGATGGGATGCCAAACTGCGCAACCCAGCTTTGCCAGCCCGGTCGCGCGCCCGCGCAGGCTATGCGGGGCCAGTCGGTCCAATGCCCGCCTTGCCGGGCAAGCCCGGGCGATGCCAAGGGTGCGATCTGTTCATCAAAGAGCTGTTTCTTGTAGGAATGAGGCCAGTCGCCCGTTCCGTAGCGGATTTGGACAACATCATTATCTGCGACCTGATAAGCGCCCAAAACCAGTGTCTGAACCGAAATTTGCCCGCCCACGACCTGATGCATCTGCGCCAGTCGCGGCATCAGCCATAGGTCGATCATTGATTGGCTGGCAGAAATCGTCATGCGCCTGCTGCCTGATCCAAACAGGGCCTCGGTGCTGTCCTGCAGGGTGCTCAGCGCCGCACGCACATGGGGCAGCCAAATCTCGCCTTCCACGGTCAGCCCAATCGACCGGGCCCGCCTGTAGAACAATTTGGTGCCAATGCTTTTTTCGAGATGGGCAATCCTCTGGCTGATCGCGGATTGCGTGAGCCCGGTATCTGCCGCCGCCGCTGTGAAACTGCCACAGCGCGCGGCAGCTTCGAAGGCGCGGATCCATTCCAGCGGCGGCATTCTGAACGGCGTTTTATCCATTAGCGACACGTACCCTTGATCCACGAATATCTAATTTGTCCTTATGACACAGATTTGCGAGCCTGTGACTATCCAACCTGCAGAAGGACCGGCCTATGACTTCCGTGACGTGCGACCCGACAGGCGATTACCTGACAGTGGATCTTGGCGGCAAGTCGCGCAGGTTTCACGCGATCTGGCTTCGAGACAATGCACCCGATCCCGAAACACGTGCGCCCGGCAATGGGCAACGGCTTATTGCGCTGCGGGACATTCCGAAGGACACGACGATCTGCGCCGCGACGCTTTTCGATGGGGAATTGGAGGTGACGTTCGACCCTGAAAAAAAGACGGTGCGCTACGATTTGGGTTGGCTTGCGGATCATGCCTATGACGGCGCGCATGACCGGCAGCGGGGCCGGACCGCGCCCGGGACGACACTTTGGGACAATACACTCTCGCAGAACGTGCCGACGGGCGATTTCACCGCGCTGAGCCGGGACCAGACCGCGCTTGCAACCTGGCTTGACCATGTCATCCGATATGGATTTGCGAAAGTGACCGGCGGACCGGTGGAGCCTGAGGCGCTGTTCAAGCTGGTGGACCTCTTCGGTTATGTGCGCGAAACGAACTATGGGCGGCACTTTGACGTCCAGGCTGAGGTTAACCCGACCAATCTTGCCTATACCGGGCTTGGTCTTCAGGCCCACACGGACAATCCCTATCGCGATCCGGTACCGACTGTGCAGGTTCTTTATTGCCTCGAAAGCACGGCGGCGGGGGGCGACAACATGGTGGTCGACGGGTTTGCGGCGGCCGCGCGGTTGCGGGCGGAAAACGAAAGCTGGTTCGACGTGCTGGCGGATTATACCGGACGATTTGAATATGCCGGCGAGGATGGTGTCTGCCTTCGGTCGCGGCGGCCGATGATCGAACTGGGACCAGATGGCGAGTTGATTGGCGTCCGCTTCAACAACAGGTCGCTTGCGGCGCTGACCGACGTGCCATTTGACAAAATGCAGACTTATTATGCGGCCTATCGACGTTTGGCAGAGATCATCGATGATCCGGCGATGGAGGTGATGTTCCGGCTTGAACCGGGCGAGGCCTTTGTCGTCGACAACACGCGCGTTCTTCATGCCCGCAAAGGTTACTCTGGCGTGGGGTCGCGGTGGCTGCAAGGATGCTATGCTGACATGGACAGCCTGCGCTCGACCTATCACGCAATTCGCGGCGCGCGGACATTGGAGGTTGCGGAATGACGACGACGAAAGACGCACTGACCCGCGAGAATATCGTCGCCTTCATAGGTTCAATCTTTGACCGAAGGGGCGGCGAAGAGTATCTTGGCGAACCCGTCACCATGGGCGAACACATGTTGCAGGGTGCGACGATTGCTGAACAAAACGGACAACCGGAAGAGATCATTGTCGGGGCGCTGCTTCATGACATTGGCCATTTCACGTCCGAGTTCGGCGCCTTCACGATGGAAGACACCGAGGACCGCCATCACGAGGACGCAGGCGCAGAAGTGCTGGAGCGTTTCTTTCCCAGCGTCATCACGGATTGCTGCCGGTTTCACGTGGCCGCCAAGCGTTATCTTTGTGCGACGCGGGCAGATTATTTCGGTCGCCTGTCGGACGCTTCTGTTCACTCATTGAAGTTGCAAGGTGGTCCAATGTCGGAGCAGGAAGTCGCGGACTTCAGTGGAAATCCAAATCTGGAGGCGATCATCGCCGTTCGCTACCTTGATGAGGCGGGAAAGCGCCCGGGCATGGAAACGCCCGACTTCTGGCACTTTGCGCCCATGGTGCAGCGCATGGTCGACCGTCACTGCGATGGGTCTGAATAGCCGCGATCGCCGTCTGTCGGGAGTTTGCCTGACCGGCAGAAAGCTTTGTCAGATCACCGCTTTCTCGATGATTGGTTTGCCCGCCGGGATCCGTTCATAATTGAAAGGTGACATATCAAGGGCCCGGTATTCACCATATGTGAGCCATTCGGCGGTGCCGCGGCCCATGGCCGGAGCTTGCTGTAAGCCGTGGCCCGAGAAGCCATTGAGGAAGATGAAGTTCGACAGTTCTGTGTGCGGCCCCATGATCGCGTTGTGATCAAAAGTGTTCATGGCATAGTGCCCGCCCCATTCGGACTGAACCTTGATCGCCTCGAATTGCGGGATGCGGGTGGCGAGGATGGGCCAGATATGATTTTCCCACATGGAATGGTCCATGGCGTAGTCATCATAGTCCACAGCGGGGTCGACATCAGAATGCCCGCCACATTGATAGGTGCCGCCGCCGTTTTCGCGCACGTGAACGCCTGACGGATCGATGGTGAGGGGCAGGTCCCGATCAAGCGGCTGTTCGGCTTTGAAGATCCAGGAATAGCGCTTGCGTGGCTCAACCGGCACATCGATCCCTGCCATCCGGGCGGTGCGCACAGCGCGCGGTCCCGAGGCGTTGACGACCTGACTGCAAGCGACAACGTCGCCTGACGCCAGCGTCACGCTTTCGACTTTGGTACCGGCGGCACTGCGGGTGATTGCCACGACTTCGTTCTGAATCCATTCGACACCGCGTTCACGGCTTTGGCGTCGCCACCAATCGTTGACGGCGGCACCGTCCCAATACCCTTCGTCGACCAGATTGATTGATCCCAGCACGATATCGTCAACGTTGTAGAACGGATATGCCGCCTTGATCTGCTCGGGCGTCATCAGTTGGGTTGCGGCACCGGCGGCCAGTTGCACCTGCTGGCTTTCGCGCAGAACATCGGCAAAACCATCGTTATCGGCGAGGTACATGTAGCCATAAGAGCGGATACCAAGTTGCGGCACGCGTTCGTCCCCGCCCATATAGCTGCGGATGTTCTTGACGAAATCGGCGGCGAACTGGCTGATCCGGACATTCAATTCGGTCGAGAACTGCTGTCGCATGCATGAGTTTGTGTGCGTTGTGGAGCAATTCTCGAACGTCATGTCACGTTCAACAACGAGGACGGAGCCGTCAAAGTCGGCGTTGTCCGACAGAAACCATGCGGTGGAAGCACCCATGATTGCGCCCCCCACAATGACGACGTCATAGCTTTGCTGCTTTGGGTTTTGGTTGCTCAAATCTGTTCCCCCCTTGCGATTGCGGACCGGACAGATGCGATGTCTTCGGCCAAAAGTCCGTAGTCCCGTTGCGCGGTCTCTTCGGAAATATACCCACGTGCCAGATCGCGTTTCACAAGCTCTTTTGGGCGTTCTGAAGGATCGCCATAGCCAGCCCCACCGGGGAAAGCCATGACCACCTTGCGGCCGTGTGGTACGAATTGCTTGCCTTTGACCCGCATCGCCGCTCCGTCATCTTGCGCGATCGTCGTCGGCGCGCCATTTTGACCGCCCCTGCGGCCCCGAGCGGGATGCTGGCTGCGGTCGAACATGGCCTGAAAGTCAAACTCGTGGCCCTCTTGCGCGCCGACTTCCATGTACTGACCCAAACCACCACGGGTCTTGCCTGCGCCGCCACTGTCCGGGCGCAATTCCTTGCGCCAGATGATGACCGGGCCTGCATGTTCCGTGGCCTCGATTGGCATGGTCATGACCCCTGATGGAAATGCCGTGGCGTTCATGCCGTCATGGTCGGGCCGCGCGCCCGAACCGCCTGAATTGAAAGTCAGCACTTCGGACCGACGGGCGTCGTCCGGGGCGGGCGCATCGCTGCGCGGGCGCAGACTGACCTGGAAGTTACACAGGCATCCCGCCCCTTCGGCGGGCACCAGACCGGGCACGATTTTATCAAAGGCATCATAGACCGCGTCGGGCACAAAATGTCCTACGATGTGACGCAGGGCCACGGGTGCGGGGTGCAGCGCGTTTACGATGGTGTTGTCAGGTGCGGCAATTTCGAACGGCGCAAGCGAAGCTGCATTGTTGGGAATTTCCGGCGCAATGGCTACTTTCAGCGCATAGCAGGCATAAGCCTTTGTGTAGACGAGCGGGCAATTGATGCCCTTTTTGTCGAGACCGGAAGTTCCGGTGAAGTCGGTGACGATGCGGTCGCCTTTTACACTGACTTTGACCTTGAGCGTGATCGGAACGTCAAACCCGTCCATCGTCATTTCGCCCGTTGCAGAGGTCTGAGGAAGTGCCGCAATGGCGTCGATTGTGGCGCGTCGGGAATTGCTGAGGATGAAGTCTGCGATGCTGTCCAGATGGTCGAGCTCGAATTCTTCCATCATGTCAATTAGGCGGCGGTGGCCAATCTCGTTACAGGTGGCAAGCGCATAGATATCCCCGATCAACTGGTCCGGCTCGCGCACGTTGCCGCGGATGATACGGACAAGTGTTTCGTCGACACTTCCGCGATCCGCGAACTTCATGATCGGGATATAGAGGCCCTCTTCGTAGACGCTTTGCGCATCCGCACCAAAGCCACGACCGCCGATGTCCACGATATGCGCTGTACAGGCAAAAAAGCCCACCAACGCGCCGTTATGAAAGGATGGGGTGACCATCGTGATGTCGTGCAGGTGGCCGGTGCCTTCCCACGGATCGTTGGTGATATAGACATCCCCTTCGAACATATTCTGCCGCCCGATCCGGCGGATGAAATGAGCGACAGCGTCGGCCATGGCGTTGACGTGCCCCGGTGTGCCGGTCACCGCCTGCGCCAACATGTTGCCATGGGTGTCATAGACGCCAGCGGAGAGATCCCCGGCTTCCCGTACAGAGGTCGAAAACGCAGTACGCACCAAAGCCTGCGCCTGTTCCTCAACCACCGAAATCAGACGGTTCCACATGACTTGGTAGGCGACTTTTGAGTGGTCCTGGGTCATTGGGTTGCTTCCTTTGTCACCACGTCGATGCACCCGTCCGGTTGACGGATTGCATCCCGGCTTGCGGGCACGATGATTGTGGTTTCCGCTTCGGTCACAGCCGCCGGGCCATGGGCGCGTTGCCCGCTTTCCATGGCGTTTCGGTCAATGACATTGGCATCAAGATAGGTGCCGCGTGCTGCGTCAAACAGCTGCCGCGTGCCGCTGACGGGTGCAGGGGCACTGCCCCCGATCTCTGAGATTTGGGTGACCTTTTCGGGCGGTGTCGTGGCGTTGACTGACCAGACGGTGATCTCGATATCCATACCGGCAACGGGGCGGCCAAAGAGTTTGGTATAATCTTCCTCGAACCGCGCTTCGAAGGTTGCGGGATCGGGGTTCATGGCTTGCTTTTCGGTCAGTTCGATGGGGATTTCCCAGCCCTGCCCGGTGTAGCGCATGTAAACTTTGAACTCTGACAGGATCGGACTGACCTCATCACATGTGCGCACAAAGCCCGACGCCTCGGCCTGAAGGTCGGCCAGCAAGGTCTTGATCTTCCCAGCGTCAAAATCGCTGAGCTTCATATAGACCGAGCGGTTCGCCTCAAAACTGAACGGCGCGCGCAGGAAGCCGATGGCAGAGCCGACCCCGGCACCCGGTGGCACCAATAGACGCTCAACCCCCAGTTTCTCGCACAGGCGCCCGGCATGCAGCGGAGCCGCGCCGCCAAAGGCGATCATTGTGTATTCGCTTAGGTCTTCGCCGTTTTCTACCGCGTGGACGCGGGCGGCGTTTGCCATGTTTTCATCGACCACTTCTGCGACCCCGAAAGCCGCCTCCACCGGGTCCATGGCCAATGTTTCGCCTACGTGAGTTGTGAGTGCCACTTTCGATTGATCGGGATGAAGCGCGATTGAGCCACCGGCGAAATTGTCCGGGTCCAGTTTGCCCAGCACCAGATCGGCATCGGTCACGCCCGGGCGTTCACCGCCCCGGCCATAGCACGCGGGCCCGGGTTCTGACCCTGCGCTTTCCGGACCAACGCGGATTTGGCGCATACCATCCACGTGGGCAAGGCTGCCGCCCCCTGCCCCAATTTCAACCATGTCGATGACCGGAATGGAGATCGGCATGCCTGACCCCTTCTTGAACCGGTAGGTGCGCGCGACCTCAAACACGCGGCTGGTCTTTGGAGTCTGGTTCTTGATAAGGCAAATCTTGGCGGTTGTGCCACCCATGTCGAAGGACAGCACCTTGTCGAGGCCATAGCGTGCCGCGATATGCGCCGCGAAGACCGCGCCACCGGCGGGCCCGCTTTCGACCAACCGCACCGGGAAATCTGCGGCATTCTGGATCGAAATGATCCCGCCACCAGAATGCATCAGGAAGATGCGGCAATCGACACCTTCGCCGCGCAATCTGTCCTCGAGCCGCCCAAGGTAGGACGCCATGAGCGGTTTGATATAAGCGTTTGCGACAACGGTGTTGAACCGTTCGTATTCGCGCATTTGCGGCGACACCTCGGACGAGATTGATACCGCGACATCGGGCAGTTTTTCGGCCAACACCTCGCGTACCAAAAGCTCATGCGCGGGGTTAAGGTAGGAGTGGATCAATCCGACCGCCACGCTTTCGAACCCTGCATTTGCAATGCGGTCCACCACGGCTTCGACATCGGCGCGGTCGAGACCCACAAGAATTTCGCCTTTGGCATTCACCCGTCCCGGAACCGTATAGCGCATCTGTCGCGGCAAAAGAGGATCGGGCAGGTTGAGGTTCAGGTCATATTGTTCGAAGCGGCTTTCGGTCCGCATTTCGATCACATCACGAAAGCCTTCGGTTGTGATCAAAGCGGTCTTTGCTCCGCGCCGTTCAATCAGTGCGTTTGTGGCCAGCGTCGTGCCGTGAATGATCTGCTCAATCGCAGATGGCGCTATTCCGGCCTTGGCGCAAACCTGATGCATCCCGTCAATAATCGCGTTTTCGGGGGCCGCATAGGTGGTCAGAACTTTCACCGAATGCTGTTCGCCAGCATTTTCCAGAACGACATCTGTGAACGTGCCACCGATGTCGACGCCCATACGAATGGAACCGGACTTCATCTGCATCTCCACATGGCTTCACTGATCGACATGGAGCCATGATGGATCAAAGATCAAATCAATTAATTTACTCTACCCGATAAATTTTGGTTATCGTCCGGTGCGCATGGCCGGAGACCCGCAGCCAGTTCACTTGCTTTGACAACAAAGCGCGGGGCGCGATCCGCGTTGTAGCGCGCAAAAAAGGCCAAGGGCGGCGCAATCCAATCCGCCTCCGGTGATACTAACCTGCCCCCGTCCAGTTCACCTTGAACAAGCGATTTTGGCAGAAGCGCCACGCCCAACCCTTCGTTGACCATCGGCAGGCAAGCGGAGAGCGCGCTGGAATGAACGATCTTGCCCGCATCGTAACCACGCAACTTCGCCAGTTCATGCAAGGCATTTCCAGCGGCAGTGTGGCGCGCGTGTGTGAGGACGCCCCGTTCAAAGAAGCGCCCGACGGAGTCACCATTCGCAAGGCCATCGGCAACCTCTTTGTTGGCAACCCAGACATATGTTTCGCTGGAAAGCATCCGTTCGCCCGTTGCCCGCGCCGCAAATGGGCCGTTTTGCAAAGCGAGATCGAGCTGGCCCTCGCGCAGACGCTCTTCGATCTGGCGGGACAGGTCGACCTGAAGTTCGACGCGCAGGTTGGGATATTCGCGGCGCAATTGACGCAGGAAGGATTGAAGCCAGGTGCAGGCCACAAGTTCTGTCACGCCGAGCCGCAACCGTTCTTCGATGAGGTCCTGCCGGTCTGCAGTTTCCAGCATCGCCTCGCCCGCCCGCAGGATGTCGCGCGTTTTTTCCAGAAGCTCCTGGCCCTTTGCGGTCAAACGCACTGAACCGGCGTCGCGATAAAGCAGTGTCACCTTCAAAGCCGCCTCAAGCGCGGAAATCCGCGATGAAATGTTGGGTTGCGTGGTTCCGAGGGCAGAGGCGGCGGCACGGAATGTCCCGGTATCCACGACAAACGAGAAGGCTTCGAGCTGTTTGAGTGTGATCCGGCTTTTTATCATTTTCGGTCCCATGATCAGTTTTCGTGATCATGTATAGATGGCCAGCGACGACATTGCCCGACAAAAACGAATGCGCGCAACCCACACGTGATGGGCCGTGGAAGGCGGCGTTCTTTTTTGCTCAGATCGAGGCGATCAAAGGCCTTGTCAAAAGTCCCCCGCGTGCGAAGTTGACGCGATCTGGCGGTTGATCATGCCCAAGGTCATTGGCCGATAGGTCAAATCTGGTCCCGCAACCTGTGCTTCCAGATCAGATGGCAATGCCCCGAATATTTCGCGTCGTGTAACATCCATAGATGCGACGATCTGTTGAAATCCGGGGAGTTCGGGGATCAGAGCGTAATGGGTTCGCATTGCTGCGGCGTCGGAGAAAACATTGAAGAAGACGACCTTACGTTTCTCCGCATCGATGTTCGCGAAGGCGGCATAATCCGGTTGATTTCTTTCCGCGAAATCAAATACTTTCTTGATGCCAGCTGTGAGGTTTGCGCCCTGCCCTGATCTGATCGTGGCGTAGATGTTGTAGAAAATCATAAGGCATCCTTTCGGTCGGCCGGGCTATGCCTCTGCATGTTGGTCTGGGATTGCTGCCAGATCACCCTTCAATGCCCGCGTTGCCATCCGGGATGGTTGCACCAAATCCTGAGAGCATTTCCGTGACCTCGGGGCTGAGTGGCGTCGTTGGGACCATCATGGTCGTTTTCCATAGAGGACCGATCCGGGGGAAAAGTGGGGCAAGGTCCGCCAGATGTGCCTTGAAGGCTTCTGTGTCGCGATAGCGTTCATAACCATAAGCGGCCCGGCCTGCGATTGAGAGTTCCCACAGCAGGGTACCGTCCTGACTTTCGGCTTGTTGCCGCATCTCTTCGGTGAGTTGGTAGACGTCGTCCATGCTGGCGTCGTCGTGGATTTCGACTTTGTACATCAGGCCAACTGGACCGGTTTTGGCGGCAATTAGGGGTGTGTTGCGCATCGTATTCTCCGTTTGCATGCGGCGTGCCCGGAATTGGGCCGCCTGCGATGCCCTATGATTGGCACCGGAAGTGTCACGCGTCTGTTCCCCTGTTTGGGTGGGGCGGTATCCCCCATGGCCACAGTCACATGAATGACGTCGCCAGATCCCGCGCCGCTGCTGCCTCTTTTGTATCGACGCTTTGCAGATCGCCTGTCAGCCTTCCGGCGAGCGACGCCAGATCAGCATGGCTTTCCCCGGTGCGGATATTCAGATCGAGAAGGTTGCGTATCGCCCGCAATGACAGGGACTTGGCCCCCTGCCCGTCTGCAATTTCCAGTGCGCGGCTATATGCGGCGGCGGCCTGTTTGAAATCGCCCCGATCCTGCAGGATCTGACCCAAGTGCCGTTCAAGTTCAGAATGCGACGGCCCGCACCCCGAAGCGTCTGCATGGTCGATGCCAAAGCGCAGGTAACGTTCGGCTGCGTCCAGGTTTCCAATCTGGAGGTGACATGTGCACAGCAGATCAGCCACCCAACTCGTGACAGGTCCCAACCCGTGCTTGCGCCGCAGGTCCATGCCCTCGTCCACTTCTGCAAGGCCGCCGTCCGCATCGCCAAGCATGATGCGCGCGCCGCCATTAAGAAGGCAAAGGCCAGAAATCATCTGTTCGATTTTCGCAGCCTTCGCGAACGACAGCCCCTCGCTTGCCAAGTCATGAACTCGCTGAAAATCGCCGCGCAAGAAATGGAGGCATGCGGCGTTGACCAGATACCAGCCGTGGCTGGCCTCATCGCCCAAGCGGAACGTCAATGCCTCGGCTTGTCGCGCGGCACGAAGGGCATCGGCATCACGTCCCAGATAAAAGAGTGTCCAACTTTGCTGGATATAATTGAGCGCGCCGATGTCCTGACCAAGGACATTGCGTAATGGCCGATGCCGATCCGGATCGTAGATCGCAGCGCAGGCACTGAAATGCCGCTCGGCGGTGGCAAAGCGACCCACGAAGAAGAAGGCCCCGCCCAGAAGGTTTTCCGAAAGAACCTGTTCATCGTCGCGTCCGGCTTCATGCTCCACGCTATGGCATTCCTGGGCGAGCGACAGGATGCGCTGGCCCTTTTCCTGACGAACCATCTCAAACCTGGCGGCTGACCAGAGCGCACGGAAAAGTTTGCGCTGGTCCGGTTGTGAGCGGGCCAATGCGACGGCCCGCTGCGCGTTTTGACCGGTTTCGGTGGCGGAGTGGCCTCGCGCGGTCATGTGGATCGGCACCAATGCGAGGCGGAGGTCCAACTCGTATTGCGCATAATCAGGATGACCTGAAGACAGGACCGCATTTACGCCCGCGTCGAGTTTGGCAAGCGCTTCCGCGCCCCGACCCGCAAGCAGCATTTGTTCTGCCAGTGCGGGCGCGCAAGCCACCAAAGTGTCAAAATTCTGATGGTGAACACAGATGTCCCATGCATGCAGGTGATTGCGTCCCCGACAGGGAAAAGTGTTCAGTGGGGGAACGGCGGTGTTGGCCTCGTTTGGCCGGGGGCTGAGGTAGTATTCACAGAACCGATCCAAGGTGTCCTTGTGATCCCGCGCTGCTTGTGATGCTGCGCGCAAAGTGTCTTTCAAAAGCGGGTGCAGCGAAAAGCTGTTTGCGGGCCCGGGTTCTGTCTGTACCAATGCCGCGCGCAAAAGTGTTGCCATGGTCACCGCGGAACATCCGGTCACCGCAAAGGCTGCTGCTGCGTCGAAAGGCCCTGCAAAGACCGACAACTTCTCGAGCACGGTTCGCTCTGCCGGTGTTCGTAGGTCCAGCGTGGCCTGAATGACATTGAGCATGTTGCGATGGTCAGATCGGTCGGCCCATGGGGAGGTGAGGATGTCCGATCCTGCCTCAAGCGCATCGCGCATTTGGTCAATGGTCAGCGTATCCAGCCATGAGCTTGCCAGTTTGATGGCCAGAGGAGAGCCGCCCAATCTTTGGCAAATCTGATCTGCGATCAGAGTGGTCTGATCATCAAACACGATGTCTGGCGCGACCTGTTTTGATGCCATCTGGAACAGGGTGGAGGCTGAGGATAATCCGTTCGTCGACGCAGCGTCTATGTTCAGACCTCCAAGCGGGTAGTGAACAGCCGAACTGCCATCAAGCTCGACCCTGCTGGTTACAACGATCGAAAGATTTGGAGACGCCTTGATGATGTCGTCAGGTACGGCCGCTTCGCTGGACAGCTGCTCAAAATTATCGAGGATCAGGGTGCCTGACTCATTGGATATCTGCCGCAAGACGGCCGCTTTGACATCGCCCGTCGAAGTCTGCTGCTTGTGGTCAAATGCCTGCCCGATCTGGAAGAACAGATCATCGCTGGTGGCCGTATTGCGCAGGTCGAGTAGCCTTGCCTGCCGGTCAGCGTGACCCGTGTCGTCTGCAAGCATCCGCGCGACGCTGGTTTTGCCGATACCGCCCATGCCCACGATGCAAACAAGCCGGGATTGATCCAGCAGCTTTCGGATTTTTTGAAGATCATTGTCGCGCCCAATCAGCCCACGGCTTCCAAGGCTTTCGTGTGTCGCTGATCGCGAATTCAGCAGGCCCGGCGTTTCAAGCGCCACACGCACGACATCCGCACGATTGTGCACATCCAGTTCCTTGTAGATGCGTTTGATGTAGTGGCGGACCGTTTCAGATGAGATCGAAAGCTCATGCGCGATGACCTTGACCTGCTTGCCGTCGACGATCTGCCCGAGGACTTCGGTTTCTCGAGGGGACAATCGCGGCTTATACATATGGCGCAGGATGCCGCCATTTCAGAAAAATGAAAGCCTAAAGGCGGATTTGCCAGTTGCCCGAGGCGGTTGCAGGACCGATGGCCTGTCAAAGTGAATGGGGCATCGGTTGATGCGGTTGCTGAGCGGTAGTTTGCCTTTCAGGACTGCTGGACAGAGGGCGAAACTGAACGAAATGGGCTGCAATCCCGACCATTTCGCGGTGCCATTTAAACCTGATCGGGATGTGCCATTTGAAAGGCGGACAATGCGGAGCAGGCCGCCTCAATCGCTTTGATGCGGGTGCAAGTGGAATAGTCGGCGCCCCATTTTTTCGCGTTGTAGAGCTGGGGTATCAGACAGACATCCGCAAACCCCGGCTTATCGCCGGTTACAAATGGGGCTGGCGTGAATTCGGCCAGCAAAGCCTCGATTGTGGCGAGCCCCGGCTCGATGAAATGCCGCATCCAATTGGTGCGGGCTGGTTCATTTCCTTTAGTTGCGTAGGTGGCAACCGACAGGTTGCACACCGGGTGAAGGTCAACGGCGATTGCGTAGGTCAGCGCTTGGACTTTTGCGCGCATGACAGGGTCTTTTGGGGCCAGCCCCAAGCCGCGCGTTGTATCAAGGTAATCAAGGATGGCCAGCGATTGCGTGAACCGGTGGCCGTCGATATCCAGCACCGGCACGAAACCTTGCGGATTTAGTGCAAGATGTTCAGCGCTTTTATGCTGCTTTTCCAGTAAGTTGACCGTTTCGATCCGGTAGGTAATGTTTGCAAGGTTTAGTGCGATACGCACCCGGTAGCTGGCGGAAGATTTGGGATAATCCCAAAGCACAACATCGCTCACTTTGCGATCTCCAGCGCTTCCCGCAGCACGCCGCGATCCCCGATGTGATTGGCCAGCGTCAGGATCAACCGCGCATTGAGGGCGTCGCTTTGTTGCTTGTCGAGCCCTTCATGCGCCGCAAGCAGTTCTTGATAGAACCCGTCCGGGTCATCGATGTTTGGGTCAAGGTTCAGGTTCATGCATGGGCCCCCCACAAAGATGCGTGGAGTGCATCCTTCACCGCCTGTGCATCGAACTTTGCCCATCGCGCGACCACATGTTGATCCGGCCGGATGAGGTAGACCGCGCGGTCGGCGTCACCAAGATAGCGGGCTGCGAGGTCGGGCGATGGATCAGCGATATGCACGACACGGGTCGATATCTCGCCCTGCGTAACAGGCGCAGGCGCAACACCCCCGATCGACAGGAGCGTGAAATCTCCTGTCAGATGATCAAGTAGGAAGTCTTGGCCCACCGGCGCGTCAGGACAGGGCGCACCGGGTCGCGTGACAGCCGGGCCCTTCAAGGCATCGACCCCAAAACCCGGGAAGCCATCGTAATTGCAGGGGACCGACAGGCGCCCCGAATTCACAAATGGTCGCGCAAAGGGTGCGCGGGCAGCCATATCCAATACAGCATTTCGGAACGTCTGACTGATCTCGGATTTGGGTGTCATGAAGTCTGTGGCGCGCGACGAGTTCAGAATGTTTTCGTCGGCACCGTATTCGCGTTCGCTTGCATAACTGTCCAGCAAGGCCTCGGGTGCCAAGCCCTTCAGAACAAGGTCGAGTTTCCAGGCGAGGTTTTCCGCGTCCTGAACCCCGGAATTCGCGCCGCGCGCGCCGAAGGGTGACACCTGATGGGCGCTGTCACCTGCGAAAAAGACGTTGCCATGACGGAAGCTTTCCATCCGGCGGCACTGGAACGTATAGATCGAGGTCCATGCCAGTTCATAATCCGGCACCGATCCGGTTTGCGACGACAACATCGCATCGACGCGGGCGCGGATCCGGCCCGGATCCAACTCCTTGTCGCGGTCAATGTCCCAGCCAAGCTGGAAATCGATCCGCCAGATGTCGTCGGGCTGCTTGTGCAAGAGCGCCGATTGTCCGCTGTCTTTGAAAGGTGGTTCGAACCAGAACCAGCGCTCGGTCGGGAAGTCGGCCTTCATTCTGACATCGGCAATCAGAAAGTTTTCCTCAAACACGCGACCGTCAAAGCTGAGCCCCAGCATGTCGCGGGTCGCGGACCGCGCGCCGTCGCAGGCGACAACCCAGTCCGCCTTGATCTTGTAGGGGCCATCGGGTGTGGCGATGTCAAGAATTGCGTGATCTTTGCCGGGAGTGACAGCGGTGACTTGATTGCGACCGCGAATTTCAATTGGTGCGCCATGGCCCTGAGCCGTGCGAATGGCGTCGACGAGGAATTTTTCGAAGTAGGGTTGCTGCAGGTTGATAAAGGCCGGATTGCGGTGACCGGTTTCCGGCAGCAGGTTGAATTCAAAGAGTTTCCCGTCGCCATGAAACACTTTGCCGACGTTCCAGATCACACCCTTGTCGACCATGGACGCCCCTGCCCCAAGCCGTGTCGCGATATCGAGCGTGCGTTTCGCAAAGCAGATCGCCTTTGATCCCAAACCGGCGCCGTCATGATCATCCAGCACCAGCGCAGGTGTCCCGCGCCGACCCAGATCGAGCGCAAGCGCCAGGCCGACCGGCCCACCTCCAATGATGACCACCGGATGCCGGGCCACCGTGCCCGACGTCGCAGCAGGAACCGGCGTGTAGGGGTAAAGCTTGAATGCGGTTTCGTACCTTACCGCGACCATGGCGTGTCCTCTTTGGTCTTGCGATTACCCTTGCAGTTGTTCCCACACTTCCAGGTCCCGCCTGTCGGTCCAGATGCGGGGCGTATCGATGCCGCGCGCTTCGTCATAGGCGCGGCTGACGTTGAACGGCAGGCAATGTTCGTAGATGGCGTAGTCTTTGAATTTTGAATCACAGGACGCGCGCACGGCGTCCCATGCCTCTTTCAGGCTGCCACCGCGCGCGGCGATTTTCGCCGCTGGCGTATAGGTGGAAGAGACAAAGTCGCGTGTGCTTTCGATGGCGCGGGCGACGGCGTCCTTGCCGACAAGGGCAGCGCCACGACCCGGCGCGATGGCGTCAACATCATAGGCCGCGATGTTGTCGAGCGTTTGGCCCCACGCGCCGAAATACCCATCACCGCAGTAGCAGGCCGAGTGGTCTTCGACGATGTCGCCGGTGAACATCACGTTCTGGTCGGGCACATGGATCACCGCGTCGCCGGCGGTATGGGCACGGCCAATGTGTTTGATGTCAACGCGGCGTTTGCCCAGATAGACCGTCATCGCGTCGCTGAAGGTCGTGGTGGGATATGTCAGGCCGGGAATGCCTTCATGGCCTTCAAAGAGGCGCGGGAAACGCTGGAATTCACTGTCCCAATCCTCTTGCCCGCGCTCGACGACCATGGCGCGTGCGGCATCGGACATGATGATCTGATCCGCCGCATAGGCCGATGCACCCAGCACGCGGACCGCGTGATAGTGGGTCAGGACCAGATGCGTGATCGGCTTGTCGGTGACTGTGCGCACCTTTTCGATCACCTTGTGGGCCAATCGTGGTGTGGCCTGCGCCTCGACGATCATGACCGAATCGTCACCGATGATGACACCCGAATTGGGGTCACCTTCGGCGGTGAAGGCGTATAGGCCCTCGCCGATTTCGTCGAAGGTGATTTGCTTTTCGGTCATGTCCCCTTGGGACGCGAAGGATTTGCTCATGCCGTGGTCCTTACAGTCTGATGGATTGCGCCGAAGATCGAGCGGCCCGCGTCGTCCTCCATCCAGATTTTCACTGTGTCACCGTTTTGCAGGAAGGGCGTGATAGGCGCGCCCGTTTCGATCATCTCGACCATGCGCTGTTCGGCGATGCAGGAATAGCCCGCGCCACCCTGCGCCACCGGTTTGCCCGGCCCGCCAGAGGCATCACGGTTCGAAACCGTGCCAGAGCCGATCACCGTGCCCGCAGGCAAGGGCCGCGTTTTCGCGGCATGGGCGATCAGATCACCAAAGTCAAAGGTCATGTCCACGCCTGCATCGGCGCGCCCAAAGGGTTGACCATTCAAATCCACCCGCAGAATACCGTTCACCTTGCGCCCATCCCAGCCGGGACAATCATCCGTCGTCACCGCAAAGGGCGAACAGGCCGAGGGCGGTTTGGATTGCACAAAGCCGAACCCCTTGGCGAGTTCATCAGGGATCAGATTCCGCAGGGAAATGTCATTGAGCAGCATGATGAAGGCGATAAATCCTGCGGCCTGCGTCGCGGCCACACCCTGCGGCACATCTGTCGTAATGACGGCCACCTCCGCCTCGAAATCGATACCCCAGGCGGGATCACCGGTGATGTCATCCTGCGGACCCAGAAAGGTCGCACAGCCCTGATACATCAGCGGATCAGTCCAGAAGCTTTCCGGCATTTCGGCGCCACGGGCGCGGCGGACCAGATCAACGTGGTTCACATAGGCCGACCCATCCAGAAACTGCGTCGCGCGCGGAAGTGGCGCACAAATGCGGGCCAAATTGCCTGGATCAACATGCTGATCACCGCCGGTATCAACACCATCAAAATAGCTGCGCAGGTTCGGGCTGGGTGCGGGTACACAGGTTTCCAGACCGTCAGTGACAATCACCATTTGGCCGTCGGGCATTCCGTCATCAAGGCTTGCGATTTTCATTTTTTGCCCGGTGTCCCATCGAATTTCTTTTCGATATCGGCCCAGCAATCGATGTAATCGTCCTGCAAGGGCGCTGTGTTCGCTGCAAAATCAGTCAGATGCTGCGGGAAACGTGTCTCAAACATAAAACTCATGGTGTTCGCCAGATATTCCGGCCCCAGCTCTGCGTTGGAAGCGCCTTCAAATGCGTTCTTGTCCGGGCCATGGGGCAGCATCATGTTGTGCAAGGACATTCCGCCGGGAACAAAGCCTTTGGGCTTGGCGTCATAGATCCCATGGATATTGCCCATGAGTTCGGACATGACGTTCTTGTGGTACCATGGCGGGCGGAACGTATCTTCGGCCACCATCCAGCGGTCACGGAATAGAACGAAATCGATATTTGCGGTTCCTTCGACGCCGGAGGGCGCTGTCAGGACGGTAAAGATCGAGGGATCAGGATGATCAAAGAGGATGGCGCCAACCGGACAATAGGTGCGCAGATCGTATTTCACCGGCGCGTAATTGCCGTGCCAGGCGACCACGTCCAGCGGGCTGTGCCCAATCCTGGTTTCGTGGAACTGGCCCGCCCATTTGACTGTGACGGTTGAGGGCACCTCGCGATCTTCAAATGCTGCTACAGGTGTCTTGAAATCACGGCGATTGGCCATGCAGTTCGCCCCGATGGGCCCCCTGCCCGGCAGGTCAAATTTCTGGCCGTAGTTTTCGCAGACAAATCCACGACAAGGGCCATCCAGCACTTCGACGCGGTAGACCAGACCGCGTGGGAGAATGGCGATTTCCTGAGGCTCAAGGTCGATCACGCCCAACTCGGTCGCAAAGCGAAGCCGGCCTTCCTGCGGCACAACCAGAAGTTCGCTGTCGGCAGAGTAGAAATAGGCGTCGACCATGCTTTCAGTCACAAGATAGATGTGGCTTGCCATGCCGACTTGCGTATTCACATCGCCCGCCGTGGTCATGGTGCGCATTCCGGTCAACCAGGTCAGACCCTCGTCCGCATGTGGGACCGGGTCCCAACGATATTGGCCAAGTGAGGTGACATCCGGGTCCACATGTGGCGCGGATTTCCAGTACGGCAGGTCGATTTTTTGAAATCGATGTGTGTGCTTTACGGAAGGACGGATGCGGTAACACCACGTCCGCTCATTCTGGTGGCTGGGTGCTGTAAAAGCGGTGCCCGAGAGCTGTTCGCCATAAAGGCCATAATTCACTTTTTGCGGGCTATTCATGCCCTGCGGCAGAGCGCCGGGGAGCGCTTCGGTTTCAAAGTCATTGCCAAAACCGGGCATGTAACCCGCGGTCGTCCCGACAGGCGACGAAGCACTGACAAGTTCGGTCTTCTTTGCTTGCGTGTTCATAATGGTTTCCTTTGCAACTATCTCTGTTTATTGGTTGCAAATGTAACTATCAAGAGCTATTTTCGTGATATGACAAAAATGGCCGACTTCGATCTCAAGGACTTCCTGCCTTACCTGCTTAATCAAGCGGCTGAGGCTTCAAGCGTCGAGTTTCAGGGCTATTACAAATCCAAGTACGGCATGTTGCGCACAGAATGGCGCGTGGTGTTTCATCTTGGGCGGTACGATCACATGACGGCGAAAGAGATCTGTGACCGTGCGCGCATTCACAAAACCAAGGTCAGCCGCGCTGTCGCAGAATTGGAGAAAAAGGGGCTTTTGATCCGTCGGCGTGTTGACAAGGACCGGCGGCATGAAGACCTAGTTTTGACGCCCTATGGTCGGGAAGTCTTTGATGATCTTTACGGTGCCGCGCGCGACTTTGACCGGAAACTGGTCAAAGACATGACCAAAGAAGAACAACAGCTTTTGCGGAAATGCCTTGCCCGCATCGCGGACCTTTAGGCCGAAGAGGCACGGGGTAATCAGCCTGCCGATTTCCGTCCGGGGCTCGGGCCGGATTTACGCGGCCTGAGCGTCAATCGGAAATTGGCACAGGGGTGGACGCCGTGCTCGCACCGGTCCGTTGGTGACCGACCTAATGCCATCCCACCCTGGGGGCGACAGGAATGATATCGTCGGGACGCTGGCGGATCATATCCATGAGTTCCGCTCGGACCGGCTGGCGCCCCCTGTCGTCGAAGAGGTTGTGCATTTCGTCAGGGTCTTCCTGAAGGTCATAAAGCTCCCCAGTGTCCGTCTTCAGGTCGACGGACATGCGATAGCGGCGCGTTTTGACCGTGGTCAGATCCATATCCACGGCAGAGCGCAGACTGTCGACCTCATACTCCGACAAGGCAAAGTCGCGGGTTTCATCACCGTTCCACAGATGACGCCAACTGGCGCCGTGCGTTTCCGGGGCCGCAATACCGGCCAGATCAGAGGCGGTGGCAAGGATGTCGATAGTGTTCACAGGATCGTCCCTGACCACATCCGAGGGCACGCCGGGCCCGCATACGAGGCAGGGCACGCGTAGCAGCCCGTCATATAGCATCGGCCCTTTCAAAAGCAGTCCATGATCGCCCAACCATTCACCGTGATCGCTGGTGAAGATGATATAGGTGTTGTCCAGCTCGCCCGTGCGCTCCAGCGTCGCAAGGATCCGTCCGATTTGGTAATCGACGGCGGTAATCATGGCGAAATAGATTGCCGTGATGTCGCGCAGGGCGGTCTCGGTCAGCTCCCCTTTCTGGCCCCAATCGATCCCGCCCGCGTTGTGTTCAGCCCCTTGTTTGATCGGTTTGGCGCGATCTTCGACAAAGGCCTTGTGCCACCACGGACGGCGATCCAGATCAAGTGTCGGGTTTTTCGCAATCGTCACATCGTCAGGGCCATACATGTCGCACCAGGGTCGGGGCGACAGAAATGGGGGATGCGGATCAGGGAAGGACACCCAGGCCATCAGCGGTGCGTCTGTCTTTTCGACAATCATTTCGACTGCCCGGTCGCCGATCCAAGGGGAGGAATGCCATGGGTCGTCCAACGCTGACCGCCATGCCTGAAAATGCGCGGTGTCCGGCTCTAGGCGTTCATTGGCGCGATCCCAGCGTTCGCGCCCACGGCCCTGTGAATCAAGCCAGTATTCGTAGTTCAGCGCCTCGGGCGGTTCAGACCATTGTGTGTGGTGATGCGGGCGCAGCATCATTTGCACGTCTTCAAACCCCATATAGCTGCCGCGCCAATCGGGCGCGAAATCCTTGGCGCTTTTGTAGCATTCAGGCCTGCCTGTCGGTGCGAATGTCTGCTGGCTCGACAGATGCGCTTTGCCGATAAAGTGCGTGGCATATCCGGCCTTTGCAAAGGTGCCGCCCAGACCCGCCGCGCCAAGCGCTTCATCCAGGTCGCGCCCATTGTCCCGCACGCCGTGGCTATAGGGCAGCTTGCCCGTCAGGATCGATGCCCGCGCAGCCTGACACATCGGATGCGGTGTGATGCAATTTGAAAACCGAACACCTTCGCGCGCGATTCTGTCCATGTTTGGTGTGCGAACGCCGCGATTTTCGGGGCCGATGCAGTCTCCGCGCTGTTGATCTGTTGTGATGAGTATGACGTTGGGGCGGCGTGACATCGGCAAATTTCCCTTGTTTTTCTGGTTTCTGGCTTCGGATTTTCTGAAATCGAGTATGACTCAAGCCTTTTTGATGTACAATCTGTAAAAATAATGTACGATTTGGAAATCATTAGGGAGTAGATGAACATGATCCGTACTTTTTTCACCACCTCCGCCCTCGCGTTTGTCCTTGCAGGCACGGCGCAGGCACAAACCGTGCTCGACGTTGTTGCATGGAAGGGTAACGAAGCAGAGCCCGCCGGTCTGCCCGAACTGATTGAAAAATTCGAAGCAGCGAACCCCGATATCGACGTCGAACTGACCTATGTCGCCCGCAAGGATGTGGACAAAGTCATCCCGCCCCGCCTGCAGTCAGGCAATCCGCCAGATGTGACAATGGTTGATTCCAGTCTTGTGGAGCTTTGGGGCGGCGCTGGTTTTCTGAAAGATCTGAGCACCGAAAGCGATTGGTACGGCAACATGATTCCGGCCGTTCAGAACGTGATGACCACGGATGGAAAGATCATGGTCTTTCCGCTTGAAGTGATCGGGATGGGGAACTTTGTGAACATGGACCTGTTGGCGCAAGCCGGGATCGACAAGGCACCTGTGACAATCGATGAACTCACGGCTGCCTGTCAGGCTCTGTCGGCGGAAGGCATCGCGCCGATGATCTTTGCGGGCACCTTCCCTGCCATGCTTTTCGTCGGGGCAAACGGCATTGATCCGGCCAACAACACATCGGCCAAATTCGGCATGGGCGAGATGTCATTTGTTGAAGACGCAAATTTCAACGCATCGCTAGACGGTGTGCGTGATCTGGTTGCAGCAGAGTGCTTTGACCCCGAATTGCAAGCCGGTCTTGATCCTTGGGCAACGGCTCCGCAGGAATTCAAGTCGGGCAACGTTGCGATCCTGCCGCAGGGCGCATGGAACATCGGCGGGTTCTCTTCCGTGGATGGGTTGAACTACCAATTTGCGCCGATGCCCTCGAGCTTTACCGAATATGGTCTGGCGCTGGATCTGGTTGGGCCCGGCTGGGCCATCCCCACCGAAGCAGCAAACGCGGAAGCCGCACGCAAGTGGGTGGATTTCTTTGCAGAAGAGGAAAACCTGAATGTCTTCCTCGAAGCCGAGGGCGCATACAGCCCGTTTATGGGCGGCAAGGCTACCATGCCCGATTTGGCGACGCCCTACACAGAGGCACGCGAAAAAGGCAGCCTGATCCTGTGGCCCTTCTCAACGCTGGAATTCCCCAAGCCGCTGCAGTCGGAGTGGGAGGACAGCATCACGGGCTTCTTGCTTGATATTGATCAGCCCAATGAGACAACACTGCAGCGTTGGGACGATACGATCGAAGATAACCTGTAAACAATGCGACCCGGCGCGCGTCGTGCGCCGGGTCAATCACCGCAGTCGGGGGAGGCACAGATGCGCGCACGCAATTCGCTATACATATTCACCATACCGGCGCTTGCCGTTCTCACGCTCTTCTTTATTCACCCGATTATCCTGACTGCCGACATGAGCTTTACCAGCTTCAAGGGCATTGGCGCCGCCGAACCGGTCGGTTGGAAGAACTATGATCGGATTGTCAGCCGCGACCGCTATCTTGATGCGATCTGGATCACCCTTTGGTACACGGTGATCGTGGTCACCGCACTGACAATTACCGGCATGTTTTTTGCCGCTGTGCTGCACAGACTTCCCGCCATCCGCAATTTCAGCCGCGCGGCACTTTATACACCTGCGATGATGTCTTTCGTGGTTGTCGGCTATATCTGGCAGTTTCTTTATTCACCCCTGAACGGCGGCATCAATGTCGCGCTGCGCGACCTTGGACTTGGTGCGTGGGAGCAGAACTGGCTCGGCAATCCTGACCTCGCGCTTTATTCGGTGGCCTTTACACAGATCTGGATGTTCACGGGTTTCACCTGTGCGATCTTTCTGGCCGGATTTGCAGGCATTCCCGAAGAGATCGGTGAGGCGGGCAAGCTGGAAGGTGCAACAAGCTGGCAGCGTTTTCGCTATCTTGAACTGCCGCTGCTTGGGCCATCCATCACTGTCTCGGTCATCCTGACCACGATCGGTACGCTTAAAACCTTTGAGTTGCCATTCATCCTGACCAACGGCGGCCCGGACGGGGCCACGCGGATGCTGTCGATCGAGATCATCAATAACCTTTTTGGCCAGTACAAATTCGGTTTCGCTTCGGCGCTTTCGATTGTGATGCTGATTATCGTGCTGGCGGTGTCCTTCATTCAGAACAAGGTCCTGCGTGACCGGGAGAACGTGACATGACATCAACTGCCGATACCCACGCCGCAGCCTCCGGTCCATCGCTGGACTGGGATCTGATCCGCCGCAAGACGAAAAGCTATTTCGCGCATGGGCTTGTGCTTTTGCTGGTCGCGATCATGCTTTTGCCGCTGTTCTACATGGTGATGATGTCGTTCAAAACATCGACCGAAATTGCCAATGACCCGCTTGGACTGCCCGCCAGCCTTTATTGGGGAAACTATATGGAGGCGCTGTCTTCGATGGGCTATGCGCGCTCGGTTCTCAATTCGATGGGCATCACGGTGAGCGTCATTCTCGTGGTCGTCTTGGCTGGCGCCATGGCGGCCTATCCTTTGGCGCGGCTGCAGAACCGTGTCAGCCGGATCATCGTGATGATCATGGCGCTGGGTCTGGCCACGCCGAACTTTGTCACCATCACACCAATTTACGTGATCTTCCGCGACCTCGGTCTGCTCGACAGCTGCCTGGGTATCGTGTTGGCCTTTGCCGCATTGAAACTGCCGCTGGCGGTGTTCTTCTATACCGGCTTCATCGCCGCAATTCCGGTGGAGCTGGAAGAGGCCGCACGGCTGGACAATTGCAACAACTGGCAGGTGTTCTGGCATGTCATCCGGCCCTTGCTGGCCCCTGTGACTGCGACGCTGAGCCTTTTCGTCATGATCATGGTCTGGAACGACTTTATCTATCCGCTGCTTTTGTTGACGGACAAGGACAAGCTGACAGTAATGATCGCGGTTTACAAATTCGTGGGCAATACCGGCATTGATCCGACCAAGCTGTTTCCGGCTGCTGTCCTTGGTTCCTTGCCGCTTTTGGTCATGTTTGCGGTCTTCCAGCGCAAGATCATGGCGGGCGCGACTGCGGGGGCGGTCAAATGAACCTTGCAGGACGCCACATCATCGTCACTGGCGCGGGTGCGGGGATTGGGTTGGGCATCGCCCGCCAGTGTCGCGCCGCCGGGGCAGAGGTGACAGGGTTCGATCTGGTCGAGACAGGCCGCACGCGGCTTGAGGAAACCGGCGCTGTCTATGCGCAGGTGGATGTCGCGGATGTCGCTCCGTTTGAGGCCGCGATCATTGCCGCCCACCAGCGCCTTGGCCGACTTGACGGTCTGGTCAACAATGCCGGCGTCACGATCAAAGTCCCATTTCTTGAGATGACCCACGAACAGATGGAAACGCTCTGGACTGTCAATCAGCGCTCCGTTCTTGTCGGCTGTCAGGTTGCGGGGCGGTTGATGGCAGAAGATGGCGGCGGTGCGATTGTTAATGTCGCCTCGAACCACGCGCGCGCGACGAACCCGGGGCACGAGGGCTATGCCGGGACCAAAGGTGCAATTGTTGCGATGACGCGCGCGATGGCGTGGTCGCTGGGCCCCCACAAGATCCGCGTCAACGCGCTTTGTCCCGGCATGACCCAGACCGAGATCGTGATCGAAGCCATGAATGATCCCGCGAACGCCGAAAATTTTCGTGGCTGGGCGGCAGATCATGAAGTCAACACGGTTGAAGAGGTCGGCGACGCCGCCGTTTTTCTTTTGTCCGATGCAGCAGCCGCATTGAACGGTGCCGACGTTGTTGCCGACCGTGCCATGTCGGCGCTTTTGGGCGTCAACGATACAAGAAGGGATTGAACGATGGCAGAACTCGAACTGAAAGACGTCATCAAACGGTATGGTGCCACGCAGGTGATCCATGGTGTCGACCTCAAGGTCGATGATGGCGATTTTTGCGTGTTTGTCGGCCCATCTGGCTGTGGGAAATCCACACTGTTGCGCATGATCGCAGGGTTGGAAGAGACGACAGAAGGGCGGATGACGATAGGAGAGCGGGACGTCACCCACGCCGATCCGGCCAAGCGTGGCGTGTCCATGGTGTTCCAGACCTATGCGCTTTACCCACATATGACGGTGCGCGAAAACATGAGCTTTGGCCTCAAGATCGGCAAGGAAGACAAGGCAGAGATCAAGCGAAAGGTGGATGAGGCCGCACGCATCCTCAAGCTTGATCCCTATATGGATCGCAAACCGAAGGCCTTGTCAGGTGGTCAACGCCAGCGGGTCGCCATCGGGCGCGCGATCGTGCGTCAACCGGAAGTGTTTTTGTTTGATGAACCGCTGTCAAACCTTGACGCGGAACTGCGCGTTGAAATGCGCGTCGAAATCGCGCGCCTGCACAAGCAGCTGGGCGCCACCATGGTTTATGTGACCCACGATCAGGTCGAAGCGATGACCATGGCAGACAAAATCGTCGTCCTGCGTGACGGCATCATTGAACAGGCGGGTCCGCCGGTCGAGCTTTATGAAAACCCGGACAATCTGTTTGTGGCAGGCTTCATCGGCAGTCCGCGGATGAATTTCTTTACCGGCCAGGTGGCGCGGATCGAGGACGGCAAGGCGATTGTTGCATTGACCCAACTGGGCGGCGTTGAAGTCCCGATCGCCGTCGCTGATCTGCCAGCCGCAGGTGCGGCTGTCACCGTCGGCGTGCGCCCCGAACACTTTGAACCAGAGGGGTCGGTTCAGGCGCAACTGTCCATCGACGTCATCGAGAATCTTGGCGGCGTGTCTTACGCCTATTCATCGCAGGCGGGCAGTGATCTGCCTGTGATCGTCGAATGGCGCGGCAAGGATCGCCCACGCACCGGGGGTGACGTTACAGTCGCGTTTGATCCATCATCTGCGCTTTTGTTTGATCCCGAAAGCGGGCTGCGTATCCGTTAGGTTTCGTCTGGCCATGCTGCCGTATACGGCGGCAGGCCGGGCGTCGTCATCGGCACTGCGAACAGCCCGCCCGCAAGCGGGTTGGAGGCACGCTCTGCCGCGCTCATGCTGAATGTGCCAGTGGTGATGTAGAGGGTCTTCATATCCACCCCGCCAAAAGTGCAATTGGTCACAATCTCGCACGGCACATCAATTTGCGCCGTGATTTCACCTTCTGGTGTCATGCCGATCACTTGGCCCCGGTCACAAATCGCGATCCAAAGCGTCCCGTCGGTGTCCACCGTCATGCCATCGGGCTTGCCGGTCGTGTCGTCAAAGGACCGTATCAAGCGCCAGCCTGACCCGTCATAAGCGTGCAGTGTTCCCGGCACAGAGTCGATGAAATAGAGGGTGCCCCCATCCGGGCTCCATCCCAATCCGTTGGAAATTGTGGTGCCGCTGCGGATCTGCGTCGCGCCGCTTGCTTCGTAACGATAAAGCGCACCCGTTGACCCTTTGGCCCCTTCAGACATGGTGCCGGCCCAAAGCGTGCCGTGGGGTCCTGCGATGATGTCGTTTAATCGATTGCCCTGCATGTCAGGCTCCGGATCATCCAGAATGGCAATGGTGCCTGCTTGCGGATCAACAATCCCGAGCCCGCGCGCTGATGCGATCAAGAGGCCACGCTTGTGCAACGCAAGTGCGCTGATCAGGCAAGGCATCGCGACCGATGTTGCCAGATCTTTCGCAGGATCAAAGCAGTGCAACATCTCTGCGGCGATATCGACCCACCAAAGCCGTTCTATCTGCGGGTCCCACAACAACCCCTCGCCGCACAGCGCTTTTGCCGGAACGACGCAGTCCACCTGATGCATTTCCTATCCTCACAAAATGTATTATATGGCGATTATAGCGTACTATTTGGTTGCAATCTACTTGACCCGAACAGGTAAAAGGAGGACGATCTGCCAATGAGCAGATTAAGCCCCCTTTCCCTAGCGGCTGACAGAGATCAGACCGAGACCTCGTCTAATTCTATTTACGAAAAAATCCGTCACGACATCCTTGCCGGGGTGCTTGATGCCAACGCGCGTCTCAAGATTTCTGAGCTGGCGCGGATGCACAATACGTCTACCAACCCCGTCCGCGAGGCCCTGCAACAGTTGCGGGGCGAAGGTCTGGTGCTGTTCACGCCCAATCAAGGTGCCCGCGTACGTCCCATTGACATGGAGTTTGTGCGGGATGTGGCCGAGGTCGGTTACCAGTTGGAGCCCTATTTGATGCGGCTTTTCGTCGAAACGGCCAGTGCCGACGACATTGCCGAACTGGAGCGGATTCAGAGCGAAATTGAAGCGTTGAATTTTGACGACAAACCCCGGCATACAGATCTGAACAACGCCTTTCACGAGACGATGTATGAACGTCACTACAATCGTGTGGCATTTGGCGTTTGGAAGCAGCACCGTGAAATCATGGGTTCGATAAGTGCCCGCATTCCAATTGCCATCGGCCGACAAGAGGCGATCCTGAACGAACACCGCGCCATCATCGAAGCCATCAAGGATCAGGATGTCGAGCGCGCTGTTAAGGTCCTGGGTCAGCATATCGGTGATGCTGGCCGTCACCTTGTCGATCAACTCAGGATCAAAGCAACGCGCGCTGCTCGCAAGGCCTGATCCTGTGGCGCTTTAGCCATGCACGATGAACCCAGACCCAAAGCTCAATGCTGCACGCCAAATGCCGATAACGCCGTGGCATCGGTGCAAACCGATCACCCGGCCATGGATCAGGGCACGACACATCTGCGCGACTGTGTCCTTGTGCCTGGTGGGCGCGCGCTTTTGGGCACAGATGCGCCTTTCATCGCCGATGACTTCGAGGGGCCCCTGACGATCCGAAAGGTCAAACCGCTCTGGTGGGAAAAGGGTGCGACGTCTGTGGCGCAGTTCCGGCAGTTCGTGGCCGCAACAGGCTATCGCACGATGTCAGAAAAGATTGGCTGGTCTTTCGTGTTTCACAGCCATGTGCCCGGAGGTGCGGAAGGAACCCTTGGTGTTGAAGGGCTGGAATGGTGGCGCAAGATTGACGGTGCCTATTGGGCCAAGCCCTGTGGGCCCGCGGGCCGTGAAGCATCAGATGAGGCCCCTGTGACCCATGTGACCTGGCACGATGCCAAAGCCTTTGCAAAGTGGGCTGGTGGCCGACTTCCGCGCGAAGTGGAATGGGAACATGCGGCGCGCGGCGGGTTGGGTGATGTTCGGTTTCCGTGGGGGAACGACGAACCTGACGATCGCGGCTTCACACCATGCAACATCTGGCAAGGGCGCTTTCCCGATCAGGACTTGGGTGTTGACGGCTATACCGGCCCTGCCCCGGTCCTGGCCTTCGACCCCAACGCATTTGGGCTGCACCAGATGGTTGGCAATGTTTGGGAATGGACGGCAGACGCTTTTCGCGTCCGTTCTGCCAGTGCAAAGGCACGCGCCATAAACGCGGCCAGCAAGGGACGCCGATTGCTGAAGGGCGGTTCGTTCCTGTGCCATGCCAGCTATTGCTATCGATACCGTATCGCCGCGCGAACCGGCAATACGCCCGATAGCAGCAGCGGGCACACTGGATTTCGCGTCGTCTATGACCGGCCTCCAGCGTGACGGCTATCCCGGCTGAACGTGGTGCTCTGATGTGTCGCGTCCGTCGATATAACTGCCGACCGGTGGGTGATGCGCGGGGCCCAAGAGCCAATCGTCATTTGCTTTCATCCACGCAAATAGACGCGCTTTCAGGTCCTGCTGGACTGCGGCCAGTGCAGGATCACCTGCGCGATTGCTCCGCTCTCCGGGATCGGATTTCAGATCGTAAAGTTCTTCGGTGTCGTGCGGGCTCCACGCATATTTGTATCGCGCGCCCCGTATGCCGCGAAAACGAAACTGGCGCCCCTGATAGGCATCGTAGACATAGAAGGCATGTTCGGCCTGTGTCTTCCAAAATGATCGATCGGGATCGCCTGTGGTCGCCCCTGCCCGCTCCATCAGTGTTGGAAAAAGGTCATGAAAGCTCACGAAGTTCTGCCTCTCCGTGCCGCCGGCGGTCGCGGGATCGCGGATCATCATGGGAATGCGTATGACCTCTTCGTAAAAGAACGGCCCCTTGTCAAACCAGCCATGTGCGCCCAGCATTTCGCCGTGATCCGATGTGACGACCATTACGGTTGATGTCTCCAGACCCGCGTCGCTGACGGCAGCATCAAAGCGCCCAAATTGCGCGTCGACCCAGGAACAGAACGCCCAGTAATGCTGTGTCGTGCGCCGCCAGTCCTGCATTGTCATATCCGCTGTCGCGTGACTGGAATGCCAAGGCGCTGATTGGGCAGCGGGCTTACCCTGTTCCCGAAACGGAGGGCACCAGTTCGCCGGTGTGAAATCTTCAGGCAGATCGTCATAAAGTGCGACATATTCCGCAGGGACATGATGGGGGAAATGTGGTGCATGAAGTGCAAGGACCAGACAAAAAGGCCTGTCACTCTGTGCCAGTTTCGGAAGCATCGCGATGGCAGCATCAACCCGCTGCGCGTCCAGCGGCTGTCCCTTGGTGATCGTCCCGTAGTAAGGCGAGTGGCGCGGTGCGTCGAACGTAACATCCGTGCCAGCCGTCAGTGGCGTATCGCCCCCGTCCGAAAGCGTGACATCTGTGATACCCCGATCCAGAAGGGTGCCATCGCCCAAATGCCACTTGCCGACAAAGGCAACATGATAGCCTTCGGCCTGCAACCCTTCCAGATAAGTGCGCTGCGCAGGGTGCAGTTTGCCATGGGGAAAGAAGGACTTACCCTGCACATTGTCCATGGTGCCATGTTGATGCGGCAGTTTGCCGGTGAACAGGCTGGCGCGTGCAGGCGTACACAGGGGCACCGTCGTAAAGGCGTTGGGAAAGGATGTGGCCTTTTTTTGAAACGCCTTGAGATGCGGCAGCTTGGCCGGGTGGCCCAACGCATTGAGTGTGTCCCAGCGCCATTGATCCGTAACAAAGAGGATCATGTTCTTGCGGTCCGTCATGGTTTTCTCCGACTTTTGTCTGATCCTACTCTCTCTACCGGATTTTTAAAACGTGATATTCAAAAAATAATGTACGATTTATAATTTCTGACGTACAGTTGCTTTCAGAGATTCGATCTGGAGGCGAAGTCGTGACCACCCACCGCAAAGATGTCAGCCATCCGCAAGCCGCTGTCACACGCCTCAAATCTGTTTCCACGCCTGCCGCCCTTTCGCGGATTGAGGCGATTCCTGCGCGTGTTGGGGGGCGCAATCAGCTTTTGGTGCGGGTTGAGACCGAAGATGGGCTGGTGGGCTGGGGGGAATCGGGGTTGTCCTCGCGCGAGGCGGCGGTGGCCGAGACGGTCAA
>CANLQO010000004.1 GCA_947493335.1 uncultured Paracoccaceae bacterium | reverse complement strand
AAGAAGACGACCTGCACAGGCGTTGAAATGTTCCGCAAGCTGCTGGACAGCGGCGAAGCTGGCGACAACATTGGTGCCCTGCTGCGCGGTGTCGACCGTGACGGCGTTGAGCGTGGCCAGATCCTGTGTAAGCCGGGTTCTGTGAAGCCGCACACCAAGTTCGAGGCCGAGGCCTATATCCTGACCAAGGAAGAGGGTGGCCGTCACACGCCGTTCTTTGCGAACTACCGTCCGCAGTTCTACTTCCGCACCACGGACGTGACCGGCACGGTTGAGCTGCCTTCGGGCACCGAGATGGTGATGCCGGGCGACAACCTGAAGTTCAACGTCGAGCTGATCGCGCCCATCGCGATGGAAGAAGGCCTGCGCTTCGCCATCCGCGAAGGCGGCCGCACCGTTGGCGCCGGGGTTGTGTCGAAAATCACTGAGTAACGGAGTGCGGGCCCAGCCCGCGCACCGGGTGGGTGGCAGTGGATTGTGAAACAATCCATGAGAACCCACACAGATGAAACATTCGAAAGGCCGCTGGAGACATCCGGCGGCCTTTTCTTTTCCCGTCTTGTTTCTTGCCACCCTTGGATTGATCCAATGCGGCCCTTATCCTCTTCCCATCATGATCACGGACATCGAGGACTATTTCACCAAGGGCTGCGGGCGGTGCGATCGGTTTGACACGCCTGCTTGTTCTGCCATGCGTTGGTCGCAAGGACTGGCGGACCTGCGCCGCATTTGTCTTGATGCGGGATTGGAAGAGGCGGTGAAATGGGGCCACCCGTGTTATATGCGCAATGGACGCAACATCGCCATCTTTGGCGCCTTCCGCGACAATTTCCGACTGACTTATTTCAATGCGGCACTTCTCAAGGACCCCGAGGGGATCCTGGAAACCCAAGGCCCCAACAGTCACACGCGTGACATGATCCGTTTTACCGACAGCGCAGAGGTCGCGGACAGGGAACCGATCATTCGTTCCTATCTGGCAGAGGCGATGGGCTATGCTGATGCAGGCATCAAGCCGGCGAAGGTCGTCCGGGAGGTGCCGATCCCGGATGAATTGATCGAAGCACTTGATGCAGACCCAGAATTGGCAGAGGCCTTTGCCGCCCTGACACCGGGGCGGCAAAAGAGCTACGCCTTCAATCTGGGTCAGGCCAAGCAATCAGCCACACGCGTCGCCCGGATCGAGAAATTCCGTGACAAAATCATTGCCGGGAAGGGTGCGCAGGAACGCTAGTCGATGGCGGCAAAGGCCGCATTTGGCAGTTCGCAATCGCGGATCACGTCTTCGCCGCAGGTGCGGAATTCCAGATCGCGGGTCATGCAAATCCGCGCCTCCTGAATGGCGCCTGCCTTACATGTGATGGTGATCTGGTTCGCCGCAAGCGTTGGATTTTCTTCCATGAAGGCATCCTGAATCAGCGGCGCGGGCAGGGTGATATCCTGCGTAAGACGCCTCAAAACGGCTGGGCGGTTGACCTTTTCATAAGCCAGTCGCGACAGCGCATAATAATCCGTCGCTGACAGGCCCGAGCAGACGCCATGCTTGTTCCACTGATGCCAGGCAAGGCCGGACGTTCCCATGATATCAGCCATTTCGCTGGTTTGCGCCCGGCTTGGGTTGCGTTCACTGCTGGGGCAATTTGCAGGCCAGCCGCGTTCATACTGCGGCCAGAGGCCATGCAATACCCAGCCAAAATCCGCGTCCTCGGCGCATTGCGGCGATCCGCGTTCGCGGCCTTCCAGATCGCACCAATTGGGCGACCACGACAGGGACAGAACATAGTAGTCAAATTCTCCGGCGACATCCTGGGCGGACAGCGGCGCGGCAAAGGTCATCATCAAGGCAATCAGGTAGCGCATTTGGGGTCTTTCCAACTGGGGTCATGCTGACTATATACGCCTCAAGTTCCCCGACAATGCGAACCCGGCCCCAGCGGTCAGCCCCCTCAAGGGCGCGGGAGAGGCTTGTTTGAATTAGGAGTAAGACGGATGGCGAACAATCTGCCAATTATGGCCAAGGCAACTGCGGTTTGGCTGTGCGACAATACAACGATGACCTTCAAGCAGATCGCGGATTTCTGCGGCCTGCACGAACTTGAGGTGCAGGGCATCGCCGACGGTGATGTCGCCGCTGGCGTCAAAGGGTTTGACCCGATTGCCAACAAACAGCTGACTCAGGAAGAGATCGACAAGGGCGAAGCTGACCCGGCTCATAAGCTGAAGCTGCTTTATAATCCCGCCTCTGCTGGCGAGGAAAAGCGCCGCGGTCCGCGGTACACGCCTTTGTCCAAGCGGCAGGATCGCCCGGCCTCTATCTACTGGCTGGTGAAGTTCCACCCCGAACTGTCGGACGGCCAGATTTCCAAGCTGGTGGGCACGACGAAACCGACGATTCAGGCCATCCGCGAGCGGACGCACTGGAACATCAACAATCTTGAGCCGATCGACCCTGTGGCCCTTGGCTTGTGCAAGCAGTCCGAACTGGACGCTGCCGTACAAAAAGCCAACGCCAAGAAGGCGAAAGAGGGTGAGGTCATGACCGATGACGAGCGCCGCAAGTTGGTGAGCACCGAACAGTCGCTGGGTATGGAGCCAGAGCCCAAGATGCCAAGTGCCATTGCCGGGCTGGAAACCTTTAGCCTGTCTGACCCGCGCGACGAAGACGGCGAAGAGGAAGATACCCGCGACGTGGCCGATGCGGACAGCTTCTTTAACCTGCCCGAGGATTCAGGCAGCGACGACTGATACAGAGCTAAGTCTCAAGAAAGGGCCTCGCGATTGCGGGGCCCTTTTGTTTGAGTTCAGGCCTCTGTCGGGCCACCTGCTTCTTTCCAGTCCCCGATACCGCCGACATTGGTGACATTGGTATAGCCCATGTCCTTGAGGGTCTTGCCCGCAAGTGCCGCCTGACCACCCGCACCGCAGACCAGATAGATCTCGGCGTCCTTTTGCAGAAAGGGTTTGTGAAAAGGGAGTGCCGGGTCTGCTGCGAACTCCATGAACCCGCGTGGCACGCGTTCGGCACCTTTGATCGTCCCAGAGGCGGCAATGTCGCTGCTGTCGCGCACGTCGATCCAGACGCCGCTGCCGGTGGCGTGGCGCGCCACGGCCTCTTCGCTGGAAATGCGTGTCACGACGGCGTTGGCGTCATCAAGATAATCTTTGGCGGTTTTCAATGTGGTTCTCCTGTTGGTACGGAATATGGCATTTGACAGGACAAGGTGAGCGGAATCCACCCCTGCTTCCCTGACGTTCACAAGAAAAAAAGCCCGAGCACGAGGCTCGGGCCAGTCCAACAGGGAGGTTGACAGATTTGACCCTCTGTCGGGGGCTACGTATCCAACGCGCGAACATGGGAGGATGTTCCGCGCGCTGGAATCTCACACTATGCCACCAGACGGTAACCGCCGGATTCGGTCACAAGAAGGCGGGCATTTGACGGATCTGGTTCTATTTTCTGCCGAAGACGGTAAATGTGTGTCTCAAGTGTGTGGGTTGTGACACCGGCATTGTAGCCCCAAACCTCGTGCAAAAGCACGTCGCGGGCCACCACACCTTCGGTGGCGCGGTAGAGGAATTTGAGGATATTCGTCTCTTTTTCGGTCAGGCGAACCTTTTTGTCTTCTTCGGTCACCAGCATCTTCTGGGCGGGCTTGAAGGTGTAGGGCCCAAGCTGGAATACGGCATCTTCTGACTGCTCATGCGTGCGCAGTTGGCTGCGGATGCGGGCCAGAAGAACGGGGAATTTGAAGGGCTTAGAGACGTAATCGTTTGCCCCGGCATCAAGTCCATAGATGGTGTCGGCATCCGAATCCTGCGCCGTCAGCATCACGATCGGGCATTTGACGCCCTGCTTGCGCATCAGGCGGCAAAGCTCGCGCCCATCGGTGTCGGGCAGGCCCACGTCCAAAATCATCAGATCGTAAAGCTGTTCCTTAGCCTTGGTCATCGCCTCAGAGCCATCGCCTGCCTCGAAAACGTCGAAATCCTCAGTCATCAAGAGCTGTTCACCCAGCGCCTCGCGCAGGTCCTCGTCATCATCGACGAGCAGAATTTTCTTGAGTTGTGCCATCATGGCCTCCTGTGGTGTCTTGCGATTAGAAGTGTGATGCAGACACGGCGCTGGCAAGTTGTGCTGCAAATATTTCACACGGACGTGTGATTTGACGGGCAAATGTTTCAATTCCTCACGAAGATCGCTACGTGATGTCGCAGAAAGGCAGCGCAAACCCATGACATTCGCCCCCGATGTAACAGAACGGCTGGCCCGCGCGCGGGCAGATCTGCGCATGGGTGTGCCGGTTGTGGTGGCCGGACAGGGTTTGGTGCTGGCGGCCGAGACGCTTAGCGCCGCTCGGCTGACGGATGTGCTGGCGCTGGGCGGCGCGGCGCTGGCGATCACCGATTGGCGCGCGGCGACGCTGAAGGCCCGGGCCTATGACGGTGATGTGGCAAGGATCGCCTTGCCCGTTGAGGCAAGGTTGGGCTGGGTGCAGGCGCTTGCGGACCCAGCGGACGATCTTGCCAATCCGATGAAGGGCCCCTTGGTGTCGTTGCGCGAAGGTGACGCAGAGTTGGCGCGGGCGGGCATCACGCTTTGCAAGGCAGCACGCCTGTTGCCTGCGGCCGTCATTGCACCCTTGTCGGACCCCGCTGGATTTGCCGCAGAGCATGCGCTGACGGTGGTTGAGGCCGGGGCTGTGATGGACACCACAATGGCAGCGCTGGATGCGGTGGTTTCCGCACGGGTCCCATTGCGGGTGTCGGACGCGGGCCGGTTGCACATCTTCCGGCCCGAGGATGGCGGGGAAGAGCATTACGCCGTCGAGATTGGCCAGCCTGACCGGTCAAAACCGGTGCTGGCCAGACTGCATTCGGCCTGTTTCACCGGCGATCTGCTCGGGTCTTTGAAATGTGATTGCGGGCCGCAATTGAACGGTGCGCTGGCGCAGATGGGAGCGGAAGGGGCGGGTGTGCTGCTTTATCTCAATCAAGAGGGGCGGGGGATCGGTCTGACCAACAAGATGCGGGCCTATGCGCTTCAGGATCAAGGTTTTGATACGGTGGAAGCGAACCATCGGTTGGGGTTTGAGGATGATGAGCGCGATTTTCGGATTGGAGCCGAGATTTTACGCAAGATGGGATTTGGCGCCGTAAGGTTGATGACCAACAATCCCGCCAAGATCACACGCATGGAAGGCTGCGGGATTACTGTGGTGGAACGCGTGCCGCTTTTGGTGGGTGGGAACGCCCACAATCAGGCCTATCTGGCGACCAAGGCCGCGAAGTCGGGCCATTTGCTATGAGCCGTCGCGCGCCGCTCTTGGCCAGCGTGCTGGCCAAGGCGCCCCGCCCGCCGTCCCGGACTTTGGGGGCTTTGCCCCCGTCCGCAAGCGGACTCCCCCAAAGTATTTACGACCAGAAGAAGGCGGGGTGATGGGCGCGACGGATCTGGTTTTGACCAGCCGCGGTGTGCGGTTTCGCGGGCGGCGATTCCCTTGCACAATTGGGCGCGGCGGGATCGCAGCGCGCAAAGTGGAAGGTGATGGCGTCACGCCTAAAGGTGTGCATCGAATCGTGGGGATGCTTTATCGGCCCGACCGGATGGCCCGGCCTGCCGATTGGGCGCTGCCGATTGGACTGTCTGATCTTTGGTCCGATGATGTGAAAGATCCCGACTACAATATGATGGTGCGCGCGCCGCATGGGTTTAGCCACGAAGTGCTGAGGCGGGCCGATCCGATGTATGATTTGATCATCCTGACCGACTGGAATTGGCCTTATGCTGTCAAGGGACGGGGATCAGCGATCTTTGTGCATCAATGGCGCGGGCCAGGGCGGCCCACGGCGGGGTGCGTGGCGTTCAGACGCGATCATTTGCGCTGGATCGCAGCAAGGATAGCGCATAACACCCGGCTTGTTATCGCATAGCGCTGGACGTTGACCCAAAACTTGGGCCAAACGTGACAGGAGCAGACCTATGCAGCACCAAGGCCAATTCATGACCCCAGACGACATCGCCCAGCTTCCTTATCGCCCCTGTGTCGGCATCATGCTGGCCAATCCAAGGGGGCACATCTTTGTGGGCCAGCGCATGGATCGTGACACCGACGCCTGGCAAATGCCACAGGGTGGCGTGGACGCCGGCGAAAAGACGCTTGATGCCGCGATCCGGGAGTTGTGGGAAGAAACCGGGGTGACTGAAAAGCTTGTGACGCTTGAGGCGGAAAGCCGCGAACTGATTGCCTACGATCTGCCGCACGAAATTGTACCAAAGATCTGGAAAGGCAAGTATCGCGGGCAAGAGCAGAAGTGGTTCCTGTTCCGGTTCCACGGCACCGACGATCAGATCAATATCGCCACGGCGCATCCTGAGTTTTCCAAGTGGAAGTGGATGCCAAAAGAGGAGCTGGTCGCCAATATCGTGCCCTTCAAGCGCGAGGTTTATGCCCGCGTTTTGGCAGAGTTCGAGGGCAAGCTGTGAGGTGGCTGGCAGCGGCCCTGACGCTGGTGGCAACGGATTTGGCCGCGCTGTCGTGCCTGAGGCCGACCATTCCAGACAGCTTTGCCCGCGCCGAGAAAGTGCCTGAAGATGTCTATTTGCTCAAAGGCAGATTGACCTTTGATGAAAGGCTTCTGCCAGAGACAGATATGCTTAATCAGGAGCAGACCCCGGCACCCATCGCTGCGCGGTTCAAGGGCCATGCACTGAACCGGGACGGGTTTACGACGCGATATGAGCGCGCGGTGACGCTTCAGCCTTTGTGTTTTGGTCCCTGGTGCGGTGGTGCCGCGTCGGGCGAAGAGGCGATTATTTTTGCCAAGGTCGTGGGCGCTGATCTGGTGATTGAGGCCAGCCCCTGCGGCGGAAACATCTTCTACAACGTCAATCGCGCGATGGAGCGGCAGGCAATTGCCTGCATCAACGGCGACTGCGACGCGCAATTGCTTGAATGATAGCGGTATCCGCTACTTGCGGGTGCGTTTGACCTTTCGGGCAGTTTTGGCAGCCTTCTTGCGCGCTGATCCCAATTTGCGTTTGGGTGGTTTGCCGCGGCCTCGTGCCGCGCCGCGCGGCATGGTGGCGCCGTCAAGGGTGAGGAGTTCAACGATGAGGCCCCCGGTTACCGGTGCGGCCTCTGCCAGCTTGACGGTCGCGCGCATGCCAAGGCCAATGACACGACCGGAATCCGCGCCCATCAGCGTTTGGGTCTCGGCGTCATAATGAAAGTATTCCCCGCCCAAAGTGCGGATCGGGATCATCGCGTCGGCACCGGTTTCGTCCAGTTTAACAAAGACCCCAAACTTGGCGATCCCCGCGATGCGGCCCGTCAGTTCCGCCCCGATCCGATCTGCCATGAAGGCGGCAAGGTAGCGGTCGGTCGTGTCGCGTTCGGCCATCATCGAGCGGCGTTCAGTGGCGGAAATCTTTTCACCGGTGTCGCGCAGGCGTTCGATGTCTTCAGGGGAAAGGCCATCCTTGCCCCAGCCATGCGTCGCGATCAGGGCGCGGTGCACAATCAGATCTGCGTAGCGGCGGATGGGTGAGGTGAAATGCGCATAAGCCCGCAGGGCAAGGCCGAAGTGGCCGAAGTTTTCGGGCGCATAATAGGCCTGCGTCATCGACCGCAGCGTGGCCATATTGATCAGTTCGTCGTGGTCTGTGCCCGCTGCCTGCCTCAACAAGCGGTTGAGATGCGCGGTTTTGAGGACCTGTCCCTTGGCCAGTTGCAGGCCAGAGCCGTTGGCGACCTCGCGCAGCGCGTCGAGCTTTTCGGGCGCGGGCTCTTCATGGACGCGCAGCAGATGCGGTGTCTTTTTGGCAAGCAGGGTTTCGGCTGCGGCGACATTGGCGAGGACCATGAACTCTTCGATCAGGCGGTGGGCATCAAGGCGGTCTTTGAAGGCGACGCCGGTGACCTTGCCTTCTTCGCTGAGCTCGATGCGGCGTTCCGGCAAGTCGAGTTCGAGGGGTTGGCGGACTGCGCGCGCAATTTTCAGCGCCTCATAGGCAGCAAAAAGAGGTTTGAGGACGTCATCGACCAGCGGTGCGGTGACATCGTCCGGGCGACCTTCGACGGCGTTCTGGACCTGGGCATATTCCAGCGAGGCAACAGAGCGGATCATTGCGCGGTGGAAGGAATGGGCGGTCTTGTTGCCCTTTGCGTCGATCTTCATCGCGACGGCAAGCACGGCGCGGTCGACATGTTCGTGCAAGCTGCACAGATCACTCGAAAGAACATCAGGCAGCATGGGAACGACGCGGTCAGGGAAATAGGTGGAGTTGCCGCGTTTTCGTGCCTCGCGGTCAAGTTCTGAACCCGGTGTAACATAGGCAGCGACATCGGCGATGGCGACCCAGAGGGTAAAGCCATCACCGTCGGGTTCGACAAGGCAGGCGTCGTCGCGGTCGCGGGCATCTGCGGGGTCGATGGTCACGAAAGGTTTGTCGCGCAGGTCGGTTCGGTTACCCAGGGGGGCAGGCGTCTTGGCGTCGGCTTCGGCAATCACGTCATCAGGAAAATGGTCGGGGATGCCATGTTGGTGAATGGCGATCAGGCTGACGGCCCGTGGCGCGGTCGGATCGCCAAGACGCGCGATAATACGTGCCTTGGGCAGGCCCATCCGCCCCTTGGGCCCAGATTGTTCCGCTTCGACCAATTCGCCGTCTTTGGCATCATGGGTGGCACCGGCGGGGACAGTCCATTGCTTGTCAGAGCCTTTGTCGATGGGCGCGACCCGGCCCCCTTCGGAGCCTGCGCGAAACACACCAAGAATGCGTTGCGGATTGGTGCCGATGCGCCGGATCAGGCGGGCGATGTGGGAATGTGGTTCGCCGGTAATCTCGGTCAGACGGCCAAGGATGCGGTCACCTGCGCCAAGGGCGGGGTCAGAATTACGTAAGGTCAGCAGAATGCGCGGCTCTGGCCCTTTGCCGGACCATTCCAAGGGACGGGCGTAAAGGTCGCCGTCGGCATTGGGGCCGGATACCTCAAGCACGGAAACGGGCGGCAGGCTTTCGGGGTCGCGATAGCTGTTGCGGCGCTTTTGCAGGTGGCCATCCGCTTCGAGTTCCTTGAGCAAGGCTTTGAGGTCGATGCGGGCGGCACCTTTGATGCCAAAGGCTTTGGCGATGTCGCGTTTGCTGGTCTTGGTCGGGTGGTCGGCGATCCATTGCAGGACCTCCGCCTTGGAAGGGATTTGTGTCATGCTTTGCGCCTAGCACGCTTGGCGCAGCGCGTCATTTGGATTGTGTGTGGGCCCGCCCACCCACCCCTTTTTGGGGGCTATGCCCCCGTCCGCCAAGGCGGACTCCCCCAGCATATTTCTATTCAAAAGAAAGGTAGATCAGGCGAAGTAGTCGGTCAGGATGCGGGTGTAGATGGATTTGAGGGTCTTGATGTCCGCGACCGGGACCTTTTCGTCGACCTGATGCATGGTCTTCCCGACGAGGCCAAATTCAACCACCGGGCAATGGCTCTTGACGAACCGCGCATCAGAAGTGCCGCCCGAGGTGGAGAGTGCGGGTGTGACGCCCAGTTCGGCCTGCACGGCCTTTGCAATCAGGTCTGAGAGGTCACCGGGAGGTGTCAGAAACGCCTCGCCCGAGACTTTGACGCGCAGATCGATGTCGATGCCGGTTTCCGCGGCGATCTTGTTGGCCTCGACCTGCAACCACGCGGTGAGACCGTCGCCGGAGTGCAGGTCATTGAAACGAATGTTGACCCCCGCGGTGCAGGTGGCCGGGATCACGTTGGTTGCGGGGTTGCCCGTGTCCATGGTCACAATGGCCAAAGTGGATGCGTCAAAATGATCCGTGCCGTCGTCGAGCGCGTGGCTGGCCAACCGGTGCATCAATGCTGCCATGGCATGGGTGGGATTTTTGGCACGGTGTGGATATGCGGAATGGCCCTGCGTTCCGGTGAAGGAAAAGCGCGCGTTCAAGCTGCCCCGACGTCCGATTTTCATCGCCTCGCCCATGTGGTTGGGGGAGGTCGGTTCGCCCACCAGACAGTGGGTCATTTGTTCGCCGTTTTCGGCCATCCAATCGAGGATCGCGGTCGTGCCATGAAGCGCGTCGGCTTCTTCGTCGCCGGTGATTGCCAGTACCAAAGCGCCATCAGGCGGCGTGGCATCGACAAAGTCGCAGGCGGCAGCGGCAAAGGCAGCGACGCCGGATTTCATGTCTGTGGCACCGCGGCCCCAAAGAAAGCCATCCCTAATCTCGGCCCCGAAGGGATCAACCGTCCACGCAGCCTCATCCCCCAAAGGCACGACGTCGGTGTGGCCATTGAAGCCAAAGGTGCGATTTGCACCTTTGCGGCCCCAGCGGGCGTAAAGGTTGGCGATGCCTCCTCGGTCGACGCGGGTGCAATTAAAGCCGTGAGCGGTCAACAGGTCTTCCAGCAGCACCAACGCGCCGCCCTCTGCGGGGGTGATCGAATTGCAGCGCACGAGGTCTGCGGTCAGGGCAACAGGATCAATGGGCATTGCGGCTCCTTTTGGGCGCATGGCTATCGTGCAGACGGGACGGATGCAATCGCCGCAGCAGTCGCAACATCGTCTGACGGGCGCCATATTTCGGTCAAGCAGACACGCGAAGTTCCACCTATTGAAGCGCGACGGATTAAGAAGATGACCGATACATTTGATCACATGCGTGCGGCGGCCGAGCGTCCGTCGCTCGGCAATAAGATAGACATGCTGACCCGGTTAGAGGATGTTTTTGCGGGTCTGTGTCAGAGCTTTCCTGACAATCCGCATCTCAGGGCGCAGCGCGACACCATCGCGGCCGCAAAGACCAAGGTCGCCGGTCTGTCAGCACGTCCGCATTTGTCGGCAGAAGACCTGTTTGCCGAATTATCACGTCTGGAAGCTGAGTTTCCCACGCGAGGGGCCGGAGCTTCGACCCTCAAGGATTGGGGGTTGCTGCCCTAGTCTTGGCCCTCAACCTCGTCAAAAAACGGCGTCATCTGCGCGACAATCACGCTGTTTTCGTCCAGCGCGCGTTGCATCAGGCTTCGTTCGTCGTCGCTAATGTCGTGCCCTTCTGCCAAACGCTCCTTGAGCGTGCCGTAGCCGGAAACGTCCAGAGGTGCGAGGTCGGCCTGTTTCAGGATTGCGACGGTTTCCCGCACGGCCTCGGCTTCGTCCACACCAGAGGCATAGCACATCAGAGCGGCACCTGTCGCACCCTTGGGCAGGCCGTCATCCGTACCACGACCGACCTCGACCAGCAGTGTATAGACCTGTTGTTTGCTTGGCTTTTTCATGGGCCTGTGGTGCGGGTGGTCTGCCGGCTTGTCAAGCCGAGAGGCGGCGGTAGGCAGCGATGAGGCCCGCCGCGCCAAGGGCACCCACAATCAATTGCGGCAGAAAGCTGCGTTCGGCGTAGATCCCGATCCAACCCAGGATCGCGTTCAGGACGGTTGCGCCGACGATGCCAAGGATCACGTTTGCGATGATGCCGGTGTTGGCTTTCATGTAGGTCGTGGCGATCCAGCCAGCGAGGCCGCCGACGATAATGCTAAGGAAAAATCCAAGGCCCATCTGAATGCTCCTGTTTGCTGCGGTTATTCGGAATATGGGGGCTTTCTGCCCTATTTCCCAGTGTCGCTGTCATCCCAACGCGACTTTGCGGCCCAAAGTGACGACAGGATCAGTACCGCTTGCATGGGGATGAAACACACCGCGAAGAGCGCGGCGATGGTTGCCCAGGTGGGAAAATTGAAGTTTTGAGTTAGGGCCTGAAATGGGGTCCAGAGCAGCCCGAACAACAGGGCGAGTGCCAGCGCGTCCACCCCGACAAGTCCCCATGCGCCAATCCAGCTTGGTCGCTGCCCCGCCGCGATCCGGCGGCGGGCGATGGTGTAGGAGATAATCATGCGACGCGCGGGCGCAAATTAATCCCGCAATAGTTCATTGATGCCGGTCTTGGAGCGGGTCTTTTCGTCAACTCGCTTAACGATCACCGCGCAATACAGATTGATATTGTTCTTCGTCGGCATGGAGCCTGCGACAACCACCGAATAGGGCGGGACCTCACCATAAAAGACTTCTCCGGTTTCGCGGTCGACGATCTTGGTGGACTGGCCGATGAACACGCCCATCCCCAGCACCGATCCTTCGCGGACGATGCAGCCTTCGACCACCTCTGAACGGGCCCCGATAAAGCAGTTGTCTTCGATGATGGTCGGGCCAGCCTGCATCGGCTCCAGCACGCCGCCGATCCCGACACCACCCGAAAGGTGGACGTTCTTGCCGATTTGCGCGCAAGAGCCGACCGTGGCCCAGCCATCAACCATGGATCCTTCGTCGACATAAGCGCCAATGTTCACGAAGGACGGCATCAGCACCACGCCCGGTGCGATGAAGGCAGAGCGGCGCACGATCGAACCCGGCACGGCACGGAATCCTGCATCTTTCCACTGGTTTTCACCCCAGCCCTGAAACTTGGAAGGCACCTTGTCCCACCAGTCCGAGCCGCCGTTGCCGCCCGAGATCGGTTCCATGTCATTCAGGCGGAACGACAAGAGGACCGCCTTTTTGGCCCATTGGTTCACATGCCAATGGCCGTTCTCGCGTGGTTCGGCCACCCGCAAGGTGCCGCTGTCGAGCGCATTCAGCGTATCTTCGATGGCTTCGCGTGTCTCACCCGTCGTTGCAGGGGTGATCTGGTCGCGGGCGTCCCACGCGGCTTCGATAGCGGTCTCAAGGGCGGCATTGGACATCGGATTCTCCTGCATGCTGGTGTTGCGCATGGCTATAGGCGGCTGATCGTGCTTGTGCAATCACGGTCGCGTTTTTGGTGCGCCTTTTGGGCTGGCCCTTTTGGCTCCGCAGGGTAGGGTCGCAGGACCTAAAGGAGAAATCCATGAAAGACGAACCGAACCGCACGCATCCCTTCCGCCGCAGTCATCAGGACCGCGAAGAGGCCCGCCATGTGCCCGATACGCCACAAACGCGCGCACCTTCCTATCGCCTGGCCTTTGCAGATGAAGACTTTCTCTGTCGTGAAGAATTGCGGCCTGTGCGGTTGCAGTTGGAACTCCTCAAGCCAGAGCTGATGCTGGACGAGGCAAATGTGGAATCGACAGTGGTGATGTTCGGAGGCGCCCGCATTCCCGCGCCCGAGGCCAAAGAAACTGCGCGAACCCAAACGCTCGCGGAACTGTCGACCTATTATGCGGAAGCGCAGCGCTTTGCCTATCTGATGACCAAGCGGTCGCTGGCAAATGGTGGCACCGAAGACATCATCGTCACAGGCGGAGGCCCCGGCGTCATGGAAGCCGGCAATCGCGGCGCTGAAGAGGCGGGCGGTCGTTCTGTCGGCCTGAACATCGTGCTGCCGCACGAGCAGGCCCCTAACCCATACGTGACGCCGGAACTGTGTTTCAACTTCCACTATTTCGCGATCCGCAAGATGCACTTTCTGATGCGGGCCTCGGTGATCTGCGTCTTCCCGGGCGGTTTTGGGACATTGGATGAGACGTTTGAGGCGCTGACGCTGATCCAGACCGGCCGCATGGCGCGCGTGCCGTTCCTGCTGTTCGGCAAAGATTTCTGGGAGCGCATCATCAATTGGGAGGCATTGTCGGACGCCGGCACGATCTCTGCCGATGATCTGGAGCTGTTCCGGTTCGTGGAAACCGCCGACGAGGCAATCGCTGCGCTCGATGCCTGGGAAGGCAAAGGTGAAAAGCGTGGGGTGATACCGGGGCGCTAGTCTTCGAGGACGGCAAAATCCACTTGTAGTTCAAACAGGTGGGCATGTGGAAGTCCGGGGACTGCGGGCCCGAACCTGCGCGCAAGGACGCTGTGTGCGTGACCCAGGTCAGTGGCTTTGCATAGCCTTTCCCGGGTGGACACACGGGTAAGGATCAGTCTTCCGCCTGCGGGGCGTACTGCAAATCCGTGCTGCTAAAGGCGACCGGCCAGATCTACCCAATTCTGCGCGTCAGCCAGATCCTGCGCGAGGAGCGAGCGCAGAGAGGCGAGGCGCGCCCCATCACTCCGATTGTCCTTCTTCGGCGTTCGGCGGCGGCGACGGCAAAGATCAGCGGCAACATCCGTGCGCACCAACTGCCCAACCGTGACGTCACGCCGCCGCACGATCGCGGGAAGGCCCGTACGGTCTCTAACGGCATTTCAAGTTGGAATCGCATGCCTCAACCCTGCGCAAACAGGGTTAACACGACCTTAAAGCCCGGCCTCCTGCGCAATCTGCGCCCGGCTCTTGCGCGCGCGCTCGGTCGCGGACTTCAACTGACCGCAGGCGGCCATGATGTCCTCGCCCCGAGGCGTGCGAATAGGCGAGGCATAACCTGCCTTGTAGATGATATCTGCGAACTTGCGGATGCGGTTGTTTGACGACCGTCTATAGGGTGCGCCGGGCCATTCGTTGAACGGGATCAGGTTGATCTTGGCCGGAATGCCGTCGATCAGCTTGATCAACCGGCGCGCATCTTCATCACTGTCATTCACGCCATCCAACATCACATATTCAAAGGTGATCCTCTCTGAATTGCTGACCTTGGGATAGCTGCGTAGCGCGTCCAGCAATGCTGAGATGTTCCAGCGCTTGTTGATCGGCACCAGCACATCGCGGACCTCATCGGTGGTGGCGTGGAATGACACGGCCAACTGGCAACCGATCTCTTCGGCCGTGCGCGCAATTTCTGGCACGACACCTGACGTCGACAGAGTGATCCGGCGGCGCGAGAGCTGAATGCCATGCGGGTCCATGGCGATCTTCATCGCGTCGCGCACGTTTTCGAAGTTGTAAAGCGGCTCACCCATTCCCATCAAAACGATGTTGGACAAAAGCCGGGTTTCATCCTTGGGCGCGCCCGGTGTCGGCCATTCGCCCAGATCGTCGCGGGCCACCATGATCTGGCCCACAATTTCGGACGTGGTCAGATTGCGGACCAGCTTTTGCGTTCCAGTATGACAGAAGGTGCAGGTCAACGTGCAGCCGACCTGACTTGAGATGCACAGCGTCCCGCGATCTTCTTCTGGGATATATACGACCTCGACCTCATGCCCTCCTGCGATCCGCACAAGATACTTACGGGTGCCGTCCCCGGACACCTGCCGGGTTACGACTTCCGGCAGTGCAATCACAAATGTCTCGGCCAGCATCGTCCGATAATCTTTGCTGAGATTGGTCATCGCATCAAAGTCGCGCACACCCCAGTGATACACCCACTGCCAGACCTGCCCCATGCGCATCTTGGCCTGCTTTTCGGGCGTGCCAGCGGTGATCAGGGCGTCACGCATCTGGTCGCGCGTCATCCCCACAAGATTTGGCTTTCCGTCCGGCAGATGGCGCGGAATGGTATGCACGTCTTGGGTAATCGGGGCCTTGGCCGTCATGGCGTCACCTTTGGATCAGGAATTGCGCCCCATATAAGGCAAAAGGGACGGTTTCCAATGAAAAACCGCCCGCTCTTTCTTTTGAATGAAAATATGCCCGCCGGAGGCGCAAGGCTTTTGCAAAAAGCCTTGTCAAAATCCTTGAAAGGATTTTGCTACCCCGCGCAACGCTTGGCCGCTTCCTCGACCGCTGCCGTAAAGCCCAAGAGGCTGAACTTGTCGGTCGTGACGGTGCCGCGACCGGAGCGCGCCACGACGGTGGCATCCGCGCCGCGTTTCATCGCCGCCACGATCTTGGCGTCATCCTCGGGCGTGGCGGGCCACGCCCATTCGCCTTCGGTGAACAACTGAAACTCGGTCCCGGCGATGGTCAGCGCTGCGGTTGACCCGCTGGCAAAGGGGTACCCACCGGTGAACGCCACCTGACCCTGAACCGACGCGCTGGGCCGATAGAAGACGAATAACAGGATATCGCCGCGCCTTGCTTGTACAACCTGTCCATCCCGGCGGTTGACCGTTTCCTTTGGCGCCGAGACACCCCAGCATTCTGTGGGATTGTCTTCAACGAAGACGCTCCAGTCGGTGTTGGCGTCCACACGGTTATCTGATGTTTCCTGCGCGGAAAGCGCACCGGCTGCTGTCAGGGCCAAAGCCACACCAAACACACGCGACAATTTCAAAATCATTCCTACAGCCTCCAAGCTGTCCTTGCCTCTGGGTCCACCTGTTCAGCAGTGGTGCATCTGGCGGCACCTTTTCGACTGGCAGGTTGTCTTTCAACTCGATAGCCATGACCGTAGCAAAAAACCGCCCAATGGGGAAAGCCCCAATCGGGCACAAACCCGTGTGGTTGCCGGGACGAAGGGGGCAAGATGAGCAATCCTGTTGATCTGGTAGAGGTCTGGCGTGGTGATCTTCTGGAATCAGTGCATCAGGGCCATGCCGTTGTTTGCGACGAATTGGGACAGGTCATCGCATCCTGGGGCGACCCGGGTGCGCTGATTTATCCGCGGTCCGCCTGCAAGATGATCCAGGCGCTGCCGCTGATTGAAAGCGGTGCGGCCGATGCATTCGGCCTCACAAGCGAGCATCTGGCATTGGCCTGCGCATCGCATCAAGGCGCGGCGATTCATACGGATCGGGTCAGGACCTGGCTCGCGGCGTTGGGACTGGCCAATGAGGACCTGCGCTGCGGGCCGCAAGTGCCTGATGATCGGGACGCGCGCGAGGAATTGATCAAGACCGATACCGCACCGTGCCAGATCCACAACAACTGCTCTGGCAAGCACACTGGTTTTCTGACGCTTTCCAAACATCTGGGCGGACATGCTGACTATGACCTGATTGACCATCCCGTTCAGATTGCCGTGAAAGCCGCATTTGAAGAGGTGACTGGTGAGGAAAGCCCACTTTGGGCGCGCGATGGATGCTCTGCGCCCAATCACGCCTGCACCCTGCAAGGTCTGGCTCGCGCAATGGCCTTTTTTGCCACGGCGCAAAGCCGTGGCGACACGCGTGCCAATGCAGCGACAAAACTGGTGCAGGCAATGGTCGCCCACCCTGATTTGGTCGCGGGCGAAAAGCGGGCCTGCACCGAATTGATGCAGGCGATGGACGGCCGTGTCGCGATCAAGACCGGGGCAGAGGGCGTCTTTGTCGCGATCATCCCCGAGAAGAAGCTGGGCGTTGCCCTCAAGATCACCGACGGCGGCACCCGTGCGTCAAACGCCGCCATCGCAGCCCTGCTGGTGCGGCTGGGTGTTCTTGACGCTGCACATCCCGCCGCCTTGCGCCACATGTCACCCGATATTTTGAACCGACGCGGCTTTGTCACGGGGCAGTTGCGCCCTGTCGCCGCTTTGACCTGAAGGACCTGCCATGACATTCACCCTCGCAACCTGGAACATCAATTCTGTGCGCTTGCGCGAAAACCTTGTTGCGCAATTGATGCGCGAAGAGGCCCCCGATGTGTTGTGCCTGCAGGAATGCAAAAGCCCCGTTGAGAAGATCCCGATGGAGCAGTTCCAAAGCCTTGGCTACCACCACTTCGTCGGGCGCGGGCAAAAGGGCTACAATGGCGTCGGCATCTTTTCCAAACTGCCGATGGAAGAGGCGGGCGCCGAGGACTACGCAAACCTGGGCCACGCCCGTCATATCGCTGGGCGGCTAGAGAATGGCGTGACGGTCCATAACTTCTACGTGCCTGCGGGTGGTGACAAACCGGACCGGACCGTGAACGAAAAATTCGGCCAAAAGCTCGACTATCTGACCGAGATGCGGGATGCCTTTCACGCAACTGCGCCACAGAAATCAATTCTGGTTGGTGATCTGAATATTGCTCCGCGCGAAGACGACGTTTGGGACCACAAGAAACTGCTGAAGGTCGTCAGCCACACGCCCGTCGAGGTAGAGCATTTGGCCGACGTGCAGGATGCGGGAAAGTGGGTCGATGTAACCCGTGCCGACATACCCGATGGACGGCTCTACAGCTGGTGGTCCTATCGTTCACCTGACTGGGATGCCGCAGATAAGGGGCGGCGTCTGGATCACGTCTGGGCCACACCCGACATCTCGAACGCAGCACATTCCAGTCGGGTTCTGCGCCACGTGCGCGGTTGGGAGCAGCCAAGCGACCACGCCCCGGTTTTCGCAACGTTTGATCTTTAGCGAGCCTTGATGTCGTTCCGGGACGGAAGGGGCGACTTCCTCCGTGGCTATGGGCGCAGGTTCATTCGTCAGAAGAAGCCAATGTCCCGGCGATGGCCTGACCTAGCGTGACATGATCATCCGCGGCGAAGTGGACGCCGTCGATTGCGCTGGTTTGAATGATCGTTCCCGCGTCCAGAAACCCGGTACCACGCGCCTGCGCCAGCGCGGCATAGCGCGCGGGCAATTCCTGACTTTTGATCGCAGCCCCCTGAAACTCGGCAGCAAGAACGCCAGCCTCTTTCACGGCAGGCGGGCAGATCAACAGGACCTGAAAGCCGTTGTGCCGCGTTTGGTATTCATCTCCAAGTGCCAGCCCCAAAAGACCTGCGACACCGGCGGTGATGCCTTCGGGGGGCAGGCCAAAGTGGGCCTTTTGATCGTTAGTGCCCAGCATGATCATCAGCAAATCAATCGGGCCGTGACTTTGCAGTGCTATGCGCAACCCCAGATGACCGTTCATATGCGGCCCCATCACGGGGTCTGTCACGGGGTTTGCCGTGCGTCCCGGCAGACCCTCTTCAATCAGATTACAGTCTAACGCGGCCCGCATGACCTGCGGCCAGCGCGTTGCGGCGTCAAACCGCGCGCCGGTGCCACGCTCGGTCATGGGCGGGGTGCCATAGGTGTTGCTGTCGCCAAAAGTCAGGATCGTTTTCATCGGTCCAGCCTAGGTCAGCGGCGCGCGGCACGCTACCCCTTGGACTCTGCCCGCTTTGCGCACATATAGGGCGCAACACCGGAAACTGGAGGCTGACATGCTGGAACTTGGCCAAACGCAGGCCCCTGCAGGCGACAACATCATCGACGGCAGCGACAACACCTTCATGCAGGATGTGATCGAGACATCGCAGACGGTACCTGTCATCGTCGACTTCTGGGCCCCTTGGTGCGGCCCTTGCAAGACACTTGGCCCAGCAATTGAGGCGGCTGTGACAGCGGCGGGCGGGCGCGTGAAACTGGTCAAGATCGACGTTGATGCCAACCCGGGCTATGCTGGTCAGCTTCGCGTGCAATCGATCCCGACGGTTTATGCCTTTTATCAGGGCCAGCCGGTTGACGGGTTTCAGGGGGCACTGCCTGCATCCGAAGTGAATGCCTTTGTCGAAAAGGTGGCTTCCCTTGCTGGCGAGCCGGACAATGGTCTTGCGGACGCCATCGCGGCTGCCGAGGCGATGCTGGAAGAAGGCGCCGCTTCTGATGCGGCAGAGACATTTGCCGCGATCCTGCAGGAAGACCCCAACAATGCCGCGGCCTACGCCGGTCTGGTCAAGGCCTATCTGGCGCTGGACGATGTCGATCAGGCCGAGGCGATCCTGAATGGCGCGCCGGCCGAAATCTCAACCGATCCGTTGTTAGAGGCTGTCGCGGCCCAGATCGCACTTGCGCGCGAAGCGGCGGATGCGGGACCTGTGGCCGAGTTGCAGGCGCAGGTCGAGGCGGACCCCGACAACCATCAGGCACGCCTTGATCTGGCGACCGCATTGCATGCGGCGGGCCAGACAGAGGATGCTGTCGATGCGCTTTTGGAGCTTTTCCGCCGCGACCGAGAGTGGAATGACGGCGCCGCAAAGGCGCAGCTTTTCAAGGTGTTTGATGCGCTCGACGCCAAGGATCCCATCGCGCTGAACGGGCGCCGCAAATTGTCGTCGATGATATTTGCCTGATCCCATTGGCGGGCTAACTTCATCGTATGACACCGACCGACCTGCCAGAGACGATCCCGGTCTTTCCCTTGCCCGGTGCACTTTTGCTGCCGCGTGCGCGACTGCCGCTTCATATTTTTGAGCCACGCTATCTGGCGATGTTGGATGACGTGTTGAAAACGCAGGACCGCCTGATTGGCATGGTGCAGCCCTATGACGCCCCCGGTGCGGCAGGAACGCTGCACAGCATTGGCTGCGCAGGGCGGTTAACTGCGTTTTCCGAGACAGAGGATGGCCGCTATATGGTGACGCTTTCGGGCATGTCGCGGTTTCGGATCCAGAAAGAGGTGGATGGTTTTACGCCATACCGCCGGTGCACAGTGGATTGGTCCGGGTTTGAACGTGATCTGGGACAAGTGGAACTTGACCCCGGCTTTCAGCGAGATGATTTCATGGACCTGCTTGGGCGGTTCTTCGACGATCAGGGGCTCAAGACCGATTGGGAGTCGCTGGGAGAGGCAGAGGACGAATTGCTGATCAATTCACTCTCGATGCTATGTCCCTTTGATCCTGAAGATAAACAGGCCCTGCTGGAAGCGCCCTCGCTGACGACCCGACGCGAGACGCTGGTCACCCTGATCGAATTTGCGCTAAGACGCGGTGACGCCAACGAGGTGATGCAATGAGCGACGAATTTGATCCCAAAATGGTCGAGGCGCTGGTGTGCCCACAGACGCAGGCAACGCTGCGCTATGACGCCGAAAACCAGGAACTGGTGTCAAAACAGGCCGGGCTCGCCTATCCGATCCGCGATGGCATCCCTGTCATGCTGGTCGATGAAGCGCGGGTGTTGGACTAGCGCATCAGCGCGGGCAGTTCACCGTTGAGGCCAGCGGCCTCCCGAATGAAGCTTCGGCGCAGCCCGGGCATGGCATTGATGGCCCCCATCCCAAGATCGCGTGCGGCGCGCAGGAGCGGGTTATCGTTTGAAAACAGACGGTTGAATGTATCTGTGGCCAGCGCCAGTTTGGCAGCATCTGGTCGGCGCCATGTCTGGTATCGTTCTAACACCAGCGGTGCGCCAATGTCCTCGCCTCGGCGCTGCGCTTCAGTCAGGACCTGCGCAAGCGCGGCGACATCGCGCAGGCCTGCATTCAGACCCTGGCCGGCAATCGGATGTACGCCGTGGGCCGCGTCGCCAATCAGGGCGACACGCGGAGCGATAAAGCTATCGGCGAGCGTTAGCCCCAGCGGATAGGTAAAGCGCGCGCCAGTCAGGGAAATCTCTCCCAAAAAGCTGCCGAAGGCGGGTTTGAGCGCCGCAAGGAATGCGTCATCATCCAAGGCGGCGAGCGTCTTGGCACGTGTCGCCTCTTCTGACCAGACGATGGCACTGCGGTTCCCGGTCAGCGGCAGGATCGCAAGTGGCCCGCCGGGCATAAAGAACTGATGCGCGATGCCGTCATGCGGCTTTTCATGGGCGACACAACAGACCAAAGCAGTCTGGTCATAGCCCCAACCAGTGCGCTTGATCCCGGCGCGCGCAGCAGTGCCAGAGGCACGGCCATCCGACCCGATCAGCACCTTGCCCGTCAGCGTAGCACCGCTGGCCAATGAAACGTCTGCAGTCGTGCCAACCGCTTGATCCACGACAGTTTCACCGGCCATATGCGTGATCCGATCATCCGCAGCCATGGCATCCAGAAAGGCGCGCCGCAGGTGCCGGTCTTCGACCATATAGCCCATTGGGCCTTCTTCTATTTCAGCATGGTCAAAGTGCATCATCCAAGGGCTTGGCCCTTCGCCCGCGCGACCATCTGTGACCTTGATCTCAAGCATCGATTGCGCGTCATCGGCGATGGCGGGCCAGATGCCAATGCCCCTGAGCAGGCGTTGCGACCCAAGCGCCAGCGCGTAGGACCGCCCGTCAAACGCCGGGTCCTTGCGGGTGTTCAAGGGCAAAGCGTCGATGATGGTCACGCGAAACCCAGCCTGCGCAGTGGCCAGGGCAAGGGCCGGGCCATTCAGTCCGCCGCCGACGATGATGATATCCGCATCCATGCCGCGCAATATGGGGATGCGCGCGGGATTGTCCATGCGACATGCGCCCGCTACCGTCGCGCCAAGGACGGAGGATATGATGGATCAATGGCGGTGGATGACGGCAGAGGCACTTGGGCAAGGTATTGCTGCAGGTGAGATCAATCCGGTGGACCTGACAGAGGTCTTTTTGTCCGCAATCGATGCCCACGAATACCGCGACCGCATCTACGCTCGCGTGACGCATGATCGCGCCCGGGCAGAAGCGAAAGCCGCAGGCGAACGGGCCAGGACGGGCCTGCGTCGCGGCCCGCTTGATGGCGTGCCAATCAGTTGGAAAGACCTCTTTGACACGGCAGGGATTGGGACAGAGGCAGGCACCAAGCTGATGGAAGGTCGGGTGCCAGATGCCGACGCAGAGGTGCTTGAAAACGCAAGTTCCGCCGGTCTGGTCTGCCTGGGCAAAACCCATCTGTCCGAAATCGCCTTTTCAGGGCTGGGCCTGAACCCGATGACCGCCACGCCACCCTGCATCAATGATGTTGAGGCTGTGGCAGGCGGTTCATCCTCGGGTGCCGCAGCCTCCGTCGCCTTTGGATTGGCTGCCGCGGGCATCGGATCGGATACCGGCGGTTCGGTGCGGATACCCGCAGCCTGGAACGATATTGTCGGCTTCAAAACGACCCATGGACGGCTGTCGCTTGGGAATGTTGTGCCGCTTTGTCTGACTTTCGATACCGTCGGGCCGCTTTGCCGTTCTGTCACGGACGCGGCCCTTTTGACTGCTGCGATGGAAGGCTCTAAAGCCCCTGATCTGACAGGCGCCACGCTGAAGGGCGTTCGTTTTGGAATCCTGAACACCATTGCCATGGAGGACTTGCGCGACGCGCCCCGGGCGGCATTTACCTCGGCCAAGGAACGCCTGCAAAACGCCGGGGCGCATGTCGAAGTCTTCGACTTTCCGGCGATGTCAGAGGCCTTTGGCTATGCAGGCGTCCTTTATACAGCCGATAGCTATGCCTGGTGGCGCGACCGGGTAGAGGCCGCACCTGACAAGATGTTCCCGCAAATCCTTGAACGGATCAGGGCGGGGCGGGATGTGATGGCAGCAGATTACGTCGCGGCTTGGCAGCGGCTGCAAGTTATTCGGGCGGATTATGCGGAGGCCACCGCGGGCTATGAAGCCGTCATCATGCCGTCGGCCCCCATTTTGCCACCCAATGTCGCCCGATTGTTGAGCGACGAGGATTACTACAAGGCCGAAAACCTGCTCGCGCTGCGCAATACGCGGGTGATGAACCTGATGGGGGGCGCATCGCTGACGCTGCCGACGGGTGTGCCGTCCTGTGGGATCATGCTGAACGTACCGGGCGGTCAAGACGACCGGCTTTTGCGGCTTTCTGCCGCCGCCGAACAGGCGCTGGCCTAAAAGACACAATTTTGCCCGCTTCGCGCTGTCTCGACCTGCCTTATTCTGGACAGGCCGCGCTGCCTCGGGCTACTCTGCACCCAAAGCGGGGCGAAAATGATCCCGTAAGTTGAGGCAGTTATGGTTTACCCTGAGCGGTTTGCGAACCTTCCGGTTGCGACGTGGCCCCGTTTGCGTGGGCTGCTGGATGCTGTCCAGCCGGGCGGTGACGTGATCAACATGACCATTGGTGAACCCCAGCACGATTTCCCCGATTTTGTGGGCGAGGTGCTGGCCGATGACCTCAACCGGTTCAAGAAGTATCCAGACAACAACGGCGAACCACCACTTTTGGATGCGATCTCGGGCTATCTGAAGCGTCGCTATGACGTTGATATGGCGCATGAAAACCTGATCGTTGCAAATGGCACGCGAGAGGCGCTTTACAACGCAGCCATGGCGCTTTGCCCAGAGCAGAAGAACGGCCAGAAGCCTGCGGTCCTTACCCCAAACCCATTCTATCAGGTTTACGCAGTCGCGGCTTTGTCGGTTGGGGCAGAGCCGATCTATGTGAATGCCACCGCAGAGAATGGCCATCTGCCCGATTTTGAAAGCCTGCCCGCCGATGTGCTGGACCGCACCGCGATTGCCTACATCTGCAGCCCCGCGAACCCGCAAGGGGCCGTTGCTGATGCGGCCTATTGGTCTGGACTGATTGCTTTGGCCGAAAAGCACGATTTCATTATTTTCGCCGATGAGTGCTATGCCGAGGTCTATCGCGAAATGCCGCCTGTGGGCGCGCTGGAGGTGGCCAGGGCGGTCGGCGCTGATCCGGAACGCGTTGTCAGCTTCCATTCGCTGTCCAAACGGTCAAACCTCGCCGGCTTGCGGTCGGGTTTCGTGGCCAGCGGCCCTGAAAACATAAAGCGGATCAGATCCTTGCGCGCCTACGCTGGTGCACCGGTTCCCGGCCCGGTTCAGGCGGTATCGGCGCGGGCATGGGCCGATGACGCGCACGTGGCCGCGAGCCGTGCCCTTTATACCGAGAAATTCGATGTGGCGGATGAAGTTCTGGGAAATTTGCCCGGCTATCGGTCACCGCCTGCGGGATTTTTCCTGTGGTTGCCCGTGGGCGATGGCGAGGCGACAGCGCTGAAACTATGGCGGGATACCGGCGTGCGGACATTGCCGGGGGCCTACCTCAGCCGCGACACAAAGGCCGGGAACCCCGGTGCGAACTATGTTCGGGTGGCCCTTGTCGCCCCAAAACAAGACGTGCAGCGCGGATTGGAAGCGATCCGCGACTGCATCACGAACTAAGGGAAGAGTAGCATGGCATCTTATCAATCACGGCAGCGCGACCCGCTTTTGGACAGCGACACGCAGGCTGCGTTGGAAAAACGTAGCAAGGAGTTGTTGGGGATTGGCCTGATTGTGATGGGCCTGATGGCCGCTGCGATGTTCATCAGCTACACGCCTGACGATCCAAGCTGGATCTCCGCCACCGACGCGCCCGTGCAAAATTGGCTGGGTCGCTTTGGCGCCTCGACCGCGGCCCCGCTGATGATGGTGGTGGGTAAGGGGATTTGGGTCCTGCCGATGGTTTTGATCGCATGGGGTCTGCGCTTTGTCGGCCACTGGGGCCAGGACCGCGCAATTGGTCGGCTGCTTTATGCGCCGATGGCGATTGCAGCGGCTTCCGTCTATGCCGCGACATTGGTGCCGGGGGCCGCATGGCCGCCGAACTTTGGCCTTGGCGGCATGGTGGGTGACACTGCACTTGGGGTCGTTTTGACTGTTGTGCCTTTTGGCGACGTCTTCTCGATCAAGCTGATGTCTCTGGTCACCGGATTGATTTCATTGGCGCTTTTGGCCTTCGCGCTGGGCTTCACACGGCCAGAGCTGCGCGTTGGTGGACGGTTTGTGCTGCTGGGTACGGTGATGCTCTATGCCGGGATCCTCAAGGTTTTGGGAAGCGGTGCGGGTGCCTCTGCCAAGATGGCAGATGGTCTGCGCTCTGGCATGGCGGCCCGGATGGAAGAACGCCGCGCAACGCGTGAAGCGATGGCGCGCGAAGCAGCAGAAGAAGAGGCCGCGCGCGCCCTGATCCCCGATCCTGACGTCAAGGCCCGGGCAGCTGCTGTTGTACGCGCCAACCCCGTCATGCCGACCCGTGACGCCGATCCGCATGCCCGCAAGATGCCGCCCGTCGTACGCCCGGCAGGCTACGCCGAAGAGCCGCCACTGGTTGCCCCAGCCCGCGCACCTGAACCCGCTCCAGCGCCAAAAGGCTTGCTGTCGGGCCTTTTGCGCCGCAATGACGCGATGCCGGATCCAGAACTGGTGGCACAGGAACCCCGCACATTTGACGAAACGCCCGGCAGCGAAGACAGGGTCAAAGCCCGCATTTCCGACGCGATCCGCGCCCGTGTCGCCCCGATCGTGCCACCCACGCTAACCGGCGTGCGGATTGAACCGTCACTGACCGCAGGCAAGGGCCCGCGTCCGATGATCCTTGACACAAATGCACCGGCTGCAGAGCCCGACGTGACCGAGATGGCCGTGGTCGAGGACCCGGTGATTGAGGATACGCCAGCTGCCACGCCTGCACCTTCGGTCTATCAGCGCAGTGCGATGCCGCAGACCGAAGCAAAGCCGCTGGTCGCAGAGCCACTGTTCAACCCCGATGCGCCTGCCACGAAAAAGGTTGTGCACACGACCCCCAAGGCCGCGCCCTCAAAGCAGGCCAAGGCCGAAGCGCAGCCCAAGCTTCAGTTTGAAGACAAATACGCCGACTACGAACACCCGCCGCTGAACCTTTTGACCAACCCGGTCGAGATCCAGCGCCACGTTTTGTCCGATGAAGCGCTCGAAGAAAACGCGCGCATGTTGGAAAGCGTGCTGGATGATTACGGTGTGAAGGGCGAGATCGTCAGCGTCCGTCCCGGCCCGGTTGTCACCATGTATGAACTGGAACCTGCGCCGGGCCTTAAGGCCAGCCGCGTGATCGGTCTGGCAGACGATATTGCACGCTCCATGTCGGCGCTGTCTGCCCGTGTCTCGACCGTGCCGGGCCGCTCGGTCATCGGCATCGAATTGCCCAATGAGAACCGCGAAAAGGTGGTCCTGCGCGAAATCCTGAGCCACCGCGACTTTGGCGATGGCAACCAGAAATTGCCGCTGGCGCTGGGCAAGGACATCGGTGGTGAGCCGATCATTGCCAACCTTGCCAAGATGCCGCACTTGCTGATCGCCGGGACCACAGGTTCGGGTAAGTCCGTCGCGATCAACACCATGATCCTGTCGCTCTTGTATAAACTGACACCGGAAGAGTGTCGGATGATCATGATCGACCCCAAGATGCTGGAATTGTCCGTCTATGACGGCATTCCGCACCTCCTCTCGCCGGTCGTGACCGACCCAAAGAAAGCTGTGGTGGCCTTGAAGTGGGTCGTTGGCGAGATGGAGGAACGTTACCGCAAGATGTCCAAGATGGGCGTGCGCAACATCGACGGCTACAATGGCCGGGTGAAGGATGCGCTGGCCAAGGACGAGATGTTCAGCCGCACGGTGCAGACCGGCTTTGACGATGAAACCGGCGATCCGGTCTTTGAAACGGAAGAGTTCCAGCCCGAAATCCTGCCGTATATCGTTGTGATCGTGGACGAGATGGCCGACCTGATGATGGTCGCCGGCAAAGAGATCGAGGCCTGCATTCAGCGTCTGGCGCAAATGGCCCGTGCGTCAGGTATCCACCTGATCATGGCCACGCAGCGCCCATCGGTCGATGTGATCACCGGGACGATTAAGGCGAACTTCCCGACGCGGATTTCGTTCCAGGTGACCTCTAAAATCGACAGCCGCACCATTCTGGGTGAAATGGGCGCAGAGCAGCTATTGGGCATGGGCGACATGCTGTACATGGCGGGTGGGTCCAAGATTACCCGCGTGCATGGGCCGTTCTGTAGCGATGAGGAGGTCGAGGAAATCGTCAACTTCCTCAAGGGTTTCGGTCCGCCAGAATACATGTCCGGTGTGGTCGATGGCCCCGATGAAGATGCGGAAAGCAGCATTGATCTGGTGTTGGGTTTGGGTGACGGATCCGACAGCGAAAACGCGCTTTATGACACGGCCGTAGCCATCGTGATCAAGGATCGCAAATGTTCGACCAGCTACATCCAGCGCAAACTTGCCATTGGTTATAACAAGGCGGCGCGTCTGGTTGAGCAGATGGAAGACGAAGGCGTCGTCTCTGCCGCGAACCACGTGGGCAAGCGTGAGATTTTGGTGCCAGAGCAGCATTAGAAATCCGCATTCATCACAAGTCTTGAAGGGGCCGATCAAAAGATCGGCCCTTTTCATTGCCGGGCGATGCCCCCTTAATGTCAAGGAACGACAAGGGTCAAAGTTATGACATATGCGACACCACCAGGCGGGTTGCCGCCGCAGGACAAGCCGCTGGATGAACGCGCGGTCTTTACCGCGGCCTACGCCTATATTCCCGCCGACACGATGCGCGACATCACAACCAGCTTTCTGCCCGGCTGGACCGGGATGCGGATGTGGATCATCGCCCGGCCCATGACCGGCTTTGCCGAGACGTTCAGCCATTACATCGTGGAACTTGACCATCTGGGCGGCAGCGACAGCCCAGAAGTACATCCCGGCGCTGAAGGCGTGATTTTTGTGGTCGCAGGTCATGGTGAGTTGACGATTGACGGGCAGACCCATCTGCTGCGCCCCGGTTCATATGCGTATCTTCCCGCAGGCGCGGGCTGGACGATCAGGAATGACCATGCAGACCCCGTCACGTTTCATTGGCTGCGCAAGGCCTATGTGCCCTCTGACCACGTCGCGGCGCCTGCCGCTTTTGTCACGCATGAAACAGAAGCCCCGGTGATCGAAATGCCCGACACCGACGGGCGTTGGTCCACGACGCGCTTTGTCAGCCCAACGGATATGGCGCACGACATGCACGTCAATATCGTGAATTTCCTTCCGGGCGGTGTGATCCCCTTTATGGAAACGCATGTGATGGAACACGGGCTGTATGTGCTCGAGGGCACCGCTGAATACCGATTGAACGATGATTGGGTCAGCGTTGGTCCGGGGGATTACATGTGGCTGCGCGCCTTTTGTCCGCAAGCCTGTCGCGCCACGGGCGAAGGGCCATTCCGCTATTTGCTGTACAAGGACGTGAACCGACACGCAGCGCTGGGGTTATGACAATTCGCATTGGAATCAACGGCTTTGGCCGGATCGGGCGCACAATCCTGCGGCAGGTTCTCGCGGGTCATCCGGATATCGAGGTGGCGCTGATCAACGACATCGCAGAAGTCGCGCTTTGCACCCATCTTTTTGCCTATGACAGCGTCTTTGGCCCCTATCCGGGGGCCGTGACGGTTCAGGGCGATATGCTGGTAGTCGACGGGCGGCGCATTCGCTTTGTCTCAGACAGTGATCTGAGCAAGACAGACCTGAGTGGTATCGACCTTTGGCTCGAATGCGCGGGCCATGCCAAAACCCGTGTCATTGCAACGCGCGGCCTGCAGGCCGGGGCGCGAAGGGTGCTGATCTCGGGCCCGTCACCTGCTGCGGATGAAACCGTGGTTTTGGGCGCGAATGAGGCTGCGCTTGCGGAACAAAAGATCATCTCGAACGCGTCCTGTACCACCAATGCGCTTGCGCCGCTGGTGCGGGTGCTGGACGAGGCTTTTGGTGTCGACGCCGCGCATATGACAACGATCCACTGTTACACGACCAGCCAGCCCATGATCGACGCACCGCGAGGTGACTTTGCCCGCAGTCGGGCAGGGGCGCTGTCGATGGTGCCCACGACCACAAGTGCGACCGAGATGGTCAAGGTCGTGCTGCCGCACCTCCGCAAGCGGTTGACCGGAGCGGCGGTCAGGGTGCCGGTTGCGAGCGTTTCAGCCATTGATCTGACAGCAACATTGAAAACGGATGTGACGGTTGCGGGGCTGAATGACATGTTGTCGCGCGCCGCGCCCGGAATAATCGGGGTGACGGATTTGCCGCTTGTCTCATCTGATCTGCGCAGCCGACCCGAAAGCCTGATCGTGGCAACGCCGGAAACGATGACAACAACACCAAATCAAGTGCGGATTTTTGGATGGTACGACAATGAATGGGGATTTTCGGCCCGGATGATCGATATGGTGCGCCGGATGGCAGGGTAGGTGGGGGCTGTCTGCCCCCACGCCGGCAAGCCGGCGCCCCCCGAAAGTATTTTCAACCAGAAGAAGCGGGGGCGAGGATTGTTACTGGCGTCGCCAGACGATGTTCTTGCAAGTTCGGACCCGCACCGATCCGGTCAATGACGGCGAAAAGTCCATGTTCATATAGCGGCGTCAGTACGCCGTGCCACGTATTGCGGTGGAAGTTGATGCCTTGGCCGACGTTGGTCAAAAAAGCGATTGGTTTGTCCGGCACGCCCTTGTTGTCCGGCGCGACGATCACGAGGAAGGGGTGCATGTGCATCGGAATGAAGGCCTGACTACCGTCCGGATGGCGCTCCAGCAGATCACAGGTGTAAGGAAAGCTTCGGGGCTTGGCTTCAAAGAGGCTGATACCGGCACGGCCGTCGCCAAAATCAAGATTGGCGCGGTCGTTGTAGCGGTCGCAAAGCCCGGCGTTGATGACCTTGTCGGGTTCGCCCGCGCAGTCCAACACGTCACCAAACGGTGCAAAGGCGGCGGCGGTCAGACGCTGCGCGGCGATCTTCATAACATGTCCCGCAAACGCAATTCCGCGATCCGTTCAACTTGACCGCAGGCGGTGGCGAATTCGGCGTCCCGGTCGTTTTGCAACCGGGTCTCGAACGCGCGCAGGATGTCGTCCTTGGTGTTGTCACGCACTGCGATAATGAAAGGGAAGCCGAACTTATCGACGTAAGCCGCATTGGCCTTTTCGAACGTTTCACGCTCTGCATCCGTCAGGGCATCGAGGCCGACACTGGCCTGTTCTGCGGCAGAATGTGCTGTCAGACGTTTGGCGGCGGCCAATTTGCCCGCCAGATCAGGGTGTGCGGTCAGGACGCCCAGCCGTTCATCCTCTGACGCGCTGCGGAACATCCGGCAAAGCGCGTTGTGCACCCCGGTTGCCGTGTCGTGGGCTGCGCCCAGTTCCAGCGCATGCGCACGCGCAGCGATCCAGGGCGAGTGTTCGAAAACACCGCCGAACTGATCGACAAAGGTTGCCTCATCCATCTGAGACGGACGCGGCACGCCAGGCGCAGGGTGGTGGCGGCGCCAGTGATCAGCGATGTCGCTACGGCTCGCAAACCAGACGTCGGCATGGCCTTGAGCATACGCGATGAATTCACGCAGCGCCTCGGCCCGACCCGGCCGCCCGGCAAGGCGGCAGTGCAGTCCGATCGACATCATCCGCCCGCCTTCGCGGTAGAGACAGTCGAACGTTGCCTTGAGGTAGTCGAGAAACTGCGCCCCGGCGTTAAACCCTTGCGGGGTGGCAAAGCGCATATCGTTGCAATCAAGCGTATAAGGGACGACCAGATGGTCACTCCGTCCGATCCGCTGCCAATAGGGCAGGTCGTCGGCATAACTGTCGGCAAGCCAGTCAAACCCGGCCTCTGCCCCCAGCCGCAGCGTGTTCATGCTCGCGCGGCCTTGGTAGAAACCAGAGGGTGGGATGCCCACGACCTCTGTGTGCAGGCGCACGGCCTCTTTGATATGGGCGCGTTCCTCGTCCTCGGACATGTCCTTGTGTTCGATCCACTTCAGCCCGTGGGTTGCCATGTCCCAACCGCTGGCCTTCATTGCGGCAACCTGATCGGGCGAGCGGGCCAGCGCAGTTGCCACGCCAAAAACCGTCACCGGCAAATCGCTCAGAGCCCGATGCAAGCGCCAGAACCCGGCCCGCGCGCCATATTCATAAATCGTTTCCATGTTCCAGTGCCGCTGGCCGGGCCAAGCGGCAGCGCCGACGATTTCGGACAGGAACGCCTCTGACGCAGGATCACCATGGAGCAGATTGTTTTCGCCACCTTCTTCATAGTTCACGACGATCTGCACCGCGATACGTGCGCCCCCCGGCCAGTTCGCCTCTGGCGGTGTTGCGCCGTAGCCGGTCATATCACGGGGGTAACGGTTCATCTGGACTTCCCTTGCTTGTGGTGAATTTATGGGGCCAAGCCATGGGGAAAGGGAACCCAAAATGTATGACGTCGCCATTCTGTGGGACTGGATCGCTTTTGCGGTGCGTTGGCTCCATGTCATTACGGCCATCGCCTGGATCGGGTCATCGTTCTACTTTATCGCGCTGGATCTGGGGCTGAACCGAGACATCAAGGGCCCCGCAGACGGCGAGGAATGGCAGGTTCATGGCGGCGGTTTTTATCATATCCAGAAATACCTTGTCGCGCCCGAAGAGATGCCAGCGCATCTGACCTGGTTCAAATGGGAAAGCTACGCAACCTGGCTGTCGGGCTTTGCGATGCTGGCGGTGGTCTATTGGGTCGGGGCAGAGCTTTATCTGATCGATCCGGCAAAGGCCGATCTGGCGATCTGGCAAGGCATCGCGATTTCGGCGGCCTCACTTGCGGTTGGCTGGGTCATTTACGACGCGCTTTGCAAATCGCCGTTGGGCGAAACACCGACAACGCTGATGGTGCTTTTGTTTGTGGTGCTGGTTGTGATGTCCTGGGGCTATAATCAGATCTTCACGGGCCGTGCGGCACTGCTGCACCTTGGGGCCTTTACCGCAACGATCATGACGGCGAACGTGTTCCTTATCATCATGCCGAACCAGCGCGTCGTGGTGGCCGACCTGCAGGCCGGGCGCACGCCTGATCCCAAGTACGGCAAGATTGCCAAACTGCGGTCGACGCATAACAACTATCTCACTTTGCCGGTGATCTTCCTGATGCTGTCGAACCACTATCCATTGGCGTTTGGCACGCAGTATGCCTGGATTATCGCAGCACTTGTCTTTCTGATGGGGGTCACGATCCGGCATTATTTCAATTCCATGCACGCCCGGCAGGGGCAGCCGCACTGGACCTGGGCGCTGACCGTGTTGTTATTCATCTCGATTGCCTGGCTGTCGACCTATCCGGGGCACGAAAGCTATGAGGCGTCCGAAGCCCGCGCCCTGACCGCATATGAGGAACGCTTTGCCCAAGCCGAAGGGTTTGAGCAGGCCCATGATATTGTGCGGGGCCGTTGCAGCATGTGCCACGCACGCGCGCCGGTCTGGGGCAACATGCAATGGGCGCCCAAGGGCGTGTTTCTTGAGACCCGCGCGGATGTCGCGGGCCGTGCGCGTGAGATCTACCTGCATGCGGCCGTCAGCCATGCGATGCCGCCTGCCAATATCACCAATCTGCCCGCAGAGGATCGCCGGGTATTGGCCGCCTGGTATCAATCGGGAACTGAATAGAGGGCTGATCTGCGGGACAAACCCGACGTTCGTTTCTTCGACAAATCTTGTGAATTTCGATATCGGTGTGGGAGACGATGCTGTTGAAGGGAACCAGCTACCCGTGCCAATGCCGTGGACATATCGACACGCTTCCAAGGAATGGCGCGCTTTCCTCGATGATGTGAAAGAGCGCATGTCCCTTGAGTCCGACAACATGGCGTACACGGCGGTCGATGCGGTCCTACAGGTGTTTCGGCGTCGTTTGAACGCTCAAGAGGGATTGGAATTCGCAAGTGTCCTGCCGAGCGTTCTGCGTGCGATTTTCGTGCACAACTGGGATGTTACGGAACCCCGCGCGGAATTTTATGACTGCGAAAAGCTCGTTTCCGAGGTCAAAGCGGTGAGGGTGAACCACAACCTAACGCCGGACAATGCTATCGAGGCAACGGCATGGGCGGTTCGGCGATTCACCAACCGGAGGGACTTCGAGCGCGTGTTAGCGAAGCTACCGGCTGAAGCGCGCGACTTCTGGCATGTCGATGTCGCCGATCCTGCCGAGCTAGAGCAAAGGATCATCTAGCTGCTTTGCAGCATCCGCCAATTTGGGCTCAAACCGGCCATTCACAGCACCCGTCATCGCTTCACACCAGCATGTTATCGCTTAGCATACGACAATCGGGTGTTGTGCCCCCATATTGCTAAGGTGCATCAAGCACGCAACAGACGACAAGTCAGGTGAACGACATGACAACACGACGCAAATTCTTGGCAGGGGCCGCGGCAACCGCGATGGTTGGTTTTGCCGGACCTGCGCAGGCACAGCAGCTTTCGCTGGCAGAGGTGTCAAACTACCTCAACCGGCTGCAAACCGCACAGGGTGGATTTACGCAGATCAACGGCGACGGCACCCTGTCGACCGGCCAGATCTATATCAAGCGCCCGGGTCGCATCCGGTTCGAATACAATCCCCCGGACAACAGCCTTGTGATGGCAGGTGGCGGTTCGGTCGCAGTTTTTGATCCCCGCTCGAACACAGGGCCAGAACGCTATCCGCTCAATCAGACGCCGCTGAAGATCATTCTGGAACAGAACGTCAATCTGGGCCGCGCGCGCATGGTGACCGGGCATACCAGCGACGGAACGACGACCACCATCACTGCGCAGGACCCCGACAACCCGCAATACGGCAACATCAAGATGGTGTTCACCGCCAACCCTGTTGAGCTCCGTCAGTGGATCGTGACGGACGACGTTGGCGAAACAACCACCGTCATCCTGAACGATCTGCGCGCGGGCGGCGCGATCGACAACATCAAATTCAATATCCTGGCGGAGACCAACAAGCGCGGCTAGGCCGATGCCACCCCGATGATCAATCCTTGGGGTGGCTTTCCGCAAAGGCCGCTTTGGCCGCGTCCGAAGCATCTGTTTGATGCCGGGCTTTCCAATCGGCAAAGGGCATCCCGTAAAAGGCCGCTCGCCCCTCATCTTTCGACATTTCGATCCCGCGTTCATTTGCGGCTTCCTGATACCAGCGGCTGAGACAGTTGCGGCAAAACCCGGCCAGATTCATCATGTCGATGTTCTGCGCATCGGGGCGGTCTTGCATCAGGTGTTGTTGCAGCCGGCGAAAGGCGGCGGCTTCAATTTCGATCCGGGTTTGGTCATCCATGTTGTTCTCCCTCATAGGCCGCTTTCGGCCAGTATCCGCATTAATATAGGGGCCAGTCGGCCTGCCCAAAGGGCCTGCCCGGCATCATCCGCAATCAGGTCGTTGCGCAACTCGATCAGGACATTGGGCCGCCCATCGCGCAAAGCGTGGCGATCGATGCTGTCGCCGGGCAAATGCCCCAGATATGGCTCATTATCTCCTGTCACCCAGCCCTGTTCCTCGCAGGCCGCAATCAGGGGGCGTGCAAGGCGGTCGTCATGGGCATAAAGGATGCCAATTTCCCATGGCCGGGGGGGCCGCCCCCGCAACTGCGGCGTAAAGCTGTGCACCGCGCAAATCGCCGTGTTGGGGCGTGCGGCAAGCTTTGCAAGTGCTGCGTGGTAAGGATCGTAAAGCCCGGCTTCCCTGCGGGCCTTTTCGGCGGCATCCGCATAGGCGTTCGCAGGGATGATGGTCCCGTCATATAGCCGCATCAGGCGCGTTGGGTCATTCGGCCCGCGATTGGGGTCAATGACCAGACGCGAGAATCGCGACAGGATCGCTGGCGAATCCAACGCCTCGGCCAAAGCAAGCGACAGCCCCGCCGCGCCCACATCATAGGCAATGTGGCGGTCCATATCTTCTGCGGGCAGACCCAAGTCGCCGTTTGCGACCCAATCAGGCACCCGGTTGCTGGCGTGATCGCATGTCACCAGCCAGCGGCCCGTGCGCCCAGCCCCGCTGATCTCAAAGGCATCCTGTTTCATTTCAACCTGTCATTCCCCTGTTACCGCCTTTAGGCCAGTTGTGACCGGAATGGAATTGCGCAATAAGAACGCAACATTCGCGTTACCGCTAACGATGCTCCCGTTGTTGGCGCCGAAGACTCTGAAGGATGACCGCATGAGACGCCACCGCAACGTCAAGATCACAGCAACGCTTGGCCCTGCCTCCAATGATTATGAGATGATCCGCAAGCTGCACGAAGCAGGCGCAGATGTTTTCCGTCTGAACATGAGCCATGGCGACCACGCTGAAATCCGTGCACGGCACGAGATCATTCGCCAGATCGAAAAGGACCTTAACAGCCCGATTGCGATCCTTGCGGATTTGCAGGGGCCCAAACTGCGCGTCGGTGTCTTTGCCAATGACGACGGCGAAGAGCTTGAGGTCGGCGCGTCTTTCCGGCTTGATCTGTCGGATGCGCCCGGGGATGCGACCCGCGTGCAATTGCCCCACAAAGAGATTTTCGATGCGCTCGAGCCGGGCTCGCACCTGCTGGTCAATGACGGGAAGATCAAGCTGCAGGTCAAGGATTGCGGTGCCGACTTCGCCGATTGCGAAGTGATCGTGGGCGGCACGATTTCCAACCGCAAGGGCGTCAACGTGCCCGACGTCGTGCTGCCGCTGGCGGCGCTGTCGGAAAAGGACCGCAAGGACCTCGACTTCGTGTGTGATCTTGGTGTGGACTGGCTGGCGCTGTCTTTTGTGCAGCGCCCCGCCGACGTGGAAGAGGCACGCGCGCTAAGCAAGGGACGCGCGGCGATCCTGTCCAAAATCGAAAAGCCTGCTGCCGTGAAGGCCTTTGACGACATTCTTGCCGTCAGCGATGGGATCATGGTGGCCCGTGGCGATCTTGGCGTGGAACTTCCCGTTCAGAACGTCCCACCTATTCAAAAGCAATTGGTGCGCAAGTGCCGCGCTGCCGCCAAGCCTGTGATCGTCGCGACGCAAATGCTTGAATCCATGATCGAAAGCCCGATGCCGACGCGGGCAGAGGTCTCTGACGTTGCTGCCGCAATCTATGAAGGCGCGGACGCGGTCATGCTGTCAGCGGAAAGTGCCGCAGGCGATTTCCCGATCGAGGCGGTCACGACTATGGACAACGTCGCCCGCGAGGTCGAAGGCGATCCGACCTACACCGAGATTATCGAGGCCTCTCGCACCGCAAAACGCCAGTCCGTCGCTGACGGTATCGTGGCCGCCGCGCGCGAAATCGCAGAGACGACTGACATCAAGGCGATCTGCTGCTTTTCGCAATCCGGCGCGACAGCGTCGCTCGTGGCGCGCGAACGCCCGCGCGTGCCGATTGTTGCATTGACCAATTACCGCTCCACCGCGCGGCGTCTGTGCCTCACCTGGGGGACCAACTGCGTGGTCACCGGCCCAGTTGACCGCTTCAAAGATGCGGTGATTGCCGCGGTGCGCGCAGCGCTGGAACAAGAGATGGCAACCGACAAGGATCTTGTGGTCGTCACCGCAGGTGTGCCCTTTAACACACCGGGCTCCACCAACATCCTGCGCGTAGCACCCTGTGCAGAACGATTGATTTACGCCGCCGATCCAGAGTAAGCCTTTCACAAAGTATGTGTGGTAAAGGTAATCCATGGACCCCGATCTCTTCTTTGTGGCAGGGCTGGCGATGGCTGTGCTGGCGATCCCGGCGATCTTCAGCGCCCTTCTGGATGGCCGTGCGCCCCGGTTGCCGGCCTATCTGTTTATCATTGGTGGCCTGATGGTCGGCTATGCAATCCAGCAGCGCCCAACATCCTATGGTTTCGACACCATCCCCGATGTCGTGGTCCGGGTGATCGCGCGCTATACCAACTAACCCCTTGCCAAGTGGGCAGGCCCCTTTTATAGGGGCGACTTCACCCGCGCGTCCGGCCAAAATGGCATGCCGAGTCGCGCGTTCACCGACCCAAAAGACGGAGACGGAAATGCCGAAGATGAAGACGAAATCGAGCTGCAAAAAGCGGTTCAAAGTGACGGCCTCTGGCCGCGTGGTCGCCGCCCAGGCGGGCAAGCGCCACGGTATGATCAAGCGCACCAACAAGTTCCTGCGTAATGCACGCGGCACAACAACCCTGTGCAAGGCTGATGAAGGTATCATCAAGCCTATGATGCCCTACGCAAGATAAGGAGAATTTGAAATGCGCGTTAAAGGTGGAACCGTCACGCACCGTCGTCACAAGAAAGTTCTCGACGCTGCCAAGGGCTATTACGATCGCCGCTCCAAGACCTTCAAGGTCGCCAAGCAGGCCGTCGACAAAGCCAATCAGTATGCGACCCGCGACCGTCATAACCGCAAGCGGAACTTCCGCTCGCTCTGGATCCAGCGGATCAACGCTGGCGTTCGCTCGATTGACGAATCGCTGACCTATTCAAAGTTCATCAACGGCCTGACACTGGCCGGGATCGAGGTTGACCGCAAAGTGCTGGCAGACCTCGCCGTGAACGAGCCCGAGGCGTTTGCCGCCATCGTTGGCAAAGCCAAGGCGGCAATGGCCTAAGGCCAAAGGCACCAGATACTGAAAGGCCCGGATGATCGCTCATCCGGGCCTTTTTTGTGCTCGCTGTCCGTGATCGTCACTGACCGGCAGCAAAAGCACCTTGTTCGACAAAGTCGCGGCTGCCGTAGGTGGTGTTCACCCGCACGCCACCGACAATCTCGTCGCCGGTCCGTCCAGCGATGACACCGGCAAAGCTGCCGCCGTTCGATGTTCCCGTGATCGTTGAGGTCGAGAACGCGCCACCTGTGATGTCGCCGTTGAAGCGGCCATTCTTGTTAAAGCCGGTTTCCTCCAGCACAATATCGTTGACCGACACGGTGCTGAATGCATCGCCCGTCGTCACGCTGCCATACTTCCGGTCTGTGATCCGACCGCGCACTGTCTCGCTCCCGAAGTTTGCGACCATGCGTGCCTCACCGGTCATACGGCCGATGGCACGGTTATTGTAGGTCAGCAAGCCAACGTAATCACCGGAAACCGTTGCGGTGCCGGTCGTCGGCACTTCGGTCTTGGTCAGGCGGGCAAATTGCGACGACAGGTTCTGCGGGTCAGAACCATCGCGAATATGGGCAACTCCAGCCCGCGAATTCGCGGTTTCGCTGACAAATGCCGTGATCTGCTCGGTGCCGGTTTGCTGCCCGCCCACGAATGTCCCGGCAGACGTGATGGAACCCGCGGTCAACGTCGCGGTCACACCGTCGATGTCCACTTTGATGCGGTCGCCCGCACTGTTGAGCTCAAGTTCGCCCTGGGTGTCGCCGCTATAGGCCTCGACCGGGGAAAATGTGGCCGTTTGTATCGTGGTGCCGCCACCGCCACCGCCGCCACCGCAGGCGCTCAGTGCAACACAGCCAGCCAATGCAATAATGATCCGTTTCATGTTCGTCCCTTTCAAACTGGTTATCCGCAAAGCTGCTTGCGGGGTCTGACCAAATGGATAGCAACGATTTGCCGGTCACATGGCGGTGTCGTTTTCGATGCGACAGGGTCCAAAATCGCAATTGGTGCAGGGGTTTAGAACCCGCGGTCTCCAAATCTTCTGTCACCAGAAGGAAAGCTCCGCGCGCGCATAACCCATCCCGTTCTGGTGTGTCAGAGATATCCAGCAGCTTACGTGCGCCAAACCTAAGCGGTTCGATCCGGGACGCATCAAACCCTTCGGCCGCCAGAATGGCGTTGATCGCCTCAGCCCGATGTTCTGCAGGTCAGACCCGGCGGCATCCCAATGCCAGGAGTGTTTCTCTTGTTGCATGTCGGGGCATATGATCCACAGGCGCCGGTTTCTTAAGGTATCAAGCCAAATCTGTATGCTTTGCGAGGCTTCGCCGCTCTGCGGCTTGCATGGCCCTTCGGGGCGCGGTAGCAGAGCGTTCAGGCACTAAAGGGCGCGTTATGGACGATCTGAAAGCAAAGTATCTGGACCTGATTGGCAAAGCCGGGGATGAGGCCGCGTTGGAAGACCTGCGTGTTGCCGCCTTGGGCAAAAAGGGTGAGATCAGCTTGCAGATGCGTGAGCTGGGCAAAATGACGCCCGAGGAGCGTCAGGTTGCTGGGCCTGCGTTGAATGCCCTGAAGGATGAGATCAACAGCGCCCTTGTTGCTAAGAAATCCGCGCTTGCAGATGCTGCCCTTGATGCGCGCCTGCGCGACGAATGGCTTGATGTGACGCTTCCCAGCCGGGTCCGCCCCGCGGGCACGATCCACCCGATCAGCCAGGTCACCGAAGAAGTGACCGCGATCTTTGCGGACATGGGGTTCAGCGTGGCAGAGGGCCCGCAGATCGAAAGCGATTGGTACAACTTCGATGCGCTGAATATCCCCGGCCACCATCCTTCACGGGCCGAGATGGACACGTTCTACACCCACCGGGCTGAGGGCGATAACCGACCGCCGCACGTGCTGCGCACGCACACAAGCCCGGTGCAGATCCGTTCGATGGAAAAAACCGGTGCACCAACACGGATCATTTGCCCGGGCCGTGTGTACCGCGCCGACTATGACCAGACCCACACCCCGATGTTCCATCAGGTCGAAGGGCTGGCGATTGACCGCGATATCTCAATGGCGAACCTCAAATGGGTGCTGGAAGAGTTCGTGAAGTCCTATTTTGAAGTCGACAACGTCGATATCCGCTTCCGCGCTTCGCACTTTCCCTTCACCGAACCCTCGGCAGAGGTCGACATCCGCTGTTCTTGGGAAGGCGGCACGTTGAAAGTCGGCGAGGGCGATGATTGGCTTGAAATCCTCGGGTCCGGCATGGTGCATCCCAAGGTCCTGCAGGCCGGTGGTATTGATCCCGCAGAGTGGCAGGGCTTTGCCTTTGGCATGGGCATCGACCGGATCGCGATGCTGAAATACGGCATCCCCGACCTGCGCGCCTTCTTCGATTCCGACCTGCGCTGGCTGCGGCACTACGGTTTTGCTGCACTGGACGTGCCAACGCTGCACGGTGGTCTGTCGTGCTAAGGGCGTCTTGTGGCGGCCGCAGTATTGCGCTGGTCGCGCGTCCGGCGCTAGGTTGACGACATGACCCTGCAACGCGTCGCCATAACGATCCTCATTCTGGCCGTCGTGCTTGGTCACATCGCAATGTGGACTTCTGATATGCCACGCGAGCTTGCACTGAAGCTCACACTCATCAACGCATTGGGTTGGGCGGTTGTCATTCTGCCTGCGTATGGTGTCGCGAAATGGGCAGCACTTAAACGGCGGGACTAACGCCCTGACCGAATGGTCTTTGCCGACCAACGCATTCACATCATTCCTACGCTGCCGATGCCGGGCAAATTTGCGATATTTGGCGAAAAAACGTTGAGTGCGGGACAGTTACTCCCCCATCCGTAGCGTGCTGCCACCGCCACCGGCCAGGATCGCCGCGCCGCCGCTTGGCGCTGAAATCAGGCTCGACTGGCAGCCAATCCGCAGGTTGATCGCGTCGACCGAGGCCCAGTCGCAAAAAGCTGTTTTCACTGCATAGACCCGCGCCTGTCCGGCAGGGGTTTGAGCGTAGTCATCGTAGAACTTCAACGCGCCCGCCAACAGCAAAAGCGTTGCGGCAACAAAGATATAGCTGCGGCCGGAAAGCTGCATGGCGGGTCCTCCAGTTGGCCTCTCAAATAGGCTGTCGTGGTAAAGACCGGGTTAAGCCCTTTGGCTTTCGCACCGGCCAGACTTGCGCTAAGAACGCGCCAACCAAAGATTGACCGGATACGTCCCATGAAATTCACTCTCTCCTGGCTGAAATCGCACCTTGATACGGACGCGGATGTCGACGCCATCGCCGAAGCCTTGACCGATCTGGGGCTTGAGGTGGAAGGCATTGAAAACCTGGCCGAAAAGCTGCGCGACTTCACGCTCGGCTATGTCACGCACGCCGAAAAGCACCCCGATGCCGACAAACTGCGGGTCTGCAAGGTCAACACTGATGAGGGTGAATTGCAGATCATCTGTGGTGCGCCCAATGCCCGCGAAGGCATCACCGTTGTTGTCGCCAAGCCCGGCGTTTATGTCCCCGGCATCGACACCACCATCGGTGTTGGCAAAATCCGCGGCATCGAAAGCTACGGCATGATGGCGTCAGAACGCGAGATGGAGCTGTCAGACGAACACGACGGCATCATTGAATTGCCATCGGGCGAAGTCGGGCAGTCCTTCACCGATTGGTTGGCGCAGAACGACCCCGCCAAGGTTGATCCGGTGATTGAGATCGCAATCACCCCCAATCGCCCGGACGCGCTTGGCGTGCGCGGCATTGCCCGTGACCTCGCCGCGCGCGGTCTTGGCACGCTGAAACCTCTCGCCAGCCCCGCAGTCGAAAGCGGTTTTCAGTCCGACCTGACAGTCAGCATTGATGACAACACGCTGGACGGTTGCCCTGTCTTCTGCGGTCGCCTGATCAAGGGCGTGCAAAACGGCCCCAGCCCGCAGTGGCTGCAGGATCGGCTGCGCGCAATTGGCCTGCGCCCGATTTCCTTTCTTGTGGATGTGACGAATTTCTTCACCTACGACCTTAACCGCCCGCTGCACGTCTTTGACGCAGACAAGGTCTCCGGCAACCTGCGCGTTCACCGCGCCGCAGGTGGTGAGGAGATCGTGGCGCTTGATGACAAGACCTACTCCCTGCAGGCGGGACAGATGGTCATTTCCGATGAGAATGGACCCGAAAGCATCGCTGGCATCATGGGCGGGGCCGAAACGGGCTGCACCCCCGAAACGGTCAACGTCTTTGTCGAAAGCGCCTATTGGGACCCTGTGCAGATCGCTTATGCGGGCCGTGCCCTCAAGATCAACTCTGATGCCCGCTACCGGTTTGAGCGTGGCGTCGACCCGGCTTTCACACCCGAAGGCGTCGATCATGCCGTAGCGATGATCCTCGAATATGCCGGGGGTGAGGCTTCGAATTTCATTCAGGCAGGCAAGGTGCCCGACACCGCGCGCGCCTACAAACTGGACGCCAAGCGGGTGATCAGCCTCGTCGGCATGGACATTCCCGAAGCAACCCAGCGCCAAACCCTGACAGCCCTCGGCTTTCGGCTCGAAGGTGACATGGCCCATGTGCCGTCCTGGCGGCCCGACGTGCAGGGAGAGGCCGATCTGGTCGAAGAAGTCGCCCGCATCGCCTCATTGACCAAGCTGGAAGGCACGCCTCTGCCGCGCGTCAATTCCGGTGTCCCCAAACCCATCCTGACCCCCGGTCAGTCCCGCGCCCGCACCGCGCGGCGCACGGCTGCGGCGCTGGGCTACAATGAATGCGTGACCTACAGCTTCATCGATCAGAAGACCGCCGCATTGTTCAAAGGTGGTGACGATGCCACCATGCTGGACAACCCGATCTCGAGCGAGATGAGCCATATGCGCCCCGCTCTGCTGCCGGGCCTTTTGCAAGCTGCCGCCCGCAATCAGGCACGCGGTTTCATGGACATGGCGCTGTTTGAAGTGGGTGATGCTTTCCACGGCGGTGAACCGGGTGAGCAGCACACGCTTGTTACGGGCCTTCTGATTGGCCGCACCGGTCCGAAGGACGTGCTTGGCGCCTCTCGTCCGGTTGACGTCTTTGACGCCAAGGCCGACGCAGAGGCGGTCCTTTCTGCCATGGGCGCGCCCGCCAAGGTACAAATCCTGCGCGGTGCGGCTGATTGGTGGCACCCGGGGCGTCACGGCATGATCTGTCTGGGGCCGAAAAAGGTGCTGGGCGTCTTTGGTGAGATTCACCCGAAAATCCTGCGCGAGATGGATGTGAAAGGCCCCGCCATGGGCTTTACCCTCTGGCCTGATGAAATCCCGCAGCCCAAGAACCGCACCACCAACAAAGGTGCAGCCCGCATCAATGACCTGCAAGCGGTAGAGCGTGACTTTGCCTTTGTCGTTGATGCCGGCGTTGAGGCGCTGACGCTGGTGAATGCCGCCGCCGGGGCCGACAAGGCTCTGATTACCGATGTGCGCGTCTTCGACGAATTCATCGGCGGCAGTCTGGGCGAGGGCAAGAAATCGCTCGCCATTACGGTGCGGATGCAGCCCTCCGATGCCACGCTCAAGGACGATGATATCGCCGCGGTGGGCGCCAAGATCGTCGAGAAGGTGACAAAGGCCACCGGCGGGGTTCTGCGTGGCTGATCCGCTGATCCTGCGCCGGGCGGTGCCCTCTGATGCGCAGGGCCTTGGTCAGGTTGTGACGGCGGCCTATGCGGACTTTGCCGATCTTGACCTGCCGCCTGTTGCGGAGGGGTTGGACGAAGATATCCGCGATCATGCGGTCTGGGTCGCGGAACTTGACGGCAAAGTCGTCGGGGGCATCGTTGTGATCCTTTCGGACCCGCCCAAAATCGCCAACCTTGCCGTTGATCCGACCATCAAGGGGCAAGGGCTGGGTCGCAAGCTGGTAGACCTCGCGACGGACTCCGCACGGCACGCGGGTCACAGCAAAATCCACCTGACCACGCATAAAGACATGGCCGCCACGCGCGCCTTTTATGCCCGCCTCGGCTGGCAAGAGGCTGGGCAAGACGGCAACAAGGTCTACATGGCCTTTCAACTGTAACGAAAGGGAACACCCATGACCTTGCGCATCTATTTGTCCGGCGAAATCCACACCGACTGGCGCGACCAGATCACCGCCGGAGCGGCCGGGCTGGATGTGACCTTTGACGCGCCCGTCACGGACCACGATGCCTCGGACGACTGTGGTGTCACGATCATGGGCGCAGAACCCGACAAGTTCTGGCATGACAACAAAGGCGCGCGGCTCAATGCCATCCGCACCCGCCACGGGATTGAGAAGGCCGATATCGTCGTTGTCCGCTTTGGTGAGAAATACAAGCAATGGAACGCGGCCTTTGACGCAGGCTATGCCGCCGCGCTTGGCAAGTCGCTGATCGTCATGCACGGCGCAGACCATCAGCACGCGCTGAAAGAGGTGGATGCCGCGGCGTTAGCCGTTGTGGAAACGCCGCAGCAAGTTGTGCACATCCTGACCTACGTGCTGTCGGGCAAGCTGCCTTAGCCCGGGGTCGGACCAGGTTATGCGGGACGGGCCGGTATGTTCCGTGCCTTGTCCACAGCCGGGCGCGCCATAAACCGCTCTACATACGCCGGCACATTTTTCAGATTGTTGTAACCTGTGATTTCCTTCGCGCCGTAGAACTCCAGCGCATTCAACCACGGCGCAATCGCCATATCGGCGATCGAATAATCGCCTGCGATCCAGTCCTGCCCTTCAAGTTGCTTTTCAACAACCGCCAGCAGGCGCTTGGCTTCACCAACATAGCGTTCGCGTGGGCGCGGATCTTCGATGTCCTTGCCCGCGAATTTGTAGAAAAAGCCCAACTGCCCCAACATTGGGCCAATACCGCCCATCTGGAACATCAGCCATTGCGTGATGTGGGCCTTCTCATTTGCTGTCTTGCCGATGAATTTGCCAGACTTTTCAGCCAGATACAGCAGGATCGCGCCGCTTTCGAACAGCGTCAGTGGCCCGTCGGGACCATTGGGGTCAATGATGGCGGGGATTTTGTTGTTGGGGTTCAGCGACAGGAACGCGTCGCTTTTTACGTCCGCATCGGCCAGCGTGACCAGATGTGGCTCATACGGTAGTTCCATCTCCTCAAGGGCGATAGAGACCTTGACGCCGTTTGGCGTCGGGAAGGAATACAACTGGATCACCGAAGGGTCCTTGGCGGGCCAACGGGCGGTGATCGGAAAGTTGGAAAGATCGGTCATTCGGAACGCATCCTTTGCATGAAAAGCAGATGTTCCAAGGTGGGGGGAAAACCAACCGAATAAAACCCCTTGGTTTGTTAACGAAATGCGATAGGACTGTGCACGCCCGCGCAGAACCATCCTGCGCGCAACAACAAACAAGGGAACTGGGGACACTATGCTTTCTGAATTCAAGGACTTCATCGCCAAGGGCAATGTCATGGACATGGCCGTTGGTATCATCATCGGTGCGGCCTTTACCGCCATCGTCACATCACTGGTCGAGGATCTGATCAACCCGATCATCGGCGTCTTCATGGGCGGCGTCGATTTTGGCGGCCTGACGGCGACTGTGGGCGAAGCGACGTTCACCTACGGTAACTTCATCATGGCGATCATCAACTTCCTGATCATCGCCTTCGTGGTGTTCATGCTTGTGCGCTATGTCAACAAGGTCAAAGCGGCTGCGGAAAGCCCGGCAGAAGAAGCACCTGCCGAAGACCCCGGCCCGTCAGAGCTGGATATCCTCAAGGAAATCCGCGACTCGCTGGCCAAGTAAGCCATCATGGTAACGAAACGAGGGCCCGCCAGCTTGGCGGGCCTTTTTTATTGGGCTTATGATTTGGTCTGATTATGTGGCCTGCGCGCCTTGCGTTCACTTCGGGTCAGCAGAAAGATGGCCGCCGCAGCTAGGATCAGCCCTGCAATTGCGATAAGATTTGCAACATTTGACATAACAATCACCCCGTGTTTCACGCAGGTACAACACGCCCGTGCGGGTCCGGTTCCATCATGATTGGGTCCGTGTGTTGACGTCGGCGGAAACTTGCCTCAATAGCTCCGGTCTTCGAATTCGAAATCCTGCAAATCAAAGGTGATTGTCACGTTGAATTGCCCGTCCTGAATGTCGGTGTGTGGTGTGGCATTCAACTGTTGGGCAAAGGCCTGCACCAGTTTGCTGCCAAGCCCGCCCTCGCCTTCAGGGGGCTGATCCGAGGCGGAACGGGGCAATGAGTTGCGACACGCGAGCCGCGCGCGTCGTCCCGGAAGATGCTCAAACCGCAGCGCGATCCGGTGCGCCTCATCCGGGGCGGTCAAAACGGTTGTCAGCGCATTGGCCGCCAATTCGCTGGCCAGCAGCGCCAGAGGCACGGCCTGATCTGCGGTCAGCGCAGCGTCATCAAAATGCTGTTCGATCTCGATGCCGATCTTCGGCAGCGTGTCCGGGTCAAGCACTTGCCCGAAAACGTCCTCCAGAAGCTGCGCCGCACTTGTCCGCTCAACCCGGTCGGTCTGATAGAGATAGCCGTAGACCGTCGCCAATCCCCGCACTCTGTCCTGCAACCGCCGCAGGATCGTCCGTGTCTCGGGGTTTTCGATGTCCCGCAACTGCAGGTTCATGATGGACGAGATCAGTTGAAGATTATTCTTGACCCGATGATGGACCTCTTTGATCAGGATGTTCTTTTCCCGCAGCGCATCCTCCATCCGGGCTTCTTCGCTGATCAGATCCAGCGCCATGCCCTGAAACGTTGCCTCCAGCGCGCGGATTTCAGCGGGGATTGCCGGGTCATCCTGTGGTTTGAAAATTTTACGATGGCGGCCGAATTGGGCCATCTGGCCGTCCAGCCGCTGGATGTGCCGCACCACCAGACGATGGATCGCCAGATAGGCCACCGCCAGACTGGCCAACCACATCAACACCGGAAACAGGCGCGCAGGCAGCGCAAAGCCCAGCAATGTTGGCTCTGCCTCTGCTCGTGGCCACAAGGCTACTGCGTGCACCTGTCCGGGGATCATCGGTAGAACCACAGCAATCCGGTGCACGCCGTCGCCGTCGATCACATCCTGTGTCGCCGCGGCCTCCAGTGCCCAGAGGTCGCCCAGACTTTGCAAAGCGCCAATATCTGGCGCGCGTCCCTGCACCTGCAAAATGCGCCCCTCTCGCGTGTATATCGCCATGCCAAGCGGGGCCTGCGCATTCTCCATGTCGCGGCTCCCGGCCAAGGTCTTGGCAGGGATCGACAGGACAATATGGCCGATCAGGGTGTCGTCGGCGCCGTGCACTGGCGCAAATACCATCGCGACCGGGCTCTGATCGACGATAGAATTCGGCTCGGGCCTGATCGCGACGACAGGTGCGGCCTGCAAAGACGCCAGCCCCGGATCAAGCGAGAAATCAAGATCTTCGCTGACCGTGCCACAGCGCATCCGCCCGCTGATCTCCAAAAAACCGGCAAAGCTATAGGTCGGGTGATGGCGTAAAAACCGGATCATGGCCGCCGAACATGTTGCGGGGTCATCCGCCAGCTGTCCGGCCGGTCCCGACAGGGACTCTGCAGCGCCCAAGGCACGTTCCAGCATTTGGGTTTCGCCCTGTGTCACCGCCTCTGTTGCGGCGATCAGGGACAGGCGCAGCCGGACCTCGGACGTTTCGGCAAGGACCCCCGTCTGGATCACACCCAGATATCCCAGCGGCAACAGTGCCAAAGTCAGCAACACCATAACCCGCACAGGCAAATCCCATCCCGTGCGCGTTTGTGTCATCAGAAGGATTTGCCGCTGTTGCTGGCCACAACGGCCATGGTCGGCCGGTCCGTTAATTCAACAGGGCCATCTTCGCCAATGTGCATCAACTCACTCAACCGCTTGCGACCCCGGTTGGCACGACTTTTGATCGTGCCGATGGCCACGCCGCACATTTCGGCTGCCTCTTCGTAGGAAAACCCCGATGCGCCGACCAGAATAAGCGTCTCGCGCTGCTCCACCGGCAAGGTGTCAAACGCCCGTTTGAAGTCCTGCAATTGCAACCGACCGTCGTGCGCGGGCTTTTCCGCCAGTGACGCTGTGATCTCTCCGTCGATGTCGGCCACTTCGCGCCGCATCTTTCGCCGCTCTGAATAAAAGTTGTTGCGCAGAATGGTGAACAACCAGGCACGCATATTCGTGCCCGGTTTGAACTTCTGAATGTTTGTCCAGGCCTTGACGATCGTGTCCTGCACCATGTCGTCGGCCGTGCTTTTGTTGCGGGTCAGGCTGATGGCAAAGGCCCGCAGGGCAGGCAGATGGCTGACCAGCTCCTCCTCAGGGGGCAATGCTGCGGTCATTGTTCTGATCCGTCGTCCTGCGGCGGCGGGGTCTCTTTCAACTGATCCAGCAACACCCGGAACCGGTCGGGCAGTTCTTCACTCTCTGCTTCCGAAAAAACCCGGCGCAGGTTGGCGTCGATCAATTCCTTGACCTTTTTGCTGGGTTCGGTGTTCGACATGCTATGTTGTGCCACACAATGAGGGTGAATGCGATTGTTAGGAACTAAACGCCTCATGAGGGGTTGAGTTCCATAACTACATTACAAATTGGGAACGGTTGATGATGACATCGACACTACAGGCCGACATTTCCTCCGCGGTTGCGGCTCATTTACCTTACCTGCGCCGCTATGCGCGTGCGCTGACAGGATCGCAAAGCAGCGGCGACACTTATGCGGTCGCGACGCTGGAAATGATCCTAGCCGATCGCGACAGCTTTCGCACCGATCTGCCGCCCAAGGTGGCGCTGTTTCAGGCGATGCATGCAATCTGGACCACAAGCGCGCCCATTAGTGCCGGCCTTGCGCCCAGCGGGATCGAAGCTGCCGCGCAGGCTCATCTGGCCAAACTGACCCCGGACACCCGCGAGGCGCTGCTTCTGAGCACGGTTGAAGGCTTCAGCACACAAGAGATCGCCCAGATCATGGGGCAATCCGCGTCAGAGGTGTCCGCTCTGATCGACATCGCCCATCTTGAGATGGCCGCCAGCGTGGCAGGCCGGATCCTGATTATCGAGGATGAGCCGATCATCGCCATGGACTTGCAATCCATCGTCACGGAAATGGGCCATGAGGTCACGGGCGTCGCGCGCACCCGCGACGGCGCGGTCAAGCTGGCACAGGCGGCTCAGCCGGATTTGATCCTCGCGGATATTCAATTGGCCGACAAATCTTCGGGCATTGATGCGGTCAATGATCTGTTGATGGAACTGGGCGAACGTCCGGTGATCTTCATAACCGCCTTCCCGGAGCGCCTGCTGACGGGTGCCAAGCCCGAACCGGCCTTCTTGATCACAAAACCCTATGCCGAAGAGCAGGTCCGCTCTGCTGTGGGTCAGGCGATGTTCTTTGCCTCGACCGAGACGCTGCTTGCCTGACGCAGGGGTTGCGACCGGCAACGCGCGTGTCAGGGAAGGCGCGTTGCCGATCGACGAGGCACGGGGACAGGCGCCTTTGAACGGACAAAACGCAGCACTTTGCCTTGGGTTCCCTGAAAAGCCAAAAAAGTTGTAAGCCGTTGATATCAAAAAGAGACGCCGCGCGGGTAAGGACCGCGCGGCGTCTTTGCTTTGGCTTTAGTTTTTCAAGGCAAGGCTGGGCGCCAGAACGTCGATCCCCAGCGCCTTGCCGACGGCGTAATAGGTCAGCTGCCCGGCATGGACGTTCAATCCGTTCAATAGATGTGGATCATCCGCGCAGGCCTGCCGCCAACCCTTGTCCGCCAATGCCAGCATGAAGGGCATCGTCGCATTGCCAAGCGCGATGGTCGAGGTGCGCGCCACCGCACCCGGCATATTCGCCACGCAATAATGCATGATCCCATCCACGTCGTAGATCGGGTCCTGGTGCGTTGTGGCACGCGAAGTCTCAAAGCAACCGCCCTGATCAATCGCCACGTCCACCAGTGCCGCACCGGGCTTGAGATTAGCCAGTTGCGCCCGGCTGATCAGCTTGGGCGCCGCGGCACCGGGGATCAGCACAGCACCGATGATCATGTCCGCCTCTGCGGCCAGCTCGACCGTATTGCCCGCGCTTGCGTAGGATGTCTTGAATTGTCCGCCAAAGACATCGTCAAGGTATCTCAACCGGGGCAGTGACCGGTCCAACACCGTCACATCCGCGCCCATTCCGGCGGCGATCTTGGCTGCATGGGTGCCGACCACGCCGCCACCGATCACGACGACACGGGCCGGCCCAACACCGGGCACACCCCCCATCAGCACGCCGCGCCCGCCATTGGCCTTTTGCAGGGTCCAGGCCCCGACTTGCGGGGCCAGACGACCGGCAACTTCCGACATCGGCGCAAGCAGGGGTAGTCCGCCCCGGTCGTCGGTCACCGTCTCATAGGCGATGCAAGTTGCACCAGAGGCCAGCAAGTCCTTCGTTTGCTCGGGGTCCGGCGCCAGATGCAGATAGGTAAACAGGATCTGTCCCTCGCGCAGCATCTTGCGCTCGACCGCTTGCGGCTCTTTCACCTTCACGATCATGTCAGCGGTGGCAAAAACCTCTGCCGCCGTCTCTGCCAGCTTGGCACCGGCGTCGGTATAGTCGGCATCGGTGAAACCTGCGCCAACCCCGGCACCGGCCTCGATCGTGACGGTATGTCCGTGCGCCACGGCCTCTCTGGCGGCGTTGGGCGTCATGCCGACGCGAAATTCTTGTGGTTTGATCTCTTTGGGGCATCCGATATGCATGGTCTGTCTCCTCACCGACTGGCGCTAATATCTGCGCAGTCTTGCGCAATGTCTCAGCTTTGATTATGCGGCGTGAGCGCCAACAGCGGCGGAATCTTGCGCCGAACTGCCGATTGCCAAAAGGAACATGCGCCAAATGGAGATTGATCACATAGATCGCCGAATCCTCGAAGTTCTGCAAAAGCAGGGGCGCATGTCCCATGCAGAGCTTTCGGACAAAGTGAACCTTTCGCCCTCGGCGTGCCATCGCCGTATTCAGCGCATGGAAAAGGACGGGATCATCTCGGGCTATGTAGCACTCTTGAACCCGCGCAAAATGGGGCGTCCGACGACGGTGTTTGTTGAAATCACGCTTTCAGGGCAGGCGGATGAAGTGCTTGATGCCTTTGAACGTGCCGTGGCGCGTGTGCCTGATGTGCTGGAATGTCACCTGATGGCGGGCACGGCGGATTACCTCTTGAAGGTTGTGGCGGGCGATACAGAGGATTTCGCCCGCATCCATCGCCGCTACCTTGCGACCCTGCCCGGCGTGGCGCAAATGCAGTCCTCATTCGCGTTGCGCACGGTGCGGCAGACGACGGCCCTGCCGGTCTGACGAGCGCCGCTCTTGCACGGGCAAAAGCCCGCGCAAAACGCCCCGCCCGCCATCCCGGGGGGTTGACCCTCGGCAGCGGAAACACCACCTCAGACTCAAGCATTTGAGAGGATCAATTGATGCGCTTTTTCTTGAGTTTGACGGCAATTTTGGCCGCCAGCCCCGCCTTGGCCGAGTGGCAACAGATCGGGGACCGCGACACATTCCGGGCAGAGGTTGTCGACAACGCCTATGCCGATGCGAACGGTAGCTGGTTCCAGTTCAACAGCAACGGCACACTGTCGGGTGGCGCGGACGGCAAGGACCTGACTGGCACCTGGCGCTATCAGAACGGCATGGCCTGCTTTAACCGCGCACTGGGCGGCGAAGATCTGCCCGCTGATTGCATCGTGGTGCTGGTGGATGGCAACGCGCTGGTCACGGTGCGCGATCAGGGTCGCGGCAAACAGACGCAATATACCAAACGTTAGAGCCGTAAAGCGGTGCGCCCTGAAGATGTCCGATTATGGCCGTGTCCACGCCGTCATGCCGCGCCAAAGCCTTGGGCACCCATGATGAGGACCACGAATGGAACTGACACTAGGTCAGGCGCAGGCCCAGCTTGATGCTATGAACCCGATGATGGAAGGGCTTTTGGAAATGTCCGAAACCTTCATCAAATCAAGCGGAAATTTCCTGCCGCACGGGGCCATGTTGGACACCTCCGGCGAGATCAATTATGTTGCGGCGGCCCCCGAAAACGATATCACCGACGCGACCGAGGTTCTGCCGCTTTTGCACGACGGGTTGCGGACATTGTCGGCAAAGGCCGGAACGCAGGCGGTTGCCGTCTGCGAAAGCGTGCTCATCGGCGACGACTTGGCCCCCGCAATCAAAGTGCTGGTCGAACACCGCGACGGGTTTTGTGCAGCGCTTTACCTGCCCTTCAAAACGCGCGTGCTCCGCGGACCCACTTACGGTGACCCGCTCCTGCTGCCTGCAGATCCAGAAGTCGGTGGCTGGTAGGCAGTGATCAGAATCGGATTGTCAGCAACAAAAAACCCCCGCCAGATCGCTCTGACGGGGGCTTATTCGTAACGTCTTGGGGTGCTTTTAAAGCAGACCCTCACGCTGGGCCTTCTTCCGGGCCAGCTTGCGCTGACGGCGGATCGCTTCGGCCTTTTCGCGCGCCTTGCGGACGGACGGTTTTTCGAAATGCTGCTTGAGCTTCATTTCACGAAAAACGCCCTCACGCTGAAGCTTTTTCTTCAGGGCACGCAACGCCTGATCGACGTTGTTATCACGAACACTTACCTGCATGTGGTTGACACCACCTTTCTAATCTGGATTTGCAATAAGTTGCAGGAAGTGGCCCTATAGCAAGGTCGCCCTATCTTGTCGAGTCATCTGACACCGCCGGAGAACGCCATGCAAACCGACCCCGTCAAACTGCAACTGCTGGATGCAGCTCTGCCCCATGTGGCCTTTGACGGCTGGTCGCCCGCCACCTTTGACGCGGCCGTGGCAGAGGTCGGCCTTGACCCGGCCCATGCCGCCACGCTGTGTCCGCGCGGGTCGGTTGATCTGGCGATCCTTTCGCACGAACAGGGCGATGCGGCCATGATCGACGCGATGAAAGCGGCGGACCTGTCAGACATGCGCTATAGCGAAAAAGTGGCCCATGCGATCCGCCTGCGCCTTGCGGCGGTGCCGGACAAAGAGGCCGTGCGCCGCGCCACAGCGCTGTTTGCCCTGCCGCATATGTCACCCGACGGCGCACGCCTGATCTGGGGCACCGCAGATGCGATCTGGACCGCGCTGGGGGACACCTCTGATGACATCAACTGGTATTCCAAACGGGCCACGCTTTCGGCGGTTTATGGCACGGTGGTGCTCTATTGGCTGGGCGATACCTCGCCCGATGGGTCTGCCACTGATGCCTTCATCGACCGGCGGATTGCCGATGTGATGCAGTTTGAGAAGGTGAAGGCGCAGTTACGAGACAACCCGCTCCTCAAGCCATTGACGGGTCCCTTGGGCCAGCTTGCCGCGCGGGTGAAAGCGCCAAACCGGATGCCGGATTTCAATGATCTTCCGGGGGTCTGGCGCGAGCAATAGGTTGGGTTTGCGGAACTTTGCTTCCGATCCAGGGCGGGTTGGGACATTGGGCGTGGACTTTCGGCGGAATTTTCTATCGTTTGTTTGGCTCGAATCAAAACAGCCAAAGCGCAATCGCCCGGCGCGAGTCCGGGCACTGCCCGACCTCCCCCAGGTGGGCAGATTTGCAACCTTTCAACGCGAACAGACGTCAGATCTGTGGTGAGGCCCCGTGCCACAGGGCAGTTGCGGAGCCCTCCATGTCGGGCAGTCCCCGGACTTGGCCTTGTGTCAATAAGAGCTAAAACCCCCTTGCGATCAACGCGCATCTGGAGCGGGATCGAACCAAGGTTGCCGGACCCCCTCCGACCGGCCACCTGTAGGTCGGAGAAAGCCCCGCGTAGCACGGCCAAACGTGGTCGGCCCAAGGCCATCGCCACCTTGGCAACCGGCCGCTGCCGCCATATCCATGGCGTAGCACATCAAAAAGGACGGCCCATGCAAGCCATCGAAATCACCCAGCCCGGCGGACCGGATGTCTTGCAACTGGCCGACCGCCCGATGCCTGAACCGGAACACGATCAGGTCGTGCTCAAAGTAGCCTATGCCGGGGTCAACCGTCCTGATGCGCTGCAGCGCGCAGGCCTTTACAACCCACCCAAAGGGGCCAGTGACTTGCCGGGGCTTGAGGCCTCGGGCGAGGTCGTGGCCCTTGGTGCGGGCGTGACCGATCTGGCCCTAGGGGATCGGGTCTGCGCCCTTCTTCCCGGTGGTGGATATGCGGAATACGTCGCCACCCCCGCCGCCCATTGTTTGCCGGTGCCCGATGGTCTGAGCCTGAAACAGGCCGCTTGCCTGCCAGAGACATTCTTTACCGTCTGGTCCAACGTGTTCATGCGGGGCGGGCTGCAAGCGGGCGAAAAGTTTCTTGTCCACGGCGGTTCATCCGGGATCGGCACAACCGCGATCCAGCTCGCGCGGACCTTTGGCGCGCGGGTCTTTGCCACGGCCGGATCAGACGACAAATGTGCCGCCTGTATGTCGCTCGGCGCTGAACAGGCGATCAATTACCGCGACGCGGATTTCGTCGAGGTGATGCGCGGGCAAGGCGGGGCGGACCTGATCCTCGACATGGTTGGCGGCCCCTATATCCAGCGCAACATCAAGGCGCTTGCCGACGATGGCCGCCTTGTGCAGATCGCCTTCCTGCAGGGCCCAAAGGCAGAGTTGAATCTGGTGCAAATGATGGCCCGCCGCTTAACCATCACCGGGTCAACCCTGCGGCCGCAGTCAGACCTCGCCAAGGTGCGGATCGCGGACGAGCTGCGTACAAAGGTCTGGCCGCTGCTGGCCTCTGGCGCGGTGGCGCCGGTGATGGATCAGGAGTTTCCGCTGGCAGAAGCCGCCGCTGCGCATATCCGAATGGAAAGCAGCGCACACATTGGCAAAATTGTCCTGAAAGTCGGTTAACGCCGCTTAAGACTTTCGTATGCATGGATTGTGTATGGTTTGTGCACGCAATCCCGACGGGGTGTGACCGCCTTATTCGGGGCGTGCGGTGCGTATGATCGACCCCGCGCCATGCTCGGTGAAAAGCTCAATCAGGCAGGCGTTCGGGATGCGCCCGTCAAGGATGACCACGGCGCGGACACCCTCTTCGATGGCCTTCAGCGCGGTCTCGGTTTTGGGGATCATGCCGCCCGCGATGACGCCGCTTTCCGTCATCTCGCGCACCTGTTCTGGGCTAAGTTGCGTGACAACCTCACCGCTTTCGTCCTTTACGCCGGTCACGTCGGTCAGCAGCAAGAGCCGGTCGGCTTTCAGCGCACCGGCAATCGCCCCGGCGGCGGTATCGCCGTTGACGTTGAAGGTTTCCAGCGGGTCCATGCCGGTCGCGACGGGGGCGACAACCGGGATAATGCCCGCGTCGTAAAGGTCGCGCAGAACCTGCACGTTCATCTCGATCGGACGGCCGACATAACCCAATTCGGGATCATCAGCCTCTGCCACCATCAGGTCATCGTCCTTTCCGGACAGACCTACTGCACGGCCACCTTCATCCATGATTGCCTGCACGATCCGCTTGTTCACAAGACCGGTCAGCACCATCTCGACCACCTCGACAGTGGCCTGATCGGTCACGCGCTTGCCACGGATGAATTCGGATTTTATCCCAAGCTTATCAAGCATTTCATTGATCATCGGGCCGCCGCCATGCACCACTACGGGGTTCATGCCCACCTGCCGCATCAGCACGATATCGCGGGCAAACTCGGCCATGGCGTCCGCATCACCCATGGCGTTGCCACCAAACTTTACCACCACCACGGCGCCGGAATAGCGCTGCAGATAGGGCAGTGCTTCGGACAGGGTGCGGGCGGTGGCGATCCAGTCGCGGTTCATGTCTTGCTTCCTCATGCTTCGATCCCTGCGATCACAGCGCGCAGGTTGGCGATGCCGTCGCCCTTTTCAGAGCTGGTCAGGATCAGTTCGGGAAAGGCCGCCGGATGCTTGGCAAGTGCGGTGCGGGTTCGCGTTAACGCCTCGGCCAGAGCGGGGCCCTTGACCTTGTCGATCTTGGTCATGACCACCTGAAAGGTGACCGCGGAACGATCAAGCAGCGTCATGATCTCTTCGTCCACGGCCTTTGCACCATGGCGCGCGTCAATCAGGACAAAGACCCGCCGCAAGGTCTGGCGACCTGACAGGTATTGTTTCAGCAGCCTTTGCCACTTTTCCACCACCGCCACGGGGGCATTGGCAAAACCGTAGCCGGGCAAGTCGACGACATAGATCTCGCCTGCGGTGAAAAAGTTGATTTCCTGCGTGCGGCCCGGCGTGTTGGAGGCGCGCGCAAGGCCTTTGCGACCCGTAAGTGCGTTGATAAGGCTGGATTTTCCCACATTGGATCGCCCTGCAAAGCACACTTCGACCCGGTCAGCGGGCGGCAGTCCGTTCATCGCAACGACGCCCTTGAGGAATTCGGTCTCACCCGCGAAAAGCAGCCGCCCTTTTTCAAGGGCCGCGTCATCGGGTGTTTCAATTTCGGGAAACCGCAGTTCCATCACAGCACCTTTGCTTCGTCCTGAAGGGCGATATCACCGCCAGCGATGACTTCGCAATACATGCCAAAGTGTTGGTGACCAAAGGTATTTTCCAACACCTCCAGCGTGTCGGCGTCACGTTTGCCGGTCACTGGGTTGGCCATGGTGTGCTTGCAACGGCGGATGGGTTCACGCACGACGAGACGTGCGCCACCGATGGACAACTCGCGACCGGTCCATTCCATTTCTTCCCATGGGGCAAGCCCGTCGAGCCAGATATTCCCGCGCCACCGCTCAGGCTCAAGCGCACCGCCAAGGCGGGCCGACACCGCGGCATGGCTGGCCAGGTTCATCACCGAAACCGAAGGATAGGCGCTGTCGGTCATCCCCCGTCGCCCCACAGACGCAAGCCCGGTGGGTTTGGTCGAGACATCGGCGCTCAGCGGTGCGACCCAGTCAAGAAAGCGGGCCGTGTCGGAGGCGTCATCCGGGCTGAACGTGATCTCACCCAAGGCGATGTGGCGCAGCGTGATCCGACCGGTTTTTTCGTCCAGATTGGCCCAGATGCCCGCAAGACCGGGGACGACAACGCCGATCATGAAGTTGCGGCACATGACCCATTGCGGATCGTCATGGTCAAACTTCGACTGTCCGTGCGTGACGGCCCAATGACGGTCCCACGGCATGGCTTCGCCGGCAGTCAGCGCGACACGCTCAAGCGCCTCGCGTCCGTGGCTCTTGATCGGATGCCGCCAGAGATTGGCGACACGGGCCATCACTTATCGCCTTTTGGCGCTTTGGTGTCATTGGCAGGCTTGGGGTCCCGTTTGAAGGATTCCCGGATATTGCCAAAGATGTCGGGCTTGGCACCGTTCATCCGCATGATGGTGTACTGCTGGACAAAGGTGATCACGTTGTTCGCAATCCAGTAGATCACAAGGCCCGAGGCAAAGCTGCCCAGCATGAACATGAAGACCCACGGCATCCAGGCAAAGATCATCTTTTGCGTGGGGTCTGTTGGGGCCGGGTTCAGCTTTTGCTGCAGCCACATGGAGATACCCAGCAGAAGCGGGAGAATACCGATGAACAAAAGCGCCAGGATCGAACCGGGTTCGGGGCTGTCCCAAGGCGCCAGTCCGTAGAAGTTGAAAATGGACGAAGGATCGGGCGCGGACAAATCCTTGATCCAGCCGAACCACGGCGCATGGCGCAATTCGATGGTGACAAAGATCACCTTGTATAGGCTGAAGAAGATCGGAATTTGCAACAGGATCGGCAGACAACCCGAGGCGGGGTTCACCTTGTTATCCTTGTAAAGCTTCATCATGCCCTGCTGCATCTTCTGTTTGTCATCGCCAGCAGATTCTTTCAGCTTCTCCATCTCTGGCTGAAGCTCTTTCATTTTGGCCATGGAAACAAAGGACTTCCACGCCAGCGGCAGCACGGCGGCCTTGATAACGACGGTCAGCGCGATGATCGCCCAGCCCATGTTGCCGATGATCAGGTTCAGCTGGTGCAGCAGCCAGAAGATCGGCTTTGTCAGGAAGAAGAACCAACCCCAGTCGATGCTATCAAGGAACCGTTCAACACCCGCCCGTTCATAGTTGCGAATGGCTTCCCATTCCTTGGCGCCCGCAAAGAGCTGCGTGGTGACAGTAACAGATGCACCCGCGGCCACGGTCTGCACCGGCATCACGGCCTCGGCCTGATAGATGTCGCGGCTGGGGAAGTATTTTTGCACCGACCTGAACGGTGTCGCCTGATCGGGGATCAGGATCGTCTGCCAATAATGATCAGTATAGCCCAGCCAACTGGCGGATGTCGTCTCAACCCGTTCGGCAGGGACGCGTTCTTGTTCGTTGACCCGCAGGCCCGCGATGTCGTCGTAGTCATAAGACTCCAAAACGCCATCGCTCATCTGAAGCGGGCCTTCCTGCAGGATGAAAAAGTTCTTCATATCCTGTGGTTCGCCGTGACGCCGGATCAAACCATAGGGGCGCAGGCTGACCGCATCCCCGCTGGTGTTTTCAACCGATTGCGCAAAGGCGAACATAAAGTCTTCATCGACGGAGATTTCGGTGCGGAAAATCTGACCAGCGCCGTTGTCCCACGCCAGCGTCACAGGTGTTTCAGGGGTCAGCGTCTCGCCGTTTTCGACCGACCAGATCGTGTCTGGGCCGGGGACGGCATCAATGCCTTCGACACCTGCCCAGCCGAAGGTAGAATAATAGGCGCTTGGCTCGCCCTCGGGCTTAAGCAACGTCACCGTGGGGGAACCCTCGGCCTGTGTTTCATTGTATTGGGTCAGCGAAAGCTGGTCGATCCGGCCACCCTGCATCGAGATCGTGCCATTGAGCTGCGGCGTCTCGATCGCAATGCGGGGCGCGTCAACAGCGGCGGCTTCGGCCGGGGCGGTTTCAGCGGCATTTGTTGTGGCGTCGACCGTTGGCACGCCAACTTCGGACTGCTCGGTCGCTGCAGCGTCAACAGGGGGGGGCGTGACCTCTTCAGGGGGGAACAGCCAGAACCAGATCAGAATAACCAGAAAGCTCAACGCGGTGGCGAGGATCAGGTTTCTATTTTGCTCTTCCATCGAAAGGTGCCGCCCATTTGTCCCAAAAAACGTGGGGTTTCTTCAACCCGAAAGCCCCAAAGGTCAAGGGCTTTCGGGGTCTTTCTCAGATAGTGATAGACCCTGAAAATCAAAGAGCTTGGGGTCCAATAGGTGACTGGGTCGCGCATTCATCAGGCTGCGGAACATCACTTGCCGCCTGCCGGGGCTGTTTTTCTCCCATCCGTCAAGGATTGCCTTGACCTGCTGACGCTGCAATCCGTCCTGAGAACCGCACAGATCACAGGGGATGATGGGGTAATTCATCGCGGTCGCAAAGCGTTCGCAATCAACCTCGGCCACATGCGCCAGCGGACGATAAAGGAACAAGTCGCCTTCTTCATTCACAAGCTTGGGTGGCATCGTCGCCAGACGGCCACCATGAAAGAGGTTCATAAAGAACGTCTCAAGAATGTCATCGCGGTGGTGGCCCAGCACAACAGCAGAGCAGCCTTCCTCGCGCGCAATTCGATATAGATTGCCACGCCGCAACCGCGAACAAAGCGCACAGAACGTCCGCCCCTCGGGCACTTTGTCCATCACAATGGAATACGTGTCCTGATATTCGATCCGGTGCGGCACGCCCATTTTTTCCAGAAATTCCGGCAGGACGGTCGCTGGAAAGCCGGGTTGCCCCTGATCAAGGTTGCAGGCGATCAGCTCAACGGGCAAAAGACCGCGCCACTTAAGTTCATAAAGGATCGCCAGCAGCGTATAGCTGTCCTTGCCGCCCGACAGGCAAACCAGCCATCGCGCATCGCGTTCAACCATGCCGTATTGCTCGACCGCTTCGCGCACGTTTGCAACGATGCGCTTGCGCAGTTTCTTGAACTCCGTCGTCTTGGGCGCCCCATAGAACAGCGGGTGAATGTCGTCGGCTTCATCTAACATGGGCCGCGTCTTACCCCGCGGCGTGGCACAATCAAAGGGGTTTTGACCTGTTGAGCGGTGGCGCTAGGTCAAGGCCAACCCCGGAGGACTGCGATGCGCCTGATATTTGCCATGTGCCTGACCCTGTTGGCTGCTTGTACGGGCAAGCCTTCGTTTCAGGACGCAAGCCTTGATCCTGACCGAAAGCTGAACCTTGAAGAGTTCTTTGACGGTGAATTGGTCGCCTATGGCCAGTTTCAGGATGTGCTTGGCACGGTGCGACGCAGTTTCGTGGTGACGATCAATGGCGATTGGGATGGCCAGCGCCTGCGGCTGGTCGAGGATTTCATCTATGAGGATGGCGCGACCGAACAACGGATCTGGACCCTGACCAAAACCGGCCCGGACACCTGGCAAGGCACGGCCCCCGGCGTGATCGGCACCGCAACCGGGCAAGAGCAGGACAACCGGTTCAACTGGCAATACGAGATTGATCTGCCTGTGCCAGCGGCGGACGGCACGGTCGAGACGCTGCGCGTCACCTTTGATGACTGGATGTGGCTTTTGTCCGACGACCGTTTGCTGAACCGTGCCTACGTCAAGCGGTTTGGTGTGGATATCGGCGACGTTATCATCTCGTTCGAGAAGTAGCGGCACGATCCGACATTCCATGCTAGGCTGATGGCATTTGACCGGAGGCTTTCATGGAACTTTTTGCATCGCGCCGCGCCTTTGTCGGCCTGCCAACAAATAAGACTTACCACCTCGCGAAGGTGCGCGTTGCGGCTGGGACTTACGAATATCGAAACCTTGGCTCCGCCCTCTGGGCGCGCGAAGTGTTTCGGCAGGCCAAGACCGACCATATTCTGATCTTTGTACATGGCTACAACAATTCCCACGCAGAAGTCATGAAACGGTTTGGCATGATCCGGCAGGGCTGTCGGCGGGCCAAATTTGCTGGCGAGGTTGTGGCTTTCGAGTGGCCCAGCCTCGACCGGCTGACCGCTTATCCCGATGATCTGAAACTTGCCAAGGCCGCCGCACCGTTCTTGATCGAGGATTGCTTGCGTGTCCTGTGGAAGCACAGGCCCACCGCCAAGATCAGCCTGATGGTACACTCAATGGGCTCTGTTTTGTTGTCGGAAGCCTTGGTGGAGCGCGGGGTTTCGGCAGGTGCGCTTAATGAGATCCTGTTTGTAGCCAGTGACGTCGCGCGGCGGGATATGCGCGCAGGCGAGGATTATGCTGATGCGCTGGCCAAAGCCGGGCGGCGGCTGACGAACTATCGGTCGATGCGGGATCAGGTGCTGGATCTGTCGCAGAAGGTTTATAACGGCGGCAAGCGCAGGGCGGGCAAGGATGGCGTCGATGATCGGGCCCATGCTGATGTCTGCAATGTGTCGTGCAGCCTGCGCTATTTCACCTTTGTAGAGCCGCGGGACCGGACCACGGCGAAATCGCACAACTTCTACTTTGACGACCCGTTGTTCTATCAGGACGTCGCACTGACGCTCGCCGGCAAGGATGCAGCCACGATGCCGACCCGGTCCCGGCGCCCGAACGGAGAACTTCAGCTCAAGCCCTAGTCGGGGACGTTATCTATGCCCGACCCGCCCCAGGGGTGGCAGCGCCCGATGCGGCGGGCGGCAAGCCATGCGCCTTTGATGCCGCCATGCTTTTCCAAAGCTTCCAGCGCGTATGCGGAACATGTTGGCTGGTATCGGCAACCGTGACCGACCCACGGGGACAACACCATGCGATAAGCGCGGACCGGCAGTGCAACCAGATAGGCAAGCGGCGTCATGCGTGTATCCGGGTCAATGCACGGATCAAGTCGGCCTGAAGCTGGGGCAGTGGCAGGGTTCCGGTCGTATCTGGGCGGCCAACCAGCACATAATCCCAACCGGCGCGGCCATGGGTCGGCAGGACCGCACGGGCCACTTCACGCAGGCGACGTTTGGCGCGATTGCGGGCGACAGCATTGCCTACCTTCTTGGAACAGGTAAAGCCGACGCGGATCAGCGCGGGATGTGCATCTTCTTTGCCTTTGATGCGCACGGGTTGTGCACGCTTTCTGCCCTGAAGGTGTACGGATTGTGTCCCGTGCCTGCGCCCTTTTGAGGTGGCGACAAAGTCGGCCCGTTTCTTGAGCACCTCCAGACAAACGGAAACCGCCGGTGGTCCACCCTTATGGTCCACCGGCGGTTCCAAATCTGTCATCCGATCAGCGGCGCTTATGCGCTCAACTTGGCGCGGCCCTTGGCGCGGCGGTTGTTCAGGATCTTGCGACCGGCCTTGGTGGCCATGCGCGCGCGGAAGCCGTGGCGGTTCTTGCGCACGCGGTTAGATGGTTGGAATGTCCGCTTCATGGCGTCTCTCCGGTTAAAGGGGCCGAACCTGTCAGAGATTCGAGGCCCGAAGGCAATTCAGACCTGCCGTTTAAGGGGACGACCTTGCCCTGTCAACGCCTCTCCCCCAGCGTTTCTGCAACATTTCCGACTTTCTGCACCGGCGAAATGTTACAGAATGTGATCGCAACCCTTGGGATTGGGCCTCTACCATCAAGCGCCCGTGATCGCACTATGCGGATTGCGTCCGATTGTCCATCTAAGGTGCAACCGAAACGACCGCCTTGAGAGAAAGCCATGTCCATGTCCGATGCCCCCGCCGAAAACCCGATCCTGCGGCGTTTGCCGCTGGTTATCATTGCCATCGTTGCAATTTTCGGGGCCTTCTTCCTGCGTGATTACCTGACATTTGATGCTTTGCGCGACAATCGCGAGGCGCTGCTATCTTTTCGGGATAACAACTACTTACTGACTGTCCTGGTATTTATTGCGGCCTATCTCGTGATCGTTGCGTTTTCGCTTCCCGGGGCCACAATCGCCACGCTGACCGGCGGTTTTCTGTTCGCAACCTTCCCCGGTGCGCTGTTCAACATCACCGGAGCCACCATTGGCGCGACGGCAATCTTTCTTGCCGCGCGCTGGGGGTTTGGTGAAAAGCTTGGCGCCAAGCTGGAAGGCTCTGAAGGGGTCGTCAAGAAGATCAAGGACGGCATTGATGAGAACCAGTGGTCGATGCTGTTCCTTATCCGTCTGGTGCCCGCGGTGCCGTTCTTTATGGCCAACCTCGTGCCGTCTTTCCTTGAGGTACCGCTGCGGCGCTTTGTGATCTCGACCTTCTTCGGGATTATCCCTGGCACCGTCGTCTACACATCCGTGGGCGCTGGGCTGGGCGAGGTCTTTGCCCGCGGCGAGACGCCGAACCTCGGTATCATCTTTGAACCCGCCATCCTGTTGCCCATCGTCGGCCTATGTGTGCTGGCGGCCCTTCCTATCGTCATCAAGGCCCTGCGCGGCCAGAAAAGGATCTAAGTCATGAACCGGATCAAAACGGATATTTGCGTCATCGGTGGCGGCTCTGGCGGCTTGTCCGTTGCTGCAGGTGCGGTCCAGATGGGGGCCAAGGTTGTCCTGCTGGAAGGCCACAAGATGGGCGGCGATTGCCTGAACTACGGTTGCGTGCCCTCAAAGGCGCTGATCGCCAGCGCAAAACAGGCCCACGCAATGTCACATACCGCCAAATACGGCGTAGCCGATGCGACCCCGGTGGTCGATTACGCTGCAGCAAAAGACCACGTGCATGACGTGATCGCCACCATCGCACCCGTCGACAGCGTTGAGCGGTTTGAGGGTCTGGGCGTGCAGGTGATCGAAGAATTCGGCCGTTTCATCTCAAAGACCGAGGTGCAGGCAGGCGACACGATCATCGAGGCGCGGCGCTTTGTGGTGGCCACCGGCTCTGGCCCATTCGTGCCGCCGATCCCCGGCATTGATGACGTGAAGGTCTATACCAACGAAGATATCTTTGATCTGCGCGAACGCCCCGATCATCTGATCGTTGTCGGTGGCGGACCGATTGGCATGGAAATGGCGCAAGCGCATGTGCGGCTTGGGTCCAAGGTCACCGTGATCGAAGGTGCCAAGGCCATGGGTAATGATGACCCAGAGATGGCCGCGATTGTGCTGGAGAACCTGCGCGCTGAAGGCGTGGAGATCGTTGAGGGCGCACAGGCCGAAAAGATCAGTGGCAAGGGTGATGAGATCACCGTGCACACGCCGAAGGGCGATTTCACCGGCTCGCACCTGCTTATGGCTGTCGGGCGCAAGGTCAATATCGACAAGCTTGATCTGGACGCGGGCGGCATTGCCCATGACCGCCGCGGACTGAAGGTGGGGCCCGATTTGCGGTCGGTCACCAACAAGAAGGTCTATGCGGCAGGAGACGTTGCTGGTGGTCTGCAGTTCACCCATGTGGCGGGCTATCACGCGGGCGTTCTGATCCGGTCGCTGCTGTTTGGCCTGCCATCCAAGCAAAAGACGACCCATATCCCCTGGGCCACCTACACGGACCCCGAACTGGCGCAGGTCGGCCTGACAAAGGCGCAAGCCAAGAAGAAATATGGCGGCCAGCTAGAGGTTGTACGCTTTGATTTCCATCACAACGACCGCCTGATTGCCGAGCGCAAGAACAAGGGGTTGATTAAGGTGATGGTGGTACGCGGGCGACCTGTTGGCGCATCCATCGTTGGGCACACGGCCGGAGAGCTGATCGGCATGTGGGCCATGGCCATTGCCAACAATATGAAAATGTCGGCAATTGCCAATACCGTGCTACCTTACCCCACAATCAGTGAGGTTAACAAAAGGGCGGCAGGGGCCTACTTTAGCCCCAGACTGTTTGAAAGCGACAAGGTCAAGCGCGTGGTCGGTTTCGTCCAGCGCTGGATCCCGTAAGGAACGAGCAAGACGATGAACACCCTTTCAGGTCGATTTCTGATCCTGACCATCATCTTCGTGATGCTGGCAGAGGTGTTCATCTTTGTCCCCTCGGTTGCGCGGTTCCGGCAGGATTACCTGTTGGCCCGTCTGGAACGCGCGCAGATCGCATCGCTGGCGTTGGAAGCGGACGACATGATCTCGCCCGCACTGGAAGCTGAGCTTTTGAAGAACGCGGGCGTCTTCAACGTGGTACTGCGCCGCGACGAGATCCGGCAGTTAGCACTTTCCTCGCCGATCCCTTCGCCAATTTATCAGACCTATGACATGCGCGATCCTACCAGCATGACGCTGATCATGGACGCGATGCGCACCATTTTGGATGGCGAGGATCGGGTGATCAGGGTGATCGGCAATCCGGTGCAGGATGGCGGGCTGCTGATCGAAGTCACGATGATGCAATACCCGCTACAAGAGGCGATGTGGGAATATGGGCGGAACGTCTTGATCCTGTCCGCCATCATCTCGATCATCACGGCGGGGCTGCTGTTTGTGGCGGTGCAGGTTTTTCTTGTCCGTCCGATCAAGGGCGTCGTGGGGTCGATGCAGCGCTATGCCGCAGCCCCCGAGGACGCGCGACGGATCATTGAGCCGGGCGCGGGTGTGCGCGAATTGCGTGACGCAGAAGAGGCGCTGCAGTCGATGCAGACCCAGTTGACCGGATCGCTGAAGCAGAAGGATCGGTTGGCGCAGTTGGGTGGCGCCGTGGCAAAGGTCAGCCACGATCTGCGCAACATCCTGACCTCCGCGCAGCTTTTTACCGACCGGATCGAAAGCTCTGAGGACCCTTTGGTCAAGCGCATGGCGCCCAAGCTGGTGGGGTCCATCACCCGCGCGGTGAACCTGTGTGAGACCACGCTGGCCTTTGGCAAGGTCGATGAACCGGCCCCGGCGCTTAGTCGCGTGAACCTGTCACAGATCGTCAACGATGTGATCGACAGCGAACGTTTGGCGGCAGCGGACTACGCATTGTCCTTTGCCGAGGATATTCCTGCGTCATTGATGCTGCGGGCAGACGGTGAACAGCTGTTCCGGGCAATCTTTAACCTTGTGCGCAATGCGCGTCAGGCGATTATGGCCACGGGGCAGCCCGGTGAGATTTGCATCAAGGGCTTTGAAGATGATGGCGCCTGGTGGATCACGGTAAGCGATACAGGCCCCGGATTGCCCGCCCGTGCCCGTGAACATTTGTTCCAGCCATTCCAGGGCGGCGTGCGCAAGGGCGGCTCTGGCCTCGGCCTGGTGATTGCCGCCGATCTGGTGCGTGGCCATGGCGGGCGGCTCGAGTTGCAACGCACAGACGAGAGCGGCACAACTTTCGCGATCCAGCTTCCCAAGGCGGATATGACCTTGGCACCCGCGGCCGAATAATCCGCAAATGGGACTTGCATCGGCCGGGTAGGGGGTCTAAATCCCCCGATACGCGGATTGGTAGCTCAGTTGGATAGAGTACTTGACTACGAATCAAGGGGTCGGGGGTTCGAATCCTCCCCAGTCCGCCATTTGCCCCATAATCCCTGACGACGGACACGAGTCGCTTGGCACGGATGCCTCCAGATCGACGGATCGAAAGTCATCGATGAAAGCATAGGCTCCAGGGGCTTCCTTGCGACTGCTCAGACCACGCCCCTCACTAAATGTCACAAGCAATTCGTGTCCTTCCCAAGGAACCGGCCGCAAAGGTGTCTGCAGTCCAAGTGCCGCACAGATTCGCACTGCCTTGAGCGAAGGCAGGCGCAGCACACGGCTTTCAATTCCGCAGGAACTACAACCTTTGCGTGCAATATTGCCTCGGATAGATCATTCGAAGCCACCTCCAGTCGCCTAGCCTGATGATGTGGCCCGTTGCGGCGACAATGACTTGCGTCTGCATCGGGCGCTTTATTGAGTGAGGAAAGTTATGAAAGATATGCTTCTGAAAACCTGGATCCGTTTCCGCCATGATGATCGTGGCGTGACGCTGGTCGAATACGGCATTGCCATCGCACTTGCTGTGACGCTGGGCACTGCTGCCTTGTCGACACTGGCTGGTGAGATCAGCACCGGTATGGGTGCTGCTGGCACCGCGATGCCAAACTAAGCCAAAGCAAAGACCGTCGATTTGCGGTCGACGCAAATCGGCGGTTCTTCACCTCATTCTTTTGTTTGAAAAGGCTTTTTCATGCCCAAGCTGCACCATCTCAAACAATTTGTTCATGACACGCGTGGCGTCACGCTCGTCGAATATGGAATTGCAATCGCGCTCGCCGTTCTGGTTGGGTCGGCAACTCTCGTAACCCTTGGAGGAGAGATTGGCACCGCGCTGAACGCCGCCGGCGTTGCGATGCCAAACTAAGCCGCCGCGCGCGGCGCTCCGTTTTCTTGCCCGACTTGGGGCATGCCACACAAAGGATCTTACCATGCGTCTTTCATCGCTTCTTTTGGTCGCCGTCGGTCTTGGTGCCGCTGGAGGGTCTGTTTATTTTGCACAGGACATTCTGGCAAAGCAGGCGCAACGCGATACGCTGACCGAAGAGGCTGCAACCATTGGTGTATTGGTGGCCGGACGCGACATCGCCTTTGGTCAGGCGATCGAAGCACAATTGATCACGACCATTCACTGGCCGCGCGACGCATTGCCTGCTGGAATCTTCACTGATCCCGCAGACCTTTTGCCTGCAGAAGGGGTTGAGCCGCGCCGCGCCCGCAAGGCCATTGCGCAAGGTGAATTGATTCTCAACACGCGGGTCAGCGATTGGGGCGAAAAGGTCACCATCGTGCAAAGCCTGTCACCCAACCAGCGCGCCATGGCCATCAAGGTCGATGCGGAAACTGCGGTCGGTGGATTTGTGACACCGGGCGATTTCGTTGACGTGCTTTTGACGCAGGGCCGCAATGAAAAGATGCGCACCGTGACGATCCTGCAAAATGTGCGCGTGATCGGGGTTGATCAGGATTCTAACGAAGGCAACGACACGCCAGAGATTGCCCGGACCGTGACCGTTGAAGTGACACCTGACGAAGGCCAACGTCTGGCGCTCGCACAACAGGCCGGCACGCTGAGTCTGACGCTGCGCAATCAGATCGGGGCAGAGGACAAGCCGCTGGAACTGCTGCGCCTGTCTGACCTGCTGCAAGAGGTATCACCGGTGCCAGAGAATGCTGCCGCACCAAAGATCACCGTGCGCCGGGGCATTGATGTCACCGACGAGAACCTCTGATCCGATGCGTAACCTCGCCTCTCTGACACAACGCTTTGCCCGCGACACACGCGGCGCAATGCTTGTGTTCTGGGGCGTGGCGCTTGCGGTCATGCTGGGACTGGTCGCGATGACGTTCGACATTGGTCGCATATCACTGACCCAGACAGAGCTGCAAAGCTACACAGACGCGGTCGCGCTCGCCGCCGCCGGAGAGCTTGATGGAAGTGCTGATGCGATCACACGTGCCACGGCTGCTGCGGCAAACCTGATCAGTGATCGCCAGTCATTTGGCACGGGCGACAAGACACTGTCGGGTGCGGGTGACTACACATTGACCTTCTATTCCGCGCTGCCAAGCAGCGATAGCACGGCCCCAACAGCGACAACCACCGACGCGGCGGAGGCACGTTTTGTGCAGGTCACAGCGAATGCAGTTGACGTGCAGCTGACCTTTGGCGCGGCGTTTCTGGCGATCAGCGGCAACAATGTCAGCGCGCCGGACAATACAGCGCGGGCCACATCCACCGCATCGATGAGCAGATATGCCTGCGATGTGACCCCGTTGATGTTCTGCAAGCCTGCGGGATGGACCGCTGACGCCAACATCGGCCAGATGATCAACCTACGCTCGGGCGGCAATGGCGCGGCCTGGGGGCCCGGTGACTTTGGATTTCTGGACCCGTCTCGATTTCTTGTGGACACCAGCGGTCCATGTGCCGGGTTGAACGGTGTCAATCTTGATGCTTGCCTGCTGGGGGCCGTCGGGTCGATCACGCAGTGTTACGCTTATGACGGTGTGGATATTGAGCCAGGCCAAAAGAACGGCATTGAGAACGCAATCTTCAACGTGCGTTTCGATATCTACAACACGATCATGAACGGCGAGAAGAATAACGCCGATTATGCGCCAGCCCCCAATGTGATTAAGGGCATTGTTCCGGCCTCCGGCGGTGGCGGCAATGGGAACGGCAATGGTGGTGGTGGCAACCAGTGCATTGGCAATAATGAAGCGCTCTCACCCGATACGGTCGGTATGCCACGGGATGATTGCTTTAACACCGGCACATGTGGTGGACGTTTCGGGGATGGTGATTGGTCGACGGGCTATACCAACTACATCGCGACAAACTATGGCGGTGTTGATCCCTTCGGCATCAATCCCGCCACCAACACCCGCTATGAACTCTATCAGGCCGAGATTAACAACCCGCAGGGTGGGCCGGTGCCCGGTTCAGGTTTGAACGGCATTCTGCCCAGCGGGTTGGCTGAAACCGGTCTTCCACAATGTTCAAACGCGACACCTGCTGGGCCCGAACGTCGTGTCATCGTCGCAGCCGCCATCGATTGCGCCGCGAACGCGATCAACGGTGCCGCGACAGGCGTCCCGGTGGCCGAATTTGTCGAGGTCTTCTTGACCGAGCCGGTTGGCGACGACGGAAATTCGCCGCCGACGATCGATATCTGGGGTGAGGTGATCGGCAAGGTCGCCGAAGGCACCGGGGCCGGGTCCACGGGCATTTTCCGCGATGTTGTGCAGCTTTATCGGTGAAGGGACAGATCATGGTACGCCTTCCTCAGCTCTTTGCCCGGTTCCAGCGCGATCAACGTGGTGCAGCACTGGTGGAGTTTGCGATCTCTTTGCCGCTGATCCTGCTGCTGTTCGCCTCGGTTATCGAAGGTGGCCGGATGGTCTGGGCCTATCAGGCGGCATCATCGGGTGTGCGTGATGCAGTCCGCTATCTTGCTCGCGTCGCCCCACGTGACATCTGTACTTCTGGCGGATCGGTCGACGGTTACGCTGTCGCGCTGAAATCCATCGTCGAACGGGACCATGCGGATGCCAGCTTTTTCCCCACGGGGATGTCAGTGAATACTGTCACACCCAGTCTGACTTGCGTGACAGGGACATACCGGAATGGTGCGGCCATCGCGCAGGTCTCTGCCAATATCACAATCAACATGCCATTTTCGTCGGTCTTCACGTTCGCAGGCCAGAATCTTGCCGTTGTCACGGCAACGATCACCGACCAAAGCCGGATCTACGGATCATGACCCGCATGCAAAACATTCGGGCGTTGTTGCGCCGCTTCCGCGAGGACGAGCGCGGCACGACGCTGGTGGAAATGACGGTCGCAATTTCATGTTTTCTGCTGATCCTGTTTGGCATGATCGATTATGGGCGGCTGTCCTACCATCACACCACGGCGGAAAAGGCGATGCATATCGCCACGCGTGTTGCAGTCGTTCGACCACCTGCTTGTACAGGTGTCCCGCGCGTCAATGCGCGAGGCAGCACCACGCTGACACCTTTGCCACGTTTTGGTGCGAGTTGCAGCGCCGCCTCAAATTCTTGCGCCGACCCCGGTGAAATCACCTGCACAGGGGATGCGGGCAATAGCACCGCTTCGGAAATCTGGGGCTTGGTGGGCAGCGGCCTGCCGCCCGGGACCACGATCAGCAACCTGCGCTTTCGTTACACCTTTGACGAAGATCTTGGCTTCCTGGGCGGGCCCTACGTGCCGATGGTCACTGTCGAACTGGACGACGCAAACTTTTCATTCATTTCGCCGCTTGGGCAGCTTGTCGCGCTGTCCGGGGGCACTGCGCCCGCTGGGCTGGGCGCAGCCATCAGTCTGCCTGCCTTCAGCGTTTCTTTGCCTGCCGAAGATCTCGCACAGGGCATGGACGGTTAGGGAGAATTCAATTGACACATAAAATCACACTCTTCGCCAAGGACGCTGGTGATGCGGACAGCATCGCCGCCGCTTTCTCTGGCCTTGACGGTGTCACCCTGAACCGCCGGGATTGTTCTTTGACGGTGGCGAATGGCACCGCCCATAGCCTCGCCGCAAGCGGAGAGATCCTGCTGTTTCGGACTGATCATTCTGACCCGAATGAAATTGGTGCGGTGCGCGAGCTTGTTTCCGCCACGGACAACCCAAGCAAGATCATCGCTGTCAGCGATCCAGACATGCCGCTTAGCCGGGTGCGCCAATTGATGGATGCAGGCGTCGCCGAGGTGTTGCCGATGCCCGTTGATGCCGCAACCTTGCAACGCAGTCTTGATGCGCTCAAACCCACCCCGATTGCGCCAGTTGTGGGGGCCAGCAAACGTGGCCGCGTGATCACCGTGGCCCAGTCGCGTGGGGGCGTCGGTTCGACCACGCTGGCCGTCAACCTTGCAGATGCGCTGCAAGGCAAAAAGCGCCTCGTTCGGAAGGGCGACAGCAAACGCGTCGCCGTCGTCGATCTTGATTTGCAATTTGGCGGTATCGCCAGCTTTCTGGATGTCGAGGCCAATGACAGCATGATGCGCATGGCCACCGACAACATCGTGCCCGACGCGACATTCCTTAGTCAGGCACTGGTGGAAAGCCACGGTGGCCTTTTTGTTTTGACTGCGCCCACGGACTTTGTCCCGCTAGAGGCGCTATCGCGCGAACAGATCGACGCGTTGATCGACCATTTGACGCTGAACTTCGATTTCGTGGTGATCGATCTGCCGCGGACCCTTGTGCACTGGGTGCAAGCGGTCCTGAACCGCAGCGATCAGTTGCTGCTGGTGACCGACAGCACCGTGCCCGCAATTCGGCAAAGCAAACGCCTGATCACCGCTTATCAGGAAGAAAATCCGACGCTGCCCATCGAAATTGTGATCAACCACGAGGCCAAACCGCTGATCAAAGGGCGTCATCATGCCCAAGCTGCCAAGCTTCTGGAGCGCGAATTGTCATATTGGCTGCCATCCGATCCCAAGCCCGCGCGCGAAGCGCTTGATCGCGGCGTGCCGCTGGCGGCCATCTCGGGCCGGTCACGTTTGACAAAAGCGATTGGAAAGATGGCGCAGGACATCCAGTCAAACCCTGACGCGGCCTCAGTCCCCACGCCTCCCAATGGGGATATCGCCACCTTCACTTCACGCCAGACCAAGGAAGAATCCTCTCATGTTTAAGAACTTCAGCCGCTCCAATCAGGCAACCCCAATCGAATTTAGCCGGGCTGCAGTCGCAAACATGGCAGAACCCGCGAATGCCCCCGTGATCCCGCAGCCAAATCCGGAAGATCGTGAATTGATCAAACGGCTGGAAATCAAGAGCCGGCTTCATGAGGCGCTATTGGATCGGCTGAATTTCGCGGTGATCGAAAAGGTTGAAAAAGAATCCCTGCGCAAAGAAGTCACCGCACTTGCGAGTGACGTTCTCAGCGCCGAGGGCACGCCACTGCGCGGTGAGGAATTCAAGCAGATTGTCGATGAGTTGCTAGACGAGGTTCTTGGCCTTGGGCCGCTTGAACCCCTGCTCGCCGATCCGACCATCAACGATATTCTGGTGAACGGGCACAAGGATGTCTTTGTGGAACGTTTTGGCGTGCTGGAACGCGCATCAACCCGGTTCCGCGACGAAAAACACCTTTTGCGGATCATCGACAAAATCGTCACGCGCATTGGCCGGCGCGTGGATGAAAGCCAGCCCTGGGTGGACGCCCGGCTTGAAGACGGCAGCCGCGTCAATGCGATCATCCGGCCTTGCGCGATTGACGGGCCGTCCATGTCCATCCGCAAATTCTCTCGCAAACCGTTCGATCTGACCCGTCTGGTCGACAATGGCGCGCTCAGCGGTCACGCCGCGAATTTTCTGCAGGCATTGGTGGCGGCACGCATGAATGTGTTGATCTCGGGCGGCACAGGTTCCGGCAAGACGACGATGCTGAACGCAATGTCGGCCTTTATCTCGGGCAAAGAACGGATCGTCACGATTGAAGACGCCGCCGAACTGCAGTTGCAGCAAAGCCATGTGGTCCGGCTTGAAACCCGTCCGTCCAATCCCAACGGCGGCGGGGCCGTGGCGCAGCGCGATCTGCTGCGGAACGCACTGCGTATGCGTCCTGACCGCATTATCGTGGGCGAGGTGCGTGGCGCGGAAACCTTCGACATGCTGCAGGCCATGAACACAGGTCACGATGGCTCCATGACAACCGTTCACGCCAATACCGCGCGCGACGCGCTGAGCCGTCTGGAGCAGATGGTCACCATGATGGGGATTGATTTCCCGATGTCAGCTGTGCGTGGTCAAATCGCCAGCGGGCTGAACTTCGTGCTGCAGCTTAGCCGCTTGTCAGACGGCAAACGCCGCGTGATGTCGATCTCTGAGGTGACGGGCATGGAAGGCGATATCATCACCATGCAAGACATCTTCGTCTTCCGCAAAAACGGCATTGGCGACAACGGCGAAGTGCGAGGCGAATTCATTCCGACGGGCATTCGCCCAAAGGCGGCAGAGGCCCTGCAAGCGGCTGGTATCGACCTTGATCCGGCCACCTTCCTGAAAGAACAGGCATGATTGATCAGCTTCTCGACCATCCCGACGCCCTTTATTGGGTCTATACCGCTCTGGCGCTTGGGCTTTTTGTGCTCATGACCGGGCTCTATCAGCTCGTACGGCGCTCTGAAAACCGGCAAGAGGCGCGTTCGCGCCGGATGAAGATGATTGAAAGGGGGGCCAGTACGGCAGAAATCATTGCAGTGCTGAAGCCGGTCGATCGCGGAAACTGGATGGTGCGCCTGCCATTTTTCGGTGACCTGCCCAAGGTGATGCGCCAGGCGGGCATGACGGGTTCACCCACCACTGTGCTGACCATCTGCGGGGTCCTGTCCACGGTGATCGCCGCTGCAGCGTCCTATGCACTGAACATCCCGCAATCCATCGCTGTGGGGTTTGTCCTTGGTTTTTTCCTGCCCATCGCCGTGATCCGTTCCCGCAGTTCTGCGCGGGTTGATGCGATGACAAAACTGCTGCCCGAAGCTCTTGATTTGATGGCGCGGGGGCTGCGGGTTGGACACCCGCTGAATACTTCGATTGCCGCGGTGGCCGAAGAAATGCCTGATCCCATCGGGACAGAGTTTGGTCTGGTGGCCGATCAGGTCAGTTTTGGCGAAGACCTTGTGGATGCCTTCGCCGAATTCGCTGAACGCATCGATACAGAGGATGTGCATTACCTGTGTGCCAGCATCGGCATTCAGCACGGCACTGGCGGCGACCTTGCCCGCGTTCTAGAGGTCTTGTCCAAGGTGATCCGCAATCGTATCGCCATGCGCCGCCGCATTCAGGCGATCTCGGCCGAGGGGCGCATGTCGGCCTATTTCCTGTCGGCCCTGCCCATTGTGATCTTTGGCGGCACCTCTTTCATGACGCCAACATATTATAGTGAGGTCTTCAACGATCCACTGTTCGTGCCGATGGCAATTCTGGTGGTGGGGTTCACCTTGATGAACGCCATTATCCTAACGCGCCTCGTGAAATTCAGGATTTAAGGAGCGGCCAATGGAACAATATCTGCAAATCGCCATGAACGCCGTCACGGATAACCCACGCTTTCTGCTGCTGTTGGGCCTGGGTCTGGGAGTATTGTCGCTTGTCATCGGTCTTGGCAGCATGGTCGCAGACAGGAACCCGGCCGCAGATCGGATCGCCGCCAGCAATCCACGTCGCGCCGCAAGGCGGGATGCAGGGCTGTTGCGGGCGCCAGATCATGACCCAACAGGCGTGTGGAAGGCGTTTTTGCCCAGCAATATGAAAGAGCGCACAGAACTGTCCCGCAAACTGGCGCAAGCGGGGTTCAATGGGTCCGGTGCCGTCCGGAACTTTACCCTGGCGCGGGTCCTCTTGGGGTTGGTGTTGCCCGGTTTCCTGCTTTCGCTTCTGTTGTTGGCGCGCATGCCCGGCGTGCCGGTCCCCTTTGAGTTGGCCTCCAAAGTCTCTCAAATGACGGACATGCGCATATTCCAGACACTGACCGTGCTTATTGCGGCGGGGTATTTCCTGCCCCTGAAATGGCTGCAGTCGCGGGTTAACGAGCGTCGCCTGCTGATCGAGGAAAGCTTTCCCAACGCGTTGGATTTGATGCAGGTCTCTGTTGAAGCAGGTCTTGGATTTGACGCTGCCATGACCCGTGTCGGCAATGAACTGGCCGAAATCTCGCCCGTGATTGCATTCGAGTTCCTGACCGTCCAGCGGCAAGTGCAAGCCGGACGCGACAGGGACGCTGCCATGCAGGATATGGTCATCAGGACCGATGTGGAAAACATCCGTTCCTTTGCGGCTGTTGTCAGCCAGTCGATCCAGTTTGGTACATCGATGTCTGAGGCATTGACCGCCTATGCCGCCGAAATGCGGGAATACCGCGAGATGAAAGCGCAGGAAATGGCCAACAAATTGCCGGTCAAAATGTCTGGCGTATTGGCTTCTTTGATGCTGCCAGCCCTCGTTCTGATCACGATCGGGCCAGTTGTCATCCGCTATGTGCGGTTCTTTGGCGGATAAGATTCTATTCCAGAATAATTATTGTTTCCTGATCGCGTCCCAAGATTCTATCTAGGGTTGTGAACTTGCACATTTCACCCAAACTTATGACATTTTTTTGACAAACTTCCCGATGACGGCGACGATTGGTGACGAAAAGGCGAAAGATTTTAACAAGAACCTTGTGGCCCTGAGCAGTTTATTTTCTGGGGTGAGTTAAATGGTAAGTGGTTTTAGTAATTCTGGTGACGACAATAAAGAAATGGATATTGTCGCGCTTTCAGGTGGCATCGCGACGTGGTGCCAGTGTCTAAGCGGCCTTCACACGATCAGACATGGTCTGACTGAACTCGCAATCGGACTTGGTGCAGAGGTCGCGCGCTTGGTGCGCATTGATACGGAAGGGGGCCGGTCGGTTCGTTCCATTCAGGGCGTAGCTGGGTCGGGTCTGCACATCGACGACCGTCCATTGTCTGACAAGATAGTGGGGGCCTATGTTTCTCATGCGAAGGTCGGGTCTGTCTGGTTTGCCTCTGTGGCTGCGGATGAAGGCACCGGGGCAATTGACCGGGCCAGCCGGCGGAGCGGGCTTGCCGAAACAGCCGTATTCGTCATTTCTCAGGACAGAAAATGGACCCATCTTCTTGAGTTGGGGTTCCGCAATCGGTTCTCAACTGCCAAAGCCCGCGCCATCACCGCACTTGGAGGAACGTTTGCGCAGACTTGGGCGGCGCGATCTCCGGGGCTATTTACATCGGCGTTGTTGCCTAATCGTCCTGCACAAATGAACCGGGCATTTCCGGCGCCGATCCTGTCAGACAGCAATCCAGCCCGCCTAAGCCGGGCAGAATTTCGGCTGTGCCTGCTTCTAAGCGATGGGTTGAGCCTTGAGCGCGTTCAGGAAGAGCTGAACATCAAGGCCGCAACATTGCGTAGCCACCTGCGCCAAATCCGGGCCAAGACGGAGGTAGCCAACACCAACGAGCTGGTACACAGCTTGCTACAATCGAATTTCAGGCCCGGTGCTGCTGGTCGCGAAGCGATCAGATTGGCTGCTGGCTGATATGCTCTTGCCCCTTATCCTTTTCGCTCCGGTTATGATTTTTGTCATGTTCAGCGATCTCCGGTGGATGCGCATCCCGAATTGGACAGCATTGACCGGTGTGGCTTTGTTCCTTGCCGCACTCCCGTGGATGGGCTGGGACGAGGCGATTTCGCGAGCAGTTGTCGCGTCCATCGTCTTTGCCATTGGTTTTGGCCTGTTCGCTGTACGCATTCTGGCGGGCGGAGATGTCAAATTTCTCGCTGCGCTTGTGCTGATGCTGCCTCCAGCATCCCTGTCCCTATTCGGGTTTGTCTTTTCTTTTGCGATGCTGGCGTCAATTGGAGTTCTGACAGCGGCCCGGGCCACTGTGCCGGCGGGTCTTAGCAGGTGGGTGGGTATGCGCGCACGACAACACATGCCGATGGGCGTTGCGATGGGACTGGCCGGGCTGCTTCATTTGGCAATCCTGACGATGAACAATTTTCCGATGCTCGCATAAGTGCTCACATCAAGCCGGATGCATAGGCGGACGGCCGATAAGGACACATGTCGGTCTGGTAGACAAAGATGCACATCCTACCAAATGTCTTGATTGCGGGTTGGCAGGCAGCACCTTGAAGCATAGGCCAAGGGACGGATTGGGCCGGCACGATCGGAACGAACCACTTTTGCCGAGCAGGTACTGCGATGGCTCCGATGACGGCAATGAGCCCAAGCATTTTTGCAGATTGCACCGCCGCGAATGTCGGCTTCATATTTAATTCCGTCACGAGCGGCGAATACTGCGACTAGTCGAATGAGCTCAATTAAACGTTGACGCCAATTTTCTCGCAGTCCCGTCTTAAGTGCTTTCGGGCGATATTTTTAGTGATCTCAAGAGCCTCCGCCGCGGCTTCCAGATCCAAACCTTGGGTGATTTTCTTGGCGATTTCGGTCTGTGAATTCGACAGCCCATAGATTGCTTTCACCAGATCGACCTGACTGGATAGATCAAGCTCCTGACCGACCGGAACATAGACCCGACCGTCAGCTACTTTCACACGGCAAAAAGATCTGTGCTGTCATCCTTTTGGCCAACGACAACGGGAAAGCTGACCTTACCGCCGCCTTCGCTCTTCGCGCGATTGAATCTTCCGAATCCGGTCAGGTTGTGCGCGCCGATAATGGCAGTCCGAAGGTGAATATCCAGTTCTGGTTTTGTGGCCGTAAGGGTGCAGTGGCTGACCGCGCGCAATGCAGCGAGGACACGGCTCTGTCTCAATTTTTTTGCCCGAGGCGGGTGGCTTGCCCAAATCCCGCAGAACTGGGCATGGTGTCGTTGGTCAGAATGTCCGCTACGAAAGACCGCCGCCAGTTCTTTGATCCAAGCCGAAATCATGACTGCTACATATTCTGGCATTTACACTGCGCAGCAGTGATACTTGCTGTTGATAGCCTTGCTGAAAAGCGAGAGGCCAAGATGGATTCCTACCAAATCAGGATGCATTCTAACTGCCCAGACAAGCTTCGGCCTTGGCGGTGGAGCTGCCCTGCGAGACGACCTATGTTCCAAGCGGGCGGGGTGGGTGACTGGCAGCCAGCTTGTTGTTTGCGTGACTGATCTTCGAGGCTGCCGTATCCACTTGGAACGGCAACCTGACGTTGATGACACGGACCAGCCGCGATAGCGAAATCTACAGCCTCAGCGAAACTTCAGATGCCCTTTGCGGCGCTTAAGCTGTTCACTCAGCTCAGCGCCGCAGAACCTTTAAGACCCTCCTTCAACCTCGGCCTTCAACTCGGCGTTGAACGTTTGGTACATGGGAAGCAATTGGGCCACGAAGTTCGCCGCATAGGGATTGTCCACGATTTCGTCTGATTGGACGAAGAGGGTCTGATCACCACAGGCCTCAACCCGATAGAGATGGTTGTCATGACCGCCGCCGATATCTTCGGGGAACGGGTCTGACCAACCTATCATGCTGCCCTCTTCATAAATCAAGGTATGAGGGATCGTCATGACGTTGGGTGCGCCGTCCTCTGTGGTCCCAAAGATGAAGGTGATCGTCACGCTCCCTCCATCTTTGATGTCGCCGGTCATGTCTTGAAGGGTGCCGGAGCTCCAGCTTGCCATGGTCGCAAAATCGGTGAGGGTGGCCCAGACATCGGCCGGGCTGGCGTCGATCCGGACGGATGTGTCCACAGTTGCGTGCGTGGCGCTGATTTGCGCGATGTTGCCGTGCATAAGGGGGGCGTCACATGAGTTTTCGGCAGACAGCGATTTCGAGGTGACAATAGCAAGGGTGCCGGTGGCTAAGAACAAAGAAGGCTTCATGATCACTCCGAGAGTATTTGGTTGTATTGTTAACTGAAACGCGGCGTTGGCGCTCATTTGCTGGGGTCGCCGGACGCCCAGGCCACGCCATCGCCGCGGTCCATGGTTGCCATCTTGGCAATGTCGGCGTCGTCGATAGAAAAGGAAAATAGATCGAGATTTTGACGCATCCGTTCCGGATTCAGGCTTTTGGGCAGGACGGCATACCCATTCTGGACACCCCACCGTAGCAACAGTTGCGCCTCTGAAACGCCGTACTTTTCGGCCATACTTTTGAAGGCTGTCCCATCCGCTTTCATCTCGTCGGTCTTGGCACTGTCTTGCCCGGGTTCGGTACGCCACGTGGAAAGAGGGACGAGGCTACTATAGGCGATTGGCGCGATGTCATGTTCGGACATGTATCTCAGCAGGCCCGGTTTCTGGGACCATGGGTGCAATTCAATCTGATTGGCATCGGGCATGGGCAACCCGGCCGCAGTGATCTCTTCCAGGTGGCTTTCGTTGAAGTTGCTCACGCCGACGGAGCGGGCTTTGCCGTTGGCTTGCAATTCCAACAGCGCGTGCCACTGCTCAAGACGCATATCGCCGCCGTAGGGGGCGTGGATCAGGTAGAGGTCCACATAATCCAAACCCAGACGCGATAGGCTTGCATCGCATTCTTCGAGTGTTTGTGCCCTAGTTTTGGGCGCGTCGCCCCATGCGGGGTTGCCCGGCCATAATTTGGCCGTGACAAAAAGATCAGCGCGTGGCAGCCCTTCGGCTTCAAGCCCAGACCGGATCCCGGCACCAACGGTTTCTTCGTTGCGGTATCCAGAAGCCGTGTCGATGTGCCGATATCCTGCCGCTATCGCAGAACGAATGGCGTTTTCGGCATCGTCATTCGAGATCAGGTAGGTCCCAAAACCAACCGCGGGGATCGTGGTCTCAGTATTCAGCGTGAATGTGGTTTGTGCGTCCGGCATGCGATGCTCCGTTCAATTGCGTTGCTGGTCAGAAGCTATGGGAACGGTGCCATCGCGTCCTGCCAAATTCTCCGACAGTTTTGCCAATTCCTCTGAAGGCTGGGGTTAATGCGTGATTTTTGGATGAAGGTTTGCTACGCGTTGGGAAAGGAGGCCCTGATGTCACTGGAACGCCTAAGACACTTAGCAACAGAACTGATTGCCCGTGAAGCAGAGGTTTCAGGCAGGGTCTTGCCCTCTGCGCATATCTTTCAGCGCACAGAAATAACCGTGTTTGAGGCCGTGATCTATAACCCTGTTATTTGCCTGATCCTACAGGGGAAGAAAGAAATGAACGTCGGGCGGCAGTTTGTCAAACTCGATGAGGGCGATATGCTTTTGGTGAGCCACGATTTGCCCGTGGCCTCGAAGATAACCCAAGCCACCGCGGAGCGTCCCTATCAGGCGCTCATATTCTCATTGGATTTGAGCATCCTTCGCGGATTGTATGAACAAGTTGGCGAGGCGGTGTCCAACAGGGATCAGGCGACATCTTTGTCTTCAAGCAAGGCACAGCCGGCATGGACCGAGCCGATGGTGCGCTACCTTGAGTTGATGAAGTCACCCATGGACGCACAGGTGCTGGGTCCGATGATCCTAAAGGAGATTCACTATCGCCTCTTGCTATCGCCGATCGGAGGTATGTTGCGGAACCTGTTATCCGTGGATAGCCATGCCAGCCGGGTCGCCAAATCCATACAACAGATCAGAAGCCGATTTCGTGAACCACTGCTCGTTGGCGAGTTGGCGCAGATGGCCGGAATGAGCCAATCTTCGTTTCACGAACACTTCAAATCGGTGACCGGTACGACGCCACTTCAGTACCAAAAGGACCTGCGGATGATAGAGGCACGCTCCCTCCTGGAGCGTGGTGTCCCCTCCGTGTCATTTGCCGGGTTCGAAGTTGGGTATGAAAGCGCGACGCAGTTCAGCCGTGACTATTCTCGTAAATTCGGGTGTTCGCCCAAAAACCATCTCGCCCGAGCGTCATAGTCCGAGAACGCGCTTGGCACACCGGACGTCATTCTTGTCACTCGATGGTGTCTGTCATCGGAGTTTTGGCGCTAAGAGAAGCGCATACAAAGAGCGAGTTTTACTCGACCGCCCGGTTTTAAGTTGTTGGGTGCTGGTGGTGATGCAAGCGTCGCGCTTCGGTTGGCCTTCTTTTTGATCCCTTCCGTTTCTCTGGAATGGCTTTGACGCGTCCGACGTAGCCGGCGATCGTCGTATTGATCCGCCGCATCTCGTGAAACGGGAAATCGAATGAGTTTATCCTGATTTTGTATTTTAAAACAACATATTATGCTTCTACTAATTTTTTAGTTGACGATCTGCGATGGCTTTGCCAGCTTAAGGCATCCGGTTGGAGGACCGGAATTAACTCAATCTGGGAGGACAAGATGCGTAAGTATCTTCGCTCCGCGGTTGCAGCATGCGCTGTAATTGCGATGACCGGTCCCGTGCAAGCTGATGAAGCAGCAGCACAGCGTTGGATCGACAACGAATTTCAACCCTCGTCGCTAAGCAAAGGTGACCAACTGGCAGAAATGCAGTGGTTCATTCAGGCGGCGGAGCCTTTCGCCGGCATGGAAATCAACGTTCTTTCCGAAGGCATTCCGACACACGGCTATGAAGCCGAAGTGCTGACCCAAGCCTTCGAGGAAATCACGGGTATCAAGGTGAACCACCAGATCCTTGGTGAAGGTGAAGTGGTGCAGGCTGTGCAAACGCAAATGCAAACCCAGCGGAACCTTTATGATGGATACGTCAACGACTCCGATCTGATCGGCACTCACTCTCGTTTGCAGTTGGCATATAACCTGACCGAACAAATGGCAGGTGATTGGGCCGCGACGACTTCGCCGACGCTGGACCTCGATGACTTTATGGGCATCCAATTCACAACCGGCCCGGACGGTGACCTGTACCAGTTGCCGGATCAGCAGTTTGCGAACCTCTATTGGTTCCGCAAAGACTGGTTTGACCGTGAAGACCTGCAAGCGGCCTTCAAGGAAAAGTATGGCTATGATCTCGGCGTTCCGGTGAACTGGTCCGCATACGAAGACATCGCTGAGTTCTTTTCGAACGACGTCAAGGAAATCGACGGCGTGGAAATCTTTGGTCACATGGACTACGGCAAGCGCGCGCCTGACCTTGGTTGGCGGATGACCGATGCATGGCTGTCTATGGCCGGTGCCGGTTCCGTTGGTGAACCCAACGGTATTCCAATCGACGAATGGGGTATCCGGATGGAAGCCGGATCCTGTAATCCCGCCGGTGCGTCCGTCACCCGTGGTGGCGCAGCCAATGGCCCGGCTGCGGTCTACGCGATCCGCAAATGGGATGAGTGGCTGCGGAATTATGCACCCCCGGGTGCGGCATCCTTTGACTTCTACCAGTCGCTCCCCGCGCTTAGCCAAGGCAATGTGGCCCAGCAGATTTTCTGGTACACGGCCTTTACCGCAGACATGGTGAAGCCGCAGTCAGAAGGCAACAACACCGTTGATGCCGACGGCAATCCGCTGTGGCGCATGGCCCCCAGCCCGCACGGCCCCTATTGGGAAGAAGGCCAGAAGGTTGGCTATCAGGACGTGGGATCCTGGACATTCCTGAAATCCACACCCTCTGATCGCGCACAAGCTGCATGGCTTTATGCCCAGTTCGTCACATCCAAGACTGTTGACGTGAAGAAATCCCATGTCGGACTGACCTTCATTCGCGACAGCTCGGTTAATCACGAAAGCTTCACCGAGCGTGCGCCGAAGTTGGGTGGTCTGGTGGAGTTCTATCGCTCTCCTGACCGGGTTCGCTGGTCGCCGACCGGTGTGAACGTGCCCGACTACCCAAAGCTCGCTCAGATCTGGTGGCAGCAGATCGGGGACGTGAATTCCGGTGCATTCACGCCGCAAGAAGCGATGGACCGTCTGGCTGAAGAGATGGACATCACGATGGCCCGTATGCAGCGCGCAGACGAAGCTCAGAACGTCTATGGCGGCTGTGGCCCTCGCCTGAACGAAGAGCAGTCAGCAGAGTACTGGTTCGCAAATGGCGGTGCCAAACCTCCGCTCGAGAACGAGAAACCACAGGGTGAGACCGTCAACTACGACGAGTTGGTCGCACGTTGGAGTGCCAACTGACCACCGTCGGTCCAAAGTCCAATCTCCCTGCGGACTGACGAAAGCTGGGGCCCTGATATTCCGGGGCCCCAGCGCACGTCCACCAAGCGGCGGACACCACGAAATAGGTGAAGAAATGGCACTTGTGCTCAATAAAATAACTAAGGTGGTGCGGGGCGAAACGCACATTAAGCCCACCAGCCTTACGCTAGAAACCGGACACTTCAATGTGCTGCTGGGCGAGACTGGCTCTGGCAAGACCTCACTGATCAAGATGATGGCGGGTCTTGACCCAATCGCAAGCGGGACCCTGGAAATGGATGGCGCGGACGTCACCGGATTGACGACGCAAAAGCGCAAGATCAGCCTGGTCCACCAGTTCTTTGTCAATTACCCTCACATGACCGTTTACGATAACATTGCCTCCCCTTTGCGGGTTGCAGGCATGGCGAAGTCGGAAATTGATGGTCGCGTCCAAGAGGCGGCAGATATCCTCAAACTTGGACCGATGCTGAAGCGGCGCCCGCATGAACTGTCCGGCGGACAACAGCAGCGCTGCGCGCTGGCACGTGCCATTGCCAAGGACAGCCAGGCGGTCTTTCTGGATGAACCATTGGCGAACCTTGATTACAAGCTGCGCGAAGAACTACGCGAGCTGCTCCCCGAACTATTTGCAGGCCGCCAGGCGGTTGTGGTCTATGCGACATCAGAACCCGAAGAGGCCCTTTTGCTCGGGGGAATGACAGCCCTGATGATGGACGGCTCTGTCGCGCAGTTTGGCAAAACGGCAGAGATTTACCGCGCCCCGTCAACGCTTACAGCCGCTCAGGTCTTCTCTGACCCACCCATCAACGACGCACCCGTGCGCAAGGAAGGGGAAACGCTCGTGATGGGAGATATTCGCTGGCCCGCGATCGGCGGTGCAAGCGGCCTGAGCGATGGCGACTACACTGTCGCTGTACGACCGCACTTTATTCTGCCTGCAGCGACGGACGCGGCAACTGTGCCGTTGTCTGGTCGTGTCAGTGTGACTGAACTCAGCGGCTCGGAAAGCTCTGCTCACTTTGATCTTCACGGTCGCGGTTGGGTGTCGCTGTCCCATGGCACACATCCTTACCGCGTGGGCGAAGATCACACATTTTACATGGATGCCAGCGCGTGTTTGTACTTCGCGCCCGATGGCAGCCGGGCCGCATAGGACAAGGGCAATGGCAAGGATAACACTCAAAGATTTGCGACACAGCTACATGCCAAACCCGACAGGGCCTGATGACTATGCCCTCAAAGAGGTGGACGTCGATTGGGAAGATGGCGGGGCTTATGCCTTGCTTGGTCCGTCGGGATGCGGAAAATCGACGCTTTTGAACATCATCTCTGGTCTGTTGGAGCCTTCAGAAGGACAAATCCTGTTTGACGGACAAGACGTCACTGCCTTGCCTCCGGATCAGCGTAACATCGCGCAGGTTTTTCAGTTTCCGGTCATCTATGACACCATGACCGTCCGCCAGAACCTCGCCTTCCCACTCAAGAACCGGGGCGTGGCACAGGACGTCATCGACCGCCGCATTGCGGACATCGCCGAGATGCTCGAAGTGACAGACATGCTGGACCGACGGGCCGCGGGTTTGTCGCCGGACAACAAGCAAAAACTGTCAATGGGACGCGGTCTTGTGCGTGACGATGTCAATGTCGTGATGTTCGACGAACCCCTGACCGTGATCGACCCTCATCTGAAATGGAAGTTGCGTTCAAAACTCAAAGAACTGCACCACCGCGTCAAGGCCACGATGATTTACGTAACCCATGACCAGACAGAGGCATTGACCTTTGCCGATCAGGTGGTGGTCATGCAATTGGGAGAGGTTGTGCAAATTGGCACGCCCGTCGAACTTTTCGAAAGGCCCGGCCATACGTTCGTCGGCCACTTCATCGGTTCGCCCGGCATGAACGTTTTGCCCGCAGAATTGCGGGACGGCGGCGCATTCTTCCGCGACATGAACGTCGCGGTTGAAGGGGCCGTCACTGCCCAACCCGGCAAAGGCATTGAAATCGGTGTGCGACCTGAATTTGTCTTGCTTGGTGAAACCGGCATACCCGCAAAGGTTTGCCGCGTTTCGGACGTTGGTCGGCATCTCGTGGTCGAGGCGATGGCCGGCGACCAGAAAGTTGCCGCCATTACCAACGGGCCCGCACCGATCCAGGGCGACACTGTGCATCTTCAATTTCAACCGAACCAGACGCGCGTTTATGCCGATGGCTGGCTCGCGACCGAGAAAGCCGCATCATGAAAACCGAAAATCAAAAAGCTTGGTTCTTTGTGCTGCCGGTGCTGGTTCTGGTGGCCTTCAATGCGTTGATCCCGATGATGACAGTCGTCAACTACTCCGTGCAGGAAACGTTCGGCGACAACCTCTTCTTTTGGGAAGGCCTTACCTGGTTCGAACAGATCCTGACGTCAGAGCGGTTTCACGCCGCACTCGGCAGACAATTCCTTTTCACGTTCCTTATCTTGGTCATTGAGGTGCCGCTTGGCATCGCCATTGCGCTGTCCATGCCGCGTCAGGGGCCGTGGGTGCCAGTCTGTCTGGTTCTGATGGCCCTTCCTATGCTGATCCCTTGGAACGTGGTGGGTGCTATGTGGAATATCTTTGCGCTGCCCGATATCGGCCTTCTTGGCTATACGCTGAACCACGTCCTTGGCATCAACTACGACATGACGCAGGACCCGCTGGCAGCTTGGGTCACGATCATCACGATGGATGTCTGGCACTGGACCTCGCTTGTGGTGCTGCTGTCCTACGCGGGCCTCGTATCGATCCCGGACGCCTATTATCAGGCCGCCAAGATCGATGGGGCGAGCAATTGGAGCGTCTTTCGCTACATCCAACTGCCCAAGATGAAAAATGTGCTGACGATCGCGATCCTCTTGCGGTTCATGGACAGCTTCAATGTCTACACCGAACCCTTCGTGCTGACCGGCGGTGGGCCGGGCAATTCGACGACGCTGCTGTCTATCGATCTCGTCAAGATCGCGCTTGGCCAATTTGATCTTGGCCCGGCGGCGGCGATGTCGCTGATCTACTTCTCCATCACGCTCTTTGTGTCCTGGCTGTTCTACACGCTCATGACCAAAGATGACCTCAACTAAAGGAGGGCCCGATGCGCAAACGATCCATCGTCCCTATCGTCTACATCCTTTTCCTGATGCTTCCGATCTACTGGCTTGTCGCGATGAGCTTTAAGACGACAAACGAAATCCTCGCCGGATTCTCGTTGTTTCCACAGACTTTTACGCTCGAGGCTTACCGCACGATCTTCACCGATCCGACATGGTATTGGGGCTACATCAACTCGATCATCTATGTTTCGCTGAATACTGTGATCTCGATTGCGGTGGCGCTTCCAGCGGCCTACGCGTTTAGTCGGTATCGGTTTCTGGGTGACAAACAGCTCTTCTTTTGGCTGCTCACAAACCGCATGGCGCCCGCAGCGGTCTTTGCTCTGCCCTTCTTTCAGCTCTATTCAGCCATCGGGATATTCGACACGCACCTTGCGGTTGCTCTGGCACATTGCCTTTTTAACATCCCGCTTGCGGTATGGATTCTTGAGGGGTTCATGGGTGGCGTGCCGAAGGAACTGGATGAGACAGCCTATGTGGACGGTTATTCTTTTCCGCGCTTTTTTGTCACGATCTTCATCCCGACAATCAAGGCCGGTGTCGGTGTCGCCGCCTTCTTTTGCTTCATGTTTTCATGGGTGGAGCTGCTGTTGGCCAAGACGTTGACGGCGGTCGAGGCAAAGCCCATCGCAGCCACCATGACCCGCACCGCATCCTCCGCAGGATACGAGCTTGGTTTACTGGCGGCGGCAGGAACACTGACCATCATTCCGGGTGCAATCGTGATCTATTTTGTCCGCAACTACATCGCGAAGGGTTTCGCGATGGGGAGAGTGTAAGATGCTGGGATGGATGGCTTGGACATGGCCGACGGCCTTGGTGTTCACCGCCTTGTTTAGCGCGATGGGCGTGCTGACGGTGCTAGAGATCAAGTACCCCGGCGGCGCAGAGCGCAAAGGAATCCTTGGGCTAACGACAACGCGGGGCGACCGGTTGTTCCTGACCTGTCTGGGGACGTCGTTTATCTTTCTGGGCTGGCTTGGGTTCTTCGGCATGCCACTTTGGGCCCCGCTGGGCATCGCGATAGGTTGGGGCGTGCTCTGCTTCTGGAAGGTCTAAAAGAAAGCTGGGTGTGCTGCGAAGCGGGCCGATCTACCAGCTTCGCTGTGCCAGTGTATTGAGTTGATCTATCCGTTCCAGATTAACGACCGTGGACAGCATGATCCGCTCGTGGCTCCAATCTGCAGGCTTTGACAACGACACCGCGGCACCCACAATGGCGATGCTCATGAACGCTGACAGGGCAAGACCAACCCACTTGCTTTCGTTCGCGGGGTTGTCGATGTCGCGGGCAATTTCCAGTATGCGAGAGCGCAGCATTGAGCGACGACCGCGCCACGGCAGGGCGCGACCAGTCAGAGGAACACCAAACGCTGTAGGTTGTTGGCGCGCTTTTGTTGCCGTACGCGCAATGCTGAGAAGGCGCAGCGAATAGCTATGTGCATCTTGAACCTTCCGGGCAAGATACGCCCGGTCGCAAGCAAGCTCACCCAGCTTGCGCACGCGGCCCGATAGATACCAGTAGCCGGGGTTTAAGACATAAAGCGGCGAGGCCAGCGAAATCAGCACCTCAGCCGTGACGTCGCCTTGGCGGATATGCTGCAACTCATGCCCCACAGCCATCGCGATGGCAGAGCGGTCGCACATCATAGCGCTTGGCAAAACGACATAGTGCCGGACGATGCCGCGCGTGGAAAACGGGACGCTGACTGAAGGTGCGGCCAGAATCGTCAGCCGCCGCGTTTGCCGGATCACTTCACCGCTGCTTATCGCTCTGCGGATTCTCAGAAAATTGATGCCCAGATAAGCCGCTCGACAAACCGCCGCCGTCAGGAAAACCGCGAGAACTGTTTTGCCCGCGCCAGACTTGCCCATCGCGATGTCCGACACCCAAGTTTTTCGCATCTCAACTAGCCAAGCCATTTCCATCGCGCTGATCGAAATGTTGCCTTTAAGGTATTGCGCCACAATCGCATCCGTTGCGTTCATCGAAACTGCAAACGGCGCGGCAATTGCAAATGGCAAGACCAGCGGCAGGACAAGGACGCTGGAACAGACGGCATAGGCCACCCGTCGTCGGGTTTGAAAGTGTCGTCGTGCGCCCGTCAGGGCACTGAAAATCTCAAATACAGCAAAAACCAACGCAGCCGTAAGAACCATGATCTGGCCCCAGACTACCCCCCCTACGATGTCATGAGCTGTCATCTTTCTTGATCCTCGTGTCGATGATCTCTTTGATCTCTTGGATCATTTCATCGGTCAGCTCGCCATTATCCACCAGCCGCGCCACCAGTGCGGTTGGGGTTCCTCCAAACAACGAGTTTGACAGATTCTTCAAAGAGCGACCCTCATAATCGCTCTTCTGCACTGCGGGAGCATAGTACAACGTCCGCTCCTTCCGCTCGGATTTTGCATAACCCTTTTCTTCGAGGATCTTCATCATGGTGGCTATTGATGTATAGGCACGGTCCGTGCCCTCAGCCAAAGCCGCCATAACATCCCGCACCGTCCCGGCCTTGATCTTCCAAAGAGCAATCATCAGCTCGAGCTCGACATCAGTGAGCATTTCCGTCCGTCTACGCGCCAACGTCCGATCCTTCGGTGAGGTCTATTAATTCATTAGTAGCCAGGGCGATGGATCGAGTCAAATCCGGTTCTCAAACACGGGTCCGCGCAGGTTGCCCGTGTTGCGGCGTAAACTCAGTTCCAACAAGGTGTGTGGCGTTCCGACTTTCGAGCCAATGTGGGTGCGGAAGCTCTGTCACTGAAGCATCTCTGCAATGCAATGCTCCAGAAAGACAGCGCAAACACGGCGTTGCATCGCACCCTTGGCCGAGAGCACACCAACCGCAATCGGGGGAATGTCGCTTACGAGTCGGACAAAGTTTAGTGGTTTTCCATCAGGCGCAAGCGACCCCACCGGACGATAATTGACAATGGAATAGCCAAAACCATTGGCAACCAAACTGCGGGCAACCGCCATATCCTTGGTGCGTTCAGCAATCGTTGGCGAAACGTTGCAGACATCAAAAAATGATCGAAAATAATCCGAGCTGAGCGGCAAATCGAGCAGCACCATTTTGTGGTCGGCAAGGTCTTGGATCGTCAAAGACGTGCGCCCGGCGAGCGGGTGATCCGGTGCGAGCATGACATAAGGCGGCAGAGTCCTGACAGGGTGGAATTCCAGGTCTTGAGGCACGTCAATTGCGTAGCTAAGGCCAAGATCGATCTCCGCGCGTCGAAGAGCGGCGAATATCTCTGGCTGTGTCAGTTCAACCTGACTGATCGAAACATTCTGATGTGCAGTCTCAAAACTCCGCCTCAGATCCGGCACGACGATTTGCGCAAAAGTCACAAGGCAACCCAGATGCAAGGGACCTTGTATCACATCGGAAAATGTTCCGGCTATTCGGGTTAATTCGGTCGCCTCAGAAAGGATAACTGCGGCTTGGGCTGCCAACGTTCGACCCGCCTCGGTCAGCGATAAGCCTTGCGCGCGTTGTCTGGCAAAAAGAGCCGTTCCAAGTTCGCTTTCCAATTGCGAGAGCGCGGTCGAGATCGAGGGCGACGACACGTTTAGTTTGCGTCCCGCTGCCGCAATGCTACCGACCTCTGCTGCGCAGGTGAAGTACTCCAACTGCCGAAGTGTAAAACGCGTTTGCATAAATTGATGGTGGCGGAGGCGCGGCGTGCCGTCAATTATCTCCGGGCACGCCGTAAGAGGGTGCTTCACGCGGGTCGATGGCGCGCTGAATGTAGGCGTCAAGTTGCGGCTTGTAGACCTCCCAAGCGGTGGCTACCGCTTCGATCGGGCACTCTTCAGTCCAGTCGCAACGCAAATCTGCGACCGGCCAAGGCACTTTGTCCACCAGTTTGAGACCAGCGGAATGCACTGGACCAGCTTCGCCGCCTGCCGACAGTCCCGCGCGCAATGCAACAATAAGCCTGTCGCCCAAATGGCCAGTGCTGTTGGTAAAGGCGTCAACAATGGCGGCGGGTACATCGCTGTTTGCCAAGAGGTTGCCCCCTGACGCGACGTCTGTGCCCTCTGCCTGGGTCCAGATGCCAAGGGAATTTGGACCGGAGTGGATTGCCGTCCCCCCCAATTTATCGATCGCAAGGACTTGTCGATACGCGATGTGTTTCCCAATTGACTGCACGCCCTGAACCGCCTCTGCAGCCGACATGCCTCCTTGCATCAGATCGAGCGCTAAGGGTCCTAGCGTGGGGTCTGTCACATTTTGGGATGCGACAGCGCCGACGCCAGCGCGCGCATACGAACAGCGCGCCGCAACGGCGGGAGAAGAAGAGGAGATGGCAAGACCAAACATTCCTGTTTCAGCACAGCGAGCGACCAATGAAAACGTCATGCCGGGATCACAGCCGTGCCGTCGATTTCCACCAGCCATTCCGGCCGGGCGAGCGCCTGAACGACAATGCCGGTGGACACCGGATGCACACCTTTGATGTATTCACCCATGGTGCGATAGACGGCCTCTCTGTGGCGGACATCTGTGATGTAGACAACGACCTTGACCAGATGGCACATCTCGCCGCCGGCCTCTTCGATCAGTTGTTTGATGTTTTGCATGACTTTGTGCGTCTGCTCGACCGGGTCATGACTCTTGATGTTGACCGCGTCATCCAGATTTTGCGGACACTGTCCGCGCAGCCAAACGATTTTGCCAGATGCTTCGGTCACGACAGCCTGACACAAATCGTTGTCGAGGTTCTGTTCCGGATATGTGTCCGACGTATTGAACTTTCGGATGCGGGTGTGGGCCATAAAGCCTCCTTAAATACGGTCCTGCGCGGCAAGCCACAGCTGAAAATCGCGGATTGTGCCTTCGTAGTCTTCCCCGGCAAGCGGGCCGGACATTGCGTGGTCAGAGCCTAAGGCAAGTTGCATCCGCTCAAGCTTTTCACGGTCTTCGGCATTCACTTCCTCCCAAAGAGCGACGCGTTCGGAAATTGTCGCCTCATCAAGATCGTCACCGTAGCTTGATAAGGTCCATTTCACCCGGATCTGACCGGCATTCAGCGGGAAGATGCTCAGTGATACCAGCAGGCTCGCAGCTTGACTGGCGACTTGGGTCGGAAAAACCGCAAACAATGTCGATCGAAGGCGTTCATCTTCCGTCAGGCCACCAGCGCCAACGCCGCGAGACGGGATCTCTTTTGGATAGTTGGCCGCATAGGACGTGAAGCCATCGCCGCCGATCAGCTTACGCGCAAGACCCGTTGGGGTATATCCATGCAGTGTCGCCGGATGCACGACCGAAAGGTGGTACCCTTCCATGAAATTCTCGACAAGGCACTTCCAGTTTGTGTTCCAGATCTCTTCCGCGACATGGGCGATGCGGAATTCTGCGGTTTCATAATTAGCGATAAGCGCATCAAGCGCGGGATAGTCGAAAGGGGCCGCTTCGTGGCTGAGGTTGACGTAGATAAACCCATTCCACAGGTGCATGTTATGGCGGTGCAGGTGGCAGGTTTTTGGGTCAAAACCAGCATTCTTCATGCGTGCGGCCCGCAACAGGGCCCCATCCAAATCATAGGCCCAGGCATGATAGGAGCATACAAATCTGTTCGTGTTCCCGCGTCCCTCCGCAAGCGGCATCCCGCGATGACGACAGACATTGGCGAGCACAGCGATTGTCCCATCGGCTTGCCGTACCACAATCAGCGGCTCGTTGAGGAGTTGAACAGTGAAAAAGTCGCCAGCAGCGGGAATTTCATCGGCCCGTCCAAGACAGTGCCAGCTTCGCCTCAGGACTGTTGCGGCCTCACGTGAAAACTGCTCTTCGGATGTGTAAAACGCGCCCGGCATCGTCATCGGCCGGTCGGCAGGAAGTGCCGCGATTTCCTGCAGTTGTGCTGACAGCGGCGACATCGTCACCCCTCTCTCATGCTTGCCGGGACAAAGGATGGGTCCATGCGGCTCATCAGATATTGGGCAAAGTCGTAGTTGGGCCTTTCCAGATGCGACAAATGCCCCGGCGCTGCCCCATCCGCCGACAACCCGCGATAGACCTTTTCAGTGCAGCCGCGGTCCTCGACATTGACCTCGTCCAAAAGCGTCTTGAGATCGCGCAAATGCTGCTGCGCCTCCGCGTCGTCTTTGTAGTCGTCCGACATTCCGCCGCCATAGCGGATTTGAACCTGCCCGGGCCCCTTGGGGTGCAGACTCAGATACCAGAAATACCCGGGCGTCAGCGTGATCAATAGACTTGGGTAAATCGCGAGAAGGAAAGTTGTCCGCCGCTCATCTCCATGCAATCGGTCGTTGCTGGGGTGCGCCATCGCAATTTGCAGGGATTCGTCCTTTAGGATTGTGTGATAGTTGAACGCTGCGCGTCCGGGCGGGCAAATCATGTCCTCAAGCCGGGAAAGGCCTCCGACGGTGGCTGCATGACAGACCGGGAGGTGATAGCTTTCCATGAAATTTTCGGCCAATACCTTCCAGTTGGTGTCCCACAGATGCTCTTCAAAGAAGGTCTCGGTGTAATTGGTCATGTCATAGCCGCCGACCAGCTCTGCGACCTCACTCAGCTCTTCTGCTACCGGCTGCGCATCTGGATTCAGCGTGACAAACACCCAGCCCAGCCAATCCTCGCAAGTGATATCGGGCAAGCTGTAGTGGTCTTTGCAAAACGCTTTGTTGCCATTCATGGCTGGGGCACCGCGCAGGCTTCCATCAAGATTGTAGGTCCAGGCATGGTATGGACAGACGATTGTCTTGGCGTTGCCGCGACCGTGCAAAAGCGTCGACATCCGGTGGCGACAGACATTCGAATAAGCGCGCAGGACATCGTCTTTATCACGCAATACGATAATCGGCTGACCGGCCAATTCGCAAGTCACATAGTCACCAGGTTTTGCCAAAGCACTGGCGCGACCAACGCAGAACCATGACTTCTTGAAGATGTGTTCCAACTCTGCTGCGGCAAAATCTTCTGACGTGTAAACCTCCGGCGGCATTGCACGGGCTTCTTCAAACGGCACGGTCACATTCGCGCGCAAACTGTCAATCGGGTTTGGAATTGGCTTTGCAATGGTCATGACGAAGCTTTCAGTCTCTGGCCGCGGTGGGGCGATAATTTCGGTATTTGCGTTGGATTTCTATCTGATCTGCGACATATGAAGCGTCGTGCCAGACCCCCCAAATGAAGGTGGACCCACGCCGGGATTGCCAGGGAAGCCCCAGAAAATAAAGCCCGGTTTCGGGTGATACCCCACGTTGGTGAAGCGGTGCGCCGGTGCCGTCAAAAGCCGCCGGAAGATCAATCCACGAGAAATCCTGCCGGTAACCGGTTGCCCAAATAACAGTTGTGATCCCGCATGCGGCCAGATCCAATTCGTGGACCGGATTGGTCAGGCAATCCGGATCATCAGGTAACCTGTGTGCATCCGGTTCTTCAGGCAGGTCTAGACCATAGCGCTCAATATAGGCGTCGGCCTGCGCCAGCATATCAAGGTAATTGGCGTCGCCAGCCGCAATGTTGTCAGCAAGGTCCTTGTTGACCAGAAGCCGACCGTCTTCATAACCCGACGCTCGCCCCAATAACGTCATGCCCTCATGCGCGAGCTTGCGAAAATCGACAGTTTCGCCACCGCGCGCGCCGCTAACAGAGATCGTCACATGCTCGGTTCCCGGAGCTTTGGCAGGTAAATCCCAAAGCCCCAAGACACCCAGCCACCAGCAATAGTCACGGCCCCGGTATGCGCGGGGCGGCCGATCATGTGGGCCGACGCAAAGATAGACTTTGCGTCCAGATCGTTGAAGTTCATCCGCAATTTGCCCGCCAGATGACCCTGCTCCGACGACAAGAACCGCGCCCGGATCAAGGTCTTCCGGGTTGCGGTAGGAGGCGGAATGGATTTGCCTTAACCCCGCAGTCTGCGGGATCAGGTCAGGGATGACAGGCGTCTGAAATGCGCCAGTCGCCGAGACAACATTCTGCGCTTTGATTGTGCCTTCGGACGTCTCAACAATGAAACCGGCGCTTCCATTCCCCCGCTTGACCGCATCAACCTCGATCCCGGTCCGGATTGGCGCGTCGTGAGACTTCGCAAAATCTGCAAGGGCCTGGGCCACCTCTTCTTTGTGTGCAAAGGCCTCCGGCCCAGAGGTCGGGAAAAACATGCCGGGAAAGCAATCGTGCCAAACCGGCCCATTGGCCACCAGCGAATCCCATCGGCGCGTCCGCCAACTTTCGGCGATGCGGTCCTTTTCCAAAACAAGATGTGGAATATCGTGTTTGGAAAGATGAGCGCTTGCCGCGATCCCGGCCTGGCCTGCGCCAACGACCAGCGTGTCAATTGTGTCCATCATCGCGGCGTCCTTCGCTTCAACTTTGACAGTTTCGCAATTTGGAGCCGTTCATAAAGTCTTAATTGGCTGGTTATGCGTTAGGCAGCGCCTAAGGCAGTTCTGGCAAAGCCGACGCTCGCCTTGAAAGGAGGCTGGAACGCTTCGTTTGTTGAATGAGTGATGTGTCTGGGTGACAAGACAAAAGATCCGGCTAACCGACAACAAGGTGTCGGGCGAAATCCTGACACCACCTGTTCGGACAGCAGGCAGAGGACGGCCAAACAGGCACTGCCCCAAATTCACCGTAAGACAAATTTGATGTGGTGAGGCTGTCACAAGCAGCGGGGTTCGGCCTTACCGGGCGGTTAACCCAAAAATCCAACCGTCACCATCGCGGCGAAATCATTCCCGCGGGGGGAAGCTTTTATAGACCGGCAGACGCCAGCCGAATGCGATGCTTCCGCCGCGCAGGGCGAACGTGAAACCCGCGCAAATCAACAGCGCGACGGGGACTGCAGCACCCGCCAAGAGCGCGACAATCGCGGCGACCGCGCCTGCGAAGGCGCAGGTGACGTAAAGCTCCCCCTGTTTCAGGACAAGAGGCACTTCATTACATACCACGTCGCGCAAAAGGCCGCCAAAACATCCAGTGGTGATCCCCATAATCAGCGTGACCGGCCATGGCGCATCGGAACTGAGCGCGACGCCAACACCTGCCGGCACCGCAACGGAAAGCGCCAAGGCATCGAACCAAACAATGCTGCGGTATCTGCTTTCGAGTAAGTGAGCGGTGAAAAAAACGATGAGAGCAGCAATGGCCGCGACACCGATGTATGTCGGGTTCGTGATCCAGAACACCTCATCCCGGTTCAAAAGAAGATCGCGCGTTGTCCCGCCTCCGACAGCGGTCAGACTGGCGACAAATATGAAGCCGACGATATCAAGCTGGGCACGGCTCGCGACCAGTGCGCCGGTTAAGGCAAAGATGAAAACAGAGGCATAATCAAGTGCTGCCAGAACCGTCATGAAAGCAAACCCTTGGCAAGCATCACGTCGAATGCGCGTTGAAATTTTTGGGCGCAGTCTGAGGGCAGCGGCATAGTTGGATCCTGCCAAAAGAACTCAAAGCAATGCCCGCCGTCATCGCCGCAATTGTGGGTCCAGAATTCTGGCAAACGATTGGTCGTGGTGGCGACAAAATACCAAAGTTGCTGAGGCGCGATTTCTTCGGAAATGACGGGTGTCGCATCACAAGACTCTGCCAGAACACCTGCCTCTTCTTGAAGTTCACGCAACGCGGCCAACCGTGGGGTTTCACCTGCTTCGATCGTGCCCTTCACGAATTGTGTTCCGGCAAGTGGATGTCGGAACATCAGCACCGCGCCGTCTTGCGTGACAACTGGGCAGGCCTTTGCAGTCATGTCTTATAGGGCGCCATGCCAGCCCGGGCGAGTTCATCGGCGCGTTCATTTTCCGGATGTCCGGCATGACCCTTGACCCATTCCCACGTCACATCGTGGCGCTGGGTCGCCGCATCAAGACGCTTCCAAAGCTCTTCGTTTTTAACAGGTTTCTTGCTTGCCGTTTTCCACCCCTTCGCCTTCCAGCCGAAGATCCATTTTGTAATCCCGTCTTTGACATAGGAACTATCCGTGACAATCGTTATTCGCGACGGTTTTTCCAATGTCTCCAATGCGGTAATCGCCGCCATCAACTCCATCCGGTTGTTGGTGGTCTCGGACTCGCCGCCCGACATCTCGCGCTCTTTCAGGACAGCCTCACCATTTCGCGCAATCAGCAACGCGCCCCAGCCGCCGGGTCCGGGATTGCCGGAACAGGCGCCATCGGTATAGGCAAAGAGATCAGCCATGTTTGCGGGCCCTCATCGCAACAAAGGGGTCGTCGGTGCCGGCGCATCCGACCTCATGACCTTCGGTGATATCCAGCACATCAAACCGCGCGGCTTGCAGCAGGCTTTCAAGCTCAGCGACGGTGACGTAGCTATATAGCCGGTCTATGGAGTCGCGCGCTGTCCCGTTGCCCACCTTCATCGCGACATGGAAAACGCCTTTGGGTTTCAGCGCCGTTGCGATAGCGGCGAATATGCGGGGTAGGTCCTCGTGCGGCGCATGCAGCAGCGAAAAGTTGGCCCAGACACCGTGATAGCGATTAATCATATCCACCTGATCAAAGGTTAGCATCCGTGCGCCAATATCATGGGTTTTGTTTGCCAAATCGATCATGCCCTGACTGGCATCGACGGGATCGGGTCGAAAGCCCGCTGCGCGCATATGAGCAGAGGCTTGCGCAGGGCCGCAGCCCAAATCCAACACGTCGCCACCGGCAGGCAATAAATCCATAAACTTCAATAAGCTGTCACTGGGTGCCTTGGCCTTGGTCAGATTGGCATAGCGGGACGCCGCAGTGTCGTAAAAACGAATTGTTCTGGCGTCCGGCATCAGAAAATCACCACCAACAGGGACAAAACTACGATGCCGGTCAACAGAACGCGCAGCGCCATCCACCACGGCGGGGTCAGACCTTTTTGCCAGAATTGCAGGTCCAAAAGCAGCAGACCAAGGAAACCGACCGCCAAGTTGATTGCGGCAGAGGTCGGCCCACCACCGACCATGAAAAAGGCCCAAAGCGCTGGGATCACCGAAAGGGCATAGCCAATCCACGCCTCTGATTTTGTGGCAAATCCCCAAAGCACCCCGGACATGAATCCAAGGATGACGGTGCCGTACGACAGTTGCACAAACGGCCCGGTAAAACGCCCGCCCAGATTTAACTGCGCCCAGGTTCCCAGATCAGGGATCAGCAAGGTCGCGGCGCCCCAAAGGAACGGCAACAGGCCAGCAAGGCCAAGGATGAGCGGTGCGCGCGGGATGATCGAAAACTTCATTGGCGTATCTCGGCTATTAACGCGGCAATGCGTTTAACGCGGGTCTCGGCACGTTTTGCAGTGGCGACACCATGCAAAAGGCCTCGTTGCTTACCGGGGGTCAGGCTCGCCCAGACGGCGCTCGCATCGGCCTGACGCAGCGCCAGTATCACGTCCTCTGGCGCTTCAACGACGTTGGGATCGGCCTTGCGAAACCGCACCTCTATCGTCTCACCCGGTGTGACGCCACAATCGCGCAGCAGGGATTGGCCTGTATAAACAAATGTCTCCGTGATTACCGGCGCCTTGGTCAGGGCCAGATTGACCGGGTGATCGTTGATCTCACCCTCGACACGACGTGCGCCCTGGGCGGCCAATGAGTTGCTCACGTCTGCGGGCAAAGGCAGCACTGTATAGGTGCTATCTCCCCAGATCATTGGCACGACGCGGCCTTCAAATGTGATGAAATCGGTCATGGATCAGGATTTAGCACGGCACCGGGTCAAGCCCAATATGCCGCGCACCGTCCAACAGGCTGGGGGCGATATGATGGCCCAGGGCCATCAGCGTTGGCGAAGGCGGGACAACGTCCGGCACCTGAACTGTAATCATCCCCGCCGCGTGGGCTGCACGGACACCGTTTTCGGAATCCTCAAACGCCGCGCATAATGCTGGGCACACCCCAAGGGCATCGGCGGCCTTCAGGAAGATATCTGGCGCGGGTTTGCTCCGGGCCACCTGATCACCGCCGATGACCTGCTCAAACAGATCGCCAATCCCTGCTTTGGCCAAATGTGCCTGCGCCTTTTCGGTCCGGGTGCTGGTGGCCACGATATAAGGAATGCCCGCCGCGGTCAGAGCCTCTGCCATGGGGCGGACGCCGGGCTTAACAGGCACCCCTTTTTGTAGCTCAATCGCGATATCGGGGTCCCAGACCGCGTTGAAATCCTCCAGCGACACACGGCCAGCAAGGCCCGCAGTCAGGAGTTGATTGCCCAGCGTGCTATTGGTGCCGACAAGGCTGCGGAACAGGTCGTCATCCTGCGGCAGGCCGAGGGTGGTCAGCGTGCGTTTGAATGCCGCAAAGTAAAGCTGCTCTGTATCCAGCAGAAGGCCGTCCATATCAAAGACAACGCCCGCGACATCAGGGACCTGCATGGATCAGGCCGGTTCGCGCAGGACACGCGGGACTTTGAACTCGACGTTTTCAACAGCGGTTTCCACCAACTCGATTGTCACGTCAAAGCGGTCGCGGAAGGCGTCAATGACCTCGTTGATAAGCACCTCAGGGGCAGAGGCCCCGGCAGTAATGCCCATGCTGTTGATCCCGTCCAAGGCGCGCCAGTCAATATCCGTGGCACGCTGAACAAGCTGCGCATAACTGCAGCCGGCCCGCGCGCCCACCTCGACCAAGCGCTTGGAATTACTGGAATTTGGTGCACCCACCACTAACATCGCGTCGCACTTGGGTGCCATGGCCTTGACCGCTTCTTGCCGGTTGGTCGTGGCGTAACAGATGTCTTCCTTGTGCGGGCCCACGATGCCCGGAAAGCGGGCCTGAAGAGCTGTTACGATATCGCTCGTGTCGTCGACCGAAAGGGTTGTCTGGGTCACAAAGGCCAGCTTGCCCGGGTCGCGCACGGTCACGCTGGCCACGTCTTCTACTGTTTCAACCAGTAGCACTTCACCTTCGGGCAGCTGCCCCATGGTGCCTATGGTTTCGGGATGGCCCGCATGGCCGATCATGATCATCTGCAAACCATTGTCGGCGTGGCGCTGTGCCTCGATATGAACCTTGCTGACTAACGGGCAGGTGGCGTCGACAAACACCATTTTGCGTTTGGCGGCTGCGGCAGGTACCGCCTTTGGTACGCCATGAGCCGAAAAGATGACTGGTCGGTCATCAGGGCATTCGTCCAGCGTTTCCACAAAGACCGCCCCCTTGTCACGCAGTCCGTCGACGACAAACTTATTGTGCACGATCTCGTGGCGGACAAAGACGGGTGCGCCCCATTTTTCGATCGCCATTTCCACAATCTTGATCGCCCGGTCTACACCGGCGCAAAACCCGCGCGGGGCCGCAAGATAAAGGGTCAATTGGGGTTTGGTCATGGCATGCTCCGCTTTGTGACAGAGGTAGTGAAGAATGCCGCGCACGTCCAGTCGGGGGCCGCGCATGAAAAAGCCCGCTTGCGCGGGCCATTCCGAACCAATGCGATAGCAAGGGGCCGCGCGGTGAGTGGACGCGCGATCCGCTGGTTATTCTGCTGTGGCCATGTCTTCGTCGGCATCCATTGGACGCGGCTCGCGCGGCGGGCGGCCAACGACATCACGCAATTCATCAAGTTCGATGAAATTATCGCACTGGCGGCGCAGTTCGTCAGCGATCATGGGTGGCTGACTTCGGATGGTGGAGACAACCGAAACGCGCACGCCTTTGCGCTGGAGGCTTTCGACCAATGGCCGGAAGTCCCCGTCGCCGGAAAACAGCACGATATGGTCAACATGTGGGGCCAGTTCCATGGCATCGACGCACAGCTCGATATCCATGTTCCCTTTGACCTTTCGACGTCCCATGCTGTCGGTGTATTCCTTGGCCGGTTTCGTCACCATGGTGAAACCGTTGTAGTGCAACCAATCAACCAGTGGCCGGATGGGTGAGTACTCGTCATTCTCCAAGAGCGCCGTGTAGTAGAACGCGCGCAGCATCTTCCCGCGGCGCATGAACTCTTGACGGAGCAGCTTGTAGTCGATGTCGAAGCCCAGCGACTTCGCAGCCGCATATAGGTTCGATCCATCAATGAAGAGCGCAAGACGCTCGTCACGATAAAACATAAATAGTCCTTCCAAAATGTACGCTTTGCGAATGGTGGGTCTTGGGTGAGTGGTCTAAGTTCGCAAAACATGTGAATAATAGGATGTTTTCAAATTGACACAACTCCCCGAAAACAGCGTTTTGGGCCGAAAAGTGCTGATTTCCGCAGGAAGTAACGTAAACGAGACCTTAAGTGACGCTACGGCACTTGTACAAAAGTGCAAGCGCTTACTCTCAGAACGGCTGATGTGCCCGGTCACAGCAAGCCGAATCTATCGCACTCCAGCCTTTCCTGCGGGGAATGGACCGGATTTTGCCAACGCAGTTTTCGTGATCGAAACGACACTTTCACCCTCAGACGTGCTCGACATCCTGCACCAGATTGAAGACGAGGCGGGACGGACCCGAACAGTTCGATGGGGACAAAGGGTGCTGGACCTCGACCTGATTGCTGTCGGGGATGTTGTGGAACCTGATCTGAAGACCTGGCGGGACTGGCGCGATTTGCCGCTGGAACAGCAAATGAAAGTTGCTCCTACGGATCTGATTTTGCCGCATCCGCGTGTGCAAGACCGGCCCTTTGTTTTGGTGCCGCTGCGTGATGTCTGGCCGGACTGGGTGCATCCCGTCACCGGACTGGGAATTGACGCGATGCTGGCGACCTGCGACCCGGCGGCAATATCAGACGTAATCCCTTTGGAATAGGCGTCGAATCGACTTGTCAATCGTGAAACCAGCCCTTAGATGAGGGGCTTGCGATACCGCTTTGATAGATCAGGAGTGCGCCAATGGCCCGCGTCACCGTAGAAGATTGCGTCGATAAAGTTCCCAACCGGTTTGAACTTGTGATGCTTGCTGCACATCGCGCCCGCGAAATCTCCGCCGGTGCACCGATCACCGTCAACCGCGACAATGACAAGAACCCTGTCGTGTCACTGCGCGAAATCGCCGATGAAACGCAACAGGCCGACGACCTGCGCGAGCGGATGATCGAGGCCAACCAGACACAGATCGAGGTTGATGAACCCGAAGAGGACAGCATGTCCTTGTTGATGGGTGCCGAAGCAGCCGACAAACCGGCAGAAGACGATCTGAGCGAAGAGAAACTGCTGCGCGCGCTGATGGAAGCGCAGGGGCAGCGCTAGGGCCGCACGACCGGCCAAAAAATGAAGGCGCCGGACCAGTATGACGACTGACACCGATCTGATCGCACTGGTCCGCACCTATAATCCTCGCACCAATGAAAAAATGCTGGCGGACGCCTTTGTCTATGGTGCCGCGATGCATGAAGGGCAGTTCCGTCACTCGGGCGAGCCCTATTTCACCCATCCAGTTGCGGTGGCACTGATCCTGGCCGAAATGCAAATGGATGACGCCACGTTGATCACGGCGCTCTTGCACGACACGATTGAGGACACAGATGCCTCTTTCGCGCAGGTCGAAAAGCGATTCAGCCGCGAGATTGCCGACCTCGTCGACGGCGTAACCAAGCTGACCAATCTGCAACTGAGTTCGACCCAATCGAAAGAAGCCGAGAACTTTCGCAAGCTCTTCATGGCCACGTCCAAAGACCTGCGCGTTACGCTGGTCAAACTTGCCGACCGGCTTCACAACATGCGCACAATCAAATCCATGCGCCCAGAGAAGCAAGCTCAGAAGGCGCGCGAGACGATGGACATTTATGCCCCGCTCGCTGGACGCATGGGCATGCAATGGATGCGGGAAGAGCTCGAAGATCTCGCATTCCGCGTGCTGAATCCAGAGGCGCGGAATTCCATCATCCGCCGCTTCATAACGTTGCAACGGGAAACCGGCGATGTCATCCAGCGGATCACCAGCGACATGCGGGTGGAACTGGAAAAAGCGGGCATTCAGGCCGAAGTCATGGGGCGCGCCAAAAAGCCCTATTCGATCTGGCGCAAGATGCAGGAAAAGGATCAGGGCTTTAGCCGCCTGTCCGACATCTACGGCTTTCGGATCATTACCGCGACAGAGGCCGATTGTTACCGCGTGTTGGGTGCAATCCACCAACGTTGGCGCGCTGTTCCGGGCCGGTTCAAGGATTACATCAGCCAGCCAAAAACCAACGGGTATCGGTCAATCCACACCACCGTTTCGGGCCGCGACGGCAAGCGGGTCGAAGTTCAGATACGGACACGCGAAATGCATGAGGTCGCGGAAACCGGTGTTGCGGCCCATTGGTCCTACCGCAATGGCGAGCGGGTCGAAAACCGCTTTGCCGTGGACCCGGTCAAATGGATATCGGCGCTAACCGAACGGTTGGACGACGATCAGGATCACGACGAGTTTCTCGAAGCCGTCAAGCTTGAGATGTATACCGATCAAGTGTTCTGTTTCACGCCCAAGGGGGATGTGATCAAGCTGCCGCGCGGGGCCACTCCGATTGATTTCGCTTATGCGATCCACACCCGCATTGGGTCGGCATGCGTTGGTGCAAAGGTTGACGGTTTGCGTGTCCCTCTTTGGACCCGGTTGAAGAACGGCCAATCGGTTGAGGTCATCACGGCAGAGGGTCAAACTCCGCAGGCGACATGGATCGATATTGCCGTCACCGGCCGCGCCAAGACCGCCATCCGTCGTAGCCTGCGGGAAGAGGATCGCACGCGCTATATACGGCTGGGTCGCGAACTGGCGCGCGTCGCATTTGAAACGGTTGGCAAACGTCTGACCGAAAAAGCACTGCGCACGGCGGCCAAGACACTGGCACTGGAAGACATGGACGATATGCTGGCACGGCTTGGCAGCGCAGAGATGTCGGCCCGAGAGATTGTCCGCGCGATTTATCCCGAACTGGCCGAAAAGGGCGGCGAAAAAATTGATGAGGGCCGCGCTGTTGTGGGCCTCGATGCCGAACAGACCCACCAGCGCGCACCTTGTTGCCAACCCTTGCCGGGCGAGCGGATCGTTGGGCTCACCTTTCGCGGGCAGGGTGTTGTGGTGCATGCCATCGATTGTGAGATTCTGGTGGAATATGACGACCAGCCGGACCGCTGGATTGACCTGCATTGGGCAGAAGGAAATCACCGCGCAATCAACGCAGTCACACTTGACGTCGCCATCAGCAACGACGCCGGTGTACTTGGACGGATTTGCACATTGATTGGCGAGCAAAACGCCAATATCTCGGACCTGAAATTCATCGACCGCAAGCCGGACTACTATCGCATTCTGATCGATGTTGACCTCAGCGATGCATCCCATTTGCACCGCGTCATGACGGCACTGGATGCAGAAAGCGCGGTGTCATCAATCATCCGGCACCGTGATCCTGCGCAGGCGCGGGCACAACAACAGGCATAAGGACGCATCGTGGTATTCAAGCGCAGGGACAGACGGCCGATCTGGCAAGCTGCGCTGGATTTCCTCTATCCGCGTGGTGGATGGGCCCGGGCGTTTGAGTATGTCAAACATCGCGTCCGGCGCCTGCCCGATACGCCTGAGAAGATCTCTCGTGGTGTTTGGGCAGGGGTCTTCACGTCGTTCACGCCGTTTTATGGACTGCACTTTGTCATCGCGGTCCTGATTGCCAAGCTGATGCGCGGCAACATGCTGGCTGCTTTGATGGGGACGTTTTTTGGGAACCCGCTCACTTATATCCCGATCGCGGTTGCGGCGTTGCAGTCAGGCTATCTGTTGACCGGTGTGCGCACAGACGTCGAAGGTATCGGGCGCAATTTTGCCCGCGCGTTCGAGGACCTGCGTCACAATTTCATGGCAATTTTCACCGACGAAGTCGCTCATTGGGACTATCTTGCTTCATTCTATGATGAGTTGTTTTACCCCTACATGGTAGGGGGGGTGATCCCCGGCGTGATCTGCGCGACGGTCTGCTACTATATCTCAGTTCCGCTAATCGGTGCCTATCAGAACGGTCGTCGCAAGCGCCTGCGGGCGAAGCTGGATCAATTGCGTCATCCCCGGGATGGCGATGGACCCGGATTGGGCTAATATCCTGACAAGGAATGAGGATCTCGACATGACAAACGACCTTCGCCTTGGGGTGAACATCGACCATGTGGCAACCGTTCGGAATGCGCGCGGCGGTGCCGTGCCAGACCCTGTCCGGGCCGCCTTGATGGCGCAAGAGGCAGGCGCCGATGGCATCACCGCGCATTTGCGCGAAGACCGTCGGCATATCACGGACGGGGATATTGAGCAGTTGATCGCGGCGCTGACGGTGCCGCTCAACTTTGAGATGGCAGCGACCGAAGAGATGCAGGCGATTGCCTTGCGTCACAAACCCCATGCGGTCTGTCTGGTGCCCGAAAAGCGCGAAGAGCGCACGACCGAAGGCGGACTGGATGTTGCGGCCAATGACAACGCGCTGGCGGCTTATATTTCGCCCTTGCGCGAGGCAGGCAGCAGAGTGTCGATGTTCATAGCCGCCGACAAAAAGCAGGTCGAGGCGAGCCACCGCATCGGCGCGCCGGTGATCGAATTGCACGCCGGTGCCTATTCCGATGCCTGGGCAGATGGCAATTGGGCATTGCGCGACAGCGAATTGTCCAAAATCACGGATATGGCGGCCTACGGCCATGAACTTGGGCTAGAGGTCCACGTGGGGCACGGTCTGGCTTATGACAGTGTTGCACCCATCGCTGCGCTGCCGCAGGTCAAGGAACTCAATATCGGACACTTCCTGATTGGCGAGGCGATATTTTGCGGGCTGGCTGCCTCTATCCAAGAGATGCGCCGCCTGATGGATGAGGCGCGGACATGACCCTGAACGTCAAACGCTACTGCCTGACCATAGCGGCAGCAATCATTGGGTTCTATGTGCTCGACTTTTTGCTTGCCAGTTTTGGTGTCGCGTTGCCCGGTGGCATGTCGGTCTACCTGCCGCCATTGATCGCCGCGATGCTGGAAGGGCAACGCCATGCCCGCGAGACCGGGGTGCCACTGGCCAAGGGCGAGGCTTGGCGCGTCGCACGCCCAATGACGCTATGGGCTGTGCTGGTGCAGCTTGTCTTTGCCGTTCTCACCCTGCTGGTGCTGATGGTCTTGGGCGGCGGTGCGGTTCTGACCTCATTGGCGCAACTGTCACCTTTGGCATGGATCTTTGTTGTGTTGGTGCTGATCGTGCTTACTTTCCTCTTCAACCGTCTAGGCCTTGGGTTCGGCGTTAAGGGAGAGTTACGCGCAATGAGCAAAGCAAAATGATCCGCCACGTTGTCATGCTGAACCTCGCCGATGACGGCGATCTCGCCGCTGTGATGCAGGGTCTGGCCAAGCTTGTCGGACAAATCGACGGCTACATTGGTTTCGAACATGGTCCGAACATCGACGCCGAAGGGAAAACGCCTGATTATCCCTATGGTTTTGTTTGCACCTTCCGCGACAGAGCCGCGCTTGATGCCTATGCGGCCGACCCGCGCCATCAGGCGCTGGGCGGGCGGCTGGTCGCGATGTGTCGTGGGGGTGGCAACGGGATCATGGTGATTGATTTGCAAGTGCCCGCGTCATGATCCGCCCACTGGTTCTTTTGCTTGCGCTGGCCAGTCCTGCCGCGGCTCAATCCGTCAGCAACTGCGACTGGCAAGCCAGTGCGCAGGCCATTGCCGAACCATGGGAAGAAAACACTCGCACCTTTGCCAATGGCCGGGTGCGTGTGGCTGTGCTGGACACGATTGAGCCTGCGATTGGCTTTGCTTGGCTGTTGGTGCTGTCGCCGCCCTTTTCAGAACTGGGTGACCGGCAATGCAAAGTGGTTGGCGCCAGCGAGGATATCGGCTTTGCAGGCCTCTTTTTTGATACGCTGACCTCCAGCTATCATCCTCAGACTGGTCTGACACTGTCGGTGGAAGCGCGGTTTTACGATGCCAAAGTCGATGGATTTTCTCGCAAGCCAGTCGTTGTGACGCTTAACCAGTCTACCGGCGCGATGACGGCGACCTATGCCGAGGCGGCTGAATGATTTTGGGTGTTGGCACCGATCTGGCGAATATCGACCGAATACAAGGCACGCTGGACCGGTTTGGGGACCGGTTTCGCAACCGTGTCTTTACCGAAACCGAACAGCGCAAGGCCGAGCGGCGCAAGGATGTCGCGGGAACCTATGCCAAACGCTGGGCCGCGAAAGAGGCCTGTTCCAAGGCGCTGGGCACAGGATTGCGCATGGGGATCTCTTGGAAAGACATGGCGGTCAGCAACCTGCGCAGCGGGCAACCTGTCATGGCTGTGACGGGCTGGGCCAAAGAGCGGCTGGACCAGATGACCCCCCCGGGGCACCGTGCCATCATCCATGTGACGCTGACCGATGACCATCCTTGGGCGCAGGCCTTCGTCGTGATCGAGGCGCGGCCTCTGGCCGACGCAGCGGCGCAGGACGGCTCGCCTTGACTTGCAACCACGTTGCCCGCATGTAGCGGCGCAGACTTACTTTAAGGCAGTGACATGGCAGAACGATCAGGCCTCATCGGCAGCGTCATCGAGACCGTAAAGACAATCGTCTATGCGCTGCTGATCGCAGGCGCATTTCGTACCATCCTGTTTCAGCCATTTTGGATCCCGTCAGGGTCGATGAAAGACACGCTGCTGATCGGTGACTTTCTGTTCGTCAACAAGTTCGCCTATGGCTATTCCTACGCTTCTTGCCCGTCGATCCGCATCCCCGCGCTGGGCATTGATGTCGGGGCAGAAGACTTTTGCGGCATCTTCGAAGGCACTAATGAGCGTTTTTTAGGCGGTGATCCGGAGCGGGGCGATGTTGTTGTCTTCCGCCATCCCGTGACAGGCCGCGATTTCATCAAACGGCTGATCGGGATGCCGGGCGACCGCATTCAGGTCAAGGACGGGCTGCTTCACATCAATGACGAGGCCGTGCAGGTTGAAGCTGTCGGCGTTTTTGAAGAAGTCTACAGCCCGCAGGGCCCACAACGCCTGCGTCCTCAATGTTCCAACGGGTCTGTCGGCGAAGGGGCCATTTGCACCAAGGAAAAGTTCATCGAAACCCTGCCCGGCGGTGCCAGCCACGCAATCCTGAACATCGGCGATCGTGCCTTGGACAATACCGGTGTGTACACAGTGCCAGCTGACAACTATTTCTTCATGGGTGATAACCGCGATAACTCCACCGACAGTCGCGTGGCTCAAGCCGCACGTGGCGTCGGGTTCGTACCCCGCGCCGATATTGTAGGCCGCGCCGACCGTGTCATCTTTTCTTCGGCCGGACGATCAATGTTGGCGTTCTGGACCTGGCGTTCTGACCGCTTCTTCAAGGCAATCGATTGAAGATTTCGGCTGACCTGACAGCCTTTGAGGGGCGATTGGGCCATAAGTTCGCCAAACCTGAACTGCTGGTCCGCGCGGTCACACATTCCTCGATGACGTCGGTGCATCGTGACGACAATCAACGGCTGGAATTTCTGGGCGACCGGGTGCTGGGCCTTGTGATCGCCGAGGCTTTGCTGTCGGCGGATCGCAATGCGCCAGAAGGCACGCTCGCCCCCCGATACAACGCGCTTGTGCGGCGCGAAGCTTGCGCAGATGTGGCCCGCCAGATTGATCTGGGGGCGGTTCTGAAACTGGGACGGTCCGAGATGAAGTCGGGCGGCCGCCGCAAAGAGGCGCTGCTGGCGGATGCGATGGAAGCGGTGATTGCCGCAGTCTATCAGGACGCTGGCTTTGACGCTGCCCGTGCCACGATCCTTCGGCTTTGGGGCGCAAGAGTGACAAATGTGGCTGACGACGCGCGGGACCCAAAAACCGCCTTGCAGGAATGGGCCCAGGCCCGCGGTGAGCCGCCACCATCCTACATCGAAAAGGCCCGCACCGGTCCGGATCATCAACCGGTCTTTACCATCGAAGTGCAATTGGCCGGCGGTGAAAGCGAAACTGCACGGGCAGGGTCCAAACGTCAGGCAGAACAGACAGCGGCACGCGCGTTGCTGGACCGGCTGACAGGCTAGGCATCGGGTTTGGCTCCGAAGAACGTTCCCAATTGCCGGTAATGGCAACGCCAACGCTTTCTGCGGATGCCATCAACTTCTGTAGTATTTGCCAGCGATGACATCCGGTTCGGCACGTCGCTGCATTTGGGACGCTCTGGGTTGATAGGAAACGGAACATGGTCGAGGTTTCCTTTGCGGTGTCCGTTTGCTTGACGCGTGACTTGAGGATGGCTTGCGAAATGCGCGGCGGACACGGCGAAGCTCCTTATCGATCATGAACCCGGCAGCAATCAAAAGGACGACGATGATGATTTCCAATGAACAGACTTTCAATGAAACGTTAGTCATCTCCCTGGGGTTGCAGAGGTTGGCCTTGGCGTCAAACTCGCCTAAAGGGTGACGACCACCTTGTTGGGGTGGCGTAGGCCGGGGAATCCAAAGATGACAACACGCGCGGGCTTTGTGGCCCTGATCGGGGAGCCGAATGCGGGCAAGTCGACGCTGCTCAACCGAATGGTGGGCGCTAAGGTCAGCATTGTGACCCATAAGGTCCAGACGACACGCGCGCGCATCCGCGGGGTCGCAATTGAAGGTGACGCGCAACTCGTCTTTGTCGACACGCCGGGCCTTTTCAAACCGCGACGCAGGCTCGACCGCGCGATGGTGGCTGCCGCCTGGGGCGGAGCGGCAGACGCGGATGTGGTGGTTTTGCTGATCGAGGCGCATCGCGGGATGACCGAGGGCGTGAAGGCGATCCTGGAAGCACTCAGCGAACATACCGGCGGGCGCCGCGTGGCGCTGGCGATCAACAAGATCGACAAGGTCAAGTCAGAGGCACTTCTGCGTTTGACCAAGGAAATGAATGACGCCTATGGATTTGCCGAAACGTTCATGATCTCGGCGGAACGTGGCCACGGCTGCGACGCATTGCGAGGATGGCTGGCGGCAGAATTGCCAGAGGGGCCATGGCTTTATCCCGAAGACCAGATCGCCGATCTGCCGATGCGGATGATCGCCGCAGAGATGACCCGCGAAAAGCTGACGCTGCGGCTGCATCAGGAATTGCCGTATCAGATGACGGTCGAGACCGAGAACTGGGAAGAGCGCAAAGACGGCTCGGCCAAGATCGACCAGATCATCTATGTCGTACGCGATGGCCACAAAGGCATCGTGCTGGGCAACAAGGGCGAAACGATCAAGGCCGTTGGCAAGGCTGCCCGTGAAGAACTCGAAGAGTTTCTGGGTCGCAAGGTCCATCTGTTCCTGCAGGTCAAAGTCCGACCCGGCTGGCTTGACGAGGCAGAGCGCTATGACGAGATGGGTCTGAATTTCAAGGACGGCAATGCTTAAGGGGGGGCGTGTCCCGCGCTGGCGCTTGCTCCGTGCGGCGCGATGAGGCTGACCGCAGATGTTTGGGTGTCGGCCTATCTGACGCGTCTGCGGCTGATGGATATTCCGGCTTTCGTTGTTCAAAAAGGCGATGCGACTGCCGGGGCTGTGCTGATCAAACTGAATACGTTGGACGGACAGGCCTGTTGCTATCAAAGGTCGTTTGACCTGATGACGGGTGCTCGGCGTTGGGTTGTTCTGGTAGACGGAGACGATGGCACGGTCGATGCCTCAATCACCAAGCAACGTGGGTTTGATCCCGATCTTTGGGTGATTGAAGTCGAGGATCGGCAGGGGCGGCACCTGCTGGATGAACCCGGGTTGGCGGATTGAGGGCACCGGAGCCTCCGGCGGGCATATTTTTATTCAAAAGAAAGCGCTAGGCTGCGCATATGATTGAATGGCAGGACGAAGGCGTGGTGCTGGCCACCCGCCCCCATGGCGAAACGAGCGTCATTCTGGAGGTTTTTGCCCCCAGCAAGGGGCGGCACGCCGGGATTGTCCGTGGTGGCGTAAGCCGCAAGATGACACCGCATCTACAGCCCGGCGGGCAGGTGGCGGTCACTTGGAAGGCGCGGCTGGAAGGTCATTTGGGCAGCTTCACAGTTGAACCTTTACGCAGCCGCGCAGCGGCTGTGATGGCAGATCGTTTGGCGCTGGCTGGATTAAATGCAATCTGCGCACTTCTGACCCACATTCTGCCAGAGCGAGAGCCGCACCTGCCACTCTATGAGCGCACGCAGGGCCTGCTGGATTTGTTAGGGCAATCCGAGATCTGGCCGCTGGCCTATCTGCGATGGGAACAGGCATTGCTAGAGGAAATGGGCTTTGGCATGGACCTTTCGGCCTGTGCCGTGCGCGGGGTGAATGAGGATCTGGCATTTGTCTCTCCCAAATCTGGTCGCGCGGTCAGCCGCGAGGCGGCGGGCGAATGGGCAGACAGGTTGTTGCCGCTGCCGCCAGTGCTGGCGGGGAAGGGCGACGCAAGCGAAACCGAAATCGTGCGCGCTCTTGGCACCACGGGTTGGTTCATCGAACACCGTCTTGTCCGATCCCTGGGTGAACGTCCGATGCCGGCGGCCCGCGGAAGGCTGATTGACGCGATCGCACGTCACGGCGCCACCTGAAACACCATCTCTTCGCCCGCTGTGTTTGACAGGATCAGGATGTCGCCCGCGCTTTCTGCGAATTCCATCGCGCGGAGGGCGGCAAAGTAGGCGCTTTCGACATCAAGCGCGGGACAGGCCCGGCGAGAGGCACCAATCGGGCCCACCTCAAACCACGGGTAAGGCGCTGTTTGCGGGGCGAAATAGCTGTTGCAGGGGCCATCGCCCGTGATCCGGCCCGGTTCGCTGACGTCCAGGAGTGCGCGGTCATCGAAGGGTGCGCCGTCGAGTTCGACCAGCTGATAACGGCCGCCTGCATAAGCGCTGATCGTCTCATCTGGCGCACAGGCTGCCAGCGCGACCAAGAGAATTGGCGACAAGCGGGTCAGGCCGCGCAGCTTTAGTTTTGTGGGGCATGTCATCGGTATTCGAGTGCTGTCCAGAATTGTTGCCATGCCGCCTGCCGTGAAGGCGACATTGGATTGTCTCTGCCGATAGTCTGAGGTGACAGCCATGTCAGATCAAGGGCAATGGCCCGCTTGCAAAGCAGGTTGAGATGATCGTCAGTCAGCCCGCCACCGATGACCAAAGCCGGGTCCTTTTGCTGCCATGCCGTGGTTGTCAGCACCTGCAGATGATCGGCGATGCCAGCGTTTTGCGCATCATCCGGGAATGCCGAGATCAGGGCGTTGATCTGTGCGACGTCGCCAGAGACGTCGCCACCGCACGCACCTTTGAGTGCGATGGGTGTCAGGATCATGTCGAAGCCGAAAAAGACGTTTGGTTTGAAATCCTCTGCCATTGACTGCAGTGGCAGGGTGGCGATGAGCAAAGCACTGGCCCATCCGGCAATACCGGAGCGACCAGTGGTTGTTCCCAAAAGACCCACTGGGCCCTTTGGTGCATCCGTCATGACAGCAGGCGGCGGGCGATGACCTGCGCCTGAATCTCGGCAGCACCTTCAAAGATGTTCAGGATTCGGGCGTCGCACAAAATTCGGCTGATCTTGTATTCCAGCGCAAAGCCGTTGCCGCCGTGAATTTGCAAGGCGTTATCGGCCGCAGCCCATGCGACGCGGGCACCCAAAAGCTTTGCCATGCCAGCCTCAAGATCGCAGCGGCGATCCTCGTCTTTTTCGCGGGCACTGAAATAGGTCATCTGGCGCGCAATCATGATCTCAACCGCCATCATGGCCAGCTTGCCGGACACGCGGGGGAAATTGATCAGGGCCTTGCCGAATTGGTTGCGGGTCTGCGCATAGGCCATGCCTTCATCCAGCGCAGACTGTGCCACGCCAACCGCACGTGCGGCGGTCTGGATACGGGCGCTTTCGAAGGTCTGCATCAATTGCTTAAAGCCCTGACCCTCAACGCCGCCCAGCAGGTTTTCACCCTTCACTTTGAAATCATCAAAGTTGAGCGTGTATTCCTTCATGCCGCGATAGCCCAGGACCTCGATCTCGCCGCCCGAGATACCCGGATCCTGCCAGGGGTCTTCATCGGTGCCGGGGGTCTTTTCGGCCAGAAACATTGAAAGACCCTTGTAGTCATCGGTATCTTCAACGCTGCGGGCCAGCACTGTCATCACATGGGTCCGGGCGGCATGGGTGATCCATGTTTTGTTGCCGTTGATGATCCAGTCGTCGCCCTGCTTGCGTGCCTTGGTGCGCAGGCTGCCAAGGTCTGAACCGGTGTTGGGTTCCGTGAAGACTGCGGTCGGTAGGATTTCCGCGCTGGCCAGACCCGGCAACCACTTTTCTTTTTGCGCATCGGTGCCACCGCAAAGGATCAGTTCGGCGGCAATTTCGGATCGCGTGCCCAAAGATCCGACCCCGATGTAGCCGCGCGATAACTCTTCCGAGACGACGCACATTGATGCCTTGGACAGGCCAAAGCCACCGTATTCTTCGGGGATGGTCAGGCCAAACACGCCCATTTCAGCCATCTCTGAGATAATCTCCAGCGGGATCAACTCGTCATTAAGGTGCCATTCGTGCGCATGCGGCTCGACCCGGTCGACGCTAAAGCGGCGAAATTGCTCGCGGATCATCTCAAGTTCATCATCCAGCCCGGTCTTCCCCACGGTGATGTCGGCAGAGTGTTCCTGCATCAGCGCAACAAGGCGTGTGCGGGCGGATTGCGTATTGCCCGCATCACAAAGCGTCATCACTGCAGGCACCATCAGGGCGCGCATATCATCCTGTGTAAGCCCCATGTCCTGCAGGCGCACGACCTCACCCTGGTTCATCTGGATGCCGCCATAGATTTGCCAAAGGTATTCACCAAAGGCGATCTGGTGGATCAGTTGCTCGGTCTCGCCAAACTTGCCGTCTGCCTGCAAACGCTCGGCCCAGCCCTGCATCTGCTGCAGCGCTTCGGCATAGGTGGCCAACCACGCAAGCCCGTGTGCCGCTGTCTGATGCGCTTCAATCAGGCCACCTGAAACGCGGCCATCGGTCACAACCTGCGATGCGACCGCTGACTTTGCGCGTGCCAGCACATCTGCGACGGCAGGCAATGCCGCGGCCGTCAGGCCAAGAAGGTCGGTCAGGATCGGCATGTCAGTCTCTGCACTGTCGCGGGGCATGGGAGAATCCTTTTCTTTTGCAGGCGCAGAACTAACGCCTTCGCAGTTGCAGCGCAATATTCATGCGTAAAGTTATTTCCAAAAGACCGAAAATGTCGCACGCGATTTGACCTCCACTGTTGTACCGGCTTGGGGCAATCTGCGCCCATGTTTGATCTTATCCCCCTCACAACCCTTGTGCTGGCTGCGCTCGTTTCTTTTGCGGCAGGCGTTGTGAAGGGGACGGTGGGCTTTGCAATGCCAACGGTCATGATCTCAGGCCTTTCGAGCCTGATGTCTCCGGAACTCGCTCTGGCAGCCTTGTTGTTGCCGACCTTGGTAACAAACGTCTGGCAGGCGCTCAGGCAGGGCGCTCGCGCGGCTTGGACCTCCATCCGGGCATTTCGGGTGTTTCTGATTGTGGGCGGCCTGACATTGCTCTGCGCGGCACAGCTTGTTCCAATTCTGTCGGCCCGCGCGCTTCTGCTTATCATTGGCATTCCGATCATCATCTTTGCGATCCTTCAGCTTGCAGGCTGGTCGCCGCGGCTTGCTCAGCAGACACTGCGGACAGAGGCGACTGCAGGCGTTGTGACAGGCTTCATTGGCGGCATATCGGGGGTCTGGGGGCCGCCGACGGTGGCCTATTTGACTGCTTTGGATACGCCCAAGGTCGATCAGGTGCGCCTGCAGGGCGCGACCTTTGGACTGGGTGCCTTGCTGCTGGTTGGCGCGCACCTGCAATCTGGCATTCTACGAACAGAGACGGCGACGCTTTCCGCCCTGATGCTGGCACCGGCGCTTCTGGGTATGGCTCTTGGGTTGCGCATTCAGGATCGGATCGACCAGCGGGCGTTTCGCCGCGCGACGCTGATTGTGCTGTTGGTGGCGGGGGCCAATCTGATCCGACGGGCACTGATATAAAGGGCGATCAGGTTGCGCTAGGACAGCAACTCCTCAAACCCGCAAATGGCCGCAAGTTCGGGGACTTGCTCGGGGCCGACGATTTCAAAGGTGGTGCGATATAGAACCGTGCCGTTCTTGCTGGCCTCCATCTGCCAGATGCCGCGTACCAACTCATAGTCATAGTCGAACTGATAGAAAGTCAGCGACGGATCAAGGCCACTGATCCGTGTCTCAAAGCTTTGGCGCACTGCCCCACCGGCGCCCATCGGCGGATGAGTGACAGTCATGGTGACGGTGTCGATGCCCATCGCCGCTTCGGATAACGCCTTGGTCCCAAAACCGATACCCAGCACCGCAGGCACACGGTTGGACAGCGAAACAAATGGCGGTTCTTCCTCGATCAAATGCGTTGTCCCTGCGACCGTATCGGGCGCGGGCGACGATCCAACCGTCGATGGCGGGCAGACGACGCCGCTTTGCACGCTTGCAATCAGCGGTGAGACTTCGTCAGGTGCCGGTTGCGCCGACACCCACAGGGGTATTAGGGCAAGGATCAGAGCGGAGCGCGTCATTCGTGCAATGTCCCGGACATCTCGGCCGCAACACAGGTCTGAAGAGGGTCTTTTGCGGGCAAAAGATCAAAGTCGTGCCGATAAAGCACCCGGTCATCCTTGATATAAGAGAAAGACCACCGGCCCGTCGTGACTTCTTCCGGCCGTCCGAAGCCATAGTAGCTCAGCGCATTGCCTCGCGCAGGAATATCGGCCGTCCAGCTGTGGCGCGTCACTTTTGTGTCCTGCAGCGGTGGGTGATCCACGACAATGGTCACATCACGAAGCCTGTCAGGCCCGGACGCCCGGATTTCAAAGCCAAAGGCCAGCCCCGGACGCGCCATAACTTGGTTGTCGCTGATCTCGTAAGGCAGCGGGGCACCATGGGGAAAAGTCCAGACGCCTAGATCCTCTTGCGCGCTGCTGTCCGGGTGCAGGTCCACGCAGAAAAAGACCGGCCTGACATGGGAAAGCAGGTGATCTGTCCCGCCGATCTGCTGGGCCGAAAGTGGGCTGGCAAAAAGTGAGATTAGAAAAAGGGTCAGGCGCATGGCCCGACCCTAATCAATTCGCACAGCCTTGGAAACGGGCCCTAGCCGATAGCGGCGGCTTTGACGTCATCGTCGATGAAGGGGACATATTTTTCAAAGTTGTCGCTGAACATCGCAACCAGCTTCTTGGCCTGCGCGTCATAAGCGTCCTTGTCGGCCCATGTATCGCGCGGGTTCAACAGGCGGCTATCGACGCCCTCGCAGGTCACCGGCACTTCAAAGCCGAAATGCGTGTCCTTGATAAACTGGTTCTCGACCAGTGACCCGTCCAGCGCGGCCGACAGCAGCGCGCGCGTGGCCTTGATCGGCATCCGGCTGCCTGTGCCATATGCGCCACCGGTCCAGCCGGTGTTGACCAACCAGCAGGTCGCGCCGTGGCTTGCGATCTTTTTGCGTAGCAAGTTGCCGTATTCTTCTGGCCGACGCGGCATGAACGGCGCACCAAAACAGGTGCTGAACGTCGGCTCCGGCTCTGTCACGCCGCGTTCTGTGCCCGCAACCTTGGAGGTGAAACCAGACAGGAAATGATACATGGCCTGCGCTGGGGTCAGGCGGCTGATCGGAGGCAGGACACCAAAGGCGTCACATGTGAGCATAATAATGTTCTTGGGGTGGCCGCCCAGCGCACTTTCAGAAGCATTGCCAATGTAGTTCAACGGATAAGCGCAGCGCATGTTAGCGGTCAGGCTGTCATCTTCAAAATCCAGTTCCTTGGTCTCTGGATCAAACACCATGTTTTCAATCACCGTGTGCGGCATGGAACAGGTTGCGTAGATTTCGGGCTCTGCTTTGGGGTCCAGCCCGATGGTCTTGGCGTAGCATCCGCCCTCAAAGTTGAATGTGCCGCGCTCTGACCAACCGTGTTCGTCGTCCCCGATCAACACGCGGGTCGGGTCAGCAGACAGCGTGGTCTTGCCGGTGCCGGAGAGACCAAAGAAAACCGCCGTATCGACCGGATTGCCCGGCGCGTGGTTGGCCGAGCAATGCATCGGCATGATGCCCTTTTCAGGCAGCAGATAGTTCAGCAGCGTAAAGACCGATTTCTTGTTCTCACCCGCGTACTCGGTGCCGCCGATCAGGATGAGTTTGCGATCAAAGTTCAGCGTGATCACCGTTTCGCTGCGGCAACCATGACGCGCAGGATCAGCCTTGAAGCTTGGGCAATTGATGATGGTCCAGTCTGGGGTAAAGCTTGCGATCTCGTCTGCGGCAGGGCGACGCAAAAGATGCCGGATGAACAGACCATGCCAGGTGAGTTCTGTTACCACGCGGACGTCAAGACGATGTGCCGGGTCCGCGCCGCCAAATAGATCCTGCACGCGGTAGGTGCCGCCCTGCATATGCGCGATCATATCGTCGTAAAGCTGATCAAAAGCTGCGGGGTCCATCGGCGGGTTGTTTTCCCACCAGATCGTGTCTTCGACTGCGGGCGACCGCACCACAAATTTGTCTTTGGGTGACCGACCTGTGTGTTTGCCGGTTGTCACCAGAAACGTCCCGCCCTGGCCCTCAACACCTTCGCCTGCGGCGATGGCGGCGGCCTGCAACGTCGCTTCGTCCTCGTTGTAATAGACCGCGCCAAGCCCTGTGATGCCTTGTTGCGCAAGTGTCATCTGCGGGTTGACCGTACCGTGGTCCATTGGGCGTGCTCCATCTCAAAAGGGGCCAGTCTCGGCCCGGACCACACCACTTAGCACCATGATTTTGCGCGCGAATACCCCCCGAAACCCACGTTAGCGCAACCATTTCCATGTTAACGCCACCATTCCAATGCGTGACCTTTTTGAAACGCAGTTAATGCGAAAATAACACCTGAAAGCACAAATAAGGCACACATCACGGCCTGATTCGTAGTTGAGACTTGATTCGTTTCTCCAAAACGGGGAAACCTTGGCAAAAAGCAGGCAAGATCAACAATAAAGCAGTAAGGGTCAAACCCATGTCAAAAATTGCACTTGTGGACGACGACAGGAACATCCTGACGTCGGTCTCGATGACTCTCGAAGCCGAAGGGTTCGAGGTCGAAACCTACAACGATGGCCAATCGGCCTTGGACGCCTTTAACAAGCGTATGCCGGATATGGCCGTTCTGGACATCAAGATGCCGCGCATGGATGGCATGGATCTGTTGCAGCGTCTGCGTCAGAAGACGTCGATGCCGGTCATCTTCCTGACCTCCAAGGATGACGAAATTGACGAAGTTCTGGGCCTGCGTATGGGCGCGGACGACTACGTCAAGAAACCCTTCAGCCAGCGCCTTCTGGTGGAACGCATCCGCGCGCTTTTGCGCCGTCAGGATGTGATTTCTGGCGAAGAGGTTGAGGAAACTGAAGAGACCAAGATCATGGTCCGCGGCGAACTGACGATGGATCCGCTGCGGCACGCGGTGAAGTGGAAGGGCGAAGATGTCTCGTTGACTGTGACCGAATTCCTGCTTCTGCAGGCGCTTGCACAGCGTCCGGGCTTTGTGAAGTCGCGCGATCAACTGATGGACGTGGCTTATGATGATCAGGTCTACGTGGATGACCGCACAATCGACAGCCACATCAAGCGGCTGCGCAAGAAGATGCGGCAGGCCGACGACGAATTCTCGGCAATCGAAACACTCTACGGCATCGGGTATCGCTATAACGAAGAGTAAGTGATGACCGATGTCTCTGACATTGATGTACGCGACCTGAACTCGGTCCGGAAGGCAGCGCAAAGCCAGCCGGACCTTGTTTTGGGTGACGACTGGGTATCGCCCACGGCGCTGCACGAACAAGAAATGCTGGCGCACCGCAAAAGCCGCGGATTGATCCAGCTGCGCAATTCGCCGATTGCGCGCAAAATCATCACGTTCAATCTGATTGCCATGATCCTGCTCGTGGCAGGGGTGCTTTATCTGAACCCCAGCCGCGACAACCTGGCGTTTCAGCGGGCCAATGGCCTTGTGAACGAGGCCGAACTGATCGCCGACGTGCTTGAGGCACGCATGCCGATGACGGCGCCCGTTGATCTGATCACCGGCGACGGCATCGACGTCGTCAATACCCTGGCCGAGATGGATTTGCGCGGTGGCATCGACGTTGCCGTCTATGATCCCTCGGGCACGCTGATTGCAACCGCCAAAGGTGCTCGTGGCGGCTCTGCCATTGACGGGTTGGAACGCGATGACAGCGCCACATTCATCAGCGATTTTCTGGCGCAGGTCTGGGGATCCATGCGGGCTGTGGTCAGCATCGACAATGGCAGCGTGGATGCACTTCAGGACGTGACGCCTGACGATATCCGCACGGTGATGGAAAACGGCACCGGCGTAAGTGCCAACACGACCTCCAATGGGACGACATTTGTCGTATCGACACCGATCTCGCAAAATGGTCGCGCCGTTGGCGTTGTCCTGATCTCTTCTGCAGCCGGCGAATTGGACGCCCTTGTCGCGCGCGAACGGGAACAGGTCCTCAGGCTGTTTCTGGTCGGCATCCTGATTTCCATTGGTCTGAGCCTTGTGCTTGCCTCGACCATTGCCAATCCGCTGGCGGATCTGGCCGCAGCGGCAGAGCTTGGTCGTGACAAAAACGCGCGCAAGATGTCACCGACCAAAGTACGCATTCCCGATCTGACCGCCCGGCCAGATGAAATCGGCCGCCTGTCCGGTGCGCTGCGCGGGATGGTGCAGGCGCTTTATGAACGGATCGAGGGCAACGAACAATTCGCGGCAGACGTCGCCCATGAGATCAAGAACCCGCTTGCTTCACTGCGCTCTGCGGTTGGCACGATGCGCATCGCCAAGCGCGAAGATCAGCGTGAGAAAATGCTCGAAGTGATCGAACATGATGTGCGCCGCCTTGACCGCCTTGTCAGCGACATCTCCAACGCATCTCGGCTTGATAGCGAACTCGTCAAAGAGGAAGAAGAGGCGTTTGACCTCCTCAAGATGCTGCGCAACCTCAATGAATTCCTCGGCAAAGAGGCTGAATCAAAGGGGGTGGAGTACATCGCCGACCTGCCAGAACATCCCATCGAAGTTTTGGGGCTGGAAGGCCGCTTGGCACAGGTCTTCGTCAACCTGATCACCAACGCGATCTCTTTTTGCGAAGACGGCGACGCGATCCGGGTCTGGGCCAGAAAGCGTGAGAACCGGGTGCTGGTCGTGGTCGAGGATACAGGCCCCGGCATCCCGAACGAAGCGTTGCAGAAAGTCTTTCAGCGTTTTTACTCTGAACGGCCAGAGGGTCAGTTTGGCGATAACTCGGGCCTTGGGCTTGCGATCTCCAAGCAGATCATCGAGGCCCATGGCGGCGTGATCTGGGCCGAAAACATTCGCCCGGGCGAAGCGGACATGACATCTGACCCGCTGGGCGCGCGCTTTGTTGTGGGCCTGCCGGTCTGACCCATGATCGAATCCAATTTGCACGCCACTTGCGTCGATCTGGACGGAAAAGGCGTGCTGATCACCGGGGCCTCGGGCAGCGGAAAGTCGGCCCTCGCGTTGCAATTGATTGCGCTAGGTGCTGGACTGGTCGCGGATGACCAGACCCGGATCGAACGTGATGGTCCCATCCTGTGGGCCAGTCGCCCCGCAACACTCCCATCGTTGATTGAGGCACGGGGCATTGGGTTGATCAACGCGCCCATGGTCCCGCGCACGGCAATCAAACTGGCGATCAACATGGACGAATTGGCGGTCGACAGGCTGCCTCCGCCACGTCATGTCACGCATTTGGGATGTGACATCCCCTTGTGTCATAGGGTAGACGGCCTACATTTCGCATCTGCGATCGCTACAATGATGCGCTATGGATGGCCCCAGCCATGAAAACGACTTCGACCAACCAAACCGACAACCCGCCTGTTCTTTTGGTCACGGGTCCGTCGGGCGGTGGGCGTTCGACCGCCATTCGGGCGCTCGAAGACATCGGGTTCGAGGTGATCGATAACCTGCCGCTTTCGCTCTTGTCGCGGCTTCTTGCTGGCCCCGCGACACGGCCACTTGCGCTGGGCATTGATGTCCGCAACCGTGATTTCGGCACCAACGCGCTGATTGCCGCAATCGACAGCGTCACCGAAAGTCAGGGCGATGCCACGCAGGTTCTTTATCTTGAGGCCGATGCCGACACATTGATCCGCCGCTATTCTGAAACGCGTCGCCGCCATCCGCTTGCCCCTGCCGGGCCGCCTCTTGCTGGCATTACGGCTGAAACCGACCTGCTGGTTCCAATTCGTGCGCGCGCGGATGTGCTGATCGATACAACAGCGATGACCCCACACGACCTCAAGGCCGAGGTGGAGCGTCTGTTTGCGCCGCAAAGCGCAACCTTGGGGGTCTCTGTCCAGTCTTTTTCCTACAAACGCGGTTTGCCGCGTGGGCTGGACATGGTGCTCGACTGCCGGTTCCTGCGCAACCCGCACTGGGACGAAACCCTGCGCGCCAAAGACGGGCGCGCGCCCGAGGTTGACGCCTATGTCGCCGCTGATCCGCGTTTTGATGACTTCTTTGCCCGAGTGACGTCGCTCTTGGATTTGCAGCTCCCGGCACACAAAGACGAAGGCCGATCGCACCTCGCTATCGGTTTTGGCTGCACGGGCGGACAACACAGATCTGTCGCAATGGCCGAAAGGGTGGCCGCATCCCTTGCAGCGGACGGTTGGCAGGTGTCTAAACGACATCGGGAGATGGAACGCCGCGACGGCGGCCACAAAGGACAGTTACGTTGATCGGTATTGTGATCGTTGCCCACGGGGGGCTTGCCCCTGAATACCTTGCCGCGGTCGAGCATGTGGTGGGTAAACAGGATGGCATCATGGCGATCACCATCGCGGCAGAGGAAAACCGCGCCAACAAACAGGCCGAGATATGCGCCGCAGCCGATGCCGTTGATGCTGGCGATGGCGTGATCATTGTCACAGATATGTTTGGCGGCTCACCATCGAACCTCAGCTTGCGGGCCTGTGGCGTGGCAAAACGCCAGATCATCTACGGTGCAAACCTGCCGATGCTGATCAAGCTGGCGAAAACAAGAAACAAGTCCGTGCCTGATGCCGTGAACGCTGCGATTGATGCTGCGCACAAATATATCAACACGCATATCGTGGAACCCAGCTGACCATGGCGACATTGCGACTTGAGATTCAGAACATCAAAGGCCTGCACGCACGCGCCTCCGCCCGTCTCGCTGAAGTGGTCGAGGCACATGACGCCGAAGCCACGGTGAGCAAAGATGGTATGTCGGCCGAGGGCGACAGCATCATGGGGCTATTAATGTTGGCAGCCACCATCGGAACATTTATAGATGTGGAAACCCGCGGGGCGGACGCCGACGCATTGGCAGATGCCATCACGACCTTGGTGAACAATAAATTTGGCGAAGGCGACTAGGGCATTCCCGGTCTGCATTGGAAGGCAACGGATTGACCGAACTGACCAGCAAGGCGCCAAAAGTGTCTCCCCAGACTCAGCCTCAGCCCGTACACTACGATCGCGGCGTACTTAGCTATGCGACCTCGTTTGACAGCCCAATGCGCTCGGGCTTCATCCGGACTGTTGAATGGCTGACCGGCAAACTACAGATCGTCCGCATGATCCGCGAATTTGAAAAGCGGGGGCCTTATCAGGGGCAAGAATTCTGGACCTCGGCGCTTGATGTGCTGGGTGTCGACATCCAGACGCCGCAGGATCAGCTGGACAAGATCCCCCTGACTGGCCCGGTTGTATTTGTGGCCAATCATCCGCACGGCATGGTCGACGGCATGGTCATGGCAGAATTGATCGGCCGGCGGCGGTTGGACTACAAGATCCTGACCCGCTCTCTTTTGACCGAGATTGACACCGTCGCCAGCCAGTTCCTGATCCCGGTGCCGTTTCCACACCACGATGATGCTCAGGAACGCATGGTCGAAATGCGGCGCGCCGCGATGGCACATCTGTCAAATGACGGCATCGTGGCATTGTTCCCCTCTGGCGTTGTGGCGACGGCGCAATCCATGTTCGGCCCGGTGATCGAGACTGAGTGGAATGTCTTTACCGCCAAGATGATCCGCAAATCCGGCGCGACCGTCGTGCCTTGTTATTTCCCCGGTGCGAATTCCCGCTGGTACCAGATGGCGCATCAAATCTCAGCCACGTTGCGGCAAAGCTTGCTGATCCATGAAATCGTCCGCTCACGTAATACGGTCTTTCGCCCGATCATCGGCGACCCGATCTTGCCAGAGCAATGGGAAAGCAAGGCGGGCGATCAGCGCGCCTTCATGGCGTGGCTGCGCGACCAAACGCTGGCGTTAAAGCCCTAACGCGTCGGCACCGGGACCTCGCCCCGATAATCATAGAACCCGCGTTGCGATTTCCGTCCCAGCCAACCGGCTTCGACGTATTTTGTCAAAAGCGGGCAGGGCCGGTACTTGGTATCCGCCAAACCATCGTGCAACACGTTCATGATAGCAAGACAGGTGTCCAGCCCGATAAAGTCCGCCAGTTCCAGCGGACCCATCGGATGGTTGGCACCAAGCTTCAGCGATGTGTCAATCGACTGAACAGAGCCGACGCCTTCGTAAAGGGTATAAATCGCCTCATTGATCATCGGCATCAGGATGCGGTTGACGATGAATGCTGGGAAATCCTCGGACGCGGTGCTGGTCTTGCCCAGTTTTTTCACAACGTCCTGACAGGCGCGGAATGTGGGCTCATCCGTTGCAATCCCGCGGATCAGTTCGACCAGCTGCATCACCGGGACCGGGTTCATGAAATGGAACCCCATGAATTTTTCAGGCCGGTCCGTGCGACTTGCCAGCCGGGTGATGGAAATCGAGGACGTGTTCGAGGTCAGAATCGTCTCAGGTTTCAGATGCGGGACGAGGTCTTCGAAAATGGCCTGTTTGATCGTTTCGCGCTCTGTTGCAGCTTCGATGATCAGGTCTGTTTGGCCCAATTCGGTCAATGTGCCGGTGGTCGAGATGCGCTGCATTGCCGCAGCTTTGGCCGCTTCGTCAATCGCACCCTTGCTGACCTGACGGTCCAGATTGCGGTCAATCAGAGCCACGGCAGCTTTAAGCGCGTCTTCACTGATGTCGGTCATCTTGACGTTGAAACCAGCCAAAGCAAAGACATGGGCGATCCCGTTACCCATTTGACCCGCACCAACAATGCCCACCGAATTGATCGTCATGGTCCAATATCCCCTGCTGACTGCCCGCACCATATGCCGCCGTGATAGGCCGCTACAAGACGCCCGGTCGCTTAAAAGAATGTTCAAACTTTCACTTTAGCGAATTCGAAATGCATTTCGGCGAATCTCTGTTGCGTGGGTAACAGACGAGAGGCGTTGGGAACCATGAAACACGAAACGATTGACGGCGGTGGACTGCATTATGCGCCGTGCCGATATGGCATGTCGCGGATCTTCTTTCGGGGGCCAAAGCGGCGCCTAGATAGTCCCTATATCTCATTCATCGGCGGTACAGAAACGTTCGGGAAATTCATCGACAAACCGGTTCCGGCATTGGTCGAAAAGGAATTGGGGATGACTTGTGTCAACCTCGGTTGCGTCAACGGTGGGGTTGATGCCTTTGTGAATGATCCCACGATCATGGGGATTTGCAATGATGCGGAAATGACCGTGGTGCAGATCATGGGTGCAAACTACATGTCGAACCGCTTCTATTCGGTGCATCCGCGCCGCAATGATCGGTTCCTGCGCGCATCAACCGTGATGGAGGCGATCTTTAACGACGTCGATTTTGCAGACTTCACCTTCACACGACATATGCTGAGTACGTTGCATGCCATGTCACCCGAACGGTTTGACATCGTCGTGTCCGAACTCAGAGAAGCCTGGGTCGCGCGGATGAAAAACATGTTGGGTCAGATCGGCCCCCGCGCAGTCCTGCTATGGTTTTCCAAGGCGCCGATGTCGGACATGCCTTGGGATCAGTTGGACAACCCGCTTCAGGTCGACCCCCTGTTTGTGACCGCCGAAATGGTAAATGAACTGCGGCATCTGGTGCAGGACGTGATCGTGGCGAACCCGACAGAGGTTGCCAAGGCTCAAGGCACCAAGGGCATGTTCTATTCGCCCATGCAGGCCAAGGCGGCGACGGCGATGATGGGCGTGGCCTGTCATCACGAGGCAAGCGCACTACTGGTGCCAAGTCTGCGCAATGCCATGGCCCAACGTGGCGCGGCCTAGACGCAAAAGCCCGCCACGATGGGCGGGCTTTTGGCAGAAGTGATCTGGTGGGCGGTTGGCCCCACCGATCAAAGCTTGTCTGTCAGTTCCGGCACAGCGGTGAAAAGGTCGGCAACCAGTCCGAAGTCGGCAACCTGAAAAATCGGGGCCTCTTCGTCCTTGTTGATAGCGACAATGATCTTGCTGTCCTTCATACCGGCAAGGTGCTGAATAGCGCCCGAGATGCCGACCGCAACGTAAAGGTCGGGGGCGACAACTTTGCCGGTCTGGCCAACTTGCCAATCGTTCGGTGCATAACCTGAATCGACCGCGGCGCGGGATGCGCCAACGGCCGCGCCCAGCTTGTCCGCAAGCTTTTCGATCAGGGCAAAGTCATCCTCTGACCCAACGCCGCGCCCGCCAGAGACAACGACTCCGGCTGATGTCAGCTCTGGCCGGTCGCTTGCGGCAACCTTGTCTTCCACCCAGGATGACAGACCCGGATCAGCAGGCGCACCGATCATCTCAACCGCTGCTGCTCCGCCCATGCCTGCGGCATCAAAGCCGGCCGTGCGGATGGTCAGCACTTTGGTCGCATCACCGGATTTCACCGTCTGGATCGCGTTGCCTGCGTAGATCGGGCGCTCAAAGGTGTCGCCGTCGACAATCGCAGTCACTTCGCTGATCACCTGCGCGTCCAACAGTGCGGCCACACGGGGCATGATGTTCTTGGCATCCGTCGTGCCCGGTGCGGCGATGTGGGAATAATCCCCAGCCAGCGACACGATCAGATCAGCGGCAGGCTCTGCCATTTGATGGCCCAGCACAGCATCTTCGGCGCAAAGCACCTTGGCCACACCTTCGATCTTGGCGGCCTCATCAGCCGCACCCTTGGAGTTTGCGCCGACGCACAGCACCGTCACGTCACCCAATGCGCCAGCGGCCGACACGGCCTTGGCGGTCGCGTCCACAGACAGTTCGCCCGTATTCACGTCTGCAATCAGAAGAACAGCCATTACACAGCCCCCGCTTCTTTGAGTTTCTCAACCAGCTCATCAACAGAGCCGACGATGATCCCGGCGCTACGGGCCTCTGGTTCAGTTGTTTTCACCACAGTCAGGCGCGGGCTGACATCTACGCCATAATCGGCAGGCGTCTTTTCATCCAACGGCTTTTTCTTGGCCTTCATGATGTTCGGCAAAGAAGCATAGCGCGGCTCGTTCAGCCGCAGGTCCACCGTAACGATTGTCGGCATCTTGACCTTGATCGTCTGCAGACCGCCGTCCACCTCGCGGGTGACCACGGCGCTGTCGCCATCGACGTCCAGTTCAGACGCAAATGTTGCCTGGCTCCAGCCCAGCAGGGCAGAAAGCATCTGGCCGGTCGCGTTCATATCGTTGTCGATGGCCTGCTTGCCGCACAGCACCAAGCCCGGCTGCTCTTCGTCCACGATGGCCTTAAGCACCTTGGCGACGGCAAGCGGCTCAATGTCATTGTGGACATCATCGGTGGCCACAACCAGAATTGCGCGATCAGCACCCATTGCCAAAGCCGTGCGCAGCGTTTCCTGCGCCTGCTTGACGCCGATCGAGACAGCCACGACTTCTTCGGCCTTGCCTGCTTCCCGCAAGCGGATCGCCTCTTCGACCGCAATTTCGTCGAAGGGATTCATCGACATTTTGACGTTCGCGAGATCAACACCGCTTCCGTCCGCTTTCACGCGAACCTTCACGTTGTAGTCAATCACGCGTTTGACGGGTACCAGGACCTTCATCGGGCGTATCTCCTATGGGTGTGCCGGTGGGAAACTCCACAAGCGTCAATCGCGACAATGTCTAGTGGAACCCAAACGCAGATGACAATCCAAAATCGACGCTTCAATGAAAAATACGGTCGCTTTTTCACGTCAAACGCAGCGTTACAGATCGGTTGCGCTTTAGCGGTTTGCGCCGGGCACCCAAAGGACGTCATCGCGGCCATCGTCATTGGCGATCCGCGCGGCCTGAAAAAACCAGTCCGACAAACGGTTCAGGTATTTGACCGCCGCCGGGTTCACTGATTCCATCGTCGCAAGTTCGACGCACAGCCGCTCGGCCCGCCGTGCGACAGTACGGCACAGGTGCATATGCGCGGCAAGGGCCGAACCGCCGGGCAAAATGAAAGACCGCAGCGGCTCAACCGCTTGCGTCATTGCGTCCAATTCGCTTTCAAGCCGGGCCACTTGCGCGTCGGTCACGCGCAAAACAGGGTATTCGGCCTCTTCATCCTTTTCCATATCAGGGCGGCAAAGGTCCGCGCCAAGATCAAAAAGATCGTTCTGGATCATGGCCAATTGGTCATCGATCCCGCCATCGGCATGCAGCCGCGCAAGGCCGACGGTGGCATTCAGCTCATCAACGGTGCCGTAAGATGTCACCCGGGTTGAATGCTTGGCCACCCGGCTGCCGTTGCCAAGCGCCGTTTCGCCCGCATCCCCAGTCTTGGTGTAGATTTTATTAAGTACAACCATTTCAGCTTCCCCCGCGCAGCCAGACAAACAAAAGGATCAGACAGACCGCAATGAATTGCGCAATGATGCGCCACCGCATGAGCTTGTTGGCATGCTTGCGATTGTATTCGCCACCCTTGCCGAACGTGCCAACCCCGAACATCAGGATTCCCAGCACGATCAGACAAGCGACGATGACCAGAATGAAAAGCGGATCGTTTGCCATGGTCTTCCCCCGTGTTCGCCCCGATGTAGCAGGGCAGGCGGCAAAGGAAAGGGCTAGCCCTTGATCAATACGCCATCAAGCATGCGTGTGGGCAGAATGCGCCGCAGGATTCCCATCAGGTAGGTTGGGGTGGTCACATAGTAGCGCGGCCTTGGACGCTTGGATTCAAGGGCGTGGCGCAACTTTCGTGTGACCGCGCTAGCCGGTAGTTCAAAAGTCTCAGGGCCGCTGTCGGTATAAAGCCGATCCCGCAAGGCTGCATATTCTTCGGCGCGGGCCGATTGTTCCCAGTTGATCCACTTTTCGAAGTGCGGGATCGCGTTCTTGCGAATGTCGGATGTCACCGGGCCCGGCTCCAGCAACACAACCTTGATCCCACTGTCACGCAGTTCAAGGCGCAGCACATCCGTCAGCCCCTCCATCGCGAATTTCGTCGCGACATAGGCCCCTCGCCACTTCATGCCAACAAAACCCAGGACACTGGAACAATTCACGATCCGCCCGTGACCCTGATTCCGCATCACCGGGATGACGGCGTTGGTCAACTCCTGCACGCCAAACAGGTTTGTCTCGAAAATCTCGCGCAAGGCCCCGCGCGGCAGGTCCTCGACAGCACCCGGGCAGGCATAAGCTCCGTTATTATACAGCGCATCCAGCGTGCCGCCTGTCGCCTCCAGCACATCCGCCAGCCCGCTGTAGATGCTTTCGCTGTCGGCGTAGTCGATCAAGGGGCTGTCAAAGCCTTCTGACATCAACCGACCACAATCCGTTGCATTGCGGCACGATGCGAAAACGCGCCAACCGGCGGCGCGCAATCCATGGGCTGCATCATATCCGATGCCGGAAGAACAACCTGTTATCAGAATTGTTTTTTGAGTCATGGCGCAGGTGTGCCGCGCCATGGCCGTCCGCGCAAGGGCTTAGCCGTCGGTCAACAGCCGTTCGGCCATCCAACCCTCAACCCCGGTGTTTGTGATGCGGATATTCGCCCATCCGTTTGCATCGACCGAGATGATTTCAGCCTCGGTGCCACCGGGCAGCGTGTCGATTACACCAAAGTTCGTGCCCGGCCCGGTGCGCATGTTCACGCGGCTTCCGGCGACGTAACGCAGGTCAAGCACGGGTGCGGCGACGGGTTCGGGCGCTGCAGGGGCCTCGACCGTTTCGGTCAGGTTCGCGGTCTCGACCGCCTCAACCACCGTTTCGACGCTGGCCTGAATGACCTGTGCGGTGTCCTCTGCCGTGGCTTGCGGCGATTTGACAGGCAGCGTCAGGCTGACCAGCGGTGTGCTGACAGATCGCGTCACAGCGGCGGTCTCAACCACTGGTTCCTCGACGACCACCTCTGCCTTCGCGACGACGCGTTCTTCCGGCACAAAGTCGGCCCCGCCGGACATCTCATAGAATGCCCAGCCCAAAATCAAAAACGTCGCAGTGATGAACTTACCCACGGCAGCCCCCAAAGAATCGATACTTACGCTCCACATCAGCGTCTTAACGAAATTCAGCAACGCCAGAGAGGGGAAAAACACGACACGCAGCGTCATGTTATCTTTACGCCCCCGATCCCGCGGGCTAGACCAAACACAATGAGCGACGAAACAGGTGACACCCCACTGGATATGGTAGAACCGCTCCGCCGAGCCATCGGTGAGCGGTATTTGACCTATGCCTTAAGCACGATCATGAATCGTGCGCTGCCTGATGCCCGTGACGGGTTAAAACCCGTCCACCGCCGCATATTGTATGCAATGCGTGAACTGCGGCTGGCCTCCTCTGGCGGGTTCCGCAAGTCGGCCAAGATCTCGGGCGACGTGATGGGCAACTATCACCCGCATGGGGATGCGGCGATTTACGACGCCATGGCGCGTCTGGCGCAGGATTTCAACGTCCGCTACCCGCTGGTCGACGGGCAAGGCAACTTTGGCAACATCGACGGGGATAATCCTGCCGCCGCGCGCTATACCGAGGCGCGGATGACCGCTGCGGCAGAGGCCCTGATGGAGGGGCTCACCGAAAATGCTGTCGATTATCGCCCCAACTATGATGGCACGCTGGAAGAACCTGTTGTCTTTCCGGCGGCCTTTCCCAACCTCTTGGCAAACGGATCATCCGGCATCGCGGTCGGCATGGCCACCAACATCCCGCCGCATAACCTGCACGAGTTGATCGACGCCTGTCTGCACCTGATCAAAGCCCCCAACGCCCGCGACGATACCCTTTTGGATTACATCCCCGGCCCCGATTTTCCGACCGGCGGGGTGATCGTCGAGACGCGCGAAAACATCGCAGAGGCCTACCGCACCGGGCGCGGCTCCATCCGTACCCGCGCGCGCTTCGAAGTTGAAGATCTGGGCCGTGGCCAATGGCAGGTTGTGGTCACCGAAATCCCCTATCAGGTCCAGAAATCCAAGCTGATCGAAAAGCTGGCAGAGGTGATCCAGACCAAGAAGGTCCCGCTGCTTGCGGATGTGCGCGACGAAAGCGCCGAAGACATCCGCATCGTCCTCGAACCCCGTGCCAAGACTGTCGACCCGGACATGATGATGGGTTTGCTTTTTAAAAACAGCGACTTGGAAACACGTTTCAGCCTCAACATGAACGTGCTGATCGATGGACTTGAACCGCGCGTTTGCGGCGTCAAGGAACTGTTGCGCGCGTTCCTGGACCACCGTCGCGCCGTTTTGATCCGCCGCAGCCAGCACCGGATGGACAAGATCGACCACCGGCTTGAGGTGCTGGAAGGCTTTATCATCGCCTTCCTCAATCTTGACCGCGTCATCGACATTATCCGCTATGATGACGACCCCAAGCAGGCGCTGATGGTCGAAGATTGGGCCGCTCCCAAGCCGCGCGCGACGGATGAAAAGGACTACATCAGCCCGATCATCCCCGGCGCTGATCCAGAAGTGTCACTCTCCGAAGTGCAGGCCGAAGCGATCCTGAACATGCGCCTGCGCAGCCTGCGCAAGCTTGAGGAAATCGAACTGTTGGCAGAGCGTGATGCGCTGATGCTGGAACGGGCAGAGCTAGAGGACCTTTTGGAATCCGAGGACCTGCAATGGGCCAAGATCGCCGAGCAGTTGCGTGAGACCCGCAAACAATTCGGAAACGGCACACCCGAAGGCAAGCGCCGGACCACATTCGCTGATGCGACAGAAATCCCGGACGTGCCGTTAGAGGCGATGATCGACCGAGAGCCGATAACGGTCGTTCTATCCAAAATGGGCTGGATTCGCGCCATGACCGGCCACATTGATCTGGGCCGCGAACTGAAATTCAAAGACGGCGACGGCCCCGGCCACATTTTCCATGCCGAAACCACCGACCGTCTTCTGGTGTTTGGCACCAATGGCCGGTTCTACACTGTCTCTGCGGCCAACCTGCCCGGTGGGCGCGGCATGGGCGAACCCCTGCGCCTGATGGTGGACCTGCCCAACGACGCCGAGATTGTCGATATTTTCAAACACGACCCGGATGCACGGCTCTTGGTTGCCAGCGCAGAGGGCAATGGCTTCGTCGTGCCAGAGGCCGATGTCGTCGCCCAGACCCGGACAGGCAAGCAGGTGCTCAACGTCAAGGACACTGTGGCCAAGGTTGTTCGGCGTGTCGCCGGTGATCATGTTGCAGTGGTGTCCGAGAATGCCAAATTCCTCGTTTTCGCGCTGGATGAACTGCCAGAGCTTGGACGTGGCAAAGGTGTGCGGCTGCAGAAATACAAATCCGCCCGCGGGCGTCAGGGGACCCTCGAACTTGACGGCGGCCTATCGGATGTGACGACCTTCCAATGGGCGGACGGCCTGTCCTGGACCATGGGCGGCGACAAAACCCGGACAGAACCTGATCTGACCGAATGGAAAGGCGCGCGGGCCGGCGTCGGCAAACGTCCGCCATATGGGTTCCCAAAGAACAACAAGTTTGGCTAACCCTCGCGCAATCTGTTCAGCGCTCCTGCCGCTTCCCGAAATCCCCAAAAGAACGGGCACGCTGTCCGCCGCAATCTTCAGGGTTCGCGGCGTTCCAAGGTTTATCCGTCGGCCGTAAGGCCCTTCCAGAATTCTCAACGTCTCCTCAAGCGCAGGACCGGCCTGATGTTCAAACTAAGCCTCAAGTCTCCCTACAGCGAAAACGGCCATTTCGACGTCGACGAATACGTGAACCCCCATGCACCCTAGGCGCGCAAACTGGTGCGTCCTGCGCTGCGCGGTCTTGAAATAGAACGAGGTCTCGGCGGACGTGGGCCGGGATCCAATCCACCATTTGTTGCGAAGGCCAATCTGTATTTTGAAACGGTGGATGACTTCAAATCATCCTGCGGGCCGAACGTGGCAGACATCCAACGCAACATTCCCAACGACACCGACATCCAGCCAGTCATGCAGATAAGTCAGGTCAAACACGCTATGGTTCCAGTCTTGTCTTCGCTACAGAATTAGCGAAACAAGGACCGACCATGGCATCTCAGGCGTCGTGCTGCCCACCGTTGCCAATCAACACCTGTTCTCCCCAGTCCACCGCGCCCTGATGTGCAGGACGCGGCGCAGTCGTCGGGTTGCGCTGGCTTCAGATATCCAGCGTGTTGTCTTTTTCCCATTGGCTGAAGTGGCTGACGTAGGCGTTCCACTCTTCCATTTTCATTTTGACGTAGGACTTGGAGAACGCGTCGCCCATGGCCTCTTTGAGGCCCTTGTCCTTGTCGTATTCGCGCAGGGCGTCGAGCATGTTGAGCGGCAGTTTCGGCGCGCCGCGGACCTTGTGGCCTTCGGCGTACATGTCGATGTCATGGCGTTTGCCCGGATCGGCCTTGGAGCGCACGCCAGAGAGGCCCGCGGCGATGATCACGGCCTGCAAGAGGTAGGGGTTTGCGGCCCCGTCGGGCAGGCGCAGCTCGAACCGGCCGGGGCCGGGGACGCGCACCATGTGCGTCCGGTTGTTGCCGGTCCATGTGACGGTATTGGGTGCCCATGTGGCCCCTGACATGGTGCGCGGCGCGTTGATCCGCTTGTAGCTGTTGACGGTGGGATTGGTGATCGCGGCCAGCGCGCTGGCGTGCTTCATGATCCCGCCCAGGAAGTGGCGGCCCTTTTCGGAAAGACCCAGTTCGGCGGTCTGGCTGCTGTCGTTGGCCTCCATCGCAAAGACATTGGTCTTGGCCGCAGACCCGGCCGCATCCCAGACCGAGATATGCGCATGACAGCCGTTGCCGGTCAGCCCTTCGACGGGCTTGGGCATGAATGTCGCGCGGAACCCGTGCTTTTCAGCGACGCATTTGGCCATGAACTTGAAGAAGGAATGCTTGTCGGCGGTCGCCAGCGCATCATCAAAGTCCCAGTTCATCTCCCACTGGCCATTGGCGTCCTCATGGTCGTTCTGGTAGGGGTTCCAGCCCAGTTCCAGCATGTGGTCAGAGATCTCGCGGATCACATCCAGACGCCGCATGAACGCCTGCTGGTCATAGCAGGGCTTGGCGGCGGTATCGAAGGGGTCGCTGATCGCGTCACCCTCGGGGGTCAGCAAAAAGAACTCCGCCTCGATGCCGGTCTTGACGTGCATGCCTTCTTCGGCGGCCTCGGCGATCAGGCGGCGCAGCACGTTGCGCGGGGCCTGTTCGACGGGTTCGTCTTCCATCACGCAATCGGCGGGAACCCAGGCGATTTCCTTGTTCCACGGCAGGATGATCACCGCCTCGGGGTCGGGCACGGCCAGCATGTCGGGATGCGCAGGCGTCAGGTCAAGCCATGTGGCAAAGCCTGCAAAGCCCGCACCGTCCTGCTGCATATCGGCAATGGCGCGCGCCGGCACCAGCTTGGCGCGCTGACCGCCAAAGAGGTCGGTGAACGAGATCATGAAGTATTTGACGCCATTGTCCTTGGCAAATTTCGCGAGATCAGTAGCCATTGCGTGTTTCCCTGTCGTTGGAAAGAAAGGGGCGCGATCTGCTGCCAGCCGCGCCCTCGTTTTGGGTTAGTAGGATGTGCCGGGCTTGCCGGGATACCAGTCGGTGCCCGCCAGAGGCACGCGCGCCATCGCGGCGGCCTCCATCGTCAGCGCCACAAGGTCTTCGGGTTCAAGGTTGTGCAGGTGGTTCTTGCCGCAGGCCCGCGCAATCGTCTGCGCCTCCAGCGTCATCACCTTGAGGTAGTTCTTCAGACGCCGCCCGCCCTCGACCGGGTCAAACCGCGCCATGAGTTCAGGGTCCTGCGTGGTGATGCCGGCAGGGTCACGGCCCTCGTGCCAGTCGTCATAAGCGCCCGCGGTGGTGCCAAGCGCGTTATACTCGGCCTCCCACTTGGGGTCGTTGTCGCCAAGCGCGATCAGCGCGGCGGTGCCAATGGCAACCGCATCTGCCCCCAGCGCCATGGCCTTGGCCACATCCGCGCCCGACCGGATGCCGCCCGACAGGATCAGCTGCACCTTGCGGTGCATGCCCAGATCCTGCAGCGCCTGCACCGCGGGGCGCACAATCGCCAGCGTCGGCTGGCCTACGTGCTCGATAAAGACGTCCTGCGTGGCCGCCGTGCCGCCCTGCATCCCGTCCAGCACAACCGCATCCGCGCCGGCCTTGATCGCCAGCGTGGTGTCGTAATAGGGCCGCGCGCCTGCGACCTTGACGTAGATCGGGACCTTCCAGCCGGTGATCTCGCGCAGCTCCAGGATCTTGATCTCCAGATCATCGGGCCCGGTCCAGTCAGGATGCCGACAGGCAGAGCGCTGGTCGATCCCCTTGGGCAGGTTGCGCATCTCGGCCACGCGGTCGCTGATCTTCTGACCCAGAAGCATGCCGCCGCCGCCGGGTTTGGCGCCCTGACCCACGACGATCTCGATCGCGTCAGCCCGGCGCAGGTCATCAGGGTTCATCCCGTAGCGGCTGGGCAGGTACTGATAGACCAGCTTGTCGGAATGGCCGCGTTCTTCGGGTGTCATGCCGCCGTCGCCGGTGGTGGTCGAGGTGCCCGCCGCCGATGCACCGCGCCCCAGCGCTTCTTTTGCCGGGCCAGACAGCGCCCCGAACGACATGCCCGCAATGGTGATCGGGATATCCAGCTCAATGGGGTTTTCCGCATGCAGCCCGCCGATGGTTACGGATGTCTCGCACTTCTCGCGGTAGCCTTCGAGCGGATAGCGCGAGATCGAGGCGCCCATGAACAAGAGGTCATCAAAGGATGGCACCTTGCGCTTGGCGCCGCCGCCGCGGATGTCATAGATGCCGGTCGCCGCAGCGCGACGGATGTCGCTGTTGATATCCTGCGTAAAGGTCGCCGACTGGCGCGGCGTGGTATGGGGGATGCCCTTGGCGTCGTGTTTGTTCATCTCATGGGTGTCCCTAGTAAGCGCCGGCGTTGTCGACGTCGAAGTTATAAAGCCTGCGGGCAGAGCCATAGCGGGTAAAGTCCCGCGGATCGGCGTCGATCCCGGCCTCGTCCAGCAGCCCCTGCAGCAGCGTCAGATGCTCTTCGCGCATTTCCTTCTTCTCGCAATCCGCCCCAAGGCTCTTGACCGCGCCGCGCACAAAGAACCGCGCCTCGTAACAGCTGTCCCCCAGCGCATCGCCCGCGTCACCGCAAACCACAAGGTTGCCCGACTGCCCCATGAAGGCCGACATATGCCCGATGTTGCCCTGCACCACGATGTTCACACCCTTCATCGAGATGCCGCAGCGGGACGAGGCATTGCCCTTCACCACAATCAGCCCGCCATGGCCGGTGGCCCCCAGATACTGGCTCGCGTCGCCTTCGATCACGATCTTGCCCGACATGATGTTCTCACCGGTGCCCGGCCCGGCAGAGCCATGGATGTTCACCGTCGCCTGCTGGTTCATCCCGGCACAATAATACCCGGTCGACCCCTTCACCGTGACCTCGATCGGGGCGTCCAGCCCGCAGGCAATCGCATGCGCGCCGCGCGGGTTGATGATCTCCCAGGCGGTCTGGTTGGTGTCAGCGGACTGCGCGTGCAAGGTCTTGTTGGTCTCGCGCAGGCCCACATCGGACAAATCAATCGTCTGCATCTCAGGCGGCCTTTTCAGTGGTGGTCGGGGCGGCGTTGTGGCTCCAGAAGTAAACCGTCGCAGGCTCAGGCTCCCAGACCCGGGCGCTTTCGATGCCCGGCAGATCCACCAGGGCGCGGTACTCGCTGCCAAAGGCCACGTATTGATCGGTCTCGGCCATCACCGCAGGCTTGCAGGCGATCGGATCGCGCACCACGCCAAAGCCGTCCTTGGTGCCGACCACAAAGGTAAAGAACCCGTCCAGATCATCCAGGCTCGACTGCAGCGCCTCGCCCAGCGTGGCCCCGTTCTGCATCCGCCAGGTCAGATAGGCGGCACCCACCTCGGTGTCATTCTCGGTCTCGATATGAATGCCCTCGCGGCGCAGCTTGCGGCGCAGGCTGTTGTGATTGGACAGCGACCCGTTGTGCACAAGGCACTGATCGTCGCCGGTGTTGAACGGATGCGCCCCCATCGTGGTCACCGCCGATTCGGTGGCCATGCGGGTGTGCCCGATCCCGTGGCTGCCCGACATTTGCTCAATCGCAAAGCGTTCGGCCACATCCTTGGGCAATCCCACCTCCTTGTAGATTTCCAGCGTGTCACCCCGGCTCATCACCCGGATGCCGGCATTGATCTCCGCCAGCGCTGCCCGCGCCGCCTGGGTCATCCCGGCCGGCAGCGTCAGCACCGCATGGGTGCTGACCACCTCCATGCCAACCTGCACCCCCAGCGCCTGACCCAGCGCCTGCTCCAGACCCGCAAAGGCTGCCTGCGGGTCGTCAGACTGCACCGTCAACTTGGTCTTGCCTTTTGATTCCGCACCGTAAATCGCAATGCCCGCACTGTCCGGACCCCGATCCGTCATCGTGATCAGCATCGCCGTCAACATCTCGCCCAGCTGCGGCTCAAGCGATTTGTCCTTAAGGAAAAGCCCAACAATTCCACACATGTCAAATGTCCCTGAAAACCCCCCCGCCATCCAGACGGCCTGCGAATCCGACGCTAGCACCAAACATTTTTACGCTCAACTCTAAGGAAACTTTTTTTCACATCAGGCAAAAAATGCTAGTCACAGACGACATTCTCTGGTTCATTTCCGGCAGCGGTCGTGCAGCCAACAGTGCGAGCGCACAACAGGGACAGACGACACGGGGGTCAAAATCGTGGAAGAACAACTTGCAGAACTCGCAGCCAAAGTGGCCGAGCTCGAAGCAGCATCGGGGGGTGGCAGCGTCACCAACACGATGTTCGCTGAAACATTCTATTATCTCACCATCCCGCTGATGATCATCATCCACGCGGGGTTCCTGGCGTATGAGATGGGTGCGTCGCGGCTCAAGAACGTGTTGTCTTCGGGTGTAAAGAACATCCTCGCCTTCGCCTTCATGATCCCGACGTTCTATTTCTTCGGCTGGTGGGTTTACTGGGGCTTCCCCACAGGTCTGCCCGGCGCACCCGGTCCGGCTGGCATTTCGGGCGTGGAATACGCCAATGCCATCGCATGGGGCTGGGGTGAATCAGCGCAATACATGGGACCGAACATCGCAGATCAGGCATCTGGCGTGTTCTTTGGCGCCTTTGCATTGTTCGCCGCGACCACTGCTTCCATCATGTCCGGTGCCGTGATCGAGCGCATCCAGACGGTTGGCTTCATCATCCTCGCTGTCGTTCTGGGCTCCTTCGCCTGGGTCGTGGCGGCCGCTTGGGGCTGGCACGCAGACGGCTGGTTGGTCACGCAATGGGGCGTTCATGACTTTGGCGCAGCGGGCCTTGTGCACGCGGTTGCCGGGTTCTTTGCCCTTGGCGTTCTGATCAACCTTGGGCCACGGATTGGCAAGTTCAACGCCGATGGCACAGCAAACCATATCCCGGGGCACAACATGCCGCTGACCGTGGTTGGCCTGATGCTGATCATCGTCGGCTTCTGGGGCTTCCTGATGGCCTGTGTGATTGTGCCGGGCGAGGCATGGTCATGGTATGCTGACAAGGCCACCACGATCTACGGCACACCGATCACGCTCTCGGCGCTGTCCTTCAACATCCTGATGTCCATTGCTGGTGGCATCATCGGCGCGTGGGTCATGACCCGCGATCCGTTCTGGATGATGTCGGGCGCGCTGGCCGGGATCATTTCTTGTGCCTCTGGTCTGGATATCTACTTCCCCGCACTGGCCTTCCTGATTGCGCTTTCGGCAGGGATCATCCTGAAGCCTTGCGCAGACTGGCTGGAAAACCGCGGTATCGATGATGCGGTTGGCGCGGTCACCGTGCACGGCACCATCGGCCTTTATGGTGTGGTCATGTTGGGCATCTGGGGGTCGGGTTATCCCGCGCTACAGGGTGCCGCAGGCGAAGCACCCACGATCAGCCTGATCGGCCAGATCGTCGGCGCTGTGGTCTTCTTCCTGTGTGGTTTCGTGCCCGGCTATGTCGTGTCACTGATCCTGAAGATGGCAGGCATGCTACGTGTCCGCGAAGGTGCGGAACTGGCGGGCATGGACCTCGTGAAGGTGCCAGCCAATGGCTATCCCGAATGGGGTGGCGATGCGCCGACAACACCAGCACATCCTGCTGAATAACGACAACCAAAGGAGAAGAAGATGTTTCCATATGCTGAAGCCACCTGGGATGTCGTCGACGGCGCAATGTTCATGGGTTGGGGCGGTGCGCTGCCCGGAATGACCACCGTGATTGCCATGGCTGCCTGCGTCGCCGTGCTGGTGGTGGGCCAACGGTCCGAGACCGCAAAAGCCAAACGCTTCGACAAGTAAGTGTAACCAATTGGAAGGGCCCGCCACAGGTGGGCCCTTTTGCATGTGAAAAGTTTGCCTGACAGGAAACTTTTTTGACTAACAGTCTTGCTTTTGGGCCGGACCTGAGTCTCAATCGAACCAACAAATATGACACCGACGGGGAGTTTTGAAATGGCTATTCTTTGGAGAACGTCCGCCTTGGCACATCGCCATGCGGAAATCGGCGGAGAGCTGGAAGACTGGAACGGCATGGGCACCGCGTGGTTCTATGACAACACGCCCGAACGCGCCAAAGCTGATTACGAGGCGATCCGCACAAAAGCCGGTCTGATGGATGTGTCGGGCCTGAAAAAGGTCCACGTAGTGGGCGAGGATGCGGCCTATGTCATCGACCGGGTCACGACCCGCAATGTTGAAAAGATCGGCGTCGGCCGGTCGACCTATGCTTCGATCCTGAATGATCGTGGCCTCTTTGTTGATGACTGCATCATTTATCACCTCGCGCCTAACACCTGGATGGTCGTGCACGGCACGGGTACGGGCATGGAACAGCTGACCACCGTTGCCGCCGCGAAGAATTGCGCCGTCATCATGGATGACGATCTGCACGACATGTCGCTACAGGGCCCCGTTGCCGTGGACTTCCTTGCCAAGCACATCGATGGCATTCGCGATCTGACCTATTTCGGCATCATGCACACCAAGCTTTTTGGCAAGAACGTCATGATCAGCCGGACAGGGTACACGGGTGAGCGTGGGTACGAGATTTTCGTCAGCCGCAAGGATACTGTCCACGTCTGGGACAACATCCTGGCCGAAGGGGCCAGCATGGGCATCCGCCCGACGCAGTTCAGCACCCTCGATATGCTGCGGATCGAAAGCTATCTGCTGTTCTATCCCGGCGACAACTCTGAAACCTTCCCCTTCGAAGATGGCTCGCCCGCTGGCGACACGCTTTGGGAACTGGGCCTCGACTTTACCGTCTCACCCGGCAAGGAAGGCTTCATTGGCGCCGAAAACCACTATGCCATGGAAGGCAAAGAGCGGTTCAAGATCTACGGTGTCCAGCTGTCCGACAGCATGGAGCAGATGGAAATGCACGCGCGCGTGCATGCCGATGGCAAGGATGTCGGCGTCATCACCTATGGTCTGTCGTCAGAGCTGAACGGCTACAGCGTCGCCATCGCGCGGCTTGATCCGTCCGTGGCCAAAGCAGGCACCAAGCTGACCGTCGTGCAGCCCAATGGCACCGAACTTGCGGCCACCGCCGAAGAGATGCCATTCTACGACAAGGACAAGTCGATCCGCACCGCCAAGGGCTGATTGGCAAGGATCGGGCGCGGGGACACCTCGCGCCCTTTTTAATTCAAGGGAGACCCATGTCTAAGTTTGATTTCCCCCCAAGTATCAAGAGCAGGCCGGTCTGGGGCACGCTGGAACCGCGCCCCGGTGCCGCGCACTTGTTCATCGCTGATGCGCACGGAGCAGAGGCGATTTTGGATGTCGCGACGCCTGATCTGATGGCCAAAGGGCACATCATCTATATCCCGCGTGGCGAAGACTTTGCCGACAAACTGCGTGCGCTGAACCCGGCCCAATTCTACGAAGGCCCCAGCTATGCCGCCGCCGTGTCGCGCATTCGCCGCACGCTGGAAGACGCGCATATGGGCACGCAGGTTTATCTGTCAGGTACCGAAGGGCTGATGGGGCAGGCGATGAACGAAGCGATGCAGGCCGGCATCGAATACGCCGCGATCCAGACAGAGCATCGCGGGTCAATCGCTCGCCGGATGCAATGCGTACACTGCAAGGGCATCACCGAGGACGTCGAAACCGATCCCTTTGTGTGCAGCCACTGCGGGCTGAATCTCTTTGTCCGCGATCACTATTCACGCCGCCTTGCGGCTTATCAGGGTGTCCGGGTGGACGCCGAAGACCACGGCAACGTGCCCGCGCCAAAGGGGATTTACGAATGAGCGCCGCACCGCAAAAAGCCAAACCCGGCGCCGAAAAAATCGACGTCACCGTCAGTGCCGTTGTGCCGCTGAATGACCTCGTGACGCGCTTTGAATTTAAGCGCCGCGATGGGCAGCCGTTCCCGCCATTCTCTGGCGGCGCGCATACGGTGGTCGAGATGCAGGATGGTGACCGCACGCGGCTCAACCCCTATTCGCTGATGTCCGACCCGTCGGACCTGAGCACCTATGCCATCTCTGTGCGTCGCGACGATCAGGGCCGGGGCGGCTCGCTTTTCATGCACCAGCGGGTCAAGGAAGGTGATGACATGACGATCACCTATCCGGTGAACCTGTTCTCACCTGATCTGCGTGCCAAAAAGCACGTCTTCTTTGCTGGTGGCATCGGCATCACGCCCTTCATGGCGATGATTGCCCAGCTTGAGCGGATGAACGGCAATTGGGAGCTGCACTACTCCGTGCGGACCGAGGCACTGGGCACCTACGTCGATCAGCTCACGTACAAATACGCCAACAAAGTCCACATTTATGTGGATGACCAGAAACAGGCGATCCCGTTGGAAAACCTGTTGTCGGGGCAACCGCTTGGCACCCATGTCTATGTCTGTGGTCCCAAAGGCATGATCGATTGGGTCCACGCCACGGCCGACGGCATGGGTTGGCCCAAGGCGCACGTGCATTCCGAAGAATTCCTCGCCCCGCAACCGGGCGAACCCTTCACCGTGCGCCTGTGCAAGTCCGACAAGACGATCACGGTGGGCGAACACGAAAGCCTGCTGGAAGCGATCGAGCGGGCAGGGGTCGAAGCCCCATTCCTATGTCGCGGCGGGTCTTGCGGCCAATGCGAAACCGACGTGGTGTCCTCAGACGGGGACTTCGTTCACCGCGATCACTGGCTGGACGATGAACAACACGCCAGCGGCACCAAAATCATGCCCTGCGTCAGCCGCTTTGTCGGCAAATCACTGGAGCTCGACAGATGACCATCCAATTCAACGACGAAACCTTCCGCGACGACTATTCGTTCCACAATAGCCAGTGGGCGATCGATCGCTTTCCGTTCCCCTTCCACGAAGACAGCTACATGTATGCGGTCAACATGGAACAGCACCGGGGCGGGCCCGAAGGGTCGGTCTATGAAAAGCGGTTCGATGTGGATGAGCATTACGTGGCCGAGATGCGCGACCGCGCCATGGTGCTGGCGGATGATCCGCTGCGCTGCCAGTCGCTGCCGCATATGACGCTGGCGGGCTGGGATCTGCTGGAACTCATTATGGTCAGCAAATCCGAGGATTACCCCGACCTGTTCGAGCTACACCGCGACGGCGACACTTGGCGCTGGATCAACAAGCCCATGGGCATTGATGATACCTTCACGTTCCTTGATGAAACCACACTGCCCTATGGCCCGATGGAGTACATCACCCGGCAGGCGCAGGGCGATTTCTGCGTGCTCGATCAGCGCGATGACAACCTGTGGATGGACGCAGGCATGGTCACGACGCAGGCTGATTGGTCCCTTGATTTCGACATCGGCATGAACTTCTTCGAATGGCACGCGCCCGTGCCGCTCGCCCATGAAAAGGGCATCTTCAAACGTGCGTTGAAATTCCTGCTCAACATTCAGCAGGGTGCGCCCGCGCGGCGGCTCAACTGGACAATGACGGTCAATCCGCTTTTGGACACCAGCCCCGAGAACTACCACAAGTGGGGCATCCAGAAGACCACGCTGACGCCGGAAAATATCGGCGCGAAACAGCATCTGCGGGTCGAGCTTCAGACCTTCTTCCGCCTGCCACGTTCGAATGCATTGGTGTTTCCGATCCGCTGCTATCTGTGCAGCTTTCAGGACCTGATGACCAAGCCGAAATGGGGCCGCCGTTTGCACCGCGTGGTGCGCGACCTGCCGGTGGAACTGGCGACCTACAAAGGCTTCATCGACAACCGGCCCATGATGCTCGACTACCTGTCGCAGTTTGACGATGGCCTGCCGACCAGCCCCGGTGTGTTTCCAGATGAAGAGAACACGCCGCCGCTCTCATCCTAGGTCGACGCTTCACAGATTGGCGCATGGCGTGGCAAGGTCACGCCATGCGCCTTCTGCTTTCCCTTGTTCTGATGTGCTTGCCGCTTGCGGCCACTGCCCAGCAGTGCCGCCAAGCGCTTGTGCTGGCGCTGGACGTCTCAGGTTCGGTGGACGAGGCAGAGTTTGCGCAGCAAATCAACGGGCTGGCCGCAGCGCTTGACGATCCAGAGGTGCGCAGCCTGATCCTGTTTGGCGCAGACGCGCCGGTGATGCTGTCGGTCTTTGAATGGTCCTCGCAAAACCACCAATACCTGATCCAGCCTTGGGTCCGGCTCGACAGTCCTGCAGCCCTTGACGGTGCGATTGCGCGGATCCGAACCCACCGCAAAGTGCGGGCCGGGCTAAAGACGGCACTGGGCCGCGCGCTAGAGTTTTCGGCCGCTCTGCTTACCCAGCAACCCCGATGTTGGCGGCACACCATTGATGTCTCAGGCGACGGCAAAAACAACATCGGGCCAGAGGCGCGTGACCTCTACGCCCTGCGCATGTTTGACCGGGTGACCGTCAACGCCCTTGTGGTGGGCGACCCCGGTCGGGATGACGGTTTAGGTGCAGGCATTACCACGGCAGAGCTTCTGGCCTACTTTGAGCAAGACGTGATCCACGGCCCCGACGCCTTCACCATGGTCGCGCAGGGATATGGCGACTATGCCCGAGCCATGCGGCGCAAATTGATGCGAGAATTGGAGTTTCCCGTACTCGGCGCGGCCCCGCAGCCGGTGCAACCGGTCAGTTGGTCTGCGGATAACTGATGACGGACAGATACTTGGCGGGCAGTTTGACCAGCACCTCTGGCCCATGTGGCGCGTCGGCGTCAAAGAACAGCGTATCGCCGGGTTTGAGCGGATAAACATCATCCCCGTGGCGATAATCAACCTCGCCTTCCAGCATATAGATCGTCTCGATCCCGCCGTGCTGGAAGGTTGGAAAGGTGTCAGATTCCGCCGTCAAATGGATCAGGTAAGGCTCTACAATGACGCCGCTGCGATTGGCGCCAATGTGTCCCAGCAAGTTATACTGATGGTTGGCGCGGGTGCCCTCTCGTTCCAGTTCCACGCCTTCACCGGCCTTGGTGTGGACCGCGGCGCGGCTTTCCTCAAACCCGCGAAAGAAGGTTGTGATCGGGATCGACAGGGCGTTTGCCAGTGATTGCAGGGTCGTCAACGACGGCGAGGTATTGCCGTTCTCGATCTTGGACAGCATCCCGATGGACAACCCGGTCGAGGCTGACAGCTCTGCCACTGTGATTTCCTGCTTGCGGCGGTGCGCGCGCACTTCGCGCCCGATGGCCACTTCGAGGACCTTTTCGCGACGTTCACGAATCCGGTGCGGATCTTGGTTCAGAATTGTCGCGCTCATATCAGCTAACGTTGTTGAAAGATTCATTCGAAATACTTGCTTCTTAGCACCCCGGCAAGCACCCTATGTTGTGAACGATTGCCTCTTTGTAGCACAATTCTTTCCTGATATGATAAAAATATGACCACGGGTAAAACAATCGAACTTGGATTCCTGATTTTTCCGGGCTTCCCGATGGCGTGCCTGACTTCGATGATTGAACCGTTGCGCGCGGCCAATGAAATCGCCGGGACAGAGGCCTTTGGCTGGCGACTGGTGTCAGAAACAGGGGCGCGGATCGAATCCAGCGCGCGGGTCGGTTTTGACCCTGATGTCAGCCTTGCGGCCCTCACAGGTGTGGACCAGCTTTTTGTGCTCAGTGGCCCGTCCAGCCGGTTTGAGAACGCGACCGGATCAGATGGGAAACTGCGCAGTCTTTCGCGGCATGGGACGTTGATGGGGGCGGTCAGCGGCGGCATCTTTCCGCTCGCCCGTACGGGCCTTTTAGAGGATGTGGATGTATCGGTTCACTGGTGTTACGCGGCGGCCTTCCATGCAGAGTTTCCGGACCTGACCGCCACAGAAGAACTGATCGCCCGGACCGGACGCTTTGTCACGGCGTCGGGCGCGGCGGCGGCCTTTGATCTTGCGTTGCACATGATCGAAGAGGCGCTTGGCCCCGGCATCGCAACAGAAGTGGCCTGCTGGTTCCAGCATCCCTTCGTGCGCGGGCAGGGGGTCACCCAACGCAAGCCGACGCTGGGTGCCGAAAGCACCGATGACATGCTGCCACCGATTGTGGCCGATGCCGTCCAGATCTTTGCCACCCATATCGAAGACCCGGTGAACGTCGCCGATGTCGCGCTGGCGGTTGGCGTCTCGGTCCGGCAGTTGGAACGGATGTTCCGCAAGACGACGGACAAAAGCCCGCTGCAATATTATCGCGGCTTGCGTATGAACGCGGCGCGGCAGCTTGTGCTCTATTCCAACGACACACTGACAGATATCGCGATTGCCGTGGGCTATGCGTCGTCGACGCCCATGATCCAGAACTACAAAGAGGTCTTCGGCATCCACCCCGAGGAAGACCGCAGCAAAATCAACATGTTCCGCGTGCGCGAAAACGTGTCGATCCCCGCAGAATAGGCTGGCCGAAATTCTGCGAAAATGCCGATAAGGCGAATTATGTCAAAGAATCCACCCGGATCACCGCGCGCCCGCCATTGTCGGACCCAAGACTGATCAGGCTTTGGCCGTCACCAGACAGCGCAAGGTGCAGGGCCGTCATGCCCGCCGCCGCCCCGCAATCGCCGAGCGTTAATGCCGGATATTCCGGTTCAAGGTCGGGGCTCAGCCAAAAGGGTGTTGCCCGCAGGATGGCATGGGCCAGCTCGGACGCGCGATAGCGGCTATTGTTGGCATCGCTGAACCAGGCGGCGGCGCGGGTCTCGCCCATCTCGGCGCAGGCGCTGCGTACTGCGTGGCTTAAGGCGGTAAAGTCCGTCTCGGCGTCGTCAGTCTCAAGCACGGTTTCCTGTGCGGTGCCCACGTTAATGATCGCCCCGTGCCCTGTGCCGCTGCTTTGCGACAGCCACAAAGCGCCCGCCGCCTCGCCGGGGATCATGCCCCATGGATTGTCCTTTGCCATCAGGCTTCGGCCCCGCAGGGCGGCATCCATGCGGGCGCGATCGTTGTAACTGTCCACCGCAATGATCAGATGCTCTGGCACGCCGCTTTCGGCACAAGCCGCCAGCACCGGCCCCAACCCGGCTTGTCCCTGTGCGGCGCGCGTCGTGGCGGTGACCGCATTGCCAAACCGCGCTGCGATTCCGGCGCTGATCTTGTCCGCCGCAGCCATGATCCGCGCCTCGCCAAGCCCCTCTTGGGGCAGTGGCAAAACCAGATGCAGGGCCATGGGGCCCGTCGGCGCCGCGTCCGCGGTGTTGATGCAATCGCTGACGGCACGGCTGGCCAGCACAGCGGCGCGATCCTCGAACCGGCCCAGCACATCCTGCCCCTCAAAAACGCAAAGCGCGGGGGAAAAAGCCTGATTGAAAAAGCTGCGATGCCCGCGCACGGTGGGTTTCTTGCCTGCAAGGGCCACATCGGTAGCCGCACGGCTTGCCCCCACCCCGGTCGCCAACCCCAAGCCCGCGATGGTCAGCATGGACCGCTCATGATGCGAATTGCACCGTCAGCACCGCAGGCGGCATCTGACCAAGGGCGCGGGCCACAAAGCTGAGCAGCACCGGCCCCAGCGCCGCATCGCCGGGAAAGAAGTTCAGCCCAAGTTGGTGCCAGTCACCGCTTTCATCATGGCCAATGATCGGTTCAACAAAGGGGCGTTCGTCTCCGGCTACGTCGATAGGGTCAAAACAACCCTCTTCGATCAGCGCGGCCAGCCGGATCAGGCCGGTCCACATGACGTCTTCATCAAAACCCGTGGACTTCGGGAGGCTGACAAAAACCTCTGCGCCACGCAACTTTGGTACCATGGCCGCGGGGATCTCTGCGCCCGCGTCATCACACAGTTTCGGTGGCGCGATGGCAGGCATGGCCAACGCATGGGGCACAAGCGACGCCGGATCGCCGTTGACGTCTGCTTTGCTGAAAAGGTCGCCACCCATGTCGGCGCTGACCACGTCCAGACCGCTCAACAACAGCGCCATCGCATCGGTCGCCGCCTGCGTCATAACATAGTCAAAGACCCAATCCGCACCACGCAAGGGTTGTGCTTTGACCGTCAAGGCAAACCCCGGTGCAAAGAAATCAATGGCCTTGCTCACCGTCTCGGCCAGCAGGTTAAACCTTATCTCGACCAATTCGGTCAACTGTGGATTGCCTGCGACCCGTTCGGCCAGCGTCAGGCGTAACTGCCCGCGCAAGGGCAAACCCTTGTCCCAGGCCTGCACCAATGTGTTGGGCGTCATGCCTTTGGGTCCTTTTGTGCAAAGCGCGTGTAGAACGCCAGCCGGTCCGCCATTTCCCCGACAGCAATGCCGCGCAACCCATGCGGGGCACGCGCGCCCAAATTATTCTCTTGCCAGGCCCCCTCCATTGCGGGTTTCAGCACCGCCCCCAGCGCATAGGCCGGCGACAAGTCAGGCGCGTCATGCAGGTCACCAAGGATCGGGGCTTCGAACAGTTTCAAAAGGACACCATTGGGGGTTTCTTCGACGCTGTGCACCTTGCCGTCAAGAGAGCGGAACGCCGCCGGGTCCAGCCCGTTTTCAATCGCCCATTCATCCTCGATCACGTACCAGCAGGCGGGCGGCAGCACGGCGCGTTCGGTGCGTGGAAAGAACCCGAATTGTCCCGGCCCAATGGGATGCAGCATCTGAAACCGCCGTGTCGGCGGTTCAAAATAGCGCTGATTAAGGTCAGGTGGCAGACCTGAAGCCACGTTCAGCGCATAGCCAAATACTGCCCCGGCAGGCACGCCGCTGGTCATCACATCCTGCGCCAATTGCAGGATTGCATCCCAATGATCGCGCGCGGTGTCAGGCCCAAAGGACAGCGAAAACCGCCAATACCCCATGCCAAGCGCCACGATCCCGTTAGTGGTCTCTTGTTGTCGGCCATTCTGGGCCAGGATCAGGACACCGCCGTCAGAGGGTGGGAAATTGATATCGAGTGTGGGTTTACCGGTGTGTTTTTCAATGCGCGCACGGGTTTGGGCTGTTTCCTCTGCTGTTTGCGCCTCACACGCCGCCATGATCTGCGAAAATTGGCCCAATTGCGCAATGTCGCTTGCCCGGGGCTTGCGCCCGCGCGACCCGGCAAAATCCTGCCCCTCTGATTCATAGTACGTCAGGCTGTCGCCCATGATCTGGGCTGCGCGCACCAGAAACGGATCAACCTTTGCCGGTCGGTGCGACAGGGGTGCCGGGCAATGAAAGTCGATCCGCAAGGCATAAGTCGCCTTGATGTATTCCCGGTCCTTGACCTGACGCAGTTCCGCAACCGTTTCCAGATCGCGCATCGGATCATTCATACCCCCGCCCCCCGGCGCTCGCATTGGCAGGTGTTTTGATCGACGGCGATTGCGTTGCCGTCCGGGCCCAAGATGTCGTCATAGAGTTCCTTTTGCCCCGGCCCCCAGCCATCGTCGCCAAACTTGAAATCGTAGATGCCTCGCGTTTGCCCCTCGACGTCGATCGATACATCCGGCCTTGCCTCGTAGATGTTGTAACCCTGTCCCGCCAGATTGCGCAGCTGGTTCACGGCTGTGTCCTTGTATTGCCTCCACAGGTCAACCGCGGTGGATGTCAGGTCGTAGACGTCATACGCGGTCATGGCCCAGCCGACAAACGGGATCGCCCGAGTCCAGGCGCGGCCAAGCTTTTCCGTCACCTGTCGCCCCAGGATGCGGCTGGCATTGCCAAAGAACGCGCGGCGCAATTTGTCTTCAAGTGCGTCCAGATGATTGGCCCAATTGACCCTTGGGCGTCCATTTGGGCCGGGGATATTCCGACGGGTCGGATGCATGATCGACTTGTTGTAATTGGGGGCGGCATTCGCGCCGTACCGACTGCGCGCCGCCCGATCCACCTCGGGCGAATTGCGCGCCGCTTCCTTGCCGCGCGCGTCCTTGTTGGGCTGGCCGTCGTTGTTGATCCGGCAAAAGACCTTGCACAATTCAGCCAGCACGGGGTCAGAGGTCGACAGCGTCGGCTCCCAATTGCCACCGGTGCCGGAAATCGTGTTCTTCTTGTTCATGAACATCTTGTCGGACTGGCGGCAGACGTTCTTGCCCTCGATCTTCACGTTGGGCGAAAAGGTGATCCAACTGCTTTCATGCACAATGGTGCCAGACATCACACCGCCCGCGCTACCGGGCTGGTCGCCGGTGCAGGGTGTATGGATCGACCCTTTGATCGCCACCGATTGGCCGCCGTCGGCCTTGACCTCAACGCTGCCTTTCTTCAGGCCGGAATTGAACGACACGATCGTATAGGGCACCGGAACCGGATGAGGCGGCGTTTTGCAGACATCGGGGGCAGAGTTCTTTTCATAGCCCCCGGATCCCTTATGCGCGACCGTCAGGCCGTTGACGTTGATCGTGACCCCCATGTCAGAGCGCCTCACTTTGCATGTAGAATTGGTCCAGCACCTCGGGCGCAACGGCAAATCCTGTGCCCTTACGCAGGCTGATCTGTGTCTCGCGAAGCGCCACATCATGCCGCGCCGCGCCAATGGGCAAGGTGCCGCACCAGCAAAGCGTGAATTGCCCCGTTGTGGGTCTCAGATGCAGCGTGTCGATCTGCATCCGGTGCGCGACCCAGCGCCCGCGAAAGTGGCTGTCGACCGTGAAGTCCAGCCGCGGCAAGGCAAAGGCGGGGGCGGCCGCGCCGGACCAATCCACGCCGACCAGCCGGACCTCCTCGCCGCCTTGCAAATGCCCCGGATAACGCTGGTCGACGGGTGCAGCGTGGCGGAACGCCGGGTCGTGATCCTTGGGCAAAAGCGGGGCGCGGGTCTGCATCCAGTCGGTATCAAACGTACCGGCCAGTTTGGCGCGATCCAGCCAATGCCGTGCAATCGGGCCAAACCCTGCCGGTCGCGGGCGGTCCTTTGGCCCCTTCCAGCGTTCGCCCTTGTGGAAAAGCCGGGGCGCCGGAACCACATCCTTCCGCCCGGCCCTTGGGGCAAAGCCTGCCCCCGCCGGGTTCGCTTCAAACCGCTCTTCGTTGCCATCGGCATCGGTGATCGTGCCACCAAAGCCGTAGGCATAACTCAGCGGGATCGCCGGGGCGCTGTCCTCGCGCACCTGCGCGCCCTTCATCCAGCGCCAGTCCGCTGCCGGACGAACCGTCAATGCCTTGTGCCAGTCGCCGACCGAGGCGGCGACCGGATAGGCGCTTGCGCGCTTCCAATCTTCGGGCGGGCGGCTCATGGCATCCATCAGAATGTCGGTGGCTGCCTTGGGCAGGAATTGATCAACATCCGCCAGCAACAATCCCGCGTCATCTGTTTCCGGCGCCGTCAAAAGCGGCTCTTGTGCGTCGCTCAAGGTGACGCGACCATCAGCGGCCACATCAAACGTGGCCTTGATCCAGACACACCAATACGCCGCCGCTTTTTCGTCGCGTTCAAACTGCGCGGCGGCTGCAAAGGGTGTCGCGTTATGAAGTTCCCACAGCTGCATCAGTTCAGATCGATCGTCGCCCCTTCAAACTGGATCGCATTGCGGACCTTTAGGCCAAAGCTGCCGCCCTCGATCCGCACCGACCCGTCAGGGGCCAGCGTCAGGCTCGCCTCGCCTGCGCGCAACACAACAGGGGCGTCACCCCCCTGTCCTGCATCGGCTGTGTCAATCACCCCCAGCGCCAGCACCGCGTCTTCTTCGCTGCTGACCGGCTGGCACACGGCCTGATGGCCGACATGGGCGGCCGTGAACCTTTGCACCGCAATCACCTTCCGGTTCTCGCCATCCAGGACCGGCACGCCCTCTGGCGTCACTTCGGTGATCTGGCGTAGCACAAGTGGCGTCACATCAGCCCCCGCAGCCGCTGTTCCATCTGTTGACGCATCTCCGGGCGCAACGGTGCTTCGTCCTGATAGGATGTCTCTAGCCAGTTCTTGTAATCCGGCGTTGTCATCCACGTCTGCGACCGCCAATCGACCCGCGCAGGCACGCCCGGTGGCGTCAGCGAGCACAATTGCCCGACCGAGGCGGGCGAGATCATATGACCCTGAATTTTCATCACGATATCAAGACCTTCATCCCAGGCATTGCGCCCGATCTGCATTGAGTTTGCATATAACGACAGGTTCAGACCAGCGCTGCAAATCATCCGCGCAGCTGGCGTTTCCAACACCTCGATCACGTCATTGCTGAAATCGCTCTCGACCGCAGCGCTCCATTGCGCGGAGGTGCGTTCAGCCACCTGCATTCCAAATGTGACGTTGAGCAACCCCATAAATGCGGACCGCTCCGTTGATTTTGGCGCTAACCGTTTGACAGATCGCAGCGCAACAATCGCCGGATCAATCAGCGGATCACTGTCCAGCTTTGCCGGATCGTCGCGCAGAACCGCCAGCAGATATTCCAGCGCAAAACCCACATCAGGATGAAACGTCGCTGCGCGCTCTTGCAGTTCGGGCATTTCATTCCAGAACCGCCCCATCACGCCCTGCGCCACTGGCACCCCACGCCGGATGTGATCGGCCACAAACGCGAGCATCATGTTGAGCCCGTCCGATTCCGATGGCTTACCCTTTTGCCAAACCTCAAACGCTGCAATCAGATCCAGAATGCCCGCATCATTAAGCGGGCGTTCTTCTGTGTCTTGAGTCATCTTGCACCTTCTGCATCTGGGGGTGTGTCGCCATAAATGTAATAGGAATTGCGGCCATTGCTTCCGGGATAGCTTTCATAGTCCAAAAGCCCGGCTTCTTCGGCTTCTACCCAATGCTTGTTGCCTGGCAATTCGCGCCAATTCATCGTCGCGACATCACTATCTGACGGATGCGGTTTGTAAGTGTTGGCAACATGCCATTGGGGCACACCGCCAGTTGTGACGCGGTGACCCGTTGTGCTGTCTGGATCAATGCCTTTGACGGTCCAAGTGTCCGTGATCTCTGCGCCATAGCCTTCAAACGCCAATCCCGGCCGATCACTGACGTCAATTTCAATCCGTTCGCGCCCGACAGAGTTGATACCAAGATCGTTCGGCGTGGCGCCGCGTGACGGATAGGGATCAAAGAAATTCCCAAACGGATAGGGACTGCCCGCTGCACCATCTGCATCGGCTTCGGGCCGATAGGCCAGTTCGTTTTGCCACGTCACAATCTTGTCGGGCGGGGGGTAGCGTACCAACTTCATGGGTTCGTCCAGATCCATCCCGCTATTGAGATTGCTTTCGCCGAACTTGGCCTGATACGCACTGCGCAATTTGGTCCGCGCGGCGATTTGCGCGGGCGACGCGCCCGCACTTGCCGCCAAACGCAGCTGGGTCGGCGTCAACCCCGCAGTGATTTCATCATAATCCGCGTCGCGCTGTCGCCGTTTTGCTGCGGCCGCAGACCCCGGATCACCGGCATCATCTGTGGGCTCGGTGCTGCCCTGGTTCTCTTCGTTCAACCCGCGCTTTTCATCATCCGTCAGGTCGCGTGCAACATCGACGTCATGGCTGTGGATTGGATCTCCTTGCGCGACGGGGGTGTTCAGGGGGCTGGTTTCGACCTTGCGCACCTCGACGCGGAACAGCGTTGCAGCCCGACCATGTGCCATCTTGTCGGCAGAGCGTCGCAGCACCCCTGCCCCTGTCTTGAACACCCGGATCGCTGCCGCCACTGCGCTGGCGATGATCGGGGCCATCGCGACGGTGACGCCACCTGTGGCGGCAATTACGGCGGCGGTGATGATGGCCACCACGATCTCGACATGAAAGACTTCGACGCCGTCGACGACAATCTTTCCTGCGGCGACCAGATATTTGCCCTCGGCCACCAGCGCCATCTTGTCGTTGTAGTAATCCTTGGCCTTGCTCCAGATGCCCGACCAGAACGCGCGGAACTCGGCCGCGGCCTGCGCGCGACGCTGGGTTTCCAGCGCGGCAATCTGATTGGCCGTATCGCGCGCCGCTGTCATCCGCTGGCGCAGTGCCGCGCCCAGCCCATGCCGGTGCATCGCATCATCAAAGGCCGCGTCGCGCCCGCCCTGCCCCATGTAATCCATCATGCCGGGGGCCTGATCGGTCGGGTGACCGCGCGGGAAAATATCGTCGACCAAGCCAAAGGAATAGCCGTCAACACCCTCGTCCAGCATTTGCTGGCGGATCGCGTCCTGCTCGGCCCGCAACTGCGTGTGCAAGCGGTCAATCTCTTGCCGCAGCGGCCCGGTCTCGGGGTTCAGGAAATCGGCAAGGGCGGTCAGCACCGCCTCGCGTGCGGCATCCACATCATCATCGGTGTCGTTGGGGCCCTTGATCCCCGCCACCAACCCGGCAAAGCGATACTGCGCCGCGACCCGGTTCATCGCCTCTTGCGCATATTCCGACACTTCCGTTGCCTGATCGGCAAAGGTGTCGCCGGGCAACTGATCGGGGGACAGAAAAGCCTCTTCCGCGTACCCCATTTCTAGCCTCGGTAGGTGTAGAAAAAGTTGCGCATGTTCATCACGCTCAACGCCTTGAGGTTGGGCGCGGTCCTGCGCCCGGGCGGCGGTGGCACAAGGCCAAAGCCCAACTGCCCAATCGCCGCCTCCATCATGTCCAGCGCTGCGGTATCGTCCTCGTGGACCGCCCGCGCCGTTGCCATCATATCCGCACGCTTTTGCGCCATGATTTTCAGGTCAACATCATTGCCCAGCACATTTTCGGTCGGCTTAACGCCCAGATCGGCAAAGAACGCCTTGCGCGTCTTTTCGCGCAGCGCTTTGCGTTCCGGTTCCTGCTTGCCGAATGTTCCCTTGCGAAAGCTCATTAGTTGATGTCCACCTTGCCGCCGTCGATATCAACCGTCGAAGAGCCGGAGGCCTTGATGTTCACCCCCTCGATGATGATGTCGCCATTCTCATTCAACTGGATCTTGGATTTGCCGCACACGAACTCCATCCGCTTGCCTGCCACCACAACCTTGTTCTGGCCGATCTCTTCATAAGACCCCAGCAACACGCTTTCATTCTTCAGCCCCGCGACAGAGACCTGATAGCCGCCGCCAACCGCAAGGGTCTTGGCGCCGCCCACGATCTCGGACGAACTGACCATGACCGTTTCGGCCTTGTTCTTGGCCACGCCGATCACCAGATTGCCCTCGCCCATGTTAAAGGCATCAGGCAGGCCCAGCTTGCTGGTGATGTCGCCCAGCGTGCTTGTCAGCGCCTTGAACTTGCCCAGCACAAAGCTTTGCAGCTTGTTGGGCCCCACCATCAGCGTCATGTTGCCGCCGATCACCTCGTGGTGGTTGTTGCCGACGTCGATATTCTTGTTGCGCCCGACACTTTCGATCTGATTGCGATCAACCCGCTTGGTGCGGTCGTTCTCGATGTGGATCTCGTGATCTTTCTGGCCGTGCAGATAGATCTTTTCGCGGCCATTTTCGTCCTCAAAGGTGAATTCGTTGAACCCCGTGCCTTTGTGGGTGTCAGAACGGAACACGCTCTTGGTCTTGTGGGTGGGCAAGGCATAGGGCGGATCATTCTTGCCATTGTAAACGCACCCCGTCACCAGCGGCTTGTCCGGGTCGCCTTCAAGGAATTCGACCACAACCTCCATGCCGATCCGCGGAATGACCATGCCGCCCCAGCCCTTGCTGGCCCAGTTCTGGCTGACCCGGCAGCGCATCGAATAGCGCTTGTCGAGGTCCCAGTGAAAATGCACCAGAATCCGCCCGTATTCATCGCAGTCGATCTCACCATCACCCACGACCGTGGCCGTTTGCGGCCCCTGCACGATGGCGCGCGGCGTCTTGCGTTCGGGCCGCAACGGTGTGGCCTGCGGCATGAAAAGGTAGCGCCCCTCGTAGGACGGACCCTGTGACGGATCGCTGCCATACCCGCCGGCAGAGTGGCTGTGATGCACCCGCAGACACAGCGCCTTATCCACGCCCTGCACCTTGTCGCCTGTCACCTTCAGGGTCTGCCCGGCGCGTAAAGTGGCGCAGTCGCCGACCGCATCATGGCGCGGGTCCTGCCCGCGTTCCTGATCCACCCGCATCCGGGCCACCTTTTTACCGGTGGCCTGATCCAGATAATCGCCGGGATAATCGTAGCTTTCGATCTGACCCTCGGCATAGGCCGCATCACCGGTCCGGTCGGTTTCCATCGCCGCGGTGGGCGTTTTGAAATTGTAATCCGTCAACCGGATCGCCCCGGTTGTCATCCGCCGCGCCGGACGCATCTGCCAAAAATGCTCTTCATCGGCGCGATGGCCATCCGCCGTGCTGATGAACTTGCGTGATCCTCCGGGCAGATCGTCATGGGCGCTGATGTTGTCGGTCAGCACCAGCGTGTGCGACCCCTCATCATGGCGGAAATGATAGCTGATCCCGAAACGCTCCATCATCCGGGTCGCGAAATCCAGATCGCTCTCGCGGTACTGAACGGTGTATTCCAGCGTCGGGTAATCGCCGGTCAACCGATCATCAACCGCCGGTTCACCCAATCCGCTGTATGGCGCGAAAACCTCGCCCAGGATTTCGACCACCGTCATCTGGTGATAAATCTGCTGCTTGCGCCGCCGCCCCAATAGCCAGAACCATGGCTTCAGGATCAACTCATAGCGGTAGCCGCCCGCCCCCGGCCCCAGCAATTGCGCGGTGGTGACAATACCGTCAAAAGGCGTCTCGGCATGATCGAAGCTTTTCAGACAGACCGTTGCGTGGGTCCCGATCAGCGCCTCCAGATCGACATCGTCATCCTTGGCCAGCGCCTCAACGCGGTAACTGAACAGGTCATTGACGTGTTCGCTGCCTTCAAAGCGCAGCACGTTCAAGATATTTTCGCCCAGAACAGTGCTCAGCCGTCCCATACGCGCGTCCTGTTTGAACGGAGCGTTCATGCTAATATTCCTGCTTCAAATCAGTCGTTTCCACACGACGGCAAGGGTGACCCTTCAACGGCAGGTTGTCAAATGACACCGTGTCGGCACAGCAGAATTTGACCGATCCAAAAACGATCCCGCGGGGTGGTCCTAGTCGCGCGACAAACAAGACTTATGACCTGATCGGAGAACCGCTATACTCTGCCTGCGACGTGGAACAGGGAAAGGCGCACCGCGATGGCACGGCAACTTCCGCATGAAAGCGACAAACGGTTTCTTGTCTATGCCGGAACGGGCACCGACCTGATCTTTAACCACGGCATCGACCTGCCGGGCTTTGCCTCTTTTCCTCTGCTTGAACAGCCCGGGACCCGCGCCGTTCTGGCCAGCCAGATGCAAGCGCTCGCTGATCTTGCGGGCCAGATGCAGGCGGGCTGCATTCTGGATGCGCCCACATGGATGGCCAATGCGGACCGTGCTGCACCTCTGGGCTATGACCCGCAGCACCTTGCAGCGGTCAATCGCGATGCCGTCGCGCTGATGGAAGAGGTCCGGCAATCCGCAGGGCGCGATGATATCCTCGTCTCGGCCTGCATCGGTCCGCGGTATGACCCCTATGCCGATATCCCGCCAATGCCCGTGGCCGAGGCGAAAGCCTACCACAGCGCGCAATTGACCGTCCTGAAGGAGACAACCGTCGATCTTGTCACCGCCTACACCTTCAACCGCATCAGCGAAGCGGCGGGCTGCTGCCTCGCCGCGCACGATCTGGATTTGCCGATCATCATGTCGCTTGTGGTTGAAACCGAAGGCTGTCTGGCAGATGGCACCCCGCTGGGCGACGCGGTCAGCCAGATTGACGACCTGACCGGCTCAACCGCGTTGTTCTACATGGTCAACTGCGCCCATCCGACCCATTTCGCAGATGCGCTGAACGGGCAGGATCGGGTGCTGGGCCTTGTCGCCAACGCCTCTCGCTGCTCGCATGCGGAACTGGACGAGGCGGAAACCCTTGATGAAGGCGACCCCCGGCAGCTCGGCGAAGAAATCGCACAGATTGTCCGGGATTTCCCTGCGATGCGGATCATTGGTGGATGCTGCGGCACCGACATGCGCCACTTGCGGGCGATGGCGCAGGGCGTTGCCCTCGGGGCCTGACCCGGTCGCTCAATCTTCCGTCATCTCGCTCTGATGGGCATCATAGCTGGCCTCCAACTCGCCCTTCAGGAACGCGCCAAAATTCAGCGGCGGAAAGATCGCGGCGCCGGTGCCCGGCAGTGGCGCAATCTCGGTCGAGACGTGCGGATCGTAGAAAAACGGCACGGAATAACGCGCCCGGCCTGTCGCGTTGATGACCCGGTGCGGCGTCGACAAAAGCCTGCCATTGGACATCCGGTGCAACATATCCCCCACATTGACGACAAAGGCCCCCGGCGTCGGTGGCGCATCCACCCAGTGGCCCGCTGGTGTCTGGACCTGCAGCCCGCCAACATCATCCTGCGCCAGAATGGTCAGGCAACCAAAATCGCGGTGCGGGGCAGAGCCGTAAAGATCATCCGGCGATTGCGGCGGCTGCGGCGGGTAATGCAGCAGGCGCAGCCAGATCGTCGGTGGTTCAAACGCCTGCAGGATCGACCGATCCGTGACCCCGATCGCCTCCAGCGCCAGACCCATCAACCTTTGCCCCAGATCCGACATTGCGGCGGCATAGGATGTGCAGGCCTCTTGAAAACCGGCCAGCGCGGGCCACTGATTTGGACCCGACAGATAAACATCCGGGTCCGCTGCAGCATCCTCTCGCATCATCATGAACGATGCTGACTGGTTCGGCTTTGTCACCTCGGCAAGGTCGGTATTGACGTCCGTTGAGGTGTTGATCGCAATATAGCCACGATGACAGGTGTTCAGTGCAATGTCCTGCTTTGCGGCGTTAGGCAGGGCGTGAAACCGCTTTGCCGCATCAAAGATCGCAGCGCGCAACTTGGGATCGACACCGTGGTTCACCACATAGCCAAAGCCGGTTTTGCCATAGGCCTCTGCAAAGGCGCGTGACAGCGCATGCGTATCCTCACCAGCCATCAGCGGGGCAAGGTCAAGCACGGGGATGTCGTCAAATTCCGTCAATCCGGGTCTCCGAACCGGCGATGCGCCGACCGCCTGTGGTCGTCGGCTCAGCTTAACCCCAAGGCGCGCTTTTTGTCAGATGCCCATTTCAGAATGGTCAGGTCAAAGGTCAGCGCCATCAGCGACACACAGATACCCAGCACAAAGTTCTTGCCCAGATCGGTGCCCGCCAGCGTCCGCTGCAATTCCTGCCCAAGGTCCTGCGTGCCGATAAAGGCCGCGATAATGACCATGAAGAACGCAAACATAATGGCCTGATTGAAACCCACCGCCATGGTTGGCAACGCCAGCGGCAATTGCACGTTCACCAGCTTCTGCATCCGCGTCGCCCCCGACATGTCAGCGGCCTCTGTCATCTCGGGCGGCACTGTGCGCAAGCCCTCAATCGTGTAGCGCGTCAGCGGCACCATGGTGAAAATCAGGATCGAGAAGATGACCGCGATATCGGTGATACCAAACAGCATGATCGCCGGGATCAGATAGATGAAGCTGGGAAAGGTCTGCGCCGTGTCACACGCCAGCAGCACCCGGTGTGACCACTTTTCGGACCGCGCGGCCACAATGCCCAAAGGCAACGAGAAAAGCGCGGCCAGGGCCACAGCCGAAATCACCGAATATAGCGTGATCACGGCCCGATCCCACCAACCCGACAGCGCCACGAGTGAGAAAAAGACCGCCGCATAGATCGCCTGCTTGCGGCCCGCCAATGCCAGCGCAAAGGCCGTGACCAGCAGGATCAGCGCAGGTGTCGGCAGTGACAGCATAAAGTTGCGGAACGGGATCAGGATCTGCACGTTCACAAAGGCGCGCATCCACCCGGTCACGGCCTGCACCGCGTCAATTGCCAGAAATCCCTTGATCAGTCCGTCAATCTCGCGCCCCTGGCTAAAGTTCTCGCGCCGCCCGACCTCTGCCAGAATGGGCCAAAGCTGCGAGACAGCGATGAACACCACGAAAGACACCACCGCCAGCACCAGCATCAGGTTGCGCTTCCACCACGGAGTGCCCTTCTCGAAATGCTCGGGCTGTTTGACAACCCAGGCCTTCGACAACCGGTCCAGCGTGACGGCCAGCAACACGATCGTGACTCCGATCTCGAATGAATTGCCCAGCTTGAAACTGCCCATGTTGGACAACAGCTTTGCCCCCAGCCCCGGCATCCCGATAAAGGCGGTCAGAACCACCATCGCCAGACACAACATGATGACCTGATTGACGCCCACCAGAATCTCGGTCCGGGCAGAGGGGATATAGACATGCCGCAACATCTGAAACCGTGTGCAGCCCGACATCTTGCCCGCTTCGACAACCTCGGGGCTGACCTTTTGCAGACCCAGCGTCGTCATCAGAACCATGGGCGGAATGGCATAGATCGTTGTGGCAATCGCGCCCGCCGTTGGCCCCACTTTGAAAAAGATCACCGCTGGCAGCAGATAGGTGAAAAAGGGCAGCGTCTGCAGCACCGACAGGATCGGCTTGATCATCACGTCGACCCAGCGGAATTTCCATGCCGCGATCCCCAGCGACAGGCCAATGGCAAAGGCCAGCGGTGCTGCGACAACCAACACCGACATCGTTTGCATCGCGATGTTCCACTGACCGATCAGCGCGGTCCAGACCATCGTGCCCCCAGCCAAAAGCGCCATGCGCCAACCACCCAGAGCATAGCCCAGAATAGCCACCACAGCGGCAATCGCCGACCATGGGATCGGACCCAGATAAGGCCAGCGCCGCTTGCCCTCCAGCAGGTTGGCCGAGGCGTTCAGCATGAACTCCAGCGGCCCTTCTGCAAACCAGCGCGTGATATGCACAAGCCCCCAACGGCCCGATTCAATATCGCCCTTGATGAACTCAAAGAACGCATCAAGCCATGTGGCAAAGGGCGGGATCACGGTCTCTGGCAGGCGGTGCAACCACTCGGGCAGCAACCCGGTATACCGGGCGATGGTCAGCACAACCGCAAGTGCCACAAACCCCAGCGCCACTTTCTTGCGGGGCAGCGCCGGTGCGGCGGTCTGCGGGTCAGTGGTCGCCGCGACCATCAGTCCTGCCCCAGCAGAATATCCAGCGCGGCCTGTCGGTTCATCGCCCCGATCACAGCATTGTCCCGCGCGACCGGGATCATCTCGCGCCCGTCATTGACAAGCAGCCGTGCCATCGCATGCACCGTCTGGTTTGCATCCACCGGGTCGCCTTCACCCGTGGCCCCGGCCTGTGCAAGGACAGAGGCGTGAACGACATGTGACTTGTCGATATCTTCGGTGAACTTGCGGACATATTCGGTGGCCGGGTTGAGCACGATCTGATCGGGTGTGTCGCATTGCTCGACTGCGCCGTCCTTCATGATCGCGATGCGGTCGGCCAGTCGCAGCGCCTCGTCAAAGTCATGCGTAATAAAGACAATCGTCTTGTTCAGCATCTGCTGCAACCGCAGGAACTCGTCCTGCATCTCTTTGCGGATCAGCGGGTCCAATGCGCTGAACGGCTCATCCAGAAACCAGATGTCGGGCTCAATCGCAAGGCTCCGGGCAATGCCCACCCGCTGCTGCTGTCCGCCTGACAGCTCACGCGGGAAATAATCCTCCCGGCCCTCAAGCCCGACCAGCTTCACCACTTCCAGCGCGCGGGCGCGGCGGGTGTGTTTGTCCTGTCCCCGCATCTCCAGCGGAAAGGCCACGTTGTCCAGCACCGTGCGGTGGGGCAGCAGACCAAAAGACTGGAACACCATGCCCATCTTGGACCGGCGCATTTCAATCAATTCATTCTCGGACATCTTCATGATGTCCTGCCCGTCGACCTCGATCACGCCACCCGTAATGTCGTGCAGACGCGAGAAACAGCGCACCAGCGTCGACTTGCCGGATCCTGACAGGCCCATGATCACCAGCATCTCGCCCTTGTGGACGTCCATGCTCACATCCTTGACGCCTGCGATATATCCCGCCTGCCGGATGTCTTCGAAACTCATGCCTTCCGGCATGGTCTTCAGGAATCCTTCGGGATCAGCCCCGAAAATTTTCCACGCGTTCTTGCAAGAGATGACTGGTGCGTCAGAGGTCATAAACAGAAGCCTATTGATAAAGGTCCCCGCCCGACAAGGCCGGACGGGGCAAATTTAGAACTTTGTGGCGTGGTTTAGTTCAGCCAGCTCTGCCAGACGTCGCCATTGTCTTCCAACCAAGCGGCTGCAGCCTCTTCCGGCTCAAGCTCGTCCACGTCGACCAGTTTCGCCATTTCCGCGATCTGCGGGTTGGTAAAGCTGATCTTTTCCAGCACGGCGTAAGCATCTGGCCACTTCTCTTCCATGCCTTCCCATGCGGCTTTCTTCAGATAGCCGGTTGCCGGGTTGCCACAGTCATATAGTGCGTCAGGGTTCGGGCCTACGGCCGGGTCCTTGTCGCAACCATCTTCCCAAGCGGGGAATTCGACGAACTCACCGGGCCACACGGCTTCGGCAAAGTTCGGCGTCCAGTTGAACACCACCACGGGGCGCTTGTCGGCCTCTGCGGCACCGATCTCAGCCCACAGGGCTGCGGCAGAACCTGCGTTCACCACGACAAAGTCCATGCCAAGTGCGGCAACACGTTCCTGACCGTGCTTCAGCCAGTCGACCGGACCGTCAAGATAACGACCTTTGTCGCCTGTCTCTGCTGTTGCGAAAAGCGCTGCACAATCGTTCAGTGCTTCCCAGGACGGCAGGCCGGGGCATGCGTCCTTGGTCCACATCGGATACCACCAGTCTTCGCGGGTCACCGCGTCATGGTCGCCAACGTCAACAATCCCGCCTTTTTCCATGGCCGCACGGAACGACGCGCCAAAGGCACCTTCCCAGACTTCCAGCTCAAGCGTCACGTCACCCAGACGGACCGATTCATAAACGGCCTGACTGTCGGTTGTGACGTATTCGACGTTCAGATCCATCTCTTCAAAGATCTGTCCGACGACGTTCGACATCACGATTTGGCTAGACCAGTTGTGAATTGGAATCACAATCGGGTCGTCACTGTCGGCAAACGATGCCAGTGGCAGGGATGCCAGGACACCTGCTGTCAGCGCTGTGGTTAGTTTCTTCATTTCATACTCCCCTGAAATTTAAGCCGAAATTCCTCGGTCTTTGTTTGGCCATTGCCGGGAATGGATGTGCACAGGTCTGCGCCAACGTCCCTATCCCCTCAAACCAAGTGTGAGTGTGGCAGGATTTTCCTGCCAATCAAGTTTTTTTCTTGTGAGTACCGAAAGCGCCTTGCTCAAATCTTGTGCGATGTCGCGAACGCAGACTTCCGTGTCCGGTTTCGCAAGGACATTTGAACCGCCAGCTTATCAGAGTGGGGCAAAGGGGAATCGTATGCGATATTCAGGCTTTCGCGTCATCAAAGAGGCTTTGACAGGCCACAAGGGTTGGACACCGGCATGGCGTGATCCCGACCCGGCGTCGCATTACGATATCGTGATCATCGGCGGCGGTGGGCACGGGCTGGCGACCGCATATTATCTCGCCAAGGAATTTGGGCAGCATAAAGTCGCGGTCATCGAAAAAGGCTGGATTGGTGGCGGCAACGTCGGGCGCAACACCACGATCATCCGCTCGAACTATCTGCTTGATGGCAATGAACCCTTCTACGAATTCTCGCTCAAGCTGTGGGAAGGGTTAGAGCAGGACTTTAACTACAACGCCATGGTTAGCCAGCGTGGCATCCTCAACCTCATTCATTCCGACCCGCAACGCGACGCCTTTGTCCGGCGCGGCAACGCGATGATCCTCAATGGCGCTGACGCCAACATGCTCACCACCGAAGAGATCAAAAAGCGCTATCCGTTCCTCAATACTCACGACGCCCGCTTCCCGATCAAGGGCGGTCTGGCGCAGCATCGTGGCGGCACGGTGCGTCACGACGCGGTCGCCTGGGGCTATGCGCGTGGTGCCGATAGCCGCGGCGTCGATATTATCCAGAACTGCGAGGTCACCGGCTTCCGCATGGAGGGCGGGCGTTGCGTCGGGGTCGAGACCTCGCGCGGGTTCATCGGTGCGGGCAAGGTCGGCTGTGCGGTCGCAGGCAACTCGGGCCGCCTGATGGCCAAGGCCGGGATGCGCCTGCCGATCGAAAGCCACGTACTGCAGGCCTTCGTGTCCGAAGGGCTCAAACCCGTCCTGCCCGGTGTCATCACCTTTGGCGCGGGTCACTTCTATTGCAGCCAGTCCGACAAGGGCGGGCTGGTCTTTGGTGGCGATCTCGACGGCTACAACTCCTACGCCCAACGCGGCAACCTGCCGGTGGTTGAAGATGTCTGCGAAGGCGCGATGGCGATTTTCCCCATGCTTGGACGCGCGCGGCTTCTGCGGATGTGGGGCGGCATCATGGACATGTCGATGGACGGCTCGCCGATCATCGACCAGACCCATATTGACGGGCTCTATTTCAACGGTGGCTGGTGCTACGGCGGCTTCAAGGCCACGCCCGCGTCAGGCTTCGCCTATGCGCACCTGCTGGCCACCGGCAACCCTCACCCCACGGCCACGGCCTACCGGTTTGACCGGTTCCAGAAGGGCCTGATGATCGACGAAAAAGGGATGGGCAATCAGCCCAACCTGCATTGAGGCGCGCACGATGATTATCAATCACCCCCTCCTTGGACCCCGCGATTCTGCCGAATTCACCTATCTCGGTGACGCCGCCCTGATCGACCGCCCCGACTGGCAGTCTGAAACGGCCGCACAGGATTTCTATGAATACGGCTATCTGCGTGACAACCCCGCTGGCTGGCACCGCGAGCTTTGGTTTCACGAAGCAGGCGACCGCTCTTGGCTGGTCGTAACTCGCAACACCGTCACACACGAGATTAAATCCGTCGAACTCGCCCGCGATGTGGCCCGCGCACGGGGGCGCAGCAAATGACCAAAGACAACCGCATCGCAGGCGGTCAGATCGACCGCGCCAAGACCCTGCGTTTCAGCTTTGATGGCAAATCCTACACCGGCCACCCCGGCGACACGCTGGCCTCGGCACTTTTGGCCAATGGCGTGCGCCTCATGGGCCGATCGTTCAAATACCACCGCCCGCGTGGTCCCCTGACCGCCGGGTCAGAAGAACCCAACGCCCTCGTTGAACTGCGGGGCGGCGCCCGGAAAGAGCCCAACACCCGCGCCACCACCGCCGAACTCTTCGATGGCCTGCTGGCCCATAGCCAGAACCGCATGGGCTCACTGAAATTCGACCTACTGGCAATCAACGACCGCCTTTCGACCTTTCTGACCGCCGGGTTTTACTACAAAACCTTCATGTGGCCCGCGCCCCTTTGGGAAAAGCTGTACGAGCCGATCATCCGCCGTGCCGCAGGCCTCGGTTCGCTGTCGCTCAAGGATGACCCCGATGTCTATGACAAGGGGTTCCTGCACTGTGACCTCCTAATTATCGGCGCAGGGCCCGCTGGCCTCATGGCCGCGCTCACCGCCGGGCGCAGCGGCGCCGATGTGATCCTTGCCGACGAAGATTTCCGCATGGGCGGACGGCTCAACAGCGAAACGCTCACCATTGGCGACGACACCGGGGCCGATTGGGCCGCCGCTGCCGTTGCTGAACTGGCCACCCTGCCCAACGTCCGCCTTATGCCGCGCACCACCGTCATCGGGGCCTTTGACCATGGCATCTATGGTGCTGTCGAACGGGTCAGCGACCACGTGCACACCCCTGATGATGGCAAACCGCGCCAGATCCTCTGGCGGATCTACACCCAAAAGACGGTACTCGCCGCGGGCGCGCTCGAACGCCCCATCGCGTTTGACAACAACGACCGCCCCGGTGTGATGCTGGGCAGCGCCTTGCGCACCTACGCCAACCGCTTTGGCGTCGCCGTCGACCGCCGCGTTGCGATCTTCACCAACAACGACGACGGGCACCGCACCGCCGCTGATCTTCATGCCAAGGGCCTCAAGATCAGCGCCGTGGTCGATACCCGCCCCGATGCCCCCCGCAATACCGATTATGAGGTGCTGCCCGGCGCGCAGGTCATCGACACCAAGGGTCGCCTTGGCCTGACCTTTGCCGAGGTGCGCATGGCCGACGGCACCACCCGCACGCTGGAATGCGGCGCGCTGGGTCTTTCGGGCGGCTGGAATCCCAACGTGCACCTCACCTGCCACCAGCGGGGACGCCCCACATGGAACGACGCGCTCGCCGCCTTTGTCCCCGGTGAAAACCTTCCCGCCGGGATGACCGTTTCAGGGGCTGCGGCGGGCGACATGTCCACCGCCGGTGCCCTGCGCGGCGGCGCGCAGGCCGCAAAAGCCGCCCTTGGCCTCAAGGGTCGCCTGCCCGCCCTGCCCGACACCGAAGATGCTCCCGTCAACGTCACCCCCTTCTGGTACGTCGAAGGCTGCATTCGCGCCTGGCTCGATCAGCAGAACGACGTGACCGTCAAGGACGTCAAACTCAGCCATCAGGAAGGGTTCCGCTCGGTCGAACACCTCAAGCGCTACACCACCCTTGGCATGGCCACCGATCAGGGCAAGACCTCCAACATGGGCGGCCTTGCGATCATGGCCGAACTCGCCGGTAAAGCGATCCCAGAGGTTGGCACCACCATCTTCCGCCCGCCCTACACGCCCGTCGCCATCGGCGCCTTCGGTGGCCGCCATCGCGGACAAGACTTCCACCCCAAGCGCCTGACCCCCAGCCATGCATGGGCCGAAGAACAGGGTGCCGTCTTTGTCGAGGTCGGCAATTGGCTCCGCGCCCAATGGTTCCCCCGCCCCGGTGAAACCCACTGGCGCGAAAGCGTCGATCGCGAGGTTCTGGCCACCCGTGGCTCGGTCGGCGTCTGTGACGTGACCACGCTCGGCAAGGTTGACGTGCAAGGCGCGGATGCGGCCGATTTCCTCAACAAGATCTACTGCAACGGCTTTGCCAAACTCGCCGTGGGCAAGACCCGCTACGGGTTGATGCTGCGCGAAGACGGCATCGCCATGGACGACGGCACCGCCGCCCGGCTGGCAGAGGATCATTTCGTCGTCACCACCACCACCGCCAACGCCCTGCCCGTCTATCGCCACATGGAATTCGTGCGTCAGTGCCTCTTCCCCGACATGGACGTACAGCTGATTTCCACGACAGAGGCTTGGGCCCAATACGCCGTCGCCGGTCCTAACAGTCGGAAAGTGCTGGAAAAAATCGTCGATCAGGACATCTCGAACGAGGCGTTCCCCTTCATGGCCTGCGCCAATATCACCGTCTGCGGTGGCTTGCGCGCACGTCTCTTCCGCATCTCATTCTCGGGTGAACTGGCTTACGAAATCGCCGTGCCGACGACCTATGGCGACGCTTTGATGCGCCGGATCATGCAGGCCGGGGAAGAGTTCGACATCACCCCCTATGGCACCGAGGCGCTCGGCGTCATGCGCATCGAAAAGGGCCATGCTGCGGGTAACGAGCTCAATGGCACCACCACCGCACAAAACCTCGGCATGGGACGCATGGTGTCCAAGAAAAAGGACAGCATCGGCTCCACCCTGTCGGAACGCCCCGGCCTGAATGCCGATGGCGATCTGCGGCAGGTGGGCATCAAGCCCGTCAACCCCGCCGACAAGGTGCCAGCAGGCGCGCATCTGATGAACGCCAACGGCCCCGTCGATGCCGCCCACGATCAGGGCTATGCGACCTCGGCTTGTTATTCGCCCGTCTTGGGCTGTCACATAGCGCTTGGTTTCCTCAAGAATGGCTCAGACCGCGTGGGCGAGCAGATGCGCCTCGTCAGCCCGCTCACGGGTGTCACCACCAAGGTCGAAATCGTCAGCGCCCATTTTGTTGACCCAGAGGGGGAACGCCTCCGTGCATGATCTTTTACCCACCCACGCCCTTGGCGGCGCTGATCCGCAGGTCGATACCATCGGCAGCGTGACCATCGCAGAACATCCCGGCCTGGCGCTCGCCTCCGTCGCTGCGCGTCTGGGGTCAGAAGCGGCCGTGGCCAAAGGTCTCAAGGCCCTTCTGGGCGAAACCCCCCTGCCCGGCCGTGCCGTGTTGCACGACCCCGAGGCCGGATTCTGGATGGGGCCAGATCAATGGATGATCGGCGCACCCGGCGACACGCACGAGGACCTTGCCGATCAGCTCAAGGCCCGCTTCGGCGATACCGCTTCCGTCACCGAACAAACCGGCGCATGGGTCGCTTTTGATGTGACCGGCGCCGCCATGCCCGATATGTGCGAATTGCTTTGCGCCGTGCCGATCCGGCGGATGGTCGCGGGTGACGCGCAGCGCACCATGATCCATCAGCTGGGCTGTTTCGTGATCCGGCGCGCCGCCGATGATCACATCCGCATCCTTGGCCCCCGCGCTTCTGCCGGATCGCTGCATCATGCGCTGGTCAACGCCGCCCGTTCGGTCGCTTAACCCAGCAGCGTCGCCTCTGGCAGTTTGGCCGCGCGCGCATCAAAGGTGACCAGCGTGCTGGCCCCCTGCCCTTTTGCCTGCAAGGCAATCAGATGGTCGGCAAACCCCGGTCCGCCGCGTCGATAACGCTCTATGGCCTGCGCGATGATCTCGGCGTCCTCCATCTCGATCTCGCGGCTTTCCAGCAGGCCATCCAGCGCCGTGGCGATGCCTGCGCGGTCCACTTTATAGGCCCGCTCCAGCACCCAAACCGTTTCCATCACCACCTCGCGCACCAACAGCGCGGGGTTGTCTTCGGTCAGGCTGTCAAAAAGCTGTGCGGCCGCCTGTGCCTGCTCCGGGTCATCCTGCACCAGAAACCGGACCACCACATTGGTATCAAGCGCGATCATTCCTCAGTCGCGCCTGCACCGATTGCCGCGTCCATCTCGTCCAGCGTCACGACCGCCCGGCCTTCTTTCAGCAGGCCCGCCAATCGTGCCACGGGCCGGGCCCGCAGGATTCGCACTTCTCCGTTTTCGCCGATCAGATACCGCACCCGATCCCCCGGCCCGACGCCCAATGCCACCCGCACCGCCTTGGGCAAGGTGGTCTGACCCTTTGCTGTGATCGCGGATTCCTGCATTTTGATGTACCTTTGGACTAATCGCATTACATTTAGCATCAATTCCTTACTTTTTCAACAAAGCATTCCGCCCGCGCGTGGCGATCGGGAAGAATCGGTTGCATGAATCGGTTGCAAGCGCTTAGAAACGCTAACAAAGGCGCTGACGGAATAAAGCGTTACTATAAAGCGGTAGCAGGACAGGACCGGGATGACATCCCTTCTGAACATCAATACGCGCATTCGCGAGAATGCGGAAGACCTCGCAGCAGCCCTTGATGCTCACATGCACAAGGTGTTCTCGCCTGATGCGCAAAAGGAACTGCGCCTGTTCTCTGCCAGTGAAGCGGCCGAGCATCTGGGCATTTCGACCAGCTTTCTGCGCAAACTTCACTTCGATGGCAAAGTGCTCGATGTAGAGTCTACTTCGGGGGGACGCAGACTCTATTCCGCCCATGACATCCAGGCGATCCGCGGCGTCCTCGAAGAATCCGCGAAGGTGCCCGGCACCTATCAGCGCGGGCGCAAGCCTGGCGACAAGGTGCAGGTGCTGTCGTTCCTCAACTTCAAGGGCGGCTCCGGCAAGACAACCTCGGCCGTCCACACCGCCCACCGTCTGGCGCTCAAGGGATATCGCGTGCTCTGCGTCGACATCGACCCGCAGGCCTCGCTCACTACCCTCTTTGGCTACCGGCCAGAGATTGATTTCATCGAAAGCGGCACGATCTACGACGCTATCCGCTATGATGACCCCCTGCCCTTCTCGGCCATCGTGCAAAAGACCTTTTTCACCGGGATTGACCTCGCCCCCGGCGGGCTCTTGCTGCAGGAATTCGAGCATGAAACCCCTCAAGCCCTGCGCAGCAACATTCAGCCGCCTTTTTACGCCCGCATGGCCGCCGCCCTGCAGGAGGTAGAGGCCAACTACGACGTCATTATCTTCGATTGCCCCCCGCAGCTCGGCTATCTGACCATGGCCGCGCTTTGTGCTTCCACCGGTGTCTTCATCACCATCGTGCCTAATATGCTCGACGTGGCCTCCATGTCGCAGTTCCTGCAAATGAGCGCCGATCTCCTCGATGTCGTATCTAACGCAGGCGCAAACATGGAATTCGACTTCCTGCGCTTCCTCATCAACCGCTATGAGCCCAACGACGGCCCGCAACAGCAGGTCGTGGCCTTCCTGCGGCAATTGTTCGGGGATGAGGTCATGGTCGCCCCGATGCTGAAATCCACCGCGATTTCCGACGCTGGGCTGACCCAGCAAACCATTTACGAGGTCGAGCGTGGCCAATTCCACCGCGCCACCTATGACCGCGCGATGGATTCGCTCAATCAGGTGAATGAAGAGGTCGAAACCCTTCTCCAACAGGCATGGGGGCGCTGAGATGGCACGCAAAGGCATCCTGTCAGGTGATATCGGGCAGACCCGCCGCCCGCGGACGGCTGACAAACCCGCCCCCCGTGGTGCCGTCGGCGCGCTGCAATCCTCGCTGTCCAAGCTTCAGGAAAGCGCGGTGCAGGACATCGACGCCGCATTGATTGACGATGCCGGGGTCGAGGACCGTCTTGACCACGACAAGGCCGCGCTTGCCCAGCTTCGCGACAGCCTCAAGACCTATGGCCAGCAGGTCCCTGTCCTGCTGCGGCCCCACCCCGAACAGCCCGGTCGCTATGAAATCGTCTATGGTCGCCGCCGTCTGGCCGCTCTGCGTGACCTTGGCCAGCCGGTCAAGGCGATGATCCGCCAGCTCGACGATCACGCTCTGGTGTTGGCGCAGGGTCAGGAAAACACCGCCCGCCAGGACCTCAGCTTTATCGAAAAAGCCTCCTTTGCAGCCCAGCTTGCCGCGACGGACTACGACCGCGACACGATCGCCGCCGCCCTCTCCATCGACCAGCCCATGGTCTCGCGGATGCTGAAAGTGGGGCAGGCCTTTCCCCTGCCGATGCTGCGCCAGATCGGCGCCGCCCCCGGCATCGGCCGTGACCGCTGGCTGGCGCTGGCCAAGATGCTCGATGACAAGGCCGCCCGCAGCCGGGTCAACGCCTTTCTCAAGACGCCAGAGGCGCTCACCGGGACGTCAGACCAACGGTTCGAGGCTGTGTTCGCCCGCGCCAGCCGCGCCGCGCCCAAGGCCACCACACCACGGCCCATGCCCCTGCATCGCCCTGACGGTCAGGTGATCGGCGACATCCGCCAAACCGCCAAGGGCGTCACCCTGACCATTCAGGCGCGCAGCGCGGACGGGTTTGACCAATGGCTGGCCCAGAACGCCGACACCGCTTTGCAAGAGCTTCATGATCGCTGGCTGGCCACGCGATCCGAAGACCCCGAAACCAACTAAAGGAGGCACGCGAGCAGGGACAACACCAAAAAGAAAAGCCCCCAAGGGCGTTACCCTCGAAGGCCATTCTCGTTCTAGCACCTCGAGAAATACCCGCACGGTGACTCCTCTGTCAACTCTGCATTGCGGTGCAGGGCCGGGGATCTGTTGTCTGTCGTGAAATCACATGAAACACACGTCCCAAACAGCGTTTGGGCGGCCGGTATCCGCTTGTCAGCCGTCGCCCGATGACACCCTCTGCGACAAATGGCAGATCGTCGGCCAGCTGACCACCGCCGCTGAACGGTTTGAGGTGTCGCACACAACCCTTGGCGTGCTCAAATCACTGGTCAGTTTTCTACCGGGCCGCGTGATCGGCACCGACCGGCGCGGCAACACGGTTTTTCCCTCCAATGCCACGCTGTCGCATCGGCTGAACGGCATGCCCGAAAGCACATTGCGCCGCCATCTGGCACGGCTGACACAGCTCGGACTGATCGCCCGCCGCAACAGCCCCAATGGCAAACGCTACGCCCGCAATCTGGGGCAGGGGGCAGAGGTTGCCTTTGGCTTTGACCTTTCACCGCTGGCCCATCTGGCCGGACAGATCAACGCAGCCGCCGCCGATGCCAGGGCAGAGGCCGACACTTTGCGCGCACTGCAGGCCGAGGTGGCCGAACTACGCCAGCGCGTGCTTGCCAAATCAGGCGCAACACCCCTGACCGAAGACGCCCGCCGTCTGCTGCGCCGCAAGCCTATAGCAGCACTTTTGACCGCGATGCATGACGCGCTCAGCGCCCAAATCACGCCCCCATCTCCTCCGGAACTGAGCGCCAGTGACAGCCAGAATGGGCGGCACATACAGGTAAAACTTAAATATAACTCTGATGCCGCGCCCGCTCGCGAAACCGGATCTCAAAAAAAAGAAAACCCGACCGTGACGCTGGCAGAGGTGCTGGATACCTGCAAAGAAGTGACGCTCTTTTTCCCACAACCTCTGCGCAACTGGTCAGACTTGCACCGCGTTGCCAGCCGTTTGTCCCAGATGATCGGCATTGACCCTCCGGTCTGGGCAGAGGCCTCGCAGCGCATGGGGCCTGTCGCCGCCGCAATCAGCGTGGCATGCATCGTTGAAAGTCTGGACCGCTACAGCAATCCGGGCGGATACCTGCGTCACCTCGCGCGAAATTGCGGGGCAGGGGGCTTTGATCCGGGTCCCCTGCTGCAAAAGACCCGCGAATGGGGCGATTTGTCAGCTGACAACCAAAAAATACGTTACAAAACAAATGCTTAATCTGAAATTGCCCGACAAACGCGGTGAAACGGCCCTTTTTGACCGTCCGCTGCGTTTCCTAACGCAAATTAGGGATCTCATCCGCATGGGTTGTGTACGGATTGTGTATTGGTTGTGCATTCGGCTTTTCACCGTTCGGGGGCCGTTAACTTTGCCGCAAATGCCGCGTGTCCTGTCGCGCTCACCCGTTGCGTCACCTTCGGGTTTCGGCGTCTTGTAGCCTCATCGCAGGAGGGTCAGATGCAGGACAATCGGTTGCTCAACGGGGTCGCGGTCAAGACCCGGATCATCGCAGAAGTGCGGCAATATACCGACCGCCATCCCGACATGCCGCGGCTTGTCTCGATCCTGATCGGCGACACGCCAGCGGCCGCCGTTTACGTCCGCAATCAGGCCCGTGGTGCCGAAGCAGCCGGGTTGCCTTTCACGCAAGAAGTCTGGCCGGCTGACATCACGCAAGATGACTGCAAGGCGCGCATTTTGGCGATGAACGATGCGCCCGATATTCTTGGCATCATCCTACAGCGCCCGGTGCCGGATCACATCAATGTCCGGTCATTGCAATCGGCCATCCATCCACTCAAGGACGTCGAGGGAATGAACCCCGCCTCCATCGGCAACATCGTTTATTCCGACGTGGCCCTTGCCCCCTGTACGGCGGCTGCAAGTGTCGAATTGATCCGGGAAACCGGCCTGCCGATGCAAGGGCTCGAAGTGGTGATGATCGGCCATTCAGAGATTGTCGGCAAACCCGCCGCAATGATGCTCATGGCCGAAGGCTGCACCGTCACCGTCTGCCATCACATGACCCGTTCTGTTGCGATGCATTCGCGCCGGGCCGACGTTGTTGTTGTGGCCGTTGGCAAGGCGCATCTGATCGGTCCGGATATGATCAAACCCGGCGCTGCGGTGATCGACATCGGCATCAACCAGATCGAGGCTGAAGAGGGCATCAAGATCGTCGGCGACGTTGACACGGATGCGGTGAAGGAACTCGCGGGCTGGATCACACCGGTCCCGGGCGGTGTCGGTCCTGTGACCGTTGCCATGTTGATGCGCAACGCCAAGGTTGCACATGAACGGCAGATCGCGGCAGGCTGGCTTTAGCTTGCGGAAAAGGCGCGGTTCTTTCTTGTGGACGGACCGCGCATTTATTCTTACCATTCAATAATTATTCCGCTGATGCAACATCGTTGAAGGAGGGTCGCCATGCTGGATCACTATCCCAATGTCCCCGCCGGGCCTCCGAAACCCAGCAAGATCATTCAACCCGCCGTCTTCTCCTTGCCGCCCGGAACCGAACGCTACGAGGTGCCCGGCGCGGGTGCCATTCTGATCCCAGTGGCGACGGGCGACAGCCTGACGGTCATCAATACCGAAGGTGGTCAGCGGTGCGAGATCATCGCAGCGGACGCACAGGGCGCCGTAGAGGCCGCTTTGATGGGTGGGGCAGGGCGGGGCCCCGCAACGGGCCTACAGGCGCTCCTGAGCGGCTCTGACGGCGCATTGCAGGGTCTGCGCATGGGGATAGAGGCCCGGAACATCGATCTTGCCTCCCCCGATGCCATCCACCTTTTTGAGGCGACGACCCCCGCCAAGACAGAGGAAAGCTTTCGCGCCACCCGTGATGGTGTGGTCATCATCGCCGCCCCCGGTGGCATCATGGACCTCGAGGCGCAGGATACCGCAACGCCCCTGACCGTGATGATCCAACGCAGCAAGCTCAAGCCGCATGTGCGGTTTGAACTGCCTGATCCCCTGGCCGATCCGCTGGCCGACATTCGGGTGCATACCCAAACGGCAGAGGCTTATTTCGTCAAAGCTGGTGACTACATCCAGATCATCGACGTGGATGGCCGTCAGTGCACTGATTTCGAATGTTTCAGCGCGCGCAAGCTCGATAAAGGCATCGAACATGCGCTCGACGTGACCACCACCCGCACCCTGATGGGCCATGCCTACCCGATGCCGGGGCTGCATGCGAAGTACTACGATCAGGAACTCGTGCCGCTGGTTGAGGTGGTGCAGGATACCTGCGGCCGTCACGACGCCTTTGCGATGGCCTGTGCAGCGAAATACTACGACGACATCGGCTATCCGGGGCACCCCAACTGCTCGGACAATTTCAACACCGCACTGGCGCAATTCAACGTCTCGCCGCGTCCCGGCTGGATGGCGATCAACTTCTTCTTCAACACCGGCATCGACGACCACGGCGTCATGTACACCGACGAGCCCTGGTCCCGCCCCGGTGACTATGTGTTGCTGCGCGCGCTCACCGATATCGTCTGTGTCTCCAGCGCCTGCCCCGACGACACCACCGCCGCCAACGGCTGGAACCCCACCGACATCCACGTCCGCACCTATAGCGGCGAAAACACCTTCAAAAAGGCCATCGCCATCCGCGCGACCCCAGATTCAGAGGCAAAGATGACCAAAGAAACCGGCTTCCACGCAAGCTTTGCCAAGCACACGCGCAACTTTGTCGAATACAACGGCTATTGGCTGCCCAATTGCATGGCCGATGCAGGCCCGATCGCAGAATACCACGCCTGCCGTCAGGACGCGGTGGTCATGGACCTTTCACCGCTGCGCAAGTTCGAAATCAACGGTCCCGATGCCGAAGCTTTGTGCCAGTACGTCTTTACCCGCAACATGAAAACCCTGCCCATCGGCGGCGTGGTCTATACCGCCATGTGCTACGAACACGGCGGCATGATTGACGATGGCACGGTGTTCCGGCTGGCGCGCGACAATTTCCGCTGGATCGGTGGGTCGGATTACGGCGGCGAATGGCTGCGGGAACAGGCCGAAAAGCTGGGTCTCAAGGTGCTGATCCGGTCCTCTACCGACCAGCTGCACAACGTCGCCGTCCAAGGGCCGAAGTCCCGGGACATCCTGCGCGATCTGGTCTGGACGGCCCCCCACAACCCCGAATTTGATCAGCTGAACTGGTTCCGCTTCACACCGGCCCGCCTGCGCAATGAGGCGGGCACACCCTTTGTCATCAGCCGCACCGGCTATACCGGTGAACTGGGGTATGAGGTCATGTGCCACCCCAAGGATTGCACAGAAGTATTCGACGCCATCTGGGAGGCGGGCGAACCCCATGGCCTCAAGCCGATGGGCCTCGAGGCACTCGACATGGTCCGGATTGAGGCGGGTCTGATCTTTGCAGGCTACGATTTCAGCGATCAAACCGACCCGTTTGAAGCGGGCATCGGCTTTACCGTGCCGCTCAAATCCAAGCCCGACGACTTCATCGGACGCGACGCCCTGATCCGCCGGAAAGAGAACCCGATGCGCAAGCTTGTGGGCCTTGATATCGACAGCCAGGTCGAGGTCGGCCATGGTGATTGCGTGCATGTGGGCCGCGCGCAGGTGGGCGAGGTCTGTTCGTCGATGCGCTCGCCGCTGCTGGGCCGCAACATCGCAATGGCGCGTGTCGATGTGGCCCATGCTGATGCGGGCACAGCGCTTGAAATCGGCAAACTTGATGGCCACCAAAAACGCCTGCCCGCCACCATCCGCGACACCCTCGCCGCCTATGATCCGACCAAGGAAAAGCCCCGCTCATGATCCGGTTTGCTCTTGCCCTTCTGTTGACCGCGACGCCCGTGGCCGCACAGTCGGTCAAGCTGCAAGAGTATGAAATTACTGCACTTTTATCCGGGAATACGGCGGTCGGTGTCTGGGAAGGTGCGCAATACCGGCAGTATTTTGCCCCTGACGGCAGCACCATCTATGCGCAAGAAGGCGCGCGTTCGACCTTAGGCGAATGGCGGGTGCAGGATGGCGAATACCAATCCATCTGGCCCAATGATGCCGACTGGGAAGGCTGGTTCGTGATGGAATATGCTGGCGACTTCTTCTGGGTCAGCAAAACGACCCCGCCGACCGTCTTTGCGGTGATCGAAGGCCAGCAACTGGTGGCCGAATAGATGCGGTGGGGCAGGGTGCTTTGCGCGCTTCTGCCTGCGCTGCCCGTGCCCGCTCTCGCGCAGGATTGCGCCGCGCTGGACAGCCTGCGGGGCGATTACGAACATGCCCCTGCCTTCATTGCGGACGCGGATTGCCGCACGATTTTGACACTGGATGCGGGAACGCAACTCCACTGCAACTGGCCTCATCCCTACCGTGCAGATACAGCGCAGGCGCAGTTTGATGCACTGATTGCGTTGACGACGGGCTGTCTTGGGGCCGGGGCAGTGCAGCCGCAAGACCTCGCCGTCAATCACCCGGATTTCTACGATCTGCGCCAGTTCTCGGATGCGTTGGGTGAGGTCGCGATTTCGCTGAAAGACAAGGGCGCATTAGACCAAACCTATGTTTTTATGCGGTTTTCTCCACCAACACCGGATTGACTTAGATCAAGGACGCGGGCGATCTGGCCGCCTAGACCCACCCCATGACCATGCTTGACGATATCGGAGGCGACGACGCGCTGCACGCGTTGGTGAACACCTTTTATGATCTGGTAGAGACTTTGCCAGAGGGTGCAAACCTGCGCCGCCTCCATGGCCGTGGCCATGGCATCGCCCATGCCCGTGTCGAGCAGGTGGACTTTATGTCGGGCTTCATGGGTGGGCGACAGCATTACCGCGAACGGCACGGCCATATGGATGTCAAAGAAATTCACGCGCATGTCCCGATCCGTCTGGAAGATGCGGAAAACTGGCTGACCTGCATGGATCGCGCCTTGACCGAGGAGGGCCACGCTGGCCCGCATATCGACAAGCTGCGCGCCGTGCTGCGGCGGGTGGCTCTGATCCTAGTCAATGACGTCCCCGATTGGGAAGACACCGGCACCCGTCTGCCCTGACCCTTTGTCGCAAACAAGCGCGACCTCGGTCGTTTTAGGCCACAGCCTCGGGCCATGGCACGACGCGGCAGACAGGCAAGATTGAACGACGGCGCGGGCGCGCAGGTAGTCAACGGCGGGCCGTTCCAGCGGCGCATTCCAGCCTATGATATCCTGCCTGATGAAGATCTGGCTGCGATTGAGAGGCAGGCGGATTGGATCCTGTCCGAGATCGGGATTGATCTGCTCGACGATCCAAAGGCGCTGGCACTTCTTGACGGGGCAGGGGCCCGGGTCACAGACGGCCATGTCACCTTTCCGCCGGGGCTTGCGCAGGACCTGTGCCGCACCGCCCCTGCAACCTTTACCCTGCACGCCCGGAACCCGGCGCAGTCCGTCACGCTGGGCGGCGATCACCTTGTGCTGATGCCCGGCTATGGCTCGCCTTTTGTGACGGATATCCATGCCGGGCGACGTTACGCGACCCAGCGGGATTTTGAGAATTTCGTGCGCCTGTCCGATGCTTCCCCATGGCTGCATCACTCTGGCGGGACGGTTGTGGAACCCACTGATATCCCCGTCTCGACCCGTCATCTTGATATGGTCTATGCCCACCTGCGCTGGTCCTCCAAACCCTTCATGGGCGCGGTGACAGCTCCTGACCGAGCCGCTGATAGCCTCGCCTTGGCGCGGATTGTCTTTGGAAATCAGATGGATGACGCGGCCGTCATTCAGGCCAATATCAATGTGAATTCTCCACTGACCTATGACGGTGTGATGTCCTCGGCCCTGCGGCTCTATGCCGAGGCGGGGCAATGTGTCTGCATCTCTCCTGCCATCTTTGGCGGTGCCATGGGGCCGCTGACCCCCGCCGCCATGGCCGCCCAGACCCACGCCGAAATCCTTGCCGGTATCGCGCTGACCCAGCTTGTGCGCCCCGGCTGCCCGGTGGTTTACGGCAGCTTTCACAACACCATGAGCCTCAAATCCGGCGCGCTGACCTTCGGCACGCCAGAGGCCAATCAGGTCACTCTGATCCTCGCGCAACTGGCCCGCCGCCTTGGCGTGCCCTGCCGGTCCGGTGGCGGGCAGATCACTGGTGCCAATTCAGCCGATGCACAGGCCATGGCCGAAAGCGTGGCGGCGATGTGGGCCACGGTGATGTCCGGCACCCATCAGGTCTGGCATGCCGCGGGCTGGCTCGAAGGTGGGCTGACCATGGGGTATGAGAAATTCATGCTCGATCTCGATGCCTGTGGCGCGATCCTCAAGATGTTAGGCGGGGTTGATACCTCGCCCGATGCCTTCTCGCGCGCCTCCTATTCAGAGGCCGGACCGGGGCAGAATTTCCTGTCCACAGCCCATACGCTCGCGCATTTCGCGACCGCAAATTTCGCCGGTGACGTGCCGGAGCCGGGGCCGTTTGAAACATGGGAGGAAATGGGCGCGCAAACGGCCGAGGAACGCGCGGCAACCCTCTGGCCGCAGGTGCTGGAACGCCATGCGCCACTGCCGCTTGATCCGTCTGTCGAAAGCGACCTGCACCACTTCATGGCAGAGCGGCGTGCCGCCCTGCCAGAAGCCTGGCACTAGTTCTGCAAATAGACCTCTAGGCTGTCGTCCAGCGCGTCTTTCCACGGGGTGTGGTGCTTGGGTGCCATTGTGCCGGTGATCACCGATTTATAGCCGTTGTCGCGGAAGGTCATGATGCCCTTTTTCTTGTGGCCCTTCCATTCCTTGAACGCCTGACAGGCCCCCTCAACGTCAAAGCTGGGATAGTCGGTCTCGTCGATCAGTTCTTTGACGTAATCGCCCTGATACCAGATCGCGTCATAGTCATCCTCGCCCGCATCCTCGCGCGCGACCCGGTCGGCGATATCGGCCTCCATCGCCGCTTTGTCAGGCATTGCAATCTTGCCCATGATCGCGTCACGCACCCACCAGGCTTGCGCGTCAAACATGTTGAAGGTGAACCACTGGTCCTGCATCCCGACATAGAACAGATCGGGTTCATGGACGTATGCGACGCCTTTATACAGGTCCGCTGTGGCGAGCCGGTTCGCCGTCTTCAGCCGCAGGCTGTCGGGCAGGAAGGGGAAGTGGTGCTTGTAGCCCGTGCACAGGATCACCGCATCCACATCCTTTGTTGTGCCGTCCTTGAAATGCGCGGTATTGCCGTCGACCTTTTGCAACAACGGCACCTCTTGCCAGTTGTCGGGCCAGTCGTATCCCATGGCCGCGGTGCGGTGGCTGACGGTGATCGACTTCGCACCGTATTTCCAGCACTGGCTGCCGATATCCTCGGCCGAATAGCTGGTGCCGACGATCAGGATATCCTTGCCCTTGAACTCCATCGCATCGCGGAAATCATGGGCGTGCAGCACGCGGCCCTTGAAGCTTTCAAAGCCCGGAAAGAACGGCACGTTGGGCGTGCTGAAATGCCCGGTGCAAACGATCACATGATCGAATTCTTCGGTGTAGGTCCGGTCTTCGGGCAGGTGGCAGACGGTCACGTTGAACTTGTCGCCGTCCTTTTCGACCCAGCGCACGGCGGTTTCAAACTTGATCCAGTCACGCACACCGGCCTTCTTCACACGGCCCTGAATGTAGTCGAACAGCACGGCGCGGGGCGGGTAGCTGGCGATCTGTTTGCCAAAGTGCTCCTCGAACGAATAATCCGCGAATTCGAGGCCCTCCTTGGGGCCGTTTGACCACAGATAACGGTACATGGAGCCATGCACCGGCTCGCCGTATTCATCCAATCCGGTGCGCCAGGTGTAGTTCCAAAGCCCGCCCCATTCCGACTGCTTTTCAAAGCACACGATCTCGGGGATCTCTTCGCCTTTGGCGGCCGCCGACTGAAACGCGCGCAACTGCGCCAAACCCGATGGTCCTGCGCCCAAGACTGCAATTCGCTTAGTCATAATCGATTCCCCTGTCATTCAATTGGCTCTTCCGATTAGGTCGATAATTGATACTACAAGTCAACTAACTTTCTTCACAGGAAACATGTCAGTGCCCTTTCTTGCGGCCACTGCTCATGGTTTAGTCACCAAAAGCGGAGGCACAGATGACCGAACATTCCAAACCGGGCCTGAACTACTGGCCGATCGTGATCCTGGGACTTGTCTGGAACCTGATGGGGTGTCTGAACTTCATTGGGCAATCAGACCCCGACGTCGTGGCCGCCATGCCAGAGGCCTACCAGGCGGTCATTGCAGACCGGCCCGCATGGGCCACCGCGGCCTTTGCAATTGCCGTCTTTGGCGGTGCTGTGGGGTGCATCCTGTTGCTGTTGCGGCGGGCGGTCGCCGTGCAGGTGCTGATCCTGTCGCTCTTTGGCGTGGGGGTGACATTGATCCACGCCATACTCGCTGCGGGCTTGTCCGCGCAGGTCCTGACCAGCACGGGCATGTCGCTGGTGGTGGCGGCAATCCTTTTGTGGGTCGCACAGATGGCGAAGGGACGGGGCTGGCTGCGCTAAAGGGCAGGGGCCGTTCTGCGCCCTTTCAAAGCGGTGATGCGCCACCGACACAGATCATGGCAGATCGCCCTAACCTGCAGGCTTTTTCCGGCGCTTGAGACCTGCAATCCCAATGACCCCGCAGACCAGCAGCACACCGCCCGCGGGCAAGGGAACAGCCGCGACCGGCGAGACCGAGATACTGTGAGCTTGGACGTCTGTAGTGCTGCCGTTACGGACTTCAACCCATTCATAATTGGGGACGAGCAGCGGTATAGCAGATAATGTAAGCCGCCCGCGCGAGTTTGGGTCGTTTTCGCCCGCGATACCGTTGTTGGTCGCATCATCGAGAAACATGTTTGATGTATCAAGCACTCCTGCTGACACCGTGAAGGAATTGAGCCCAAGATCGGTCGCGTCAAAGACAAAGGTATCAAACAGGCCAAAGACGGTGACCCGATCGGCAGCCTGGTTCGCGCCATCGCTGTCGAGCCCTTCGATCAGTCCGGTGATGGTGTTGGTGCCATCGGTCAGCGTGAAGTTGAAATCAACCGGGACAGCATAGCCGGGCGTGGCGGCAAACAAGGACAGGCACGCCATGGCCGCAAATGACCGTAGCTTATGGCCCATTGCAGTACCAATCGGTTTGGCCAAGGGAATGGTTGATTTACGACCTACACAGTAAGTGACTGCGCGCTTTGCAAAATGACGCCACAGCGGGGCGGCTTTCTGATGTAAATTCAAGCCCGTAGCTTGCAAAGAAAGATGGCGCATTCGGTCTGTCCCCTGTCGATTCGACGATTGACCGATGTTAGGAAGAGTGCCGATAAGAAGATTCAATATTGCCCAAATCTGGCGCGCAACCCCAAATTGACGGGGCAAAAGCGGCCCTGATGGTCCCAATCTCAGACGGAGTGAACATGATTGAACGAATTGAAACCGGCGTGCGGTCGTCGAAGATCGTCAAGCACAACGGCGTGGCCTATCTGACCGGGCAGGTCTGCGAAGGCGAGACGATTCAGGATCAGGTGCGCGGATGTCTGGACAAGATCGACGCACTTCTGGTGCAGGCCGGATCATCGCGCGAACAGATGCTGCGGGTCACCATCTGGCTGGCTGACATGTCGGACTTTGCCGGGCTGAACGAGGTCTGGAATGACTGGGTGCCCGAAGGCCATGCCCCGGCGCGAGCCTGCGGCGAAGCCAAGCTTGCCCGCGACGTTCTGAAGGTCGAATTCATCGTGGATGCCGCCTACGACTGACAAAAACACCGCGTCCTGCTGTGCGGGACGCGGCGTTTTGGTGGGTTGCGTTGTTTTCAGATATCCAGCGTGTTGTCTTTTTCCCATTGGCTGAAGTGGCTGACGTAGGCGTTCCACTCTTCCATTTTCATTTTGACGTAGGACTTGGAGAACGCGTCGCCCATGGCCTCTTTGAGGCCCTTGTCCTTGTCGTATTCGCGCAGGGCGTCGAGCATGTTGAGCGGCAGTTTCGGCGCGCCGCGGACCTTGTGGCCTTCGGCGTACATGTCGATGTCATGGCGTTTGCCCGGATCGGCCTTGGAGCGCACGCCAGAGAGGCCCGCGGCGATGATCACGGCCTGCAAGAGGTAGGGGTTTGCGGCCCCGTCGGGCAGGCGCAGCTCGAACCGGCCGGGGCCGGGGACGCGCACCATGTGCGTCCGGTTGTTGCCGGTCCATGTGACGGTATTGGGTGCCCATGTGGCCCCTGACATGGTGCGCGGCGCGTTGATCCGCTTGTAGCTGTTGACGGTGGGATTGGTGATCGCGGCCAGCGCGCTGGCGTGCTTCATGATCCCGCCCAGGAAGTGGCGGCCCTTTTCGGAAAGACCCAGTTCGGCGGTCTGGCTGCTGTCGTTGGCCTCCATCGCAAAGACATTGGTCTTGGCCGCAGACCCGGCCGCATCCCAGACCGAGATATGCGCATGACAGCCGTTGCCGGTCAGCCCTTCGACGGGCTTGGGCATGAATGTCGCGCGGAACCCGTGCTTTTCAGCGACGCATTTGGCCATGAACTTGAAGAAGGAATGCTTGTCGGCGGTCGCCAGCGCATCATCAAAGTCCCAGTTCATCTCCCACTGGCCATTGGCGTCCTCATGGTCGTTCTGGTAGGGGTTCCAGCCCAGTTCCAGCATGTGGTCAGAGATCTCGCGGATCACATCCAGACGCCGCATGAACGCCTGCTGGTCATAGCAGGGCTTGGCGGCGGTATCGAAGGGGTCGCTGATCGCGTCACCCTCGGGGGTCAGCAAAAAGAACTCCGCCTCGATGCCGGTCTTGACGTGCATGCCTTCTTCGGCGGCCTCGGCGATCAGGCGGCGCAGCACGTTGCGCGGGGCCTGTTCGACGGGTTCGTCTTCCATCACGCAATCGGCGGGAACCCAGGCGATTTCCTTGTTCCACGGCAGGATGATCACCGCCTCGGGGTCGGGCACGGCCAGCATGTCGGGATGCGCAGGCGTCAGGTCAAGCCATGTGGCAAAGCCTGCAAAGCCCGCACCGTCCTGCTGCATATCGGCAATGGCGCGCGCCGGCACCAGCTTGGCGCGCTGACCGCCAAAGAGGTCGGTGAACGAGATCATGAAGTATTTGACGCCATTGTCCTTGGCAAATTTCGCGAGATCAGTAGCCATTGCGTGTTTCCCTGTCGTTGGAAAGAAAGGGGCGCGATCTGCTGCCAGCCGCGCCCTCGTTTTGGGTTAGTAGGATGTGCCGGGCTTGCCGGGATACCAGTCGGTGCCCGCCAGAGGCACGCGCGCCATCGCGGCGGCCTCCATCGTCAGCGCCACAAGGTCTTCGGGTTCAAGGTTGTGCAGGTGGTTCTTGCCGCAGGCCCGCGCAATCGTCTGCGCCTCCAGCGTCATCACCTTGAGGTAGTTCTTCAGACGCCGCCCGCCCTCGACCGGGTCAAACCGCGCCATGAGTTCAGGGTCCTGCGTGGTGATGCCGGCAGGGTCACGGCCCTCGTGCCAGTCGTCATAAGCGCCCGCGGTGGTGCCAAGCGCGTTATACTCGGCCTCCCACTTGGGGTCGTTGTCGCCAAGCGCGATCAGCGCGGCGGTGCCAATGGCAACCGCATCTGCCCCCAGCGCCATGGCCTTGGCCACATCCGCGCCCGACCGGATGCCGCCCGACAGGATCAGCTGCACCTTGCGGTGCATGCCCAGATCCTGCAGCGCCTGCACCGCGGGGCGCACAATCGCCAGCGTCGGCTGGCCTACGTGCTCGATAAAGACGTCCTGCGTGGCCGCCGTGCCGCCCTGCATCCCGTCCAGCACAACCGCATCCGCGCCGGCCTTGATCGCCAGCGTGGTGTCGTAATAGGGCCGCGCGCCTGCGACCTTGACGTAGATCGGGACCTTCCAGCCGGTGATCTCGCGCAGCTCCAGGATCTTGATCTCCAGATCATCGGGCCCGGTCCAGTCAGGATGCCGACAGGCAGAGCGCTGGTCGATCCCCTTGGGCAGGTTGCGCATCTCGGCCACGCGGTCGCTGATCTTCTGACCCAGAAGCATGCCGCCGCCGCCGGGTTTGGCGCCCTGACCCACGACGATCTCGATCGCGTCAGCCCGGCGCAGGTCATCAGGGTTCATCCCGTAGCGGCTGGGCAGGTACTGATAGACCAGCTTGTCGGAATGGCCGCGTTCTTCGGGTGTCATGCCGCCGTCGCCGGTGGTGGTCGAGGTGCCCGCCGCCGATGCACCGCGCCCCAGCGCTTCTTTTGCCGGGCCAGACAGCGCCCCGAACGACATGCCCGCAATGGTGATCGGGATATCCAGCTCAATGGGGTTTTCCGCATGCAGCCCGCCGATGGTTACGGATGTCTCGCACTTCTCGCGGTAGCCTTCGAGCGGATAGCGCGAGATCGAGGCGCCCATGAACAAGAGGTCATCAAAGGATGGCACCTTGCGCTTGGCGCCGCCGCCGCGGATGTCATAGATGCCGGTCGCCGCAGCGCGACGGATGTCGCTGTTGATATCCTGCGTAAAGGTCGCCGACTGGCGCGGCGTGGTATGGGGGATGCCCTTGGCGTCGTGTTTGTTCATCTCATGGGTGTCCCTAGTAAGCGCCGGCGTTGTCGACGTCGAAGTTATAAAGCCTGCGGGCAGAGCCATAGCGGGTAAAGTCCCGCGGATCGGCGTCGATCCCGGCCTCGTCCAGCAGCCCCTGCAGCAGCGTCAGATGCTCTTCGCGCATTTCCTTCTTCTCGCAATCCGCCCCAAGGCTCTTGACCGCGCCGCGCACAAAGAACCGCGCCTCGTAACAGCTGTCCCCCAGCGCATCGCCCGCGTCACCGCAAACCACAAGGTTGCCCGACTGCCCCATGAAGGCCGACATATGCCCGATGTTGCCCTGCACCACGATGTTCACACCCTTCATCGAGATGCCGCAGCGGGACGAGGCATTGCCCTTCACCACAATCAGCCCGCCATGGCCGGTGGCCCCCAGATACTGGCTCGCGTCGCCTTCGATCACGATCTTGCCCGACATGATGTTCTCACCGGTGCCCGGCCCGGCAGAGCCATGGATGTTCACCGTCGCCTGCTGGTTCATCCCGGCACAATAATACCCGGTCGACCCCTTCACCGTGACCTCGATCGGGGCGTCCAGCCCGCAGGCAATCGCATGCGCGCCGCGCGGGTTGATGATCTCCCAGGCGGTCTGGTTGGTGTCAGCGGACTGCGCGTGCAAGGTCTTGTTGGTCTCGCGCAGGCCCACATCGGACAAATCAATCGTCTGCATCTCAGGCGGCCTTTTCAGTGGTGGTCGGGGCGGCGTTGTGGCTCCAGAAGTAAACCGTCGCAGGCTCAGGCTCCCAGACCCGGGCGCTTTCGATGCCCGGCAGATCCACCAGGGCGCGGTACTCGCTGCCAAAGGCCACGTATTGATCGGTCTCGGCCATCACCGCAGGCTTGCAGGCGATCGGATCGCGCACCACGCCAAAGCCGTCCTTGGTGCCGACCACAAAGGTAAAGAACCCGTCCAGATCATCCAGGCTCGACTGCAGCGCCTCGCCCAGCGTGGCCCCGTTCTGCATCCGCCAGGTCAGATAGGCGGCACCCACCTCGGTGTCATTCTCGGTCTCGATATGAATGCCCTCGCGGCGCAGCTTGCGGCGCAGGCTGTTGTGATTGGACAGCGACCCGTTGTGCACAAGGCACTGATCGTCGCCGGTGTTGAACGGATGCGCCCCCATCGTGGTCACCGCCGATTCGGTGGCCATGCGGGTGTGCCCGATCCCGTGGCTGCCCGACATTTGCTCAATCGCAAAGCGTTCGGCCACATCCTTGGGCAATCCCACCTCCTTGTAGATTTCCAGCGTGTCACCCCGGCTCATCACCCGGATGCCGGCATTGATCTCCGCCAGCGCTGCCCGCGCCGCCTGGGTCATCCCGGCCGGCAGCGTCAGCACCGCATGGGTGCTGACCACCTCCATGCCAACCTGCACCCCCAGCGCCTGACCCAGCGCCTGCTCCAGACCCGCAAAGGCTGCCTGCGGGTCGTCAGACTGCACCGTCAACTTGGTCTTGCCTTTTGATTCCGCACCGTAAATCGCAATGCCCGCACTGTCCGGACCCCGATCCGTCATCGTGATCAGCATCGCCGTCAACATCTCGCCCAGCTGCGGCTCAAGCGATTTGTCCTTAAGGAAAAGCCCAACAATTCCACACATGTCAAATGTCCCTGAAAACCCCCCCGCCATCCAGACGGCCTGCGAATCCGACGCTAGCACCAAACATTTTTACGCTCAACTCTAAGGAAACTTTTTTTCACATCAGGCAAAAAATGCTAGTCACAGACGACACGTCAGATTGGCGGTGTTCAGGGCTGCGGCCTGCCTGCTGACAGCGCGCATTCCCGCTGAAATTCGGGCTTTTGTACCAAGTGCCCCATATGGAATCCATCGAATTGACGGCCTGCGGTTCACCCGCGGCGCTCGCTTCTTGACCAACCAAATCCATTGGCATAAGCACCTCATCAAGCGCGGGCGTTGTGTAATGGTAAGACCTCAGCCTTCCAAGCTGATGATACGGGTTCGATTCCCGTCGCCCGCTCCAATCTCACATCTTGTTCAGGGCCACCGTCGGTTTTATGTGACCTCAAGCGACGCGTGAAGGACAAGTCAAATGGCCGAGACCCCCAAAGTACAGGAAGCCGAGCGCGCCGCATCCAAGGACATTGGCGCTTTGCAGGCGCTTTGGCCCTTCATGTCGCCTTACAAGCCGATGCTGCTTCTGGCCGGGTTTGCGCTGGTTCTGACCGCAATGATCAGCCTGATCTTGCCGCTTGCCGTGCGCCGGGTAGTCGACAACTTCAATTCAGATCAGCTGGATTTGCTGCAAAGCTACTTTCTGGCAGCCATCGGCATTGCCGCGTTGCTCGCGGTAGGGACGGCGCTGCGCTATTACCTTGTCACCCGCCTGGGCGAGCGGGTTGTTGCTGATATCCGAGTCGCCGTCTTTGATCGCATGATCGGGATGAGCCCCGCGTTTTACGAAAAGATCATGACCGGTGAGGTCCTGAGCCGGATCACCACCGACACGACGCTGATCCTGTCCGTCATCGGATCGTCCGTTTCGGTCGCGTTGCGCAATGTCTTGATCCTGATCGGCGGCATTGGGCTGATGCTGTTCACTTCGGTTAAGATGTCGCTGCTTGTCTTGTGGCCGATCCCGGTCATTCTGCTGCCAATCATCGTTCTGGGCCGCCGCGTTCGCGCGCTTTCAAAGGAAAATCAGGACTGGATTGCGGCCTCTTCCGGCGACGCATCAGAGCAGCTTTTGTCGGCACAAACCGTGCAGGCATTCACTCACGAGGCGCTGAGCCGGGGCAAGTTTGCCGATGTGACGGAAAAGTCTTTTTCGGCCGCACGCCGCCGTATCGCGACGCGGGCCGTGCTGACCGCCATTGTGATCTTCATTGCCTTTTCGGGCGTTGTCGGCTTTCTCTGGATGGGCGCGAATGACGTTCGCGATGGGGCCATTACCGTCGGCGAGCTGGTGCAATTCCTGATCTATACCGTGATGGTTGCCGGGGCTGTCGCGGCATTGACCGAGATTTGGGGAGAGTTGCAGCGCGCCGCAGGTGCGACTGAACGGCTCGTTGAACTCTTGAGTGCCAAAGACAGTGTGCAGGACCCTGCCACGGCAGACACGTTACCTGCCAAGGTCAAAGGTGCAATTGCCTTTGAGAACGTCAAGTTTTCATATCCCGCGCGCCCCTCAATTGCAGCACTTGATGGCGTTTCATTGGATGTAAAGCCTGGTGAAACGGTTGCCCTTGTTGGCCCGTCAGGTGCGGGAAAGACGACGATCATCCAGCTCTTGCTGCGGTTCTATGATCCACAGTCGGGATCGATCCGGTTGGATGGGCATGACCTCAAAACGCTTGACCGCGCCGCATTCCGTAAACACGTCGCCCTCGTGCCGCAAGACCCGGTGATCTTTGCCGACACGGCACGCGAAAACATTCGCTTTGGTCGCCCCGATGCGTCTGATGCAGAGGTTGAAGCCGCAGCCAAGGCTGCTGCCGCCCATGACTTCCTCATGGCGCTGCCGGACAGCTACGACAGTGATGTCGGCGAAAGGGGCGTTATGCTGTCGGGTGGTCAGAAACAGCGCATTGCGATTGCGCGCGCGATCCTACGCGACGCACCTGTGCTGTTGCTGGACGAGGCGACGTCAGCCCTTGACGCGGAATCCGAGGCGGCGGTGCAAAAAGCGGTCGAGGCTTTGGCCGAAAACCGCACAACGCTGATCGTGGCCCACCGCCTTGCGACAGTCAAAAAGGCTGATCGGATCATCGTGTTTGAAGCGGGTCAGATCGTTGCCACTGGCACCCATGACGAACTTGTGGCCCAGGGCGGGCTTTACGCGCGGCTTGCGCGGTTGCAATTCACCGCCGGTCTGGCGGCAGAGTGACCTTTGTCCCATAGTGGGGCATGACCGTGATTTTTGTACATGGCGTGCCCGACACCCGCCGACTTTGGGACCCGTTGATCGCAACACTGGGGCAGGGGGATTGTCGTGCCCTGTCTTTGCCCGGCTTTGGCACGATGCCACCCGCCGGATTTGATGGCCATATGAACGCATATGCCGATTGGGTGATCGCGCAAATTGAGGCGATCGGTCAGCCGGTGGATATCGTGGGCCATGATTGGGGCGGGCTGCTGACCTTGCGGGTCGCGCATCTGCGCCCAGATCTGATTTCGTCCTGGGCCGTGCTGAATGCATCACTTTATCCCAACCTCAAGTGGCATCGGCTTGCGCGGCTCTGGCAGAGCCGGTGGAAAGGAGAATTGGCGATGATGCTGTTGCGCGGTGATCGGGCCCGCAAACTCTTGCAGCGGGCGGGCATGCCATCTGCCCTGATTGAAACCGAACTGCCGCATATCAATACGCATATGAAACGCAGCATCCTGCGGCTTTACCGCTCTGCCATCGACATCGGGCCGGACTGGGGCACCGATCTGTCGGGACTTCCGGCACGGGGCATGGTCATTGCGGCCGAAAGCGATCCCTTTGTGCCGCAACGCGTGTGCGAAACGCTTTGCAAGGCCACCGGCGCGCCGCTGCGGGTCAATCCCGGCGGGCATTGGGCGGTTTATGAAGAGCCGCAGGCATTTTCCGCTACGTTACAAGCCCATTGGGGACAATGACGTGTCGTCGCAAACCATCCATCAGACTTGCGCAAACCCCGCCTTTTTCGCATCGTGACGCCAAGGGAGAGATGCGCGGCCCCGGCCAGCGCAAAATCAAGAACAGAAGATTAGGGGAGGAATAGGCATGTCCTACGCCAATATGGCTGACCGCAATGCAATCGAGGCCGAAAGCGCGTGGGAGGCTCGTGATCTGCCGACCACGACATTTGAACTCCTCAGTCGTACCGCCGATGCGCATGGCCCGCGCAATGCGCTGTCATTTCAGTTGCAATCAGGCCCCACCGACCCTTGTGAAACCCTGTCGTGGAACGAATTGCGGGATCAGGCCACGCAAGCAGCCAACATGTTCCGCAATCTGGGCGTGGGCGAAAACGACGTTGTGGCCTACATGCTTCCTAACGCGAATGAATCCGTGCTGACCTATCTGGGCGGACAGATCGCCGGCATCGTCAACCCGATCAACCCGCTGCTCGAACCAGAGCAGATTGGCGCCATCCTGCGCGAAACCAATGCCAAGGTCCTGGTGACCTTGCGGGCTTTCCCGAAAACCGACCTCGCACAAAAGGCAGCGGAAGCCGTCAAATTGGCCCCCAACGTTGAAACCGTGCTCGAGGTTGATCTGCACCGCTATCTGACCGGGGTCAAAAAGCTGATCGTGCCACTGATCCGTCCCAAGAACCCTGTCAGCCATGCGGCCAAGGTGCTGAACTTCCGCGCCGAGATGGACAAGCAACCCAAAACGCTGGCCTTTGCCGACAGCGCCGAAGACCGGGTTGCCGCCTATTTCCACACGGGTGGCACCACCGGCATGCCAAAGGTTGCGCAGCACCGCTATTCCGGCATTGTCTATAACGCGTGGCTGGGTGCGCGGCTCTTGTTCACCGAACAGGATGTCCAGATTTGTCCGCTGCCGATGTTCCACGTCTTCGCCGCCATTGTGTCGCTGGGCGCATCCCTGGCCTCTGGCGCCCAAATCGTTTTCCCAACGCCGCAAGGTTACCGCGGCGATGGTGTGTTCGATAACTTCTGGAAGCTGATCGAACGCCACAAGGTCACCTTTATGATCACCGTGCCAACGGCGATGTCAGCGCTGATGCAGCGCCCGGTGAACGCCGATATCTCTTCGCTGAAACTGGCGTTCTGTGGCTCGGCCCCTCTGCCGCTGGAACTTTACCGCCGGTTTGAAGAGGCCGCAGGCGTGAACATCTGCGAAGGCTATGGCCTGACCGAAGCGACCTGCCTTGTGTCGATCAACCCGCCTGATGGCGAGAAAAAGGTTGGGTCCATCGGCATTCCTTTCCCTTACACGCAGGTCCGCATCGTTGATGTTGCAACCCAAACCGATGTCGGCACCGATCAGATCGGCGAGATTTGCGTCAGTTCTCCGGGTGTCTACGACGGCAAGACCTATACCGAGGCCGCCAAGAACAAGGACCTCTTCTACCCCGGCGAAGACAGCCCGCTGCACCCGCCACACCAGTTCTTGCGCACAGGCGATCTGGGGCGCATCGACGCGGATGGCTATCTCTGGATCACGGGGCGCGCAAAGGATCTGATTATCCGGGGCGGTCACAACATTGACCCCGCCGAAATCGAAGAGGCATTGGCAGGCCATCCGGCCGTCGCGTTTGCTGGTGCCATCGGCCAACCAGATGCACACGCAGGCGAAATTCCATGCGCCTTTGTTGAGCTGGTTGAGGGCGCGACCGTCACGACCGACGAATTGATGACCTACGCCAAGGACAAGATTCACGAACGTGCCGCACACCCCAAACACCTCGAAATTCTGGCGGAATTGCCAAAAACCGCCGTGGGCAAGGTCTTTAAGCCTGACCTGCGAAAGTCCGCAATCACGCGTGTCTTTAACGAGGCGCTCGAAAAGGCAGGGGTCGCGGCCCATGTGGACAGCGTGAGTGAAGACAAGAAACGTGGGCTTGTGGCGCATATCGCGGGCGATGCGGATGAAGCCGCGGTCAAGAAAGTCCTGTCCAACTTTGCGAACGCATGGGACATGGCGGCCTGATCCGGCCAGCCTTGACGTGAACCCGGCCATGAACCAAAGGCGGCATCTCTGGTGCCGCCTTTTGCTTTGCGCTTGAAACCTCGCGGCGCGGGCAGCGAAGCTTGCGGTCATTTGTCTTGCAATGTTTCCGAGGCCATTGTATCCGCCGCCATCGCCAATTGAGTCTGGCGACCATGTGGGAGGCGCGGCGCACGCGTGCGGCAACCCGGACCACACAACGAAAAGCCCTGCGGTCGCGACCAAGGGGCGTTGGAAAAGGAGATGGCCAATGGCCAAGAAAGTTATGGGCACCCTGAAACTTCAGGTGCCTGCCGGTCAGGCAAACCCAAGCCCGCCTGTTGGTCCTGCACTGGGTCAGCGCGGCATCAACATCATGGAATTCTGCAAGGCGTTCAACGCCAAGTCGGCTGACATGGAACCGGGCGCACCTTGCCCGACCGTGATCACCTACTATCAGGACAAGTCTTTCACGATGGAAATCAAGACGCCACCTGCGTCCTACTACATCAAAAAGGCCGCCAAGCTGAAGTCGGGTTCGAAAGAGCCGGGCAAATCCGTGGCAGGGTCCATCACCGGCAAGCAGGTGCGTGAAATCGCCGAAGCCAAGATGAAAGACCTCAACGCCAACGATATCGACGGCGCAATGCTGATCATTGCGGGCTCTGCCCGTTCCATGGGCATCGAGGTAAAGTAAGATGGCAAAACTTGGTAAGCGCACAACCGCAGCCCGCGAAGCTTTCGCAGGCAAGGAAAACGTCACCGTCGCAGAGGCCGTCAGCCTCGTGAAAGACAACGCGAAAGCGAAGTTCGACGAGACCATCGAAATCAGTCTCGTTCTGGGTGTTGACCCCCGTCACGCCGACCAGATGGTCCGTGGCACTGTCAGCCTGCCCAACGGCACAGGCAAAACCGTCCGCGTGGCTGTCTTTGCAAAAGGCGACAAGGCCGAAGAAGCAAAAGCCGCAGGCGCTGACATCGTCGGTGCCGAGGATCTGATGGAAACCGTCCAGGGCGGCACCATCGACTTTGACCGCTGCATCGCCACACCCGACATGATGGGTGTTGTTGGTCGTCTGGGCAAAGTTCTTGGCCCACGCAACCTGATGCCAAACCCGCGCGTCGGCACCGTGACCATGGACGTGGCGCAAGCCGTGGCTGACGCCAAGGGCGGTCAGGTCCAGTTCAAGGCCGAAAAGGCCGGTGTTGTACACGCAGGTATCGGCAAGGCGTCATTCTCGGCCGAGCAGATCGAACAGAACGTTCTGGCTTTCGTGGACGCTGTGCAAAAGGCAAAACCTTCGGGCGCCAAAGGCACATACATGAAAAAGATCGCTTTGACCTCAACCATGGGTCCGGGCGTGTCTTTGGATATTGCCAACGCCACCGGCAACTAAGTCTTCCCTTATCGGGAAACAGGAAAGGCGGCTCCGGATGCGGAGCCGCCTTTTTCGTTCGGGGCCAGGATTGCCTAGGTTGCGGCCTCGGCAGGCTGACTGCCCTCCGCAGGCTTCGGCGCCAAAAAGGCGGCGATCCCGGCGGCCGTGGCCACCAGGGCCCCGAAGGTGAACATCGCCCCCAGCACAGCCAGCCCGACCGAGGCGAAAAGCCCCAAGGCAGCGGTTGCGATCACAAAGCCAATCACGGTCAGGCTTACAGATTTCAGTCGGTCCATTTGAATTTCCTCATTCAGTTGTGATGAAGAACAAATATGGACGGTGCCTCACCCTGTCCTGACGGCTGGCTTACATTTCTGTAAACTTCGGAAATCGAACTTGGGCCGACAAACCTCGCCCGTCGGAACCCTCATCCAGCGTCAATACGGCGTCATGCAAATCACTGATCGCCTTGACCAAGGACAGCCCAAGGCCAAACCCTTCGCCCTGACGCGTGTTTTCCAGTTGATAGAGAGGTTGCAGCACCTTGTCGCGTTCTGCCTTTGGAATGCCCGGCCCCTGATCTGTAATCCGCACCGTTGCCACGTCCACCGACAACACGATCTCTTGCCCCGGCGATCCATATCGGATTGCGTTCTGAAGAAGGTTTGCGATCATCTGGAGCAGCAATTCCGGGTCGCCGTAAATCTCGCCCGGCGCATTCAACGCGACATTCAAACGCTGCCCGGCATCCTCAATCACCGGCCCGAAGGTTTCGGCAATCTTGTCCGCCAACGGGCCGAGTTCAATTCTGACAAAGGCATCCCGTCCCGCACCACTTTCAATGCGTGCAAGGCGCAGCAAAGCGTTGAAGGTCCCGACAATATGATCAATCTGTTCAAGCGCACCGCCCAGCGTCTCGGCATCAACCGGCTGATTGTTTTCGGTCAATTCGACCAGACTGGTTTCGATGCCCGCCCGAAGCCTTGCCAGCGGCGTGCGTAGATCATGAGCGATGTTTGAAGACTGAACGCGCATCTGTTCCATCGCCTGTTCAAGCCGCGCTGTGGTGGCATTGATCCGATCTGCAAGCGTGCTGAGATCATCGGCGCGACCCGGCAATGCGATCCGGGTCCCGAGCTGCCCTTGCGCGACTTTTGCCAAACCCGCGCTGATCAAATCCAGACGTCTTTGCCCACGGGTCCCAAAAAGCAATCCGGCTGCGATCCCTGCGATCAACATCCCAAGCAGCGACACCTGCATGCCACCGCGCAGCGTGTCCAGCATTTCATCCTGACGTGCGGCGTTCTCGGAAATATAAAGCGTCTCGCCGCTTGCCAGGCGAGTGATCAGATACCGAAACTCCGGACCGCGGCCATCAAAATAATAGATACCGTCCGGACGGTCCGGCGGCTCGATCGGAAATGTCCCGGTCGTGCTGCCCAGACCTTTGATAAGGATGTCCTGGCCGAAACCCGGCTGTGGGATATCTTCTTCAGCCTCAATCGCTGCGATCACCACTTCGGCCTGAGTGGTCAGCCTTGCCTCGGCCAGTCTGCGCATTTCCCGTTGCACCAGCCAATACGTCCCCACACCTGCGACGGTTGTCACAATGGCAAAGACCAAAAGCAGTCCGATTGTCAGGCGGACCGCAGAAAGGCGAAAGAATGCGCTAAGCCGGTTCAAAAACATAACCAGCACCCCGGATTGTACGGATCAGCGTATCACCAAAGGGCTTTTCGATTTTCCCGCGCAACCGGCTGATATGGGTCTCAACTACACTTGTTGTCGGGTCAAAATGCATGTCCCACACCCGTTCCAGCAACATCGTCCGGGTCTGCACGCGGCCCTTCGAACGGACAAACACTTCCAGCAACAGGAACTCTTTTGGGTTGAGGTCAATGGCCTGACCCTGCCGGGTGACTGAACGCTTGTGCAGGTCAATCACAATGTCTCCGGCGCTCAATTTTGAGGATTGCTCTTCAGTCGTGCCCTGTCTGCGGACCAGCACCTCAATCCGGGCAAGCAGTTCCGAAAAGGCAAAGGGCTTGGCGAGGTAGTCGTCGCCCCCGGCGCGCAACCCTTCGACCCGGTCTTCGACTTCGTCCAACGCGGTCAGAAAGATGGCCGGGGCGGTGATCTTGGCCTGACGCAGGGATTTCAGCACCGCCAGACCATCCAACCCGGGGACCATCCGGTCCAGTACAAGCACGTCGTAGTCCTGTGCCATTGCCGCGATCAGCGCGTCCTTGCCGTCGCCAAACAGATCGACCACATGCCCCGCCTCGGTCAGCCCACGTTCGATCCAGGGCCCAAGGGTGGGGTCATCTTCAAGTACCAGAAGCCGCATCGGCCCTTCCTTTCGCGCGGACCGCCAGACGGCGCGTCATATTCGAAACAGGTTTGCCGAGCGAAAGCAGTTCGGTCAATGAATAAGCACCGCGAAAATCAAAGCGTTCACCGTGAATGCGGCCGCGCATGCCCGCGTTGCGCCAGCAGCTTGTCACAAGGTTCTTCAAGCCTTCTGGTCCGCACAGATAGGCTTGGGCATCCGCAGCCATATCCCGCATGACCGCGGTAAGGTGTTGCTGGGTCAGCCGCGCGCCCAATTGACTGTTCACGACGATCAACCTGACCTGCGGCAAACGGTTTGCGTGGTGCAGCACATCGTCAAGCGCGCCAGCGGATGGCTTTGACCGGATGCAATAGATCAACGTGACCGTGGGACCTGTGTCCGGTTCCATCCGTTCCAACGCTGCCAGAAACGGCGTGATACCGACGCCGCCAGCAACCCAAAGCTGTTCGGTCCGGCGTGGACCGACCTGTGGCAGAAAACGCCCTTCGGGCTGACCCAGACGGAGCCTGTCGCCGGGGCGCACGGACTTTGCGAAATTCCGTGTCCAGTCACCGGCAGCACTGATAATAAACCGGCGCTCTCGCGCGCTGCCGCCAGCGATGGAGAAGGGATGCGCTTCGGACCGGTCACCGTCCAGCCCGAGGTTGGCAAACTGGCCGGGGCGGAAAGGGTCCAGATCCTGATCCGAATGCACCGTCACATCGACGCCGCCTTCAAACGGTGTCACGCTTTTGACCTTGACCAGTCGATCTGACGCCAAAGAGCGCATTATGGTTCGTAGCCAGGCAACCAGTCCGATCCCGGACACCCCTGCCAGAAACGTCCAAGGGGCGGTCCCAATGGCATTGGGGTCAGAGACGAAAACTGCATGAAACGCCGCGATGGCAAAGACCGGTCCCATCAACATGTGGCTGACCTTCCACAGGTGGTATGGGATGGCACGAACCATGGCCGCGGCGCTCATGATGATCAGACCCGTGGCGGCCAACGTCCCGACCTCCTCTGCACTGTCCGTTAGCATTGGCACGACACCGGCCCCAAGGTCCGATGCGATGGCCCAATGGCCCAAAGTGCCGGCAAGCGCAAAAAAGCCCAGCCACTTGTGCAGGTGATAGGATTTGTCCGGACCGCCCAAAAGAACATCGACCAGGCGCCACCGCGCGGCAAGTACAAGACACAACGCCATGGACGTCATGGCCAATAAGCCAAGTGTGACCGATGCCGCGCTGGCAAGGGGGACAAAGGCTGCAACAAATGCGATGTGGGCAAGGACAAATGCAGCTGCAAGCAAAGTGGATTTCCGGGTCATCTCTTTTTCGCCCCTTTGGGATCAAGGATCAGATAGAGACCGGACATGGCACCGCCCTGACGTGCCGCTTACAAATCTGTAAACTTCGCGGGTGTCGCTGCCCCATCCTCTTTCGGATGCCATCCGGCAAACCCCCTTCCCAAAGGGCGCATGCTGTCCTATACGCCCCGGTACCGACCGCGCCGCGATTCGTGACGCGCCGGTATTCGTCCAAGACGGTGGGTGAGCGATAGCTCATAAATCCTGCCTGAGACGGGAAAGACCAGATACCTGGCGGTTCTCCGCGGGATCACTCTGGCGCTACCCCGTTCATAAGTGGACATCCCGTCGCGCGGATCCGTCCGTGCGGCAAACGTAGAGCCGGAGGGGAAACCCTCCAGAATTGGAGTGAAACTGTGGATAGAGCCCAGAAAGAGAAACTGGTCGACGAACTCGGCCAAATCTTTGAAAGCTCTGGCGTCGTAGTGGTTGCCCACTACGAAGGCATGACAGTTGCTGAAATGCAGGACCTGCGCGCGCAAATGCGTGAAGCGGGCGGGTCCGTGCGCGTTGCCAAGAACAAGCTCGCCAAGATCGCCCTGGCCGGAAAACCCTGCGAAAGCATTTCCGAGTACCTGGGCGGCATGACCGTACTCGCCTATTCCGAAGACCCCGTGGCAGCTGCCAAGGTCGTGGATAAGTACGCCAAGGACAACGAAAAACTCGTCGTTCTGGGTGGTGCAATGGGTGATACGGCACTTGATCCTGCTGGTGTGAAATCGGTTGCCGGTATGCCAAGCCGCGAGGAGCTTATCGCCTCCATCGTGGGTTGCATCGGTGCACCTGCTTCCAACATCGCCGGGGCCATTGGCGCGCCTGCCTCGAACATCGCGAGCATTCTTTCGACCATCGAAGAGAAAGCTGCATAAAGCACCTGACACACCTTGGGGCATCCGCCCTGACGTTAGAACACACCTTTTAGAAACGGAAAAAGCAAATGGCTGATCTGAAAAAACTGGCGGAAGAGATTGTTGGTCTGACCCTTCTCGAAGCACAAGAACTGAAAACCATCCTCAAGGACGAGTATGGCATCGAGCCCGCAGCTGGCGGCGCTGTCATGATGGCAAGCACTGGTGGCGACGCTGGTGGCGATGCTGCCGCTGAGAAAACTGAATTCGACGTCGTTCTGAAGAACGCCGGCGCTCAGAAAATCAACGTCATCAAAGAAGTCCGCGGCATCACAGGTCTTGGCCTGAAAGAAGCCAAAGACCTCGTCGAAGCTGGCGGCAAGATCAAAGAAGGTGTCGACAAGGCAGAAGCCGAAGACATCAAAGGCAAGCTGGAAGCAGCTGGCGCCGAGGTCGAGCTGGCCTAAGCCAGATCGCATTGATCAAAAGAGGCCGGGTTGCAGCATTGCAGCCCGGCTTTTTTGTGCGAAAGCGCAAGCCCGGCCATTTTCGCCCGCGAAAAGAACGGATTCTTCGTTTGAAAGCAAAATCGCACTCTGGCGTCATGAAATATAAACGGATTGTGGGGGCGGATTTGCACCCGGTGCGGGTCGCGCCAGCGGGCCCGGCGAATTGCGCCCTTGAGTTTTCCACCACGTTTTCGCCCAGAGCCCTTGAACTTTTACCGATTCCGAACTAATTGGGCGGTTCGTCTTGCAAGCGTGGCATCGCAAAAACCAGAAAAACCCTTAAAAACTTGTCTTTCAAAGCGCCGAATCGCGCGTTTTGACAGGTAAGTTAGTCGTTTCGAGCGAGGTGTTTGGGCACATCTCAGGAATGGAAACGACGCTACCGCAATCGGACGCGCTTTTGGTTCCCAGCCCAAGGCGCGTTCTGACATTATGGAGACATAGCTTTGGCTCAATCGTTCCTCGGTCAGAAGCGCCTGCGTAAGTACTACGGCAAAATCCGCGAAGTCCTTGAAATGCCGAACCTAATTGAGGTTCAAAAATCTTCCTACGATCTGTTCCTGCGCTCTGGCGACAGCGACACGCCACTTGACGGCGAAGGGATCAAGGGCGTCTTTCAGTCGGTTTTCCCGATCAAAGACTTCAACGAAACCGCTGTGCTGGAGTTCGTGAAATACGAACTTGAAAAGCCGAAGTATGATGTTGAGGAATGTCAGCAACGCGACATGACTTACAGCGCCCCGCTGAAGGTCACGCTGCGCCTGATCGTCTTTGATGTGGACGAAGACACAGGTGCAAAGTCGGTGAAGGACATCAAGGAACAGGACGTATTCATGGGCGACATGCCCCTGATGACGCCAAACGGCACCTTTATTGTGAACGGCACCGAGCGTGTGATCGTGTCTCAGATGCACCGCTCGCCCGGCGTGTTCTTTGACCACGACAAGGGCAAGACCCATTCCTCGGGCAAGCTTTTGTTTGCGTGCCGGATCATTCCATACCGCGGCTCCTGGCTCGACTTTGAATTCGACGCCAAAGACCTTGTGTTTGCGCGGATCGACCGCCGCCGCAAGCTGCCTGTAACGACCCTGCTTTATGCGCTGGGCCTTGATCAGGAAGGCATCATGGATGCCTATTATGACACCGTCGATTATACGCTGGACAAAAAGGGCAAGGCCTGGACAACCAAGTTCTTCCCAGAGCGCGTGCGCGGCACACGTCCTGCGATGGACCTTGTGGATGCCAAGACCGGTGAAGTGATTGCAAAAGCTGGTGAAAAGGTCACGCCGCGTTCGGTCAAGAAGCTGATCGACGAAGGCAAGGTCACCGACCTGCTGGTCGATTATAATGCCATCGTCGGCAAGTTCGCGGCCCGCGACATCATCAACGAAGAAAACGGTGCGATTTACGTCGAAGCCGGTGATGAGCTGACGCTGGAGATGGACAAGGACGGCGAAGTCATCGGCGGTACGCTGAAAGAACTCGTCGACGCGGGTATCAAGACGATCCCCGTGCTGGATATCGATAACGTCAATGTCGGCGCCTACATGCGCAACACGATGGCGTCGGACAAGAACATGAACCGCGAAACCGCGCTCATGGATATTTACCGCGTCATGCGCCCGGGCGAGCCGCCCACCGTCGATGCAGCATCGGCGCTCTTTGACACGCTGTTCTTCGATTCAGAGCGTTATGACCTGTCGGCTGTTGGCCGGGTCAAAATGAACATGCGTCTTGACTTGGATGCCGAGGACACCATGCGCACCCTGCGCAAGGAAGACATCGTCGCCTGCATCAAGGCACTGGTGGAACTGCGTGACGGCAAGGGCGATGTGGATGACATCGACCACCTCGGCAACCGCCGTGTCCGTTCTGTCGGCGAGCTGATGGAAAACCAGTACCGCGTTGGTCTGTTGCGCATGGAGCGCGCGATTAAAGAGCGTATGTCTTCGGTCGAGATCGACACCGTGATGCCGCAGGACCTGATCAACGCCAAGCCTGCTGCGGCGGCCGTGCGTGAATTCTTTGGGTCTTCGCAGCTCAGCCAGTTCATGGACCAGACCAACCCGCTGTCGGAAGTCACGCACAAGCGTCGCCTGTCGGCCCTTGGGCCGGGCGGTCTGACCCGCGAGCGCGCAGGCTTTGAGGTGCGCGACGTTCACCCGACCCACTATGGCCGGATGTGTCCGATTGAAACGCCGGAAGGGCCGAACATCGGTCTGATCAACAGCCTCGCGACATTCGCCCGCGTGAACAAATACGGCTTTATCGAAACGCCGTATCGCAAGGTCGAAAACGGCACTGTGACGGACGAAGTCAGCTATATGTCCGCGACCGAGGAAATGCGTCACACCGTGGCGCAGGCGAACGCGAACCTGGATGAAAACGGATCGTTCAAGAACGAACTGGTCTCCACCCGGATGAACGGCGACTACACGCTGGCCTCGCGCGATACGGTTGATCTGATCGACGTCTCGCCGAAACAGCTTGTCTCGGTGGCTGCATCGCTCATTCCGTTCCTGGAAAACGACGACGCTAACCGCGCGCTGATGGGGTCCAACATGCAGCGTCAGGCTGTGCCGCTTCTGCAGGCAGAGGCGCCGCTGGTTGGGACAGGCATCGAAGAGGTCGTGGCCCGCGATTCAGGTGCTGCGATCATGGCGAAACGCGCCGGTATCATCGACCAGGTCGATGCGTCGCGTATCGTTGTGCGCGCCACGGCTGATCTTGAGGTCGGCGACCCCGGCGTTGACATTTACCGCATGCGCAAGTTCCAGCGTTCCAACCAGAACACCTGCATCAACCAGCGTCCGCTGGTGAAGGTGGGCGACACCGTCCAGAAGGGCGAAGTGATTGCCGATGGCCCATCCACCGATATGGGTGAACTGGCGCTGGGCAAGAACGTGGTCGTCGCGTTCATGCCTTGGAACGGCTACAACTACGAGGACTCGATCCTGATCTCCGAGCGTATCGTGCGCGACGACGTCTTTACCTCGATCCATATCGAGGAGTTTGAAGTCGCCGCCCGCGACACCAAGCTGGGGCCAGAGGAAATCACCCGCGACATCCCCAACGTCGGCGAGGAAGCCCTGCGCAACCTCGACGAGGCTGGCATCGTCTACATCGGTGCCGAAGTTGGCCCAGCGGATATCCTTGTCGGCAAGATCACACCCAAGGGCGAAAGCCCGATGACGCCGGAAGAAAAGCTTCTGCGCGCCATCTTTGGTGAAAAAGCCTCGGACGTGCGTGACACATCCCTGCGCCTGCCGCCGGGTGACTTTGGCACGATCGTTGAGGTGCGCGTGTTCAACCGCCACGGCGTCGAAAAAGACGAACGTGCGCTGCAGATCGAGCGGGAAGAGGTCGAACGCCTTGCCCGTGACCGTGACGACGAGTTGGTGATCCTGGATCGGAACATCTATGCCCGTCTGAAGGGCATGATCCTTGGCAAAACGGCTGTGAAAGGCCCCAAAGGCTTCAAGGCCAATTCGACCATCACCGAAGAGGTGCTGGAAGAACTGTCCAAGGGCCAGTGGTGGCAGTTGGCGCTCAAGGACGAGGCTGACGCGCAAATCGTTGAGGCCCTGAACGAGCAGTACGAGGCGCAAAAGCGCACGCTGGATGCCCGTTTCGAGGACAAGGTCGAAAAGGTCCGCCGCGGCGATGATCTGCCCCCGGGCGTGATGAAGATGGTCAAGGTCTTCGTGGCTGTGAAGCGCAAGCTGCAGCCCGGCGACAAGATGGCCGGTCGTCACGGCAACAAGGGTGTCATTTCCAAGGTTGTGCCGATGGAAGACATGCCGTTCCTTGCCGATGGTACGCCGGTTGACTTCTGTCTGAACCCGCTGGGCGTGCCGTCACGCATGAACGTTGGCCAGATTTTGGAAACCCACATGGGCTGGGCCGCACGCGGTCTGGGTCTGGAGATCGACGAAGCGCTGGGTGAATACCGCCGCTCTGGCGATCTGACACCGGTGCGCGAGGCGATGAAGATCGCCTATGGCGACGATGTCTATTCCGAAGGTCTGGAAGGCATGGACGAAGATCATCTGGTCGAAGCCGCAGGCAACGTCACACGCGGCGTGCCGATTGCGACGCCGGTCTTTGACGGTGCCAAAGAGGGTGACGTGAACGACGCGCTGGTGCGTGCCGGGTTCTCAACCTCGGGTCAGTCGATCCTGTTCGACGGTCGGACCGGTGAACAGTTCAGCCGTCCGGTGACGGTGGGTGTGAAGTACCTGCTGAAACTGCACCACCTGGTCGACGACAAGATCCACGCACGTTCCACCGGGCCTTACAGCCTTGTCACGCAACAGCCTCTGGGTGGTAAAGCCCAGTTCGGCGGCCAGCGTTTCGGGGAAATGGAAGTCTGGGCACTGGAAGCTTATGGCGCGGCTTACACCTTGCAGGAAATGCTCACCGTCAAGTCGGACGATGTGGCAGGCCGGACCAAGGTTTACGAAAGCATCGTCAAGGGCGAGGACAACTTCGAGGCCGGTGTGCCTGAATCGTTCAACGTGCTTGTGAAAGAAGTCCGGGGCCTCGGCCTCAACATGGAACTCCTGGATGCGGAGGATGGCGAGTAACGGAAACTTCCAAAGTTTCCGGGCCGCAATCTTTCAAAGATTGCGGCACCTCCACCCGATGCACCGTAATTCAAGGAATTGAAGATGAACCAGGAACTGACAAACAACCCGTTTAACCCGCTCACCCCGGCAAAAACGTTTGACGAAATCAAGGTCTCTCTGGCCTCTCCCGAACGGATCCTCTCGTGGTCCTTTGGTGAGATCAAGAAGCCCGAAACCATCAACTACCGCACGTTCAAGCCCGAGCGTGACGGTCTGTTCTGCGCGCGTATCTTTGGCCCGATCAAGGACTACGAATGCCTCTGCGGCAAATATAAGCGCATGAAGTACCGCGGCGTTGTCTGCGAGAAATGCGGCGTGGAAGTCACGCTGCAAAAGGTCCGCCGCGAGCGGATGGGCCATATCGAACTGGCCGCGCCTGTTGCACACATCTGGTTCCTCAAGTCGCTGCCATCCCGCATCGGCCTGATGCTGGACATGACGCTGCGCGATCTGGAGCGGATCCTGTATTTCGAAAACTACGTGGTGATCGAACCGGGCCTGACCGACCTGACCTACGGCCAGTTGATGAGCGAAGAGGAATTCCTCGACGCGCAGGACACCTATGGCATGGACGCCTTCACCGCCAACATCGGCGCCGAAGCCATCCGCGAAATGCTGAGCCAGATCGACCTTGAATCCGAGGCCGAGCAACTGCGTGCTGATCTGAAAGAGGCAACTGGCGAGCTGAAGCCCAAGAAGATCATCAAGCGCTTGAAAATCGTCGAGAATTTCATCGAATCCGGCAACCGCCCGGAATGGATGGTGATGACCGTCGTGCCCGTGATCCCGCCAGAACTGCGCCCGCTGGTGCCGCTGGATGGGGGCCGTTTCGCGACGTCCGACCTTAACGATCTCTATCGCCGCGTGATCAACCGCAACAACCGTCTGAAGCGTCTAATTGAACTGCGCGCGCCTGACATCATCGTCCGCAACGAAAAGCGGATGCTGCAGGAATCCGTCGATGCGCTATTCGACAACGGCCGTCGTGGCCGCGTGATCACGGGTGCCAACAAGCGTCCGCTGAAATCGCTTTCCGACATGCTGAAAGGCAAGCAGGGTCGCTTCCGTCAGAACCTTTTGGGTAAGCGGGTCGACTTCTCGGGCCGTTCGGTCATCGTGACCGGTCCGGAACTGAAACTGCACCAGTGTGGTCTGCCCAAGAAGATGGCGCTCGAACTGTTCAAGCCGTTCATCTACTCGCGTCTGGAAGCCAAGGGCCTGTCCTCGACCGTCAAACAAGCGAAAAAGCTGGTCGAAAAAGAGCGTCCCGAGGTGTGGGATATCCTTGATGAGGTGATCCGCGAACACCCTGTCATGCTGAACCGTGCGCCGACGCTGCACCGTTTGGGCATTCAGGCGTTTGAGCCGGTGCTGATCGAAGGCAAGGCTATTCAGCTTCACCCGCTGGTCTGTTCGGCCTTTAACGCCGACTTTGACGGTGACCAGATGGCTGTGCACGTCCCGCTCTCGCTGGAAGCACAGCTTGAAGCCCGCGTGCTGATGATGTCGACCAACAACGTGCTGTCGCCCGCCAACGGCGCGCCGATCATCGTGCCGTCGCAGGATATGATCCTTGGCCTCTACTACACCACCATCATGCGCGAAGGCATGAAGGGTGAAGGCATGAGCTTTGCCAACATCGAAGAAGTTGAGCACGCCCTGACCGCCGGTGAGGTGCATCTGCACGCCAAGATCACCGCGCGCATGGTGCAGATCGACGAAGAAGGCAATGAGGTCATGACTCGGTTTGAAACCACGCCGGGCCGGTTGCGTCTGGGCGCGCTTCTGCCGCTGAATGCCAAGGCACCGTTCAGCCTTGTGAACCGTCTGCTGCGCAAGAAAGAAGTGCAGCAGGTCATCGACACCGTCTATCGCTACTGCGGTCAGAAAGAATCTGTCATCTTCTGTGACCAGATCATGACCATGGGCTTCCGCGAGGCGTTCAAGGCGGGCATTTCGTTCGGCAAGGACGACATGGTTGTGCCTGACACCAAGTGGGATCTTGTCAACGAGACCCGCGAGCAGGTGAAGGACTTTGAACAACAGTACATGGACGGCCTGATCACACAGGGCGAGAAGTACAACAAAGTTGTCGATGCCTGGTCAAAGTCGAACGACAAGGTGACGGACGCGATGATGAACACCATCTCGACCACGCCAAAGTTGGAAGACGGGGCAGAGGGTGAACCGAACTCGGTCTACATGATGGCCCACTCCGGTGCGCGTGGCTCTGTCACGCAGATGAAGCAGCTGGGCGGGATGCGCGGCCTGATGGCGAAACCTTCGGGTGAGATCATCGAGACGCCGATCATCTCGAACTTTAAGGAAGGCCTGACCGTTCTTGAGTACTTCAACTCCACCCACGGTGCCCGCAAGGGCCTGTCGGACACGGCGTTGAAGACCGCGAACTCGGGCTATCTGACACGGCGTCTGGTCGACGTGGCACAGGACTGCATCGTGCGCGAAGTGGACTGCGGCACCGAAATGGCCATCACGGCAGAAGCTGCGGTCAATGACGGCGAGGTTGTCGCCTCACTGGCCGAGCGTGTGCTGGGCCGTGTCGCCGCCGAAGAAGTGCTGAAACCCGGCACGGATGAGGTTCTGGTAGAGCAGGGCGAGCTGATCGACGAACGCAAGTCTGATCTGATCGATCAGGCGGGCATCGCCAAGATGCGCATCCGTAGCCCGCTGACCTGTGAGGCCGAAGACGGCGTTTGTGCGATGTGCTACGGGCGTGACCTTGCCCGCGGTACCCGTGTGAACATCGGCGAGGCTGTCGGCATCATCGCGGCGCAATCCATCGGCGAACCCGGTACACAGTTGACGATGCGGACATTCCACATCGGCGGTGTGGCCCAGGGTGGTCAGCAATCGTTCCTTGAGGCATCCCAGCCCGGTAAGGTTGAATTCCGCAACGCAAGCTTGCTGGAAAACACCGCTGGCGAGCAGGTCGTGATGGGCCGGAACATGGTCATCGCGATCGTGGGCGAAAACGGTGAAGAGCGTGCCAACCACAAGGTGGGCTATGGTTCCAAAGTCTTCGTGAAAGAAGGCGCAGAGATCCACCGTGGCGACAAGCTTTTCGAATGGGATCCGTTCACGCTGCCGATCATCGCCGAAAAGGCCGGTAAGGTGAAATACGTCGACCTCGTGAACGGCATCGCCGTGCGTGAGGACACCGATGATGCAACGGGCATGACCCAGCGCATCGTGTCGGATTGGCGTGCCGCACCCAAGGGCAACGAACTGGCGCCCAAGATCATCATCGCGGGCAGCGATGGTGAGCCGATGATGAAGGACGACGGCAACCCCGTGTCCTATGCCATGTCGGTTGATGCTGTTCTGTCGGTCGAAGACGGTGAAGACATCCAGGCCGGTGACGTGGTTGCACGTATTCCGCGCGAGGGTGCCAAGACCAAGGACATCACCGGTGGTCTGCCGCGTGTGGCCGAACTTTTTGAAGCCCGCCGTCCAAAGGATCACGCAATCATCGCCGAGATTGATGGCTACGTGCGCTTTGGCAAGGACTACAAGAACAAGCGCCGCATCGCGATTGAAAGCGCCGATGATTCCGACGTGAAGGTCGAATACATGGTGCCCAAGGGCAAGCACATCCCGGTGGCCGAAGGCGACTTTGTCCAGAAGGGTGACTACATCATGGACGGCAACCCAGCCCCGCACGATATTCTTGCGGTCATGGGGGTCGAGGCCTTGGCGGACTACATGATCGACGAAGTGCAGGACGTCTATCGTCTGCAGGGCGTGAAGATCAACGACAAGCACATCGAGGTTATCGTGCGCCAGATGCTCCAGAAGTGGGAGATTCAGGACAGCGGTGACACGGTTCTGCTGAAAGGCGAAACCGTCGATAAGGCCGAGTTTGATGAAGCCAACGAAAAGGCACTGGCCCGCGGTGATCGCCCGGCCCAGGGTGAGCCAATCCTGTTGGGTATCACCAAAGCGTCGCTGCAAACCCGCAGCTTCATCTCTGCCGCGTCGTTCCAGGAAACCACGCGCGTCCTGACCGAGGCTTCGGTGCAGGGCAAGCGGGACAAGCTGGTTGGTCTGAAAGAGAACGTCATCGTGGGCCGTCTGATCCCCGCCGGGACCGGTGGTGCGACCAGCAACGTGCGCAAGATTGCGGCCAGCCGCGACAACGTCGTCATCGAAGCCCGCCGGGAAGAGGCCGAACAGGCCGCAGCGCTTGCCGCACCTTCGGCGGATGAGATGGCAAACGATGTGGTTGGCGGGGATGAATTCGACACGATGGTCGTCGACACCCCCGAAAGCCGCGACGAATAGGTCTTTGAACTTGCTATGAAAACAAAAGCCCCCGACGGTGACGTCGGGGGCTTTTTTGCTGGGCGACGCCAAAGCTCGTCCCACTTCGCGCTGTGGCGCAGCCGTTAGGACGACGCGGGCTTTTTCGCCAGAACCGCATCAATATCAGCGGCTGAATGACGCTCTGGGCATTGCTCCCATTCCTCTCCCCATGAACGGTTGACGATCATGCCGCGCTGATAGGCCGGGCGGTTGTAAATCTCATCCATCCAGCGGATCACATGGGTGTATTCATGCACCGACAGGAAATCGCCAGCGTCATAAGAGGCCCCCATCACGGTGCGGCCATACCACGGCGCGGTCGCCATATCGGCGATGGTGTAGTCTTCGCCCGCCAGATAGCGGTTGTCGGCCAGATGACGGTCCAGCACGTCAAGCTGGCGCTTGGCTTCCATTGCAAACCGATTGATCGGGTATTCGAACTTTTCGGGCGCATAAGCATAAAAATGGCCAAAGCCGCCGCCCAGATAAGGGGCCGACCCCTGCAACCAAAACAGCCAGTTCAGTGCCTCGGTGCGGGCTGGTCCGTCCGACGGCAGGAAGGCCCCGAACTTTTCGGCCAGATACATCAGGATCGCACCACTTTCGAACACGCGCTGCCCGTTGGCGTGATCCCGCAGCGCCGGGATCTTGGAGTTGGGGTTCACCTCTACAAAGCCCGATCCGAACTGGTCGCCCTCGGTGATCTTGATGATCCATGCGTCATATTCGGCAGCATGACCGGCGGCCAGCAACTCTTCCAGCATGACCGTGACTTTCACGCCATTGGGTGTGGCCAGCGAATATAGCTGCAAGGGATGATCGCCGACGGGAAGGTCTGCATCATGGGTGGCACCGGCGATCGGCCGGTTCAGCTTGGCCCATTCACCGCCATTCTCGGCGTCCCATGTCCAGACTTTCGGGGGCGTGTATGTGGTCATTGCGGTCTCCTGTCGATGATTGCTCAAGAGGTAACACAGGCTGCCCCAGCAACAAGGCGCAGGGACCCTGCAATTTTGTCGGATGACGATGATGTGTTAGATTGTCCGAATTGATTGAACACATTTTGACCGGGGACATTTCATGGACCAGACCTTTTACCGCTGGCTGCACGAAAAGTGGCGTGCCGAATTCACCGACCTGCGCACCTATGTCAACAAGAACGCAGATGACTGGCACTATGTCACTGACATGCAAGAGGGGTGGGACCTGCTCGACGCGGACACCACCCTGTCACAGACCCACCGGCAAGGGCTGCGCAAAAGTCTGGCCCATGCATTTGTCGCATTCGAAGGCAGCAGGACGGGTGCGCCGCGGTCGTTGGGGGTCAATGCCTTTGGCATCGGGGTTTTCATGTTCATGGCCGCGATCATCGCCATTCTGGCAACGGCGGTGTTTGAGCCATTGGTCTTTGGCTGGTTTGGGGTCAATGCGGCTGGAACGCCATCGCTTTTGGGCCAGTTGGCGGATTTTAACACGGCACGGGGGCTGATCACCTTTGTCTTCACCATCGGCGTGATCGCACTGGCACTGATTATCGTGACCGCCAACGTTACCGGCGCTGACGAAGACGGCAAACGGTTCGAACGCTCCAAGGAAATCCTGACCGCGATGATCGCGATCCTTGGCACGATTCTGGGGTTTTACTTTGGCAAAGCGGATGAGCCGCGCCAGACGCCCGAACCGCTGGTGTTGGACACCGCAACGGTCGCACCGCCTGACGACGCAGCAACAGATGCCGCCACCGTGCCGGACGCTGACGACAACGGCTGACGGGGCGCGCTGATCTGCGCTGTTACACAACTGTCGTTTCTCTGTCATACTGACTTCATGGGAAGGTCCTAACGGTGCTGGCGCAAACGCTGCCAATATCGGAGATGGACATGAAAGATATTAATGAGACACGGCATTTAAGCTGGGACGACTGGGACGAGTTGCAGCGTCCCGCACCTGAGACGACGGACTTTGACAAGGTTGTGGATACCGCCCTGTCCCGCCGCGGCTTTCTGAGCGGGATGTTTGCGCTTGGCTCGGGGGCGGCCGTCTTCAACCTGATGGGTTCGACATCGGCGCAGGCACAGGCAGTCAGCCGCTTTCCCTTCACGCCGATCCCGATCCAGACCGACTATGACATCCACGTCCCGGACGGCTACAGCTGGCAGATCGTTGCGCGCTGGGGGGACCCGCTGTTCTCTGATGCGCCGGAGTTTGATCCGGCCACCGGTGGTGCCCCCGAACATGCCACCCGCGTTTTTGGTGAAAACACTGACGGGATGGAATTGTTTGATGTGAATGGTGCGCAGGTCATTGCGGTCAACCATGAATACGTGAACACCGACGAGAACCTGCCACAGAATGCTGATGGTGCGGTGCTGAGTGCTGATGATGTCATCAAGCTGCAAGGTTTGCAGGGTGTCACGGTGATGGAAGTGGCGCAGGGCGCGGATGGCTGGGCTGTGGTCAAGGACAGCCCCTATAACCGCCGGATTACGCACAATACCGAAATGCGGATCGCAGGGCCCGCTGCCGGGCATGACATGCTCAAGACCGAAGCTGATCCTGACGGCGTCCTGGCGCTGGGCACATTCAACAACTGCGGGGCAGGGCGCACACCCTGGGGCACCTATCTGACCTGCGAAGAAAACTTCAACGGCTACTTTGGCTCGACCGATGCCGCGCTGGAACTGCCCGATGGGTTCAGCCGCTATGGCATCGGATTGGAAGGGCGCTATGCCTATGAAAAGTTCGATCCGCGCTTCGATATCTCCAAAAACCCCAATGAACCGCACCGCGCGGGCTATGTGGTTGAGATTGACCCGTCGGACGCCTCCTCGACCCCCGTCAAACGCACAGCGCTGGGCCGGATCAAACACGAGAATGCGGCCTTTGCCCTGACCGCGGCGGGCAACCCTGTCATCTACATGGGCGATGATGAGCGTGGCGAATTCATGTATAAATTCGTCTCCAGCGGCGTCTATGTCGAGGGTGGCGACACCGAAGGTTTGCTGGATGACGGTCAGCTTTACGTCGCCAAATTCGAAACGGACGGCACCGGTGCATGGTTGCCACTTGATGAGGCAACGACCGGCATGGACCCTGCGATGGTCGCGATCCACACCCGTATGGCCGCCTCTGCCGCCGGGGGCACGACCATGGACCGCCCTGAATGGGTGGCCGTCAGCCCGGTCCGGGCAGAGGCGTATTGCTGCCTGACAAACAACTCGCGCCGTGCGGCGGACTTCACCAACAAGGGTGGCGATCCTGTCGTGCCGGTCGAGGGTTCGCCCAACCCGCGCGCAGAAAACCGCTATGGTCAGATCGTGCGTTGGTATCCGGCTGGTGGCGATCATGGGGCAGAAAAGTTCACATGGGATTTGTATGTCATGGCGGGCAACCCGCTGCTGCATGACGACGCCTATGGCGGATCGGACAACATCACCGCTGGCAATATGTTCAACAGCCCAGATGGGATGCAGATCGACCAGAACGGCCTCGTCTGGATCCAGACCGACGGCAATGACAGCAACGAAGACGGCTTTGAAGGCATGGGCAACAACCAGATGCTGGTGGGTGACCCGGTCTCAGGCGAAATCCAACGCTTCATGACCGGTCCCAAGGGATCAGAGGTGACAGGGCTGACGTGGTCCAGCGACCGCAAGACCGCCTTTGTCGGCATCCAGCACCCCGGCGGCATGTGGCCCGACGGGTCTGGATTGCCACGCTCCTCTGTCATCGCGGTGACACGTGATGATGGTGAAATGATCGGGTAAAACCCAATCCCTTTTTCAAACGCGCTGGCCCCTCGGTGAAAACCGGGGGGTCAATTTTGTCAAAGCAGTGGACCAGCGCCACCCTTCACGCTTAGGTTGAAAGCGACCTCTGCCGGGTCACATTTATCGAAAGCAGCTTTTTGGGGGAAGCCTATCATGTCGACATATCTCTGGTGGCCATTTCCAACTCCGCTCGGTTACGAAATTCTGTCGGCGATGTCGCCGGCGTTCGAGCGCAAGCAAACCATTAACTACGACACAGAAACGCCGGACCCCAAGCATGGCATCATTCTTAAAATCGACCCGCCGGGTCCCCCGGTTGGCGGGGTGGCACCGGACGCGGATGCGACATGGCTTGGGTCTGCGGCACAGATCAATCTTGGGAACAATGATGACGTTTACATCGTCGGCCATTGTTCGGCTGGCGTGACAAGCCTTGTTGGCGAATATGCCAAGGTGCCACAGCCGATCCATCACGAACCCAGCGGAGTGGGCGGGGGCAATTATTACACCGATTTTGACCTGCCACCGTCGAGCCGGATCAGCCTGACGAACTTCATTGCGCTGGTCCGGGATTTTGCCAAGCCCCACATGACCGATGACGCAGGCGTCAAGCACGACTTTGTCTATCAGGTGCTCTATTCCCGCACGATAGAGGGGCAAGACATCCTGCGCGTCTATGCCCCCAAAAAGATCGAACGGGTCGCCACAATCATCAACAATGGCACGGTACGACTGGGCAATGCCGCGCGCCAACCAGTGATCGGTCAGCACACCAACCCGGTAACAGGGGTTCAATTGGACGGGTCGAAATTCAAAACCGCTGCGAAAAAGCTGGCGTTCTATCTGCGTGACCGTTTCGGCCTGACCGCGGGCAAAACCACCCAAGTGGTGCTTTGGGCCTGTTTCAGTGCCAAGGACAAAGGTGGCGTTGATAGCCTTGCCAAATCCGTCAAGGCGGAATTGGGCGTTCTGGGGCTGGATACGGCCAAGGTATTCGGGACGACAGGCAAGGCGTCGTCTTCGGCCAAACGAGTGGAGGGGGGGGTCGCGCCGGTGCTGCGCGTGCGGAAAAAGGACGAAAACTGGAAACCGAAAGAGTTGTATCTCAACTACACGGAGGTTTGAGCGTCAGATCCGCCCCGTGCCCTGCAAAACGCCATGTTCCATCGCATAGCGGGTCAAACCGGCGGTCGATGAAATGCCAAGCTTGCGCTTGATGTTCTGGCGGTGGGTCTCGACCGTGCGCACAGAGATGTCCAGCACCCCGGCCACTTCTTTGTTCGACTTGCCCTGTGCCAGTTCCAGCAGGATCGTCTGTTCGCGCCCGGTTAGTGGTTCGCGCCCGTCGGCGGTGTTGGGCGAAAGCGATCCGCGCGCGCCGGTGCAAAGGTATTGCTCGCCCGCCATGACGGTTGTGATCGCCGTATGGATTTCTTCGGTCGGCACATCTTTCAGAACGTAGCCCGATGCGCCATGGCGCAACGCGGTTGAGATGTATTCTGGGCTGTCATGCATCGAAAGGATCAGGATGCGCGTCTTTGGCAGCTTCTCCAGGATCATCTCGGTCGCGTTCAGCCCCGAAACGCCCGGCATGTTGAGGTCCAGCAGCATGACATCCGGGGCCAGCGTCTCGACCTGGGCCACGGCGTCTGTGCCATTGGTCAGCACGCCGACGACTTCGATGTCATCATAGCTTTCAAGGATGGACTGGATGCCCTCTGCCACCATCGGGTGGTCATCAACAATCACAATACGAATGGGCGTCGTCATGCGGCTTCTTTCTTGGTCTCGGTCGGGGTGAGCATATGGGTCAGCGGCACTTGGGCCGCAATCGTTGTGCCGTCGCTGCCAGAGGTGACTTTGAGCGTGCCACCAAGCTGTTCAATCCGCTCGGCCATGTTGCGCAGGCCAAGGCCGCGTGCGCCCTTGGGCGGCGGCCATTGCATGCCCGCACCATTGTCGCGCACCACCAAAAGCCCGCCCTTTCGGTTGCCCTTGAGCGATACAAAGACCGATGTGGCATCGGCATGGCGTTCGATATTGGTCAGCGCCTCTTGCGCGATGCGGTAAAGCGCGATCCGTGCCTCTTGATCCAGGCGATTGCGGAAAACCACGGTTTCAAAGGTGCAGACGATACCGGTGCGGCTGGAAAAATCATCCGTCAACGCCTGCAAAGCAGGACCAAGACCAAGGTCATCCAGCACCCCGGGGCGCAGATCGCGGCTAATGCGGCGGACCTCCTGAATGGCCCCGCCCAGCCCGTCGATCCCCTTTTGCAGGCTTTCGCTCGCCGGGGCCTGCGCAAGGCTCAATTTGCGGCGGGTCAGTTCCAGCGCATAGCGGACCCCAACCAGCATCTGGCTGATCCCGTCGTGCAATTCGCGCGCCACGCGGCTGCGCTCTTCTTCCTGTGTGTCAATGATCCGCTGCGTCAGGTCCTTGAGCTTAACGTCCGCCAGACGCCGCTCACGGATGTTAAGCACCAGACCAGACAGGAACACGCCCAGCACCGCAGCGACGGCAATCGCTACAATGTAAAGCGATGTCCGCTCAATCCGGTCCTGCACATCGGCCCGCGCTGCGGCAACGGTTTCCAACACATCATCAATGAAAATGCCGGTACCCACGGCCCACCGCCAATCCTGCAACCCGTTGACGTAAACCACCATGCGGCCGATTTCTCCGGTCGAGGGTTTGGGCCAGTCAAAACTGTGATATCCGCCACCTGTACGGGCAATCTCGATCAGCCGATCGGTAATGGCCACGCCGTTGCGGTCCGATAGCCCCGCCCAGTTCCGGCCGATCAATTCCGTCTGACGCGGCGCGACAAGGTTGGTCCCGTCATAGTCAAAGACGAAAAAATATCCGTCCTGACCATAAAGCATGGCGGCCAGTTCGCGGCTGACGGCCAGTTTGGCGTCGTCATCATCCGGAGCAGCGCGACCATATGTGTTGACCACCGCCGTGCGCGCAATCGACAGGTAGTTTTTGAGCTCGTCGCGTTTGGCCTCGATCAACTGGGCCTCAAGCGCGGCAATTTCGCGCTCGGCCAACTGCCGCGACTGCGCTGTCACTACAACAGCAATAAGCGACACCGCCAGAATGAGCGGCACCGTCGCCAAAAGAAACACCTTTTGGCCATAAGACAAATCAAGCGCATCGCGCAGGCGGTTGAGGGTCTGGCGCATATCATCTGTGTGCTGCGAATCGCGGCAGAATCAAAGGGGCTTGGTGAAAACGTGAGCGCTAACGGCATTCGGATCGGCCAGATTTGCCCTTGATTGGTTCTAAAATCGCACCAATTCGTGGGTTTCTACGCAGTACTGCGTATTCAAGTTGTGACGTGGCGTCGCTAGGCTCTGCGCACGAGATACCAGCCCGGAAACCGGGCCTGGCTGACGAAACCTATGGGAGGAATACAATGGATCGTCGTTCATTTCTGAAAAATACAGCACTTGGCGGGACCGCAGCAGCGGCCACGACGCTGGCAGCCCCGGCATATGCACAGGGCAACCGGACGCTGACGCTGGTCACAACCTGGGGCCGTGGCCTTGCGGGTGTGCATGACGCGGCACAGCGCGCGGCTGACTCCATCACAGCCATGTCTGACGGCAGCCTGACGATTGACCTCAAGGCCGCCGGCGAACTGGTTGGCGCGTTCGAGGTGTTTGACGCTGTGACCTCTGGTCAGGCTGATATGTACCACGGTGCGGACTACTACTTCATCAACCAGCACCCCGGTTACGCCTTCTTCACATCCGTCCCATTCGGCATGTCGCCGCAGGAACTGATGAACTGGTACTACCATGGCGGTGGTCATGATCTGCACACCGAACTGGGCTCGATCTTCGGTCTGAAGTCGTTCCTGGCAGGTAACACCGGCCCACAGGCTGGTGGCTGGTTCGCCAAGGAAATCGCTGGTCCCGAAGACTTCCAGGGCCTCAAGTTCCGCATGCCGGGTCTTGGTGGTCAGGCGCTGGGCCGCATGGGCGCATCAGTGCAGAACCTGCCGGGTGCAGAAGTGTATCAGGCGCTGGCCTCTGGCGCGATTGACGGGACCGAGTGGATTGGCCCGTGGGCGGACGAAAAGGCTGGTTTCCAGGAAATCACCAAGTTCTACTACACCGCTGGTATGCACGAGCCGGGCGCAGGCCTGTCGCTTGCGACCAACCTTGATGTGTTCGAGAGCCTGTCGCCCGCACACCAGAAGATCATCGAAATGGCAGCCGGTGAATCCCACCAGTGGAACCTTGCCCAGTTCATGAACTCCAACGGTGACGCGCTGCAGCGTCTGCAAGCCGGTGGTGTGAAGGTGCTGGAATTCCCTGATCCCGTCTGGGATGCGATGGGTGTGGCTGCGTCCGAGACGATGGACCAGTACAACGGCGATGACCTTTATGACCGCATCCGCGCGTCCTACAACGCTTCCATGGCCGCATCGTCCAGCTGGATCTCGCAGTCCGAAGGCGCTTACCGTGCCCAGCGTGACCGCGTGATGGGCTAAATGATTTAAGATCAACGCGTTAATGGGAATTTCGCGTTGATCTGAATCAAGGTCCGGGGCGTTGATGCTATGCATAACGGCCCGGACATCCGCCGCAGGATGCGGCAAACAGACGACATAAGAGGGGGTGACCATGGGATTGGTCGAAAGCTGGGGCGGCAACGCCTTCGGATGGTTTATCGCACATCTGATCGAAGCACCGTACAACCTGATCTACGCAATCTTTAACCCGCAGCTTTGGCTGGCGTGGTTGCCGCATATGTCGCTCAACGGAAAAATTCAGGACCTTGAGGCGGCGGAATCGCTGCTTCGATTCATCTACTACGGCGCCAGCTGGGAGCTGTTCTTCGTATTCCTGTTCATCTTTCTGGTCGTCACGATCGTGGGCCTGGTGCGCAATGCGTTCATGTGGTCCTGCGTGCGCGGCCTGGAAGGCTTTGCCAATGTCGTCGGCCGCACTGCGGCCTTTGCAGGCCTGTTGATGGTGCTGCAACAAATCATCATCATCTTCATGCAGCGGGTCTTTGCGGTCTCTGAAATCTCGCTCGGGCTTGGCGTGGCATTCACCAAGGACGTCAGTTGGTGGTCGGAAGAGCTGAAGTTCTACAACGCGATCATCGTCTGCATGTGTGTCAGCTACACGTTTGTGCAGGGCGGACATGTGCGTGTCGATCTGGTCTATTCCGCGATCAGCCACCGGGCCAAGCGGATGATCGACATGATCGGGTCTCTGGTCTTCATGGTGCCCGCGGCCGTGCTGACCTATTTCTACGGATGGTTCTTCCTGTGGCGCCATCTGGTGACGCCAAAGCTGTCAGCCTCTGACGCAGCCAAGGACATCGACAAGCTTCTGCCCAAGGCGCGGGCGCTCAAGTTCAATGTCGAAACCATCGGCTTCTCGCCCAACGGCTTTAATGGCTACTTCCTGTTCAAGATCCTGCTGGTGTTCTTCACCCTGTTGGTGGTGTTGCAGGCCGTCGCCTTTTTCTATCGCTCATACCTTGAGTGGAAAGAGGGCGAAGACAGCGTGGGCAAGCACCTCGACAAAGATGTTTTGGGCGATCCCGTCGCCGAAACCGTCGCAGAAATTCACTAAGGGGCCAGAATTATGCTTTTCGGATTAGATGGAGTCGAAATCGGCCTGATCATCGTGTTCCTGACCCTGTTCGGGGCAATCCTGTCGGGCTTTCCGGTCGCTTTTGCGATCTCTGGCGCGGCTGTAATCTCATTCATCATCATCGCGCTGCTCGACGGGGGCGGCTTGTTGATCCACATGGCCGTCGACAAGGCGAGCGCAGAGTTCAGGGCCCTGACCGACGCTGGCATAAGGCCAGACAGTATATCGGTGTTCAGTAACCCTGAATTACCGCGCATCGCAGAGCCCTTGTTCCCCGGTGGCTGGGAATTGGCACTGGACCGGAACGTGTCCTTTGTCGTCAACCGGATGAACGAACGTGTGCTGGCAGGCCAGTCGATCGAAACGCTGCTTGCGGTGCTGATGTTCGTCATGATGGGGATCGTGCTGGAACGCAGCCGCATCGCTGACGAACTGCTGACAACCATGGCACGGGTTTTTGGCCCGCTCCCCGGTGGTCTGGCGGTGTCGATTGTGATCGTGGGTGCATTCCTTGCAGCCTCGACCGGGATTGTCGGTGCGACGGTTGTGACCATGGGCCTGCTGGCCCTGCCGACCATGCTCAAGAACGGCTATTCGCCAGAGCTTTCGACCGGTGTCATCGCGGCCTCTGGCACGCTGGGCCAGATCATCCCGCCATCCATCGTGATCGTGCTGCTGGGCACCTTGGCGGGTGACCTTTATTCCGCCGCACAAGAAGAACGCGCCCGCGACGCAGGCTGTTCCGATGCGCTGACATTCCTTGGTGAACCTGCCGTCGTGTCGGTCGGAACGCTTTTCCAGGCGGCCTTGCTGCCGGGTATCATGCTGGCCTTGCTTTACGCGCTTTATGCCTTTGGCTTTGCGCTGGTGAACCCCAAAAAGGCCCCGCCTGTGCAGATGGAGGGTGCGGGCAACGGTGAGATTATCACCCGCAACGAAGCACTGACATGGTTCCTTGGTGTTCCTGTCGCACTGATCGTGCTTGTGATCGGCGCGGGGCAGGTTGGTGTGATGGGCAGCCAGTCCGTCATCGTCGACAGCTTCACCGATGCGGGTCAGACGGCAAGTCTGCGGACCAATGTGCCAGAGGCCTGTGCCGCGTCCATGCTGGAACTGCACGGCCAAGAAGCATGGGATGCCGCACTTGCCGAACAGGCGGCGATTGACGCCGCGGGCGGCGTCGAACAGGCCCGCGAACTGTCCCCCGAAGAGCGTGAAGCGCTTGTGCTGGAACGCGTGGCAGAGGCCCCGTCGCTGGGCACTGGCCTGACCGTTCTGGCGCTGTTGATGGGTCTGGTGCTTGTGATTGCGCGTGGCGTCGCGCCGTCCGCTGACACCCGGCCGCTGATCGTCGGGACGGCGGGCATTCTGCTGATGCTTCTGGCGGATTTGCTGCTGATCGGGCCGCTCACCTCGCCGGGGGCGACGGTGCTGATCATCGCGATCCCGTTGATCATCGCATTCTACGGGCTGCGCTATGCGGCCGGTTTGGCATTCAGCAATGACATTCTGCGCGTCGTCTTCCCGCCGCTGGTGCTGATCGTGGCTGTGCTGGGCTCGATCCTTGGCGGGATCACCAACCCGACCCCTGCTGCGGCATTGGGTGCTGGTGGGGCCATCATGCTCGCCGCCTATCGCAAGCTGCAGGATGAGGGCCGTTCTGGCCGAATGGTCCTGCTGACTGCCGGGGCAATTGTGGTGATGCTGCTGATCGGCGTGAACTTCGACATGCGGCTGGGGCAAGAGGTTGTTTTGTTCGAAAACTACGTCGCCTATGCGGTCGCATTTGGGTGCTTCCTCTTTGCGATGTTCGGGCTGATGTGGTCCTGCTGGGTCCTGATGAAGGGTGGGGTCCTGTCGCCGGTGGTCCGCGAAACGGCCAAGGTGACCTCGATGGTCTTTACCATCCTGATCGGGTCACAGCTTTTGAACCTTGTGCTGATCTCTTTTGGAGGAGAGCACTATATTCAGGAGTTCCTGAAATCCTTCAGCAATGAATGGACGGTCTTCCTGATCGTGATGCTGGTGCTCTTTGTTCTGGGCTTCGTGCTCGACTTTCTAGAGATCATCTACATCGTGATCCCGATTGTCGGGCCGGTCATCTACGGCGGCACCTTTGACCCCAAGTGGGTGACGATCATGATCGCCGTGAACCTGCAAACCTCGTTCCTGACACCGCCCTTTGGTTTTGCCCTGTTCTACCTGCGCGGTGTGGCCCCGAAAGAGATCACGACAGGTCAGATCTATCGCGGCGTGATGCCATTCATTGGCATTCAGGTGGTTGGTCTGGCACTGCTGGCGTTCTTCCCATGGGTGGTGACGATTGTGCCGAACCTGATCAACTGATCGTTTGATCAATGGCCCGGTGACAGGGGGGCGGTCCTTACCGGGACCGCCCCTTTTGCTTTCAAACCGGGATCCAGACCTCGACCAAACCGTGTCCCGTCTCGGGATTGAAGCGACGGTCGTAGCGCTCAAAGTTCGGGACGTCCCGGGCGTTCAGCCCGGCATCGGGCAGGGATTTGTTCCAGATCGTATACACCGTCTTTGGAAAGTCGGTGATGTGGCCCTCGTGTGTGAAGACCGCGTAATCGCCTGCCGGGATCGTCCGCGTTTCCATGCCAGCGGGCGCTTCGCCACTGGCCTCGACACCGGCGATGTAGCGAAAGTTGCCCTGCGCGTCTGCATCACAGCAAACGCCATAGCCGCAGGTGTGATCCGCGCCTTCGATCTCGCCCGCGCGGGGGTTGAAGGCTTGCCACAGCGGTGTGATCCCCGAGATGTCGTCAAAGGTGCAATCCACCCCCATCCCGACAAGTCTGAAGTCCGCCTTGGTTTCCATCCGGTGCGGTGCGACGGGCACGATCATTGATTTATCCATTGTCAGATGCTCCATGAGTGTCAATTTGCTCAGGTCCCGCGTTTGCCTGATCCGGCTGGGCAGAACCCCAAAGTAGGCCGCAAAGGCCCGTGTGAACGCTTCATGAGACGCGTATTGCGCATCCAGAGCGATGCACAAAATGTCCGCGTCGCCAGTGGCCAGGGCTTTGGCCGCCCAGGATAACCGCCGCGCCCGAAGATAGGCCATCGGCGACAGGCCTGTTCCGTCCCGAAACACACGGGAAAGGTGAAACGGACTGACCCCGCAAAGCTGCGCCAACTCCGCAACCGTGATCGGCTCGTGCAGGCGCATGTCGATCTGCCATCTGATCTTGTCCGCAAGGTTCACGACCGGCTCCTGTTTGGGTTCACAACACTGTTCTGGCATCTTGGCCACGGCCATGCTTGATCAGGATTGCGGTTTTTGCCCCATGCTTGATTGAATTGCCTCTTTGCCCTAGCGTGACCGTCGATGTCGCATTGTATTGGTGACATTGCACATTTTTGCTGATGGGGAAGCAATGCGTATCCGTAAGATGACGCAAGTCTATGCGTCGCCCGACAATGTTGTCGGTACCTTTCACCTCCTGATATCCCTTGCGCTTTATCTTGCGTCCATCACCCTTGGCACGGCGTTTTACGGCAATCTGCCGGTCATGGCTGTCGCGGTTCTGATGTTCACCGGCGCCTCGATCCGGCTCTTTGGGATTCAGCATGACAACGGCCACAACAGCTATTTCACCTCACGCGCTGTGAACCGCGTCAGTGGGATATTGCTTGGGGCATTCACCAACAATGCCTTCCACGCGATGCGCTACAATCATAACCAGCATCACGCCCACATCGGCAACCTCGACCGGATGGAGGCGCATGAGGTGCTCACCTGGACCGTGCGGCAATATAAAGAGGCCGGGTTCTGGGGCCGTCTTTATTATCGCATCTACCGCTCGGCCCCGGTCATCTTTGTGATTGGGCCGCTGTTTATCATCTTTATCCGCTACCGCTTTCCCAAGAACGCCATGAAAACCGGGCTGCTGGATGTCGCAGTACAGAACCTGCTGATGGCGGTGCTGTGGTCCAGCGTCTATCTGATCAGCGGTTGGGTCGCGTTCAAGTTCTTCCTGATCGCAGCCGTGATCACCGCCTGTCTCGGCGTGTTTATGGTTTACGTCGGTCATAACCATGAAGAGACCTATTGGTCCTCGGCCCCTGATTACGACTTTGAAGAGGGGTGCCTGAAAGGCGCGTCTGTGCTTGATCTGGGCGCACTCTTTGACTTCATGACCTTTAACTTCGCCTACCACGATATCCACCACCTCAACCCCATGGTGCCCGCCTATCGGCTCAAGGCCTGCCATGTCGCGTTGTCGCCCTATATATCACCGACCCGGCTGGGCGCGTGGGAGGCATTAAAGTGCATTCAGTGGAAGCTTTGGGACGAGGATCAGGGCCGCATGGTGCGCTTTGGCGATATCTCGGACGACAAGGTCATGCACCCGGCAGAGTGATCCGGCCACTGGCGCAGGGCAGGGCATCCTGATACGCGGCTGACATGGCACTTTCCGACAACATGCGCGGCGCGGCGCTGATGGCCGCATCCATGACCGCCTTTGTGGTCAACGACGTCTTCATGAAGGCGCTGCTGGCGGACATGCCCGTGTTTCAGGCGACATTTCTGCGCGGCATAGGCATCACGCTCTGTCTGATCGTTCTCTGCCGCTTTCTGGGCCAGCTGCGCTTTGATTTTCCGCGCAAGGATTGGGGGCTGATCGTGCTGCGCAGCCTGTCAGAGCTTGTCAGCACGGTGTTCTTTCTTTTCGCGCTGCGGACCATGCCGCTGGCGAACTTGTCGGCCATTTTGCAGGCGTTGCCTTTGACCGTGACGCTGGCAGGGGCCGTCATCTTTCGCGAGGCGATCGGCTGGCGACGGATGCTTGCGATCCTTGTGGGCTTTGCGGGGGTGCTCTTGATTATCCAGCCCGGGGCAGAGGGGTTCACCATCGCCTCGGTCTATGCGCTGGGGGCTGTGGCCTTTGTCACCGTTCGGGACCTCGCCGCGCGGCGTCTTTCGGCAGATGTACCTTCGGTCATGGTGGCACTTTTGGCAGGGGTCGGTGTCACGCTCTTTTCCGGTCTCGGTTCCGCCTTTGTCGACTGGGCCCCGCTGACGGGCCGGGCCTTGGGCCTTTTGGGCGGTGCGATGATCTGCCTTGTGGGCGGCTACGTGTTTTCGGTGCAATGCATGCGCGTGGGCGAAATCAGCTTTATCGCGCCGTTTCGCTATACCAGCCTGATCGTGGCGCTGGTCCTTGGCTTTTTGGTTTTTGGCGATTTCCCGGATGCAGTAACGCTACTGGGTGCCGTCATCGTCGTGGCGACCGGGCTTTTCACCCTCTACCGAGAGGCGCGGCTCAACCGCAGAAGTGGGCGCGCGATGGGACGGTTGCGTTAGGTCCGGGCAGGGCTGTTGACAGCTTTGTCGACTCCGCCTATACGCCGCCCATCCGGGCCTCAGACCCTGTTCTGACGTCCGAAATCAGAGTTGTAGTGGCCAAGAACCGACCTAATGCTGGTTTGTTCCTCTGGATACCCAACCGCACCGAACCTCCGGTAAGGGTTCGACTGCGGAATTTTTGTGCTTTGCGGGTCTCGTAGGGCATTTTTGAAACCCCGCGTCCCATTGGGGCGCATCATGTGAAGAGATGGGAACATCAAACGATGCCAACGATTCAGCAGCTGATCCGCAAACCGCGCCAGCCAAAAGTAACACGCTCCAAGTCACAGCACATGGAAGGCTGCCCGCAGAAGCGCGGCGTCTGCACACGTGTTTACACCACCACACCGAAAAAGCCGAACTCGGCCATGCGTAAGGTTGCCAAGGTGCGCCTGACCAACGGTTACGAAGTCATTTCCTACATCCCCGGTGAAAGCCACAACCTGCAGGAACACTCTGTTGTTCTGATCCGTGGCGGCCGTGTGAAAGACCTTCCCGGTGTCCGCTACCACATCCTGCGTGGTGTTCTGGATACCCAAGGCGTCAAAGACCGTAAGCAGCGCCGCTCCAAGTACGGCGCCAAGCGTCCGAAGTAATGATCGCATGGTGGGGCAAAACCCCACCCTACCACCAACCGTAGGGTGGGTTTTCAACCCACCATCCGAAACAAGAGAGTTTGACACATGTCACGTCGTCACGCCGCTGAAAAACGCGAAGTTCTGCCAGACGCAAAGTTTGGCGATATCGTTCTGACAAAGTTCATGAACAACCTGATGATCGACGGCAAGAAAGCCGTCGCCGAACGCATCGTCTACAACGCCTTCGACCGCGTTGAAGACAAGCTCAAGAAAGCCCCCGTGGAAGTTTTCCACGAAGCGCTGGACAACATCAAACCCTCCGTCGAAGTGCGCTCGCGCCGCGTCGGTGGTGCCACCTATCAGGTGCCTGTTGATGTGCGCCCAGAGCGTCGTGAAGCCTTGGCGATCCGCTGGCTGATCAAAGCCGCCAAGTCGCGCAACGAAAACACCATGGAAGAGCGCCTTGCAGGCGAGCTGCTGGATGCGGTCAACGGCCGCGGCACAGCCGTCAAGAAACGCGAAGACACCCACAAGATGGCCGATGCGAACAAAGCATTCAGCCACTACCGCTGGTAAGAGGAAGCACCTGATATGGCACGCGACTATCCCCTCGAACTGTATCGCAACTTTGGCATTATCGCGCACATCGACGCCGGTAAGACCACCTGTTCCGAACGGATCCTGTATTACACAGGCAAATCCCACAACATCGGCGAAGTGCACGATGGTGCGGCCACCATGGACTGGATGGAGCAAGAGCAGGAGCGTGGCATCACGATCACCTCTGCTGCGACCACCACGTTCTGGGAACGGACTGAGAACGGCAAAGAAGCCGACAGCCCCAAGCACCGGATGAACATCATCGACACCCCCGGTCACGTTGACTTCACCATTGAAGTCGAACGCTCGCTTGCTGTGCTTGACGGCGCGGTCTGCGTGCTTGACGGCAACGCCGGTGTTGAGCCCCAGACCGAAACCGTGTGGCGTCAGGCTGACCGCTACAAGGTGCCGCGCATGGTGTTCGTCAACAAAATGGACAAGATTGGCGCCGACTTCTTCAAGTGCGTGCGGATGATCGAAGACCGGACCGGCGCCCGCGCCATCCCCGTCGCGTTCCCCATCGGCGCAGAGACAGAGCTGGAAGGCCTTGTCGACCTTGTGACCATGGAAGAATGGCTGTGGCAGGGTGAAGACCTCGGCGCGTCCTGGGTCAAAGCCCCGATCCGTGACGACCTCAAGGCGCAAGCTGATGAGTGGCGCAACAAGCTCGTCGAAGCTGCGGTCGAGCAGGACGATGACGTGATGATGGAATACCTCGAAGGCAACGAGCCCGACGTCCCCACATTGCGCAAGCTGATCCGCAAGGCCTGCTTGTCGCTGTCGTTCGTGCCTGTGCTTGGTGGCTCTGCCTTCAAGAACAAAGGCGTGCAGCCGCTGCTGAACGCGGTTGTCGACTATCTGCCAAGCCCACTCGACGTGGTGGACTACATGGGCTTTAAGCCCGGCGATGAGGACGAAGTCCGTAACATCGCGCGCCGCGCCGATGATCACATGGCCTTCTCTGGTCTGGCGTTCAAAATCATGAACGACCCGTTCGTGGGCTCCCTGACGTTCACCCGGATCTATTCGGGCACGCTCAACAAGGGTGACACCATGCTCAACTCCACCAAGGGGAACAAAGAGCGTGTGGGCCGCATGATGATGATGCACTCCAACAACCGTGAAGAGATCGACGAGGCATTTGCCGGCGACATCATCGCGCTGGGTGGTCTGAAGAACACCACAACCGGTGACACGCTTTGCGCCCAGAACGACCCTGTTGTGCTGGAAACGATGACCTTCCCCGATCCCGTGATCGAGATCGCTGTTGAGCCCAAGACCAAGGGCGACCAGGAAAAGATGGGTATCGCGCTGCAGCGTCTGTCAGCAGAAGACCCCTCGTTCCGGGTTGAGACTGATCTCGAAAGTGGTCAGACGATCATGAAGGGCATGGGCGAATTGCACCTCGACATCCTCGTCGACCGCATGAAGCGCGAATTCAAGGTCGAAGCCAACATCGGTGCACCACAGGTGGCCTATCGTGAGACCATCGGTCACGCGGTCGAACACACCTACACCCACAAGAAACAGTCTGGTGGGTCTGGTCAGTTCGGTGAGGTCAAGCTGAACATCCTGCCGACAGAGCCGGGTGAAGGCTACTCGTTCGAGTCCAAGATCGTCGGTGGTGCTGTTCCCAAGGAATACATCCCCGGTGTTGAAAAAGGCATCAAGTCCGTCATGGACAGCGGCCCGCTGGCTGGCTTCCCCGTGATCGACTTCAAGGTGGAACTGCTTGACGGTAAATTCCACGATGTTGACTCGTCGATCCTTGCGTTCGAAATCGCAGCGCGGATGTGTATGCGTGAAGGCATGCGTCTGGCCGGTGCGAAACTGCTCGAACCGATCATGAAGGTCGAGGTGATCACACCTGAAGAATACACCGGTGGCATCATCGGTGACCTGACCTCGCGTCGGGGTCAGGTGCAGGGTCAGGACACCCGTGGCAACGCCATCGCGATTGACGCAATGGTGCCGCTGGCGAACATGTTCGGCTACATCAACACCTTGCGTTCGATGTCTTCGGGTCGTGCGAACTTTACCATGCAGTTCGACCACTACGAACCGGTGCCGCAGAACATCTCTGACGAGATCCAGAAGAAATACGCATAACCAGCGGTGGGCAGATTTGCCCACCCTACCACCCCGTAGGGTGCGTGGCCCCACGCACCGCACACAAGACAACCTAAAGGAGCCACACCATGGCAAAGGCAAAGTTTGAACGGAATAAACCGCACGTGAACATCGGGACCATTGGTCACGTTGACCACGGCAAGAC
>CANLQO010000003.1 GCA_947493335.1 uncultured Paracoccaceae bacterium | reverse complement strand
CTGCACCCTGTTCATGCAGAAAACGGTTGCCCTCCGCGATGGCGATGGGGCGCATCGGCGCGACCCCGTCTTCCGATTTACGCGATGCACCTGGTTTTACTGAGGTTCAGGCGTTGGCGGCGCAAACTCAAACCGATCTTGTCACCGCGAAACTTCAGCGCGCGACGGGGCCACTGAAATCGCCCAAAGACTACGCCGCAGATGTCCTCAGACTTGTCGAGCATCCCGGCTAGTTCCACCCAACCACTTCGAAACCAAACCACAAAGGAAACAACGATGAAACATGCATTTGCGTGGCTGACGGCGCTTGCCTTGGCCATTCCTCAAATCTCAACAGCAGAAAGCCCAACCATGTCTCAAGATCAACAAGATGTACTGAACGCAATCCAAACCATGACAAGCAATTTCCAAGCCAATGATATTGCTGGCGTTATGGCGAGTTTTGAAACCGAAGCGACGGTCGTTTTTGAACCCGGATCACTCGTCTCAGATGCCGCACAATTGGAACAAATGTTTGCCGGTATGGCGGCGGTCAATCCGGTTTTCGAATATGCAGGTCATGAGGTCATCGTGAACGGCGATATTGCAGTGCATATCGCGCCTTGGTCGATGACGGGAAAAACGCCGGATGGCCAAGAACTGGTCCAGTCCGGCCTCTCCATCGCGGTCTTGCGCCGTCAGCCAGACGGCAGCTGGAAAATGGTCATCGATAACCCGCACGGCGGGCGGTTGCTAACGCAAGATCAATAACAGTATCGGGCCGAGCAAACTGCCTCGGCCCACACGCCCTTACTCGATATGGCGCAATCTTCAATCTGATCGAGACGAACTAGACAGGATACCTTCCCCCGAAAGCAGCTGTTCGGCGAAGGTGCAGCATTCGTCAATAATGGGCTCGTAGCGGACATTGCTCCCCACTCTTGTCTGCACTCGGCCCGGAACAAGTGCTGCGCCGGGTCATCGTCGACCCGCCCCGACGGGCAGGCGATTTCTTGGGATTCGGCAATCCTTCGGAAACTTTTCCCAACGCTGACGGAAAAAATGCCAGATGGCAGCGCACCGGTCGCCCACCCGCGTGCCGACGATGGCCCGGCCTGGTGGGGCAGCAAAGGGCGGAGCGCCACGGATAGAGAAAAGGCCCCGCATGACTGCGAGGCCTTTGGGCGTTTGATCGAAGGGTGGATTGCACCCGAAGTGTCTACCCCAGCACGCGGGTGATCGCCTGATCGACGGCGTCGGTGATCTGGTCCAGATCATCCGCGGTCGCAATCAGCGAGGGTGCGAAGAGCAGGGTGTTGTTGAAGCCGGGCAGGGAGCGGTTGGTGGCACCGATGATCACGCCCTGCGCCATGCAGTCGGCGACGATGGCACCGACCTTGGCTTCTTCCACAGGCTCTTTGGTGTCACGGTCGGCGACCAGTTCGACACCGGCGAAAAGGCCCTTGCCGCGCACGTCGCCGATCCACTTGTGCTTGTCCTGCAGCGCAAGCAAGTTGCCGTTGAGGTGCGCGCCCATGGTGGTCGAATTCTCAAGCAGCCCCTCTTCCATGATGATGTTCATGTTCTCGATCGCTGCCGCCGGACCGCCGGTGCAGCCGCCAAAGGTCGAGATATCGCGGAAATAACCCATGCGGTCGGTGTCATCCTTGAATTTCTCAAAAACGGCGTTGGTGGTGACACAGCAGGAAATCGCGGCATAGCCCGAGGCGACGCCCTTGGCCATCGTCACGATATCGGGCTGCACGCCATACTGCTGGTAGCCGAACCATGTGCCGGTGCGGCCGACGCCGCAGACGACTTCGTCGATGTGCAGCAGGATGTCGTACTTTTTGCAGATCTCCTGCACCTTTTCCCAGTAACCTTCGGGCGGGGTGATGACACCGCCGCCTGCGGTAATCGGTTCAAGGCAAAGCGCGCCGATGGTGTCGGCCCCTTCGCGCAGGATCACCTCTTCAATCGCCTCAGCTGCCTTGATGCCATAAGCCTCACCGGTAGAGCCGTCCTGAGAGCGGTATTCCAGGCAGTGCGGCACACGCACGAAACCGGGGGTAAAGGGGCCATATTGCGCGTTGCGTTCGTCCTGACCGCCAGCGGACATCGTGGCGATGGTGGAGCCGTGGTAATCCCGCTCGCGGTAGAGGATCTTGGACTTCTTGCCGCCAAAGTGCTTGTGGCTGATCTGGCGGACCATTTTGAAGGCCTTCTCGTTCGCCTCTGACCCGGAGTTGGCATAGTAGACCCGGTCAAGACCGGGCATCTTGTCGATCAGCATTTCCGCAAATTGCGACCCGGGGATGGTGCCCAGCGTGCCGCCAAAGAAGCACATCTTGGTCACGGCATCAGAGATCGCCTTGCCCATACGCTCGCGGCCATAGCCGATGTTGACGGTCCAGACGCCGCCCGAGACAGAGTCGATGTGTTCCTTGCCCTTGATGTCCCACAGGCGCATGCCCTTGCCTTCGACGATGATACGCGGGTCGATGGTTTCAAACGGCTTGTGCTGCATCAAGTGGTGCCAGATGTGGGCACGGTCGGCTTCGACGATCTTTTCCGGGTCGTTGGTCAAGGCTTGCAGGTTCATGGCGTCCTCCGATCAGACATGCGAATCCCCGCGGCTGGGCGGGTCAATGATGGCTCAGTTTGCCTGATTTCGGGGTCGCGCCAATAGGGCCAGTTGCGGGCTTGCGTGAGGCCAGAACGAGGGGGCCGCACCCGCAGGAGAGGCCAAATCGGGCGTTCAGGGCAGGCTGAGTTGCGCCATCCGTCCGCCGTCGATGGTCCAGACCTGCCCGGTGACAAATCCGGCGGCGGGCGAGGCGAGCCAGCAGATCAGCTGCGCGACGTCATCGGGCGTGCCGGTGCGGCGCAGGGGATGAATGCCGCCGATCTGGGCGCGAAAGGTCGCCGGGTCGGGCATGCTGTCGATGAAGTCTTCGTTCAGCGGCGTGTCGATCCAGCCGGGGGCCACGGCGTTGCAGCGCACGCCATCGGGGCCATGATCCACCGCGACCGCGCGGGTCAGGCCATGCAGCCCGGCCTTTGACGCGCCATAGGCGGGATGGCGCGGGTTATTCCCCAGCCCTTCGATACTGCCGACGTTGACGATTGCGCCCTTGGCCGCGCGCAGCATCGGCATTGCGTGGCGGATCAAGAGAAAGGGTGCTGTGAGGTTCACGGCGATCTGGGCATGCCAGTCGGCGGGGCTGGTTTCCTCAACGTTGCCTTCGCGCATCATGCCCGCGTTGTTTATCAGAATATCAAGCTGGCCCGCGGTGTCCGCGATATGGCTGATGATGCGGGCGGGGGCGTCGGGGTCGGCCAAATCGGCGGTGATATCTTCGAACCCGGCGGCGCTGCGCTGGGCGGTGAAGACCCGCGCGCCTGCCTTTGCCAAAAGCCGGGCCGTCGCAGCGCCCATGCCGGAGGATGCGCCGGTGACAAGCGCGGTTTTGCCGGCGAGGTCCATCATATGACGGGCTTTCCGCCGTTCACCTCGACCAGTGATCCGGTCATGTAGCGCGCTGCGTCAGAGGCAAGGAACAGGATCACGTCGACGATGTCCTGCGGCTCGGCAATGCGGCCCAGCGGGACCGAGGCGTTGAGGTCGGCGATGGCGTCATCCGGGTCAAGGCCCCGGATTTCAAACCCGGTGCGGATCATCGGTGTGTTCACCTCATTCGGGCAGACGGCGTTGACGCGAATGCCCTGATGCGCGTGGTCGCGGCCCAGGCATTGGGTGAGCGAGGCAATCGCCGCCTTGGACATCACATAAAGCGGGTGATCGGGGCCGGGACGCAGGCCCCAGCAGGACGCGGTGTTCACGATGGCCCCGCCGTTTGACATCAGCGGGATCGCGGCGCGGCAAAGGCGAAAGGGTGCTTCGACGTTGACGCCCATGGTCAGGGCATAGTCGGCGTCGGTCGTGTCGGTGATCTTGCCGCGTGTGATGACGCCCGCGTTGTTGCACAGAATGTCGAGACCGCCGAGCGCCTTCGCCGCGCGGGCGGGCAGGGCGTCGCAGAATGCGGGGTCGAGCAGGTCGCCGTCGAGGTGTGCCGTGGCGGTCAGGCTGCGCGTGTCGCGGTCGGTTACGGCGACAGCGGCACCTTCGGCCAGAAGCGACGCGACAAGCGCCTGACCAATGCCGCCTGCGGCCCCAGTGACAAGTGCCTTTTGACCCGCGAACCGCATCTCAGTGATCCTGATTGAGCGCATCGGCGGCGGGGATTTCCCGTTCGCGCCGGGCGATATAGGCCAGCAGTTCTTCGTTCACACCGGGGTCGAGGGTGGGTTCTTCATAGTCTTTCAACAGCGCCTTGGCATGGGTCAGGGCGCGTTCGTTGATCTCGACCGCGCCTTCGGCCTGCCATTGCTCAATCGAGTTATTGTCGAAAAGCTCGGGCATGAAGAACGCGCGTTGGAAGTTTTCCAGTGTGTGCGGGTGACCAAGGTAGTGCCCGCCGGGGCCGATATCGCCCACGGCCTTCAACGCGTCGTCAAAGTCGTCCCAGTTGATGCCCTGTGCCATGCGGTAGCCCATCGCGCATTGCTCGGCATCGACGACGAATTTCGCCATGGAGCAGTGCATACCCGCCTCGTTCCAGCCTGCGGAATGCCAGATGTAATTGGCCCCGGACATGAGCACTGCCATGAGCGTTGTGGCGCTTTCATAACCCGCTTGGGCGTCAAAGGTCTTGGCCCCGCCGAGCGTATTCGACGTGCGCCACGGCACGCCGTAAAACCGCGCCATCTGGCCGATCATGAAGTTCATCAGGCTGATCTCTGGCGTGCCAGCCATGGGGGCGCCCGACTTCATGCTGACGGTCGAAAGGTAGTGGCCGTAGATCGCGGGCGCACCTTTGCGGATCACTTGCGTATAGGCGAGGGCGCTGATGGCTTCGGCGTTCAGTTGCGCCACGGTGGGCGCAACAGAGGCGGGCGTGTTGGCCCCGCCCAGCACGAAGGGCGAGCAGAGCACTGGCTGGTTGCGGCGCGAAAAAGCCCGCATCGCACCCAGCATGGTTTCGTCCCACACCAGCGGTGAGTTGCCGTTGCAATTGCCGGTGACGACGGGGTGATCCTCAAGGAAATCCGCGCCAAAGAGGATCGCGGCCATATCCAGCACGTCTTCGGCGTTCTTGGGGCTGGTGGTCATGCCCATGAAGGTTTTGTCGGAATGCTTCATGGAACTGTAGGTGATCCGCAGATGGCGGTGGCTGATCGGGTGGTCGTAGGGTTCGACAATGTGATGCGCAGAAGAATGCATGCTGGGCAGCATATGCGCCAGCTTGTGGAAGTCCGCGAGGTCAGAGAGCAGCGGGTTGCGGCGGTTGTCGTCGAGGTCGCGCAGGTAGGGCGCGCCGGTCATCGGGACGAACATCGCGTGATCGCGCCCAAACGGGAGGTTATTGGCCGGGTTGCGGGCATGATAGGTGAAGGTTTCGGGGATGGTTTTGATGAGGTCCCGGACGAGGGCGCGGTCAAGGTGCACGGTTTCGCCGCGCACGTCTGCGCCTGCCTTTTTCCAATCGGCCAAGGCGATGGGGTCACGGAAGACAACGCCCACGTTTTCGAGGATCGACATCGAGGCCTCATCGATCTTGCTGATCTCTTCGGCAGACATTGGCTCGGTCAGGGGCAATCCGCGTTTGAGGGCGGGCAGCATGGTGATGTCGCGCTTGGCCCGTGCGGCCTGGCGCGCGCCACGTCCCCGGCGGGCGGTGCCAACAGCGTCAACCGACATTGTCGCCCTCCGCCGGATCGGTGAGGTCGATCCAGATGGTTTTCAGTTCGGTGTATTGGTCGTGCGCGTGCAACCCGTTGTCGCGACCGCCGAAGCCGGATTGCTTGTAGCCACCAAAGGGTGTGGTGATGTCGCCTTCGCCGTAGCAGTTGATTGTCACGGTCCCAGCACGGATGTCGCGGGCGGCGCGGATGGCGGTGCGGGTGTTGGCAGTGAAGACCGAGGCGGCAAGGCCATAGGCGGTGTCATTGGCCACCGCGATGGCCTCATCTGTTGAGGCGACCGTGATGACGGAGAGCACCGGGCCGAAGATTTCATCGCGGGCCTTTGGGTCGTCTTTGGCGACGTCGATCACGCGGGGGGTGACGAAGATGTTTTTCTCGGTCTCGCCAATGTAGCCCCAGACCTTGGCGGCGTGATCCGTGTCGATCAGCGCGCCGATGGCGTTGGCGGGGTCGAGCGGGTCGCCTGTTTTCCAGTCGCGCAGGCGGGCGGTGATCCGCTCCATCAGGGGCGCCTTGACGTCGCGGTGGACGATCAGGCGGGATGCCGCAGAGCAGTTTTGCCCCGCGTTCCAGAAGGCCGCGTTGACCACATGCTCGGCCACATGGTCGAGGTTTTCGGCATCTGCCAGCACGACAGCCGGGTTCTTGCCGCCGCATTCAAGCGTCACCGTTTTCATATTGGAATCAGCGGCATAGCGCAGGAAGCGTTTGCCGGTCTCGGTTGAGCCGGTGAAGGTGACCATGTCGATGTCGGGGTGCAGGCCAAGCGGTTCGCCGACCGAAGGGCCGTCGCCGGGCAGCACCTGAAACACCCCGCGCGGGACACCGGCCATATGGGCAAGTTCGGCCACGCGCAGGGCGGTCATGGAGGTTTGCTCTGCCGGTTTGACGATGATCGAGCAGCCTGCAGCCAAGGCCGGGCCGATCTTCCACGCCAGCATCATGAGCGGAAAGTTCCACGGCAGCACGGCTGCGACCACGCCGATTGGTTCGCGCACGATCATGCTGATCGCGTCGTCGCCGGACGGGCCGGTCTGGTCATAGATCTTGTCGGCAGCTTCGGCATGCCACTTGATGCAGTGGATGGTTTCGGGGATGTCGATCAGTTCGCAATCGCGGATCGGTTTGCCGGACTCGATGCTTTCCAACACCGCCAGTTCGCGTTTGCGACGGGTGATGTATTTGCAGAGCTTGATCAGCACGTCCTTGCGGTCGGAGGGGTGCATCTTGGACCAATGGCCTTGGTCAAAAGCTTCTCGCGCTTTGGCGACGGCAAGGTCAACGTCAGCGGTATTGGCGGTGCTGATCTGGGTCAGCACGTCGCCCGTCGCGGGGTTCGTGGTAGGCATCATCGGGCCGGAGCCTTTGCGGAACTTGCCGTCGATGAAAGGCGTGCTGGGCAGGTCGATCTCTGCCGCGATGGCGGCGTATTCGGCGCGTGTCAGGAGGTCTGTCATGTGAATTGCTCCGAATGGGTGGCAAGGGGCAGCGCCCGGCCGCGGGTGGGGGTGAAGCCCCCGCCCATGGGGACGGTCGGGGGCTGTCCGGGCCAGAGCCCCGGACGGAAACAGGCGGTATCTGGTGGCATCATGACCCGGCCTCAATCGCGGAAGTGGCGGTGTTCATGGTGCGAATGACCTCTTCCAACTCGCGCTTGTCGTCTTTGTTCATGGGCTGCAGCGGCTTGCGTGGCGGACCTGCGTTGATGCCACGGGTGGAGAGGCCGTGCTTGATGCATTGCACGAATTTGCCGCCCTGTTCGAGGACGCGCATCAGCGGCAGCATCGCAGACATGATGGCACGGCCTTTGGTAAAGTCGCCCTCGACCGCGCAGGCCTGATAAAGGGCAATGTGGGCCTCTGGTGCGAAATTTGACCCCGCGCAGACCCAGGAGCGCGCGCCCCACGCAAAGAATTCCAACGCCTGATCGTCCATGCCGCACGAGAGGCCGATATGCGGGTAGTCGCGGGCCAGCATGTGCAGGCGGTTCACGTCGCCAGAGCTTTCCTTGATCGCGCAGAAATTGGGCGAGCGGCCCAGACGGTCGAGGGTTTCTTCGCCCATGTTGACGCACATGCGGCCCGGGTAGTTGTAAAGCATCGCGGGCAGGTTTGCGGCGCGGTCAATGGCCAGACAATGCAACGCAATCTCGCGATCCGTGGGATAGGCGTAGGGCGGCGTGGCGATCAGGATGGCGTCTGCCCCATGTGCGCGCGCCTGTTCGGCGTAGGCCACGGAGTCTTCGGTCCGGATGGCCCCGGTGCCGATGATCATTGGCACGCGGCCTGCGATGAGTTCCTTGGCACGGCCCATCATCCAGATCCGCTCTTCCATGGTCTGGGCGTAGTATTCGCCGGTGGTGCCCGCGACGATGATGCCGTGAACGCCCGCGCTGACCAGCAGTTCGACGGTGTCGGCGAGCGCGTCTTCGTTCACGCTGAAATCCGCGTGATAGGGGGTCACGAGCGGCGTGTAGATGCCTTCAAAGTGCATGGCGACGGTCCTTGAGTGAGACGACATCAACAGGCAGCGGGTCGGGGCGCACGAAGCGTTCCAGCCGGTCGCGCGAAAGGTCCCAGTGTTGCAGGGTCAGGTCGATGGCCAGCGCCGCCTCTTGCGCTTCGATGGCGGAAATCATCGCGTCGTGCTGGTCCACGGCCTTCTTGATCAGGACCGATTCCGCGGGTGATGCAGGGCGGTAAAAGGTCTGGGAAAGACGAGTATGGTCGATCAGCAAGCGGTCGAGCGAGGCAGTCAGATACGGGTTTTGCGCCATCTCGCCGATGATCGCATGAAAGCGGTGGTTCGAAAGCGACGCCGACGCAGCATCGCCCTTTGTCGTCTCTTTGGTAAAATCGTGCTGGGCGGCTTTGAGCGCGTCCAGTTGCGCGGCGTTTCGGCATTCGGCGGCCAGGCTGGCGATATTGGCATAGATCATGGGCGCGGTCTGAAAGAAGGTCCGCATGGTGCTGACGTCCATCGACGCCACTTTAGCCCCACGATTTTCTGCCTGCGTTATGTAGCCGCGCCCGGCAAGGCGCTGCAAAACCTCGCGCAGTGGCGTGCGCGAAAGCCCATAATGAGCAGCGAGCGAAACCTCATCCAATGCCATGCCCGGCGCAAGTTCGGTCGTCAGGATGCGCAACTTGAGGTCCGCAAAGCAAAGGTCTTTGGTGAAGGTCGGCATGGATGCTCCGATGGATTGTGTACACGTTGTATACATTTGCGAGTCGGGTCAAGAGCTATGGTGATCCGGCAAGCATTTGCCTAGGCTCGGCCAAAAGACACAGGCATTTCAGATGAGTGATTTCGAAGTTCTGGCCGCCTTTGGTGCGGCGCTTATTGCGCTTTTGGTGCTGCTTCTTCTGACGCGCCGGCCAAAGGGCCGCCCTGCTTTGCAACCACAGACGAAGGGCCGGGGCAAAAGCGCAGGACAGCGCCGGAAAATCCTCGTTGACGGGTCCAACGTGATGCATTGGGGCGGTGATCCCTCCGCGCTGGTGGTGGCCCGCGTGGTTCTGGACCTCGAGACCAAGGGGCTGGTGCCATATGTTTGTTTTGACGCGAACGCCGGATACAAGCTGGCCGGGCGTTATATGAAAGCGCGGGATCTGGTCCCGCTGATCGGTTTGCCCGCGCACCGCATTCTGGTTGTCGACAAGGGCGTTGTTGCCGACGAAGTCCTGTTGCAAGAGGCCGAAGAGAGGGACCTGCAGGTTGTTACAAATGACCGGTTTCGTGATTGGACAGACCAACACCCGTGGGTGAAGGATCACAAGAGGTTTCGGCGCGGAACATGGAAAGAGGGATCGGTCGTGTGGCAATCTGGAAGACAGCGTTGAAGTGGCTGACCGGGCTGGCGGCGCTGGGCCTTGGCGCTTTGGTGGCGTGTAGCCCACGCGCGGTGCCGTTGCAGGGCGCACCGGAGGGGACGTTGCGCGTCGCGTCGATGAATGCCCATTATATCATTCTAAGCCAGGAAACCGGCGCGTGGTCTGTAGGTGACTGGGCCCGGCGCAAGGGTCCGATGGACGCGGCGTTCAAGGCGCTGGAGGCGGATATTGTTGCCTTTCAGGAAATGGAAAGCTTTGGCCGGGGGATGGACAAGAACATCAACCTCGCCCGCGACTGGTTGCTAGAGCGCAATCCAGAATATGCAGCGGCCGCAAGTGGTGACGCGCATGTCTTTCCGTCAACCCAGCCGATCTTCTACCGCACGGACCGGATGAAGATGCTGGATCAGGGCTGGTTCTTTTTCAGTGAGACGCCGGACGTGATTTACAGCCGGACATTCAACGGCGGCTGGTCGGCCTTTGCGTCCTGGGCGCGGTTTGCGGTGGACGGCAAGGAACTGCGGGTGGTCAATGTGCACAACGACTATGCGAGCCGGTCGAACCGGCGGCTGTCGTCGGAACTGATCGCGCAACGGATCAAGCCGTGGATCGATGCGGGCGAACGGGTGATGGTGGTTGGCGATTTCAATGCCTTGGCCGGTGGGCAACCGCTAAGGATTGTCGCAGATGTCGGGGTGGAGTTCGTGCCTGTGCGCGGGTCAACCTATCACCTAAACCGGGGGCTGAACCTGTTTGGTGCGATTGATCATCTGGGCGTGACTGAAGGTGTGCGGCTGGTGGGGGAGACGCAGGTGCTGCGCCAGAAGTTCGAGGGCGAGTGGCCGACGGATCATTACCCGGTGGTCGGGGATTTTGCGCTGGAGTAGGGCGGCTAGGACGTGGCAGGGGCAGGACACCGGCGGAACGCGGCAACCGGTTCGGCGGCGTCGGACAGGTCTGCAGTCAAGGTCAACGGACCTGCGGTGGCTGTGACGACGTCGTTGAATTGCAGGCCATTCAGGACGTTGCCGAAGCCGCTGTCTTTGACCGACAGGGTTGGTCCGTCAATCACATGGCGATCTGTGCCGATGGCTATCGGCTTGCGCCCGTCAAAGCGCATTCCGAAGACCGGGGCAACGCGCCAGAACTGATCGGCAAGCGTGATGGTCAGCGTGAATTCCGGCAGGGCGGCGTCATAGGTGATGACGAAATCGGCGTCTTCGGTCGTGTGGCGCAGGGTGCAAAGCGGGGTGGGTGAAAAGTCCCACGCAGCGGCGGGAGCGGCGAGGAGAGCGAGGGGAAGCCAAATGCGCATGCGGGGAATATAATCCGGGTGGTGGGTTCGACCAGTGCCGAAATCCTTGAAGGATTTCAGTCCGCAGTCTTTGAAAGACTGCGGCGATGATTGAGGGCTGGCGTCGAGACACGACGGATTGGTTCGCGATTGCAGAAGATCACGAACTGGCCAGCATTTTCGACCACTTGAAAGCCGCGGCGGTCAATCTCGGCCAGAAAGCGTTGCAGCCCTGCAAAACGCTCGACGTCGCGGGCCTTGCGTCGGATGACCGCGCCCTTTTGCACGGCCTTGCTGGCGAAGAGGTCATTCAGCCAAACCTCTGGCGAAAGGGGGGAGGGACGGGTTTGCATGTCCGAACCTTCCGTCTTGAAGGTTAATCCAAGGTAAAGTTCGGCCTGGTCACCCTTGCCTTTACCGCTTCCCTCGCCGTTTCACGCCACCACGCATCCCACCACGGCCCATGGTCGAACGGCCAGAGGCTTTCTGCGCATCATCGACGGCCTTATCCACGGCATACTGCCGCGCAAGCGGATCGTCGGCGAGGGTGAGTTCGACGGTTTCCAAACGCTTCAACTCATCGCGCAGGCGCGCGGCTTCTTCGAATTCGAGGTTCTCGGCGGCTTTACGCATGTCCGCGCGCAGGCCATCCATGACGGCCTCGATATTCGATCCGGCCTGTTTGGCGTCGATCTTTGTCGTCACGCGGGACTGGTCGGTGTCGCCTTTGTAGAGCCCGGCGAGAATATCCTCGACGTTCTTTTTGACCGTCTCGGGGGTGATGCCGTGTTCTTCGTTGTAGGCGATCTGCTTGGTGCGGCGGCGCTCGGTTTCCTTGAGCGCACGTTCCATCGACCCGGTGATCCGGTCGGCGTACATGATGACGCGGCCATCGGCATTACGCGCCGCGCGACCGATGGTCTGCACCAGCGAGGTTTCGGAGCGCAAAAAGCCCTCTTTATCTGCGTCGAGGATGGCCACGAGGCCGCATTCGGGAATATCGAGGCCTTCGCGCAAGAGGTTGATGCCGATCAGCACGTCAAAGGCGCCAAGGCGCAAATCCCGCAAGATCTCGATCCGCTCGATCGTGTCGATGTCAGAGTGCATGTAGCGCACCCGGATGCCCTGTTCGTGCATGTATTCGGTCAGGTCCTCGGCCATGCGCTTGGTCAGCGTGGTGACCAGCGTGCGATAGCCGGCCTCGGCGACGCGGCGGACCTCATCCAGCAGGTCATCGACCTGCATCTCAACCGGTCTGATCTCAACCTCGGGGTCAAGAAGGCCGGTGGGGCGGATGACCTGTTCGACAAAGACGCCGCCGGATTGCTCCAGCTCCCAGCTTTGCGGCGTGGCTGAGACAAAGACCGATTGCGGGCGCATGGCGTCCCACTCTTCGAACTTCAGCGGGCGGTTATCCATGCAGGACGGCAGGCGGAAGCCGTGTTCGGCAAGCGTGAATTTGCGGCGATAGTCGCCTTTGTACATCCCGCCGATTTGCGGCACGGAGACGTGGCTTTCGTCGGCAAAGACGATGGCGTTGTCGGGGATGAACTCAAAGAGCGTGGGGGGTGGTTCACCGGGGGCGCGGCCGGTCAGGTAACGGGAATAGTTTTCGATCCCGTTGCAGACGCCTGTGGCTTCCAGCATCTCAAGGTCAAAGTTGGTACGCTGTTCAAGGCGCTGGGCCTCGAGCAATTTGCCGTCGGCGACAAGTTGGTCAAGCCTGACGCGCAGTTCTTTTTTGATCCCGATGATCGCTTGCTGCATCGTCGGCTTGGGCGTGACGTAGTGGCTGTTGGCGTAAACGCGAACCTTGTCGAAGGTGTCGGTTTTCTCGCCCGTCAGCGGGTCGAATTCGGTGATCGATTCCAGTTCTTCGCCAAAGAACGACAACTTCCACGCGCGGTCATCAAGGTGGGCGGGCCAGATTTCGAGTGAATCACCGCGCACCCGAAAGGATCCGCGCTGAAACGCCTGATCGTTGCGGCGGTATTGCTGGGCGATGAGGTCGGCCATGATCTTGCGCTGATCATAAAGCTTGCCGGTGTGGATATCCTGCGTCATCGCGCCATAGGTCTCGACCGAGCCGATACCATAGATGCAGGACACCGAGGCGACGATGATCACATCGTCCCGTTCCAGAAGCGCCCGCGTGGCCGAGTGGCGCATGCGGTCGATCTGTTCGTTGATCTGGCTTTCCTTCTCGATATAGGTGTCGGAGCGCGCGACGTAGGCCTCTGGCTGGTAATAGTCGTAGTAGCTGACGAAGTATTCCACGGCATTGTCGGGAAAGAAGCCTTTGAACTCGCCATAAAGCTGGGCCGCGAGTGTCTTGTTGGGGGCAAGGATGATCGCCGGGCGCTGCGTTTCTTCGATCAGCTTGGCCATGGTGAAGGTCTTGCCGGTGCCGGTGGCACCAAGCAGCACCTGATCGCGCTCGCCTGCGTTGATGCCTTCGGTCAGTTCGACAATTGCGGTGGGCTGGTCGCCTGCGGGTTCAAATTCGGTCTTCATCACAAACCGTTTGCCGCCCTCAAGCTTTTCGCGGCTGCGCACATCGGGGGCGGGGTTGGACAGATAGGCGGCGTCCGAAATCTCGCGCTTGTCGGTTTGGGCGTAGGCCATGGGGGGAATCCTTTGCGGGGTTGATCTATAGTTGGCCCCAAGCGTGTCAGGATCAACCCCGGCTCCTGACAGGATGTGTCAGCAGGGTTGGTATTGGCGCGAATTGGGTTAGGTTTTACAAAGCAGAAAGGTTTGCGATGCGGTTTTTGGTGATGATCGGTGCGATATTGTCTGCGTCTGTTGCAGCGGCGCAGGACGCCCAAGCCGTGATAGACGCGGCCAACGCCGCCTTTGACCGGATGCCAGTGGTAGAGCAAGTAGCGGTAATTGAGGGACGTTGCGGGGCCACGGCAGAGGTCAACAAGCATGTGGCCTATTGCACCAGTGAAAACAGGATTTTCCTGACGGCAACCGGACCGGAGGCCGCTTATCTGCTGGCCCATGTCTATGGTCATGCGGTGCAGGTCCGGCATGGTGTGGCCGACGTGGCGCTGCGCACAATCCAGCGCCGCCGGGCGGAAGAGGCCACGTTGCGCTTGGATGTGACACGCATGGTGGAGTGCATTGCCGGGGTGATCCTGCACAGGGCGGGTGTCGATCAGGTGGACCTGACCGGGATGTTTGCCACCGATCCGCTTTCTGACAGCCATTGGGGACGGAAGCCGCTGTCGGCCGGCCCAAGGGTCACGATGACGGTGGCAGAACGAAACAGCTGGCTGCAGCGCGGGCTGGCAGAGGGGCATCCACGGGTCTGCGGAACCGTCTCGTTCCCTGCTGATCTGGTGGTGGCGGCTTTCCGCGACTAGGGCACCAGCCGGAAGTCAACAAACTGCGTGAGGATATCCACGTCGCCGTTGTTGTCGGACACCATGGTGACGCGCGCACCGGCGGCGTCGTGCCAGATTGCAAGGCCTTCGAGATTGCCGAAGGCGTCCCGGTCGCTTTGCCAGATGGTCACGGAATTGGCAGGATCAGACAGGTCGACGCGCCGCAAACGGCTTTGCAGGAAACGGCCCAGCAGGTGTTTGCGTTCCAGGACGTAAAGCTGCCCGAGGGGGGTAAAGTCTGCGCCCACGACAGCAAAGCCATTAGAGGCGGGCATGTGCCCTGCAATGTCCCATGTTCGGCCCGTCAGACGAAAGAGTGGAAACGCGCCATCGAGCGGCTCTTCCGGCAGGGCGTAAAGCGTGCCGTCGGGGTGGATGGCCAGTGCCTCTAGCTGCTGGTTGTCGGAAAACCGCCCGAAATCCGGGTGATCGGGGATATAACGCCCGGTCGCGCCGATATTGTCGTGGGCGGTGACATGGGCCCAGCGTTCAAAGGAAATCCAGACGCCATTGGGCGAGATGGCAAGGCCTTCGGCGTCCGACCAATCCCCGACCCGTCGTGCGGTGACGGGGTGACCGTCAAGTCCGCGGATCGGGTGGATCGTCACGTCGATCAGGTCCGTGATGACGTCGTTTGTCCTTGTGAATTGGCCCGAAACGGTCCACCCGCGGTCGCTGATTGCGGTGAAGGTGGTCCCGTCATCGCTGACTTCCAGACCAGAGAGGCCGACCACGCTTTTGGTGTCCCAGACATAGGTGCCAAGGTGCGTCAGGCTTTCCGACGTGGCCGCTGACCCCAGCAGGGCGAAGACGGCGGCAAGGAGGTATTTCATCAGGTGCATTCCTCGCTTTTGGGCAACCTATCGCAGCAACTTGCGGGCTTGAACCCGTTTGGTTGACCCTGCCGGGGCAAGGCGTAGGTTGGCGGCAATCTTAAAAGGAGCGCCCCATGTCCGAGCATATTGATCCTGAAAAACTGAACCGTCTGGCCGAAGTGGCCGTGCGCACCGGTTTGAACCTGCAAAAGGGGCAGGACCTGATTATCACCGCCCCGATGGCCGCCTTGCCGCTGGTGCGGTTGATCGCGGAACATGCCTACAAGGCAGGCGCGGGACAGGTGCTGCCGTTCTTTAGTGATGACGACATCACGTTGGCACGGTTCGAGCACGGGGCTGATGAGAGCTTTGACAAGGCCCCAGGCTGGTTCTTTGAAGGGATGGGTAAGGCGTTCAGGGAAGGGGCGGCCCGCATGGCGGTCTCTGCCGAAGACCCGATGCTGCTGGCCGACGTGGACCCCGCCAAGGTCGCCCGCGTCAGCAAGGCAACGTCGATTGCACGCAAACCCGCGATGGACCCGATTGTGGGCTTTGAGGTGAACTGGAACATTGTGGCCTACCCGGGCGAGGGTTGGGCCAAGCAGGTGTTCCCCGACCTGCCGGTCGACGAGGCGCAAGGCAAGCTGATGGATGCGATCTACAAGGCCTCGCGCCTTGAGGGCGACGATCCGGTGGCTAATTGGGAAGCACATACCGCAGAGTTGAAAAAGCGGGTGAAGTGGCTGAATGACCACAACTTTGCCAGCTTGCACTACACTGGACCCGGCACCGATCTAATGCTGGGGCTGGCCGAGGGGCATATCTGGAAAGGTGGTGCCTCGCCCGCGCTGAATGGGGTGACGTGTCAGCCGAACATCCCCACAGAAGAGGTCTTTACCTGTCCCCACGCATACAAGGTGGATGGCACCGTGTCGGCCACCAAGCCGCTGGCGCATCAGGGCACGGTGATCGAGGATATTTCCGTGCGTTTCGAGGCGGGCAAGATTGTGGAAGCGACCGCCAGCAAGGGGCAGGATGTGTTTCGCGAACTCCTCGCCGTGGACGATGGCGCGAGCCGGATCGGAGAGGTGGCGCTGGTGCCGCATTCCTCGCCCATTTCGCAGTCGGGCACGCTGTTTTTCAACACGCTTTTTGATGAAAACGCATCCTGCCATATCGCGCTGGGCCAGTGTTATGCGGACACGATTGAGGGCGGATCGGAACTCAGCCCGGAAGAGTTGAAGCAAAAGGGCGGCAACCAGAGCCTGATCCATGTGGATTGGATGATGGGCAGTGATGCGGTTGATATTGACGGGATCACCCGCAGCGGCGACCGCGTGCCGGTGATGCGCGGTGGTGAATGGGCATCGGACTAGGAGTAAGACTATGAAAATAGATTATATCGAATTCGCGTCCCCCAAATTGGAAGACACGCAAAGCTTCTTTGCCAAGGCCTTTGGGTGGACATTTGTCGACTACGGACCTGACTACCGCGACATTCAGGGCGCGGGCACCGGAGGCGGGATTGAGCGGGTCGAGGACCTGCGCCCGCCGCTGGTTGTGCTGCGCACTGATGATCTTGAAGGGGCCTTTGCGCAGGTGAAAGCGGCGGGTGCCACGATCACCCGCGAAATCTATGGCTTTCCCGGTGGGCGGCGGTTTGAGTTCACCGAACCGGGTGGGACGGCGATGGCAGTCTGGTCGGACCCGGAATGACTTGAAGGGCGGGCGGCTTTGACCGATAAAGCGACCATTCAACGGAGTATCCTCATGCGCGCACGAATCTATCGTCCTGCCCGAACGGCCATGTCATCCGGCACGGCCAAGACCAAGCATTGGGTGCTGGACTATGAAAAGGACAGCGCGCGCGAGATTGATCCGCTGATGGGCTGGACCTCATCCAGCGATACCCAAACTCAGGTGCGCCTGACCTTTGACAGCAAAGAGGCGGCGGTGGCCTATGCCCGCGAAAACGGGATTGATGCCGTGGTGACAGAGCCGAAACCGCGCAAGGCCAACATCCGCCCCGGCGGCTATGGCGAAAATTTCGCCACCAACCGGCGCGGGGCCTGGACCCACTAGGTCAGCCGTTTTCGCAACCGATCCCGTCATTGTCACGATCCAACCCATAGATATCCCGGCCCACGACACGGACCGGGCCACGGACATATTCGGGGCCGTTGCCGCTGCCCCCGGCGCAATCAACGTCAGAGGCAATGGGCACACAAGCGCCCGCATAATTTGGGTCACAGCCCTGTGCTGCGGCTGAAAGGGGCATGCCCAACGTCATGAGACCGACGGTCATTAACAAAATGCGCATTCTCAAATTCCGTTAACCAAATATTAACTAAGGTTAACGTGGGAGCGCGACGTTGTGGTTACAAGGTGCAGGCCGTGATCCCCCTTGCCAAACCGGGTGTGGTCACGCCATATCGGGCGCGTGCGGTCCGGTAGCTCAACTGGATAGAGCAGCTGACTTCTAATCAGCAGGCTGAGGGTTCGAGTCCTTCCCGGATCGCCATTTCCGACCTATCCGAATGGAACGTGCTACAACGGCGGCGGGGCGCTGGATTGTCGTGCAATGAATTCCGGTGCGCAGTGCAGGCTGTTGCCCGGCCCAGCGGCGGGGTCGATGATGGCCGTGACCAAAGCCTGCCCGGCTTCTTGCCCGATCCGTCTGGCGGGCAATCTGACTGTCGTGAGGGCCGGTTCAATCTCTGACGAGCCTTTGAAATCACCGATCCCGACGATGGTCAGATCGTCAGGCACCGACAGACCGCTGGCGGTTGCCCCATAAAGCGCGCCAGTGGCCAGAATGTCATTGCCGCAGATCAAAGCGGTCGGGCGTGAGGGCCCCGACAAAAGCCGTTTGGCGTCTTCTTTGGAATCCGAGATGCTGTAAACAGTGGTGAGCATCCAGTCATCCGGAACCGTGACACCGGCAGCCGTCAGCGTGTGCAAGACGACCTCGCGCCTTGCAAAGGCACGGTCATTGCCATCGGTGGGGGGAAACATGCAGGCGATGCGACGATGACCCAATGCCAACACGTGTTCGGCAATCAATTGGCCAGCAAATTCGTTGTCTGCCCCGATCGACGGATACCGCGACCCGGCGGCATAGTTCCACATCAGGACGCAGGGAATTTCCTGCTGATCCAGTAGTTGAAAGACTGCTTCATCATGGTCAAGGCCGGTCAGAACGACGCCGTCGACGCGATGCTCCAGAAACTTGCGCAGGATCGCATATTCGCGCTGCAGGTCATATCCATGCGACGCCAGCAGGATGGTAAAGCCCTGTGCGGCCACTGTTTCAGAAAACGCCTGAACAACCTCGGCAAAGATTGCGTGGTCCAATGTGGGGATCAGAACGCCGATGGTTCCGGAGCGGATTCCGTGGATCGTTTGGGCCGCGCGGTTGCGGATGTACCCGGTCCGACGCACGGCGGAATCAATGCGCTTGCGCGTCGCCGGTTTGAGCAATTCGGGATGGTTGAAGTAGCGCGAGACGGTTGACGGCGACACCCGCGCGGCCTTTGCGACGGTCACGATATCTGCTTTTTTATTTTGATTTATAGCCACTTACACCACCAATTTCGCAAATTTATGAAAACATTTGCAAAACTATTTTCATCGCTTAGCGTTACGGGTCAAGCCAAAGTTGAAAAGGCAAGGACCGCATGGATTTCCTGTTTTACATGGGCGACGTTTTCACCCCGATTAACTTTGGGCTGCTGCTGCTTGGCACGATCGGCGGCTTGATTTTGGGGGCAACGCCGGGTTTGTCGCCAACGATGGCGGTGGCTCTGTTGATCCCGTTCACGTTCCAGCTTGAGCCGCAGCAAGGGCTGATTTTGCTGGGGGCTGCCTATACCTCGACCGTGGCGGGGGGCGCGGTAAGTGCGATCCTGCTGAAGATACCGGGGGCACCGGCCAATATCGCAACCACTCTGGACGGTCACACGATGGCGACCAAGGGCGAGGGGGCGAAAGCGCTGCAATTGTCCTTTCTGGCGTCGGCGGTCGGCGGGCTTTTCGGGGTCTTTCTGCTGATCTTTCTCACGCCTGTTCTGGCGCAATGGGCGCTGGCCTTTGGCCCGTCGCATCTGTTCTGGCTCGCCATATTGGGCGTCACTGTCATTGGAACGCTTGATTCCAGTTCGGTTGTCAAAGGCCTTTTGTCCGGCTGCATTGGCCTGTGGCTGGCCACCATCGGGTTTGACGACATCATGGGCGCACAACGCTTTATCTTTCATCCGGCCGTCAGCGGCGGGATCAACGTGATTCCCGCGCTGATTGGTCTGTTCGCGATCCCGCAGGTGATTACGATGTTTACCAAAGGCCGGTCCCGCGATGATGCAGAGATCATCAGCGTACAAAAGCACCCCATCCGACTGGCTATTCTAGAGGTGTTTCGCCGCAAAACGGCGCTGGTCATCGGTACGCTGACCGGGTCAATCATCGGGTTGATCCCGGGCGTTGGCGGCCAGATTGCCGGGCTTGTGGCCTATGACCAGTCAAAGAAGTTCAGTTCCGAAAGCGAAAAGTTCGGCACCGGCCACAGCGAGGGCGTCATCGCGGCGGAAAGCGCCAACAACGCGATGGTGGGCCCGTCCTTGGTACCGCTTTTGACGTTGTCTATTCCGGGTTCTCCGACGGCGGCGGTGCTTTTGGGTGGGCTGCTGATCCATGGTATTTTCCCTGGTCCGGACCTTTTCATGAATTACCCGCAAGTGGCCTGGACCTTTATTGACTCGATGCTGATCGGGCAGATCCTGATGTGCATCTTTGGGCTGTATATCGCCGGGTTGGCCGCGAGCGTTGCGCGGGTCCCGCATGCGGTGATGGCGGCAATCGTGCTGGGGCTGGCTGTCTTTGGCAGCTATTCCGTCCAGAACTCCATGGGTGACGTCTATGTCATGGCGTCACTGGGGCTGGCGATGTATTTCCTTGAGCGTTTCGGCTTTTCCGCGGCACCGCTGGTGCTGGGTCTGATCCTTGGCCCCATCGCCGAGGCGAACTTTATCCAGGGCTCGATGATCGCAAATGCGACTGTGGGCACGGGCACATACTTCTTCACGGGGTGGCTGAATTGGTTGCTGATCCTGATCGTTCTGGCCTCGATCAGCTATTCAATCTGGATGGAGATCATGTCGCGCCGCTACACCACCAAAGATGATGCGGTCGCCAAAGAAGAGGCGTTGTCATGACCGATCTGCCACGCAACCAGCACATCATCGCCTCTGGCCTCATCGCAGCGGTCGGCATCAGCATTGCCTATGTCAGCTTCACCCAGGAGCCGGCTGAAGCGTTCACCTTTCCGCGGCTGATCGCGTCGGTCTTTGCGGTTCTGGCGATCTGGACCTTTATCAAGGCCGTGCTGGGGCGCACCAAAGTTGGCAATGGGATCAGCGTGACGGCGATGCGCAACATGCTGCCGGGGCTGATCGTCGCAATTGTCTATGTCTTTTGGGCGGCAAAGGGGCTTGGGTTCTACACTGCAACGGCCATCGCCTTTTTCATCTTGCTGTCACTCTACGATCCAGCGCCGCACACCGCGCTGAAAAGCTGGATCAAACGCATCATGATCACCGCCGGTTTCATGGCGGTCATGTACGGTCTTTTCGCGCTTTTGCTGAATGTTTTCACACCGCGAGAGATCTTCTTCTGAACCGCAATAGCGGCAGACTTAACCCTAGGGAGGATACTATGAAGAAATGGATTGCAGGGGCCGCGCTGGCCCTCGCCGCGATGACCGGGACGGCCCATGCCGAAGCGCATGGCGACTATCCCGAGCGACCGATCATGCTGATGGTCAGCTACGGGGCAGGCGGTGCCACCGATTTTCAGGCGCGCATCGTGACAATGACAGCCGGGAATGAGGACGCGCTGGGTATGCCCATCGCCATCGTGAACCGGCCCGGTGCCGGTGGCCGCGTCGGCTGGAATTGGTTCGCCACCGAGGCAGAGGGCGACGGTTATACGCTGGGGGCCTACAACATTCCGCACTTCATCGCGCAGTCAATCGAAGGTGGTGTGTCCTACTCCGCCGACAGTTTTGAGCCCATCGCAAACTGGGGTGCTGATCCGGCGGTCTTTGTTGTCGGTGCGGATAGCGAATTCAACTCGATGGAGGATGTCGTCAACTATGCCAAGGCCAATCCCGGCGGGCTGACGTTTTCCGGTGCGGGTCTCTTCGTCGGCCACCATATTGCAGCGCTGCAGCTTGAAAAGGCCGCAGGGGTCAAGTTGGCCTATATTCCGAACAATGCGGGCGGCGCAGGTGCCATGCGCGCAGTGATTGCCGGCGAAGTGCTGGGCGGTGTCAACAACCTGTCAGACGCATTCCGCGCGCAAGCGGCAGGCAACGTCAAAATCCTTGGTGTCTTTGATGTTGAGCGCAACGCAGAATTCCTGCCGGATGTGCCCACCATGATGGAGCAGGGGTTTGACATCGACAACGCCTCGGTCAATTTCCGCGGTGTCATGGTGCCCAAAGGCACCCCGCAGGAGATCATTGATCATTTGGCCGCGACCGTGCCGACCATGTTTGAAAACGGTCGGGTGCAAAGCCGTATGGCGGCTGGCGGGTCACCGATGCATATCATGACCCGTGACGAGGTGATTGAGATGTGGGCCGCGCGTCAGGACACACTACAAGAGCTTCTTGACGGCCTTTAACCCCCTGTGCGCAGCGCCCTTTTCTTGCGGCGCTGCGCCTGTCTGACAGAAAGAACGACATGACCATTGATGATCCGATTGCAGAGGTAGAGGCGATTGTCGCGCGTGCGCGCGCGGCGCAGCGGGTCTTTGAGAGTGACGGATCGCAAGCGGCCTATGATCGTGCCGCGCAAGCCGCTGGCTGGGCCATCATGGAACCGGGCCGCAACCGTCATCTTGCCGAGCTTGCGGTCGAAACCACAGGCCTTGGCAATGTGCCTGACAAGATCACCAAGAACCACCGCAAGACCCTTGGTCTGATGCGCGACATTCAGGATGCCAAGACATTTGGTATCATCAGCGACGACCCGGCCACGGGGATTACCGAAATCGCACGTCCCATCGGGGTTATCGGGGCGGTTGTCCCCTCGACCAATCCCGGCGCGACGCCCGCCAACAACATCATCAATGCGCTCAAATGCGGCAATGCGATTGTTGTCTCTCCCTCGCCCAAGGGGGTGCCGACCTGCGAGGCCCTGTTGGGCTATATACACGCCGAATTCGACAAGTTGGGTATTGACCGCGATCTCGTGCAAATGATCCCGGGGCGCGGGTCCAAGGACAAGACACAACGCTTGCTGGAGATCGCCGATCTGATTGTCGTGACTGGCAGCCAGAATAACGTGAAACGGGCCTATACATCCGGCACGCCAGCGCTGGCCGTGGGCGCCGGCAATGTCGCGGTGATCGTCGATGAAACCGCTGATCTTGACGCCGCGGCAGAGAAGATCAAAGCGTCCAAGACGTTTGACAACGCAACCTCGTGTTCGTCCGAGAATGCGGTGGTCGTTGTCGATGCGGTCTATGATGCCTTTGTGGCTGCGATGGCCCGCACCGGCGGTGCGCTGATCACGGATGAGACAAAGGTGACAGATAAGCTTTGGGTCAAGGGACATCTGAACCCGCAAGCCATCGCGCAGGACGCCGACAAGTTGATTGCCGCACTTGGGCTGCAGGACGACGTACCGGCCAATACCGCCTATCTTGCGGTGGAAACCCAAGGGATCGGTCCTGATGCCCCGCTGTCAGGTGAAAAGCTGAGCCGGGTACTGGCGCTTTATCGCGCGCGGGATTTTGACGATGCGGTCGCGATCACCCACCGGATTGAGACCCATCAGGGGGCAGGCCATTCGGTCGGGTTGCATTCCCAGATCGACGCCCGCGCGATGACGCTTGCGCAGGCAATCCCCACAAGTCGGGTGATCGTCAATCAGGCCCACACCTTTGCCACAGGCGGGTCATTCACCAACGGTATGCCGTTTTCGCTGTCGATGGGTTGCGGGTCATGGGGCGGGAATGCCATCGACACCAACCTGCACTGGCGGCATTTCATGCAGACGACAAAGATCGTTCGCGAGATTCCGGCCAATGAGCCAAGCGTCGATGCAATTTTCGCGGACTATTGGCGCGAGGCCGGTCAATGATCTTTGACGCCGCAACGCCCCCGGCGGGGACCGTCAGGGACTGGCTGGATGCGCGCGCGGCTGATGGTGGCACGGCCATCGTCTTTCCCGAAACGGGGGCAACGCTGGGCTGGCAGGACCTGCGCGATCAGGCACGTGATATGGCCAAAGGGCTGGCGGGGCTTGGCGTCGTTCCGGGCGAAAGCATCGCCATCGTTCATCCCAATGGGCAGGAGGGAGTGCTGGCGCTTTATGCGGCTCTTTATGGCGGGTTTCGCGCCACCATGATCAATCTGGCGGCGGGCCCCAGTGCAATAGCATATGCGCTGGATCACAGTGGCGCCCGGTTTGCCTTTGTGCATGCCGATCAACGGGATGCGATTGCCGAAATTGCGCCGGATCGTCTGACGATTATCACGCCAGAGATGTTGTCGCGGCAGAAGGACTTGCCAGATCTCGCCCCGGATGGACACGCATTGCTGATGTACACCTCTGGAACGACGGGGCAACCAAAGGGCGTGGTGCATAGCCACGCCAGCCTTTTGGCAGGCGGCTGGACAGCGGCGATTGCCCATGCGCTGACGACACAGGATCGCGGCTTTTGTGTTTTGCCGATCTATCACATCAACGGCCTTTGCGTGACCATGATGGGGGCGCTGGTGTCCGGTGGGTCCCTGGCGATGACGACCCGTTTTTCGGCCAGCAAATTCTGGCGGCAGGCGGAAGACAGTGCTGTGACCTGGTTCTCTGTCGTGCCCACGATCATCAGTCACCTACTGCACAACGCCGCCGATCCCAGCCCGGCGGTCTGCGCCCGCCTGCGCTTTGGGCGGTCGGCGTCGTCCGCCTTGGCGGTGGACACGCAATCCGCGTTTGAGGCGCGCTTTAAGGTTCCAATCGTAGAAACCATGGGGCTGACAGAGACCGCGGCACAAATCCTGTCGAACCCCTTGCCGCCCGGCGTGCGCAAGATCGGGTCCCCGGGGATCAGCTTTGGCAATGAGGTGTGCATCCTGACACCGGAGTTGACCCCGGCTGCCCCGCTGCAAGAGGGCGAAATCGCGGTGCGCGGACCGAATGTGATGGTGGAGTACCTGCACAATCCCGAGGCGACAAAGCAGAGTTTTGCCGGGGATTGGCTGCGGACTGGGGACCTGGGACATATTGACGAGGATGGCTATGTGTTCGTCACGGGACGTTTGAAGGAGTTGATCATCAAGGGCGGCGAAAACATCGCCCCCCGCGAGATTGATGAGGTCCTGTATTCAGAGCCCGACATCATCGAAGCCGCCGCCTTTGCCCGTCCCAGCAAAAGCTATGGTGAAACGGTCGAGGCAGCTGTCGCTGTCAAGCCGGGGTCGAGTTTGTCGGAACAGGCGCTGATCGCGCTTTGCCATCAACGGCTTGGGGTGTTCAAGTCGCCGGACACGATCCATTTTTTGCCTGAGCTTCCGAAAGGGCCGTCTGGCAAAATCCAGCGCCTGAAACTGGCAAACCTCGTCTGAATCTGCCGCGATGTACTGGCGCCGGTGCGGTGTGGGTCGGCAAAGTCTCGCGTGATTGCTGGCGGCCTAAGAAAGGGCGTGCTGCCTGATCCATATCTGCTATCGTGCCGGAAAAGTCACGCAGGCCGAGCAGCCCACATGATCCAAAGACTGATGATTTGCGCCTTTTTGGCGCTTGCCGGGTGTGAAACAGCGCCGCCGCAGGTAAGCCGCGCCCCGGCGACAGTCATCAACGTCCCACAGGTGGGTGTGGGGCAGGTGCTTAACACCATGCGCGCGCAATATGGGCTGCCGCCGCTGCGGCGCAACGCAACGCTGGACCGGATCGCACGCGCTCACGCAGCAGAGATGGTGGCGACGGGCCAATTCTCGCACGTGGGACGCGATGGGCGCGGATCATGGCAACGCGCACAGGCCGCGGGCTACAATCCCCGTCTGATGGCCGAGAACATTGCCTGGGGTCCGTTTGAAACCGGCGAAGTGTTGCAGATGTGGCAGGACCGTGCCGATCACCGGTCCAACCAGATGCATCCCCGCGCACAAGAATACGGGCTGGGCGTTGCTGGAACGGGATCGCGCAGGCATTGGGTTCTGGTCGTTGGAGCGTCCTTTTGATCGGGCAGACAGCTAAAGCAGAAAGTCGCTGGCGTCCGCGTCGGTGATCGCGAGCCCTTCAATCAGGACAGAACCGACGCCGCCGATGGCCCCAAGGTCCAGTAGCGTATCGCCACCACCCGCGTCCGACAGCGCCGGGCCCACAAAGCCCGCATAGTCAATCGACCGCAACCCAAAGTCGCGCAGGTCGATCCGGTCCTCGCCGTTCACGAAGTCGGTAATGACGTCGAACCCTGCATCACGGTGAAACACAAAAGTATCGGCCTGTTTGCCGCCCGTGATCCGGTCATCACCGCGTCCGGCATTTAGGATGTCGGTCCCCGCACCGCCGTCAAGCGTATCGTCTCCGTCGCCGCCAAAAAGGCTGTCGACACTGGTGCCGCCAAAAAGCAGGTCGCCGCCCGCGCCACCAAAGAGCGTGTCCTGACCACCTTGCCCCAAAATCACGTCGGCGCCAGTTCCGCCGCGAAGGATGTCAAAGCCGCCTCCGCCCTCGATACTGTCGTCCCCATTGCCACCAAAGATGCTGTCATTTCCAAGGTCTGCGTTTTCCTTGATCGTGTCGTTGCCATCGCCTGCGCGGATCAGATCGTCGCCTTCTTCGCCAAAAATGCTGTCATCGCCCTCGCCGCCGAAGATGTCATCATTGCCGACACCGCCTGCAATCTCGTCGCTGCCGCCGCCGCCAAAAATCAGGTCGTCATCTTCGTCTCCAAAAAGCTGGTCATCGCCATCGCCGCCACGCAGGATGTCGTCGCCGTTGCCGCCGTAAACCTCATCACTGCCCGCGCCGCCAAGCAGGGTGTCATTTCCGCTATCCGCTTCGATGACGTTGTCTTCATCCCCGCCTGCAATGAAGTCGCGTCCACTGCCGCCAATGACGAAACCTTCGACCAGACCATTGCGGCCCTGATAGGTATTGTTGCCTTCGCCAAGAAAAATATCGCCGGTGATAGTGCCCGTGTTGATGATCGTGTCACGTCCAGCGGCACCGTTGTAAGCGAACCCCGCAGATGTGACGTTTCCGGAATTGATGAAATAATAGTGTTCCGAGGTGCCGGATTCCTTGCGCCAGATCGTGGCAGTGCCCTTCACGGTGGAACTGAGCGTGCCGGAGTTGTTCAGCGTACCTGCCATAAACCGTGTCACCACAGCGGATTCTGTGCCGATGATCGTTCCGGCATTATTCATGTCGACATCGCCGGTTGCAGACAGGCCCTGCGCATGCACACCGATATTGCCGACGATTGTGCCAAGGTTTTCAAGCGCCCCACCATCAAACAGAAAAGCGACCCCGAATGTTGCGCCCGAGATCTCTCCGAAATTGCGGACCTGGCCGTCAGATTCGATATAGACGCCTGATTGATCGCTTGACGTAATGGTTCCGTAATTGATCACCTGTTCGTTTCCGTCCAACATGTTGACGGCCGTTTGGACGGCGGTGATCGTGCCGTGGTTTTCAACGCGGGACAGGGTGCCGCCAGCGTCAATGCCACCTACGACAAAGGCGGACTCAGCCACCATCACATTTGCGCCGGAGCCTGATGAGCCCAGATCAATCGCATAGGCAACGGCGGGTGTCAGCGTGATGACGGATGACCCCGGCCCGATGGTCACAAAGTTGCTGCCCGGCCCGGTGATCGCGGCGTTGTTGGTACTATAGATTGTCACATCGTTGGCAACGATGGCCTCTTGGCCTTGCAGCAGTGAGACCTGAACGCCACCGCCACCGCCGGATGTTGAAATGAATTGTGTCATAAGAGTTCTCCCGAAAAAAGAACGGGGCCAAGAAGGCCCCGTTGCGCATTAAAGTATGAAGTCGGATGAATCGGCATCACCAAACGCGAGCCCCTCAATCAGGACAGTGCCGCTGCCCCCCAGTGCATTCAGATCAAGCAGCGTGTCGCCGCCGCCTGCGTCCGAAAGGGCCGGGGCGACCACCGAGGCGTAATTCACAATTGGGATGCCAAAGTCGCGCAGGTCGATCCTGTCTTGCTGGTTTGCAAAGTCGGTGATCGTGTCAAACCCGGCGTTGCGCTGGAACACGAATGTATCGGCCAGGTTCCCGCCGGTGAGCACGTCATCACCTGATCCGCCTGCGATGATGTCTGCACCAGCGCCACCATCGAGCGTGTCGTTTCCGGCCCCACCATAAAGCCTGTCACTGCTTGTGCCGCCGCCAAGCTGGTCGTTCCCACGCCCGCCATGCAGGATGTCCTGACCACCACGGCCTTCGGCAACGTCATCGCCATCGCCCATGCGCAAGGTGTCATTCCCGGTATCGCCGTCGAAGGTGTCGTTGCCGGCGCCGCCAAGCATATCGTCATCGCCTGCTCCGCCGAAGAAGACATCATCACCCTCGCCGCCGCGGATCATGTCATTTCCAGTGCCACCGGTGCCATTGTCATTGCCATCACCGGCGTAGATCAGGCTGTCAGTGCCCAGAATGGTAATGTCATCATCCCCGGCACCGCCAAAGACTTCGGTCTTGCCGCTTGCATCAATTACGATGTCATCGCCATCACCTGCACGAATGTCATCATCGCCGGTCCCACCGTAAAGTGAATCATCACCTTTTCCACCAAAGATGAAGTCATTCCCGGCGCTGCCAAGAACCACGTCGCTGTCGGCGCCCGCATGGATACTGTCATTGCCGCCACCGGCGTAAATGAAGTCCTCTCCGTTTCCGCCGTTCATCAGTTCGCGGTCGTCGCTGCCGTTCAAAATGTCCGATCCGTCGCCGCCATAAAGGAAGTCGTTGCCGTCACCGGCTGACAACTCATCATCGCCGCCGCGTCCGTGCAGCGTGTCGGAATCGGCGTCGCCAAACAGAAAATCCGCGCTGTGGCCGCCATACAGCCGGTCGCTGCCGATGCCGCCATAGACGCTGCCGTTGACCTCACCATTGCGGCTTTCCAGACGGTCGTCGCCATCTCCAAGGATAACGTTGCCGTTGATCATGCCAACATTATCGATGACGTCGATGCCGCCGAGCATCTCGATATTGCCGTTGATGACGCCGGAGTTCTCAATAAACTCCCCGTTGTCGTTGCCCCGATAGGCCCTGTCGGGGGACGAGATCTCGCCCGAGTTGACCAGGCGGTAAATCTCGGGCGAGGCGGATTGGTTGTGCCAGATCGCGGCATTGCTGGTCTCGGTCACCATGATGCGGCCCGCGTTGACAATTGTCGCACTTTCGCCAATCGAGTTGATGCCGTAGCGCTCGCCCAGGATATCGCCGGTATTGTTCACCTCGTTGCCAGACGAATTCAGCCCCAGACCGCCCATGTAGACGCCCGTGTCGCCAGTAATGGTGCCAGCGTTGAACAGGGTGTTGCCACCCTCGCGCTGGACCACGCCCCAGAAGCCGCCGTTGATGTTGCCGTAGTTGGCAACTTCGCCGTTCATCCAGGTCCGCACGCCAATGTTGTTTGCGCCATTGACGTTGCCGAAGTTGGTGAACTTGTTGCTGCTTTCCACCATATCCACGGCCAATTGCTCTGCCGCGATGGTGCCGTGGTTGGTGATCTCGGATGATGATCCATAGGTCTCGATCGCGTCAGCCGTCGAGACGACCGAGGCGGTTTCCGAGATGAAGATCGTGTTGTTTGAGACCGGGTTGCCAGACGTCCCAAGGAGGATCGCGGGTTCAGTTGTGGTATCGGTGAATGAATAGATGCCGACGTTTGCAGCAAGGAAAACATCGTTGCGTCCGTCGCCTTCGATGACGCTGTCGTCGTCGCTATAGACCTGAACGCCATCAACCACGACGAGGTCCTCGCCGTTGGTGAGGGTGATCTGGGCGCCAGAGCCGCCGCCGGTGATTGTTCTGATTTGAGCCATGTTTGTGACCTTTCATGTTTTGAAATGCTACAGCCGCGAAGGGACGCGGCCCTTGAATTTTTGAAACAGGCTCGCCCAAATTTGGTGGCTTGCCTGTCAGAGGGTGTCACACTCTTCGCGATGAAGAGCGTGACATCTTGAGGCGAGGTCCGCGCGGGTTCGCCGTCTCGTCCTGCTAAAGCAGGAAGTCGCTGGCATCGGCGTCGGCAAAGGCCAGGCCTTCGATTAACACACTGCCGACCCCGCCGATGGCACTTAAATCCAGCAGGGTTTCCCCGCCGCCAGCATCTGAGAGCGCGGGGGCAACAACCGCGTTGTAGCTCGGGATCGAGATGCCAAAGTCGCGCAGGTCGATCCGATCCTCGCCGTTCACAAAGTCGGTAATGACGTCGAACCCGGCATCACGGTGAAACACAAAGGTATCGGCCTGTTTGCCGCCCGTCAGACGATCATTGCCCGCACCGCCGTTGATCCGGTCGGTGCCGGCGCCACCGTCAATGGTGTCGTCGCCTGTGCCGCCGAACAACGTGTCGGAACTGGTGCCGCCATTGAGCACGTCAAAGCCCGCGCTGCCATGGATGATGTCCTGCCCGGCGCGGCCTTCGGCGGTGTCATCGCCTGCGCCCATGCGCAGGATGTCGTTGCCGCCTTCGCCGTCCATGTCATCGTGGCCGTTGCCGCCCAGCATGATGTCATTGCCTGCGCCGCCAAAGAACCAGTCGTCACCGTCGCCACCGCGGATCGTGTCATTGCCAAGCCCGCCATCGCCAAAATCTGTGTCCGCGCCGCCAAATATCTGGTCATTGCCCTCGCCGCCATCGAGTTCATCAATCCCGCCCAAACCGTAAAGACCATCGTCGCCATCATCGCCTTTCAGGGCATTTGCTTCGGCGCCGCCTATCAGCATGTCATTCCCGGCACCGCCTTCGACATCGCCGTCGACCGTGCCGCTGCGGCCCATGTAAGTGTCATCACCGCCAGACAGTCGGATATCCCCGATAATCGTGCCGGTGTTGACGATGCGATCTTCACCCAAGCCACCGGCGTACGCGAAACCGGCTGAGATGATCTGCCCGTCGTTTTGCAGGAAATGTTCTTCGTCCGGATCAGAAGCGTTGTGAGAAACGGTGGCAAAGAACGAAATGGTCGACGTGATCGTCCCGGTGTTAAGAAAGCGCGAGCCCTCATCCGCGGTGGCCACGCCAATGGCCTTGCCATTGATGGTCCCGGTGTTGGTCAGTTCGGCGGTCGAGTTGAAGTTTGCGATCCCATCGAAAAATATGCCGGTGTAGCCGGTGATGTCGCCTGCATTGGTGACAAAACCGTTCGCACCCTCGATCCAAATGCCGTAGTTCGCCGCGCCAAAGCCATTGACGGCAGAGGTGATGCTGCCGAAGTTCTGGATCTCGGCAGAGCTGCCCATGTGAACGGCGGTCAGGAATTCGCTTGAAATCGCGCCGTGATTGAACAGCGAATTAGTGCTGCCCGTCATCAAGACAGAGGTGTATTCCGTCTTGATCAGGCCAAAGTTGGAAATCTCATTGCGGATGCCGTCAAACCGGACCCCTTCATAGGAACTGAGGATAGACGCGCCATCAAGCACCGTCAGCTTGTTGTCATTGGGTGTGGTGTAGCCCGCCCAGATCACGGGCCGCGGCGCAAAACTCGTGTTCGTGTAGGACAGAACGGTGGCGCCTTCGCGCAGCAAGATGTCATTTTGACCCCCGCCAGCGATGGCCATTTCGGCGGTGCTGTAGATCAAGACATCAGGTTGTACGATCAGGTTGTCGCCGGTGCCCATCGAGACGGTGATGATGCCGCTGCTTTGATCGGTGGAAATAACTGTTGTGGCCATTTAGGGAAATCCTTTTGCAAAAATGCATGACTGTTAACCAATTCGGCCGCTGGAAATAGCGGCTAATCTTCGGGACGCTAGCATGGCGGGCAGGAAACGCAAAAAGGGGGGCAAAGCCGCCCCCCAATACCGTCGTCAGAGCAGGAAGTCGCTGGCATCGGCGTTGGCAAAGGCGAGGCCTTCGATCAACACGCTGCCGACCCCGCCGATGGCACTCAAATCCAGCAGGGTTGACCCGCCGCCTGCATCTGAGAGCGCAGGGGCAACAACCGTGTTGTAGCTTGGGATCGGAATGCCGAAGTCGCGCAGATCGATCTTGTCCACGCCATTCTCAAAATCGGTGATCGTGTCAAAGCCGGCGTCGCGATGGAACACAAAAGTGTCGGCGAGGTTGCCGCCTGTGAGTTCGTCGTCTCCGCGCCCGCCATTGATCAGATCAGCGCCGGTGCCGCCATCAATGGTGTCATCGCCATCGCCGCCAAACAGCTTGTCCGCGCTGGTGCCTCCGCCCAGGGTGTCGTTGCCCGCCCCGCCAAACAGGGTGTCTTTGCCGCCCCGTCCTTCGGCGCTGTCGTCGCCAGAACCCATGCGCAGGACGTCATCGCCAAGTTCGCCATCCATGATGTCGTCATCAGCGCCGCCATACATCATGTCGTTTCCGGAGCCGCCAAAGAAGTCATCAGCGCCGTCGCCGCCGCGGATCATATCGTTGCCAATGCCGCCGTCACCGCTGTCATTCCCAGCGCCGCCAAACACGATATCATCGCCATTCCCGGCGCTGAGCAGGTCATCGCCATCCATTCCGAAAAGCGTGTCGTTTCCATCACCGCCGTCGATCTGGTTCGCGCTGTTCCCACCGGCGATGTAGTCATTGCCGTCGCCGCCAAAAAGCCCGCCATCCACAGAGCCCTGCCGCCCCAGATAGAAATCATTCCCGCCCCGCAGGTTGATATCGCCGACCATCAGTCCGGTGTTGAATATGGTGTCGAGGCCGATACTTCCATTGTAGGCGTCATCAGTGCTTTGTATCAGACCGCTGTTGCGCAGGATCGTGTTATTCAACCCCGCGAGGAGTGACGAGTTCTCGATTCCGTCGGTCCCAATCAAATTCCCGGAGTTGAGAATGGTCACGTAGCCCGACATGAGGCTCAAGTTGATCGCGTGGTTCCCGCCGTGAATTGTCCCGCTATTGGTCAGTTGGAGCGTCGCAGAAGCTGAGGAAGAGGAATAGCTGATCCCCGAAGTCGCGGCAGAGATCAGACCCGAATTGAAAATGACATCATCGTCAATCGCAGAGACGAACTGGATCGCCGTGGACATGGAAGTGATCTGCCCTGTGTTGAACAGGTCGAAGTCAGACGTCGTATCAACATGCGTGACATAGAAGGTGTTGCCATCGGCATGGATCGCCCCGTGGTTTGTCACCGCAACACGCTCATCCAGGTCGAGTTCAAAACCGCGCGCGCCCGTGCCCAGGCCTGACAGGCTGGCGGTTTCACCCACCAGGACAGTTAGTTCTGCGCCAGCAAAGTCGACGATCTTGCCGCTCGAGCTGTTGCCACTTGCATCGATAATGCCTTGGATATTGAGCTGGACGATTTGTGATCCCCCGTTGGTGACGGTAATGGCAGAGCCGCTTGACGTGTTCAGGATGCCGTCCTTGCCGATCAGGCCAGATTCGAATCCGACAAGGGTCTGCGCTGATGTCGAGTAGCCAGTGATTGCAAATGAGGTCATAGAAACGTTCCTTTCTTCCAAGTTTGCGCGCAAATTGCGCGATCTCCGCGCGACAAAAACGGCACGGCGCGGGCGTGCTAGACCGACCCAAGGGGCAAGTCGCGATTGATCGGGCAGAGATCGGCCAAGCCAGCTTCGCTAGGCCTTTGGCGAACGGGCCCGATTGTCGACATCACGTCGAGCATGAGCGCGCAAAGACGCGCGGCTAAGTGGCCGCGCCTTAGGGCAGGACATCGCTTGGATCGGCGTTTCGAAAGGTAAGCCCTTCGATCCGCAAGACCCCGAACCTGCCGCCCGGAAATGTTCTGAGCTGTGGCACGACAAAGTGTTCCTTCTGAATGCTGGCCCCACCAACCGGGCCGGGCCGTAAAATTCCGACCAGTTTAGGGAGCACAGTGCGCAATTCCAGAAGAATAATTTGTCTTTTTGGGCAGGTTTTCCTGGCGTCACACGGCCCAAAGGTACCGTGTGACGTGGTAGAAAATCGGTGCTGCAAAAACCACGCTGTCAAGCTGGTCGACAAAACCACCCTGACCGGGGATGAGATGGGACCAGTCCTTGACCCCGCGGTCACGCTTGATGGCGGCAAAGACCAGATTGCCAAACATGCCCACCAAAGACGCCATCGCCGCCATCAGCGCCGCACCCAGAATGCCAAAGGGCGTGAGCCATGCCAGAAAGCCGCCAATGACGGCGGCAGAGGCGACGCCGCAGGCCATGCCCTCCCATGTTTTGGGAGAGAGATCAGGCGCGATGCGGGTCTTGCCGATGCGGCGGCCAAAGAAGAAATCCAAAAGGTCGCCCAATTGCACAACGACGATCAAAAAGGCGATCAGCAGCACGCTGCGATCACCGTATTCGGGGATCTCCAGCGCCATAAGTGCGGGCACGTGGCTGACGCAAAAGACGGTAATCATCAGACCCCATTGCGTTTCTGCAACGCGGGTCATGAAGCGGGTGTAATTGCCGCGCAGCGCGCTGACGATCGGTAAGAGCAAAAAGGCATAGACCGGGATGAACACGGTATAAATCCCATGCCATCCACACCAGATGAAGAAATACTGCAAAGGCAGAACGGCGAAGAAGGCCAGTGCCAGCGACATGTGGTCAGCGCGGTTTTTGGCCGTCAGCGTCAGGAATTCCCGCATCGCCGCAAAGCTGGCAAAGAGGAACAGGATCATGACCCCCAACCGCCCCGTCAGCAGCGCCAGAGAAATCAGCGCGACCATCGCCCACCAGCTTTCCACCCGCGTCATATAGGTATCCAGCACCGGGTTCTGGGTGCCGGGCATTTGCCGCGCGCGGATCAATTCCCCGAACAGGGTCAGGGCCACCAGCACGCCAAAGCCTGCCAATGCCAGCAGCACGATGCTGCCTGTGGTGCCTGCCATAGCCGCATCAAGGATCGGGTTGTTGGCGGGGTTCATCGCGCGGCCTCCTCTGGGTCAGCCGGGCGCAGCGCGGCCAGTGCGGCAGAGGCGCGCGCGAGGAATTCGTCCTTGGTTTCATCCTCGCCGATGTGCAGCGGTTCGCCAAAGGTGACGGTGCAGATCAGCGGTAGCGGGATCACCTCGCCTTTGGGCATGATGGAATTGAGGTTGGCGACCCATGTCGGCACCAGATCAACGTCGGGGAAGGCCTTGCCCATGTTGTAGATGCCTGCCTTGAAGGGCAGCAAAGGGTCAGGGCCCATGTTGCGATTGCCTTCGGGAAAGATGATCAGGCTGTCACCCTGTTCCATTGCGGCCAGGATCTTGGCCATCGGGTCGTCGTTGACCTCGCGCCGCCGGTCGATCAGCACGGCGCGAAAGACCTCTCCGCCCGCGAAAGCGCGCAGCTTGTTCTTGAGCCAGTAGTCGGCGGCGGCGACGGGCCGGGTCTGGCGCCGGATTGCGGGCGGAAGCACCGACCAGATCATCGGCATATCCCCGTTCGAGGTGTGATTGGCAAAGAAAACCCGCTGTTTTGGCACCGGTTCGATGCCTTTCCAGTCGGCGCGCACGGCGGTCAGGAAGCGCACAAAAAGGCGGATGATGTTCCCGACGATGTCGGCGGCCAGACGGCGCAGGGCGGTCAGAATTCTATTCATGGGATGAGTTTGCCGTGTCATGGGAAGTTTGCAAGGAAAACCAATGGTTGGGCGACCGGCGCACCGTCAAATCCAGCGGCGGACGCGCGCCATGTAATCGGTGTATGGGGTGCCAAAGGTGTCGGTCAGTTTCCGCTCTTCCAATGCAATGACGAAGCGCGAGGTGATCAGGACGGCAATCAGACCTGTCAGGGCGATCCAGACATTGTCGAGCAGGACAGCCAGACCGCCGTGTATCACGGCAAGGCCAAGATAGCCGGGATTACGGCTGCGTTGATAGATACCGGATGTGACAAGCGCGGTGGAGTGATCGAATGGATCATAGGTTGTCCCGCCCTTGGCAATCTCGCCGATCGAAGCGCGGATGAGCAAGACACCGGTCAGGATCAGCAATGGGCCAAGTGTGATTTGCACCCAAACGCTCAGGACCGGCAGGGGCAGTACAAGACCGATCACAATCGCAATGATCGCTGCGGCCATGAAGATCGTGGGCGGTGCAGCAAAGGGCTTTTGAAAGTCCTGTGTCATTGGCATGTCCTTGCGTTTCGCGCGCTCATTAGGACGGATTGCGACGCTGTCGTCAAATTCGCGCAGCCGTCAGAAAACGAGAATGGCCCCGGGGATCAACCCGGGGCGCACCTATCTATTTGATATCTGCGTCGACGTATTCTGACAGCAGACGTTCGTTCCGGGCGTCTTCCAGCCGCTGGATGCGGTCGTCGGACAGGCGTTCGTCAAAGCGGTATTTGACAAAGTTCACCAGGCTCAGCGTCAGCAAGAGGATGCCGATGCCCCAGTAGCCCTTGGTCGCCAACGGCACGTCGGGGGACATGTAGAGCGAAAGCGCCAGCATCCCGTAGGCCACCACGACGGCGGCACCGTTAAAGAACATGATCAGGGCGTTGTCTGATTTGAAAGTATTTTGCATTGGACTGTCTCCTATTAAGGTCGTTTATTTCTTGGTCTTCAGGCGGTTGAGCACGTCTTGTGCGGTCGCCCGGGTTGGGTCGCCGTAACCGGCGTCGGCCATGCGGTCGATGATGCCGCCCTGATTGAGGTCGCGGTTGATCTCGGCCACGATCTGGGACTGTTCAAAGGGGTCATCCTTGCCCAGCACGCGGGCAATCAGTTCTTCGGCCTCTTCCGTGGCAGAGGTCTGGCTGATTGAGCCCATCTTCATCTGGATGTCCTGCTCGCGGCGCACGGCACGGGCCTGAATGGCACCTTGCTTGAGGTCGATGATCCGGCGATGACCGTTTTCGATCGAATTGCGCAGGCGCATGACCTTTTGTTCCAGACGGGCGCAGGTTTCATCACGCAGCTTGAGTTCGTTTTCCATCTGCGCGATGGCCTCTGCGGCCTGCAGCGCCATGTCTTCGTTCTTCGCCTCAAGGGCTTCGGTTGCGCGGCCGGTCAGATCGCTGATCCGTCTTTGCAGGCTGCTGCGCTGGGCGTTTTCGCTGCGCTGCCGCTGAATGAGGCTGGCAAGCGTGGCCTTGGCCGCCTTCAGGCTGGCCTCTGCTTCGCGGATTTTCTGGTCAATGAGTTCGATGGCAAAGGCATCGCGCACCCGGTCCTCGGCGCGGGCATTTGCCCCGACGATCAGTGTGGAAAGTGTCTTGAACATCTGTCTATCCTCTCGTGAACGCTGTTCATGAATTGGATATAGGGAAGCCGTGAACGGTGTCCAAGAAAAAAATGAACGCCGTTCAGGAAACAGTCTGTTCAGAGGTGATATTGGTCAGGACCACGGCGATCATGTCTTCAATGCGCTCCATCGGTACGCCAGAGATCCGTCTTTCAAGCCCCAAGGCGACGATGCCATGGACGGATGAGAAAAGCGCGCGCGTCATCAGGTCAATCCTGTCATCGTCCCAATCCGGGAAAATATCGCGCAGGGGGGCGGCGATCAGGGCAAAGACCTGACCGAGTTCGGCCAGATACCAATCGGGTACTTTCATGTCGGTGGACATTTGCAAGTCAAACAATGCGCGCCATGCCAGTGTATTCTTGGCAGCAAAGTCCAGATAGGCATGACCCATGATGATCAATTGGTTCTGCGGCGCGATGTCGTGACCGGCGAGCACGCCTGACACATGCGCCCCCAGTCGCCGGAAGGTGCGCCCGTTCACCGCCATGATAAGTTCGTTCAAGTCGTGAAAGACGTTGTAGATCGCCCCGACCGAACATCCGGCCATGCCCGCCAGATCCCGCGCCTTGATCGCGCCAGTGCCGTGGGTGGTGATAATCTGCTCTGCTGCGTCGATCAGCTTGTCGCGCAACGCGGTGCGGCGGGCTTCGGTTTTGCGGGCCATGTGGAGTGCCTTGGGTGTGAACGTGGTTCAGCTATAAGCGAGCACCGTGCGGCTGGAAAGGGCGGGAGCCTCCGGCGGGCATATTTTTGTTCAAAAGAAAGTTGGTGGTGGCAGGGCAGGAATGCCTGACTTGAAACCTGTTCGCTGAACCCGGACCGTGCACCGCATTGATTTAAGGGTTTTGCGTGATGGCATTTGGCATGCGGCGTGCGGCAATCAAGGCCGGAGTTCTGTTTTTCGCGGTGCTGAGCCTGACGGGCCTGACCTATCGCGTGATAGGTATTTACAATCGGAGACGCGGCACCTGGGCGTCGGTCTTTTACTGCTATGCCGGATCGACCAAGTTCATCGAAAGTTATGCGCCACCCGGAACCGTTGCCGTCTTTCGGTGGCGGCCGTCGCCCATTGGCATCATGCGTCAGGATGGGCGCTGGGGGCTTGTCCTGGCCTCGCCGGTGACGGAGGCAGAATTCACAGACCCCGCAAATGCCACGCAATTCGCCGCATTGCAGGCCCGCTTGCAAAGGATCGCCGACCTGATGGGGGTCGAAGTCATCAATCTGGCGGGTATCCTGCCGGGATTGATGGGGCGGAATGGCGCGCTGACGGTCCACGATTCCCGCGATGTTGTCGTGCGCGCGGTAGACGCAGCAGTTGCCGACGTTTTGGCACAGGCGTTGCCCTGCGCCAGTCGTGATGTGATCGTTCTGGGAGGTGCCGGTCGCATCGGGCGCGCAGCCTGTGCCGCGCTGGAAGCTGCTGGTTTCACCTGTTACCCGGTTGATCCACGCGGCGAAGCGCAGACCTTGCCGCTTTGCCTGCACGGAAAACCCTGTCTGTTGGTGGATATCGCCCGCAAAGGCGCGATCAAGGACTACATTCCACAGATGTGGCCGGGTCTGGTGGTGCTGAACGAGGTCTTTCCCTGCCCCTCGCGTCATGACGTGGCCCAGATGGCGCGGGCGGGGGTGCGGGTCTTTCATCTGGCAGGCGTGGGCGGCCGGATCGTGCCGCCTTTGCCCCATGGGTATGAGGATGCCGTGCCGTGTTGTGCGGCGCACAGCCCGACGATTACAAATGTACGGGTGATCCCGCTGGGTTAATCGGCGTCACGTTTGACCGGCGCACCCCCTGCAAAGTTGTTAACCGCGTGATAACTGATCGGGTCTTCCTGCATTTGCAGGTGCAGACCATCACCGGTGAAGGGATGCGCGCGGGCAAGGTCTTCGTCCACGTCGATGCCAAGTCCGGGCGCTGTGGGAACGGGGATATAGCCGCCCTCGACGGTCAAGGAGTTCTTGATAAGCGCACTGTGGAATGGCGTCTCAATCGTTTCGGCCATCAGGATATTGGGGATCGCCGCGGCAAGCTGTACGTTCGCTGCCCATTCGACCGGGCCGGCATAAAGGTGTGGGGCCATCTGGGCGTTATGCACTTCGGCTATCGCCGCGATCTTCTTGGTTTCCCAAATCCCGCCAGAACGACCAAGGGCCGGTTGCAGGATGCTGACGCCCTGGCGGAGTGCATTGGCAAACTCGGCCTTTGTCGTCAGCCGTTCGCCAGTGGCCACGGGGATGCGAACCTGCTGCGCCACAGCAGAAAGATCGGTGTCAGGGGGGCAGGGCTCTTCATACCAAAGCGGCGAAAACGGCTCCAGCGCCTGACCCATGCGCACCGCGCCGCCGGTCGAGAACTGCCCATGGGTGCCGAACAAAAGATCGGCCCGGTCGCCAACGGCCTCGCGGATCGTGCGGCAGAAAGAGACGGAGGTTGAGATATCGAACATCGAGGGCATATGGCCCGCACGGATCGTGTAGGGGCCTGCGGGGTCGAATTTGACGGCAGAATAGCCCGCCTCGACACAAGCCAAGGCACTTTCGGCGGCCATCTCGGCCGAGGCCCAGAAGGCAGGCAGCGGGTGGTGATCTTGAGGATAAAGATAGGTGTAGGCGCGGATGCGATCATTCAGACGCCCACCAATCAGCGCATGCACGGGGCGGTCGCGATCTTTGCCCAGAATGTCCCAGCAGGCAATTTCCAGCCCCGACCAAGCGCCCATGACCGTCAGATCTGGGCGCTGGGTGAAGCCTGCCGAATAGGCGCGGCGAAACATCAGTTCGATGTCTTCAGGGTTCTGATCGGCCATGTGTCGGGCAAAGACATCGCGGATCACATGGGTCATCGCAGCAGGGCCGATGGAAGAGGCATAGCACTCCCCCCAGCCCACCACGCCGGTGTCAGTGGTCAGTTTGACCAAGATCCAATAGCGCCCACCCCAACCCGGAGCAGGTGGGGCGGTCACGATGATGTCGAGGTCGGCAAGTTTCATGCTAGGGTCCGCGTCGGAGGGATTTGCAATGGACACAATCACGGTTCGGCATTTGGGTCCAGATGACTTTGATTTGCTGATGGCGGTGCCGGAGGGTTTGTTCGATGAACCTATGCGGGCGGATCAGACGCGGGCCTTTCTGAACGACCCGCTGCACGAGGCGGTGCTGGCATTTGATGGTGGGCTGGTGGTTGCCATGGCCACCGGCACCGTGTTGCTGCACCCCGACAAGCCGCCCGCAATGTTCATCAATGAGGTCGGGACCCGCGACGGATATCTTCGGCGCGGGATTGCAACGCGGGTCACACAAAAGCTGATCGATATCGCCCGCGCGCGTGGATGCAAAGGTGTCTGGCTTGGCACTGAAAGCGACAACGCGCCTGCCCTTGGCCTTTACCGCAAGATGAAAGGCGAAGAGGTCACCGGGTCTTTCTTTGGCTGGGACGACGCGCTTTAGCCGAAATACTTGCTCAGCAGCATTGATCCATTGGTGCCGCCAAAGCCGAAGCTGTTGGTCATCACTGTATCAAGACCTGCCTTTTCCACCAGTTTGGTGGCGATCTCCTCGGGCTTCAGCGCTGGGTCCAGCGTTTCCACGTTGATCGATGGCGTGATGAAATCATGTTCCAGCATCAGCAGGCAATAGACCGCCTCTTGCGCGCCGGTGGCACCCTGACTGTGCCCGGTCATCGACTTGGTCGAACTGACCGGCGGGGTGGACCCTTCGCCAAAGACGCGGCGTACGGCCTCAATCTCTCCCACGTCGCCGACAGGGGTCGAGGTGCCGTGGGCGTTGATGTAGCTGATCTTGCGGCCCTCGGGCAGGGTTTTTAGCGCGCCTCGCATCGCCCGCTCGCCGCCTTCGCCAGACGGCGCCACCATGTCGGCCCCGTCAGAGGTGGCGGCAAAGCCGGTGACTTCCGCGTAGATTTTCGCACCCCGCGCCTGCGCGCTCTCAAGGCTTTCCAGCACGACCATCGCGCCACCGCCCGCAATCACGAACCCGTCGCGGTCGGCGTCAAAGGCGCGGCTGGCGCGGGTGGGGGTGTCGTTGTACTTGCTGCTCATCGCGCCCATGGCGTCGAAGAGGCAGGACAGGGTCCAGTCGAGTTCTTCACCGCCGCCCGCGAACATGATGTCCTGGGTGCCAAGCGCGATCTGCTGCGCGGCCATGCCGATACAATGCAGAGAGGTTGAACAGGCCGAAGTGATCGAAAAGTTCATGCCCTTGATCTTGTAAGACGTTGCCAGATTGGCGCTGACGGTGGACGACATCGTCTTTGGCACGGCAAAGGGGCCGATCCGTTTGGTAGCACCGGTGGTTTCCACGACCTTGTGCGCGGCCAGCATGGCAGAGGTCGACGGGCCGCCAGAGCCTGCAATCACGCCGGTCATCGGATTGACGATCTGATCTTCGGTCAGGCCCGCATCGGCAATCGCCTGACCCATTGCGATATGCGCATAGGCCGCACCCGGACCCATGAAGCGCAGCGTGCGCTTGTCCACATGTTCGGTGATGTCGATCTTGAGCGTGCCAGCCACCTGACTGCGAAAGCCGTGTTCGGCCATCTCGGGCGAAGCCTCGATCCCGGAGGTGCCAGCCTTCAGCGCGGCGGTGACTTCTTCGGCATTATTTCCGATGGGTGAGACGATGCCCAATCCGGTGACGACAACACGACGCATGACTGCTCCTTGGTTATGGTTCCAATCTGTTTAGGCGAGCGGGGTCGGGGCGTGCAAGAGGGAAGGCCGACACGATTGGGGCGCAGTGGCGGTTTGGTTTTTTGATGAGGTGACGGTAGGGCCGATGCTGGTCAGCTTTTTCTGCCCCATGAGTAAGGTTGAAAACGCTACCAGTGCGGCGGCTTTTGATCGGCCAGCGGAACAGAGCCACCGGCATCCAGATCCCGGCCCGCTTCACGCTCCATCAGCATTGCGATCCGGCGCTGCGCCAGCGCAAGTTCGGTTTCCTGACGGGCGACGACGTCTGAGAGTTCCTCAACCGTGCGGGTGAGGTGGGCAATCTTTTCTTCCAAAGCAGTCGTGTCGGTCATGATGACCGCTTACGCCGATTCCTTGGCCGGGAAAAGGGCGGGCAGGTCGCCCATCGCCTTGGCCTGATCGATCAATGCTGCGATGTCCTGATCCAGTGCTGCGGTCAGTTGGTCAAAGTCGCGGATCGCGAAATAGACCGGCTGCACGATGTCGATGCGGTAGGGCGTGCGGAAAACCTCGAGCAGGTCGAAGTCGCGGATCAAGGGCGTGTTCGACATGGCGTGTGCCGCCTCTGCCGGGGATGATGCGATGCCTGCGCCATAGCCGCGCAGACCCTGATCGGTGCGGATCAGGCCGAATTCGATGGTGAACCAGAAAAGCCGGAACATGTGCCAGCTGTAGCCTTTGCCAAGCGCGATGGCCCTGCGACCAAAGGCCTGAATGAAGTCGGCATAGGCGGCATTTGTTAGCAGGGGGCAATGGCCGAACACCTCGTGAAAAAGGTCAGGTTCCTCGATATAGTCCATCTCTTCGCGCCGCCGCAGGAAGGTGGCGACGGGAAATTTGCGTTCTGCCAGAAGGGCGTAGAACTGGCTGGGCGGGATGATCGCAGGCACGCCCTGCGCACCAGCCCCGGTCAGGGCTGAAAGGCGCGCGTCAATGTCGATGACTTGCGGGGTCTTGTGCGCGGTCAGCCCAAGCGCTGCCACACCAGCGAGGTAAGCAGGGGCCATCACGTTGGGCAGTGTGGCCATTTGGCGGTCAAACAATTCTCCCCAAACGGCGTCATCCTCGGGCGAATAGGGATAGCGGCCCTGCGCGTCGGCGGTGATGGAGCGGTAGACGTGATCTTTGGGCATGGCGGAACCTCCTGCGCATAGGATATGCCGGGATGCGAAGGATTATTTGCCGAAACGACCCCTAATTGTGTATGATGTGAAAGAAATTTCCGAAATGGGCCGAAATATGAAAATTTCCAATCAGGATAAGGTGCTTTTGCGGGAATTGCAGCAGGACGCTGGCGCGTCCCTCGCGCAATTGGCGGATCGCTGCGGCATGGCGACCTCGACCGTGTGGCGCAAGGTGCAGGAATTCGAAGCCGCGGGGCTGCTTGTGGGGCGTGTGGCGATATTGGACCCCAAGGCGGCGGGCGCGGGGCTTTGCGTCTTTGCAACGGTGCGGTTGAAGGATCATTCCGAAGCGGCGATCGCCGGGTTTGCCCGCGTGGTCAGCACCCAACCCCACATCCTTGAGGCGCATGCGATTTCGGGCGGTGCGGACTACATGCTGAAAATCCGCTGCCGGGATGTGGAGGATTACGAGGTGTTCATGTCCCAGCACCTGTTGCGGGCGGGCGTGGTGAAATCGGTGGAATCGGCGTTCAGCCTGAAGGCGCTGAAGTTTACGACCGCATTGCCGCTCTAGCGCGCTGCCCGGCCCGGCGGTCAGGGGTCGCCCTTTGAATAGCGCGTGCGCGGCAGGTCTTGGTTCTTGTTCCCATGTCCCCACCACGGTAAACGGCCCTCGAACGAACCAAGGGACCAGCTATGGCCAAGGACAAGAAACAACCCAGACCCAAGGCGGTCACGCCAAAGGGTTTCCGCGATTACTTTGGGGCAGAGGTGGCGCAGCGCCAGCATATGCTGCGTCAGATCGCCGGGGTGTATCATCGTTATGGCTTTGACGCGCTGGAAACCTCTGCCGTGGAGACGGTCGAGGCGCTGGGCAAGTTCCTGCCCGATGTGGACCGCCCGAACGAGGGTGTTTTCGCCTGGGAAGAGGACAAGGACTGGCTTGCCCTGCGCTATGACCTGACCGCGCCCTTGGCACGGGTTGCCGCGCAGTACCGCAATGATCTGCCCAGCCCGTACCGCCGCTATGCGATGGGGCCGGTCTGGCGCAATGAAAAGCCCGGACCGGGGCGGTTTCGGCAGTTTTATCAATGCGATGCGGATACCGTTGGTGCCGCCAGCGTTGCCGCGGATGCCGAGATTTGCGCGATGCTGTCGGATTGCCTTGAGACCGTCGGCATTCCGCGCGGCGACTATGTGATCCGGGTCAACAACCGCAAGGTGTTGAACGGTGTGCTGGAGGTGGCGGGCCTGTCGGGTGACGACAAAGAGGCAGAGCGCGGGATCGTGCTGCGCGCGATTGACAAGCTGGACCGGCTGGGGCCGGAGGGTGTGCGCGCACTGCTGGGTGAAGGCCGCAAGGATGAAAGCGGGGATTTTACCAAGGGTGCGGGACTGAACGACGCGCAGGCCGAGGTGGTCATGGGCTTCATGGACGCCAAGCGCGAGAGCGGCTCGGCCACGGTCGCACGGCTGCGCGAACTGGTCGAAGGCTCAAAGATCGGAGCTGACGGCGTGGCCGAGCTTGAGACCATTGCGACGCTGCTTGATGCTCAGGGTTATGGGCCGGACCGGATCGAGATTGACCCCTCAGTCGTGCGCGGCCTGGGGTATTACACCGGACCGGTTTATGAGGCGGAACTGACGTTTGAAGTGACCGACGAAAAGGGTCGGCCACGGAACTTTGGTTCGGTCGCAGGTGGCGGGCGGTATGACGATCTGGTCAAGCGGTTCACCGGGCAAGAGGTGCCGGCGACGGGGGTCAGCATCGGGGTCGACCGGCTGCTGGCGGCGCTCCACGCCAAGGGGCGGCTGGACAAGGCATCAGTCGGGCCGGTGATTGTCACGGTCATGGATCGTGACCGCATGGCAGAGTATCAGACCATGGTCGCGGAATTGCGCAATGCCGGCATCCGGGCAGAGGTTTATCTGGGCAACCCCAAGAATTTTGGCAATCAGCTGAAGTATGCGGACAAACGGAACTCTCCGGTCGCGGTGATCGCGGGGGGCGATGAGTTCGACAAGGGTGTGGTGCAGATCAAGGACCTCGTGCTGGGGGCCAAGATCGCGCAAAGCGCCAGTGCGGACGAATGGAAAGACCGGCCGCAGCAGTTTGAAGCGCCGCGCGGTGATCTGGTTGCAAAAGTGCGCGCGATCCTGGCGGGCGATGACTGATGCAAGCCCTTGAGATTGCAGCGGAAGCGGCCCGGCTTCGCGCGGGTTTCGAAGCCGAGGGAGCGCAGGTTGTTGACGCCGACATTTTGCTGTCGGCTGACACCCTGCTGGACCTTTATGGCGAGGATATCCGCGCGCGGGCCTATCTGACGACCGACCCTTTTGGCGGTGAGATGGTGCTGCGCCCCGACTTCACAGTGCCGGTGGTTGAGCAGCACATGCAAAGCCACGCCGACCCTGCGCGCTATACCTATGCGGGCAAGGTTTTTCGGAAACAGGAAGACGACCCCGACCGCGCGCACGAATACACGCAAGTCGGGTTCGAGGTCTTCGACGGGCAAGATCCGGCGGGGGCTGACGCCAGTGTTTTTGCCGCGATTTCCAAGGCTTTGGACGGGTTGCCTGTGACGCCTGTCACCGGCGACATCGGTATCCTGATGGCGGCGGTGCGTGGCTTGCGGACCTCTGACACCCGCAAGGCGGCGCTGATGCGGCACCTGTGGCGGCCCCGGAAGTTCCGCGCGCTGCTGGATCGGTTCGGGGGGCGCACCGATGTGCCGCCAAGCCGGGTGGCGCTTTTGGCGCAGGCCGATCCGTTGGCGGATGTCGGGCAGGTTGTGGGCTTGCGATCGCGCACGGAAATCGAGGCCCGGATCGCAGCGCTGCGGGCGGATGCGGCGACCGACCCCATATCGAACGAGGAAATGGCGCTGATCGACGCGATCCTGAGCTTGCGTGAAACCGCGCCCAATGTGCTTAGCGCCTTGCGGGACATCGCCGTGGACCTGCCTGCGATCGGCGGGGCGGTGCAGGCGATGGCGGTCCGGTTGGACGCGCTTGGCGCGCGCGGCGTGGACGTGGACACGCTGGCCTTTGAAGGCAGCTATGGCCGCACAAGTTTGGAATACTACGACGGTTTCGTCTTTGGGTTCACTGCTGCGGCGCCGGATCTGCCAGCCGTGGCCACCGGCGGTCGTTATGACGCGCTGACAGCACAACTGGGGGACGGGCATGCAGTCCCTGCTGTGGGCGGTGTCATCCGGCCCGATCTGGTCTTGCAGCTGCGGGGGACGGTCTGATGCTGAAGCTGGGCGTGCCGTCCAAGGGGCGGTTGATGGACAAGACCTTTGACTGGTTCGGACAGCGCGGGATCACCCTGCGCAAGTCCGGGTCGGATCGCGAATATGCGGGCGCGGTTGACGGGATCGAGGGTGTCGAACTGGTGCTGCTTTCTGCCGGAGAGGTGCCGCGCGAACTGGCCGCTGGCCGTATCCATCTGGGCGTGACCGGATCTGATCTGGTGCGCGAAAAGCTGGCGCTGTGGGACAGTCAGGTGCAAGAGGTTGCGCCAATGGGCTTTGGCGGTGCTGATTTGATCATCGCGGTGCCGCAGACCTGGGTTGATGTTGACACGCTCGATGACCTCGATGCGGCAGGGGCGGCATTCCGGGCCGCACATGGCCACCGTTTGCGGATTGCGACAAAGTATCACCGGTTGGTGCGCGAGTTCCTGAAGGCCGAAGGTGTGGCCGACTACCGGCTTGTTGACAGCCAGGGGGCCACTGAAGGCACGGTCAAGAACGAGACGGCAGAGGCGATTGCCGATATCACCTCAACCGGGGAAACGCTGCGCGCCAATGGGCTGAAAATCCTCAGCGATGGGTTGATCCACGCCAGCCAGGCGACATTGTTTCGGGGCCGACGGTCGGGCTGGACAAAGGCGCAGCGGGCGACGCTGAAAGAACTGCAGGAGATGCTGGGCGTCTAGGGCGCACAACGGGCAGGGGGCCTATCCTAAAGCCGGTCGCGCAGAACGCGGCGAAGGATTTTGCCGCTGGGGTTCTTTGGGATTTCGTCCACATCCATGATTGCGTGCAATTGCTTGTAGCTTGAAAGCTGTGCGGCCATATGGGCGTGGATCGCGGCATCATCCGGTCCACCCTCGGCCCGGACGACAAAGGCGACCGGAACCTCGCCCGCGTCATCGTCCGCACGGCCCACGACACCTGCATCGGTGATCCCGTCAATCGCTACCAGCGTCGCCTCAAGTTCCGCCGGGGCGACCTGGAAGCCTTTGAATTTGATCAGTTCTTTCAAGCGATCGGTGATGAACATAAATCCGTCCGCGTCGATCCGCGCGATATCACCTGTGCGGAGCCAGCCACCCGTGACGATGGTTTCTGCGGTCGCGGTGGGGTTGTTAAGGTAGCCTTGCATGACCTGCGGCCCCTTGATCCACAGCTCGCCTTCCTGATCGGGGCCCAGCGTATTCCCGCTTTCGATGTCCACGATCCGGGCTTGTGTGTTTGGCACCAAAAGACCTGCGGCACCGGCGCGCGGATTGTCGCCGGGCACAAGATGAGAGACCGGCGAAAGCTCTGTCATGCCGTAGCCCTGCAATGCGGTACAACCCAGTCGAGTGGCGATGGCGTTGGATAGTTCCGGGCCAGAGGGGGCGGCGGCGATATAGACCTCTTTCAATGCCGAAAGGTCATAGTCGTCCACCAGCGGATGCTTGGCCAGCGCCAGACCCACGGGCGGCACGACCCACATGCGGCTGGCTTTGTGGTCCTGAGAGATTTGCAGGAACAATGGCAGATCAAAGCGCGGCATCGTGATCACGTGCGCGCCTTCGGCGAGATAGCAATTCAGCCCTACAATCATCCCATAGATATGAAAGAAAGGCAGGAAACCGGCGATAGCCTCGTCGGGTTCAATCGTGACCGCGCCAAGGATCTGGTCAATATTGGTAACAAGATTACGGTGGGACAGCATCACGCCCTTGGACAAACCCGTCGTGCCCGAGGAATAGGGCAGGACAACGGTGTGCTGGTCGAGGTCGACGGCGGTTTGCGAAGGCTGGGCCTCCCCGAAGAGGGCCGCGTATTCGGGCGAGCCGATCACGATCACCTCGGCCACATTGGTGCCCTGGGCAGCAGCACGGGCGGTGTCGGCGAACATCTCGACCGTGACCAGGATGGTCGCACCGCTGTCATTCAACTGGTGGGCCACTTCGGCGGCGGTGTAGGTCGGGTTGATCGTGGTGATGGTGCCGCCTGCAAAGGCCACCCCATGGAAAATGGTGGCATATTCGGGAATGTTGGGGGCCATCAACGCAATCGTGGTACCCGTGCCCGTGCCGCGTGCATTCAAGCCACCGGCGAGGCGCTTGATCTGGTCGATCAGCGCACTTGCAGTCACCGTCCGGCCTGTAGATCCGTCAGTCAAAACAATGGCGTTACCACGCGGGGCGAGGCCTTCGAACACGCGTTCGGTGACGGATTGATTGCGCGGGGCAATGTCTGGAAATGGGCTTTCGAAAATGGTCATTGGCAATCCTCCCGCCCACAGCATCGCACGGGCACGACGATCTGCCTAGCGCACGCCGATCGCGGCAAGCGCTTTGGAAAGCTCTGGTGGCAGCGGTTCTTCGCCCTGTCGGCCCTCGGGCAGGTCTGTTGGGGCGTCCTCAACCGGCAGATAGCGCCAGCCCTGGAATGGGCGTTTGGGGGTGGCGGCGACACGGATCAGGCCGGGTTTGCAGACAATGGCGCAGCGGCGGATGCCGTCGGCGCCGATGTATTCGTCCAGTCGCAGCACCGGCTGGCGGCAGAGGATCACGCCCTTGATGACCCAGAAAATCGAGCCGCCATTGAGGATCTCATCCCCCCGCTTTGGCCACATGCGGGTGACGTGGCGCGGCAGGCCATCCTCGGTCTGCGCCCGCTTGGTGGATTGCCACGCGGTCAGGCTCGCCACGGATTCCGTGCCGACAGAGAGCTTGAGCAGATGAACGGTTTTGGACATGAGAATCCTTTTGGGGCAGAGCCTAGAGATTAATGTGGCGTGAAGGCCGCAGCAAGCAAGAAATTCCCATATTTGGGTGATTCACGACTTGATGGCACCATATGTAGTGTGTAGTTCTTATAAACCCATACAGAAATCCCGTTCCAAATTGCGGCGACGCCCTGTATGGTGATGTCCTGCCGATCCATCCTCTTAGTCCGGAAAGCCACCGCTATGACCCGTTTTGCCGCCCCGATTGCTGAACAGATCTGGGATATGAAGTATCGTTTCAAGGAAGCTGACGGCACACCCATTGACGCAAGCGTCGAGGAGACGTGGACGCGGATCGCAGGCGCGCTGGCGGCGGTCGAAAAGTCGCCCAAGAAATGGGAAAAGACGTTCTATTGCGCCTTGGAGGATTTCAAGTATCTGCCAGCGGGGCGCATCACGGCGGGTGCAGGCACCGCACGGCAGGTGACGCTGTTCAACTGCTTTGTCATGGGCACGGTGCCCGACAGCATGGGCGGGATTTTCGACATGCTGAAAGAGGCCGCGCTGACCATGCAGCAGGGCGGCGGGATCGGCTACGACTTCAGCACCATCCGGCCCAAGGGGGCTGCGGTGCATGGTGTGGCGGCGGACGCCAGTGGGCCGCTGTCATTCATGGATGTCTGGGACGCGATGTGCCGCACGATCATGTCCGCCGGATCGCGTCGGGGCGCGATGATGGCAACGATGCGCTGCGATCACCCCGATATCGTGGATTTCATCACTGCCAAATCCGACCCCGCACGGCTGCGGATGTTCAACATGTCGGTGCTGGTCACCGACCCCTTCATGGAGGCGGTGAAGGCCGACAAGCCATGGGACCTGGTGTTCAAGGGTGAGACCTACCGGACCGTGCAGGCGCGGGAATTGTGGGACACGATCATGCAGTCGACCTTTGATTATGCCGAGCCGGGCGTGATCTTCATCGACCGGATCAATCAGGCCAACAACCTCAGCTACTGCGAAACGATCGCCGCCACGAACCCCTGCGGTGAGCAGCCATTGCCGCCCTATGGCGCGTGTCTGTTGGGGTCGATCAACCTTGCGCGGTTGGTCAGCGACCCGTTTGGCGAGGACGCTGGTCTGGATCAGGATGCCCTGACCGAATTGGTCGCAACCGCGGTGCGGATGATGGACAACGTGGTGGATGCCAGCCAGTTCCCGCTGGAGGCGCAGCGGCAAGAGGCGCTGGCCAAGCGCCGGATTGGGCTGGGCGTCACGGGGCTGGCCGATGCACTGTTGATGGTGGGGCTGCGCTATGGCTCGGAAGAGGCCGCAACACAGACCGACACATGGATGCACGCAATTGCGCGCGCGGCATATCTGGCGTCGGTGGAATTGGCCAAGGAAAAAGGTGCTTTCCCGCTGTTTGATGCCGAAAAGTTTCTGGCGTCCGGCGCAATGCAGGACATGGATGAGGATGTGCGCGAGGCGATCCGTCAAAATGGCATACGAAATGCGCTGCTGACTTCGATCGCGCCGACAGGCACGATTTCGCTTTATGCGGGCAATGTATCGTCAGGGATCGAGCCGGTCTTTGCCTATGCCTATACCCGCAAGGTGCTGCAAAAGGATGGGTCGCGGACGGAAGAAGAAGTCGTGGATTACGCCGTGCAGATGTGGCGCGACCTGAAGGGGGATGAACCCTTGCCGGAGCATTTCGTGAATGCCCAGACGCTGGCGCCGCTTGATCACGTGCGGATGCAGGCGGCGGCGCAGAAGTGGATTGATTCATCCATCTCAAAGACGATCAACTGCCCCGAAGACATCAGCTTTGATGATTTCAAAGAGGTCTACATGGCCGCCTGGGATCAGGGCTGTAAGGGCTGCACGACCTACAGGCCCAATGATGTGACCGGGTCGGTGCTGTCGGTCTCGGAAGAGAGGACGGCTCCCACGCAGCCTCATGAACGCCTACAGGAAGCACGCCAACGGGCCGGGTATGAGACGGCCACTGCCGCGATTGAAAAATTTCAGTGGACCACACAAACATATTTCTCGCACGAAAATGGCAACCGAACGTTCCGGCCCGAGAATGCAAAGACTTATGCTGAGGCGTTTGGTGTAACCGCAGGCTGGCTCCTCTTCGGCAATTCCGATGCGCCCGGCCAAGCCGGGCAGGCCCCGACCGCCCCCATGGGCGGGGCCTTTGACCCCGCCCGCGGTCAGGGCCAGCCCTCTGAGGTTGTCGTTGACGCCAATGCAGGCGAAGTCGTCTATATGTCCGAGCCGCTGGACCGACCGCAGGAGTTGGAGGGCGCGACCTATAAGCTCAAGTGGCCCGACAGCGAGCATGCGATCTATATCACCATCAATGATCTAGTGATCGCGGGGCACCGGCGGCCGTTTGAGGTGTTCATCAACTCCAAGAACATGGAGCATTTCGCCTGGACCGTGGCGCTGACCCGGATGATCTCTGCCGTGTTCCGGCGGGGCGGGGATGTATCCTTTGTGGTGGAAGAGCTTAAGGCCGTGTTTGATCCGCGCGGTGGCGCATGGATGCAGGGGAAATACATCCCCTCGATCCTCGCGGCCATCGGCGGGGTGATCGAAAAGCACATGGTTGCCATTGGTTTTCTGGAAGGCGAGGGCATGGGCCTGAAGGTCGATCCGCAATCAAACGTGGAATCTTTGGGCAAGCCGCGCGGCAAGGCCTGTTCATCCTGCGGGTCTTATGAGTTGCGCATGGTCGAAGGCTGCATGACCTGCGGGTCCTGCGGCTATTCCAAGTGCGGCTAGGCTGCTAGGCTGGTCCCGAAAGGGGACGGCCATGTATAAAGTCGAGAAGCCACTGCGCAGGGTTGCAGAGCTTGAGGGCCTGCTGCAACCGATGCACCCCAGCCAGACCCACAAGATGATCGACCACGTGGACGCGCACATCGCGGCCTGGCTGGCGCGGACGACCTTTGTCAGCATCGCCAGCAGTGACGGGCGCGGGAACATGGATGTCTCGCCCAAAGGGGATCCGGCGGGGTTTATCAAGGTGCTGGACCCTAAGACCATCGCGGTCCCCGATCGGATCGGTAATCAGCGGATGGATACCTTTCGCAATGTGCTGGCGCACCCGCATGTGGGGCTGATGTGTGTGGTGCCCAAGCGCAAAGAGGTGGTGCGGGTCAACGGGCGGGCCGAGATTGCCCGCGATAATGCGCTGCTGGACCTGACTGTTGTGAACGGGCATCGGCCCGATCTGGTGCTGATTGTGCGGGTGGAAGAAGCGTTCTTTCATTGCGGCAAGGCGATGATCCGCTCGGCCATGTGGCAGCCTGACAAGTGGGGGGCGATCGACGGGCTGCCAACCTATGCAGAGGCGCTGAAGGATCACGGTGCGATGGAGACCCCGCTTGAGGATATCGAGGCGCGCATGGCCTATAACGAAAGCGACAGGCTCTATTAGCGTTTGGATTGGCTCAGCCACATGCCCGCAAGGATCATGGCCACGCCAAAGGCGCGCGCGAGCGGGCTGCCCGGCGCATCGCGCAGGATGTCCAGCACGACGCCCGAGATCATTTGCCCCGCGATGATCAGAAGGGCCGTTTGCGCGGCACCGATGCGGGCGACAAGCCAGCTTGAAAGCGCAATGAAGACCACGCCGACGGTGCCGCCGAGGTAGGCCCAAAGTGGAATATCGGCGATCTGGGGCGTGAACAAGCCGCCAAAGGCCAGCGCCATCAGCGTCAACAGGCCAAGGCCGACAAAATGGTTCCAGAACGACGAATGCATTGCAGAGGTCGAGAGGGAGAGCCGCCCGTTTATCTGGCGGCTCAGACTGACCGAAGCGCCGCCCAGAAAGGCGATGAAGACGAACCAGATCATGCCGCACCGCCAAAGAAGATCAGGATCAGGCTGCCTGCGATGATCAGCGCCAGCGCACCCCAGTCCTTTGCCGCTGGCCACTTCTGCGGCAGGCCGAACATGCCGCGTGCATCGGCCACCAACGAAAACACCATCTGTCCGGCGAGACCGATAGCGATTGTGCCAGAAAGCGCCAATGCAGTGTTCATTGTGTAAGAGGTGGCCATAACGGTGAAGGCCCCCACGAGGCCGCCCGCATAGGCCCAAAGCGGCGGGCGGGATGCGTTGGCCTTGGCCGGGCGCAGCACTGCGAGGAAGACCAGCGCCACAAGGGTTCCTGTCGCGTGGGGCACCCAAGAGGCAAAGAGCAGCGTGCCATGGGTGGCCAGCGTGCCGTTGAAGAGCACCATCAGTGACAAAAGACAACCGGCGCCAAAGGCGAGGATTAAAGGCAGGGAGGTATGTGACATGGTATCTGTGTGATCCGGCGCGAGGCTATTTGCAAGGTGGGTGGGCCCGCCCACCCACCCCTTTTTGGGGGCCAGCCCCCGTCAGCAAAGCTGACTCCCCCGAAGTATTTTCGACCAGAAGAACGGGGGTGTTGACTCGTCCGGGCGCATGACTATAAGCCGCGCATTCATTGGTGTTGGTGGACCGGGCAACCGGAACCCTGTCGCCCCTGCAAAATCAGGGGAAAGGACAACGCCCTTCATGCCCGCTCAAGGGCCGACTTAGAAGGAGATCAGCGTATGACAAAGCGTACCGCTGCCAAGTACAAAATTGACCGCCGGATGGGCGAAAACATCTGGGGTCGTCCGAAATCCCCAGTCAACCGCCGCGAATACGGCCCCGGCCAGCACGGTCAGCGCCGCAAGGGCAAGCTGTCTGACTTTGGTTTGCAGTTGCGCGCCAAGCAGAAGCTGAAGGGCTACTACGGCGACCTGACCGAGAAGCAGTTCCGCCGCATCTATGCCGAGGCCGAGCGTGTGAAGGGTGACACCGGTGAGAACCTGATTGGTCTGCTGGAGCGTCGTCTGGACGCCGTCGTTTACCGTGCCAAGTTCGTGCCGACCGTCTTTGCCGCCCGTCAGTTCGTGAACCACGGCCACGTTGAAGTGAACGGCAAGAAGGTCAACATCCCTTCTTACCGCGTGAAAGAAGGCGACGTGATTTCCGTTCGCCAGAAGTCCAAGCAGCTGGAACTGGTTCTTGTGGCCTCTCAACTGCCAGAGCGCGATGTGCCGGATTACATGGCTGTTGATCACTCCAAAATGACCTGCGAGTTCATCCGCACACCGGGGCTGGGCGACGTGCCATATCCTGTCACGATGGAACCGAACCTCGTGGTCGAATTTTACGCCAAGAACTAATCGCGTTCTTTCATGCGATAATTTTGCAGGGGCCGTGTCCACAGGGACGCGGCCCTTTGCTTTTGCGCGGGGTTGGGGCAGCGTAGCGGTATGGAGCATCTGGTTGATCTTGAGACATGGCCGCGCGCCGATCAGTTTCGGTTCTTTCGCACTTATGACCGCCCGCATTATGCAGTGACGTCGCGGATTGATGTGACGCATCTGATGGCGCGCAAGGCCGCTGGGGTGAGCACCTATCGGGCCTGCCTCTATGCCATTGGCGCCGGGCTGCATGCGGTGCCCGAGCTTTGCATGCGGTTTCGCGGGGATCAGGTCGTGCGACATGACGCCGTTGATCTGTCGATGACCGTGCCGCGCGACGGCGGCAGTTTTGGCTATGCCTATGTGCCGTGGCAGACGAATTTTGTTGAGTTTGACAGGGTCTGTGCCGCGTTGATCGCGGAGGCGGCGCAAGGCACCGTGCTGAATGCCAATACCGGCCAGACCGATGCGGTGGCCTATGCATCCTGCATGCCATGGCTGGACTACACATCGTTGAACAACGCAATGCCCGGCCCGGACGACTGTATTCCGCGCGTGTCATGGGGCAAGTTTTGTGACCGCGCGGGGCGTTGGGACATGGCCATGACGATTGAGGTGCACCACGCGCTGGTCGATGGCGAACAGGTCGCGGCCTACTTCAAAGGGGTGCAAAGCGCGCTGGACGGGGTCTGATGGGTTAGGACCCTGAAAAGCTCAACAGACTTGAGAACATGTCCGGATCGCACTGTTTTGCAAGGTATAACCACAATCCCATCGGCAAACCCACGATCGCGGCATGCAAGATTGAGCGTTTGACTGTGAACTTGCTCCGTAGAAATCCTCCGGTCATCTGAAGCGCCTGAAACCACGTGAGAGATTTGTCATACTTTGTATAGATCGTCATTAGAGTAGCCAACGACCAGAAGACAGCCACGGGCCAGGTCATTGTTTCATTAATGCAGTCCATTCAGCCTCCGATAAGAGAGTAGGTGCAGCTGCAAATAATGTCAGCAAAATCTTCGCGCGCAATTGGTGTGACCGCGCAAGTCTGTTGCGCTTCTTTCATTCCGACGATGCCCTTGCCAGCAAGGGCGAAACCCCCTATACGCCCGCTTGTCTAAGTGCCGAGACAGGCGCGGATGTGAGACACTGAGCAGGGTCGAGCGAAAGCTGGCCCTGTTGTTTTGTTATCCGCCTTGGCCCCAGGACCAAACTGAAACCCAAAGACCGGCGGAGACAACCGCTCGGCCCGTATAAACCAAACGTTAGGAAACAGACGCCACATGGCTGATAACATGATGGAGGAATTCGAAGCCCTCCTGAACGAAAGCTTCGAAATCGACACGCCGTCCGAAGGCAGCGTTGTCAAAGGCAAGGTCATCGCAATTGAAGCAGGCCAGGCCATCATCGACGTCGGCTACAAGATGGAAGGCCGTGTCGAGCTGAAAGAATTTGCAGAACCCGGCGAAGAAGCCAAGCTGGAAGTCGGCGACGAAGTCGAAGTCTTCCTGCGTCAGGTCGAAAACGCCCGTGGCGAAGCCGTTATCTCGCGCGAGATGGCACGCCGCGAGGAAGCCTGGGATCGTCTGGAAAAGGCATATGCCGACGAAGAGCGTGTCGATGGCGCGATCTTTGGCCGCGTCAAAGGTGGCTTCACCGTTGATCTGGGCGGCGCTGTTGCGTTCCTGCCCGGCTCTCAGGTTGACGTGCGCCCAGTTCGTGATGCTGGCCCACTGATGGGTCTCAAGCAGCCGTTCCAGATTTTGAAGATGGACCGTCGCCGTGGCAACATCGTTGTGTCGCGCCGCGCGATCCTCGAGGAATCCCGCGCAGAGCAGCGCGCCGAAGTGATTGGCAACCTGACCGAAGGTCAGGAAGTCGACGGTGTGGTCAAGAACATCACCGAATACGGTGCGTTTGTTGACCTTGGCGGCGTTGACGGCCTGCTGCACGTGACTGACATGGCATGGCGCCGGGTCAACCACCCCTCCGAGATCCTCACCATTGGTGAAACGATCAAGGTGCAGGTCATCAAGATCAACAAGGAAACCCACCGCATCAGCCTTGGCATGAAGCAACTGCAGGATGATCCGTGGGATGCTGTTGAAGCCAAGTACACGATGGAAAGCGTCCACATGGGTCGCGTGACCAACATCACCGACTACGGCGCATTTGTTGAGCTGGAGCCCGGTGTCGAAGGTCTGGTCCACGTCTCTGAGATGTCCTGGACCAAGAAGAACGTGCACCCCGGCAAGATCGTTTCGACCTCTCAGGAAGTCGAAGTCATGGTGCTTGAAATCGACAGCACCAAGCGTCGCGTTTCACTTGGCCTCAAGCAGACCCAGCGCAACCCATGGGAAGTCTTTGCAGAGACGCATCCTGAGGGCACCGAAGTGGAAGGTGAAGTCAAAAACATCACCGAATTCGGCCTGTTCATCGGTCTGGATGGCGACATCGACGGCATGGTTCACCTGTCTGACCTGACATGGGAAGGCCGCGGCGAAGACGTCATCGGCGATTTCCGCAAGGGTGACGTGGTCAAAGCCAAGGTTGCCGAGGTTGACGTCGAGAAAGAGCGTATCTCGCTCTCGATCAAGGCGCTGGACGGTGATCCCTTTGCCGATGCCGTTGGCGGCGTGAAGCGTGGCTCGATCATCACCGTCGAAGTGACCAAGATCGAAGATGGCGGCGTTGAGGTCGAGTATGAGGGCATGAAGTCCTTCATCCGTCGCTCTGACCTGTCGCGTGACCGTGCCGAGCAGCGCCCAGAGCGTTTCGGCGTTGGCGACAAGGTCGACGTGCGCGTGACCAACATCGACAGCAAGACCCGCAAGCTGGGTCTGTCGATCAAGGCGCGCGAGATCGCCGAAGAGAAGGAAGCGGTTGAGCAGTATGGCTCTTCTGACTCCGGTGCATCGCTGGGTGATATCCTGGGTGCGGCACTGAAAGGCGACGACTAAGCCTTTGGGGCCTTGCCCCGACAAGATTGAATGCCCCGTCGTGCAGATGCGCGGCGGGGTTTTCTTTTGGCCTTTTCGCCAGAGGTAGAAGCTTTTTAACTTTGATGTGCGACGTCTGCCGCGACGAATGACGGAAACTGCGGGCGGCCTCGTGTACAAGGTTATTGAATGCCTCATCTTTGATCATGACCACTGGATGGTGCTGACCGCGGCGCTGGTCTGCATATGCGGGTCCGGTCTGACCATGCTTCTGACGCGCCGCATGGTGCGCGCATCCGGGCGCCGTAAGTTTGTGCAAGTGGCGCTTACCAGCATGATCGGCGGGGCGACGATTTGGTCCACCCATTTTATCGCGATGCTGGCGTTTGATCCCGGCTATCCGCATGCCTACGAACCGATCAAGACTGCGGCGTCTCTTCTGATCGCGGTCGGCGGGCTGGTGCTTACCAACTGGACGCTTGCCTATGCTGTCCACCCCAGACGCGCCATGATGAGCGGTGCGATGTTCGGACTGACCGTCTCATTGATGCACTACGTTGGTATGTTGGCCTACCTTGTCCCGGGGGATTTGGTTTGGAACCTGCCGCGCCTCGCGGCGTCGGTCGCGATTGGGGCGGGCCTTGGGGTCATTGCCTACTGGCGCGTTGCAAAACCACTGCGGCAAATGGGCTGGCTCTCAAGTTCCTTGCTGATGGTGCTGGCAATCTGTGGGATGCATTTCACCGGGATGAGCGCGTTGGAAATCGTTCTTAATCCGTTGGTTGCGGTGCCGGTTTCTGTCATCGCGGACACGCAACTCAGCACCGTGATTCTGGCCGTGATGGCGGTCATCCTGCTGGTCGGGTTTGCATCTTTCAGTATTGAGATGAGCCTTGAGGGAGAGGCGCTGCGCCAACGCCAGCAATCGGCACTTGTGGATGGTTTGACAATGCTGCCCAACCGCAGCCATCTGGAAAACGCGCTGAGTGATCTGCAGCGCCTGCTTGCGCAGGATCCTGAGATGCATCTGACGGTCGTGACACTCGATCTTGAGCAGTTCAAGAAGGTGAATGCCACCTATGGCAATGCGACCGGCGACGCGGTTCTCAAGACCGTGGCAGAGCGGCTATTGACGCTGACGCAAGCACACCAGTTTGTTGCCCGGACTGGCGGGAACGAGTTCGTCGCACTTTGCATCGAAAGTACGGGCAAGGGCGATACGGCTGGATTCGTCGAAAGATTGCGCGCGGCAGTCGAGCGCCCGATGGCCGTGCGGGACGTCTGGATATCGTTGACCACCGCCATCGGGGTCGCCACGACCCGCGACAACGGGCGCGAAGTTGACGCGCTTTTGTTGAACTCCGGCGTCGCCATGCGCGTGGCCAAGTCCGACCCGGACCAACCCATTGCCTTTTTCGACCCGACCATGGAACAGGATCAGCGCGCGCTGGACCTGCTGGGGCAGGACCTGCACCGCGCTTTGGACCGGGAAGAATTTTCGTTGGTGTTTCAGCGCCAGAACGAATTGGCCAGTCTTGAGGTCACAGGATTCGAAGCGCTGCTGCGCTGGACCCATCCCACCCAAGGTCCGATTTCGCCCGGGGTCTTCATACCGCTTGCTGAATCAAACGGACTTATCCACCGGATCGGCATGTGGGTGTTGCGTGCCGCCTGTCAGGAAGCGGCCTCTTGGCCGCGCGATCTGACCATCGCGGTCAATGTGGCACCGCAGCAATTGATTCAGCCGGATTTTGTTGACGAAGTTGGCGCGGTATTGGAGGCAACCGGTCTGCCCTCAACCCGGCTGGAGCTTGAGATCACAGAGGCCAGCGTCATTGGCGATCAGGCCCATACACTTCGGGTCATCGGGCGGTTGCGCGCCATGGGGATCAGGATTGCCATGGACGATTTTGGAACCGGTTATTCGTCCCTGTCGATGTTGCAGACGATCCCGTTTGACAAGATCAAGGTCGACCGCAGCTTTATCACGCAGGTGCATAACAACCCGTTGCGCGCTGCGATCGTCCGGTCAACCCTGTTGATCGGGACCGCCTTGAAAATCCCGGTCCTGGCCGAAGGTGTCGAAGACCCGGAAGAATTGGCGTTCCTGCGGGCCGAAGGATGTGACGCGGTGCAAGGCTTCTATTTTGGTAAGCCGGTTGGCCTGGATGATGTGCGGGCCATCGTGCAAGCTGATGAGCTTCGGGTGGCGTCCTGATCCGGCAGGTCACCAAAGTCGCACGCCCGCATCGGGGACCCTTTGCCTTGCGAATCGGCACCCTTTCAGAGGTGCCAGAATCATCGCAGAGTAATTCCACGACCCTAATCAAGGGCTTGCAAGCCAAGTAAACCCCGCGGAATTGCCAACATTTTGCGCAAATCAGTGCATCGGCACTATTTCGTGATCGCGCGTTAGCGCCTATAGTCGCGCACAGCGCAGGGCAAACCTGCCGACTTTGTAAAACGCCTTTGGGGGGTCAACGGAATGATACGCTCGGAACTGATTCAGAAGATCGCGGACGAGAACCCCCATCTATTCCAACGCGACGTTGAACGCATCGTCAGCACAATCTTCGAAGAGATCACCGGCGCAATGGCCGATGGCGACCGGGTTGAGCTGCGTGGGTTCGGCGCGTTCTCTGTCAAAAAGCGCGACGGCCGCACCGGCCGGAACCCGCGCACCGGTGAAGCGGTAGAGGTTGACGAAAAGCACGTCCCTTTCTTCAAGACCGGGAAACTGCTACGTGATCGTCTGAACGGGGCCTGATTGCCCGCTGCCAGGGATAGACACTGATGAAAACGCTGCGTTACGGGTTTTGGGCGATTGTCGGCTTGTGCCTGATCATCGTGGGGCTGGGCAATCGCGGGGCCGTGACGGTCAAGGCTATGCCCGATCCGCTGGCCGAACTGCTTAGCATTTCGCCTGATGTCTCTTTGCCACTTTTTGTCGTGATCTTCATCAGTGTCGGCGCGGGCTTGCTGATCGGCTTTTTGTGGGAATGGGTGCGCGAGTTCCGGATTCGCTCTGACGCGCGGTCCAAGGCGCGCGAAGTTGATGCCCTGCGTCGCGAGGTTGCTGATCTGCGTTCAAAGGCGGGCACACCGGACAAAGGCGATGACGTGCTGGCGCTGCTGGACGCACCCGCCCGGTGACATCCGACATTGCGGTCAAGATTTGTGGGCTGAAAACGCCACAAACGGTTGCGGCTGCCGTTGATGCGGGTGCGCGCTATGTTGGCCTGAATTTCTTTGCCAAGTCCCCGCGCAGCGTCACCGTGGAAGAGGCCGCTTTGCTGGGCACGCATGTCCCCGTCGGAGTGGCCAAGGTCGCGCTGGTTGTGGACGCTCCGACTGCGATGCTGGACGATATCGTCGCCTGCGCGCTTCCCGACATCATCCAGTTGCACGGCCATGAAACACCACAAGAGGTCGCAGCCGTCAAAGCTCGCTACGGTCTGCCCGTGATGAAGGTCATCGGCGTCTCGGGTCCTGACGATCTGATCACGTTGGACGCGCATCTGAAGGTCGCCGACCAGATCCTCGTGGATGCAAAGGCGCCCAAAGGCGCGGACCTGCCAGGTGGCAATGGTGTGGCCTTTGACTGGAGCCTGTTGCAGGGGCGGCGCTGGCCGGTGCCCTGGATGCTTGCCGGTGGATTGACCCCAGACAATGTGACGGCCGCAATTGCCGAAACCGGCGCGCGGCAGGTCGACGTCAGCTCTGGCGTTGAAACCGCACCGGGGGTCAAGGACCCCGCGCTGATCGCGGCCTTCTGTGCCGCGGCCCACGGCGCGTGCGATCAACCCTGAAGCTGCGTCATAAGGGCCGTCACAGCGGCCTTTCGCTTGTCGCCGCGCGCCGCAGCGATTACTGAGGCTGGGCGCAAAACCAAAGGGATGCCCCGATGCCTGATGACCTGATCAATTCCTTCATGACCGGCCCCGATGAGAACGGCCGCTTTGGTGATTTTGGCGGACGCTTTGTGTCCGAAACGCTGATGCCGCTGATCCTCGATCTGGAGGCGCAATACGAGCATGCCAAGACCGACGACAGCTTTTGGGCCGAGATGCACGATCTTTGGACCCACTATGTCGGCCGCCCAAGCCCGCTTTATTATGCCGAGCGGCTGACCCAACATCTGGGCGGCGCGAAAATCTACCTCAAGCGGGATGAGTTGAACCACACAGGCGCGCATAAGATCAACAATGTGCTGGGGCAAATCATTCTGGCCCGCCGGATGGGCAAGACCCGGATCATCGCCGAAACCGGCGCGGGTCAGCACGGCGTGGCCACCGCAACCGTCTGCGCCAAGTTCGGGTTGAAATGCATTGTCTACATGGGGGCCCACGATGTAGAGCGGCAGGCACCCAACGTCTTCCGCATGCGTCTGTTGGGGGCAGAGGTGGTGCCGGTTACATCCGGTCGCGGCACGCTCAAGGACGCGATGAATGATGCACTGCGCGACTGGGTCACCAATGTGCGCGACACGTTTTATTGCATCGGTACAGTCGCCGGGCCGCACCCTTACCCGGCCATGGTCCGTGATTTTCAGGCCATCATCGGCAAGGAAACCAAGGAACAGATCATGGCCGCCGAAGGCCGCCTGCCTGACACGCTGATTGCTGCCATTGGTGGTGGTTCCAACGCCATGGGTCTTTTCTTTCCGTTCCTTGACGACAAAAACGTCGGCATCATCGGGGTTGAGGCAGGTGGCAAGGGCGTCAACAACAAGATGGAGCACTGCGCCTCGCTGACCGGGGGGCGTCCGGGCGTGCTGCATGGAAATCGCACCTACTTGTTGCAGGATGACGATGGGCAAATCCTTGAGGGGTTCAGCATCTCTGCGGGTCTCGATTATCCGGGCATCGGGCCGGAACATGCCTGGTTGCATGAAATCGGCCGCGCTGAATACGTCGCAATCACCGATGTCGAAGCGCTTGAGGCATTCCAGCTGTGTTGCCAGCAAGAAGGGATCATCCCCGCGTTGGAGCCGTCACACGCCCTTGCGCATGTGGCCAAGATCGCACCGACACTGCCAAAGGACCACCTGATCGTGATGAACATGTGTGGCCGTGGCGACAAAGACATCTTTACCGTCGCCAAGGCACTTGGCTTCGACATGGCCGAATAGACAAAAAGTTTAGACATGTCTGACCGGGGTTTATGGCACCCGTTTTAAACTCCGGTCCAATATCCTTTCGCAGCATCACATCAGAGGTGTGGGGCCAGAGCGCCTGCAATTCGCGGGCCCAGCCCCGAAAGGAACATGTCTATGAAACGCATTATTGCCATGACGACCGCATTCGGCGTCGCCGTTGTTGCCGGTCAGGCCCAATCGCAATCCATCGCCGATCAGGTCGTCAGCCAGCTACAACAGGAGGGCTATTCGCGCATTGAGGTGAAGAAGGGCCTGAGCCAGATCAAGGTCGAGGCGATCCGTGGCGGTCGCCAGCTTGAGGTCATCTATGACGCCTCCACCGGCGCGATCCTCAAGCAAGAGGTTGGACCTGTTGAGGCCGGTGAGGACACCACGCCAGGTGTCGAGGTGCGCAATGAAGGGCGCGACTTTATCGGCAATCGTCAGAAAGATGATGATGACGACGACGATGATGATGATCGGGACGATGACCGGGATGATGATCGCGATGATGATGACCGTGACGATGATCGTGACGATGACGACGACGACGATGATGACGAAGATGATGATGACGATGACGACGACGATGATGATGACGACGATGACGATGATGATGACGACGACTAAATCGTTGGGGAATTGTCGTTGACCCTTTAAGTATTCATAAGGCCCCCGGGCCATGAACCCGGGGGCCACGAGGTCTTGTTGATGCTACGCGTGATTTTTCTTGTTCTGGGACTGGTCTGGGCGGCGCCTGCCGTGCAGGCCCAAAGCGTGCAGGATCAGATCGTCAGCCAGCTTCAGGCGCAGGGCTTTTCCCAGATTGAGGTTCGGCGGACATTGCTTGGCCGGGTCCAGCTTAAGGCCTTTAGTGACACGCTTGAACGCGAGATGGTCTTTAATCCCAACACCGGTGAAATCCTGCGCGACTATTGGGAACCGCGCGATGACGATGACCGCCCGCGTGTGCGCGTGGTGGACCCCAATCGCGGGTCGGGCGACGATGCCCGTTCGTCGGGCAGCAATTCTGGCAAAGGGTCGGCGTCCAGCGGATCATCTGGTCGCGGATCAGATGATGATGACGATGATGACCGGGACGACGATGACGATGACCGCGATGACGATCGCGATGACGACAAGGACGATGACGACGACCGGGACGACGACAAAGACGACGACGATGATAAGGATGATGACGATGACTGAGCATCGCCCATGATCCGACCGGGTTTCGTCTTGATCCTTCTGGTGGTGCAGGTGGTCTGCGCCGTTCTCTATCTTGTAAATATTTTGTCGGCCCTAACCGGCATTGCGCCCTTTTCCTGGGCGGTGAACGAACTGATCGAGTTGGGCGCGGCCCTTGGTTTGCTGATCGGTGTTGCATTGATCGTGTGGATCCTGCGCCAGACATTACGCCGCAATCGCGAGGTCGAGGACCAACTGCGCGCGGCGTCGGGCGCATTTCTGGAACTGCTCGAAGACCGTTTCAGCCAGTGGGGCCTGACCCCCGCCGAACGCGATGTGGCGCTTTTTGCGATCAAGGGCATGTCAACGCAGGACATCGCCGCCTTGCGGGACACGAGCGAGGGCACCGTCAAGGCGCAAACAAATGCGATCTACCGCAAGGCCGGGGTCTCGGGGCGCCCACAATTGCTAAGCCTTTTCATCGATGACCTGATGGCGGGCCCGGTGGTTGAACCGCAGATCAGCGCCCCGGCCCCTGCGCCCAAGCTGACCAAAGTGGGCTAGCGGGTCAGCCAGAGGACATCAAAATCGCTTTCCACGATGGGCGCAGGAAAAAGAATGCGGGCACTGTTGGGGCCGGATTGTTCCACGATACCAACCTGCGGCTGCACGTCTCCGTTGCCGATGAACGCGGGGTGCAGATCAGCATAGGCCCGCTGCGGCGCGTCGTTCACGGTGCCGACCCCCAGATAGATCATCTGCCCGTCGATGATCTGGATCGTGCCGCTTGTGCGTTGGCTGCCACTCAACTTTTCAAAGACAAAGCGCGCGCCGTCAGGGGTGATCCGACACTCAAAGGCAGCATAAGCGACCAAAGGCAGCAACCCGCCCAATTTGAACGTCCGGCAGGACCAATCCCCGGCAAGCGTGGTTTGCAATGCAGGCAAGGGCACGCCTGCCATCGCCTCTTGCAAAAGATCAACGTCGCCACGGCTCCCTTCGGCCAAGGCACCGATAAGGGCCACGCCCGCGATGGCATCAAAATCGGCCAGTCGCGCGGCCTCTTGCGGGCGCATGTCCTGCGCTGCGGCGGGCAGCGCCAGCGCGATCAACAGACTAGCGAGACGCATCATATTCACGCAGCACGTCAATCGGGACAATCTCAAGTGCGCGCACATGTGTCGCGTCCAGATTTACTTTCGGGGCGCAGCCCTCGTCATGGGCCTGCAGAAACCGCGAGGCGCACAGGCACCAGCCATCACCGGGTTTCAAACCGGGAAAATTGAATTCTGGCCGGGGTGTCGACAGGTCATTGCCGACGTATTTCGAATAGGCCAGGAATTCTGCCGTCATCACCGCGCAGACCGTATGACTGCCCGTGTCCTGTGCGCAGGTATCGCAGGCACCGTTGCGAAAGAAGCCGGTCATCGGCGTGGTCGAACAGCTTTGCAATGTGCTGCCCAAAACATTGAAAGAGGGGTCTTTTTCCATGGGCCGACCTTAGCGCGGAATGGCGTCCAACCGCCAGTCGATCCAGCGGCCATGAAAATCGGCCCGGCCCAGATCAAGCGTCAGATCGCCGGGCCACAGTCGCAGGGTCAGCGCCGCGCCGCGTGCGCCACCGTCGTTTTCCATGCCGAACCACGCCAGCGGTGCATCCTCGCCCGCCGTGGCACCCGCCTTGGCGATCAGGGCCGCGCCAAGGTCCTGCTTTTCTTGCGGAAAGTATTGCCATGCGATGGTGCTGTAGATCAGGTGCAGCCGCCCCTTTTGGTGCGGCAGGCGCGGTGCCAGCCAGTCAATAGCGTCGCCCTTGTCCACCCTCGTTCCCGTCGCCGCGATTGCGGCGCGGGTCAATGCCAGGCGCTCTGGTTGATCTGGCCAAAGGTAGGCCTGCAGCCGGAGTGCATCCTGCGCAGGGTCCAAGGGGTTGAGGTCAACACCGCCTCTTTCCATCACGATTGGGCGGCCCATACCGGGCAGTGGACCGGTCCAGTCCGGTGTCAGCGTTAGGGCAGGGGTGCTCGCCCCGCGGGTCGCATCGCCCGACCGCATTGCGTAGGCGTCCCAATGCAGGTTCAGACCGCCGCTCGCCCCCAGTTCCGAGGTACGGATCGGTAGGTCAAAACGTTCTGCCAGCATGTGCCCGACGGCGATCAGGGTTGCGGCGCGGCGCACCTCATTGGTTTGAGGCGCGCTGTCGATCCATGCGTCAATGGCGTCGGCATCAGTTTGCAGAACCGCGCAGACCGCATCCCACAAATCGTCGTCGTGGACATCTTGTGGCGGGTAGACCGGCGCAAGCGTCGGGTGTCCCTGCAAATGCAACGCATGCAATGCACCGGCCAGCCGCAACGGCACCGATTGCGCACGCGGCCCAAGGTCGCCCGGCCAGTCAAAGACCCGCTGTGTCACGCGGCAATCGGGCCATTTGCGGGTGGCAAACAAGACCATCAACTGCCCCATGAAAGGAGAGCCGAGCGACGCGCAGGCCTCTGACTGAAAGGCGAAAGCCGCTGAAACCTGCGGAGGTGTCACTTGAAACGGTCCAGCAGTTTCTGCATCGGCGTGCGTGTGTCTTCGGGGGCCGGTTCCGGAGCGGATTTGACCTGTTGGTCGGCCTTTGGCTTTGTGGTTGAAGAACGTGGTGGGGCCGCGCGCAATGCGACCGCATTCAAAAACCGGTCCCCGCGGCCCGCAACAAGCTGTTCAATCCCATCCGAGATGCCACGCAGCACATCGTCCAGCCAGTCCTGATCTGCCTTGGCAAAATCGCGCAGCACATAGCCCGGCACCGCGTCCTTGTGACCTGGATGCCCGACACCCAACCGCACCCGGTCGTAATCCGGTCCGATGTGTCCATGCACTGATCGCAACCCATTGTGCCCGGCGTGCCCGCCACCAGATTTCAACCGTACTTTGGCCGGGGCAAGGTCGATCTCATCATGAAAGACGATCACATCTTGCGGCCCGAGTTTGTGAAAGCGCATTGCTTCGCCAACCGACTGGCCTGACAAGTTCATGAACGTCTCGGGTTTAAGAAGCAGCACCTTGTCCGCGCCAAATCGCCCCTCGCTGATGGACCCCTGAAACTTGCCGCGCCACGGCGCGAATCCATGATCACTGGCGATTCTGTCCAGTGCCATAAAGCCAATATTGTGGCGGTTTCCCGCGTATTTGCTGCCCGGATTGCCGAGCCCGACGATCAGTTTCATGCCTGCAATTTAAGGGAAAATTCCGCGGTGCAACAGGTCAAAACCAGCCTGATTGCGGCAGTGCGGCGGACAAAGTTCTTGCTTTTGAAAACCGGAATTCGTTCAATTGTCTGACATTTAACGACGGCGACGCCGCGCCGATGATTGCGTGACCAGTATTGTGGGTATCCGGCGGCACAGACCAACCATGCCCCAAGCGGCGCGGTGGTCCATTTCTGGGAGGACAAAAGATGAATTTACGACCCGATCCGACATTTCACCCCACAGCGCAGCTTGCCATGCAGGCACCTGTTGAAAACTATGCCTTTACCGTGATGCTGAGCCCCGATGGTTCTCAGTCCGATGGGATCGCGGTGGTTGACGTGAACCCGAAATCCGACACCTACGGGCAGATCGTGCACAAGGTCATCGTGCCCCATAAGGGTGATGAATTTCACCACTTCGGCTGGAATGCTTGCTCTTCGGCCCTGTCTCCGCTGACCGGCCACGCATTTCTGGAACGGCGCTACCTGATTGTGCCGGGGATCCGATCAAGCCGGATTTACATCATTGACGTCAAGGACCCGCTCAAAGCCAAAATTCACAAGACAATTGAGCCCGAAGAGGTCTTTGCCAAAACCGGCTACTCGCGCCCGCACACCATCCATTGCGGCCCGGAAGGCATTTACGTCTCGACCCTTGGCGGCGGCGGCCCAGATGGCACGGACGGGCCGCCGGGTATCTTCATCATGGATTGCGAAACCTTCGAGATCATCGGCCAGTACGAAATGGACCGGGGCGAGCAGGACAAGCACTACGATTTCTGGTGGAATCTTCCGCAGGACTACATGGTCAGCTCTGAATGGGGCCTGCCGCCGCAATTCGAAGGCGGCATCGTGGCCGAGGATCTGCTGAGCAACAAATACGGCCACAAGATCCATTTTTGGGACCTGCGCAAGCGCAAGAACATCCAGACCATTGATCTGGGTGAGAACCACCAGATGGCGCTGGAAATCCGGCCCGCCCACGACCCCAAGAAATCCTACGGGTTCTGTGGCGTCGTGGTCGACACCACCAACCTGCAGGGCGCTATCTTCACGTGGTGGCGCGATGACGATGGCACGTGGCAGGCCAAAAAGACGATCACCATCGACCCACGGCCCGAAAAGGCCGAAAACCTGCCGCCACTTCTGCAGGGGTTCGAGGCCGTGCCGCCGCTTGTCACCGACATTGATCTAAGCCTTGATGATCGCTTCCTTTATGTGGCCTGCTGGGGCATGGGCGAGATGCATCAATATGATGTCAACGATCCGATGAATCCCAAACTTGTGGGCAAGGTCGAGGTCGGCGGCATCGCGCGTGGTGCCGATCATCCCAACGGCAAACCCTTTGCCTATGGCCCGCAAATGGTCGAGATCAGCCGCGATGGAAAGCGGGTCTATTGGACCAATTCGCTTTATTCCACTTGGGACGATCAATTCTATCCCAACGATTCCGGTGGTCAGATGGTGATGGCCAACGTGGGTCCCGATGGCGGGCTGGAGCTAGACAAGGATTTCTATGTCGACTTCCCCGAAGGCTACCGGTCGCATCAGATCAGGCTGGAAGGCGGCGATTGTTCGACCGACAGCTTCTGCTATCCGAACGTCTAACCGTTGGAAGAGGTGACATCAGTGGCGGCCCTTTGGGGGGCCGTCATTTTTTCGGGCTTTTATCACGGCGTGAACCCCGGCATGGGATGGCCGCTTGCGGTCTCGGCCGCGCTGTTTGAACAGAAAGCAGCAGCGCTGGGCAAAGCGCTGGCCGCGCTCGCGCTTGGGCATTTCATTGCGATGACGGCAATCCTGTTGCCGTTTTCGATGATGCTGACCTTGGCCGAATTTCAGCGGGAAATCCGGATCGGTGCGGGTCTGTTGGTCATTGGCCTCGGCATCTATTTGTTGCTGAACCGCCGTCATCCCCGCTTTCTGGCGCGCGTGAAGCCGACGCAGCTTGGCCTGTGGTCCTTTCTTGCCGCCATGGCCCATGGGGCTGGGCTGATGCTGGTGCCCATATACCTGGGTATCTGCGCCGTTGATGAACTTGACGCAGGTCACGCCGCCGCAGGTGAACTCATGACCGCAAACATCGGCACGGCCTTTGTTGTCGCCCTGACCCACACCGCCGCGATGACACTTGCGGGCGGGGTGCTAGCCGTCGGAATGTACGCTTGGCTGGGCATGAAATTCCTGTCCAAAAGCTGGTTCAACCTTGATGTGGTCTGGGCGCTCAGCCTGATCCTGGTCGGCGCCTTGGGCATCTGGCACGCGGGGTAGGGGCGTGTTGCGCACGTTGCCCTGGCAACCCCAAGCCCATGACCGCCCGACCCCCGAACTTTCAGGACTTCGTGCGAATTTCAAAGGTTTGGGTGGCGGAGACGAAGGGATTCGAACCCTCGAGACGGTTTCCCGCCTACTCCCTTAGCAGGGGAGCGCCTTCGACCACTCGGCCACGTCTCCGCTGACCCGTTTATCGACGCGGACCGGGGGGGGCAAGGGGCGAAATGACTTCCTCGTCAGGGTGGGGCGCGCAGGGTTAACGCGGCGGGTCCTGCGGGATGTCACATGCACATCCCATACACATCCCGTGCACATTCCGTGCGGACCAAATCCTGCGCCGCCCGGATGAAAGCAGCGCACGGCGGCGTCAGGTCCTGGTAAGGTTGGCAAATCGCAAAAGGCGGCATCGGCACCGCTGGGGCGTCTGTGCGCAAAAGCGGGCCGCCGCCAAACACCGTGCCGATGACGGACCGGACGATACCGGGGGTCAGGTCGGCTTTTGCCCCTTTGCGATCATTTCAAGCTGGTCCACGAAGCGGCCTGCAAACTCCCAACGGCCGATATGGCCGACGGCGGTATCGGCCAACCCCCAGACCTCAAGCCCCGCATCGGTGACGCGCTGACAGAAGGAATAATCCTCGGACAGGTGGTCGCCATCGCCGGTTGGGATCAAACCGAAGAAATCGTGCATCTGCGGGATACCAAGATGCGAGCGCATTTTGGCGCTGCGCAGGATCGGAACCGCGCCGCCTGAAATCAGATCGGTAAAAACGGACCGCCGGATCAGCAGGCACCCCGCACCCAACCCGGCAACCCGGCACCAGCCATCGCGAACCGTGACGCTATCGTCGAGCAGCCGAACGTTGAACCGCATTGCCGCGGCGCGGGCGCGCGGTTCTGCCTCTCCCTGGCGGATCAGGTCAAGAAATGTGGATTGGTTCATCTCGCGTTCGGGATAGATCACTCCGGCCAACGGCTTATCCGCGGCAAAGAGGCGCTGAAAGACCGCTTGATCCACCGCCATGTCGCTGTCGATGAACAAAAGGTGGGTGATCGCGGTTTCCGCCAGCAACAGATGCGCAAAGAAATTTCGCGCCAGCGCGATGTCGGAGCCGTTGAACACCTCGTGCGCATATTGGCCGCCAAGCGCGTTCACAGCCAGCGTCGCGTTGACCAGACTGTGGGTGTAGGCCGTGGTGACGATATGCCCGGCGGTGGGGGTAGCGATCAGAACCTTCATGGTCGGGATCATGGCCAAAGCCCCCGGGCTTGGCAAATCCCGTGACGCGGCGTGTCAGGTATTGAACAAAAAGTGCATCACGTCGCCGTCCTTGACGATGTAGCCTTTGCCCTCTGCCCGCATCTTGCCCGCCTCTTTTGCCGGGCCTTCTCCGCCGAGCGTCACAAAGTCCTCATAGGCGATCGTCTCTGCGCGGATGAAACCACGTTCGAAATCACCGTGGATCACGCCGGCGGCTTTGGGGGCGGATGTGCCTTCCTTGATGGTCCAGGCGCGCGCCTCTTTGGGACCAACGGTAAAGTATGTTTGCAGGTGCAACAGGTCGTAGCCCGCGCGGATCAACCGGTCGAGGCCCGCCTCTTCCAGCCCCATCTCGCCCAGGAACATCTCGGCCTCTTCGGCCTCAAGCTGGCTGATTTCTTCCTCGATCCGGGCAGAGATCACCACGTGGCTGTTGCCCTGTGCCGCGGCCATTTCGGCCACACGAGCGGATTGGCTGTTGCCGGTGCCGGCGCTGTCTTCTTCGACGTTGCACACATACAGAACCGGCTTGGTGGTCAGCAGTTGCAGCATCTTCCACGCCTTGGCGTCCTCTGCGTCCACCTCGACCACGCGGGCGGGTTTGCCGTCTTCCAGCACCTCTTGCGCCATCTTCAGCAGGCGTTCCTGCTGCACCGCCTCTTTGTCACCGCCGCGCACCTTGCGCACGACGTTCTGCAGCCGCTTCTCGATGCTTTCCAGATCAGCGAGCATCAGTTCGGTCTCGATCACGGATGCATCCTCGACCGGATCAACGCGCCCCTCAACATGGGTGATGTCATCGTCTTCAAAGCAGCGCAGCACATGAGCGATGGCGTCGCATTCGCGGATATTGGCCAGAAACTGGTTGCCAAGGCCTTCGCCCTTGCTGGCGCCCTTCACCAGACCGGCGATATCCACAAACGTCATGCGGGTCGGGATGATCTGCTTGGATTGCGCAATCGCGGCGAGTTTGTCGAGCCGCGCATCGGGCACAGCGACCTCACCCACATTGGGTTCAATCGTGCAGAACGGAAAGTTCGCGGCCTGCGCGGCTGCGGTCTTGGTCAGCGCATTGAACAGGGTCGATTTGCCCACGTTCGGCAGACCCACAATCCCCATCTTGAAACCCATCGGTGCAACTCCTTCGCAATCCAGCGCCTGTTACGCCGCTTGAAGGGAATCGGCAAGCCGGTCACACTTATTGCGATCAAGGAGGCTGACATGAAAATCGAGACCTATCTGACGTTCCCGGGCACTGCCGAAGCGGCGATGGCCTTTTACGCCGAGGTATTCGGCACCGAAGTGACCGATCTTCAACGCATGGGCGAGATGCCCGACATGCCACCGATGAGCGACGATGTTGGCAATCTGATCGGCCACGCACGGATCAATATTCAGGGGCGATTGCTGATGGCGTCGGATTCGTTTGAGGCTTTTAGCGGCCCACACCAAGGGTTTCACGGCTTCAGCCTTTCGGCCCAGTGCAATACCCCGGATGAGGCCAAGGCGCTCTTTGCGCAACTCGCGGACGGGGGGGAGGTCACGATGCCGATGGACAAGACCTTTTGGGCGGCCGCCTTTGGCATGTGCCGCGATAAGTTCGGCGTGCCATGGATGGTCAACTGCGATGCGGAGGACTCCTGATGCGCCGTCCCCCGCGCCCCCAGAAATTTGAAACCTTCTATTACAACAAGGTCGGCCTTGGCGAAGGCTGCGGCTGTGCCGAACGGATCATCGACAATCATGAGATCGACCGGCCGGCACAAGCGCGGCAACTGGGATTGGGCAAACCGGGGTTGTTGCGGCGGCTCTGGGCGCGGCTCTTTCGCCGGGGCACATGAAACCCCAGACGATCGAGGCCTACCATGCCGTGCAGGCACCCGGCGACAAGGCCATCATGGACCTACTGCGCGCGCAGATCGACACAGGCCTGCCAGAGGCCGAGGCCAAGATGTGGCATGCCCATCCGGTGTGGTTTCTGGATGGCAACCCGATCGTCGGCTACAGCAAACTGAAGACCTGTGTGCGCCTGATGTTCTGGAGCGGGCAGGGCTTTGACGCGCCGGGGCTGCGCAAGACCGGCACCTTCAAGGCGGCAGAGGCGCGGTTCACGGATGTGGGTCAGATCGACGCCCAGACGCTGCAAGCCTGGCTGCACGACAGTCGCCGTGTTCAGTGGGATTACAAGAATATCTACAAGACCAAGGGCCGGCTTGAACGCCTGTTCTGAAGGCGAGACCATTGCGTTTTCCGCCCACATGGCGCACAGACGGTTCCGTTATAGACGGGGAACGACATGAGCAGAATCGACGCCAAATTTGCGGAACTCAAGGCAGCAGGCAAAAAGGCCTTTGTGGCCTATGTTATGGCGGGCGACACCGACTACGATACCGGGCTTGAAGTCGTCAAAGGCCTGCCCGCTGCGGGCGTGGATGTGATCGAACTGGGCCTGCCGTTCACCGACCCGATGGCTGATGGCCCGACCATTCAGCTTGCCGGGCAGCGTGCGCTTGAGGCGGGGCAGGACCTGCCCAAGACGCTGGAATATGCGCGCGAATTGCGCAAGACCGATGACACCACCCCGATCGTGTTGATGGGCTATTACAACCCGATCTATTCTCGTGGCGTTGACCGCTTTCTGTCCGAGGCGAAAGAGGCGGGCATCGACGGGCTGATCGTTGTGGACCTGCCTCCTGAGGAAGATGAGGAACTGTGCATTCCGGCGCAAAAGGCGGGGTTGAACTTCATCCGTCTTGCCACGCCCACCACAGATGACAAACGCCTGCCAAAGGTGCTGCAAAACACATCCGGTTTTGTCTATTACGTCTCGGTGACGGGCATCACCGGGGCTGCGGCCGCGCAAGCCGCCGACGTGGGGCCAGAAGTGGCGCGGATCAAATCCCAAACCGACCTGCCGGTGATCGTGGGCTTTGGCATCAAGACCCCCGAGGCGGCAGAGGCCATCGCCAAAATCGCCGACGGTGCCGTCGTGGGCTCCGCCATCGTGGAGAAGATCGGCGCTGGCGAAAGTGCCTCTGACGTGCTGGCCTTCGTCAAATCCCTCGCCGATGGCGCCCACCGGGGGTAGGGGTGGTTTGCGGGACTTTGCTGTCGTTCTACGATGGCAGCTGAACGTCTGCTTTTCTATCTGTCAGACGTTAATTCTGATCAGTTTCGTATGCGAGCTCTTCGATTCGATTACGGAATGAACTCGAAAAATACGAAAACGTCTCTTCGCTGATCGATTTGAACTCTGCGCCGATGATCTCGTGCCCGTCAACAATGCGAGAAACTCGCGGCTTCTCCAGGCGTGGCAGCGTCACGCCAAGCACGGTTTCGCAGTCTCCCGCGTTATTGTTCCGCGCGATCTCGAAGAACTCTTGTGTCTCGAAGTTGAGGCTAAGCTGGGTTGTCCGACATGCGCTGTTGTCCAGCGGAACGGCGTCGATGAGTTGTCCTTCCCAACGTGTGATCCGATAGGTTTCATCCGCGATTTCGCCGACGTGGTAAGACTGAACCCAGGAGTTTTCGTCTGGCAGCGTCAGTGCGATTTGGCGATACTCGCAAGTGCCTTCATTGCGAGCACATTGAATGTTAACATGGTTGATCGGATAGGCGATTTTTTCCTCGATGATCTCAACTGTGCCTTTCACGGAAGCCCAGTTCTCAGTCATGGTTCCGCCGAAGTCAAACGGGAAGAAGCTGACACTGGTCATGTTCACGCGCGAAGCGCGGTATCCGAGCGAATGAATCTGCCACACGGTCAGGTTGCCTGTTGGTTCTTCACCCAAATCCGCCTGAAAAGTTCGCTTTGCGCTGTCGTAGTCAGCAAATCCGTCATACATCAGCAAATTCAAGTTGGCCTGTGTGATGAGTTCGCCCGCAGGCGATGTCGCGAGGTTTGCAGCGCCGTTGAACATTATTGGGACTGAACTTCGCCGCTCATCCTCGGGCAATGCTAGAAGTTGTTCAGGCAGATAGTCACGATACTTTGCGACGGCATCCTCGTCAGCGTGGGCTGCGCTGGCAATGGCAAACAAAAAAACTTGGAAGAACCTTCGCATAGGAAGTTAATGACATAGGATCCAGACAACGGTCAATCACGTGCACTACGCGCTAAAACCGACATTCGAGCGCAGCGCAGCATTCGTCAATTTGGGCTCAAGCCGGCCATTCGCCACACGGACCTCAGGTCTGTTTCTGCCGCGCGGCGGCGATCTCTGCGTCATTCAAACTGCCCGCGATCATGCGGCGCTGCATCAGCAGGGACATCTTGTAGGTGTCCTCCAGAAACCCGGTTGAAGCGATCAGGACACGCTTTGCATCCGCTTCCAGCCGGTCATCCTCGCGCCGCTCCAGCAGCTTGCCGAACCGCAAATCCTCGATCAGTTTTTCGGTGGTTTTGGGTGACATATCGTCAATCAGCAGATGCCCGAATTCATAGATCGCAAAGACCGGCGCACCGAGCGCGCGGATACTGTCGAGGATCTTGGCCTTGCGGTCGGGCTTAAAGATCGCCTTTTGGAATTCCTTGGGCGATTTGCCGAAATCGGGGTCATTCAATTGGCCGTTGATCTTGTCGTTATGGCTGTCGATGAAGATGCTGATCTGCTCGGCATCGGTGCAATCGAGCGCGCGCAGAAAGAACATGAACTGGGTGAAATGCAGCAGGTAGTCGTGCCCGTTGGATCCCATGATCGTGGGGAAGTCGGACAATGAGGCTGTCTTTTGCAGCTCTGCCCGCACGGTTTCAAAGAACCAGTTTTCGGTGCGAAGCGAGGCCTCGACCGTTTCAAACGCGTGCAACAGGCTGTTCTGGCCCGGTTCTGCTGTCGTGTCGTCCACCCTGCGCTCCTTTGAAGCGAAGGGTGGGGCGTGGGCGGCGTCAGGTCAAGCGTCAGGGGCGCGTGTAGAATGGAAAAAGTGCAATGCGTGGCTGGCTTTCCATCTTCAGCACAGCGGTGCGCAGCACATCCCATAGCTTTGGCGTGCGGCTTGACTTGCTGTCCAGATGCGCCAGCACCGCCCGCAGATCGGCCCCATCGCTGCGCGTCTCGATTGCGATGATGTGGTCGGCACCAAAGGGCGCCTGCACCTGCAAGGTCAGGTCCAGTGGATCAGCCGGGATCACGGCCAGCGGGTCGTTGATGCCGTCACCCTGATAGGGATAAAGCAGCGACACCGCCCCGTCAGAGGCGACGGCAACCAGCGTGATATAGGGCGTTGTGCGGCCCCTGATCTGCACCGTCACCCGGTCGCGGCTGGTATAGCTGCGATCCCCTTCGGCAAACCGCACCTCAAGCGTGCCAGCGGGGCTCGCGGCGGCAATTGCTGTGGTCACACGCAGTTTGTCGATCGCCTGCTGCAACCCGTTCTGGGGCGCGCTGTCGCTGAAGTCTCCCAGCGCATCGCCCACGGTTGACCGCAGCACGCCTGCGGTGAAATCGGCGAAGGCTGCGGCTTGCAGCGGGTCTTCGACCACCTGCACGCCGGGCAAGCCGGTCAGCACCGTCGCACCATAGTTCCCGCCATTATGCGCGACCTTCAGGTCGGGCAACCCGGCCAGCGTCTTTTCAAAGGGTGAGACCTCGATCATCACCGGTTCTGGCGCGTCACCGATGGCAAACAGCACCCGCTCTTCATCGCCGCGCGGGCTGATCTGCGGCGCTTGCAGGCCCTGGCTGATGTTGCGCACCGACCGGCGCACGTAAGAGGCCAACTCGTCCTTTGTCATCTCGCCATTGGCGTCCTCATCCGCCGCACCGCGCAGGCCCTTGGCGAACGAATAGGACAACGCACCACGCGGTTTTCCGTCGATCAGGAACTCCGGCACCTTTTCGGCCTCGTCCACGGCGGCCAGAAACAGCGCCACATCGTTCTTGCCCTCACTGGCGGAGACGCGCGGCGGCGGTGGCGGCAAGGGATCATCCGACAGCTTGCCGCCGATCACATAGCGATAGCCCAGCACCGGTGTGACGTTGCGCGACACGGTGCCCGAATGGCAGCTATCGGCCAGAAACACGACCTCTGCCTGCGGCGTCATCGCGATCAGCGCGGCCAGTTCGTCGTCGCGAATGCGTTCTGCGGCACCCGCGCCCTGAAACGAAAAGCCCGACAGCAGGAAATTCTCGTCCCGTCCATCTTCCTCGGACCCGATCACATATTCCGGCTCATAGGACCCGTGGCCCGCGTAGCTGACGACCAGCCGGTCGCCGGCTTCTATCTTGGCGGCGATACCTTCCCATGCGGCGTAAATCGCGGCACGGGTGGCGTCGCCATCCAGCAGCATCGTGACCTCGGCCCCGATCCCGTTCAGCGCATCGGCAATGTCGCGGGCGTCGTTCACAGCACCCTGCAGGTCGGGCACATTGGCGTAATCATCAATCCCGATCACCAGACCATAGGTCTTTTCGGCATGGGCGGGCAGGGCGGCGCAGGCCATCAGCCCGGCAAGAACAAGCCCCCTCATTGGCTTGCAAAGGACACGCGCCGCGCGATGCGGTGGTGCTCCTCTGATCCTGCCTCGATCCCGGCGGGCGGGGCGGGCAGGCGGCTTTCGCCGTAGGGGGTTGTCACGATCTCGCCTTCAAAACCGGCGGCGCGGATGTAGGTGGCCAGCGCCTCGGCGCGCGCCTCTGACAGGGCAAGGTTGAATTCTTCGCCGCCGACCGGGTCAGTGTGGCCGCCCAGATTGACGCTGACCGGGTTCACCATCAACAGGTGGTTGACCAGCGCATTGGCGTAATCCAGCCCTGCGGCGTCAAACTGCACGGAGTTATATTCAAAAGTGATCGGCAGCGGGATTTCCTCAACCTCAAAGCCGCGCACCTTGCCGGTCATCATCACGCTGGGGTTGCCAGAGCGTGTGACGGGCAGGTCCACAACCTCATCCGACAGGGCCAGTGCTGCGGTCGCCAATTGGTAGATCTCGGCAATCTCATCTGTCTCGGCGGTGTGGCTTTGATCGCCTTCGGCCAGTTCATTCAGCGCAAGCTGGAAATTGGCCGCAGCGCCTGCGTAATCCTCTGCCGCCCAGTCAAGCTGTCCCAATCCGGCAAAGCTGCGCCAGTGGCGCTCATACCCAAGGGCGGTTTCAAAGGCGGTGCGCTTGGTCGCCTCATCAACGTCGGTCATCGTCACGGCAAAGGCGTCACGGGCCAGAAAATCGCCGACCCATTCGCGGAAATCGTCGGAACAGGCGTTGTCGGCAATCAACCCGTCAAACAGGGCGGCAGCGGCGTTGGCATCCCTGTCCTGTACGGCGGCGACGGCGGCGTCATAGCCCTCGCAGGCCAGCGCGGGCGTGGCCAGGGCCAATGCTGCGGCGGTGAATAGGGGGAGGTGTCTCATCACAAGCTCCAATCTCAATCAGTTCGAAATCGTATAATTCAGGGTGGCGGCCGACCAGTTGCGGCCAAGGTTCAACAGGTTTTGTGCAAGTTGCGGCAGCGCCGATGCGGCAGCGCCGCTTGGCAAAAGGGTTGTGGCGTCCAATGTGTCGCCCTCGATCACGATGCCAAGCAGATAGCCCGCACCGGCTGGCCCGGTGACGCGCACCCGCAAGGGCGCGCCATTGGCCGACCGCCCGCTGGGGATCGCGACCTCTTGTCCCGGAACAATCTGTGCGCCGCCATCGGGGGCAAGCCGCGAGGGGAAGACTCGGCTAAGTTGTCCGTTGGGATCGACGTCCAAAATCAGCAAGGTGCCGGGGCTTTGGGCAGTGACGCGAAAGGTCACAGACTGCCCGATGGTCAGCGCGGTGCCGCCGTCGATGGCCAGTTTCAAATCCGCGCTGTTGCGGCCTGCAAAGGCGGCAGCGTTTTGTGGCACCGGTGCAGGGGCAGGGGCGGCGCTGGCGACCTTGGCCCCCGTGGGGCTGTGGTTCAGCGGCCCTGCAAAATCCGGGGACAGCCCCATCGGTGCGCAGTTTGGCTGAGCCTCGCACCAGCTGGCACTTTGGCCGCGCAAGTATGCCAGCAACTCGCCATGGGTTGCGGTGCCGTCGCCATTTGCATCAGCGGCACCCTTGGCACCGGCGATCAGCGCATTGGTCATCACTCCACCCATCGCGGTTTCCCAAGCGGTCTGGCTGACGGCAGAGGCGGTGTAGACGGCGCGGCCGTCGCCGTTGGCGGCAAAGGGTGTCGCTTCAAACCCGGGTGCGCCAATGCCGCGCTGGCCGGGGGTGTTGATGTCGCCGCGAAATCCGGTGTCCATGATGACCGTCACGTCGCGGTCTGGGATCAGATCAAGAATGTCTGACAGCGCATCTTCGGGGATCCTACCCAGCAGGCTTTCGCTGTCATAGGCCAGAATGACGCGGGAGTCCTGGCTGTTACGGCTGCCGATCCCAGCGAAATACAAAAGCGCCCGGTCACCGGGTCCGGTCTGACCGACAAGTTCGTCAATCAGCGCGTCCAAAATGGCCGCTGACGTCGCAGCACTGTCCAGCAGCAGGGTAACCTGGGTCTGCCGATAACCCCAACGCTCGACCGCGAGTTGCGCCATCGCAATGGCGTCGTCCGATGCGGACTGAGGCGCGAGGCGCAGATCAAGGTTGGGATAATTTTCGATCCCGATGATCAGGGCGCGATCCTCTGCTAAGGCAGAAGAGCCAAGGCCAAGGGCAAGCGTCGCGGAATGTAGAATACGGCGTGTCATGAAAGTCATGCTAGCAGGCAAATGTCTGTCTTGGCACCTGTCGTATTTGATGCGGCAACCTCTTGTCGGGACGCAGAGGTTAACAGTGTGATGGAAAAGTTAGGAAACCGGCCATCACGAGATGTGTACGCTTTGTGCATGATTTGTGTATCGTTGGTGGCCCGTGGTTTTGGACCGCGCGGTGCTTGCATGATCACATTCCTGTCCGATCGTCCGGAAGCGTTTGGAGAAACGCCATTTCATGCGTAAGGTTTACGTTAAGGAATTGCCATTTGGCACCTCTGTCGTTTTGGATACGACAGCCGACCGTCACCGCTTTTGTGGTCTATGGTGACAGCAAGACGAAAGGATCAGTCGATTTGGTTGGTCCTGCATTTGAACAGTAACCGGGCGATTGCAGCCCAAGACGGAAAGAGGACACAGGATGCTCCGCCGCTTCTATTTGACCACAGCCTTTTTCATCTCCTGCGCCGCTGGTGCGACAGCCCAGTCCGAGGATTGCCCGGACCTGGGGCTCGAAAATGAATTCTTGAGTACGCATTTTTGTGCGCAGCTGCAGGCCATTGTGCCGGGCACCGGCACGACGCGCTCTATCACGCAGGAAGGAAATCCTGACTTGCCAGATGGGCAGGAATGGGCAGACTTTCCACTCATACAAGATGCGTTTCGCGCGGACCCACGCAAGACACTCGACCTGATTGAACGGATCAAAGGGGCGGGCGGCTTGCCTGTAGATGCCAACTAAAACAGGCCTTTAAGCCTGAAATTCGACGACAAGGAGTTTAAGTAATGCCAGATTCAACACCCAAAACTGCACAGCGTTTCATGCGCGTCGCGGGTGTGTTGGGGGTCGCGGGAATGTTGTCAGGGTGCCTAGTGGTCCCAATCCCGGCGACGATCCCGGTGACACAGCAGCCACAACCACAGACAATCAGCCCGTCGGCAACGCCGGTGCAAACCACTGATGCTGCGGCAATTGAGCGCGCACGGCAACTTGCAGCGGCACGGGCAGAGCGTCGCCGCGCTGACCGCAATTCGACGACACAAGTCCCAACACCCGATCCCGATCCTGACCCGGATCCCGATCCGGGTGATCCGCCACCGCCGCCACCACCACCGCCGCCACCACCGCCGGACCCAGATCCGGGCCCGGTCTGGGGATAGGTCATGTTTAAAAAACCGCTTTCGGTTCTGGCAGGTGCACTCTTGTCGGTCAGCGTTCTTGCGACCGGCCCTGCGCTGGCGCAGAACAGCCTGATCGTCGAACGGTTGATCAACGGATCGGCAGATATCCTGCCGCTGCGTGGCATCAACCCCGAAACCCGCGCCGCCAAACGCTACGCGGTCGTGATTGGGAATTCCGATTATTCCGGCATTCCCGATTTGCCAAATGCCCACGCCGATGCCAGCGTCGTCGCGACTTTCCTGCGGGAGCAGGGGTATCTGGTTCGCTATCACGAAGACATCACGAAGCGTGGTTTCGAGGACATGCTGCGCCGCGTGCTGTTTGATGTGGATCGCGATACCGAAGTGGTCTTTTTCTTTGCAGGGCACGGCTTTCAAATCGGTGCGGACAACTACCTTGTCCCAACCGACGCAGATCTCGACAGTGTCTATGATGTGCCTTTTGAGGCCGTATCTCTGGGGTCCTTGGTGGGCATTATCGGGGCCCGTGCCCGGCTGCAAATTGTCATTCTGGACAGTTGCCGGGACAATCCATTTGCGGGCAAGGAGCTTTTGACACAGGTTGGAAATACGCTGCGCGAAACGCGAACAGGCTTTTCCAGTCAGGCGGCACCACTGAACTCCATGCTCATCTATTCGACCTCGCCGGGCTCGTTGGCCTATGACGGCGAGGGCGACAACAGTCCCTTTACCGCGTCCCTGATCGAGCAGGCCTCTGCCACACCAGAGGCACTGGTGAAGGACGTCTTTGAGCAGGTGCGCCGCCAGACATTTGAGCGCACGAATGGCCGTCAGGTGCCTTGGGACAGCTCGACCCTGATCGAACCGGCAAGCTTTGGTCTGGGGGCTCAACTGTCGCGTCCGATCGAGGTCAGTAGTTCCGGGACGGGTGAGACCCGTGGTGTTGCCCGTGTCACCGACCTTGAAGTCGTCGCCGAGGAAACCGAGGTGAGCGCGCAGCCCACAACCAATGTGATCACGGCGGACTTCGTGCCAGAGGTTGATATCGGCCCTGCACTGTCGGCTGCCTTGAATATCGGTGTTACGGACTCGGTGCGTTTTACGGCCCGCCCCAATACTGGTGTCTTGATGCAGCGCGACCGCAGCGGGCTGAACACCGATGTGACTGGCCGCGTCCTGACTGGACTGGATGTGGATCGGCTGACGCTGGTGAACGAGTCCGTGCAAGTGCCTGCAATGTCTCTTGAACAGGGTCGGTTGCGCGATGTGATCGCGATAGAAGTGAACGGCGTTGCACAGCAGGTCGCACTCAACCTTGTGCCCAACGCCTGTGATATGGAGGCAGGCGACCATCTGGATCCGGATGGAATGGGGCTGACACGCTATCCGAATGAAATCCGGCCGGAAATTGCGCTGGCCGCCTGCGAGGCAGCGGTTGCGGCATCGCCTGATACTGGACGGTTCCACTATCAATTGGGTCGCGCCAAGCTGGCGCTGGCGAACACCGACGGCGCAAAACTGTCCTTTGAACGCGCTCGCGACCTTGGTCACGCCCGGGCTTGGTATGGGCTTGGGCTGTTAGCGCGTGCCGAGGAAAGCGGCGTCGGCTCTGCCCGCAGTGCAGACAGTGAGGCGGTGCGGCAGTTGTTTGCCCGCGGCGTCGCCGAAGGCGATCCATATGCGATGCATTCGCTGGGGCTGGAATTGCTTCGCAATGGCGGCACGACCGAGGCCGAAGTTGAAGGTTACGATCTGATGGTCCGCGCCATGGAAGTTGGCCATACGTTTTCGATGAATGGTCTGACCAGTATCTATCTGGATCAGAACAGCGAGTATTTCGACCCGGAACGGGCGCTGCGGTACATGCGTGAAAGCGTGGCACGCGGCGATATTTATGGGATGGCAAATCTGGCGGTAGCCTATCGGCAGGGGAGCGCCGGGTTGGAGATTGATCTGGGGCAGGCCTATGACCTGCTGCGCGAAGCACATGATCAGGGCCACCCGACAACGGCCTATACGCTGGCGACGATGTACAACGACGGAACCGCCCGTGGCGGACGCAACGCGACCGAAGCGATCAACGTCTTCAACGACGGGCTGGAGCGGGGCGACCCGGTGGCCGGGGCAACGGCGGCCTATACGCTGATGACCGAAACGGTTGCCGGTTATAGCCAGTTTGATGCTGCCGTGATGGCCGCAAAAGGCGCCGCGCTGAAAAACAACCGCAACGCGCAATATGCCATGCAGCAGTTGGACGCCATGCCTGTGAAAGTGATCGACGGCGGTGCTCAAATGCTGATCAAATCGCTGGGCGGAGAGCTTGACGTCGACGGTGCTTTTGGTGCCGGAAGTCAAAGTGCCTTGCAGGACGTTTTGACCCGATTGGGTCTGGGTACGGCATCGACCGATCCCAAAGAGCGTATCCTGCAATTGGCAGAGGCATATTGGGAAACATCACCCTTCCGCGTCGACCTTTATTGACCTGATCGTCGCAGCGGCCCTGCGCGCTGCGACGCCCCCCTTTTTCGCCAATTTTTGAGACAGCTGCGAAAACCCCTTGCCGAAACCGGTTTCGGAATTCAGCCTGAGGTCAGGGGGGACTTCAAAGCCAATGCTAGAACGGCGAATCAATCACAATCAGACGCAAAGGCGTGTCACGATTTCGGACATGTCCGAAGCCTTGGGATTGACCAAGTCGACCGTCAGCCGGGCGCTGAACGGCTATGCCGACATCTCTGATGCGACGCGCCTGCGGGTGACCCGCATGGCCGAGAAGATGGGCTATCGTCCACTGTCACATGCGCAGGCGATCCGCACTGGACGCACGAAGTCGCTGGGACTGGTTATTCAGCTTAGCGAACATGACGCGCACCGGCCATTTCTGGCAGAGTTTCTGGCGGGATTGTCGCTGGGCGCGAGTGCCGAAGGCTATACCCTTACGGTTGCATCCTCCAAATCGGATGCCGACACGCTCAGCACCTTTCAAGAGATGTTGCAGGACCGCAAAGCCGATGGGTTTATCCTGCAGCGGACTTTGCGGGACGATCCACGCATTCGCATGTTGCGCGCGATGGATGTGCCGTTTGTGCTGTTTGGCCGCACCGGCGACCCGCAGGGTTGTGCTTGGATGGATGTGGCGGGCGAAGATGCCATGCAGCACGGTGTTGACCACCTGGTGGCACTTGGGCATCGGCGCATTGGCTTTATCGGTGGTGGATTGCCGTACAATTATTCGGCCCTGCGCCGTGCTGGTTTCGAAGCGGCTATGGCCCGCCACGGGATTGAGATTGACCCCGCCTTGATGCGCGAAGGTGCTGTGACACGCGCAGATGGAGCGGCCGCCTCTGCGGATATTCTGGCCGCCTCATCGCCGCCAACGGCAATAATTTGCGCCGTCGATATGACGGCGCTGGGGGTTTACCACACGGCAGAGCGGATGGGACTGACGATCGGTTCTGACCTGTCTGTGCTGTCATATGACGGCATTCCGGAAGGCGCGCATGTGTCCCCGCCGCTGACAACATTTGCCGTCGATTTCACTGATTGCGGTCAAAGGCTGAGCACCTTTCTGATCCGCAGAATTTCGGGTGAACCGGTCGAGAACTTGCGCGAACTGACAACGGCAAAGTTTCTGGACCGCGGATCGACCGGTCCGGCACCTCCGTCATTACCGACCACCGCGGCAACCGCCGCAGAACGCGACATTTCATGAAAACCAATGGGAGGAATACCATGAAACGTAAGTCAACCATCCTGTCCACCGCCGCTTGCGCGCTGGTGTTGTCGGCACTTGCCGCCAGCGCTGACGAACTGCGGTTCTGGACGACAGAAGAGCAGCCCGAGCGTTTGGCCCGCCAAGAGCAGATGGCAGCAGATTTTGCCGCAGCCACGGGCCATACCGTCGAGGTGATCCCGGTGACTGAGGCTGATCTGGGCACACGTGCCACGGCTGCCTTTGCGGCGGGTGATCTGCCTGACGTGATCTACCACCCGTTGCAGTATGCGCTGCCTTGGGCTGATGCCGGTATTCTCGACACGGATGCCGCGACCGATGTGGTCGAAGCGCTGGGCGAAGGCACATTCGCCTCTGGTGCATTGGGCATGGCGGCGACCGCTGATGGCTTTGCATCCGTTCCGGTAGACGGTTGGACGCAGATGCTGGTCTACCGCAAGGACCTTTTTGATGCGGCCGGTCTTGAAGCACCAAACAGCTACGCCAATGTGTTGGCCGCGGTTGAAGCGCTGCACAACCCGCCAGAGATGTACGGCTTTGTTGCTGCCACCAAGGTGGACGAGAACTTCATGAGCCAGGTGTTGGAGCATGTGTTCCTTGCCAACGGTGTGTCGCCTGTCGGCCCCGACGGCTTCAAGGCACTCGAAGAGGGCCCGACAACCGAAGTGCTGGAGTTCTACAAGGCCATCGCAAAGGCTTCGCCTCCGGGTGATTTGTTCTGGGATCAGTCCCGCACGCTCTACTTCTCGGGCAATGCAGCGATGATCATCTGGTCGCCGTTCATCCTTGACGAATTGGCCGGTCTGCGCGACAGCGCGCCGCCCACGATCAACAATGATCCGCAAACCCGCGATCTGGCGGCAGCCACCGGCATCGTGACCAACTTCAGCGGCCCATCGAACCCCGGCGGTGCTGCATGGGGCGACGTGCGTTACTTTGGGATCACCTCTGACGCGGCGACCGATGCGGCGATGGAGTTTGTGCAGTACTCAATGAGCGATGGCTATGGCCAGACACTCGCAATCGCGCCAGAGGGCAAGTTCCCTGTGCGTCGTGGTACGGCGGACGATCCAATGGCCTTCACCAACCTGTGGGAAACCCTTGAGGTCGGTGTCGACCGGAAGGCGCCACTGGGTGAGCTTTATGCCGCCGAAATGATCAGCGAGATTGTCGGTGGTCTTGATGTGGCACAGCGCTGGGGTGTGGCCGAAGGCCAGTTGAGCCTCGCGTCGAAGATGATCAACAGCCAGGCGATCAACCGCGTTGTGCGCGAGTACATCGATGGTGAAATCGACGCTGCTGCGGCAATCGCGGCGATGAACGACGAGTTGTCGAACATCAACTAAGCGTCACTTGCGCGACAAAGCAAGATCGTCCTGCCCCGATATGCCGGGGCAGGACAGCCACAACACTCTGTGAAAGGGCCGACGATGACCGATCTCTCACCTCCGAGGGGCACAGGACCGCTTGCCAAACGCGAGGCACGGTTAGCCTGGGGCCTATTGTCTCCGACCTTGATTGCGGTCGCACTTGTGGTGGTTCTGCCGCTGCTGGCGATCTTCTGGATATCGGTGAAACCGGTGTCGCTGGCTGATCTGCGGCCGCCCGAGGTGGTGCTGCGCGAAGACCTGCGCGGGGATGCCGAAGCCGTCGGAGATGAAGCGAACATCCGGTACCGCCTGCGCAACTCGTCACAGGAACAGCCGATTGGCGGTGTCTCATTTACCGATGTCATCCCCGAAGGTTTGACCGTTGGTACATTGGACGAACGCTGCACGCTGGATGGGCAAGCGCTTAGCTGTGATCTGGGTGATTGGGAGCCGGGCTATCGCGAAAACCTGATGATCCCCGTCACCATCGGACAAGCCTATCTGGATGGTGGAATTGAACCGGGCGACAGCGACGCTGCCGTTGAAGGCAAAGCGTCAAACGTGCTGACCAACAGCACATTTACATTTGATAATTTCGCACGCGTCTTTGACGGAGCTGAGTTCTGGGGCGTGCTGGGTGTGACGATGTTCTACACCGTATTTGGCACAATCGGGGCCCTTCTTTTTGGTCTATTCGCCGCCTTGCTGCTGAACAAGGAATTCCGCGGCCAAGGCATTTTGCGCGGTTTGTACCTGTTTCCATACGTGGCACCCGTCATCGCGGTGGCCTTCGCCTGGGTTCTTTTGTTTGACCCGTTTTCAGGCTCTGCCAATGCGTTGTTGGTGCAGATGGGGGTGACGTCAGAAGCGATCAACTTTTTCGGTGAGCGGCCATTGGCCCTGATCATGGTGACCGTGTTTGAGATCTGGCGCTATTTCCCGCTGTCGTTCCTGTTCATCCTTGCCCGGATGCAGTCGATTGACACGGACATGTATGAAGCCGCCGACATGGATGGGGCCAGCCCGTTCCAGCAGTTCTGGGCGCTAAGCGTGCCACAGCTATTGGGCATTCTGTCGGTGCTGTTCCTGTTGCGCTTTATTTGGACGTTCAACAAGTTCGACGACATCTTCCTGCTGACCGGCGGCAACGCCGGGACGCGGACGCTGACCGTCAACGTTTATGAGCAGGCCTTTGCCGTTTCAAACATCGGTGCGGGCGCGGCTGTCGCAGTAGTGATCTTCTGCTGCCTGCTTCTGTTCTCTGTCTTCTTCTTCAAATTCATCAGCCAGGAGGAAGGGCTATGAGCAACTTGCGTTATGGATACGTCACGGGGCCATTGCTTGGTGCCCTGTGGCTGGTGGTCCTGTCGACGACAGTCAGTGTTGCCATGTCGTTTGCAACCGGTGACGCTTTCCGTCCCTCGATCCTGCTATCGCTGGTGTGGGGTGCGGTGGCCGGCGGCCTGATCGTTGCGATAGGGCGCAATGTGATCGTGCAGGGCATCATCACTGCCGCCATCATTGCGACTGTCATGATCGGCTTTGGACCGATGGTCACAGGTGAGAGTGCGGGAACCTTGGCCAGCATTCTTGGCGCAGCGATACTGGGTGTGTCCTTTGCGGTCTCGTTGGCGGTGATCCTAACAGACATCAACCCAGGCGAGTTGACGCGCCACGAATTTGAGGCCGCCGTCATCCGCTTTCTGACCGGTTTTGGCTATATCTTCTTCACTGCGATCGTTCTGATCCCGTTCTACGTGATGGTCATGACAAGCCTGAAAAATCAGGCAGAATTGATCCAGAACCCGTTGGATTTCTCAATTGACCTCAGCAAAGGGTGGGACCTGTTCCGGTCCTATGATGAGTTGTTCCGCCAGTTCAACTTTGGCACCTACTTGCTGAATTCATTCCTGATTTCAGTGTTGACGGTGTTCATCACGCTCGCCTTCGCGATCCCGGGTGCCTATGCCGTCGCACGGTTGCGGTTCAAGGGGCGGGCAGCGTTCAGCCGGTCGATCCTGCTGATTTACATGGTGCCGATGATCGTTCTGGCGCTGCCGATCTACATCGCCTTCTCGATGACGGGTCTGCGCAACAGTATCGGTGGGATCATCCTGATCTATCCGGTCACCACTATTCCGGTCGCGCTTTATATGCTGCAGGGTTACTTCCGAGGCCTGCCAGCCGAAGTAGAAGAGGCCGGGTTGATGGACGGGCTCAGCCGGTTGAAGGTGATCTGGAAGATCACGTTGCCGCTGTCACTGCCCGCGCTGGCGTCGGTATCCTTGTATGTCTTCATGATCGCTTGGAACGAATTCCTTCTGGCGTTCATGCTGCTGGATGACCCGACAAAGTTCACACTGACCCGTGGTATCGCATCGCTCGATTCATCAGAGATCCCGCGCCAGCATCTGATGGCGGGATCGGTCATAGCGACGGTGCCGATCATGGCGCTTTTCCTCGGGCTTGAGAAATTCATGACCAAAGGTCTGACTGCAGGGAGTGTCAAAGGATGAACCTGGACGAGCAAGCGCGCGAAATCCTGCGCCGGAACGACAAGGGCGGATATACGGTGCCGACCCACGGTCTTTATCCCTACCAGTGGAACTGGGACAGCGCCTTTGCGGCTTGGGGATTTGCCACCTTTGATCTGCCAAGGGCATGGGATGAGTTGGACACCCTGATGTCCAGCCAATGGGATGATGGCATGGTGCCGCATATCATCTTTCACAAATCGGACCCGGGCTATTTCCCGGGGCCCGAGGTTTGGGATACCGGGCAGACGCCGCCGTCGTCCGGCATCAGCCAGCCGCCGGTGGCTGCCATTATGGCGCGTCAGATCTGGGCCACAGATCGTGACGCGGGCACCGAGCGGATCAAGGCGCTTTACCCCAAGCTGGTGGGCTGGCACCGATGGTGGCACGACTATCGCTGCACCTTTGGCCCCGCTGCGATCACGCATCCATGGGAAAGCGGGCGCGACAATTGTCCCGATTGGGACATCGGCATGGCTGATGTCGATGGTTCTGGTGTCGGCGAATACACGCGCCGCGACACCGGCCATGTGAACCCAGAGATGCGCCCTGGCAAAGCGGATTACGACCGCTATATCGCGATGCTACAATACGGCCGCAGCACGGGCTGGGATCAGGCCAAGATCGTGGCGGGTGGACCGTTCCTGATGGCGGATCCGGGTATCACATTCATGCTGCTGCGCGCGCATGAGGATCTGTCGGCCATCGGGCGGGAACTTGGCCAGGACGTGTCCGAGATTGACAGTTGGGCGACTGAATTGCGTTCGGCGCTGCCGCTGATCTGGAACGATGCGCTTGGGGCCTATGATGCGCGCAATTTGCGCAATGACGCATTTGCGGGCGTTCTGGGATCTGGTGCTTTTCTGGCCTATCTGGCAGGGGCCGGAAACCCCAAGCTGGACGCGCAATTGATGCGGGCCTGGGACGCTGTCAACTATGGCATCCCCTCGGCAGACCCTGAAAGTGAGATCTTTGATCCGCGCCGGTATTGGCGTGGCCCAACATGGCCTGTGGTCAATTCGCTGATTGCTTTGGGTCTTACTGAAAACGGGCGATCTGAACTGGCAGAGCGGCTTCGGTCGGAAACGGCGGACCTGATCCGAAAGCACGGATTCTATGAATATTTCGACCCGGTTGACGCGACGCCCTGTGGCGGCGCCGATTTTACCTGGACCGCCGCGATTTGGCTGACCTGGGCTGGAAATGAAACTGAAAATGCACAGCAAAAAGGGGCTGCGTGATGTCCTCGATCGAATTGAAATCTGTTGAAAAGTGGTTTGGCAACGTTCAGGTCATCAAAGGTGTCGACCTTGCGATGCAAGAAGGCGAGTTCATCATCTTTGTGGGCCCGTCGGGCTGCGGCAAGTCGACCTTGTTGCGGATGATTGCAGGCCTTGAGGAAACGTCGCGCGGGCAGATCATGGTCGGTGACCGGGACGCCACCGCAGAACCGCCAAGCAAGCGCGGTCTGGCCATGGTGTTCCAGTCTTACGCGCTATATCCGCACATGACCGTGCGCGACAACGTTGCGTTTCCGCTGAAATCCGCGGGCCTGCCGCAGGCAGAGATTGACGCAAAGGTGAATGATGCCGCGCGCGTCCTCAAGCTTGACGCCTATATGGATCGTCGTCCCAAGGACCTGTCTGGCGGTCAGCGCCAAAGGGTCGCGATTGGCCGCTCTATCGTCCGGGACCCCACAGCATTTCTGTTTGACGAACCGTTGTCGAACCTTGACGCCTCGCTCCGGGTCGAGATGCGCTACGAAATTGCGAAGCTGCATCAGTCGCTGAAGACCACGATGATCTATGTCACGCACGATCAGGTTGAAGCGATGACGCTTGCTGATCGTATCGTGGTGTTGGATGCAGGTCAGATTGCACAGGTTGGCAGCCCGCGCGAGCTATATGAGAGGCCCGCGAACCTGTTTGTGGCGCAGTTCATTGGCAGCCCGCGCATGAATGTCATGCCCTGCAGCGCATCCGGGGATGCCTATCAGTTGGATGGCCACCGCGGCGGCGCTTACGACCGCAGTCAGCAAGCGAGCAAGTTGGGCGTCCGGCCAGAGCATATCACATTGGGCGAGATCGGCAGTGGACAAGTCGACGGCACCGTCGACGTGTTGGAATATCTTGGCGCGGATACCTTCGTGATTATGGATTGTGGCGCGCTGGGGCAGATAACGGTCCGCGTCACCGGCAACAGCGAACTAACCCCCGGCGACAAGGTTGGTCTGCAATTCGCGCAAGAGCATCTTCACTTCTTCGGTGAAGGCGACTTGGCTGTCATGTCGTAAAGGTCTTGCCCGTAGGCGGGGGGCTCCTCCCAAAACCTGATCCCCGCCTACGAACAAAATGCCAGCGGCGTGAAACGCAGCACCAGCGCTTACGGTGATTCACTCAAAAGTGTCCCCCGTAGAAAGCGCTTGCATATTGCAGACGAAAGGACGTCGCTGCAAGCCTCAATTTCGGGGTAAGCGCCTGTCTGCTATTGCCTGAACGCCGCATATGCTGTCAGCTTGGCCGCAGGGGGAGATATGACGCAGAACCAACCACCAACGATTGATGATGTGGCCAAGGTGGCTGGGGTCAGCACGGCCACGATCAGCCGCGCGATCAATGATCCCGACAAGGTGGCAAAGGCCACGCGCGACAGGATCAACGCGGCAATTGATGAATTGGGGTACACACCGCATTTTGGTGCCCGCGCCATGGCCTCGAGCCGGTTCAAGACAGTGGGCGCGGTTATTCCGACGATGGCAAATGCGATGTTCGCCAGCGGCATGCAGGCCTTTCAGGAGGCGCTGTCAGAAGCGGGCGTCACAATGCTGGTGGCGACAACCGGCTATGACCCCGAAGCGGAGTTGCGGCAGATCAGGGCCCTGATGACGCAGGGGGCATCGGGGTTGATGTTGATCGGGACTGAGCGGCCTGAAGCGACCCGGAGGTTCCTGAACCTGCGCAATGTACCGCATGTGTTGACCTGGGCCGCTGGCCCGGCGGATGAGGGGGTTTTTGCGGGCTTTGACAATAGACGAGCGGCCAAAAGCATGGCCGAACATGTGCTGGCGATGGGCCACAGGAAGATCGCGATGATTGCCGGTATCAGCGCCGGAAATGACCGGGTAGCAGAGCGGATCGCCGGGGTCAGGGCCGCGATTGAGGCCTGTGATGGCGCTGAACTGGTTGCATTGGCGGAAAGCCCTTATCTGTTGCAGAACGCCGGCGACGCCTTTGATGAAGTTTGGGCAGCAAAACCAACAGCAATCATTGGTGGCAGCGACGTGTTGGGGGCAGGCGCGGTTGTGCGCGCGCGTGCGCGCGGTGTGTCTGTGCCGGGTGACGTGTCGGTCACCGGATTTGATGACATCGGGCTGTCGCTGGTGTCGGCACCTGCTCTGACCACGTTGCGGGTGCCGCAGATCGAAATGGGCCGGGCAGCGGCCGAGATCTTGCTGGCGCAACTGGCCGGGGGAACGCCGAAAAGTGCGATCTTTGAAACCGAAATAGTCGAGCGCGCCTCGCTGGCACCACCTAGGTCGTAACGTCCGGCCTGTCGCGGCCTGTGTGGGCCGAGATTTGCGCGATCTCATGAGCGGCCGCGATGATCGGGGCCAAAGCAGCCTGCGGATCTTGCGCAAAGTTGGTCGGGTCGGTTTCCAACGCTTCAAGATAAAGTCGCATCGTCGCCCCCGAGGTCCCGGTGCCGGAAAGGCGGATCACAAAGCGCGCGCCACCTTCAAAAATCACCCGCACGCCCTGGTGCTCAGAAACCGAGCCATCGACAGGGTCGTGATAGGCATAGTCATCAGCGGCAGTCACGGTCAGCCCATGGACCGTTTGCCCGGGCAGATCGGCCAACCTTGCACGCAATGCCGAGATCATCGCATCGGCTTTGTCTGACTCAATCGCCTCAAAATCGTGGCGCGAATAATAGTTGCGCCCATAGGTCGCCCAGTGATCGGCCATCACTTCGGCCACGCTCATCTTGCGGACGGCGAGGATGTTGAGCCACATCAGCACCGCCCAAAGCCCGTCCTTTTCGCGCACGTGGTTCGAGCCGGTGCCAAAGCTTTCCTCACCACATAGCGTGACGCGGTCGTCGTCCATCAGATTGCCAAAGAACTTCCATCCGGTGGGGGTCTCATAGCAGGGCAGGCCCAGCTTTTCGGCGACGCGGTCCGCAGCGGCAGAGGTGGGCATGGAGCGCGCGACGCCAGCAAGGCCAGCGGTGTACCCCTTGGCCAGATGCGCGTTTGCGGCCAGCACGGCGAGGCTGTCAGAAGGGCTGACGTAGACGCGGGGGCCAACGATCATGTTGCGGTCGCCGTCACCATCGGACGCGGCGCCAAAGTCGGGGGCATCCGGACCATTCATCGTGTCCATCAGCTCATGCGCCCAAGTCGGATTGGGATCAGGATGCATGCCGCCAAAGTCGGGCAGGGGCGTGCCATGGACAACAGTGCCCTTTGGTGCGCCAAGGCGGTTTTCAATGATTTCAACGCCGTAAGGGCCAGTGATGGCGCACATCGCATCAAAGCTAATGCGGAACCCGCCCGCAATCATCGCGCGGATGGCGTCAAAGTCAAAGAGCGTTTCCATCAGGTCGGCGTAGTCGGCAACCGGGTCGACGACGCTGACCTTCATGTCCGCAAGGGTCGTTTCGCCAACGGTTGAGATGTCGACATCCTGCGCCTCGAGAATCTTGTAAGACGTAATTTCCTTGGTGCGGGCGAACATGGCGTTGGTGACGGCCTCGGGGGCGGGGCCACCGTTCGGCATGTTGAACTTGACGCCGAAATCTTCGTCCTCGCCGCCGGGATTGTGGCTGGCGGACATGATGATACCGCCGTCGGTCTTGTTGAGCCGGATGAGGTGGCTGGCGGCGGGTGTCGACAGCAGCGCGTCACGCCCGACGATCACGCGGGCGGCGCCGTTTGCAGCAGCCATGCGTAGGATCACTTGCGCGGCACGCTTGTTGAAGAATCGCCCGTCGCCGCCCAGCACGAATGTCTTGCCAGCCGCACCGCCAATGCCGTCAAAGATGCACTGCACGAAATTCTCAAGGTAGTGCGGCCCCATGAAGACGCGGGTCTTCTTGCGCAGACCGGAGGTGCCGGGCTTTTGCCCGTCGATTGGTTGGGTCACAACATCGGTCACTTGCATGGCAGGCTCCTTCTATTTCAGGTGGCGGAACAGGCGAAGACACATACGCTTTGCGCGTCGATGCGCGTGGTTTGGCCGGTCACGCAGACGGTGCCATCTTCGGGCCGTGCCGTGTTCAGCACAAGTTCCCACGCTTTTCCGCGAAACGCAGGTGGCAGTTGGACGTCAATCGCGTCGCCTGCATTAAATGTCAGGAATAGCACATCGTCAGAGGCAGCGTATTCAGGGGTGCCGGAGGATGTTCGAACCTCAACACAAAGCGCCTTCCAGTCGGGGTTTTGCCAATCCTCGGCACGCGGGGTGTTGCCGTCCGGCATGCGCCAGAAGAGATCCGGAATGCCATCACGGTCACGTTGGCGCGAATGAAGGAAGCGCACCTGCCGCAGCACCGAATGGTCGCGGCGTAGTTTGGTCAGCCGTTGCACAAAGGCCAGCAACGCATGGTCAGGCTTGTCCCAATTGACCCAGCCCAGTTCGTTGTCCTGACCGAACGTGTTGTTGTTGCCGTTCTGGGTATTGCCGATCTCATCCCCTGCCAGCAGCAGCGGCGTGCCCTGACTCAGGAAAATCGTTGCCAGCATGTTGCGCTTGCGCTGATCGCGGGCGGCACGGATTTCGGGGTCATCTGTCGGACCCTCAACCCCCATATTGTCGGAATAATTGTCGTCCTTGCCGTCACGGTTGTCTTCGCCGTTGGCCGCGTTGTGCTTGACGTTGTAACTGACGACGTCTTCAAGGCAAAAACCGTCATGTACGGTGGCAAAATTGATCGAGGTCGTGGCGGCGCGACCGGAGTGGTCGAATTGTTCTGCACTGCCCAAAATGCGTTTGGCAAAGTCGGGCACCATGCCTTTGTCGCCGCGCCAGTATTTGCGCACACCATCACGGAACTTGTCGTTGAATTCCAGGAATGGATGCGGGAAAGCGCCCAGTTGATAGCCGCCGGGGCCAAGGTCCCAGGGTTCGGCAATCAGTTTCACCCGGCTCAGTACAGGGTCTTGCCGAATTGCGTCCAGAAAGCCTCCGTCGCGATCAAACCCGTCGTCTTCGCGCGCCAGTGACGTCGCAAGGTCGAAGCGGAAGCCGTCCACATGCATGACCTCAACCCAATAGCGCAGGCTGTCCATCATCATCCGCAGCACCATCGGATGCTGCATATTCACCACGTTACCGGTGCCGGTATCATTGAGGTAGAAGCGCTTGTCCTTGGTCAGCCGGTAATACGACAGGTTATCAAAACCGCGATGGCACAGCGTCGGGCCCATCTGATTGCCCTCGGCGGTGTGGTTATAGACCACATCCAGCACCACTTCGATGCCCGCGCTATGCAGGCGGCGGACCATGGTCTGAAACTCCCAGATGCCTTGGTCGGTCATGTAGCGCGGCTCTGGCGCGAAAAAGCCGATGGTGTTGTAACCCCAGTAGTTGCGCATGCCCTTTTCGGTCAGGAAATGTTCATCCATGAAGGCCTGCGCGGGCATCAGCTGCACGGTTGTGACGCCCAACTTGGTCAGATGCTCAAGCACGGGTTCACTGCTCATCCCCAGAAACTTGCCACGCACATCGTGTGGCACGCCGGGCATCCGGGCCGTGAGGCCTTTGGCGTGTGCCTCATAAAGCACCGTTTCAGAGCGCGAAATGGCGGGCGGCGCGTCGCTGCCCCAGTTGAAAGACGGATCAACCACCATCGAACGCGGCACACAAAAGGCGGAATCCCGGGTGTCAAAGCTTAGGTCTTCTCGCGGGCTACCGACCTTGTAGCCCATCATTGCATCCGACCAGCGGTATTTGCCAAAAATGCGCTTGGTATAGGGATCAAGCAAGAGCTTGTTGGGGTTGAACCGGTGGCCTTCTTCGGGGGCGTAAGGGCCATGCACGCGGTAGCCGTATTTGGCGCCGGGGTGCAGGCCGGTCACATAAATATGCCAGACGTCGCCATCGCGTTCTGTCAGCGGAATGCGCACACGCTCTTTGCGGCCATCGTCGCTGAAAAGACAAAGCTCGATCCGTTCGGCATGTTCCGAAAAGACGGCGAAATTCACACCCTCTCCGTCAAAGGTCGCGCCTAACGGATGCGGTTTGCCAGAGGACAGCGGATGATCTTTTAGCTGGGTCGGCAGGTCAGTTTGCAGGTGTGCGTTCACGCAATCAGGCTTTCGTACAATGCAGCGTATTTGCCCGAGGATGTAGACCACCCAAGGGCCTGCGTCATCCCGCGTTTCTGCATTGTCTGCCAGAGTGACTTTTGGGCATGGAGCGCCAGCAATCGCTGCAGGGCATGGGCAAGGGCGATTTCGTCCACCGGGTGGAACTGAATGCCTGTTGCCACTTTGTCCGCCACGGCCATCGGGTTGGCGTCGATAATGGTATCTGCCAGTCCGCCGGTGGCCGCGACGACAGGGATCGTGCCGTAGCGCAGGCCATACATTTGCGTGAGGCCGCAGGGCTCGAACCGGCTGGGCACCAGCACGGCATCGCCACCTGCGAACATGCGGTGGCTGAGCGTTTCATCATAGCCGATGCGCAGGCCGATCTTCCCCGGATGCGCCTTGGCAAGGTCCTTGAGCTGCTCTTCCAGATAGGCGGCACCAGAGCCGAGCACGGCCAGACCGCCGCCGCCCGCGATAAAGGCCGGAATGGTGCCGGCCAACAGGTCGATGCCTTTCTGTTCCGTCAGGCGACTAACGATGATCGCGAGCGGCCCCTTGATGTTCTTGAGGCCGAATTCGGCCATCAACGCCTTGCGATTGGCCAGTTTACCTTTCAGCGTTTTGGCTGAATAGGGCTTGGCCTCTGGATCGGTCTGAGGGTCCCAGACCGTGTCGTCGACACCGTTGAGGATGCCATGCAGATCAGCGTGGCGGTTGGCGATCACGCCGTCCAACCCCATGCCAAATTCCGGCCGCATCAGTTCCGCGGCATAGGTTGGGCTGACGGTCGTTATGGCGTCCGCAGTCACAAGGCCCGCCTTGAGCGATGACAAATGCCCCCAGTATTCAAGGCATTCGGAGTTGAATTTATCAAATGGCAACATCAATTGCCCAAGCATCGCGGCAGACGCACTGCCCTGAAAGGCAATGTTGTGGACCGTCATCACCGTTTTTGTGGCGGCACCTGCAAAACGCAGATAAGCGGGCGCAAAGCCCGCCTGCCAATCATGTGCGTGCAAGACATCGGGCACCCAACCATCGGCCAGACCGTTTTGTGCGATGTCTGCCGCGGCCCACGACAGCGCAGCAAATCGCAGGGCGTTGTCCTTGAAATCCTCTGGGTCGCCATAGGGACCTCCAGCGCGGTCATAAAGGTGCGGTGCATCCAGCAGCATCACTTTTTGTCCGTCCAACGCGCCCTCTTTCACCGAGGCCGGGCCACCAAACAAATCATCCGACGACCAGAGCACTTTTGTGGCCTTGGTCTTTTTGATCAGACCGCGATAGGCAGGCATCAGGGTGCGCATGTCCCAGCCATGGGCCAGCAGCGCACCCGGCAAAGCTCCGGCAACGTCGGCAAGGCCGCCGGTTTTGATAAACGGCACAACCTCTGAGGCGACAGAAAGAACCCGACCAGCCATGTCAGCCGATCTCGGCCGCGCGTTTGGCAAGCATGGGTGCGGTGATCAAGACCACGCCGTCATCAGTGCGGCGGAACCACTTGGCGTCTTCTTCCGGGTCCTCGCCCACGACCAGGCCTTCGGGGATGATGACGCCGCGATCCAGCACACAATCCTTCAACTGCGCTTTGCGGTTCACCTCGACATTCGGCAGCGCGACAACGCGGTCGAGCGAACTGAATGAATGCGTGCGGACGCCCGTGAACAAAAGCGATTCCTTGATTTCTGAACCAGAGATAATGCAATTGCCCGACACCATGGATGAGACCGCATTGCCGCGCCGTCCCTCTTCGTTGTGGATGAACTTGGCAGGTGGAACGCTTTCGGCATAGGTCCAGATCGGCCAGCTAGTGTCGTATAGATCAAGCGGCGGGGTAAAGCTTGTCAGGTCGATATTGGCCCGCCAGAAGGCGTCGATGGTGCCAACGTCCCGCCAATATGGCTCAGTCTCCAGCCCGCTGGTCACGCAGCTATCTTCAAAGCGATGCGCCATGGCTTTGCCGTTCTTGACGATCTGCGGGATGATGTCGTTGCCAAAGTCATGACTGGAACCTTTGTCGGCGGCATCACTTTGCAGCAATTCACGCAGATACTCCCAGCGGAAGACATAGATACCCATGGATGCCAGCGCATGATCGGGATCGCCGGGGATACAGGGTGGATCTGCGGGCTTTTCCAGAAAAGCGGTGATCCGGTCCTTGGTGTCGCAATGCATCACGCCAAAGGCGGTCGCCTCCATCCTGGGCACAGTCAGACAGCCGATTGTGACGTCCGCGCCCGAGTGCAGGTGCTGCTGCAACATGATCTCATAGTCCATCTTGTAGATGTGATCGCCTGCAAGAACGACAATAAAATCAACATCGTAGCTGTCGATAATGTCGATGTTCTGGGTCACGGCGTCCGCAGTGCCCAGGTACCATTTCTCTTCTGAAACGCGTTGAGAGGCGGGCAGGATATCGAGGTATTCGTTCCGTTCCGCCCGCAAAAAACCCCAGCCGCGCTGGCAGTGGCGGATCAGGCTATGGGCCTTGTATTGCGTGGCAATCGCCATCTTTCGGATGCCGGAATTGAGTGCATTCGACAGGGCGAAATCCACGATCCGGGTCTTGCCGCCAAAATAAACGGCCGGTTTGGCGCGCGTGTCGGTCAGCTCTTTCAGGCGGCTCCCCCGGCCCCCGGCAAGCACAAAGGCCATGGCTCTGTTGGACAGGCGTTGATTTGGTGTCGGCTTCATTGTCGTCCTCCCAATTTGTCCCGGCGTCAGGACGTTTTCGTCAGTATCACCGTCGAAAGTGGTGGCAGCACCAGCGTGGCAGAGTGGTCTTGCCCCATCCACGCGGTCGGCTCTGCGGTCACACCTCCCATGTTGCCGCGTCCGCCACCGCCATAACTTTCGGCGTCTGAATTCAGCACCTCGTCCCACGCGCCACCGCTTGGCAGCCCAACGCGGTAGTCCGTCCGCTCAATCGGGGTGAGGTTCATGACCACGACAACCGGCGCATCGCCGTTGTTGCCCCGCCGCATGAAGGCAAAGACCGAATTGGCGGCGTCATTCGCCTCGATCCATTGGAAACCGCTGGGGCGGGTGTCGTTGACATGCAGCGCGGGCAGATCGCGGTAAATCCGGTTCAAATCGCGGACCCACATCTGCATGCCCTTATGGGGGCCATGATCACATTCGTGCCAGTCGAGGCTTTGGTTGTGGTTCCATTCGGCTGTCTGCGCGAATTCCTGACCCATGAACAAAAGCTTTTTGCCCGGATGCGTCCACATGAACCCATAATAGGCGCGCAGGTTGGCAAAGCGTTCCCATGCGTTGCCCGGCATCTTCATCAACATGGAGCCTTTGCCATGCACCACCTCATCATGACTGATCGGCAGGATGTAGTTTTCGCTGAACGCGTAATGCAGGCTGAACGTCATCTCATGATGATGATGCTTGCGGTGGATCGGGTCCAACTGCATGAAATGCAGGCTGTCGTTCATCCAGCCCATGTTCCACTTAAAGCCGAACCCCAGCCCGCCGTGATCGACCGGGCGACTGACCCCGGGAAAGGCGGTCGACTCTTCGGCCACGGTCATGATCCCGTCGCATTGGCCATAGGTCAGCGTGTTCATGTTTTGCAGCAGCGCAATGGCTTCGTAATTTTCACGGCCCCCGTCCTTGTTCGGGATCCATTCGCCATCATTGCGGGAATAGTCGCGATAAAGCATCGAGGCGACGGCATCTACGCGCAGCCCGTCGAGATGGTATTCATCCAGCCAATACAAGGCGTTAGACGTGTAGTAATTCGCGACCTCATTGCGCCCGAAATTGGGGATAAGGGTGTTCCAGTCCTGATGGAAACCTTCCTTGGGGTCGGCGTGTTCATAAATGTGGGTGCCGTCGAAATTGCCCAGACCATGGGCATCCGTTGGAAAATGTCCCGGCACCCAATCGAGCAGAACGCCTAGCCCCTTGGCATGGGCAGCGTCGACCAGGGCCCGGAATTCGTCTGGGGTGCCATGGCGGATCGTGGGGGCATACATGCCAACAGGCTGATAGCCCCAAGAGCCATCAAAGGGGTGTTCAGAGATCGGCATCAACTCAATATGAGTGAAGCCCATCCAGGCAACGTAGTCGACGAGGTCGCTCGCCAATTCGACATAGGACAGTGGTCGATTGCCATCGGCGCGTTTCCAACTGGCAAGATTGACCTCATAAACGCTGATTGGCGCGTCGATGTTCTGTGCCTTGCCACGTGTCGCCATCCATGTCTTGTCGGTCCACGTTGGATGCGAAATATCGCGCACGACAGAGGCCGTGCGCGGCGGATGTTCGGCACCAAATCCAACGGGGTCGGCGCGCAGGGGCATAGTCGCGCCATCCGGGCCAATGATTTCGTATTTATAGGCTTCGCCCGCGCCGATGTTGGGAACGAAAATCTCCCATATGCCGCTGTCACTTGCGCGGCGCATCACGTGTCGCCGGCCATCCCAGATGTTGAAATTGCCGACGACAGACACCCGTTGCGCATTGGGGGCCCAGACTGCGAAATGTGTGCCAGACACGCCTTCATGCTTCATGACATGCGCGCCGAGCGCTGTCCAAAGCCGCTGATGGCTGCCCTCGCCGAGATAATAGAGATCTTCTGCACCCAGCACGGGGCCAAACCGGTAGGGGTCTTCAGAGTCCCAACTGTGGCCGTCCGCCTCTGCGCGCAGGCGGTACTTCGGCTTTGTCTTGAAGACCTGTCCAAAAAGGCCCGGATAGTCCTCTAGCGGATCAAGCGGTTTGACGGTTTTGGCCCCAGTCAGTGCTGCGACACGGGCAGCACCCGGCACAAAGACCAACAAAAACCAGTGGTCGCCGCGTTTGTGTAACCCCAAATGCGCAAAAGGGTCCCGGCAAGTGCCCGACAGGATGGCGCGTGCTGCATTGTGATCGACCAGTGACATGGCGGTTGGAGCGTCCGTCTTGCTGGTTTTGGGCATGTCTTCTCCGGATACGTCGGAGTCCAAGTGGACACGTGATTTCGATTTTTTGCAACCTTTGCATCGATTTGGCGCGTTTTCCTCTCGTGGCAAGGGGCTCAGGCACGATTGCCATTCGGATTTTGAGGCGACGTTTCAGGATTTCCTAGCCTGTGGCGCAGCGTTCGCGTATGGGTTGTCCTCGGGGGCCGACAAAGGACGAACGATGCGAATTCTTGCTGCCGCAGCAATGGCCATTCTGGTCGCTGCCCCGACATTTGCCGATCAGCGCCAAACCATTGGCACGGGGCGATTGTTCAACAATGACTATTTCGGTGACGGGCGGGACCGATGGCGCAGCGGGTCCTACAGCTATAGCCATCTGAGGGCGAGCGGACCGTATGACCCAGGCAATCGCGAGTTCGGCAATATCATCGAATACCGCCTGAAAACCGAAATCATTTCACCCGGGCGGGGTGGCACAGACAGACCTTATGTGGGCGCGATTTCATTGGGCGCACAGACGCATTTTGGCGATGGGCCGTGGCATTATTCGCTCGGCGCGGATGTCACTTTCATCGGGCCAAAAACCGGATTGTCCAACTTTCAAGAGCAGTTTCACGACGCTTTTGACCTGACGCCGCCGCTGACAGCGAACGAGTTGCCTGATGAGGTCGTGTTCGGGGCGCGGGCCTCTGCGGCCTATACCTACCGAATCTCAGAAAGTGCCAGCATCCGGCCCTTTGCGGAGCTGCTGACAGGGCCTGAACAGATTGCTCGGGTCGGCGCGGATCTGTTGGTTGGGCCGGTGGGGCAGGGCGATCTTTGGCTGCGTGACGATATCACCGGGCAACCCTTCCGTGGCACCGACGCCGGCGTGACCGGCGTGTCATTTTTGGCGGGGGCCGATTTTGCCGCCATTGGGGAAAGCCGTTATCTGCCTGCATCCCGCGGTGTGACCGCCACCGACACCCGCAGCCGCGCACGGTTGGGGCTGCTGTGGCAGCCGCTTCCGAACCTGTCGGTATTTTACGGCGCGACCTATCTGTCCGAGGAATTCATTGGCCAGAGTGAGGGGCAGGTTCTGGGATCGTTGCGGCTTGGCCTCAACTTCTGAGAAATTAATGCTTCCAAAGGCTTGATCCGCGAATCATCAAAAGGTTAACCTGCCTCTCAGGACGCCGCGCGCTCAATGACGCGGCGCGAAGTAGGCAGAGATACAGGTATGGGAACGGGCTTTCGAGGCACGTTTGTCATTTCATGGTCGCAGACAGAACTGGACGGTTATTGCGCCGCACCGGTTGCTGATTTGCGCGCGGGTGCTGTCTGGTCCTGGACCGGCGAAGCGGTGCGCGTTGATGGTCCGCGCGGCATCCTGCCGCTGGGCGAGGCGCAGGGCATGGCCGATATACGCAGGCGCGCGGCCCTGACGGTCAGGCGATTGATGGCCGGAGAACGTGCCAGTATGGCACGCGACCCGCTTTTCCTGAACGATCCCCTGTTCGGGCAAGGCTTTGTGCTGACTGATGGCCGGTCGACGTGGGAGGTGGCACTGATCCCGATGGGCGCAGGTCGCAAGCCGTTGCTGCTATTTCAGGGCATGATCCCGCCACGCAAAACAGAGCTTTGGGTGGTCCGTCAAAGCATTGGAGCCCAACTGCGCGATCAGGCAGCTTCTGACCCCGGCGGAGTGATCTGCTTTACACCCGGTACGATGATCAGCACGCCCTATGGCCCACGCGACGTCGCGAGCCTTGTTGCGGGCGACTTTGTGCAGACCCAGGACAATGGCCCGGCCGAAATACTGTGGATGGGCCAGCGCCGCGTCACCGGTGCGCGGCTGATTGCAATGCCAGAGCTTGCCCCGATCCGCCTGCGCCGCGGCGCGCTGGATCATGACGTGCCGGACGCAGGGCTGCTTGTCTCGCCCGATCACCGGATGGTTTTGCGCGGCGCACGGGCGCGGGCGTTGTTCAACGCCGATGAGGTTTTGGTCGCGGCCCGTGATCTGGTCAACGACAGCACCGTCATTCGGGACCGCGCGGTGCGCCAGGTGACATATCTGCACATGATGTTGCCGCAGCACGAAATCGTGCTGGCCAATGGTGTCGCAACCGAGAGCTTTCATCCCGCCAGTGCCGCCCTTGCCGCGATGGAGCCTGCAGCGCTTGACGGGATGCTGGATCAGATGCCCGACCTTGCAGGCGATCCCGGCGCATATGGGGCATTTGCCCGGCGTGTCCTGACCCCATCAGAGGCCGCGATTCTGCGGCACGACGCCGGGCGAAGACGGTTTCACTAGCGCATTTTCGCCCCAAAATTGGGCACCTGCACATCTATGATGCAGACAATTTGCGACGCATCGGAAATTTTTTGCCGAAATGAAGCGCAGATTGGCAACATTCCCCGTTTCATTTTTTGCGTCCCATGTCACTTGGGACGTTAATATTCGTAAATGAAAGCGCGTACACCGCGCACAAAAAGAACTTACGTCAGGGGCTCTTCATGTTGCTTAGGCAAAGCAAGAAACTTGTGGGGAAAATTGCGCGTGTCGCGGCGGTCGCCGTGGCATGTTTCGGGCAAACTGCTGCAGCAACGACATTTACGACCACCGTCCCAGGCACAGGGGTCACCCTGCCGCCTGAATATCCAGAGGCGGGCGGCATCGCGATGGTGCTGACTGGCGTGAACGGAAACATCTATTACCAGTTTTCGAACCCGGATGGCGCCTTTATCGGATTTCAAAACACTGGCCAGCCCAGCCAGTTTCGCGGTAATCCCTTTACGATCAACGATCCGATCTCTCTCGATTGCGGGTTCCGAAGCTGTACAGATTACTTCGGTGGGGCAATCGCGCGTATCGACATTCGCTTTACCGCTTATGACGGCGACACACAGGTTGGCGGATTTGACCGCAACAACATCAATCTGGTTATGAATGGCTATAACGTTGGTAGTTGGTCGGGTCTGACCACCGAGATCACCAACACCGATGGCACGCAGAGTTTTGGTTTTCAGGACGGTTTTGGCAACAACACCACCAATACCGGCTGGTTTAGTTCGACCAATCCGGCGCTTTTGCAGAACATACTGACCACAAACCAGACCACCACACAGGTCCGCGACCGGACGCCCAACGATAACTATTGGGACTTCACGCGTGGCCCGTCGCTGCCAAACGAAGATATCCGCACAATTGCACCGGGATACGAACTGACGAAGGTGCGTCGTGGAGGTGCCACGGATTATCTGACGGTTGGGCAGGTCATTACCTATGACTACGAGGTTGCCAACATCGGGTCGGTCAACATCTCGAACATCACCGTTTTTGATGACAGGATCGGCAACGTCACGTGTAGCCCGACATTTCTGCCATTAACCGAAAGCGGCCAGCCTGCGCCTGCGATATCAAGTTGCGAGGCGACCTATGTTGTCACTCAGGACGACATCGATGCGGGTACGCTTACCAACATCGCAAATGCCAACGGGGATCCCGAATTTGGCCAACTGGGCCAGTTGGAGGCCGAGGTGACGCTAACCGGTCCGACGCTTGCCCCGGCAATGACACTGTCCAAAAGCGCGTCGCCCGCCAGCTTTACGACCGCGGGACAAGTCATCACCTATACGGTCACGCTGACGAACACCGGCAACGCAACATTGACCAATGTTCAGGTGAACGATCCGTTGATCCCGTCGCTGTCCTGTGACGCGACAGAGGTGGCCCCTTTGTCGGCGCAAAACACCGACAACACGGTGACCTGCACGGGCACCTATGTTGTGTCGCAAGCGGATGTGGATAATGCAGCGGCGGGGACGCAACTGCTGAACACGGCCAGCGCAAGCGCCCGCGATCCCAATAACCAGGTGCTGAGTGACACAGCAGGGACGACGGTGACGGGTCCGGCTTCGGCCCCGGCGATGGAACTGACGAAGACCGCAGGCACCGCAAATTACGATGCGGTGGGTGACGTACTGACCTATGACATCGCGATCCGCAACATCGGCAACGTAACGTGGCCCGGACCGCCCACGGTCAGCGATACGCTTGATCCCAGCGTCTCATGCCCCACCGGCCCCGTTGCGCCCGGGATCACCGTGACCTGTCAGGCAAGCTATACCGTACAGCAGTCGGATATCGACAACGGAGAGGTTCTGAACACCGCCAGCGCCACGATCACCGTCAGCGGGGCCACCGCCAATGGCAGCGATGACGCGACGATCCCGGCGGTGTTTATGCCTGCCCTGACGGTTGAGAAGTCATTGTCGAGCGGCCCGGACCCCTTTAGCGCCACCACCGATCAACTGGTCTACAGCTATCTTTTGACCAACACCGGCAACGTTCGGCTGGATGCGATTGATCTGGCCGATGACAAGGTCACGCTGACCTGTCCGGCCACGTCGATTCCTGCAGGTGGCAGCATCACCTGTACCTCTGACCCCTACACCGTCACGCAAGCTGATCTGGACGCAGGCGAAGTCACCAACACCGCCACTGCCAATGGCACCACACCAGACGGAACCCCGATCACGCCCGTCGTCGATGATCTGACGATTGCTGCCGACCAGAACCCGGCGCTGAGCATGGATAAGTCGGGCAGCTTTGATGGATCGTTCCTGACCGGGCAGACAATCAGTTACAGCTATCTGGTCACCAACACAGGAAACGTGGAACTGGCCGGACCCTTCAGCGTTGACGACAACAAGTTCGGCTCTGCCATCTCCTGCCCTACAGGCGCATTGGCACCAATGGACAGCGTGACCTGCTCTGCGACCTACACCATTACGACGGCGGATGTGACTGCGGGTTTTGTGAACAACGCCGCCACCGCGACGACAACATTTGACGGCAACCCCGTTACATCGAATTCCGACAGCGTAAGCCTGTCGCCGACCGGCACCCCTTCGCTTGCCATCAGCAAATCGGCCGATCTTGCGAATTTCACCACGCTGGGTGAGACGATCACCTATACCTTTACGGTCACCAATGACGGCACGCTGGACATTGATCTGACGGGCGTTGATGCGACAACAATTGTTGCCGACGACAAGATCGGGGCGGGGGGTGTTGATTGTGCGGACCCTAACCCGCTGCCCGCCGCGCTGCTGATCGGTGACAGCCTGACCTGTACTGGCACTTACAACGTGACGCAGGCTGATATCGACGCAGGTGAGGTAACGAACATCGCATCCGCGACACTTGCAGTTGCGGGCACTGACGTGACCAGCCCCCAGACGAGCGCAACCGTGCCTGCCGACATCACGCCGGGTCTGACACTCGACAAGATGACAGCGACCGCAGACTTTGGCGATGTTGGTGATCCGATTGATTATACCTTCAGCGTCACCAATACCTCGGCCCAGACGATTACGACGGTGACGGTCTCTGACCCGCTTTTGGGTGGTTCCGTCTGCACGGTGGGCCCGATTGGCCCCTTCGCGACTGTGAACTGCCCCGCGACCTACACCTACAACGTGACGCAGAATGATCTCGACAACGGGTCCGTTACCAATAACGCCACTGCGCTGGGCCGGACGCCATCGGGCGCGCCGCTGACCGGATCGGACAGTGAAACGGTGAACGCCGATGCGACGGTTCTGCCAAGCCTTGCGATCGACAAGCGCGCCTCTGCCACCACCTTTGCTGCTGTTGGCGACCGGATTGATTACGTGATCGATGTCACCAATGACGGCAAGGTGACGTTGACAGATGTCGTTGTCACTGACCCACAGCTTGGGCTGACCTGTAATCTGCCGGCCATCGCGCCCGGCGACACCAACAGCAGTTGCGCGGGCAGCCATACCATCACGCAGGCGGATATCGATGCGGGCGCTTATCTGAACACGGCCAATGCCGCCTCTGCCGCAAATGGTTTGAACGAAAGTGACCCCAACACTGTCACCGGGCCCGCTGCCGATCCTTCGGTTGAGGTGACCAAAGTGGCGGATGGTGGCTATACGCTGGAAAACGACGTGGTCACGTTTACGCTGTCGGCGACCAACACGGGCAACGTCACGTTGACGAATGTGACGATCACCGATCCTGACGTGACATTTGCGCCCGCGTGCGCGCCACAGGACCTTGGGCCGGGTGCGAGCTATAGCTGTACGGGGACCTATACGGTCACGCAGGCCGACGTAGATGCGGGCCAGTTTACCAATGTGGGGGGTGTCACCGGTACGCCGCCATTGGGTCCTGATGAAACCGACAGCGCGTCTGTTGACGTGATCGGCCCCGCCGAGAACCCCGGCCTGACCGTTGTGAAGTCCATCGCGGGCAACCCCAGCGCCTTCGCGCTGGGCGATACGCTCACCTACAACTTTGTTGTGACCAATACCGGCAATGTGACCCTGACCGGTCTGTCGATTGACGACCCTGATCCGCGCATCACGCTGAACTGTGCACTGGACGATCTGGGGCCGGGTGAGTCCACCTCGACCTGTGCAGGTGGAGCGCCTGCGCTGAGTGCCGAATTGACCATCACACAAGATGAGGTCGATGACGGATCAGTTGTGAATACCGTGAATGTGGTCGGTGTCACGACCGAAGGCACGGCGGTAGATGCATCGGACGAAAACACCATCCCAGGACCGGACCAGACACCGGAACTGAGCATCGTGAAGTCCTCGCCCACCGGTGGTTTCACGGCTGTTGGCGATACGATCAGCTATTCTTACGTCGTGACCAATGTGCTGACGGGCAACCCCGGCGCGATCACAATCACAGAGCCGATCACGGTTGATGATGACCGCACACCGGTTGTTTGCGACCCCATCGGCACGGGCCTTGCGCCCGGCGACAGTCTGAACTGTACCGCGACCTATACGGTCACGCAGGCCGATCTGGATGCGGGCGATGTGACCAATATCGCCTTTGCGGAAGTGACGCAGCCTGTCGTGCCCTCGGCAACCTATCCATCTGGAAGCGCGGCAGTGACATCACCCACCGACACCGTGACAGTCAGCGCAGGTCAAACCCCCGGCATCGAAATCCAAAAGGCCGTCACAGCAGGCACGCCGTCGACCTACACCGCTGTTGGTGACACGATCAGCTATACCTTCACGGTCAGAAATACCGGCAACGTGACGCTGACCGCACCTTTCACCGTCAATGACCCTGATATTGATCCAGCGCTGGCCTGCGGCACTGGATCTGTCGCTCCGGGCGGGTCGGTGACCTGCACCGCAATCTGGACGGCTGAGCAGTCGGATATCGACGCAGGCACCTTCACGAACAGTGCGACAGCCTCGACCACCTTTGGCGGCAACCCGGTGAACACGCCGACGCCTGCCTCTGTCACCGTCAACGCGGTGCAGACCCCCGCTATGGAAGTCGTGAAAACCCTGAGCAACATTCTGGGCGACGGTGGTTTCAACACCTCTTCGACGCTCGAATACACCTATGAGATCACCAACACCGGCAACCAGACCATCGTTGGCCCGATTGATATTGTGGATAACCTGATCGGCACATTCACCTGTTTTGCGGGCAGTCTTGATCCGACCGATGCGCCGGTGACCTGTACCGCCACCTATCCGATCACGACTGATGACGTGGCCTTTGGCAGCGTGACCAACACGGCCTTTGCTACAAGCCCGACCGTCGACAGCCCGCCAACCTCAAAGACCGTGCCCGAAGGCGAACCGCCGACCATTTCGATCACCAAGACGCCGGATGTCAGTACGTTCAACATGGTGGGTGACGTCATCACGTATACGTTCACCGTGACCAACACGAGCCCCGGCGGCGCGCTGGCCCCATCGATCGCGCGGCGTATCGTGATCCGGGATGACAAGATCCCCGGAGATATTGAGTGTTTTGATCGCACTCGCGACACGGCCTCAGCCGGGCCGACCGATGATCTTGATCCCGGTGAGACGTTTACCTGCTTTGAGCAGCCGACCTACACGGTGACGCAGGCCGATCTGGACGCGGTTGCTGCAGGTGTCGCGACCGGCTTTGTCACTAACAACGCAGCCGGTATCGTAACCACAATTCCGTCTGGCAGTTCTGAAATCTCGTCCCCGCCTGTTCAGGCAACAGTGCCGGGTGAGGCCAACAACCTCTTGACAGTCGACAAGTCGGTCAGTGCGGGTAACAACCCTGCCGCCGTGGGTGACATGCTGACCTATCAGATCACGGTCGACAATGATGGCAATCAGACAATTTCCGGCCTTGCGATCTCTGATCCGCTGATCCCGGGACTCAGCTGTCTTTACAATGGGGCTGCCAGCCCCACGACCCTCGCCCCCGGTCAGCAGGCGGTCTGTACCGGCACCTATGTGGTCCAGCAGGCCGATCTTGATGCGGGCCTCACGCTGGACAATCTGGTCGGCGTCGCGGGTAACACGCCGCAGGGCGTGAGCGTCACAGGCAGCGATGACAATATGCACCCGCTCGAAACGCCAAACCCGGATGTGACAATCCTCAAGGAGCTGGCGCAGGGCGAACCGATGACGGCTTTCTCGGCCGTTGGGCAGCAGGTTCCTTACCAGATCACCGTAACGAACAGCGGCAACATCACGCTGACAAGCACAACCGTGACGGACGTCCTGTTCCCCGGAGAACAATGCGATATCGGCCCGCTGGCCCCGGGGCAGCAGGACACATCCTGCGTCTTCACCTATACCGTCACGCAGGACGATATCGACCGCGGCACCATTGATAATGTGGCAACAGCGAATTCGACCACTGACACCTATGGCCCCGTGGATGACAGCGATGACATCACTGGTTCGGGCCCCACCCGCGAACCAGCGGTCACGATTGTCAAAGAGGCGTTGGATACGACATTCTCGGCCGATGGCGATACGCTCGACTACCGCTACGTGATTGCCAACACTGGCAACGTCACCATCACGGACGCGACCATAGTGACCGACGATTTGATCCCGTCGCTTACTTGTGGTGACCCCCGGCCCGACACCGGCCCGGCGCCTGATTTCGATCCGGTCCTCTTGCCTGACAGTTTCTTTATCTGCACAGGCACCTATCCGGTTGATCAGGATGACGTAGACGCGGGCTTTGTGACCAACATCGCGACCGCGACGGTGAATGATCCCATCAATCCGGGCACGATCAGTGATGACGATACGGCCACGGTAAATGGCACGCGCAACCCCGCCTTTACCATCGCCAAAGCCGCCTCTGACACGACAAACGTGGCTGAGGGTGACACGATCACATACACCTACACGGTCCAGAACACCGGCAATGTGACGTTGACCAATATCACGTTGAGCGATGCCCATACCTCTGCCAGCGGCACGTCGAACCTGACTATCTCCGGTGGCGGCGTTATTGCATCGCTTGATCCGGGCCTCAGTGCTCAATTGACAGCGACCTACGTAGTCACACAGGCCGACATTGATGCAGGCAATGATCTGACCAATACCGTCAGTGCCGTGGCAACGCCGCCCGCAGGCGTGACACCGCCACCAACACAGACGGCGACCGAGACTGTGGATGTCGAGGACCCCGACCCATCGCTTGAAACCGTCAAGACCGTGACGCCGCCCGGCTCATTGGTGGCGGGCCAAACGGTCGTCTTCAACATCAGCGTCAGCAACACCGGTAACGTGACGCTCGACAATGTGTCGCTGTCTGACAGCCTGACGCGCGCCGATGGCACACCGATCACACCTTCGGTGCCTGTCTTTACTGGCGGTGACACGGGCGGAGATGGAGAGCTTGGCCTGACCGAAGTCTGGACATATCAGCTGACCCATGTGTTGACGCAGGACGACATCGATGCTGGTGGTTTGGCGAACACCGCGACAGCCAGTGCCGAGGATCCGTTTGGTACGCCTGTTGACGACATTTCGCACCCGACACCGGGCGGTGGGTCGACCCCGACGACACTGACCATCCCGCCGATGCCCGATATCGAGGGCGAAAAGGTGATCACTTCCGGTCCAACAACGCTGAACGGGATCGTCCGGTTTGACATCACAGCGACCAATACTGGCAATGTCACGCTGACGGGCGTCGGGGTCGCAGAAGACACGCTGCGCCGCGCGGACGGCACGATCTTGACGCTATCCTCTGGTCCGACGTTCTTTAGTGCCGATGCAGGATCAAGCGCTGGCACCCTGATCCCAGGTGAAACCGCGACTTATCGCGCGACATATCAGCTGACACAGGCGGACATTGACGCAGGCGGTATCGACAATCAGGCGCGGGTCGCGGGAACCGATCCCAATGGGACACCGGTTGATGACCTGACTGACGCCGGCACACCCGGTGACAACAGTGACGTCACCGTTCTGACAATCCCGTCCAATCCGGCGCTGACGCTGGTAAAGGAACTGACAGCAGGCGGACCGACTTTTGACACGGTTGGCGATGTACTGACCTATACCTTTACGGTCACGAATGCGGGCAACGTCACCATCACTGACCCGATCAGCATCACCGACCCATTGATCACCAATGCCGGTGGAACAATCTCTTGTGGACCCGTGCCCCTGGCCCCTGGTGCGTCTCTGACCTGTTCGGGGTCCTATGCCGTGGATCAGGATGACCTGAATGCAGGACAGGTGGACAACAGCGCCACTGCGACAGACGGCTCGACGACCAGCCCGGCGGCCACCGAAAGCGTGCCAGCCCAGCAAAATCCGGCGGTGAGCGTGGACAAAGAGGCGATCTCGATCTCCACCGGTGACAACGACGTCACGAACCCGACGAACTTTATCTCAGGCGCGGTCATATCGTTTGAATACAGTGTCACCAACACCGGCAACGTAAACCTGACAGGTCTGGTGACGGTCGCTGACAACCTGATCCCCGGCGGCGCCACTTGCCCGGCCAACCCGAATCCAGGAATGGCACCCGGCGCAGTGCTGGTCTGCACCGCCAGCTACACCGTGACGCAGGATGACGTCGATGTCGGCTCTGCCACGAATACGGCGACGGCCACCGTAGACGGCACCACTTCTCCACCGGATTCCGTGACCGTACCCACCGGCGCAGCACCGGGTCTGACGGTTGTTAAATCGCTTCTGCGGATTGAAAACCCAGATACCAGTGTGCAGCCGGGGCTGGAGTTTGACGAAGTCAACGATGTGCTGGTCTATCAGTTTCTTGTCACAAATACCGGCAATGCGGCCTTTAGCCGTGACATCATCATCAATGACCCGCTTCTGGATGCGTCGGTGACCTGTTGGACGCCAACCGGTGGCGATCCTGACTTCACCCCGGCAAATGCGGTTGATCCGGCGGAAACCGCCACTTGCGAAGGCCGACTGACCATTGACCAGGCCGATCTGGATGACGGTTCGGTGACCAACAGCGCGACCGCAAGTACGACCTTTGGTCCACTACCTGGGACGCCGGTGATCTCGCCCCCTAGTTCTGAGACAACGGATGCGGCAACCGATCCATCGCTTCAGATCGTCAAGACCGCGGATCGGACCGACTTTACCACTGTGGGCGAGGTGATCACCTATACGCTAACCGTCACCAACAATGGCAACCAGACGATCACGGGCGTGCGTGCACGTGATGATTTGCTGCCGCTGGATTGTACGATCGGGTCTCTCGCACCGGGCGCTGTGGATAATAGCTGTTCTGGTCCCTACACCGTGACCCAGGACGATATCGACGCAGGCAGCATCCTGAACGCGGCCTTTGTGACAGGGGTCAACCCACAAGGTGGCCCAGTGCGCGATGACACGACCCGGACGGTGGGTGGCCCGACACCGGCGCCCGCCTTTACCTTGGTGAAGTCAGCGAACCCGGATCCGTTTGGTGCCGTCGGCAGCGCGGTGACCTACACTTTCACGGTGCAGAACACGGGCAACGTGACGCTGAGCGATCTGCAAATCACCGATGATATTATCAGCCCCGCGTTTACCTGCGACATCGCACAGTTGAACGTGGGTGCGACCGACGACACCTGCACGCTGTCCTACACGGTGACGCAAGACGACAAGGATGCGGGCGAGATCGAGAATACTGCCCGGGCAGAGGCGACGGACCCCAATGGCACCGTGGTAAACCGCGAGGACACGATCACCACGCCATCGGTTCCGGTTATGCCGGGTCTGAAGGCCGTTAAGACGTCCAGCGCACCAAACGCCTTCCTTGGCACAACGGTCACGTACACGCTGCGGCTGATCAACACAGGCGATGTGACGCTAACGATCGGCAGCCTTACGGACACAATGACGCGCCGCAACTTCGCCGCGACACCAACCGCGCTCACAACGCCATTTGGCGGGCTGACCGGCGATACTGACGGCGACGGCAAACTCGACGTGACAGAAGTTTGGACGTACACCGCGACCAAGGTCATCAGTCAGGCCGATATCGACGCCGGCGGCTTTGACAACACGGTTCTGGTTGCTGCCACCGACCCCTTCGGGACACCCGTTGATGATACCTCAGACGATGGGAATGATGCTGACGGCAACACGGATGACGACCCAACCGAGTTCGTGATTGTGCCCGGACCGGCGGTCAGTCTGGTCAAGACGATCACGACAACCGGCGCTGTGGCGGGTGATGAAGTTGTCTTTACACTTGTGGCGACCAATCAGGGCAACACGACACTTTTTGGCATTGATGTCACGGATACGGTGACCGACGCCAATGGCAACGTGGTCTCAACGGCTGCGCCGACAATCGTGAACCCGGCCAGCCTGCCGGGGTCAATTGCGCCCGGTCAGGTCCTCACGTTCGAATTGCGCTATGTGCTGACCCAAGACGACATTGACGCAGGCGGTATTGCCAATACCGCGACCATCAATGCGACGGCGCCAAATGGCGATCCGGTTGATGATATCTCGGACGATGGCGACAACACCGACGGCAATACGATGGACGATCCCACGGTGCTGACAATCCTGCCGGATCCAGCGCTCGAAGTTACAAAGCGTGCTGTGCCTTTTGCCGACCCTGACACACCGGTGGTCGCAGGTGATGTGGCAGAATTCACCATTACGGCAGAAAATACTGGCACGGTGACCCTTTCAGACCTTGCGATCACTGACACGCTGACCAACCTCAACGGCGATCCTCTGACACCAGACAGCGTGACATTTGTCGATGGTACGGATGAATTCGTGCTGCTGCCGGGTGCGGTGAACACCTTTACCGTACTCTACACGCTGACGCAGGCCGATATCGACAGCGGCGGCGTTGAAAACACAGCGACCGGCGACAGCCTTGACCCAAGCGGCAATCCGATCACCGATATCTCGGACAACGGAATTGATGACGACGGCAACACGACAGACGACCCAACGGTGCTGCCAATCAACCAGATTGCCACCATGGAAGCCACGAAAGAGGCTACAATCCCTGAACTCGTCGCGGCCAATCGATATCAGGTCACCTTTGATATGACAGTGACTAACACCGGCAACATCACCCAGACGGATATTCAGGTGATTGATGATCTGGTCGCCTTTACCACGCCAGCCGAGTTGATCAGCACGACGGCGCCAACGGCGACAGGATGGTCTGGCACGGGCGGTCCGAACCCCGCGTTCAACGGTGCGTCCGACACCAACATGCTGACCGATGGGGTCTCACTTGCGCCCGGTGATGTCGGCACGCTGCAGATCATTGTGGAATACGATACATCGCAGGGCTTCCCCGGTCAGGCCAACACGATTTCTGTGGTCTCGGCGACAGTGACGACGCCTGTAACGGCAGAGGTTTCGATTCCACGCGTCGCGGCACCGGACATCTTTGCCAGTAAATCGGTGGCCCCCGAAAAGGTCCTGCGTGGCGGCACGGTTACCTATACGCTGACCTTCCAGAACCGTCTTGCGCAGGAAGAGCCCGGGTTGACTGCAGTGGATATCATGCCAGCCGGTGTGATCTATACCCCTGGCACCGCCGAGTTTGACGGGGTGGCGATTGATGATCCGGTCATAGTCGGGGATCAACTGCGCTGGTCGTCGTTGACCTTGGCGCCGCTTGGCACCAGCAATCTGACGTTTGATGCCCGTGTCGTAGGTGACGCGGTGGAGATGGTGAACCGCGCTTATATGCTAGGCCCGGATGGCACGGTGGTGTCCAACATTGCGACCGCGACGATTACCCGTCCACCAGAACCCGTGTTCGAATGCGCCGACATCATCGGCAAGGTCTTTGATGACGAGAACTTCAACGGTTATCAGGACGGGATCGTCGAACCCGATCGTTCGCAGATCACGGATCAGACCTACTACGGCGGCAAGGGCGGCGGCAAACTTGCGCCGGAAGTGGCCTTGCCGGGTGCCGAAGAAGGGCTGCCCGGCGTGCGTCTGTCAACGGTGAATGGCACGCTCATCACCACTGACGCTTATGGACGCTTCAGCGTGCCTTGTGCGGAACTGCCGGCCTCTATCGGCTCGAACTTTACTTTGAAGCTGGATGAACGGACGTTGCCAACGGGCTATGCGGTCACAACAGAGAACCCGCGCACGATCCGGGTGACACCGGGCACGGTGGCCAAGCTGAACTTTGGCGCAGCACTGGGCAACGTTGTCGACATTGACCTGATGGCGGCAGCCTTTGGCGGCAACACACCATCGGCAGCGCTGGCCAGCGGGATCGACAATTTGGCACGTCAATTGGGCGATACGCCGGTGGTGCTGAACCTCAACTACTACGTCAATGGCGAAAGCCGAGAGATTGCCAATGACCGCCTGCGCGCGGCAGAGGCGTTGATCCGCGATCGTTGGCGCGGGGCGGGCCTGCGGATCGTCGCGACAATCCGGGCGGTGCAATAGGATGCGGAACATGATGCGGAAAAAAACACTCCTGACCAGCGCTCTGGCTCTGGCGGTTGCCATGCCCGCAATTGCACAAGAGGGCTTTGCTATCTCGCTGAACGGGAACGCGGTGATTGGCGATCCGGTGGTCGTTGATACCGTGCGCCGCACCGATGTGGCACTGGCCAATGCCGATGTGCAGGTTGTCTTTGACGGGCTGGGTGCTGTGCCGCGTCTGGATGTGGAACTTGTGGGTGATCCTGGGCAGACGGGCGATACAGTCACGCTGCAATCGGCGCTCAATTATCCGGCCTTCGTGCAGCGCGGTGAAATCCGCGTCATTGATCGCGCAGCACTTGGCGGGCCGCGCACCGTTACGACCCTGCCGGTCAATCCCAACGGGCAGGTCGCGCTGACGCTGCCCGAGGGAGAGGACCTTGTCGTTGTGCACAGGGTTTATGATGCACAGGGCCGTTTTGACGAAACCGCACCGCTTTCCGTGATGCGGGCCGATCCGCGGCTGCTGGCCGAGGGTGTTGAAGATGGCAATGACAGCGCCCGGCGTCGCGGCATCCCGGTCAGTGGTGGTGCAGTGACAGTGACCGGCTCTGACGTGGCCCCTGGTGCCCGCGTCGTCGCGCTGGGCGAGGTCGTGCCGACCGACCGCACCGGCGGTTTTGTGATCCAGCGTATCTTGCCGCCGGGTGACTACGGCGTTGATGTTAACATCAATGGCGCGGGCCAGCGGGTCGACCTGACCCGCGATATCACGATCCCGAACGCAGAATGGTTCTATGTCGCCACCGCCGATCTGACCTTTGGCATCCGCGACGGTGACAGCACCGATGGGCGCGAAACCTATGAGATCGGGCGCGTGGCGGGTTTCTTTGATGGCAAAACGGCCAATGGAACGCGCATCACAGGTTCCGTCGACACGGGCGAAGGCGATCTGGATCAGATTTTCCGCCGACTGGACGAACGTGATCCGCGTCAGCTTCTACTGCGCGTCGATCCCGCGGACCTCTATCCGACTTATGGCGATGACAGCACGATTGAAGACCGCACGCCGACCTCTGGCAAGATTTTCCTGCGGATTGAACGTCAGGCGAATTACCTGCAATGGGGCGACTTTGACAGCGACCTTGGTGACAACCGTTTTGTGCAGAACGACCGTTCGCTTTATGGCCTCTCGGCCGGGTTGGCGACCTCTTCGGTCACATCACAGGGTGAAGCGCGCGCAGCCCTCAGCCTCTATGCCGCGCAGCCCGACATGCTGCCGCAGCGCGATGTCTTCCTTGGCACCGGCGGCACCGTCTTTTTCCTTGAAAAGCAAGATATTGCACAGGCGTCCGAGACAATCTCGATACAATTGCGTGACCCAGATACGAACCGCGTGATTGAGACCCAGACCCTGATCGCGGGCGAGGATTACGCCATCAACTACATTCAGGGCATTGTGACCCTGACGCGCCCGATCGAAGCTTCGGCAACTGAGGGGCTTTTCACTGTTGGATCGGCCCGCGATGCGGATGTCGTGCTTGTCGCAGCCTATGAGCATACACCCACTGCGGGCGATGTGGACGGCTTTGCTTATGGCGGACGGGCCGAGGGCTGGGTAACCGACAATTTGCGTTTTGGCATCAGCGGAATGCTCGACGAAACCGGCGTGACCGATCACCGTGTGGTGGGGGCTGACCTGCTTTTTGCGATGTCGGATTCAAGCTACGTCAAGATTGAATATGCCCGCTCGGAAGGAAGCGGATTTGACAGCACGTATTCCGCCGATGGCGGTTTGATCGTGGCTGATATCGCTGGTTCCGGCGACGAAGGTGTTGCAGCCCGCGTCGAAGCACGCGCGGACCTGTCCGATTTTGGCCTTGCTGCCGAAGGTGTTGTCGACCTCTACTACGAAGGCCGCACAGCGGGGTTTTCCTCGCTCGACCTCAACGTCTCAGAGGATGAGACATTGTATGGTCTGTCCGCGGACGTTGCCTTGAATGATCGCCTGTCTTTGCTGGCGGGTTTCGATCGATACGAAACGGCGTCCGGGACACGCAAGGTCGATGGCACCTTGCAACTGTCATACGAAGCATCGGACCGCTGGGCCTATGCCTTCGGCGTGGAAACTCAAGACAACACAGGCGGCACAACTCCGGGCAGCCGCACCGATCTGGCCGCCAAACTGACTTACAGCCCATCAGACACGGCATCTGTGTTTGTCTTTGGTCAGGCGACGGTAAATGCGACAGATCTGCCGGAAAACAACCGGCTGGGCTTTGGCGGATCTTACGAATTCGCGTCGGGCTGGACCCTCGCAGGCGAGGTGTCGGATGGAGATCTGGGTGTTGGTGGCCGGATCACCGCCAGCAAGGATGATGGCAATGGCAATAGCCGGTATATTGGGTACGTGCTTGAGCCGGGCCGCGATCTTGATGGCATCACCCTCAACGGTCGCGATCGGGGTCGGTTCGTCGCAGGGGGCACGCAGTCGGTCAGCAGCACTGTCGATATGTTTGGTGAAAACACCTATGACCTCTTTGGTCGTCACAGGTCGCTGACCAGCGCATATGGCCTGACTTACACGGCCAATGACGCCCTTTCGATCACCACCGCATTTGAACTTGGGCGCGTCGATGATGGCGACGGCTATGATTTTGAGCGACAGGCGCTGACCCTTGGCGTGGTTTACGAGACAGAGCAGCTTTCGGCTTCTGGCCGGTTGGAATACCGCACCGAAGACGGTGTGCTGAATGGGTCGGACGTGAATGCAGATACCTTGCTGGTGTCGGCCAACGCCGCCTACAAGTTTGACGAAGAACGTCGCCTCGTCTTTTCGGCCGACCTTGCGCGGAGCGAGACTGCACAAAGCACACTTGTGAACGGCAACTATGCCGACGTGGTGCTGGGCTATGCCTTCCGGCCAATCGAAGATGACAAGCTGAACGTCTTGGCGCGCTATCGTTATCTTTATGATCTTTATGGTCTGCGGGATGCGACAGACGACAGCGGAATTCGTCAGCGAAGCCATGTTGTGAGTGTCGATGCGACCTATGACCTGAACCAGCAATGGACACTGGGCGGCAAGGTTGGATACCGCAGCAGTCAGACGCTGGATGCAGACGGCAATCTTGATGCCGCCAACGATGCATGGCTCGCCGCGGCGTCCGCCCGCTGGCATCTGGTGAGGGATTGGGATGCCCTGCTGGAAGTGCGCCAGTTGAATCTTGTGGACGCAGGCACATCCGAGACCTCGGCCCTTGGTGCGGTCTACAAAACGCTGAACCAGAACCTGAAAGTGGGCGTTGGCTATAACTTTGGCAGTTTTTCGGATGATCTGACCGACCTGACGCTGGATGACCAGGGGGCTTTCCTGAATATCGTCGCCCAGTTCTAGATGTCGTCTTTCAAGCGCGATCTGACCCATTGAAGCTGGCGCCGCGTGCTGCTTCGGGGCAGGGTGCGGCCAAAGGGGATCATCATGACCAAAAGCTATCAGAACTTCATCGGCGGCGCGTGGGTGTCCGGCACAAGCGAGATCGAAAACCGCAATCCTTCCGATCTGGATGATGTGATTGGACTATATGCGCAGGCCTCTGGCGAACAGTTGGAAGAAGCGCTGGACGCGGCGCGTGCCGCGCAGGTAGCTTGGGCGGCCTATGGGATTGAGCGCAAATACAATGTGCTGATGGCCATTGGGACAGAGATGATGGCCCGTGCCGAAGAGCTGGGCACGCTGTTGAGCCGGGAAGAAGGCAAGCCCTTGGCCGAAGGCAAGGGCGAGGTCTATCGCGCCGGGCAGTTCTTTACCTACTACGCCGCAGAAACCCTGCGCCAAATTGGCGAAAACGCAGATTCGGTGCGCGATGGGATCGAGATTGACGTCCGCCGCGAACCCGTGGGCGTTGTGGCAATCATCAGCCCGTGGAACTTTCCCACCGCCACCGCTTCTTGGAAGATCGCGCCAGCACTTTGCTACGGCAATGCGGTGATCTGGAAGCCTGCGAATGTCACGCCTGCCTCTGCCGTGGCGCTGACAGAGATCATTGCCAAACAGGATATCCCAGCTGGCCTGTTCAACCTTGTAATGGGCGCGGGGCGTGACGTCGGCCAGCGGCTTGTCGAAAGCCCCAAGGTCAATGCGATTTCATTCACGGGATCCGTGCCCGTGGGCAAGGGCATTGCAACGGCGGCCATCCAGAACCTGACCAAGGTGCAGATGGAAATGGGGTCCAAGAACGCGCTGGCGGTGATGGATGACGCCGATATTGACCTTGCCGTGTCTCTTGCAGCTGGCGGGGCCTTTGGTGGATCGGGGCAGAAATGCACCGCATCGTCGCGCTTGATCGTTCACAGCGCCGTGCATGACGCCTTTGTCGCCAAGCTGATCAAAGCGACCGAAGCGCTCAAGGTCGGCCATGCGTTGGGAGAGGGCACGCAGATTGGCCCGGTCGTCTCGGATGATCAGTTGCAGGGCAACCTCGGCTACGTCGATCTGGGCAAGTCCGAAGGGGCCGAGCTGGTCTGCGGTGGCAAAGAGATCGAGATGCCAACCAAGGGCTATTACATGACCCCCGGTCTTTTTGTTGGCACCAACAATGCCATGCGGATTAACCGCGAAGAGATGTTTGCTCCGCTGGCCGCGGTCATCAAGGTCGACAGCTACGATGAAGCTTTGGCCACGTTGAACGACACCAACTTTGGCCTGACGTCCGGTATCGTGACGACTTCGCTTGCGCGCGCGAACCACTTCCGCCGCAACGCGCAAACAGGCGTTGTTACCGTCAACCTGCCCACCGCTGGCACCGATTATCACGTGCCGTTTGGCGGGCGCGGCGATAGTTCTTATGGCCCGCGCGAGCAGGGCAAGGCGGCAGCGGAATTCTACACCACTGTCAAAACCGCCTATATCTCAGCCGGTTCCCCCGGCTGAGATCAGATCGCGTCGCCGGCGGCTATTCGGCCGCTGCGGCATAGTCGTCCATTGGCGGACAGGAACACACCAGATTGCGGTCCCCAAAGACGTTGTCGACCCGGTTGACCGGTGGCCAGTACTTGTCCACCCGGAACGCGCCCGGCGGAAAACAACCCTGTTCCCGGCTGTAAGGCCGGTCCCAGTCACGCACGAGGTCCTCCATGGTGTGCGGCGCGTTGTGCAGCGGGCTTTGGGCATAGTCGACACGGCCCGCGGCCACTTCGTCAATCTCTGCCCGAATGGCCAGCATGGCATCGCAGAAGCGGTCAAGCTCTGCCTTGTTTTCGCTTTCGGTGGGCTCGATCATCAGCGTACCTGCCACCGGCCAAGACATTGTCGGCGCGTGGAAACCGCAGTCGATCAGGCGCTTGGCGATATCATCCACCGTCACCCCATGTTCGGCAAAAGGTCGGGTGTCGATGATGCACTCATGTGCGACGCGACCCGTTGGCCCCTTATAAAGTACGTCATAGGCACCATTCAGCCGCGCCGCGATGTAGTTGGCGTTCAGGATCGCAACACGTGTCGCCTGCGTCAGCCCTTCACCGCCCATCATCAGGCAATAGGCCCATGAAATCGGCAAAAGCGAGGGAGAGCCGTATGCGGCGGCCGATACCGCGCCCTCACCATTGTTGGGATCGCCTGGCAGATGTGGCACCAGGTGTTCCTTTACCCCAATCGGCCCCATGCCGGGGCCCCCGCCGCCGTGGGGGATGCAAAAAGTCTTGTGCAGGTTGAGGTGGCTGACATCGCCGCCCAGATCACCGGGGCGGGACAGGCCGACCATCGCGTTCATATTTGCCCCGTCGATATAGACCTGCCCGCCGTGGTCGTGCGTGATCTTGCAAACCTCAGTCACGGTCTCCTCAAAAACCCCATGGGTTGACGGGTAGGTGATCATGCAGCCTGCAAGGTTGTCGGCGTGTTGTTCCGCCTTTGCGCGGAAGTCTTCCAGATCAATGTCGCCATTGTCCGCAGACTTCACCGCAACAACCTTCCAGCCCACCATCTGGGCGCTGGCTGGGTTCGTGCCATGCGCGCTCATCGGGATCAGGCAGACATTGCGGTGCCCTTGGCCTTGGGCGCGGTGATAGGCGGAGATCGTCAAAAGGCCCGCATATTCGCCCTGCGCGCCAGAGTTGGGCTGCATCGAAATCGCCGCATATCCGGTAATATCGCACAGTTTTGCACTCAGATCCGCGATCATTTCCTGATAGCCCTCGGCCTGATCCTTGGGGCAATAGGGATGCAAAAGCGAAAAGTCGCGCCAACTGACCGGCATCATCTCAGCCGCTGAATTCAGCTTCATCGTGCATGACCCCAGCGGGATCATCGCGCGATCCAGTGCAAGATCCCGATCCGCCAGACGGCGCATGTAGCGCATCATCTCGGTCTCGGCCCGGTTCATATGAAAGACCGGGTGCGTCAGATATGCCGACTGACGGACAAGCGCATCGGGCATCCGGTATTCCGCCGTCAGTCCCGTGTCGCGCTCGGTGATGCCAAAGGCGCGCCAAACCTTCTTGATTGTTGCCGGACGGCAGTATTCGTCAAGCGTGATCCCCACTTTGGTTTTGCCGACGCGGCGCAGGTTCACACCCTCGTTCACAGCCGCCTGCATCACGCCGCGCTGCAAAAGGCCCACGTCGACGGTGATCGTATCGAAAAACGCCTCCGGCTCGACCTTGAACCCGGCTTCTTCGAGACCCCGCGCGAGGCGGACCGTCTTGCGGTGAATGCGCTGGGCAATGGCCTTGAGCCCCTCTGGGCCGTGGAAAACCGCATAAAATCCAGCCATGACGGCAAGCAACGCTTGCGCGGTGCAAACGTTCGACGTGGCCTTTTCGCGGCGGATATGTTGTTCGCGGGTTTGCAGCGACAGCCGGTAAGCACGGTTGCCGTGGCTGTCGACGGACACGCCCACAATCCGTCCCGGCATGTTGCGCGCGTATTGCTGTTTCGTCGCCATATAGGCCGCGTGCGGCCCGCCATATCCCACAGGCACGCCAAACCGTTGCGTTGTGCCCACGGCAATATCAGCACCCATGGCGCCGGGTTCCTTCAGCAATGTCAGCGATAGCGGGTCAGCAGAAATCACGCCGATGGCCTTGTTGTCGTGCAGCGCCGCGATCTGATCCGTGAAGTCGCGCAGGTGCCCAAAGGTGCCCGGATATTGAAAGATCGCCCCGAAAACGGCGCTCGCGTCCAGATCATCCGGGTTGCCAACGATCACCTCGATTCCCAAGGGCGCGGCGCGGGTCTGAATGACAGCAATGTTCTGCGGGTGGCAATTTTCATCGACAAAGAATGCGGTTGCCTTTGACTTGGCTACGCGTTGCGCCATGGTCATGGCCTCAGCGCAGGCCGTCGCCTCATCTAGAAGGGACGCATTGGCAATCTCAAGCCCGGTTAAGTCGCTGACCATGGTCTGGAAGTTCAAAAGAGCCTCTAGCCTGCCTTGAGAAATTTCGGGCTGATAGGGCGTGTAGGCGGTGTACCACGCGGGGTTTTCAAGGATGTTCCGCTGGATCGCGGGCGGGGTGATTGTGCCGTGATAGCCCTGGCCGATCAGGCTGGTCAGCACCTTGTTCTTAGAGGCCGTCACCCGCATGTGGTGCAACAACTCGCGCTCTGACTTCGGTTTGCCGAAATCGAGAGGGTCTTTCTGACGAATGCCTTTTGGCAGCGTGTCATCGATCAGCGCCGCCAGACTATCGGCCTGAACCACCTTCAGCATTTCGTCCATCTCGGTGGGCGAAGGGCCGATGTGGCGGCGGTTGGCAAAGTCGTAGGGCAGATAGTCTGTCGGCTTGAAGGTCATGGGATCACTCCACCAGTTCTTTGTAAGCGGCTTCGTCAAGGTATTCGTCCATTTTGGACAGATCGCTGGCCTTGATCTTGAAGAACCAGCCGTCGCCCATGGGGTCTTCGTTCACCAGACCGGGGTTGTCGGCCAGCGCCTCGTTCACCTCGATGATTTCACCATCCAGCGGGGCAAGGATGTCGGAGGCGGCTTTCACACTTTCAATCACCACCGCCTCGTCATCGACGACAACTTCGGTGCCGACCTCGGGCAGTTCGACAAAGACGATATCGCCCAGTTGTGTGGCGGCATGTTCCGTAATGCCGACGACCACATGGTCGTCTTCGACACGCAGCCATTCGTGTTCTTCGGTGAATTTCATGATCTTTCTCCGTTGCTTAGCGTTTGAAGTTCGCGGGGGTAAAGGGCAGGGCGGCGACAGTGAGTGGCAGGCGTTTGCCGCGCAATTCGCCAAAAACCACGGTGTCTTTTGCGGCATGAGCAGCATCCACATAGCCCATGGCGACGGGGCCACCGACAGTGGGGCCGAAGCCGCCGGATGTCACTTTTCCAATCGGGTCAGTCGCGTCAGCATCGGCAAACAGAACGACACCTTCGCGCATGGGTGCGCGGCCCTCGGGACGCAGTCCAACCCGTTTGCGCGGCGCACCTTCGGCAAGTTGCGCCAAAATCACATCTGCGCCGGGAAATCCGCCTGCACGGTCCCCACCGCTGCGGCGCACCTTCTGTATGGCCCAGGTCAAACCCGCCTCAATCGGTGTGGTGGTGCCATCAATGTCGTGACCGTAAAGGCATAGCCCGCCTTCTAACCGCAGACTGTCGCGTGCGCCCAATCCAATCGGTTCAACATCATCTTGTGCCAAAAGAGCTTTGGCCAAATCGACCGCGGCCGCCTGCGGCACCGAGATCTCATAGCCGTCCTCGCCGGTATAGCCTGACCGTGACACCCAGCATTCCGCGCCGTTCAGCGTGACGGTCGCGACATCCATAAAGGCCATATCGGCCACCGCCGGGTTCAACCCGGCCAGCACGGCCTCTGCCGCCGGGCCTTGCAGCGCCAGCAGGGCGCGGTCAGTTACCTCGATCACGTCAACACCTCTGAGACCCGAACGCAAATGAGCGATGTCAGCCTCTTTACAGGCGGCGTTGACCACCACAAAGATGTGGTCGCCTCGATTGGCAAGCATCAGGTCGTCGGTGATCCCGCCTGCGTCATTCGTGAAGAACCCATAGCGCTGCCGCCCTTCAGCAAGCCCCGCGACATCCACTGGCACCAATGTTTCCATTGCTGTGGCCGCATCATCGCCGACCAGCTTGACCTGGCCCATGTGACTGACGTCAAAAAGCCCGGCCTTGGCACGGCAGTGCAAATGCTCTTTCAGCACACCAAGCCCGTATTGGACCGGCATGGCATAGCCAGCAAAGGGCACCATCTTGGCACCAAGTTCTACATGCAGATCATAAAGCGGCGTGTGTTTTTGATCGCTCATCCCGTTCCCCTTGTCCGGGCCCGTCAGATCCTGCGATCATTGGGCACCACATGACGACGCATATCGCGTCGCGTGATGCCCCCTCTGTCCTTTCGCCTGAGATCGTTATCCCTTCGGCGGGCCCAATGGGCCACTCTCCAGAGTCTTGTCTTCCGCGACGGTCCTTTGGCCTGAGCGTTTCCGGGGCGGTTGCGCCTTCGGCACCGGATGAACCGGTTCTCCCGTCGTGTGGCGCGGACGTTAGTCCCGCTTTTGGTTCCCGGCAAGCCTTTTGTGCACAGTGGTATGCGGAGAGGTGTCAGTACTGCGTGAGCGATGCTGACGTTGGTACTTCCAGAAACTGCATTGGCGGTTCTTTCGGCGTCAGCACCGCCGTCATGGCCGCTTTGGCCAGAAAGACACCTGTCTCTGCAACGTCTTCATGCACGGTCAGGATGGATGGTCTGATCCGCTTGAGAATTGGAATCGCTTCTTTGCTAAAAAGATCGACCGTGTCGCCCAGGACCAACCCGGCGTTTTCGACAGACGACATTGCTGCAATGCTGCTGCTGTTGGACCCGCAGATCAAACCATCAACAGGTTTTCCTGCTGCAATATAGCTGTCGATCGCGGCCTCAGTCTGCTGCATGGCGTTGTCACTTGTGGCGCCAGACAGAACCTGGACGTTCACGCCAAGGGCCTGTCCGGAGGTCATCGCGCCGTCGATCATATCCTGACCATAACGTTGCTCTGTCGGGGGGGCGACAAGCAGAATGTCCTGCCTGCCACGTTTTGCCAGTTCGGCAACGCCCAACGCGCCAAAAGCCGCATTGTCATAATCATAGTAGGCGTGTTCCTCGGCCCAGATCGTTCGTCCATGTGTCGCAAATGGAAATCCGACACTGCGAAGATACGCGACACGCGGGTCCTCGGGGCGGGTCTGGTTGAAAATCACTGCATCGGCAGAGCGGGTCTCGACGATGTAACGGATCGGCTTCATCGGGTCCTCGTCCCCAAAGTAGGGCGTGATGTTGAGATGAAACGGGGTGTCCCGCAGCCCTGACGCTACCGACGAAATCAGCTTTGCAGTGTGGTTCATCACCTCGTGTTCTGTTGAAAGGACCAGCGCAATCACGTTCGTGCGTCCCGTGCGCAGGCGCACGCCCGCGCGGTTCGGCACATAGCCGATCTCATCAGCCACGGCGCGCACACGGGCGCGGGTTGCAAGACTGATATCGGACGCTCCGCCCAAAGCGCGGCTGACTGTCGGCACGGCAAGTCCGGTCAATCCGGCGATGGTTTTTAGCGTCGGTTGCTTGCGCGTCTGGCGCGTCTTTTCCGAATCACTTGGCGTTGATTTGGTGGTTTCGTCTTTTGTCGTCATGACCTCTGCCGTCTCCCCTCCGGCGTATTAACCCCTTTGTTTAAAGGGCGGTATCTCGGATTTCGTTAGCGCTAAATTAATCCGTTGTCAGATGAGACTAAAACGTTATAGGATTTTCTACAACGATTTAGTCAGGGAGGTTGAAATCGTGAAACTCACAACAAAACTGTTGTCGGCGTCTGCCATTGTGGCAGCGTCATCTGTGTCCGCTGTCGAACTGGAGGTCACACACTGGTGGACATCCGGTGGTGAAGCGGCTGCCGTTTCGGAATTTGCAAAGGCGTTTGATGCGACCGAGCATACCTGGGTTGACGGCGCGATTGCCGGTTCCGGTGGTACAGCGCGTCCAATCATCATTTCGCGTATTCTGGGCGGCGACCCAATGGGGGCGACACAGCTCAACCATGGTCGTCAGGCCGAAGAACTGATCGAGGCTGGCCTGCTGCTGGACCTGACTGATGTTGCCGAAGCCGAGGGCTGGAAGGACATCGTGAACCCCTCATCCTTGCTTGATAGCTGCACCGTCGACGGCCGCATCTATTGCGCACCCGTTAACATTCACTCGTGGCAGTGGATCTGGCTCAGCCATCAGGCCTATGCCGATGCTGGCACCGATGTTCCCACGAACTGGGACGAATTCGTGGCTTCTGCGCCTGCACTTGAAGCGGCTGGTAAAATTCCGCTCGCCATGGGTCAGCAGCCTTGGCAGTCTTCTGGCGCTTTCGGCGTTATGGCCGTCGCGATTGCCGGTGTTGACGCCTGGAGCCAGGTGACCGTCGACAAGAACCCCGATGCCGTCATGGGCCCGGAGTACACAAAAGTGTTCGAAGCCGCCGCCAATGCGCGTGCTTTTGCTGCGAATTCGAACGTGCAGGACTGGAACCAGGCCACCAACCTCGTGATCACCGGCCAGGCTGGTGCACAGATCATGGGTGACTGGGCGCAGGGTGAATTCCAGGTGGCCGGTCAGGTTGCAGGCGAAGATTACACCTGCCTTCCGGGTCTGGGTGTGAACGAAGTCATCTCAACCGGTGGTGACGCATTCTACTTCCCCGTTCAGGACGATCCGGAAGTCGAGGCAGCCCAGAAAGAGCTTGCAGCCCTGCTGTTGAGCCCTGAAGTCCAGGTTGCCTTTAACCTTGCCAAAGGCTCCTTGCCGATCCGTGGCGACATCGACCTGATGGCCGCCAACGACTGCATGAAGAAAGGTCTGGAAATCCTTGCCGCAGGCAACATCCTGCCCGATGGCAACCAGACACTGTCGCCCGACACCTCGGCCCAGCTGGAAGACCTGATGGTCGAATTCTGGAACGATCCGTCGATCACGGCAGCCGACGCACAGCAGCGCTACGCCGATATCATCGCGTCCGCTGACTAAGTTACTCCTCCTGTTGGGGCCGTGGCCATGTGCCGCGGCCCCGATAAGGAAGTCGCAATTCACGCCTTTTCGCTATTCCTAAAAACCTCGCAGGGGTGGGGTCTTTTGGCATAGCCTCAAGGGAAATCCACAGCCACGGGGGAACATCATGGCGGTGACTGACACAGGTGGGGCAGGGGCGAAACGCCCATCCCGCCTTTTCCGAAACATGTCGGCCAAGATCGCGTCGATACCGATGATCTTCACCGCGGTGGTGGTGTTCATCGGGTGCACGATCTGGACGATCTATCATTCGTTCACCCGCTCGCGTCTTTTGCCCGCGCCGGAAAAATGGGTGGGGCTGGACAACTACGAACGGCTTTGGGGTGAAAACCGCTGGCTGATCTCGATTGAGAACCTCGCGATTTATGGCGCTTGTTCTCTGATCCTGTCCTTAACCATCGGCTTTGTCCTTGCCGCCCTGTTGGACCGCAAGATCCGGTTCGAAAATACGATCCGTACGATCATCCTGTACCCCTTTGCGCTGTCCTTCGTTGTGACCGGGCTGGCGTGGCAGTGGATCCTGAACCCGTCTCTTGGGTTGCAAAACGTTGTGCGCCAATGGGGCTGGGAAAGCTTTACCTTCGACCCGCTCAACAACCCCGAGATTGTCATCTTCGGGATCCTGATTGCGGGCATCTGGCAAGGCTCCGGCTTTGTGATGGTCCTGCTGCTGGCGGGCATGCGCGGCATTGATGAGGACATCTGGAAAGCCTCCCGCGTCGAAGGCATCCCCACTTGGAAAACCTACATCTTCATCGTGATACCGATGATGCGCCCGGTCTTTGTCACAGCGCTGGTGATCATCTCGTCTGGGATCATCAAGGTCTATGACCTTGTCGTTGCGCAAACGTCCGGGGGGCCCGGTATCGCATCCGAAGTGCCCGCCAAATACGTGATTGAAAAGATGTTTCAAGCCCAGAACCTTGGCCTTGGCTTTGCCGCATCAACGATGATGCTGCTCAGCGTCTTGGTCGTGTTGATCCCTTGGGCCTATCTCGAATTCGGAGGCAAGAAAAATGGCTGATGCTACCGTGAACGCCGCCATGACCGGCCCCCGTGGACCAAAGCCGAAAAAGGCTTTTTCCAGCACCAATATCATCATCTACGGCACCCTTCTGGTCGTCTGTATGTACTACTTGCTTCCGCTTTATGTGATGATCGTCACATCGCTCAAAGGCATGCCAGAGGTGCGCCTTGGCAACATCTTTGCGCCGCCGGTCGAAGTCACGTTTGAGCCATGGGTCAAAGCCTGGTCAGAGGCCTGTACCGGCATCAACTGCGAAGGCCTGAGCCGCGGGTTCTCTAACTCTGTCTGGATCCTGATCCCCTCGGTCATCATCTCAATCGCGATTGCTTCGGTGAATGGCTATGCACTGGCAAACTGGCGTTTCAAAGGGTCAGAGGTCTTTTTCACCATCCTGATATTCGGCGCCTTCATCCCTTATCAGGTGATGATCTATCCTATCGTGATCCTCTTGCGCGAAAGTGGCGATGGCATCACGTGGTTTCTGCGGATTTTCAACGAAGACGCATCCGCCTTCCGTCTAATGGGCTCCTTGTCCGGTCTCGTCATCGTGCACACGATCTTTGGCATGCCAATTCTGACCTTGCTCTTCCGCAACTATTTCACCTCGGTGCCGGAAGAGCTGTTCAAGGCCGCTCGCGTCGATGGGGCAGGGTTCTGGGGCATCTATTTCCGCATCATGCTGCCAATGTCGCTGCCCATCTTTGTTGTCGCGATGATCCTTCAGGTCACGGGTATCTGGAACGATTTCCTGTTTGGCGTCATCTACACCAAGCCGGAAACATATCCGATGACCGTGCAACTCAACAACATCGTGAACTCGGTACAGGGCGTGAAGGAATACAACGTCAACATGGCCGCGACCCTTCTCACCGGCCTTGTGCCTCTCGTTATCTACTTTGCCTCTGGCAAGCTCTTTGTCCGTGGCATCGCCGCTGGCGCAGTAAAAGGCTGACCCATGACCCACTCTGTTGAAATCAAGAATCTCGACCTTGCCTTTGGTGCGGTCAAAGTCCTCAAGAACCTCAACCTTGATATCTTCGAAGGTGAGTTTCTGGTCCTGCTCGGATCCTCGGGCTGCGGCAAATCCACCCTGCTGAACTGTATTGCGGGTTTGCTCGAAGTGACTGACGGCCAAATCCACATCAAGGGGAAGAACGTCACTTGGGCCGAACCGTCGGACCGCGGCATCGGCATGGTGTTCCAATCCTACGCGCTTTACCCGCAGATGACGGTAAAGGGGAACCTGTCATTCGGTCTCAAGAATGCCAAGTTCCCCAAGGCTGAAATCGAAGAGCGCGTGGCCCGCGCCGCCGAGATCCTGCAGATTGAGCCACTGCTGAACCGTAAGCCCGGTGCGCTTTCAGGTGGTCAGCGCCAGCGTGTCGCCATTGGCCGGGCGCTTGTTCGGGACGTGGATGTTTTCCTTTTTGACGAGCCCCTCTCAAACCTTGATGCCAAGCTGCGGGCAGATCTGCGGGTTGAGCTCAAGCGCCTGCACCAGCAGCTTGAAAACACGATGATCTACGTGACCCACGATCAGGTCGAGGCGATGACACTCGCCGACCGGATCGCGATCATGAAGGGTGGGCTGATCATGCAGTTGGGCAGCCCTGATGAGATCTACAACCGCCCGCAAAACCTCTATGTCGCCGACTTCATCGGCTCGCCGTCGATGAACTTCCTCGAAGGCACGCTCGAAAACGGATCGTTCAAGGTCGATGATATGGTCATGCCAATGACTGGCTACGAATGGGTCGATCCGCAAACCGCCGACCGCCCTGCGGTGATCGGGATCAGGCCCGAGCATATCATTACCGGTGAGCTCGTCTCTGGTGCGCCACTGCAATACGAAGTTGTCGTTGATCTGGTTGAGCCGATGGGCTCTGACACGTTGGTCTACGGCAAAATGGGCAACCATTCTCTGCGAATCCGCATGGATGGTCAGGCGCGTGTCATGACCGGGGAAACCCTTGCCATCGGTATCGACCCATCGCGCGCATCGCTCTTTGACAAGAAATCGGAACTGCGGCTCTGATGCTGAATTTGTCCGGCATATGGTCACTTGCGGACGCAAGTGGCGACTACACGTGTGACTTGTCGCTGCCCGGCGACGGGATCACGGCGCTGTATGATGCCGGTCTGATTCCGGACCCCTACTGGGGCCGGAACGAATACGATCTGCGCTGGATTTGTGAACGCGACTGGACCGCGACCCGGACCTTTGAACTTGAAGACGTCAACGTCGATCTGGTCCTGTCAGAGGTCGACACCATTGTCACGGTCCGGATCAACAACGTGGTTGTGCTCGAAACCGAGAACGCATTTCGCATCTACCGCGTTTCACTGGCTAAGGCGGCCATCGTTGGCACAAACACGATCAGCGTCACGTTCCACTCTCCGGTTGTGGCGGGCAAGGCCAAGTCAGACGCCCATCCATTCCCAATCCCGTGGTCAGACAATTGCCCGATCCCTTACGGCAATTTCATCCGCAAACCGGCCTGCGATTTCGGGTGGGATTGGAACATCGCTTTGGCGCCGTTTGGGATCTACGGCGCGCTGCGGATCGAACGCTCTGACACGCCCCGGATCGACCGGATCATGGTCGCCCAAGACCATAGCGATGGCGTCGCCGTGACCTTCACGGCCCATGTGAGCAATCATGAAGGAACGGTAAACTTCGAATTTGCCGGTGAGACTTTGTCAGCACAGGTTGTGCACGGTTTGTGTACGGTCCGTGTACAGGTTGTGGCACCCCGTTTGTGGTGGCCCGCGGGGCAGGGCGATCAGCCGCTTTACGATCTGAAGGTTAATGCCGGCGGGGCAGAAGCGACGCGCCGCATCGGTCTGCGCCAGATGGAGCTTGTGACCGAAAAAGATGAGGCAGGGCTTGGGTTTAAGCTCCGCATCAATGGCCGCGATGTGTTTTGCAAAGGGGCAAATTGGATTCCCGCAGACGCGCTGCCGGGCCGGATAACTGAGGACCGCACGCGGCGTTTTCTGCAATCAGCCGTCGACGCGCACATGAATATGGTCCGGATCTGGGGTGGCGGCCGGTATGAGCCGACATCTTTCTATGACACCTGTGATGAACTTGGGCTGTTGGTTTGGCAGGATTTCATGTTTGCCTGTAACCTTTATCCTTCTGATAACGCTTACCTTTCCGAGGTGCGGGCTGAGGTGCGCGACAACGTCGCCCGGATGCACCACCATGCCTGTATCGCACTTTGGTGCGGCGACAACGAACTCGTCGGGGCCTTAACCTGGTATGATGAATCCATCGCCGACCGGGATCGCTACCTTGTTAACTATGATCGTCTAAACCGTTGTATTGAAACGGAACTCCTTGATCTTGTCCCTGATGCCAACTGGTGGCCCTCTTCCCCGTCACCCGGACCGCTGTCCTTTGGTGATGCCTGGCATGATGATTCATCGGGCGATATGCATTTCTGGTCGGTTTGGCACGAAGGCCGTGACTTTGACCACTATAGGGACGTAAGCCCTCGTTTTTGCTCAGAATTTGGATTCCAAAGCTACCCATCGTTGGATCAAATTCGCGCCTTTGCAGCGCCATCGGATTTCAACATCGCTGCACCAGTGATGGAGAGCCATCAAAAGAACGAGGGCGGAAATGCACGGATTGCGGAAACCATGTTCCGATACTTCCGTTTCCCAAATGATTTCAATGACTTCGTCTACCTCAGCCAAGTCCAGCAAGCGTTGGCCATCAAGACGGCCGTCACCCAATGGCGGTCCCTCAAACCCCATTGCATGGGGACATTGGTCTGGCAGTTGAACGACACCTGGCCAGTGGCAAGCTGGGCCTCGCTTGACTATGGTGGAGGCTGGAAAATCCTGCATTATCTGAGCGCTAGCTTCAACGCGCCGGTCAGCGTCGTGGCCGTTCCAGAGGGTGACACACTGACGTTGCGGGCCATAAATGACACCGCGGAGGCAGTTGAGGTCTCAGTCACGGCCTATGCCACTGATATGGCAGGAAAAGCGCGTGAACTGGCGTCCGGAAAGGCCGTCATTGGGGCGGCAGCTGAAACCGTTCTGAGTGGATTGGGCGTCGGTGATCAAGAGATGCTCACTTTTGGCTGGACGGCATCGAATGGGGCCAAGGGTGGGGACGTCTTTGCCCCGAAACCTTATAAGCATTACAACCTCTTATCCCCCAGCGTGTCTTATGACACTCGACAAGAGAATGGACAGCACTTCCTCACGATCACTGCGCAGAACATGGCTTTCTTCGTGACGGCAGAGGCCGACATCCCCGGTCGGTTCGACACCAACGCGATTCACCTTGGCCCTGATCACACCGCGACACTGACGTTCACGCCAGAGGACCCCTCACAATCCCCGCAATTCACGCTGCGCGACTTGCACAGCGCCACATACTAAGGACTTGAAATGGCAGACTTTTCCTATCAGCTTTACTGTTCTCGCAACTTTGGTCCGATGGACAAGACGCTGCGCATGGTGGCCGACATCGGTTACACAGGTGTCGAGGGTTATGGCGCGCTCTATGCCGATCCTGAGGCCGTCGCCGCGACCAAAGCAGCCTTGGACGAAACCGGATTGAAAATGCCTTCAGGTCACTTTGGGCTACCACAATTGTCCACCGATCCAGATGGCGTGCTGAAAATCGCGCAAGCCCTTGGCATTACCGGGATTTATTGCCCTTTCCTGATGCCGGAAGATCGTCCGGCCGACGCGGAAGGTTGGGCTGATTTTGGACGCCAGTTGGCGACAATTGGTGCGCCTTTCAAAGAGGCGGGTCTGACGTTTGGCTGGCACAATCACGACTTCGAATTTCGACCGCTGCCCGATGGTACATTGCCGATCGATGGGATGCTGGAGGGCAATGATTTGTCCTTTGAATTTGATGTCGCCTGGGCCGTTGTTGCGGGGGCCAACCCATTGGACACAATCGCAAAATACGGCAGTCGTATCACCGCCGCGCATGTAAAAGACCGCGCACCTGAGGGGGCCAACACAGCAGAAGACGGCTGGGCCGATCTTGGTGAAGGAACCATCGACTGGGGCGCTCTTCTGACCGCATTGCGGGCAAATGGAACGGCCCATTTCGTGATTGAACATGACAATCCATCAGACGACGAACGCTTTGCGCGCGTATCGCTCGCGCATGCCAAGGCACTATAAAGGATAGACAAAATGAACATCGGTATTATCGGCTGCGGCAATATCTCGGCGGCGTATCTACGCCTTGGTCCCATGTTCAAGGGCGTTGATATCGTGGCCGTTGCTGACATGAACAAGGCGGCAGCAGAGGCCCGCGCGGCAGAGTTTGGGGTTGATGCGCGCACAGTAGATGCCTTGCTGGCCAGCGACGACATCGACGTCATCATCAACCTCACGATCCCGGACGCGCATTTTGATGTGACCTGCGCGATCCTGAATGCTGGCAAACACGCCTATTCCGAAAAGCCCTTGGTTCTGACGCTGGATCAGGCAAAGGCGATGCAAAAGCTGTGTGATGACAGTGGTTTGCGGGTTGGCTCTGCACCTGACACCTTCCTTGGCGGGGCCCACCAGCAAGCCCGCAAGATCATTGACGCGGGTGAGATCGGCAAGGTCGTCGCCGGCACCGCGCATGTGATGTCGAAGGGGATGGAGCATTGGCATCCAAACCCGGACTTCTTCTTCTTGCCCGGTGCGGGACCTGTCTTGGACATCGGCCCATACTATGTCACCAACCTGATCCAATTGCTGGGTCCGGTGAAACGTGTCGCGGCATTGACCTCTGCGGCACGATCAGAGCGCACGATTTCGAACGGACCACGAAACGGTGAAACGGTGCCGGTCAAAACCCCGACCAACATCCATGCGTTGCTGGAGTTTGAACAGGGTGCAACGATCACCTTGTCGACCAGTTGGGACGTGACCGCCCATGATCACCAGAACATGGAGATTTACGGCGCGGATGGCACGCTTTACGTACCTGACCCCAACTTCTTTGGTGGTGACTTGCACCAATCCGATGAGAACGGCGAAATGCAGCCGGTCATGCCATGGGATCACCCCTTTGGCGTCATCAACGATGATGGCCGGGCCAATTACCGCTGCGCGGGTCTTGCCGACATGGTTGCAGGCATCGCCGAGGGGCGGCCACATCGTTGTGACGTGGCATTGGCCGTTCACGCAACGGACGTGATGACATCGATCCTGAAATCGGGAGAAGTCGGTGCCTTTGTCGATATGTCGACCACGTGCACAAAACCTGCGCCGCTGGGTATCGCAGAGGCGCAGGCGCTGTTGAAATGATCACAAATCCGATCCTTCCCGGCTTCAACCCCGATCCGTCGTTCTGCCGGGTTGGGTCGGACTATTATATCGCGACATCAACGTTTGAGTGGTATCCCGGCGTCCAGATTCATCATTCGACGGATCTTGCGAACTGGACACTGGCCAGCCGTCCGCTGAACCGTGCCACACAATTGGACATGCGCGGTAACCCCGACAGCTGTGGTATTTGGGCCCCGTGCCTGAGCCATGCTGACGGTCGGTTTTGGTTGGTGTACACGGATGTGAAACGACTGGATGGCGCGTTTAAGGACGCCCCTAATTACATCGTCTCTTGCGACACCATAGATGGGGAATGGTCCGACCCGATCTATGTGAATTCCTCTGGTTTTGATCCCTCGCTTTTTCACGATGATGACGGGCGCAAGTACTTCATGAACATGCAATGGAACCACCGCGGGTCGGGCACCGGCGGCAACCCGGTGCATGACAGCTTTGACGGTATTTTGCTGCAGGAGTGGTCTGAGGCGGGCGGGCTGACGGGGCCGATCAAGAACATCTATCCCGGCACTGCGCGCGGCCTGACAGAGGCACCGCATATTTTCAAACGCAATGGCTGGTACTACCTGACCACGGCCGAAGGCGGGACCGGTTATGACCATGCTGTCACCTTGGCACGCTCGCGGGATATTTGGGGACCGTACGAGAACCATCCCGATCTTCATGTAATGTCCACCAAAGGCGCACCGGATCATTCGGTGCAGCGCACGGGGCATGGCCAATACGTCGAGGCCGAAGACGGAAGCCCGTGGCACACGTTTCTGATGGGTCGACCCATCAAGGATGAAAAGGGCAATGGTCGCTATTGTCCCTGCGGTCGTGAAACCGGGATTGCGCGCTGTGTCTGGCGAGACGATTGGCTTTATCTGGAAGTTGGCGGGCTTTTACCGCCTGAACGCATTGCAACCGAGGCGTCTCCACGTACGGATTTCGCAGCGGTTCATGACAGTTTCGAGATTCTGCCGCCAGAGTTTCAATGGCTGCGCACGCCGGAACCTGATCGCATTTTTCGCGTCTCATACGGTGCGTTGACGCTAATCGGACGTGAAAGCATCGGCAGTTGGTTTGAGCAGGCAATGGTCGCGCGCCGGCAAGAACACCTCGCTTATCGTGCTGAAACCACTGTGGATTTTGCTCCTGACACCTACCAGCAAGCTGCCGGGCTGATCACCTACTACAATCGCTTCAAGTTCCATGCGGCTCTGGTCACGCAAGAGCCGGGCATCGGGCGCGTGCTGACCCTCATGTCCTGTTTGGGCGATTTCCCTGATGGGGCGCTGACCTTCCCTTTGTCGCATCCTGTGCCGATCAACGATGGCCCGGTGCATTTGACCGTCGACGTGAGGGGCCCGACGCAGCAGTACTATTGGGCGCAGGATGATGCTGACCCGCAACCATTGGGACCAGCGTTGCCAGCACATATCATCAGCGATGAAGGTGGACGGGGCGAGCATGCCTCGTTCACCGGTGCCTTTGTCGGCATGGTTGCCTTTGATATCACAGGACAGGGCAAAGAGGCGCGGTTCACGCGTTTTGCCTACAAGCCGCAACCCATTGAGAGGAGCTAAACGATGGGAACGAGTATGAAAGGCCCAGCCATTTTTCTGGCCCAGTTTGCAGGGGATGAGGCCCCGTTCAACTCTTTGGACAACATCACAAAATGGGCGGCGGGTCTTGGCTATAAGGGTGTTCAGATCCCGACATTCATACCCAGCCTGTTTGATCTGACGAAGGCGGCAGAAAGCCAGACCTATTGCGATGAAGTCAGGGGGATCTGCGCCGATGCTGGTGTGGAGATCACAGAGCTGTCGACCCATTTGCAGGGGCAATTGGTGGCGGTGCATCCAGCCTATGACGAGGCCTTTGATGCTTTCGCGCCGGAAGCGGTGCACGGCAACCCCAAGGCCCGGCAGGAATGGGCCGTGGGAGAGGTGACGAAGGCGGCCAAAGCCTCTCGCAATCTCGGTTTGGATGTCACGGTCGGCTTCACCGGGTCGTTGGCCTTTCCTTATCTTTATCCCTGGCCGCAGCGCCCGCAGGGATTGATCGAGGACGCCTTTGCTGAACTCGCCCGCCGCTGGAGGCCGATCCTGGATGCTTATGAGGATCAGGGTGTTGATATTGCCTATGAAATCCATCCCGGAGAGGATGTGTTCGACGGTGCCACGTTCGAACGGTTTGTCGATGCTTTGGACGGACACGCGCGCGCAACGATCAACTATGATCCCAGCCATTTCCTGTTACAGCAGATGGACTATCTGGGGTTCATCGATCTCTATCATGACCGGATCAAGGCGTTTCACGTCAAAGACGCGGAGTTCAATCCCACCGCCTCTCAAGGTGTTTATTCCGGCTACGCCGGTTGGACAGAGCGCGCCGCCCGCTTCAGGTCGTTGGGCGATGGGCAGGTTGATTTCAAGGGCATTTTCTCGCGTCTGGCACAGTATGGCTACGACAGTTGGGCCGTGTTGGAATGGGAATGCTGTCTGAAATCACCGCAGCAAGGCGCGGCTGAAGGTGCCCCATTTATCGCCGAGCACATCATCGAATTGACCGACAAGGCCTTTGATGATTTTGCAGGGGCAAAGCCTGACACGGCAAAGAACAAGAGGATGCTGGGGATTTGACATGCTGAAACTTGGAATGGTGGGTGGCGGCCAAGGCGCATTTATCGGCGCAGTGCATCGGATTGCTGCGCGTTTGGACGGCCATTGGGAGATCGTGGCTGGCGCATTTTCCTCTGATCCCGATCGGGCACATGCCTCTGCCGAGGAGTTGGGCATCGCCCCTGATCGCAGTTACGCAAGTTACGCAGAGATGGCGCAATTCGAAGCGGCGCGGGAGGATGGCATTGATGCCGTCAGTATCGTGACGCCAAACCACCTGCATGCGCCAATCACCAAGGCCTTTCTGGAAGCAGGGATCGCTGTCATTTGTGACAAGCCATTGACCGCGTCGCTGGAAGAGGCGGAAGCGCTTGCGAAAGTCGTGGCCGCCGCAAGCGCGCCATTCATTCTGACCCATAATTACACGGGCTATCCGATGATCCGGCAGGCCCGTGCAATGATCGCAGCGGGGGAGTTGGGTAAGATTCGCGTGGTGCAGGCCGAATATGTTCAGGACTGGTTGACCGAAGCGCTGGAAGAAACCGGGCAAAAGCAGGCCGCGTGGCGCACCGACCCCAAGCAATCAGGAGCAGGCGGCGCAATTGGCGACATCGGCACCCATGCCTATAATCTTGCACAGTTTGTGACCGGGCAAACGCCATCACATCTTGCGGCCGATCTGTCGAGTTTCGTGCCGGGTCGCAAGTTGGATGACAATGCACACATCATGTTGCGCTACGAGAGTGGGGCAAAGGGAATGCTTTGGGCTTCACAGGTTTCGGTCGGAAATGAAAATGGGCTGCGGCTGCGGATTTTCGGCGACAAAGCGGGGTTGGAGTGGGGGCAAGAAGACCCCAACTACCTGTACTTTACGCGCCACGGCGCACCGACCCAAAAGCTGACGCGCGGCGGAGTTGGCGCAAATGACTCGGCAATTGCGGTGTCGCGTATCCCGGGCGGCCATCCCGAAGGCTATCTGGAGGCTTTTGCGACGCTCTACACGGAGGCGGCGAGCGTTTTACGCAACGGGACCGACCCGGCAGACACGCTTTTGCCGGGCATCAAGGCCGGGCTGGATGGTATGCGATTTGTTGACGCCTGCGTGCGGTCGAGCCAAGGCAATGCGGGTTGGGTCACATTGGGCTGATTGCAGATGGCGTCATAGAAGATTAGGGTTAGCGTCGGGATTTAGCCATTTGATCGGAACCCTTCATGGTCGCTGTTGCCACCCGCGCCTCTCAATGTGAAGCCTGCCCGATCCGGCATCGCGCTGTTTGCGCAAGTTGTGACGCCGATGAATTGGCGATGCTTGAGGCGATGAAATACTACCGGACCTATGAGGCGGGGCAGCCCATTGTCTGGCGGGGAGATCGGTTGGAGTTTGTCGCCTCGGTTGTCAGCGGCACCGCAACAATAGAGCAATTGGCCGAAGATGGCCGACGCCAGACACTTGGTCTTTTGCTGCCATCCGACTTTCTGGGCCGCCCGGGGCGTGAAAATGCGCTTTATGATGTTTCGGCGGTGACAGAGGTGACACTTTGCTGTTTCCGACGCCAGCAGTTCGAAAAGCTGGTGAAGGATACACCGCATATCGCGCAACGGTTATTGGAAATGGCGCTGGACGAGTTGGATGCTGCGCGCGACTGGATGTTCTTGCTGGGTCGCAAAACGGCGCGGGAAAAGATCGCGACATTTATTCTTTTGGTGGAGCGGCGGACCCGCGCGCCGGGCCTTGAACTCGGCAGTGCGCCTCCTCAGTTGGAATTGCCACTGACACGCGACGCGATGGCAAGCTATCTGGGGCTGACACTGGAAACCGTGAGCCGCCAGATTTCGGGCCTGAAAAAGGATGGCCTCATCTCGCTGACAGGCAACCGGCATGTGACTGTCAATGATCTGGAGGCCTTGAAGGCCGCAGCTGGCGAGGATTAATGCGCCATCATGATCGGCAACGTCGTGGTTTGCAGAATATCGCGTGTCGCCCCGCCCAACATTGCCTCGCGCAGGCGCGAGTGGCCGTAGGCCCCCATTACGATCATTGATGCGCCTCGTTCTACTGCCCGGCGCAGCAGCTCTGAGGCTACGCTGTCACCGCGTTTTGTGGCGACGGTGATCGATGCCGCGGCGCCGTGACGCGCGATCATCTGTGCCAGTCTGCCGCCGGGGTCAGAGCGGTCGGCGCGGTCGGCGGGCGGATTGATGATGCATATGTCTGTCGCCTGCGCTGTGGCGAATAGCGGCAAAGCCGCACGGCAGGCCGAAAGCGCCTCTGCCCCATCGTCCCACCCGACCAGAATCGTTTCAGGATTGGCGTCAAAGACCACCTTGTCCGGCACCACGATCACAGGAATATCGCCACCAAAGAGGCAGGTTTCAAACACCGTGACGTCTGTGCGACGTCGCGTTTCGCCATAGGGCAGGGGCAGCACAGCAAGATCAAAGAACCGGCTATGATCTGCGATGAAGGGCTCTAACCCGTTCAGCATGACGGTGACGGTTTCGCAGTCCCACAGAATATTCTCAACCGCCAGCCGGGATTTGACCCGGTCCTCGATCCGCTGCGCCGCGTCCTGTGCGAGGCTAAGATTCTCTTGTATCGCAATGGCTTGCACGCCAGCGTAATAGTAGCCAGGGTCCGATTGATCGACCCCGGCACAGACCACATTGAGATGTGCGCCCCAGATACGACAGGCTGCAATGGCCCAATCAAGCGCCGCGCCGCTGTCGTCGGGGTCATGCATGACCGTGGTGATTGACCGATACGCCATTTCTCTCTCCCTGATGCTGTAGGTCCAGCATCTTTCGCCGCGCTTGGCGCGTCTTTGACGTATCGCACCAAAGGATGCCGGGTCGATTTGACACAGATCAAAGCGACGCTTCCGAACCTGACGCAAAAGCGGACCAAAGGGGCCAACGACTGGCCCGAAGAAGGGGTATGAGATGTCCAATTATCTGAAACTGCTGGCGTTGGGATTGGTGGCCTTTGTCGCCGCCCTTGCCGCGAACTGGGCGCGGGATCTGGCCTATCAGATCCACGCCCTGCTGATCATGGCAGTCGCCGGCGGAATGTTTATCTGGGTTCTGCGCAGCACAGATGATCCGCAACCCAAGGTCGACACGTCTGGCTACATGGATGGTGTCGTCCGGGCAGGTGTGATCGCAACCGGGTTTTGGGGCGTCATCGGGTTTCTGGTCGGGGTCGTCATCGCGTTTCAGTTGGCCTTTCCAGTGCTCAACCTTGATTGGGCGCAACCCTATGCCAACTTTGGACGGCTTCGCCCGCTGCATACTTCGGCGGTGATTTTTGCCTTTGGTGGCAATGCGTTAATCATGTCGTCGTTCTACATCGTTCAGCGCACCTGTGGCGCGCGGCTTTGGGGCGGCAACCTCGCCTGGTTTGTGTTCTGGGGGTACAACCTTTTCATCGTGCTGGCCGCAACTGGCTATCTGCTGGGGGCCACGCAGTCCAAGGAATACGCAGAGCCTGAGTGGTATGTCGACATCTGGCTAACCATCGTCTGGCTCGCCTTTCTGGCCGTCTACATGGGCACGATTTTTACCCGCAAAGAGCGGCATATCTACGTCGCCAATTGGTTTCTGCTGTCGTTCATCATCACCGTCGCGATGTTGCATGTGGTCAATAACATCAGCATTCCTGTCAGCATCTGGGGCAGCAAATCGGTGCAGGTTTTTGCCGGTGTCCAAGACGCGATGACACAGTGGTGGTACGGCCATAACGCTGTTGGCTTCTTCCTGACCGCAGGCTTTCTGGGCATGATGTACTACTTCGTGCCCAAACAGGCGGGCCGCCCGGTTTTCAGCTACAAGCTGTCGATCATCCACTTCTGGGCGCTGATCTTCCTGTATATCTGGGCGGGGCCGCACCACCTGCATTACACGGCTCTTCCCGACTGGGCATCCACGCTGGGGATGGTGTTCTCGATCATCCTGTGGATGCCCAGCTGGGGCGGAATGATCAACGGTCTGATGACCCTGCAAGGGGCATGGGACAAACTGCGCACCGATCCGATCATCCGGATGATGGTCATCAGTCTGGCGTTCTACGGCATGTCCACCTTTGAAGGTCCGATGATGTCGATCAAGGCAGTCAACAGCCTGTCGCATTACACAGACTGGACGATTGGTCACGTACACTCGGGCGCCCTGGGCTGGAACGGTATGATCACCTTTGGTGCGCTTTACTTCCTGACACCAAAGCTTTGGGGGCGGGCGCAGATGTATTCGCTGCCCGCAATCAACTGGCACTTCTGGCTCGCGACGATTGGCATCGTTCTCTACGCGTCTTCGATGTGGGTGACAGGCATCATGGAAGGTCTGATGTGGCGTGAAGTCGACGCGCAAGGCTTTCTGGTGAACAGCTTCGCCGACACGGTGAGCGCCAAGTTCCCAATGTATGTGGTCCGTGGATTGGGCGGGGTGCTGTATCTGGCCGGCGCGCTGATCATGGCCTGGAATATGTGGATGACGATCTGGGGTGGCGCAAAAGTCACCGCCCCCGTCGGCGTCCCCGCAGAATAAGGGGTCAGTTCAATGGCTTTTCTCGACAAACACAAAATGCTGGAACGCAGCCCGACGCTGCTGTTGGTCGGCTCTTTCCTTGTGGTCACGGTCGGCGGGATCGTTGAAATTGCACCGCTCTTCTACTTAGAAAACACAATCGAAAAGGTAGAGGGCATGCGCCCCTACAGTCCGCTGGAGCTGACGGGTCGTGACATCTACATCCGCGAAGGTTGTTATGTCTGTCACAGCCAGATGATCCGCCCGATGCGCGACGAAGTGGAACGTTATGGCCACTACTCGCTGGCAGCGGAATCGATGTACGACCACCCACATCAGTGGGGGTCGAAACGGACCGGGCCGGACATGGCCCGTGTTGGTGGGCGCTATTCGGACGCTTGGCATGTGGATCACCTCAAAGACCCGCAGTCCGTCGTGCCGGAATCGATCATGCCGAAGTACGCCTTTCTTGCCGACACGGTGATCGATGGCGAATACGTGCAGGATCTGGTCGAGACGCACCGCTTTGTCGGCGTGCCTTACACCGACGAAATGGTCGCACAGGCCAGTGCCGATTTCACCGTGCAGGCCGATCCAGACGCGGATTGGGATGGCTTGGTGGAGCGCTACCCAGGCGCAGTCGTCAGCAATTTCGATGGCCAGCCCGAGCTGACCGAGATGGATGCGCTGATCGCTTATCTGCAAATGCTGGGAACGTTGGTCGATTTTTCGACCTTCACACCCGACGCCAGTCGCTAAAGGAGCCAACAAATGGAAACCTATTCATTCCTGCGTGAACTTGCAGATAGCTGGGTTCTGCTGGCGCTGACCGTGTTCTTTCTGGGCACAATTGTCTGGGCCTTCCGCCCGGGCAGCCGCGACACGCACCGCGACACAGCTGACATTCCGTTCCGCAATGACACGCTGCCTTGTGACAAGGGCTGCCCCGATTGTGCCTGCAAGCAGACGTTCAAATTTGATCTGGAGGCGTGAAGATGGCCGACAAAGATATCGACGAAACATCCGGCATCGAAACGACCGGCCATGACTGGGACGGCATCAAGGAATTGAACAATCCGTTGCCGCGCTGGTGGCTTTGGTGCTTTTATCTGACGATCATATGGGGCGTGGGCTACACGATTGCCTATCCGGCCTGGCCGATGATCACCGGGGCCACCTCGGGTCTGCTCGGCTATTCGACCCGGGCTGAAGTCGCTGCCGAAATTGCCCGGTTTGATGAGCAAAACGCGTCACTTGAGACCGCACTCGCCGGCGCTGACCTGACCACGCTTGCCGAGAACGAAGAGCTCTATCGCTATGCAGTCGCTGGCGGTGCCGCCGTATTCCGCGCGCAGTGTTCGCAGTGCCATGGCTCTGGTGCGGCGGGTGCGGAGGGGTATCCCAACCTGCTTGACGATGATTGGCTGTGGGGGGGCGACATTGAAAACATCGCCTACACGATCCGTCACGGCATCAGGAATGAGACGGATTTTGACGCGCGCTGGTCTGAAATGCCTGCCTTTGGCGATATCCTCGCGCGCGATGAAATCGACGGCGTCGTGCAGCATGTGCTGGCGCTGGCTGGTCAAAACCACGATGCGAATATGGCAGCGGCGGGGGCAGAGGTATTCTATGACCAGTGTTCGGCCTGTCATGGCGAAGATGGCACCGGCAACCGTGATCTGGGCGCGCCCAATCTGACGGATGCCATCTGGTTATACGGCAGCGACATCGACAGCGTGACCGAAACTGTGCGCAACGCGCGTTTTGGCATCATGCCGCCTTGGGGAGAGCGTCTGGGCGAAGCGGATACAAAGGCGGTCGCGGCCTACGTTCACCAGTTGGGAGGAGGCGAGTAATCGCGCCAACTGGATCACATGAACCGGTGGCACAGGTCGGTTCATGTGTCCCGCCGCCGCGGCGCACAGGCCATGCGGCGGCGGGATCCAACCATTTCCTGCGGGTTTGATCTGGGTCAAAGGCGACCCACAGACAGCGGGCTATCAATGGTCAAACCTGTGCACTGGAACCTGACATGACCGAAACACCGCAGCCGCTTTATGCCCCGCAGGAGCCAATTTTTCCGCGCCGCGTCAAAGGGTTCTTTCGGACGTTCAAGTGGTGGATCATGGCCGTCACGCTGGGCATCTACTATCTGACACCGTGGATTCGCTGGGATCGAGGATCGGCGCTGCCGGATCAGGCGGTCCTGGTCGATTTGGCAAACCGGCGGTTCTATTTCTTCTGGATCGAAATCTGGCCGCACGAATTTTATTTCGTCGCGGGCCTGCTGATCATGGCGGGCCTTGGGTTGTTTCTTTTCACCTCGGCGCTGGGGCGGGTTTGGTGCGGCTACGCCTGTCCGCAGACAGTTTGGACCGACCTATTCATACTGGTAGAGCGCTGGATCGAGGGCGACCGCAACGCACGTGTGCGGCTGTGGAATGCCAAGTGGGATATGCGCAAATGGCGATTGCGCCTTTCGAAGTGGGCGGTTTGGTTGGTGATCTCCGTGGCCACCGGCGGTGCGTGGGTGTTTTACTTTACCGACGCGCCGACGCTGTTTCGGAACCTTTTGACATTTGACGCGCCAGCCATTGCCTACACCACCATCGCCATCCTGACAGCGACCACGTTTATTTTTGGCGGGTTCATGCGCGAACAGGTTTGCATTTACATGTGCCCTTGGCCGCGGATTCAGGGCGCAATGATGGACGATGACACGCTTACAGTCGGCTATCGCGAGTGGCGTGGCGAGCCGCGCGGCAAGAAACGGGTCGAAGGGACCGGTGATTGCATCGATTGCATGGCCTGCGTCAACGTCTGCCCGATGGGCATCGACATCCGCGACGGGCAGCAGATGGAATGTATCACATGCGCCCTTTGCATTGATGCCTGCGATGACATCATGGCCAAGATCGGGAAAGAGCGCGGCTTGATCGATTATCTGGCGCTAGCAGACGAACCGCGCGAGCGTGCAGGCAACGCGCCACGTCCGATCTGGCAACACATTCTGCGGACCCGGACGATCATCTATACATGCCTTTGGTCGCTTATCGGGGCCTCTTTGGTCTTTGCGCTTTTCATCCGCTCGGACATTGACCTGACGGTTGAGCCGGTACGCAACCCGACATTTATCACGCTATCGGACGGGTCGGTACGCAACACCTATGTCCTGCGCCTGCGCAACAAGTTGGGCGAGCCGCGCGAGTTCCGGATTTCCCTGCGGTCGGATGCGGTTCTGCGCCTCGCGCTCGAAGGAGAAGCGGAACGGATCATCACGGTGCCACCAGACAGCACCACCCAACAGCGGGTTTATGTGACGGCGCGGCCGCAAGACCCGGCTGCCACCAAAGACCGGACGGATTTGCGGATCTGGGTCGAAGATGTCGCCAGCGATGCCCGTGCATCACGCGATACAAGCTTTAACGGAAAGGTCAGCCCATGACTGATGTTGTCGCTCGCCCCCTTACGGGACGAAAATTCTTTGCCATCATCGCCAGCTGCTTTGCTGTGATCATCACGGTGAATCTAACACTTGCCTATCAGGCGGTGCGGACCTTTCCGGGGCTGGAGGTCAAGAATTCATTCGTGGCCAGCCAGGCATTCGACACTCATCGGCAGGCTCAGCAGGCGCTGGGCTGGGATGTTTCAGCCAGGCTGGATCGCAATGTGCTGGTCCTTGATATTCAAAAGGACGGGAGACCGGTGGTGCCGACGATCACATCCGCCGTATTGGGGCGGGCCACAAATGTGTCGCAGGACATCACTCCGGTATTTGAACATGACGGTCAGGTCTTTGTGGCCCCCGCAGACCTAGGTCCGGGAAACTGGAACCTGCGGTTGATCGCCGAGGCAGACGACGGAACTGTCTTTCAGCAGCGCATCATCGTGCAGGTCAAAAAATGAGTGATGTCGCCCCAATCGCTGCCTGTCCGGGGTGCATCGCCACGCCGCAGCGCCCGCTGGCCCCGGTCGAACAGGCGGACATTTCTTTGCACTTGCCGGGTATTCATTGCGCCGCCTGCATAGGGGCGGTCGAGCGGGGTTTGATGGCCGTTCCCGGTGTGCAAGAGGCGCGCGTGAACCTAAGCCGCAAACGCGTCGCCATCCGCGCGCCGGGGGTCCCGATTGACCGCATGGTGCAGGCGCTTGCCAGTTTGGGTTATGACGCGCAGCCATTGGACGGGCAGATGATGTCAGCAGTGGAGGCTGACCCAGAGGGCCGCAAGCTGCTGACCCGGCTGGCCGTCGCCGGGTTTGCCATGATGAATGTCATGTTGTTCTCTGTCGCCGTTTGGTCCGGCGCGACAGAAGCGACGCGTGTTCTGTTCCATTGGCTTTCAGCCCTGATTGCTGTGCCAACGCTGATCTATTCCGCACAGATCTTTTTTGGGTCGGCGTGGCGGGCCCTCCGTGTTGGCCGTTTGAACATGGACGTCCCAATTTCACTTGCAATCATCCTTGCTGCCGGTCTGTCGGTGTACGAGACCGCACAAGGCAGCGAGCAGGTCTATTTTGATGCGGCGCTGTCGCTCACATTCTTTTTGCTGATCGGTCGCTATCTGGACCATCGGACCCGGATCGCCGCACGTTCCGCAGCACAAGAACTGAGCGCGTTGGAATTGCCGTGGGCCACGCGCATTACCGCCAATGGTCAAGAAACAGTGGCGGTTGCGGATCTTAGCGCGGGGGATCGTTTGTTGGTGGCGACAGGGATGCGCGCGCCGGTCGACGGCGAAATCATCAAGGGTGAGACCCAGCTTGATCGGTCCTTTCTCACGGGTGAAAGCCTACCGGTCATCGCACGGGCTGGCACAAAAGTCGCAGCGGGAGAGGTCAATCTGGGCGCACCGGTCACAATGCGCGTAACCGCGGTGGGCGAGGATACAACGCTGCGCCGTATGGTCGCGATGGTTGAAACTGCCGAAGGGGCCAAAAACCGCTATACCGCTCTGGCCGACAGGGCCGCGCAAATCTATGCGCCGCTTGTCCATCTTTTGGCATTTGTTACTTTTGTGGGCTGGGTCGTGCTGTCAGGCGATGTCGCCAAAGCACTGAACATCGCAATTGCCGTTTTGATCATCACTTGCCCTTGTGCCCTTGGATTGGCGGTGCCTGCCGTGATGACCGCCGCCGCTGGGCGCTTGTTCCGCAATGGTCTGTTGGTCAAGGACGCCACCGCGATCGAACGATTGGCGGAAATCGACACAGTGATTTTTGACAAGACCGGGACCTTGACCCAAGGCCAAGCCCGCTTTGATCCCGGCAGTTTGTCCGCGTCGGCACAATCGGTTCTGGCTGCCCTCGCAGGACATTCTCAGCACCCCGTATCGCGCGCAATTGCCGCGGCGATCCCGGCTGACGTTTCGCCTGCGGCTTTGGTTGACGTGCAAGAGGTCACGGGAAAAGGCATCAGCGCTCAGTGGCAAGGACAGTGTGTCCAGCTTGGGCGCGGCGACTGGATTGGCGCCGCTACATCGCCCGCATTGCGGATTGGGACAGGCGCGCCAGTTGCACTTCAAATGTCCGAAACCCTGCGTGAAGGCGCGGCGACGGCTGTGGAACTATTGCAGGCCAATGGAATGGACGTCTCGGTATTGTCAGGCGATGCAGAGGGGCCCGTTGACAGCGTCGCTCAGGCACTGGGCGGGATCAGTGCGCGATCAGACATGCTCCCGATGGAAAAGTGTGATGTCATCCGCGCGCTTTCGGCGCAAGGCGCAAAGGTATTGATGGTGGGCGACGGGCTAAACGACACGGCAGCACTGGCGCTGGCCCATGCATCAATCTCGCCGGCGTCTGCCCTTGATGCCTCTCGTGCGGCCTCTGACGTGGTGTTGCTTGGCCAAAGCCTGCGCAGCGTGCCCTTGGCAATCGCGACATCGAAAAGTGCCCGCCGCCGCGTGCTGGAGAATTTCTGCATCGCCGCCACTTACAATCTGATCGCGGTCCCATTGGCCATTGCAGGGCTTGCCACGCCGCTTTCGGCGGCGATAGCGATGTCATTGTCATCCATCACCGTCCTGTTGAATGCTTTGCGGTTGAGGTGAGACCATGAATGTTCTTTTGATCTTGATCCCGGTCTCCTTGATCCTTGCAGCCTGTGGGCTGGTCGCTTTTGTCTGGACGCTACACAGCCATCAGTATGACGACCTGGACGGGGATGCCTGGCGGATCTTGGTGGAAGACGAAGAACCTTAGCCGCCCAAATGGAAGAGCCATTTGTCTTGACAAATGGGATGCAGTGTCTTACATTTCTGTTATGACAGAAATTACTGACAAATCCGATTCGACTGCAATCCGCCAGTTTATTCTCTATTGGGGGGACATGGGCAGCCAATGGGGCGTGAACCGTTCGGTGGCGCAGATTCATGCGCTTTTGTTCCTCAGCGTGCGCCCGATGAATGCTGAACAAATCTCAGATGCGTTGGGGATTGCGAGGTCCAACGTTTCGAATTCGCTCAAAGAGCTTGTCAGTTGGAAGCTGATCCGGCGCGTGCCGATTGCTGGAGATCGTCGCGAACACTTCGTGGCCGAGACGGACGTCTGGGAAATGGCAATGCGCATCGCGCAGGGACGCAAAGAGCGTGAAATAGACCCCGCCATGAAGGCGATTTCGGAGTGCTTGGAAACAGCCGAAAAAGAAGCCGGTCTGAACCCGGATGTTGTCGTACGCATGCAGGACCTTCAGGACCTTCTGAAGACTACTGACAAGTGGTACGGCCAAATGCTGGGCGTCCCAAAGGCGAAACTGAACATGATGATGAAGATGGGGGACAAGGTGTTCTCGCTGATCAAGCTGACAGGCAAGAAGTCGGAATAGCTGCGTAACCTTTTATTTGTGATGTAATTTCTCTTTCTACAGAATGTAGAGATAGATGCGCAAGGATGTCTGAGATGGAACTCAAAGCCAAAATTCGACCCATCATGGGACAAGACGACCGGTTTCGTCGCTTGCTTGGCGAAGCGGGTTGGAGTCGCTTGCCTGCTCCCATTCGCCACCGATTTGGCAAACGATTGTCGGGCGGAAACAGCGTGACGTATCAAGGTGTTGTCACAGACATGAGGATGAGCTTTTTGGGCAGGTGCTTCGCCCAGGTGATGCGTCTTTTTGGTGCTCCTTTGCCGTTTGACGCGGATGCGTTTGGCCAGCCCGCGGTTGTGGTGGTGACCGAAGACCATGCCAGTGATGGGCAATTCTGGGTCAGGCAATACGGACGCAGCAATGGGTTTCCGCAGGTGGTGCACAGCTCAAAAAGGTTTGCCGGGCCAACCGGGCTGGAAGAGTATATTGGCTACGGCATTGGGATGGCCCTGAGAATTGAAGCGGCAGATGATGCGCTTTATTTCAAAAGCGACCACTATTTCCTGACGGTCTTTGGGCGCAGGCTCCGACTGCCGAAATGGGCGTCACCCGGCGCCCTCGTGATCGGACATCATGATCTTGGAGGTGATGGTTTTCTGTTCTCATTGCGGCTGGAAAGTCGGTTTTGCGGACTTCTGATCGCGCAAGACGCACAGTTTCAGGATGGCATGATTTAAGAGCCGGCTTTAGCCTTGGTCGTCTTTGTCTTTTGGTTTCCGGTTTTGAAGCCAACGAAACAGCAAGCCAAGGATGATGAAGGCGGCCACCCATGAAAAAAGGTCGATGAGATAACTGGGCATGAAGCCTCCGAGTGATTGGCGGTCCGGAACGCATCCGACCCAAATGATTGATCGCGCAAGTGCTGGTCCTATCCTGCACCGACGCGGCAACGGTCGCAATCGGACTTACGAACGATGCGGTCAGGTTGCGGGCGCGATCTGGTTTGGCATTATGGGGAGAAGCAACCGAAGTGGAGATTTGAAATGCCCGTCGACGCCAGTGTTCGATTTGTCATCTATCATTGCATATTGCGGCCTCTGTCCGAGGCGGCGATGACCGACGATGGTGCGAGTGATCCCGAAAGGCGCCAGGGCGGGCGAGCGGCGCTTCGCTAAACCCACCGCAGGGCCATGAGCAAAAAAGAAAAGCTTTTGTCGTGAATGGTCGGGACGCCGCACCCAAACCGGCAAACAAAGTCGACAGGAAAGGAACCACTTCATGTTAGACGCATTCCCCGCCCATTTTTCCAAATTACTTGAGACCCTGAAAGACGACGGCCTTTATAAGTCTGAGCGGGTCATCACCAGCCGCCAAAGCGGCGAGGTGTCATTGGCGTCCGGCAAGGATGTTATCAATCTATGTGCCAACAACTATCTGGGCTTGTCGGACAACGCCGACCTGATTGCCGCAGGTCAAGATGCCTTGGAACGCTATGGATATGGCATGTCGTCGGTCAGGTTCATTTGCGGCACGCAAGAAGAACACAAGACACTTGAAAGCCGCTTGGCACGGTTTTTGGGATTTGAGGACGCTATCCTATATTCCAGTTGCTTTGACGCCAATACCGGATTGTTCGAAACGATTTTGGGCCCTGAAGATGCGATTATCTCCGATGCGTTGAACCATGCCTCCATCATCGACGGCATCAGGCTCTGCAAGGCCAAACGTCTGCGCTACGCAAATTCGGACATGGCCGATTTGGAGGCGCAGTTACAGGCGGCGGCGGGCGCTCGGTTCAAACTGATCGCAACTGACGGTGTTTTTTCCATGGACGGGTATATCGCCAAGCTGGGTGAGATTTGCGATCTGGCTGACAAATATGGCGCATTGGTGATGGTAGATGACAGCCATGCCGTCGGATTTGTGGGGAAGAAAGGCCGTGGGAGCATCGAGCATTGTGGCGTAATGGGGCGGGTCGACATCGTCACAGGCACTTTGGGCAAGGCGCTGGGCGGGGCATCTGGCGGCTACACCTGTGCAAAGGCCGAAGTGGTTGATTGGCTGCGCCAGCGCTCTCGGCCCTACCTTTTTTCGAATACGCTAGCTCCGGTGATCGCACAGACTTCGATTGCGGTGCTGGATATGCTGGAGGCCTCGACGAAATTGCGCGACCGTTTGATGGCAAATGCCGCGCATTTCAGGGCGCGGATGACGGACGCTGGATTTGACCTCTTGCCGGGCGAACATCCAATCATTCCTGTCATGCTCCATGATCCAAAGCTGGCGCAGGACATGGCACAGCGACTTGATCGCATAGGGGTCTATGTCGCGCCGTTCAGTTTCCCGGTGGTGCCAAAAGGGCAGGACCGCATACGTACCCAGATGTCAGCCGCGCACGATCGCGCAACACTCGATCGCGCGATCGACGCATTTGTGGTCGTAGGGCAGGACATGGGGATCATCACATGAGCAATCAAATGAAAGCATTGGTGAAGGCCAGAGCGGAGCCGGGGCTTTGGATGGAACAAGTGCCCGTTCCAGAGCCGGGCCCAAATGACGTGCTGATAAAGGTGAGAAAATCAGCAATCTGCGGCACAGATGCACATATCTGGAAATGGGATGAATGGTCCGCAAAAACCGTACCGGTCCCAATGGTCGTCGGTCATGAGTTTTGCGGCGAGATTGTGGATTGCGGCAAGGCCGCGACGCATTACAAGATCGGCCAGCGGGTTGCTGGTGAAGGGCATATCGTGTGCAACACTTGCCGGAACTGCCGGGCAGGTCGCGGCCAATTGTGTCGCAACACAAAAGGGGTTGGCGTCAACAGACCCGGCAGCTTTGCGGAGTATCTTTGCATCCCCGAAACCAATGTCATCGCGATACCGGACGATATTCCCGATGAGATCGCTGCCATTTTTGATCCGTTTGGAAACGCGGTTCACACCGCGCTCAGCTTTGATCTCGTTGGTGAGGATGTCTTGGTGACAGGCGCCGGTCCGATTGGGATCATGGGGGCGCTGGTCGCCCAGAAGGTTGGCGCCCGCAAGGTCGTGATCACAGACATCAGCCCTTTCCGTCGCAAGCTCGCTCAGGACATGGGGGTGCAGCACGTCGTCGATGCAGGGACTGAAAACCTTGCCGACGTGATGGCTGACCTTGGCATGACGGAGGGTTTTGACGTTGGGCTTGAAATGTCCGGGGCGGCACCTGCGATGCGCGATATGATCGATAAGATGAATAATGGTGGTAAAATTGCCCTCTTGGGCATCGCGCCGACGGAGTTTGCGGTGGATTGGAACAAGATCATTTTCAAGATGCTCAACGTCAAAGGCATTTACGGCCGCGAAATGTTCGAGACTTGGTACAAGATGATTGCGCTTGTGCAATCGGGCCTCGATCTACGCGGGTTGATTACGCATCGTATTGGCATTGATGAATTCGAAACCGGGTTCGACGCGATGTTGTCAGGCAATGCAGGCAAGGTCGTGATGGATTGGGGCGGCTAAACGCAAAGTTCCGGCGCGCCGTCATCGGTAACTCCACGTCTTTAGGTGATAGGTCGCATGGATCGATGTGCCGGGGACGAGAAATTGGGACGATTATTGCGCGCACTTGACGTCCAGGGTTCCTTTCGGCGTGACTAGATAGTCGAGCATCGCTGTCGCAGACATGGGTTTGGAAAAATGGAAACCCTGTTGCAGTGTACAGCCCAGCCTGACGAGCAAATCCGCGGTCTTTTGGTTTTCGACACCCTCTGCCAAAACCTCGATGTTCAATGCGGCACTGATCTGGATAATGCTCGCGACAATATCGGCATATGCGACATCATCTGACATTGGTAGGACAAGTTCCTTGGCGATTTTGACCTGGTGCGGCCGCAATGTCATCAGGCTGACAATCGAAGTGTGCCCTGTGCCAAAATCATCAATCTCAAGCTCAATGTCTGCGTCGCGCAACTGGTCTAAATGATCTGCCAGCCGTGCATCGGGCTGGTCGAACATCGCAGTTTCAAGCAGTTCCAGCGCAATCGTCGAAGTCGTTTCACGCGACAACGAAATCACGCCGTCGACATAACTCCGCTCCATCAAGACATCTCGTGGCGCATTAAGAGAAACGCGCGGCACAAAGATGCCGCGAGACCTGGCCGTTTCCAAAAATGACCCAACAGCGTCCAACACGATTCCGTCAATCAGTGGTAGAAGACCGCTTTTTTCTGCGGTTGGCAGAAAGGCCTGTGGTGTAGCGATTGTACCGTCATCTCTTCGCCACCTCACCAATGCTTCCAAACCGACCATTTGCCCGGTTTGTGCATCGAATTGTGGTTGAAAGAATGGTTCAAACGCCCGTGCATCAATCGCTTTGAGAAGGTTGTGGGCTTTGGAGCGGGATTGTCGAAGCCTTTCGCGAATTTCGAATGTTGAATTGACAGTCCGATTGCGGCCCTGATGCTTCGCCTCGTAAAGGGCGCTGTCGGCGGCTGAGATCAGCTGATCAAGCGTCACGGGCCGTTCCTGACGGAAATCGGAAACAGATGCGCGCCCGATGCTGACGGTTATGCGATCAGCAATTGTCGAGCGTTGGTGGTCGATCGCGGCGGTAGCCAATTCGGCGTGAACATCTTCGGCAAGCTGGGCCAGATCTGTGGGTGTCGGTCCGACAAACAACGCAACAAATTCTTCTCCGCCGTAGCGGGCGACGATTGCGCTTTCATGTGCAAGTGTGGATCGAATAATTGCGGCAACCTGTATCAGGCAGCGGTCACCTGCCTGATGGCCATAGTGATCGTTGTACGCTTTGAAAAAATCGACATCGATCAGAAATGCCGAAACCCGAGCCTGTTCGGTGCCGTCTTCGGCAAATACCTTTGCAGCAAAAGCATCAAACGATCCACGATTATGAAGACCGGTAAGGGCATCGCGCTCAGCTAGGTGTTTTAGGCGATTGTTAGCCTCGATAAGTTCCTGATTTCGTTCGTGAATAGCCTGCGTCAAAGACTCAGATTTCTGACTAAGGACCGAGTTGGATTGCACAGCTGCTTGATGAGAAGCCTCTACCTGTTTTATGCGCCCAGTGGCGGTTCGCGCCAATTCTGCCACCCGATCACCAAGAACATCGAGTTCTGTTCCGCGGAGCAATTTTGGAGGGCGCGAAATTGTGAGAGGTGCTTGTGCAGGGGTCCATTTGCCGATCGTCTCCGCAAGGGCGACGATGTGGCGCGCAAGTGCGCCGTAAACGATCATGATCAGCAGGACTCCGAGCAGAAAATTCTTGATCGTCGCGAAAAGAAAATAAAACACCATCCGGTTCACAAAGGCGGGCGGCACGATGGAGCGGTCGACAACAATGTTGATCGCGCCAATTTGCACGTCTTGCGTGTCTGTCGTGGGCGCGAACAGCGGCTGTTCCAATATTACCAGATCCGGCGCTGACACCTCTCCCATTTGCGGCAAGGTCGGAGAGACCTGTCGTTCGCGCGCAATCATGGTCGTGCCTTCATTTATGATTTTCACCGAAACGATGGCCCGCTGCGTGAGTAAGCCGTCAACAACTTGTTCGGCTGCCGGAAGATAGAAATTATAGGCAGCTGACGCCGCCGAGGGCGCGACGCTGGCCAGGAATTCTTCCGCTGAATACTGGACTGCGTTCTTTTCCTGCCGCAGATCAGCCCAGATCTGCATTGCACCCGATATCGTGCCCAAGAACAACGCCAAGAGCAGCGTGACTTTCGCAAGGACGTGACTGAGTTGCCGTCTTGGCGCGTCAGTCATTTCGGCAACGATGTCGTCTGATGCTTCCATCCGCGGCTATTGGATCAATGGTTCGATTTGGCCAAGCGCGCTTTGAAGCCTTTCGGCAATCAGCTCAGCATCCGCGGTTGCCCGCGTCACCAACAAGAACCCCTCTGTCGTGGTTAAGGGTTGATCTTCAATGACAATCTGGGCGCGCTCTGCGTCTGTGAAAATACTGCTTATCAACAGCCTGCCGCTTTCCTCGCTCATCGGATATGCATCGATGCGACCGACCAGCAGTTTGCGCATATTCGCCTCGTCCGTCTGGGCCGTCTCAACTCTGAGGGTCCCGTTGGCCGCAAGGTCCCAAAAGTCATCCGTGTAGGTATAGCCGGTGACCGCACCGATTGTGATATCCCCCAAATCACCGAGGGCCGTCCAATGGGGCAGTGGGCTATCAGCGCGACGGAAAAACACGAGGCGGTCCGAAACAATGGGACCGACGTGGATAAAGTCCGCTTCACGCTCCCGTTGGAAGTACCAATATGACGTCGCAGAAAAGCGCGCGTTTCGCGTCAATTCCAGTGCCCGCATCCACGGCAAGTACGTGAACTCTACTTCGTAACCCGCCGCATGAGCCATCTCACGTACCACGTTGTTGACCAGCCCGTCGTCTGGGGCGTTTTGGTCGGTGAATGGTGCGTAGTCGCCCGTTGCGATTTGAAGGACTGGCGCATCGGCCATTGCCCGCGTGCTGGAGAACAGCGCCATGACTGTCAGGCATATCCATAGGTGTCTTATGTTCGTCCCTTCGCAGCCTCTCAAGAGTGATTAGAGACGTGCCTAGACGATTTGACCTAGCATTCGCTTAACGCAGGAATTTATTGGCCGACCAAGGCGCGAATTTCAGATTGATAAACCTTGGTCAGATGTTTCTGTGCTGCTTACGAACCATCAATGATTTTAGTCTGCTAGCGTCGCAGTAAGCCAAACACAAAAATGCAACCGGTTGCAAAATTGCCTGACACGATTAGACTAAGGGACGAATCAGGGGGGATTGCGGCCAACATGTTGCCAATGGGTCTGAACCATATGAGCGTGCCAAACGCGGGAACACTGGCTGTTCTGAATATGGCAAAGTCATTGGATTGCGTCGGCGTGGAATTGCGCAATGACCTCAAAACCCCGCTATTTGGCGACTTGGCGCCGGATGAAGCAAAGGACGCTGCCACGCGCGCGGGACTTCGCATTCTTGCCTTGGCCGAGGTTTACGGATTCAACGACAACTCGGATCGAGTCCGATCGGAAGTTCTGGCGCTAAGTGATCTGGCGCGGCAAAGCGGGGCCGAGGCGATTGTCCTGATCCCCCGCATTGAAACCGGTCCTGTCCGCCGCGTCGTCCAGCGTCGCTTGCTGAAAACGGCGCTCGCGGCGCTGCAGCCGATTGTGCAGGACAGCGGTATCAAGGCGCTGATCGAACCGCTTGGCTTTCCGTATAGCAGCCTGCGCTACAAAGCTGATGTTGAGCGTGTTTTGGACGATCTGGGGCGCCCGGAATGTTTTGCCTTGGTGCATGATACATTCCACCACGCGTTGGCCGAAGAGACCGACTTCTATCCCGACATTACGCAAATTGTGCATATCTCGGGTGTGTCAAATCCGGCTGGCCCGGTCGTGGAGTTTGCAGATCATGATCGCGGACTCGTCACAGATGACGACCGTTTGGGCACCGTTGCGCAGGTCAAACTGCTTAGGGCACAGGGCTACCGCGGTCCATTTTCTTTTGAGGCTTTCGCGCCCGCCGTTCATTCGCTGGCAGATCCCAAAACGGACCTGTCTTTATCCATAGCTTTCATCGCTTCTGCAATCACCGAAAGGGTGATGTGAGGAGTCTTGAAGAAACGCCCTTCGACAGAAGGGACCCGGTCAAAATCATGCGTGCGCCGGGCACGATCTTGGGAGGAAACCAATGAAAAAGACCTATATGGCCGCTGGCCTTATCGCCCTGATGGGCACCTCAGCAATGGCGCAGGAAATCGGCGCGACGATCTCTCGTTTCGACGACAACTGGCTGACCGTCATGCGCAACGGTATGACCGAGCATGCCGCTAGCCTTGATGGCGTGAACTTGCAAATGGAAGACGCGACCGACGATTTGGCAAAGCAGATCGACCAAGTGCGCAACTTCGTCGCTTCCGGCGTTGACGCGATCATCGTGAACATCGTTGACACATCGGCAGGTGCAGCGATCACCGAAGCCGCTGGCGATACGCCACTGGTGTTTGTGAACCGTGAGCCGGACAATGTTAACGAACTTCCGCCGACCCAAGCGTTTGTGGCCTCTAACGAGATCGAGTCTGGCACCCTGTCGGCATTCCAGGTTTGCAACAACCTGCGTGCAGAGGGCAAGGCTGGTGGAGCAACCGGATATCTGATGAACGGTCAGCTTTCCAATCAGGCCGCCGTGCAACGGTCCAAGGACGTCTATGACGTGATCGGCATGGATATGTGTAACTTCATGACCATCATCGACGAGCAGACAGCGAACTGGTCGCGCGACGAAGCGCAGGACTTGATGACGAACTGGATGTCATCGGGCGAGCCATTTGACTTTGTTCTGGCCAACAATGACGAAATGGCCATCGGCGCCATTCAGGCGATGAAAGCCGCCGGGATGGATATGGCCGATGTACAGGTTGGCGGCGTTGACGCGTCTCAGGACGCGCTGGTTGCAATGCAGGCTGGCGACTATGACGTGACCGTGTTCCAGGACGCCTTTGGCCAGGGTGCAGGCTCTGTCAACACGGCGATTGCGCTGGCGAACGGCGAAACCGTCGACCAGAAGGTCTACATCCCGTTCAAGCTGGTGACGCCCGAAAACATGGATGAGTTCCTCGACAAGAACTAATCCATAGCTGAAACGCAATGCAGCGGGGCGGCACCAAAACCAAGGGTGCCGCCCCTTTTTGACAAGACCAACCGGGAGAGAGCGCATGACGGATACGTCCGAAGGCACCGGCGGCCTGAAGTTCGATAAATCGAAGCGACGCTGGCCAAACGAGATCAATATTTTCCTCGCGCTGATTCTGATCATCGTGATCTTTGAAGTGCTGGGGCAGGCCTTGCCCTATATGCGCGGGCAAAGCTTTCTCTTTGATACAAACGACCGGTTTGACACAATTTTCAACGAGGCCCGGCTGAAGATTATCATTCTGCAGGTCGCAATCATCGGCATCATTGCGCTGGGCGTGACGCAGGTCATTATCTCTGGCGGGATCGACCTAAGTTCGGGGCCGTTGGTGGCTGCGACGGCGATGATTGCCATGTCTTTTGCCCAGACGGAACTGGTCAACGGCAATCCCAATCCCAAGGCAGTGTTCGGTCTGTGGGCTATGGATTTACCGGTGATTGTCCCGGTGATTGTGGGCCTTGCCTTTGGTGCCATGATTGGGGCCATCAACGGTACTTTCATCGCCGTCTTTCGCATTCCGCCTTTCATCGCGACACTTGGAATGTTCCTGATCTGTCGGGGGATTGCGCTGTGGTGGACAGCCGGTCGACCGGTGTCGTTCCCGACGGAAGGATTCAAGTTCATCGGATCAGATATGATGCCGGTGGTTTGGTTCCTGCTGCTGGCCGTGCTGTTCCACATCATCCTGCGCTACACGGTGTACGGAAAGCACACCTATGCGATTGGGTCGAACGAGGACGCAGCGCGGATGTCGGGCATCAATGTGCGCCGCCACAAGATTTTGGTTTACACAATCGCCTCGACGCTGGCGGCCTTTGCCGGGATCGTGCTGAGCGCCAAAAGCGCCACGGCGCAGGCAGGAATGGGCGAGTTTTATGAACTCTTCGCGATTGCGATGGCAGTCATCGGCGGCATCTCGTTGCAGGGGGGACGCGGGTCGATCATCGGCACGGTTCTGGGCGCTATGGTGCTGGGCGTGATACGATCCGGCTTCACCTATATCAAACTTGATGGGTCCTATCAGCTGATGGCCATGGGCGGGATCATCATAGCCGCGGTCCTTCTTGACCAATGGCGACAAAAATCCGGCACCAAGGCTTAGAGGGGGCAGAACGATGAGCAATGATATCATCCTCGAGACGCGCGATCTGACGAAATACTACGGCGGTGTGCATGCCCTGGAGGGCGCGGATTTTGTCCTGCGCAAGGGCGAACACGTGGCAATCATGGGCGATAACGGCGCTGGCAAATCGACCTTCGTGCGTCAGATCACTGGAGTCGAACAGCGCACGCGGGGCACAGTCGTTTTTGATGGGGAAGAGGTGGATTTCGCGGGCCCGCTTGATGCCCGCGAAGCCGGAATTGAGGCTGTGTTTCAGACGCTCGCGCTCGCGGACCATCTCGACGTGCCGGACAATCTGTTCTTGGGGCGGGAAAAGACGCGGTTTGACTGGCTCGGTCCGTTCCGGTTTCTCGACTACAAGCAGATGCGCAAGGAAACGATTGATGGTCTGAACAAGACCGGCGTGAAAATTCCCAACATCCGCAACACGATCCAGAACATGTCAGGCGGTCAGCGACAGTGTGTGGCTATCGCCCGTGCTGCAACTTTCCATTCCAAGCTGACGATTATGGACGAACCAACAGCTGCATTGGGTGTGCAGGAAACCGCGCAGGTCGAAAACATCATCCGAACGCTGAAGGAGCAGGGCGAGAGCCTGATCCTTGTCTCCCACAACATGCGGCAGGTCTTTGATCTAGTGGACCGTGTCGTTGTTTTCCGGCGCGGGCGCATTTGCGCAAATCTCGACATCAAGAACGAGACAATCACCGGCGAAGATGTCGTTAGCTATATCACCGGTGCCAAAACCGGAGCCGAATTCGAAGGGGCTGCATGAAGAAATTCCTCAACCTCGGAGACCCGTTTTTCGCCCCGATCTGGATCCGGGTTTCGATCGTCGTGGTAACGGCAATTTGGGGTCTGATCGAGTTTTCGGCGGGTGAGGTTTTTTGGGGATGTCTGTTTGTCGGGATCAGCGCGTTCTGCGCGCGGCAGTTCAGCACTATTGACTATAACGCCGGTTCCGAAGACTAGGTCGGGATGGCTGTGACCTTAAAAGATGTGGCGGAACTGGCGGGTGTCTCACGCTCGGCAGTGTCGCGCACCTACACCGAAGGCGCGTCAGTCTCGGCCAAGACTCGATCCAAGGTTATGCGAGCTGCCGATGCGCTGGGATACAGCCCAAACGCGCTTGCCTCGTCGCTGACAACCGGGCGGACCAAAATGATTGGTCTTGTGTCCAACAACTTTCACAATCCGGTCTTTCTCGAGGTCTTCGACCTCTTCACCCGAGGGCTGCACGAACGCGATCTCCGCCCCCTGCTGGTGAATCTGACAGACGAAACGGACCCAAATGCGTCGATACGCATGTTGCGGCAGTATTCTGTGGACGGGGTGATTGTCGCCTCTTCCACACTGCCGCCTACATTCGCGAAAGCGTTTCGTGATGCTGGGTTGCCAGTTGTGCATTCGTTCGGTCGCCATGCAAATCATCCCGAGGTCGATGTACTTGGCGTGGACAACATCGCAGCCGGGCGTCTGGCCGCCCGCACCCTGATTGCGCACGGCTACACAGAAGTGGGCTTTCTGGGGGGCCCGGCAGAGGCGACATCAACGCTTGACCGCGAAAAGGGGTTTCTGTCCGAAGTTGCGCGCCACAAGGGCATCACCGCGTCGACCAGTTTTGCTGCCGCCTATTCGTTCGAGGCGGGCTATGATGAGATGACGCGCCTGTTGCAGTCAAAGCCAGCCCAGGCCTATTTCTGTGGCGATGACGTATTGTCCATCGGGGCGCTGTCGGCATCGCAAACTGCTGGACTAAGGGTGCCTGAAGATATTGGGTTGATTGGCCTCAATGACATGAAAATGGCCAGTTGGGCCAATATCAATCTGACGACGATCCACAATCCCTTCCCAGACATTATCGCCGCGTCTATCGCGCGGATCGCGGCGCTGGTCGAGGATCAGAGCATTCCGCCGCAGGCGCGACTTTTTGATTGTTCTGTGGTGATGCGCGGGACCCTGCGGCAGCAATAGGCGCCCGTCGCCGGACGCCCTTTTCACTAGCGGAACATCGGTGGACGCGCGTCAAGCCACGCACCGTTTTCTTTGCCCGATTGCGCTACCGCAACAACTGCCGCCATGGATCGCAAACCATCCTCGGCCCGGGGATAGAGGTTTGCTGCCGGGTCGATTAGGCGACCCTCTTTACGGGCGGAAATGGCCTCGGCCAGGTCCTTGTAGATATTCGCAAAGGCCAGCGGCATGCCTTCAGCGTGTCCGATCGTGACGCGGGTCGTGCGGTCAGCCTCTGGGGACAGGTTTGCCTCGCCCCGCTCGATCACCTGCAGGCGTTCACCCAATGGCATATAATAAAGTTGGTTGGGATGCTCCTGGCTCCACCGCAGACCGCCAGTTTCACCGAAAACCTGAATGCCCAACCCATGCTGCCGACCAATCGCGATGGACGAGGTCCAAAGCCGGCCAACAGCTCCGCCATCCATGCGGAAATTGACCATGGCGTCGTCTTCCAACGTTCGCACGTCAATACAGGACACGCAGTCAGCAGACAGCGTCGTGACTTCTTGCCCGGTCACAAAGCTCGCCATGTGCATGGCGTGAATGCCGCAGTCCGCAAATTGGGCAGAGACACCAGCCTGCGCCGGATCATACCGCCAACGAACCCGCGGGTTATCAGCGTCCGTGGCGTCGGCGTGGTGTCCGTGCGCAAACTCTGCCTTCACAAGCCGAACTTTTCCAATATCGCCGCGCAGGACCATCGCGCGCATGTGGCGGACCAGCGAATAACCGGTGTAGCCATAGTTCACCGCGCAGATTTTCCCGGTTTTTGAGGCGATCTCGACGATCTCTTCGCCTTCCTCAACTGTCATGGTCATCGGCTTCTCACACAAAACGTGAAAGCCGTTTTCCAGATAGGCCTTGGTGATCTCAAAATGTGTGGCGTTCGGGGTAGCGACCGTGACCAGATCGACGCGGTCTTCGCGCCTCTTCTCACTTTCCAGCATGTCCTGCCAAGACCCATAGGCGCGATCACCCAAGCCAAGGCGCTGGCCGTAGTCGATGCCATAGTCTGCCCTGTGATCCAGCGCGCCTGCGCTGAATTCAAACAGCCCGTCCAGTCCCGCACCCAGACGATGCGCTGGTCCGATCTGGCTGCCTTCGCCGCCGCCAATCATGCCCCATTTGAGTTTCGTCATGATCTCAGGCTCCTTCAAAACCGATGGACTGCAGATAGGCGCGATTCAGCTTGGCGTCGTCAATAGGGGACGTGTCGCCCGCAGGGTCGCAATCCTGCTCAACGGTGCACCAGCCGTCAAAGCCATGGTCAATCAGCAGCTGCCGCACTGCGGGGAAATCAACGTCACCGTCACCCAGATTGCAGAAGATTCCTTGTCCGCAGGCGTCATAGAAATTCGTGCGGTTGGCGACGACCTGTGCTTTGACCTTGGGATCGATGTCCTTGAAGTGCATGTAACTGATCCGCCCCATGTTGCGCTTCATGAAGGCAACAGGGTCGAACCCCGCATAGGAGTGGTGGCCAGTATCAAAGCAGATTTTCAGAATGCTTTCGTCAACCTCGTTCAGAAGCCGGTCCAACTCTGGCTCAAAATCAATGAAGCCCCCTGCATGAGCATGCATGCCAACCGTCAGGCCGTAGTCCTCTGACCCCATCTTGGCGACGGTGGCGATGCGATCCCGAAACGCTGCCCATTCAGCTTTGTCCATTTGCTCGGCTTCGTCAGCACGGCCAGCCGTTGGTGCGCGGCGCGGTGAAATGCTGTCAATCAGTACAAGATGCTCTGCACCATGCGCCTTGAGCGCTTTGCAGGTTCGCACCGCGCCGTCCATCACATCGTCCCATGCATCCGCATCATGGAACGGGCGGAAAACCACGCCACCCACAAGTGTTTGGCCAAATTCTTCCAGCGCCTCAGAAAGGATTGCCGGGTCTTCCGGCATGAAGCCGACCGGGCCAAGCTCGATCCCTGTATAACCGGCGCTGGCATTTTCCTGCAGCACCTTGCGCCAATTGGGATTGCGCGGATCGTCCGCAAATTCCACACCCCAGGAACACGGGGCGTTGCCAATCTTGATCATGTTCTCAACCTTTTTGTCAGAAGTCTGCGACGTTCACCCAAGCCCCTGACTTGGCCGAAGAAAGTGCGGCCGCCACAACGCGGTTGACCTCCATTCCTTCGGCAAACGTCGGCCAGATGTTGCGTTTTTCGTGGATGGCGCGCAGGAAATCATGCGCCTCAATAATGATCTGATCCTGATAACCAGTGCCGTGTCCGGGGCCCTGACAGAATGGCAGATAGTCCGGATGCGCGGGACCGGTCAGAATTTTCCGAAAGCCGCGTTCTGCCTCTGGTCCTTCCATCGTATACAGATGCAGGGCGTTTTGATCTTCCTGATCAAAACGGATCGCGCCTTTGGTGCCGTGGATTTCATAGGCATAGCCCATCTTGCGGCCCGTCGCGACGCGGCTAAAGAAAAGATGCCCCTGTGCACCATTTTCAAACCGGCACATCATCTGCGCCTGATCGTCATTCGTCACGGTGCCACCGGGGCGGGTCGCGTGGACAGTTTCGACAACGGCATTCAGTTGCGTTATCGGCCCGATCAGCGCGCGCGCGGCGTTGATCATGTGCGGCGCAAGGTCACCCATCGTGCCGTTGGCATCGCCTGACGTGCGCCATGTGGCGGGCAGGCTGGCATCGGCCAAAAAGTCTTCGGTGTGTTCGCCGCGAAACCATGTGACGTCGCCAATGCGGCCCTTGGCGATTAATTGCCGCGCGTATTGCGAGGCAGGCGTGCGGATGTAGTTGAACCCGGTCATATGGATGGCGTCGGCCGCCTCTGCCGCCGCCAGCATCGCGCGGCTGTCATCCAGCGTAGCACCCAGCGGCTTTTCGCAGAACACCGGCTTTCCAAGCGCGAAAGCGGCTTCGGCAATTGCGCGGTGCGTGCTTTGCGGCGAGGCGATGACAATCGCATCAACTTTGTCATCGTTGACCAGCGCACGCCAATCATCCGTTGCGCGTGCAAATCCAAAAGCCTTGCGATACCGTTCGGCAGAGGCGGGAGTTGATGCGCAGATCATCTCCAGTACCGGGCGCAGCGGCGTATCAAAAACACCGCCGACTGCCGCATAGGCGACCGAATGGGCCTTGCCCATATAGCCACCGCCAACAATGCCGATCCTGATCTCCGCCACTTATTTTCGCTCCCCGCAATTAGTCGTTGCAACCGGTTGCAAAATGGGTATCTTTGTTTGGGGGCGCAGGTCAATACCAATTTGCGACGTGCCTGACGGATTGTGGGGGGAGCAGCCACCGTGGCGCAAGCAGAACAGACAGTGACATTGACCACAGCGCAGGCCATCGTGCGTTATCTTTCGGCCCAATATATCGAGATTGACGGCGCGAAAACCCGGGTATGCGGCGGCGGATTTGGCATATTTGGGCATGGCAACGTCACCTGTCTGGGTGAGGCGCTCTATGATCACAAGGATGCGCTGCCGCTCTATCGTGGGCAGAACGAACAGGGCATGGGTTTTGCTGCTGCGGCGTATGCGAAGGCACATCTGCGCCGTCGGTTTATGTTCTGCACGGCAAGCGCCGGGCCGGGTACAGCCAATTTGTTGACCAGTGCCGCATTGGCCCACGCAAATCGCTTGCCGATGCTCATGCTATGCGGTGACGCATTTTTGACCCGGCTCCCTGATCCGGTCCTTCAACAGCTTGAACACTTTGGCAATCCAACCTTTGGCGTGAACGATGCGTTTAAGGCCGTAAGCCGGTATTGGGACCGGATCACGCATCCCGCTCAGATCATTCAATCCCTTCCCGCGGCCTTGGCAACAATGCTGGATCCGGTTGATTGCGGCCCCGCATTTATCGGTTTGCCTCAAGACGTGCAGGGCTGGACCTACGACTATCCACTTTCGTTCTTTAACGAACGCGTGCACCGCATCCGCAGACAGGCCCCTGATGTTGCAGAAGTCGCAGATGCCGCGGCCCTCTTGGCATCGGCCAAACGTCCGATGATCATTGCGGGCGGCGGTGTTCAGTATTCGGGTGCCGTGAAAGAACTGACTGACTTCGCAGAACGCCACAGCATCCCCGTCGTAGAAACTATCGCGGGTCGTGCAAACCTTGTCGCCACGCACGACTTGAACATCGGGCCGATCGGCGTAACCGGCTCTGACAGTGCCAATACCATCGCAGAAGCGGCAGACGTGATCCTTGCCGTCGGCACGCGTCTTCAGGATTTCACCACCGGATCCTGGACCGCTTTTGCCCATGACGCTCAGATTATTGGTCTGAATGCCGCGCGTCACGATGCTGCCAAACACATGTCGGCAACTGTCGTCGGCGACGCCAAGCTTGGCCTTATCGCTCTTCGCGATGCGTTGGACGGCTACCTTGCACCTGAAAGCTGGACCCAAAAGGCGATGGCAGAGCGCGCCAAATGGGATGACTACGTGGCCGAGAATACCCGCATCGGCAACGGCCCTGCCTCATACGCGCAAGCCATTGGTGCAGTAAACGCAGCCTGTGATCCACGCGACCGCGTGATTGCGGCAGCCGGCGGCTTGCCCGCAGAGGTCACTGCCAACTGGCGGACCCTCGATGTGGGCACGGTAGATGTTGAGTTCGGATTTTCCTGCATGGGTTACGAGATTGCAGGCGGCTGGGGTGCGCGAATTGCACAATCCGAACTAGAGCCGGATCAGGATACCATCGTCTTTACCGGTGACGGTTCCTATCTATTGATGAACTCCGACATCTATTCTTCTGTTCTGACGCAGAAAAAGATGATCGTACTTGTGTTGGATAACGGTGGTTTTGCCGTCATCAACAAGCTTCAGAACAACACCGGCAATGAAAGTTTCAACAATCTCATTGCGGATACGCCGACCGCCACCCATCAGGTCGGTGTCGATTTTGAGGCGCACGCCCGCGCCATGGGCGCATTGGCCGAAACTGTCGACAACCCGGCAGGGCTCGCCGATGCCTTTGCACGTGCCAAGGCCGCCGACCAAACTTATGTGATTGTCATGAAGGTTGATCCTTACGACGGTTGGACGACAGAAGGGCACGCCTGGTGGGAAGTTGGCACACCTCATGTGACCCAAAATCCAAAGGTGCAAGCGGCCCATGAAGACTGGGAAAGCAGCCGTCCCAAACAGCGCAAAGGCATTTGAGATGGACGCGCTGCTTGCCGGGATCAAGGCCAACAATTTCGTTGTCATCGGACGCGCCGGGATGGATTTGTTCGCCGACCCTCCCGGGACCGCGACCGAGGATGCGGAGGTTATGCATGTGGGTCTTGGCGGGTCTTCGGCCAATATCGCGGCTGGTATCTGCAAACTGGGTGGGCAGGCGGCTTTGGTCACGCGGGTCTCGGATGACAGCATTGGTCGCTATTGTACAAACCAGCTGAAACGATATGGCGTGCAAACGGATTATGTTATCCCGATTGGAGGCGAATTCCGCAATTCGCTTGCCGTGTACGAAAGCCGGATTGAAGGGCACCAGTCCGTCATCTACCGAAATGGTGCCGCAGATTTCGAGATGAACAAAGACGATGTGGAAGCTGTCGATTTTGGCCGTTTTGGCGCATTGATCACAGCGGGGACCGTCTTTGCTGCTGAACCTTCGCGCAGCGCAACGTTTCATGGCTTTGATCGGGCCAAGGCCGCCGGGCTGCCGATTATCTTCGACGTCGACTATCGACCATATTCCTGGCCGTCGGCAGAGGTCGCCTCTGACGTGCTGAGCCGTGCAGCGGCAAGATGCGACATGATTGTCGGCAATGATGAGGAATTTGGTTTCATGGCCGGGTCCATCGACAAGGGGCTGGAAAAGGCCCGTGCATTGTCAACGGAATCCGCCGCAGTCGTCATTTACAAAATGGGCCCCGAAGGCGCGATCACCTTTGCCGGAGGCGAAGAAATACGCACCGGCATCTATCCGGTGGACGCGCTCAAGCCGACAGGCGCGGGCGACAGTTTTATGGCCGGGCTGATGACGTCACTGGCCGATGGCCATGATCTGAAAACCGCGATCCTGCGCGGCTCTGCCTGTGCATCGGTGACCGTCTCGCGTCCGGGTTGCGCACCTGCTATGGCCGACACCAAGACCCTTGAAACATTTCTGGCCGCGCATCCCGGCCCCACGCAAAGCTGAAGGGACCGCTATGCACATTGCTCCTTACGACAACCAGAACAAACCAATTGTAGACGTCGGCGATGAGACCGTTCCGCTGAACTATTTCAACATTGTGAAGCTCAAGAAGGGTCAGGCATTCGAATATGCGGTCCCGGGCTTTGAAACCTGTATCGTGCCCGCGACCGGCTCGATTGATGTGGATGTTGAAGGCTTCAAAGCCGCTGATTTGGGTGGCCGCGTTGAAGATGTCTGGGATGGTGAACCCGAAGGGGTCTATGTGCCAACGGCTGCCCGTGCGGAAATGGTCTGCACGTCGGAAGAGGCCGAAATTTTCGTGGCTGGCGCGAAGTACGATAAGGTACTCGAAGCGTTTGCTGTGCGCTCAGACGAATTGGATTTGGTGCAATACGGCTCTGACGACACCAAGACGCACCGCAAGATCAAGCACATTCTGGGAACAAAGTACCACGACAAAGTCGGCCGCCTTTTGGTGTCAGAACTTTTCACGGTGGGCGAGGGCGGCTGGTCCGGCTTTCCCAGCCACAAACATGACACCGACCGCCTGCCGGTTGAGACACGCCATGACGAGACGTACAATTTTCGTTTCAAACCGAACCATGGCTCTGGGGTGCAGATGCTACAACGCGAAGACGGAAAGGCGGGCGACGCCTATCACATCGTCGATGGGTCAACGATCTGCCTTGATAGCGGCTACCATCCGTGTGCGGTGTTGCCCGGGTATCAAATGTATTACTTCACCATTCTTGGTGGCCTGTCGCAGCGCAGTCTTGTGCAATATTTCCAGCCCTCGCATGCCGATCAGCTTGAGACGATTCCGGGGATCAAGGACATGATCGCAAAGTTCAAATAGGGGCATCCTATGGCATTGGTAACACTGGCAGAGGTGCTTCAGCCTGCCTTGAGGGACGGCTACGCCGTGGCCGGACTGGTCACTTTAGGCTGGGAAGACATGCGCGCCTTCGTGCAGGCAGCAGAGGCCGAAAACTGCCCGGTGATCCTGCAGGCGGGCCCCGGTTGCCGTGCGCACACACCGCTGCCTGTTTTGGGCAAGATGTTCCGGCATCTGGCAGAAGGGGCGTCAGTGCCGGTCGTCGCCCATCTTGATCACGGCTACACCTATGATGAATGCAGTGAGGCGCTGGACAGCGGCTTTACCTCGTTGATGTTCGATGGTTCACGCAAACCATTGGCCGACAACATTTCTGAAACCAAACAAATCGCGGACATGGCCCATTCCGCAGGGATTTCCTGTGAGGGTGAGATTGGCTTTGTCGGCTACAGCAATGGTGAGAAATCGGCCGGAACGGACCCTTTGGAAGCCGCCCGCTTTGCAACCGAGACGGGCGTTGATGCGATGGCCATTTCGGTTGGCAACGTTCATCTGCAGGAAAACAAGGAAGGCGGATTGGATGAGGCGCGCATTGCCGAAATCCAGGCGCTCACTTCGGTTCCGCTTGTGATCCACGGTGGCTCTGGCGTGCCGGTGGAACAGCGCGCACGTCTCGCGCGCGAAACGCACATCTGCAAATTCAACATCGGGACAGAGCTGCGCATGGCTTTTGGGGCAGCATTACGGGGTGCCGTTGCGGCAGATCCTGAACGCTTTGACCGCGTCGCGATCCTTAAGGACGTCGAGGCCCCGATGGTTGCTGCAACACGTCGCGTACTGTCGGCTATGAAAGGATGACCATGCTGAATATCGGAATTTTGGGCTGCGGGCGTATTGGGCAGGTGCATGGTGCGACCCTGTCGCGGATGACGACGGCACGGGCCGTCGCCGTTTCGGACTTCATGCCGGAAGCGGCAGAGGCGCTTGGCCAGACATTGGGGGCCACAGTCAAAAGCACCGAGGATATCTTGCGTGATCCCGGGATCGACGCGGTTGTGATTGGGACGCCAACCACCACGCATTATGACATCATCCAGCAGGCTGCGACCGAGGGCAAAGCGATCTTCTGTGAAAAGCCGATTGATCTGTCAGTTGCCCGCATCCGTGATTGTCTGTCGGCAGTCGAAGAAGCGGGTGTGCCGTTTATGGTGGCCTTTAATCGCCGGTTCGATCCCAACTTTGCGCATCTGCAAAACCAGATCGCCGAGCAAGTGATTGGGAACGTCGAGATGGTGACGATCCTGTCGCGGGATCCCGCTCCGCCGCCCATTGGGTACATCAAAACCTCGGGTGGCATTTTTCGCGACATGATGATCCACGACTTTGACATGGCGCGGTTTTTGCTTGGCGAAGAACCGGTCTCCCTCAGTGCTGTCGGGTCCTGTCTTGTCGATGCTGAAATCGGAGAAGCCGGTGATTTTGATACCGCCGCCGTCACGCTTACCACGGCAAGCGGCAAGATTTGTCAGATTAGTAATTCGCGCCGGGCGACATATGGCTATGACCAAAGGGTCGAGGTCCATGGATCAAAAGGCATGTTACGAGCAGCCAACGTGCTGGAAAACACAGTTGAATTGGCCACCGGTGACGGTTTCAATACTGCCGCGACCCAACCCTTTTTCCTCGAACGCTATGCAGCCGCCTATCGTGCTGAGATGACGCATTTCGTCAATTGTGTCGTCAGCGGCAATGCCGTCGCGCCGAACGGTCAGGATGGGCTGCGCGCGCAGGTTCTGGCCGATGCCGCCGATGCCGCCGCGCGCGACGGGTCGGTTCATCAAATTGAGGTTTCCGCACCGGGATGACGTTTGGCGATCAGCTCTTCAATCGCTTCGGCTGCGATCAAGCATCCGCAACGTCATCTGCGCATAGCGCTTTGATCCGCGTCACCTCTGCAAGGTCGATAGAGCGCGCGTATTCTCCAAAGCCGAACTGACCATACCGTGGCTCCAGCTGCTTCTGAGATGAGCAAGATGCGTGCACCGATGTGATCTCGGTTCGCGCCAGAAGCTCTGGCAGATTTCGGCTCGTCAGGCCCGCACCTGCCATAATCTCGATGCGTCCTGCTGCCGCCTTATGCAGCGCGTTCAGCCCGGAAATCCCGTTGATGGCAGAAACAGCCCCGCCCGAGGTCAGGATACGACCGGCGCCCGCATCAACTGCCGTTTCAAGCGCGGCGATCGGATCGTCCACGACGTCAATGACCCGGTGAAGGGTCACATGCATCCCGTCACTGGCTCGGATCATCAGGTCGAGCGCACTTCGGTCTAGTGCACCGTCAGACTCTGCGCCGATGACCACGCCCGCCAATCCAAGCTGATTTGCCGCCCGAATGCTCGAGACCGCGGCTGCCAGATCGTCATCGGACATCTGAAAATCACCGCTGCGTGGACGGATCAGGACATGCGTCTCAATTCCAAGCTTTGCGGCCATCTCCATCAGTCCGATGTCCGGCGTCAAACCTCCCAAATCAAGCGCGCTGCATAATTCAATGCGGTCAGCGATGCCCGCGACCGCCGCGACCGAAGCGGGTGCGTCGACACAAATCTCCAACCGGACCGGCCTATTCGGCGGCATCTTTGGCCAAAAGTTCTGCTGTTGCATCAACGAAGGCGCGGGTGTCCGACAAATCGGCCGATATCACGATCAGATCCCGGCTGCGTTGCCCGACGATCCGGGCCCGTTCGGCTAGGCCGACCAGCGCCGAGGGGGTGGTGATGGCCATGCGCAATGCCTCTTGCAAGGTCGCACCCACGTGTTGCACCAAACGCGCCACACCCTCGGCTTGGGTGACGTGCGCTCCGGCGAGGTTGCCCTCGGCGTTGATCAAGCGACCATCTTCAAGATGGACCCCCTGACCATAAAGATCGAAGTGATCAGGTCCGCCGACCGTTGCCATGGCGTCCGAGACAAGGAACATAAGGTCCTCTGCAGGACGCGCCCGCATGGCCAGACGGATCATACGATCGTCAACATGATGTCCGTCGCAGATGATCCCTGACCGGACGTGCGAATTGATAATTGCGCCCACCGCACCGGGGGCACGTCCCGTCATTGGTGACATAGCATTAAAGAGATGAGTGGCACCCGTCGCGCCCGCCTTGATTGCGGCCTCAACCTCTTCGGCGGTCGCATTGGTATGACCGATGGAAACGATTGCCCCCAGTTCCGTGAGTGCTCCTATCTGCGCCGGGGTCGCTGCTTCTGGCGCAACGGTGATCATGACCGTCACGCCGTGCTGCCGTAGTCGGGAGACGGTATTCAATGTGCGGTCGTCCAATGCGCGCACAAAAGCGCCGTTATGGGTGCCGCGCCGGACCTGAGAGATATGGGGCCCCTCGATGTGAAGCCCTACGATGTCCTCTAGGTCAATCGCCGTGATTGCGGCGTCGGCCGCTTGATCCAGTACATCCGGTTCATCCGTGATCACGGTCGGCATGATCGCGACGGTACCAAATCGGCGGTGTGCTTCGGCGATGATCTCAATACCTTGCCGCGTCGGTGTGGAATTCAGCAACACGCCGCCGCCGCCATTGACCTGCAGATCCACATAGCCCGGTGTCAGGCAACCTTTCAGTCGGTGAGCATCCTTTGGGGCAGGGGCCAGATCAGTGACCCTGCCGTCAACGACCCTTACGGCAAGGCCATTATGCAGGTTCTGCCCATCAAACAGCTGCTCAGGCGCGATCCAAAGGTCCGTCATGCCGTCTCCTTAAAGAAATAGGGCGCAAGTGCAGTTTCAATCTGCGCATGGATCAACCTGTCGATCTGCGCACCGCGCAAGCCTTCAGCACGGTCAAGGACAGACTTTTCAAAGACCGTCATGAGCTTTGAGTCTGGGATCGGCGCGGACATCTCGTCCCTTAGTGCCTTGACTGCGTCCTGCGCCATTTCGTGCGGCCAATAGTAGCGGATGCGGTCCGCCAGACCGCTGTGGCGCAACGTCTTTAGGGTGACGTCGTCGCCATTGTAATGTGACTGCCAGTGCTCAGGAGCGGAACACATCACATCTTCCATCACCGCTGCGAGGGCACCGGGCGTCGGGCGTAACTGATCCAGCGCATAAAGCGCCTCTCGATACGCAAAGGTCAATGCGGGCCCAACCTTTTGAAAGGCAAATCCGAGGTCGGCAAGACGGGGAAACACATCCGGATGCTGATAGTCGGTAGAGTGCGCTTCCAAGCAAACCCGTGGATGATCGGCAAGCGCAGACAACAGCTTTGGATCACGGGATTTGGGCATGTGATGAACAGCAGCGGGGCTGAATTCCACACCCGGCTGAACCACCAATCCGCCAATGTTCTCGGCAAGATCACCGAATGCGGCATCATGTGCGATCAGGGTCTGACGCGCAGCCTTTGGCGATGTCGGCGGAATGTCCCCGTTCTCATCCGCGCGTGCGCCGCCCGGTGGGGGTACCTCTGTGCCAACCACAAACAGGACGTCATCTGAGACCTCACAACATATCCGCGCGAGCCGGGCGGAACGAGACGCTGTGATTTCATCCTCCAGTTGGGCAGGATCGCCAGCACATCCTTCCGAACAGTCGAGGTGGATCTTGCCAAACCCGGCGGCGACATAATCGCGGACCATGACCTCCGCCTTGGCCATCGCCGCATCAGCATTTTGTGCGCGCCAAGCCTGCGGCCCAAGGTGATCCCCACCAAAGATGATCCGGGTGCGATCAATCCCGGCGTCATCCGCTAAGTCGTTGACAAATCTTATAAAGTCGTGCGGCGTTTGACCGATGTAGCCGCCATCCTGATTGACCTGATTGGACGTCGCTTCGATCACCACATGGCGATCCAACCGTTCTGCAAGACCAAGCGATGCGCGCACTACATCTGGATGCGCCGAACAAACCGAAGGGATTGCGACGGTTTGGCCCGCACGGTTTCGGCGGATGATGTCACGCAACACGTCAGTCATGTCGAACAGCCTGCCAGGCAGCAAAGGCCGCACCACGCGCGCCGCTTGTGTCGCCGCCTTGTGCCAAACAAAGCCGGGGCGTCCGAAACCCGGACAATTGGGCAGCCTGTGCTGCCGCCGTCAAATCCTCGATCAACCCGTCAATCTGACTCAAACCACCACCTAATACGATCAGGTCAGGATCGACCGTCAGTGTGAGCGTGTGCAGCAAATCCGCAGTCAGATCACACCAGGCCTGCCAAACCGGTGCCATCGCATTCTTGCGTTGCGCGGCGATCTGGGGTGGGCAAACGGATTGTCCGGTCAAATGCTTGGCTAACCCGGACAGTCCGGGGCCTGCGATGTAGGTCTCGATACATCCTTCTCGACCGCAACCGCAGGTGTGTATCGGCAAATCGTATCGGGCGACAAGATGCGCCGGCGCGGACGTATGCCCAAACTCGCCCCCGGTGTGGGTCGCGCCCTGCAGCAGGCTTTTGTCAACCGAAATGCCACCACCGACCCCGGTCCCAAGGATCAGAGCCATCACAGTTTTGTGGTCTTTGCCCTGACCAAATACCGCTTCGGATAATGCGAGTGCGCGGCAGTCATTAACGTATGTGATCGCGCGTCCTGCCGCTTTTTCGATATCAGCAGGAAAAGGATGACCCGTCGCGGCCAGATTGGCCGTCAACGCAATGCCGGTATCGGGCGTAACCAGTCCTGCCGCGCCGATGCCCACAGGCACGTCCGCGCCAGCTTGCGCGATGCCCCATCCGATTTGTGATGTAACCGCATGTACCAATGCATCATAGGTGGCAGGTGTCTCACACCTTTGCCGGGCAACCTTGGCCCAATCGTCATCAAAGACCTGGGTTTCGATCTTGGTCCCGCCGAGGTCGATCCCGATCGCCGTCATGACGCCACCGGATAAAGTTGCACACCTGATACGACGCGGCTTAACGTCGACCGGCCCTTGAAAGGATCATCAACATCCAGCCCAAGGTCATGCGCCCATGTTGCCCCCCTGATCTGGGCGACAGCAACGCAAAGTGGCGCGGCCCAAGCCGTCCCAAACGGCATCGGGACCGCGATATCGCCACCGGGACCGATGGTTTCAACAGAAGCCTTGGGAAATTGCGCGCGCAATTCATGTGCCAGATCAAAATCGTATTCGTGAGTGGGGTCCTGCGGGCTTACGAAAACGGTGATGTCGGTGTTATCCGTGACAAATGCCTTCGGCCCATGTCGAAAGCCAAGGCTGCTGTCCCAAAGCGCAGGGATCTGTCCCGCAGATAGTTCCATGACCTTCAGCGCGGCCTCTCTGGCTGCAAATGCCAATGGGCCAGAGCCAACGTAGACGATCCTCTCTGGCCGGGGACCAGTGGCGACTTTGGTTAACAGTTCCTGCATCTGGTCAGCCAATGCCTGCATCCACGCAGGCACGTCGCAGGCTGCGTCGAAAAGGGCAAGCGCGGTTAGCAGCATTGTGGAAAAGCTCGACGTCATTGCAAAACCAGCATCGTGTGTCGCCTCGGGCAAGACGATAACCCGTGTCGGTGCATCCGAGCCACGTTGCGCCAAGACCCCATCCTTGTTGCAGGTGATGTGCAGGCGTGGTGCATGGGGTGCCAACGCGTCCAACGCATCAAGCGTGCCGATGCTTTCGGTACTATTCCCAGAACGACCAAAACTGACCACCAAAGGTCTCGCGCCTGCCAAAATTTGGGCGGGACAGGCGACGATGTCCGTGCTTGGAACTGATCTTGTTCCTTTGATCTCAGCGGCAATGATATCGCCAATATACGCACTGGTCCCCGCACCACAGAACCACACCTCATCAAAGCTTTGTGCGGCAATCCAACGACGAAGTTCTGCGACATCAAGTGCTGCCCCCCAACTCCGCCAGATATCTGGTTGGCTATGGATTTCGCGCCAGGTCGCCCATTCTGTCAGATTTCTGTTCATGTTGTTTGCGTGACCTTTGACAAGGTTGCTGGGGCGTCTGGGTCAAGCCCAAGTGCGAGCGCGGTATTCAGAATGATCGGATACATCAATGCCAACAAAATGGCGGCCGCCGTGGCCGGTGTGACAGGGTCACACCCCAGATCGGCGGGCCGCACACGATGTACATCGCAATCAATTGCATGAAACCGGGCCTCTGCCTGATCGAGACTGTCCTGCACCTCGGGTTGGCCGGTATCCAGCATCAGAACCATCAGCGGGTTTGTGGCCAATTGCAGTGGCCCGTGCAGCACCTCAGAGCTTGAATAGGCCTCCGCATGAAGCGCGCAACATTCTTTCAGTTTCAGCGCAACCTCATGTGCCGCTCCAAACCCTGTATCGCGGCCAATCACATAGACATGGCGGGCACGCAACAAAGCCGCCTGCAGTCCTGCAGTCTCCGGATGCTGGACGGTGATGCCAGCAATGGCATCAAGCGATTGTTGAATCTGGGCCCTATAGGCAGGTTTGGTGGCTCCTAAGAGGGCCATGCCAGCCCCAATGGATCCAATCACAGATTTTGTCGCAGGGACGGCCAGTTCTGGCCCCGCCTCAATCGGCACTTTCGTGCCGGATGCGGCTTCAACCGCGCTATCGGCCTTGTTTGTGATCGCGACCACCTTTGCACCAGCTTTTCTTGCCCCTTTTGCAGAGCGGACAAGGTCATCACTGGAACCTGATTGGCTGATCACGACGGCGGCAGCGCCATTCAGGCCGACACCTTCACCGATCGAGAAAACCGAAGGCGGCAGGGAGGTTGCGGGAATCCCCAACTCGCGCATGAATTCATAGGACAGGATATTTGCAGCCGCATCCGATGATCCGCGCGCAATCGTGTAAATGGCTCTTGGCGCGCCAATGACCGTGCCATCGACTTTTTGCGATGCGGCGCGAGCAAACACCTGCATACTTTCTGCGGATTCTGCGGCCATCAGGCTGCCGGGCGTTTTGTGTGAGTGGGTCATTTTCTTAATCCGTATGCGTCAAATGCGCGCCAGGTTTCTGTCAAATCAACCATCCTGCCATTGATGCGGGCCTCATCCAGCGCCATCGCGACCAATCCGGCTTCAAGTGCGTCGACCACGCCAACCGGCAGGCTTTGTGTTTCTCCGCGCAGAAAGGCCACAATATCGTCCACCATCATGTGATCGGCGCCGTAATGAGATGATGCGCGTGCGCTATCCATTTGGGTGTAATCGTGCTCTGCAATTACCGCACCATCCCGCGCGGTCGCTTTCAGATGCCCGCGCACAAAATCCCCCTCGGCCATCCCATGTGTGCCCATCACGCAGAAGCGCCGATGCTCATCGGGGACATTCAGGTTGGTGTGAAAGGCGAGTGTCGCACCGGTCTCATACTGAAGGATCGCGGTCTGGTGATCGATGATATCGCCATCGGAATGAAACGCGTCGCCGATTGAATTCCACACCGATGGCTTGTGGTGCATGATTTCGTTCTCAAGGTTCGCGGTTGGCGCGTTTTTCGGTACAAAGGATTTGCGTCCGCCAAAGCTCGCAACCCGGTTTGGCCGCGATCCGGTGACCATGTTGTAGATATCGATGTCGTGGCAGCACTTTTCCAACATGAAGCCACCAGACCACGAAACCATGCGCCGCCAATCGCGCATAAAGAATGCCCCATGGTAGGGGGCAATGTGTTCGTTGGCCTCAAGTGAAACGATGGGCCCCAGATCATCTAACACTGCGCGCAGATCAACCATGTGCTGCGAGTAGCGCAGGACAAGTCCCACCATGACACGATCGGTGCCGTGTTCGGCCAAAAGGCTGGCCAGTTCCATCGTGTCTTCGCGCGTCGTCACAACCGGCTTCTCGGTGAAAATGCGCACGCCTGCGGTCAGACCCGCCTTGATATGATCGAGGTGAAAACTGTTAGGCGAGCCGACAAAGAAAAGATCGGGCTTTGCGTCGGCCAGCATCGCTTCAACGCTCTCGAAACGCGGCGTGTTGCTGCGCAATTTCGCGCAGGCAGCAAAAGCGTCTTTCAGGCTTTGGGTTGATTGCGGGCTGGGGTAACCGGGATACGTCTGATCCGGCACCATGGTACGGGCAGCGTCCTCGCTGACGACCTTGCCATCAACTTCAAGCGGGGATGCGGGTTGCGGGTCGTAGTATCCGACAAGCTTGGCCTCTGGCATAGCCTCCAATAGGATTGACAAGACGTTCGACGCACGCAGTCCGATCCCGGCTGTGACGATCTTCATGTCTCAATCCTTACGCAACAAGAGCGGGTGCCGACTTGCGGCGCAGCACATCGCCTGCGGCATCAAAGACGTGGCAATCGTGTGGGGCGACATTTAGCTTCAGTGGGACGTCTTTGGAAATGGCCGCGTCACCGGGCAAAGAGGCGCAAAACCGCGTCGCTTCGCCGATGGTGCCATAGGTGATTGAAACACCGCCAAGCCGTTCCAGCACGTTGACCGAAATCTCAAACCCATCATTGCCGATGCTGACATGTTCGGGACGGATGCCGACCTCGACCCGATCTCCTGCGTTGACGGTTGCGGCTTCGACCGGCAACACCATACGGTGTCCGCCCTCGATCTCGACTTGCACGCCAGTGCCGTCGACGCCCAGCACCTTTGCAGGGATCAGGTTCATATTGGGCTGCCCGATGAAGGACGCCACGAATTTCGTTCTGGGGTGATGGTAAAGCTCCATCGGGCTGCCGAATTGTTCGACCCGACCGCCGTTCAGCACCACAATGCGGTCGGCCATTGTCATCGCTTCGACTTGATCGTGGGTGACGTAAACCATGGTGGCATCAAGGCTTTGGTGCAGTTGGCTCAGTTCAACACGCATGTCGCCGCGCAATGCTGCGTCCAGATTGGACAGCGGCTCATCAAACAAAAAGACCTTTGGATTGCGCACAATCGATCGCCCGATCGCGACCCGCTGCCGTTGTCCGCCCGATAGCTGCCCGGGCTTAAGATGCAGTTTCTCGGTCAGTTGCAGGATGTCTGCTGCACGCTGAACACGGGCGTCCATGTCAGCCTTTTCCATTTTCTGCACACGCAGCGGAAAGGCAATGTTCTCGTAAACGCTAAGATGCGGATAAAGCGCATAAGACTGGAACACCATTGAGATGCCGCGCTCAACCGGTGGGGCCGCACTCACGTCTGCGCCGTCGATTACGATGGATCCTGACGTGGCCTCTTCCAGGCCCGCAATGATCCGCAAGAGCGTGGATTTGCCACAGCCGGACGGGCCGACAAAAACGACAAACTCCTTGTCCTCAATTGCGAGGCTGATGTCATGCAGCACTTTGGCTGCGCCAAAAGACTTGGTGATGGCATTCAGTGAAAGCGTCGCCATGGGTCCGTCCTATCGGTCAAAAAGGGGATGGGGTTGGGCTCCGGGCGGCATAGTGGCCGCCGCCCGGAACAGGGAGAAATCTTAGAGTGCGTCGGACAGCTCTTCAGCCGCGATCGTCACCAGATTGTCGACTGTATCGTCCTGCAAGATGACGCCTTGCACCATGTTGGTGAAAACCGACTGCAGCGACTTGAAGTCCTCCAGCAGTGGCTCTGGACCACCGGTTGAGATTGTTGCGGTGAAGTTTGGCCATATGCCATCCTCATAGTAGAGGTCGGTTTTGCCCATTGCCGCGTAATCCAGGATCGGCGTCAGACCCCAAGAGCTGTCAAGATCGTATTGGCTATCACCAGACGTGATGCGCTGCGCCAGTTCCTGAGCCAGATCTTCGTGACCAGACCCTTTGAAGACCACGATCGAGTCAGTGATCAGGATTGTGCCGCTTTCGCCCGAAGGACCTGCGGGAACCGGAGCCACCAATTGATTGATGTCCTCGTTGTGCTGCCCATATCCCCACGGACCTTGCACATACATGGCAATCTGGCCGTCGTTAAAGAGATCCTTGAGCTGGTCGCGCTCCCAGGCGGTTGGGCCTTCCTGTGCAACAGTCGCCAGTTTGCCGTAGAATTCCAGCGTCTCACGGGTTTGCTGGCTGTCCAGCATGTTCTCACCCGTTGCGCTGTCGATCACGACACCGCCGTTGGAATAGAGGTAGTTCAGGAACTGGTGCATGGTGTTGTCAAAGTCTTTGCCAGCAAGGCCAACACCTGCGCTGTCTGTGTTTGCAACGACTCCTTCGGCCATCGCATACATCTCGTCCCATGTTGCAGGTGCAACGCACTCCTGGCCCGAGGCCTCAACAATGTCGCAGTTGATGTAAAGTGCCTTGGTCGAAAACGCGTGTGGATAGCCCCACTGGGTGCCCTCGATGGTGACGGTGTTCAGCACGCCGTCCTGATAGACGACATCGTCCTGAATTTCCGCCGGTACGATCAGGTCATTGTTGGCCAACTGGCGCAATGTCCGCGACCCCATGTACGCGATTGAAGGTGGGTCACCAGCGGCGGCCAGCGTCAGTGACTTGTCCTGGCATGTGCCCCATGGCACGGCCTCAAGGTTCACTGTCACGCCTTCATGGTCGGCTTCGAACTGGTCCACCACAGCCTGATCAGCTTCGCGGACTTCACCGCCGCACATGATAAAGTGCAGCTCTGTGGCGTGGCTGTCAGCCAGCGCGACTGTTGCTCCGCTGGATAGCAAGGCCGCAGCACATGTCAGTTTCATCAGTTTCATTTGGTCGTCTCCCTTGGTTTTGAATTTGGGTGTTGGCTATTCCTTGACGGCACCCGCCGTCAGACCCGCCACGAGGTATTTCTGAAGGAACAAGAAGATGACCATGACAGGCAGAATGCCGGTCAGGGCGGCTGCCATCATCTGGTTCCATGTCACATCCTGATAGCCGATGAACTCAAACAATCCGGCAGGCAGGGGTTGCAATTCACGTTGCTGGTTGAACGTGATCGCGAAAAGGAATTGCTGGGCATAGGCACCGATGAAGACGGCCGTCCCCACCACGATCAGACCCGGGGTCGCAAGCGGCAGTACCACACGGCGCAGGGTGTACATCCGGCTGGCGCCATCGACAAAGGCGGCCTCTTCCAACTCGCGCGGGATTTTTTCAAGATAGGACCGCAGCAGCCAGATGCCCGTCGGGATCAAGAAGGCCACGCCGGGCACGATCATGGCCCAATAGGTGTTCAGCAACCCCATCGACCGCAGCACGCGATAGAGCGGGATCAGCAGGACCGCACCGGTAAACATGTTCACGCCCAGAAAGATCGCTAGCGAGCCGTTCTTGAACGGGAATTCCAGTCGGGCATAGGCGTAGGCCGCAGGCACGACGAAGACCATCGTGATCAATGTCACAGCCGTCGCGATGAAGACAGAGTTGAAGATGTAACGCCCCAACAGCGGCACTGTCTCCCACATGTCGGAATAGGCCTGAAAGCTAAAGTCGTCCGACCAGAACTGATAGGGGCTGCGGAAAAGATGCTCCAGCGGACGCAGAGAGGCCATGAACATTTCAAAGAACGGCAGCAGAATGAATATCAGAAAGACCGTGACTGCGGCGTAGATTCCGACCATCTGCAATTTGGTGTACTTGTCCATCATCTTATTTGGTCCCGTACTTGCGGTTGACGAATTTCAGCACGTTCAGATACAGCAGCGAGAAGATGCCAAGCAGGATCACGATGATCACCGCACGGGCAGAGCCCTGTCCAAATTTGAAGTTGCTGATGGCGGTCTTGTAGGTGTCGACAATCAGGGTGGTCGTGGCTCCGCGTGGTCCGCCTTCGGTCAGGATCCAGATGATCTCAAAGCTGTTGAAGGTGAAAATCGCGGACAACAGTGACATTGATACGATCACCGGCATGATCTGTGGGATCGTGATCCGGCGGAAACGGTACCAACGGCCTGCACCATCGACCCATGCGGCCTCGTAAAGATCGCGGCTCACGCCTTGCATTGCCGCCAGAAAGAACAGTGTGACCATTGGGGTTCCGACCCAAACGTCGGCGACGACGGCGGAATAGAAGGCCGATTGTTTATAGGCAAGGAATTCGAACGGGCCATCGGTGATACCGAGCGTCATCATCGTGCCCGACAAAACGCCGAAGTATCCGTTATACAGCCAAAGCCAGCCGATCATGCCGATCGCCATCGGAATGATCCACGGCGGCATCACCAACACGCGGAATAGTCCGCGCCCGGGCACCGCCGCGTTAAGAAGTGTTGCCCCGATCAGCCCGAGGATCAGCTTCAAACCGACGGATAGAAACATCCAATAAAAGGTCCGCACGACGGTCTGGTGAAACTTCTTGCTTTCAGCGAGTTCCTGATAATTGGCCAAGCCAACGTATTGCTCTCCGCCCAGGCGCGCTTCCATGAATGAAAGCCGAATGGTCTCTGCCAGAGGCCAGGCAACAATCACCGCGATAAACAGCATCGCCGGGCCGATCAGCAGCCAAGCAAAGACCGCTTCGGGCAAGGATTTGGTCTTTGCCTTGGTGCCTTGAGCAGCGTAATCTGTCGCAATATCGGCCATTCGTCCCCCCGGAAGATTTGTCTCGAATCGAGCTGGCACAATTAGATTAGCCGAGATTCGCATTTTTACTACCAATATAATACCAAACCCAAATTCAGTAAAAATATCATTATAAATCATCAAGTTACTGATTTGCGGTGGCGGGTTTGGCATTAAATTGGCTTGCATTGGTATTATTTGATGATACCACGGTCGCAACATCACTCGCGGTCCCAGAAGGAAACGCCATGCCCGATTTCGCCTCAGAACTGGATCCTAAAAGGTGGTATCGCGATGGCCGTGGCCCACGATACAAGCAACTTTGCCGTCACATCAGCGGGCTGGTATCGGCAGGCGAACTTGTTGCCGATGATCAGCTTCCGTCTGAACGCGAAGTCGCTGAACTGGCGCAAATCAGTCGTGTCACCGTGCGCAAGGCAATTGCGGAACTGGTGACCGAAGGGCTCATTGAGCAGCGACAGGGCGCGGGATCATTTGTGCGCGGAAATGGTGAGCGGTTTGAACAATCGCTCTCGTCGCTGGTGTCCTTTACCGAAAACCTGCAGGCCCGTGGCATCGCATCGACCAGTAAGGTTCTTTTGACCGGTATCTTTCGCCCAACGCCATCGGAATCGATGGTCTTTGGTCTGTCCTCGCACCACCAGGTCGCGCGGGTGCATCGCTTGCGTCACGGTGACGGCGTGCCCATGGCGCTTGAGCATTCGTCGCTGCCAGAAGACATCTTGCCACGTCCCGATAAGATCAAGCTTTCGCTCTATGAACTGCTGCGCGCCCGCGGCATGGCCCCGGTTCGCGCCGTGCAGCGCGTCACTGCCGTGAACGCCACCGGTCCGGTTGCAGATCATCTCGATCTCGCAGAAGGGGCGGCAATTCTGCAGATCGAACGGACGGCCTTCCTTGCCTCGGGCCGGCCCATCGAATTCACCAGCGGGCTCTACCGCTCTGACATCTATGACTTTGTCTCAGAACTCCGATTGGATTGACATGCATTACGATTGCGACATCTCAGGCGACTTGCTCGTCTGCACCCTGACGCCCGACCGCCCATTGTCGGGCGCCGTCTTTTGCTGCTCCGGCATGGCCCCGCTCGCACCGGTCGCGGGGGGCACGCTGCAACGCGCGCTGGGTAGTTATACAGAAGTCGCGCTGCCGGATGTCGGAGCCCATGTGCCGCATGTCATCACGCTCCGCTACACCGGTGGGTACACGCCTGCCAACCGCGCGTGGATGCCGCTTGGCCCCTACTTGCGTCATGCAGGTGAAGTTATTCCACTGCCACCAACGACTGCTGGTCGTAAAGTCCCGGCGCGCGAGGCGCCGCGCCCATTGGATGGCCTTCCAATTGTGCCGCAACCCACCAGCTGGACGCCGTCCAAAGGTACGTTATCCATCGATGGCTTTGCAATAAGCGGCGCCGCCATGGACGCGGTCGCAGCGTTGGCCAGCCGCCAAAAACTCGCGTTTGCAGGCGCCTGTCCGGTTGAATGTGTCAACGCCGATTTGCCGCCCGATTCCTATTCGATTGAGATCCGATCTGACGGCATAACCGTCACCGCGGGGTCCTATGGCGGTGAGTTTTACGCTGGCATCACCTTGCTGACGCTTTTGCAGCACGGCCCGCTTCCCTGCGGTCAAATACATGACGCGCCGCGCTTTGATTGGCGAGGACAACACCTTGATACAGCACGGCATTTTTATGCCACTGACAGCATTCACGCACTTTTGGACCTGATGGCGTTGCTCAAACTCAACCGGTTCCACTGGCACTTTGCGGATGATGAGGCATTCCGCATACAACTTGATTCACTGCCCGAACTAACCCAGAAAACAACGCTGCGCGGTGAAGGTCAGGTGCTGCCCGCGCTCTTTGCGGGAACGCCCTGTGAAGGCGGATTTTATACCAAGGATGAGGCGCGCGAAATCATTGCACATGCCGCCGCTCTCAACATCGAGGTTTTGCCCGAAATTGAAACACCTGCCCATGCCCTCGCCCTGACCGAGATTTTTCCGCAAACGCGTGACCCAGGTGATAATGGTGCGGAAAGATCGGTACAGGGCTATGCCCGCAACGCGCTGAACCCCGCGATGCCCAAAACGTGGGATGTGCTGGAAAAGATCATCACAGAAATCAGCGCGCTGTTTCCATTCAATCACCTGCACCTTGGATGTGATGAACTGCCCGCCGAAACCTGGATGAGCAGCCCGCGCGCCCGTGCCTTGATGGACGAACATGGACTGAAGACAACGCAGGACTTGCAGGGCTGGACCATGGACAAGCTTGCCGCCTTCGCGGTGAGCAAGGGTCAGCGCCCCGCTGCATGGGAAGAGGCGGCGCAAGGGTCCAACGGTGGCATTGGGCACAACGCTATATTGTTCAGCTGGACAGGGCTTGGCCCGGGGCTAGACGCGGCGCAGGCTGGCTACGATGTCGTGATGTGCCCGGCGCAACACGTCTACCTTGATATGGCACATTCGTCGGACCCGGATGACTGGGGCGCAAGTTGGGCCGCATTTGTAGATTTGCCGGATACCGTCAATTGGGACCCGGTGCCGGATGCTTCATTGGCAAAAAATGTCATCGGGGTGCAAGGCGCATTCTGGTCCGAATTCACCACGCAGGATCATCAGATGTGGCCAATGCTTATGCCGCGTATGCTTGGGGTGGCGATGATGGCCTGGCAATCGGACCGACCAGACCCGCAGATGCTACTGGCACTGTCCGATCGCTACCGCGTTGATGACACGGGCAGGGTCAATATTGGGCCATAACATCGAAACCGCCAATTGATCCGGCGTCAGGGCTTCTTGAACCCGCTTACTTCTGTATCCCTTGGAACTTCAATTCGGGCTTCAACCAAATAGGCGCCACCGAATGGCGGATCGTTCCCAGAGTAAGTTGAGGCACAACATGAAATAAGGATAGGGGGGGGTGGTGGAGCCTAGGGGAGTCGAACCCCTGACCTCTTGCATGCCATGCAAGCGCTCTCCCAACTGAGCTAAGGCCCCTTTCGCTGCCGCTATCTATGCGGCTGCCGGGGCGGGATCAAGCGAAAAGATCACGCCCCAAGCAGGATTTAATTGTCGTCGTCGCTGGCGACGTCCGCCAGTTCGTCAAGGCTGACGGTATCATCATCGTCATCGTCATCATCAAGGACATCATCACCCAGATCGACGTCATCATCGGTGTCGTCGTCATCAAGCACCAGATCATCTTCTTCTGCCGTTTCCTTGAGCTTCTTGCTCTGCGCGTCTTCGGCGTCGGCAACCATCGTGCGGGTTTTGGACGTGTCGATCGTGACAACTTCGCCCGTATAGGGGCTGACAATCGGATCTTTGCCCAGGTCATAAAAGCGCTTGCCAGTCGTTGGGCAAAGGCGCTTGGTGCCCCATTCTTCATTCGGCATGGGATTTCCCCTTCAAAAATTCTGTGCGGCCCTTGCAGGCTATCCGGGCCAACTGCCATAACCGTCTGACGGTGTCAAAGTCTTTGGCATATGGCGGGCGTAAAGGACGGATATGGGCCGCGAACTGACCCTTGGCAACCCCCCGATTACGGTTGATTTGCGCCGTTCCACGCGGGCCCGGCGTTTATCGCTGCGGGTCTCGCGGCTTGATGGCAAGGTCAGCCTGACCGTTCCGCCACGCGCAACAGAACGAGAGGCGCTGGCGTTTTTGACAGAACGCGAATCCTGGCTTCGCGGACATCTGGATCAGGTCGCAGGCCCCATGCCGGTGGCATTTGGTCAAAGCATTCCATTTCGCGGTGAACCGCTTTTGCTTGAACAGGGCGATGTTCGGCGGCCGCGCTTGATGGATGATCGTCTTATCCTGCCTGCAGGGCTTCAGAAAATTGGACCAAAGGTGCAGGCATTTCTCAAGCATCATGCCCGTGACGTTCTGGCGGATCGGTCGGATACTTACGCAAGCGCCATCGGCCGCAGCTACACCCGGCTCAGCCTGCGCGACACCCGGTCGCGGTGGGGGTCTTGTACATCACAGGGGGGGCTGATGTATTCGTGGCGGTTGATCATGGCCCCGCCAGAGGTGCTGGATTACGTCGCAGCGCATGAGGTGGCGCATCTGGCAGAGATGAACCATTCGCCGGCCTTCTGGGCGGTGGTGGCTGACTTGATGCCGGACTATAAACCGCGCCGCAAATGGCTGCGGGATCACGGATCAAGTTTGCATCGCGTTCAGTTCACTTGACCTTGCTGCTGGTTGTGATCACAAAACCCTATGATCCAGCCCCGCACATCCGATACTGCCAGCGTCGCCCATGACCGGGTCTATCGGGCCCTGCGAACTCGTATCATGCATGGAGAGATCGCACCGGGCCAGGCACTGACGCTGCGCGGAATCGGCAAAGATTTTGGCGTCTCGATGACGCCTGCGAGAGAAACCGTCCGGCGCCTCGCTGCTGAAGGCGCGCTGTTTCTGTCGTCATCGGGCCGGGTGTCAACGCCGGAGCTCACGAATGAACGGATCGAGGAACTTGCGACCTTGCGCGCCTTGCTGGAACCGGAGCTTGCCAGCAGAGCCTTGCCCCGTGCCCACTTTGCTCTGATTGAGCGGCTGGAGGCGATCAACAACGGGGTCAGCCAGATGATCGCGCGGCACGATGCGACGGGCTACATCCGGATGAACCTCGAATTTCATCGCACGCTTTATCTGCGCGCCCAGGCGCCGGCGATGCTGGCGATGACCGAAACCGTTTGGCTGCAACTTGGCCCGACAATGCGGGCGCTTTATGGGCGGCTGAACCGGACAGAGCCGCCTGCAACTCACCGGCTGATCATCTCTGCCTTGCGGGCAGGGGATGAGCCGGGGTTGCGGCTGGCCGTCCGCACCGATGCCACCAAAGGTCTGCGGTTACTTAAAGGGTAGGGCGGATATTTCACCGCTCTACCAATGCCTTACATATGGATTGACCCATCGCCGCAAGCCAGTGCGGCCTCGCGCACGGCTTCCGAATAGGTCGGGTGCGCATGACAGGTGCGGGCAATGTCTTCAGCGGCGGCGCCAAACTCCATCGCGACGCAAATCTCGTGGATCAGATCGCCAGCCATCGGGCCGATAATATGGGCACCCAGGATACGGTCCGTGGTCTTGTCGGCCAGAATCTTCACAAAGCCGTCGCCTGCAAAATTCGCCTTGGCCCGCCCGTTGCCCATGAAGCTGAACTTGCCGACCTTATAGGCACGCCCTTGTTCTTTCAGGGATTCTTCGGTCTCACCTACGCTCGACACTTCCGGATGCGTGTAGATTACGCCGGGGATCACGCCATAGTTCACATGCGGCTTTTGGCCTGCGATGCCTTCTGCGACGGCCATGCCCTCATCTTCTGCCTTGTGGGCCAGCATTGGGCCTGCAATCGCGTCGCCGATGGCGTATATCCCTTTGATATTGGTGGCATAATGTGCGTCGGTCTTGATCTGGCCGCGCTCTGACATCTCAACGCCCAAAGCCTCAAGCCCCAGCCCGTCAGTGTAGGGTTTGCGGCCTGTCGCCACCAGAACGGTATCAGCAGGCAACGACGCCTCACTGTCGTCCTTGCGCAGCTTGTAGGTCACCGTGGCCTTGCCGGATTTGACCGTCGCGCCCTGAACGGCGGCCCCCATAACGAACTTAAGCCCTTGCTTTTTCAGCATTCTTTGGAAGGTCTTTGCAACCTCGCCATCCTGTCCGGGCGTGATCGCATCAAGGAACTCGATCACGGTGACTTCTGCCCCCAAACGCGCGTAGACCGAGCCCAGTTCAAGGCCGATCACGCCAGCACCAATCACCACCAAGCTCTTGGGAATTTTGCCCAACTCAAGCGCGCCGGTCGAGGTCACAACAGTCTTTTCGTCAACCTCAACGCCGGGCAGGGAGGACGACTCAGAGCCGGTTGCGATCACGATATGCTTGGCCTCATGGACATCATCGCCCACTTTGACTTTGCCTGCCTCCGGGATGGAGCCCCAACCCTTCAGCCAGTCTACCTTGTTCTTTTTGAACAGAAATTCGATGCCGCTGGTGTTCTGGCCAATGGTCTTGTCCTTATAGGCCAGCATCTGCTTCCAATCGACCGATTGCGTCTTACCTTTCAATCCCATCTCGGAAAAATTGTGCTGCGCTTCGTGCAGCATCTCGGTGGCATGCAACAGCGCCTTGGAGGGGATACAGCCGACGTTCAGACAGGTGCCGCCCAATGTCTCGCGCCCTTCGACACAGGCCACCTTGAGGCCCAATTGCGCGCAGCGAATGGCGCTGACATAGCCGCCGGGGCCGGAACCGATGATGATGACGTCGTAGCTGGCCATGGGCCTTCTCCTTGGCTGAATCGGGTATGCACAAACTATGCACAACCCATACACAATGCGTACGCAATCGATGCGAACGTATTTCTTAAAGCGCGTTAACCGTACGGTGCCCGCGCGGCGTTAAATTAATGCTGACAGTAACATCAGCATGGTGGCGGTAAACCCGACAAACCAGATCAGCGAGCGCCAGGGCGACAGGCCGAAGTAGTAGGCGGGAACGTAAAGGACGCGCGCGCCCAGATAGGTCCAGGCGCAGATCGCGGAAAAGCCGGTGTTCTTATCGGCCAGAGAGATCACGGCGACGGCTGCGGTGAACAAGATCAGCGCCTCAAAATGGTTGTTCATCGCGCGAAACAGGCGGCTGGTGCGTGCCGTGACAAGTTCCTCAAGTCGCTTGCCGCCCAGACGTTCCGGATCACGCGGCGATGCGGTCTTGCCTGTCCCAAGCTCGCGATTGGCCGCAACGGACAACCAGCAGAATTGCAGGGCCTGCAGGATAATGGCGTAGGCGAGGACGGTGAGTTCGGGGGTCATTGCAAAGTGACATCCGTGTTGTCGTTGATCGACGCGAATGGATGCGTGCTGCGCGCCAAAGAAGATCTGATGCTGATGACACGACTGGAAAATGGATCGTTCACGTTCATTCCGTCCATGGTCTGAGGTGGTCCCGCCCGGCTTTGCCGGGCAGCGCCCGACCCGCCCCCACGGGCGGGCGCTTCACGCCCACCCTCGGATCGGGCACTGCCCTATGGTCGAGGTGGCACATCAGATCACAAATCCATCAGCAACCGGCGTGGGTCCTCAAGCGCTTCTTTCACCCGCACAAGGAAGGTCACAGCACCTTTGCCGTCGACGATCCGGTGGTCGTAGGACAGGGCCAGATACATCATCGGGCGGATCACGACCTGACCGTTAATGGCCATCGGGCGTTCCTGGATTTTGTGCATCCCCAGAATACCTGACTGCGGCGGGTTAAGGATGGGTGAGGACATCAGCGAGCCATAGACGCCCCCGTTCGAGATCGTGAAGGTGCCGCCCTGCATTTCAGCCATCGAGAGCTTGCCGTCACGGGCTTTGGCGCCCTTTTCGGCAATTGCCTTTTCGATGGCGGCAAAGGACATGGCGTCGGCGTCGTTGATCACAGGCACCACAAGGCCGGTTGGTGTGCCCGCGGCGATGCCCATATTGACGTAGTTCTTGTAGACGATGTCGGTGCCGTCGATCTCGGCGTTGACCTCTGGCACCTCGCGCAGGGCATGAACGCAGGCCTTGGTGAAAAACGACATGAAGCCCAGTTTCACGCCATGCTTCTTGAGGAACAAGTCCTTGTATTCATTGCGCAATGCCATGACCTCGGTCATGTCGACCTCATTATAGGTGGTCAGCATCGCAGCCGTATTCTGGCTGTCTTTCAGGCGCTTGGCGATGGTCTGGCGCAGGCGGGTCATCTTGACCCGTTCCTCGCGCGCGGCCTGATCGGCGGCCACCGGGGCGCGGGGGGCCGCGGCAGGTGCCGGGGCAGGTGAGGCGAGGGCGTTCAGCACATCCTCTTTCATCACGCGGCCATCCTTGCCGGTGCCCGTGACGTCGGTGAGGTTGTTTTCCGCCATCAGTTTCTTGGCCGATGGCGCGTCTTCAACGTCCTTGGCTGCTGCCGGGGCCGGGGCTTCAGCGGGGGCCTCTTTGGTTGCTGGCGCGCCCGCATCGGCCTTGGCAGGGGCTGGGGCTGCGTCACCTTCGGCGATCTGGGCCAGAAGGGCATCAACGCCGACGGTGTCACCTTCGGCGGCGACGATTTCGGACAGGGTACCCGCGACGGGGCTTGGCACCTCGACTGTGACCTTATCGGTTTCCAATTCGCACAGCATTTCATCGACCGCCACGGCATCGCCGGGCTGCTTGAACCATGTGGCGACGGTCGCTTCTGTGACGCTTTCACCAAGGGTGGGGACGCGGACTTCGGTGCTCATGACTTAGTTTCCTTTGATGTTCAGGGCGTCGGCGACAAGCGCCGCCTGTTGTGCTTTGTGCTGGCTTGCGAGGCCCGTGGCGGGTGAGGCCGCAGCGGGCCGGCCAGCATAACTGGGCCGGGTGTTTTTGGCTTTGATCCGAGTCAGCACCCATTCAATGTTGGGTTCCATAAAGGACCATGCGCCCTGGTTCTTGGGCTCTTCCTGACACCAGACCATTTCAGCGTTCTTGAAGCGTTGCAGCTCATTCACCGCGGATTGCGCGGGGAAGGGGTAGAACTGTTCGAACCGCATCAAATAGGTATCGTCGATCCCCATCTCGTCGCGCTTTTCAAGAAGGTCAAAGTAGACCTTGCCAGAGCACATCACGACCCGCTTGATCTTGTCGTCCGGCTTCAGCTTGGTATCGGAATTGCCGTGTTGGGCGTCATCCCACAGCACCCGATGGAAGGAACTGCCAGTCTGGAATTCTTCGGCGCGGCTGACGGCCATCTTGTGCCGCAACAGGGATTTCGGTGTCATGATGATCAGCGGCTTGCGGAAGTCGCGGTGGATCTGGCGCCGCAGGATGTGGAAATAGTTCGCAGGTGTGGTGCAATTGGCCACGATCCAGTTGTCACCGCCGCACATGGTCAGGAACCGTTCCAGACGGGCCGAGGAGTGTTCCGGCCCTTGCCCTTCGTAGCCATGGGGCAGAAGGCAGACGAGGCCGGACATGCGCAGCCATTTGCTTTCGCCTGAAGAGATGAACTGGTCGAACATGATCTGCGCGCCGTTTGCGAAGTCGCCAAACTGCGCCTCCCACATGACCAGCGCGTTGGGTTCGGCAAGTGAGTAGCCGTATTCGAACCCCAGCACCGCATATTCCGACAGCATCGAGTCAATGACTTCATATTGAGCCTGTCCGGCGCGGATATTGTTGAGCGGGTAGTAACGCGTTTCGTCGTCCTGATTGATCAGGGCCGAATGGCGATGGCTGAACGTGCCGCGGGTACAATCCTGACCGGCCAACCGGACCGGGAAACCTTCGACCGCGAGTGACCCGAAGGCCAAGGCCTCACCCGTAGCCCAGTCAAATCCGGTACCGGATTTGAACATCTCGGCCTTTGCCGTCAGCAGGCGCTCCACCGTGCGGTGGGTTTTGAAACCCTCTGGCGCGGTGGTCAGGGCCTTGCCGATCTCTGCCATCGTCTCTGGCTTGATCGCTGTTTGGCCGCGCTGGTAGTCGGCATCGTTCTTATCCAGATGCGACCAACGCCCATCCAGCCAGTCGGCCTTGTTTGGTTTGTAGTTTTTGCCGGTCTCGAATTCGTCGTTGAGGTGGGCCTGAAAGGCCGCTTTCATATCCTCGATCTCGCCTTCCGGGATCAGCCCGTCGCGTACCAGACGTTCGGTATAAAGCGTCAGCGTCGTCTTGTGGGTCTTGATCTTTTTGTACATCACCGGGTTGGTGAACATCGGCTCATCGCCTTCGTTATGACCAAAGCGGCGGTAGCAGATGATGTCGAGCACCACATCCTTGTGGAACTTCTGACGGAACTCGGTCGCGACACGAGCGGCATGCACAACGGCCTCTGGATCGTCGCCATTGACGTGGAAAATCGGCGCTTCAACCATCAGCGCGATATCGGTGGGATAGGGGCTGGAGCGTGAGAAGTGCGGCGCGGTGGTAAAGCCGATCTGGTTGTTCACCACGATGTGCATCGTGCCGCCGGTCTTGTGCCCCTTAAGGCCGGAAAGACCAAAGCCTTCTGCCACGACACCCTGCCCGGCAAAGGCCGCATCACCATGCAGCAGGATGCCCATTACCTTGATGCGGTCGTCGTCCTTTTTCTGGTCTTGCTTGGCGCGGACCTTGCCGAGCACCACGGGGTTCACCGCCTCAAGGTGAGAGGGGTTCGCCGTCAGCGACAGGTGCACGGTGTTGTCGTCAAACGTCCGGTCAGACGAGGCACCAAGGTGATATTTCACATCGCCCGAGCCATCTACGTCCTCGGGTTTGAAGCTGCCGCCCTGAAATTCGTTAAAGATCGCGCGGTAGGGTTTCTCCATCACATTGGCGAGGACCGACAGGCGGCCCCGGTGGGGCATACCGATTACGATATCCTCAAGCCCCAGTTGGCCGCCGCGTTTGATGATCTGCTCCATAGCGGGGATCAGCGCCTCGCCGCCATCAAGGCCGAAGCGCTTGGTGCCCATGTATTTGACGTGCAGGAATTTCTCAAATCCCTCAGCCTCAACCAAGCTGTTCAAGATCGCCTTCCGGCCTTCCTTGGTAAAGCTGATTTCCTTGTGAACGCCTTCGATCCGCTCTTTCAGCCAACCGGCCTCTTCAGGGTTGGAAATATGCATGTATTGCAGCGCAAAGGTGCCACAATAGGTGCGCTTCACGATGGCGATGATCTCGTTCATCGTGGCGACCTCTAGGCCCAGCACGTTGTCGATGAAAATCGGGCGATCCATGTCCGCCGCAGTGAAACCGTAAGAGGCCGGATCAAGTTCCGGATGTGGCGTGTTGGCCCGCATGCCCAGCGGGTCGAGGTCTGCGATCAGGTGGCCCCGAATGCGGTAGGCGCGGATGATCATTAGCGCGCGGATACTGTCGAGCACGGCCGCGCGGACCTGGCTTTCGTCCAGCGTGACGCCCTTTTCGGCGGCCTTGTCCTTGATCTTTTTCCCAGCCGCTTCGGGTTCGGCGGGCCATTGGCCGTCGAGCGCGGCGGTCAGGTCATCGTTGGGGACGGGCGGCCAGTCGTGACGTGCCCAAGACGGCCCAGCGGCCTCTGCCTTGGCATCAGCGGGCGCATCGCCCAGCGAGCGAAAGAAGGCCTGCCAGCTTTCATCCACAGCACCGGGATTGTCGGCGTAGCGGGCGTAAAGCTGTTCCACGTATTCCGCATTATGCCCCTGCATGAAGGAAGAGGCGTGAAAGACGTCGTTGGGGGAATGGTCGTTCATGATGGGACCTCAGCAATCAATATAGATACGCGCGTGTTCGCCCGCGCTGGCGTTGAAGAAACTTAGGCTCGATGACTTCGATCCGCCCCCCAGGACGGGCGCTTTACGCCCCCCCTTGGGTCCGGCGCTGCTCTTGGTATTGATGCAGCACCCGTTGGGCATTAGCCGATAGCCTCAAGCACAGCTTCGCCCAGCGTCGCGGGGCTGTCGGCCACCACGATGCCGGCGGATTTCATGGCTTCGATCTTCGACTCAGCGTCACCCTTGCCGCCCGCGACAATCGCGCCCGCGTGGCCCATGCGGCGGCCCGGAGGGGCGGTGCGACCGGCGATGAAACCGGCAACCGGCTTCCAGCGGCCCTTTTTCTTCTGCTCGGTCAGAAATTCTGCGGCTTCTTCCTCGGCAGAGCCGCCAATCTCACCAATCATGATCATTGAGTGTGTCTCATCATCATCAAGGAACATGTCGAGCACGTCGATATGCTCTGTCCCCTTGATCGGGTCACCGCCGATGCCCACGGCGGTGGACTGGCCAAGGCCGCTATCGGACGTCTGCTTGACCGCCTCGTAGGTCAGCGTGCCCGAGCGGGACACAACACCCACTGAACCGCGCTTGTGGATGTGGCCGGGCATAATCCCGATCTTGCAGGCGTCGGGCGTGATGATGCCGGGGCAGTTGGGGCCAATCAGACGACTGGCGGACCCTTCCAGCGCGCGCTTGACCCGCATCATATCCAGCACCGGGATGCCTTCGGTGATGCAGATGATCAGCTCCATCTCGGCGTCAATCGCCTCGAGGATGGAATCCGCCGCAAAGGGGGGTGGCACGTAGATCACAGACGCGTTCGCCTCGGTTTTGGCTTTCGCCTCATGCACGGAATTGAAGATCGGCAGGTCCAAATGGGTCTGGCCGCCTTTGCCGGGGGTCACGCCGCCGACCATCTGCGTGCCGTATGCGATGGCCTGCTCGGAATGGAACGTACCTTGAGAGCCGGTGAGACCCTGACAGATGACGCGGGTGTGTTTATCGACGAGAATGGCCATGGTTTTGGTCCTTATTGCGAAACGATTAAGCGTTTGGAGGCAGCACATGCGCAAAGGGCCGGACCCGCATGTGCAGGTCCGGCCCCTTGGAAGGCTGTGATGTCAGCGAGCGTTACTTGAAGGTGTAGGGGGCCGCTGTTTGCGGGCCGCAGCGCATCGGCAGGCCGTTCATGGTCTGCATATGGGTGCTGCCGCAGCTTGACGACAGGGTGTCCAGACGCGCGACGGAGGCGCCGCCGCCGGATTCGAGGCAACCCGAAAGCATCAGGGCAATGGTGGCGAGCGTTGCGAACTTCATCATGTCTTTGGTCCTTTGACTGGTCTGTTTCAGGGCGTGCTGCCCCCCAGAACAGGCCAGCCAACGCGGTTTTGATGTCATGACCATGACAACGACCGGCGGCGACAAGATGGAAGCGATATGGCAATTGCATGGCAAAGCCTTGCCGAGACGTTAAGGCACGTCTGGGCAGGTCTTTGCCGGTTTGGGCAGCGGGTGACGCTGCCGAAGATTTCTGCGGTCTTACTGGTAGGTGTAAGGTTTGACCGTCTGTGGCCCGCAGCGCATTGGCAGGCCATTGGTTGTCCGCATGTGGACGCTGGGGCAGGCTGTCGCCACGCCAGAAGTCGAGACGACCTCTGTCTGCACCACGTTGACGGGTGCGCTGGTGCCCATACAGGCCGTCAACGTCGAAGCCAGAAAGAGTGGCAGTGCGATTTTCTTCATAACGTTCATCCTTTGACACGTCTGCAACGCGGTCCGAGCGGACCTTTGCAAAAGGTGTCGCATGGGGATGAAGCTCTGATTTGTCTAAAATGTGATCATTTGGGGGCGGGGTCGCTGGCCTGCGGGCCGCCGACCAATCAGGTCGCGGCCCGCTGAAATCACGCGTTACTGATAGGAATAGGGCTTTGCGACCTGCGGTCCGCAGCGCATTGGCAGGCCATTCGCGGTTCCCATGTTGGGATTGGCGCAACTGGCAGAATGCGTATCCAGCGCGGCGGCGGAATTCTGTGGTGTCCCGCTGCCCATGCAGCCCGACAGGCCAAGGGTCAGAACGGCGGCCAGACAAAACTTCATCATCACAAACAATCCTTTTCTTCCAAGTCTCGGCGGATGTCGGGCGGTCTGCCACGGCCATCCGTCTTTGAATGGAGGATTTATGCGAAGGACGCCCCGCCGTCATAATGGGAGAAATCGCGTCCATTTCCCCGGGTTGAATGGCTGACGTAGGGTCACAACCCCGGATTGCAGTGTGCCGCTGTTGACCATCCACACGGTGGCGCGCCGCGCATATGCGCGGTCGCCGCGTGGCCGGAAAACGATGTTGCGACACGAGCATCCAGTTCAGCCCTTGACCGCCTTCACGATCTTCTGCGCGCCGTCCTTCAGGTCGTCGGCAGCAATCACGTCAACGTCGGAGTTATTGATGATATCCTTGCCTTGCTGGACGTTGGTGCCTTCAAGGCGGACGACAAGCGGCACCTTCAGTCCCACCTCTTTCACGGCGGCAACAACGCCTTCAGCGATGACGTCACAGCGCATGATGCCGCCAAAGATATTCACAAGGATGCCTTTGACGTTGGGGTCAGAAGTGATGATCTTGAAGGCCTCTGTCACCTTTTCCTTGGTGGCCCCGCCGCCGACATCCAGGAAGTTGGCCGGTTCGGCACCATAAAGCTTGATAATGTCCATGGTCGCCATCGCAAGACCAGCGCCGTTGACCATGCAGCCAATCTCACCATCCAGCGCGATGTAGTTCAGGTCGTATTTGGAGGCAGCAAGTTCTTTGGGGTCCTCTTCCGTTTCGTCGCGCAGGGCAGCGACATCCTGATGGCGATACACCGCGTTGCCGTCGAAAGAGACCTTGGCATCCAGCACCTTCAGATCGCCGCCGTCTGTCACGATCAGCGGGTTAATCTCGAGCATTTCCATGTCCTTCTCGGTGAAGGCCTTGTAAAGGATGCCCATCAGCTTGACGCATTGCTTGACCTGATTGCCGGTCAGCCCCAGCGCAAAAGCGACGCGGCGACCATGGTAAGGCTGGTAGCCGGTGGCGGGGTCCACGGTGAAGTTGAGGATCTTTTCAGGGGTCGAGGCGGCAACCTCTTCGATATCCATCCCACCTTCGGTCGAGCAGACAAAGCCGATGCGGCTTGTTGCGCGATCCACCAGAAGCGCCAGATACATCTCGGTCTCAATGCCAGAGCCGTCTTCAATGTAGATACGGTTGACCTGTTTGCCGACCGGGCCGGTCTGATGCGTGACGAGTGTACGGCCCAGCATCTTCTTGGCCTCGGATGCGGCTTCTTCCACGGATTTAGTCAGGCGCACGCCGCCGGCTTCGCCTGCGTCCGTCTCTTTGAACTTGCCCTTGCCGCGGCCACCCGCGTGGATTTGCGCCTTCACGACCCAAAGCGGCCCATCAAGTTCGCCTGCCGCTGTCTTGGCTTCTTCGGCGCGCAAAACCGGGCGTCCGTCGCTGACCGGTGCGCCAAAAGACTTCAAAAGGGCCTTGGCCTGATATTCGTGGATGTTCATGATGCTTCCCCGCTGGGCTGAATTTCTTCTAGTCAGAGCACAAGCAGGGTTAATAAAAAACAGTCACTTGCAGGATTTCCACAAAAACCCGACATTTGTGATCACACGCGAAAAAAGTGTGATCACAAATTAACCAATTGGGCAGATGCGCTGATTCGAAGAGTGGTGTGAAAGGGGCGATTTCCCGCTTGTGTTTCGCTGCCGACCGGCCGCATGCTTGGGTTTGCGCAGAGGATCCTGACAAACCAAAAGGCTAATCCCCACGGCCACGGCAGGCCATTCACAAGGAAGGTCAGGGAAAGTTTCGACACAACTTTACCCTCCTTGGAGCAGACAATGTCGCCGCAAAAGAAAAGGGCGCCATATCGGCGCCCTCGGAGATCGTAGAAAGCAGGTCGGGATCAGGCGAGGCTGTCGTCGATGCCCTTACACGCGGCGACAAGGCCCTTCACGGCGTCTACAGACTTGTCGAACATCGCCTGTTCTTCCTTGTTCATCTTGATTTCGACCACGCGCTCGATGCCACCAGCGCCGATCACGGTGGGGACACCAACGTAAAATCCATTCAGACCGTAAGCGCCGTCAACATGTGCCGCGCAAGGCAGCAGACGCTTTTGGTCTTTCAGATAGGCTTCTGCCATCTCAATCGCAGAGGTCGCGGGCGCGTAGAATGCAGAGCCGGTCTTCAAAAGGCCGACAATCTCGGCCCCGCCGTCACGGGTACGCTGCACGATGGCGTCAAGCTTTTCCTGCGTGGTCCAGCCCATGTCGACCAGATCGGGCAGCGGAATACCTGCGACGGTGGAATAGCGGGTCAGCGGCACCATGGTGTCGCCGTGGCCGCCCAGCACAAAGGCCGTCACATCGCGCATCGAGACGTCGAATTCCTCGGCCAGGAAGTGGCGGAAGCGGGCGCTGTCCAGCACACCGGCCATGCCGCAAACCTTGGCGGTGGGCAGGCCCGAGAATTCGCGCAGTGCCCAGACCATCGCGTCCAGCGGGTTGGTGATGCAGATCACAAAGGCGTTGGGCGCATGTGCTGCGATGCCTTCGCCCACGGACTTCATGACCTTGAGGTTGATGCCCAGGAGGTCATCGCGCGACATGCCCGGCTTGCGGGCCACACCGGCGGTGACGATGCAGACGTCCGCGCCAGCGATGTCAGCATAATCATTGGTGCCCTTGAGGTTCACGTCGATGCCCGCAACGGGGCCCGCCTCTGCGATGTCCAGCCCTTTGCCGCGTGCAATGTCGCCTTCTTCCGCGATATCGAACATGATGATATCGCCGAGTTCTTTGATCGCAGCAAGGTGGGCGAGGGTGCCGCCGATTTGTCCGGCGCCGATCAGGGCAATCTTGGGTCTGGCCATGGCTAGGGTCCTATCCGTGATGAATTTCACGCATTGCCTAGTCTTTTGCCGGACGGGGTGCAAGTGTGCCGCAGTGCGGCGTGATCAGATTGAAGGGCCGGTATGGAAGAGGTGTGGTTTTGGATCGCGGCGGTGTTTGCGGCGATTTGTGTCGGATTGGGCAAAGGCGGTGTGCCTGTGATCACGGCGATCAGTGTGCCGGTCCTGTCGCTTGTCACCTCACCCGTGACGGCCGCAGGCATTCTGCTGCCGGTCTATGTGGCCTCCGATATGTTTGGGCTTTACGCCTATTGGCGTAATTTCAATCGTAACGTGTTGAAGATCATGCTGGTGGCGCTGACGCTGGGCACCCTGATCGGCTGGATGACCGTCGACTATGTGTCGGATGCCGTGGTTACGCTGATCATTGGGCTGATCGGCGGGTCCTATGCCGCGTCATTGTTGTTGCGACGCGGACCAGAGGGGCCAGCGCGCCTGCCACGCTGGGGGCCGGGTCTGTTCTGGGGCACGATTTCGGGGTTCACGAGTTTCGTGAGCCATTCCGGTGCCGCGCCATTTCAGATTTTCGCGCTGCCGCTGCGGATGCCGAAACTGATGTTTGCCGGGACAGTGACCGTGGCCTTCACCTACGCCAACGCCATTAAGCTGGTCCCCTACTACTTTCTTGGGCAATTAAGCCCCGGCAACCTTCAGGTGGCGGCGACACTGGTGCTGCCCGCGGTTCTGGCCGTGTTTGCCGGGGTCAGGCTTGTCCAGGTCTTGCCGGAAAAGCTGTTCTTTCAGCTTGTCGTCTGGGCGCTTTTGTTGTTGTCGATCCGCCTGATCTGGAGCGGTTTGACCGGGCTTTAGGCCTCTGGGTCGGTGTTCAGCAGCGCGGCAGGAATGACGTCCGCGTTAGAGCCAGAGGCGACAAGGCAGGTCACGCCATCGGGGCGCGTGACGATGATCGTCCAGCTGCCGCTTTCGGCATTTACAAAGACCTCAATCACCATCTGGTTGGCGGCAAGCCCCATCATGGTGCGGCTTTCGTTGAACTTTTCGGCCAGGTGCGCCGTTACCGCGCCATGGGGTCCGCAATTGCGGCCCTGTGCCTCGGCCTGCGTCGCAGCAAGCAAAAATGCGGAACCAGTCATCATCGTCAGCGTTATGTTGCGTGTCATTTCCTGTCCTTCCGGGACCTGTGAGATGGCGCAGAGGATGCGTGCAGTGTGGTTAAGCATGGTTAACGCAGCGTCCGGTGGGGCGCGGGTGCTGCGCTGCGGCATTTTTGGGTTGAAATATCCGGTCGGATCGGTTGTGTTGCGCGCAACAATGTTGCGAGGATGCCGATGACCAGCCGCCCCCACCGCTCTGCCCTGTATATTCCCGGCGCGAACGCGCGGGCGCTGGAAAAGGCGCGGGGTTTGCCGGTTGATGTGATCCTGTTTGATCTGGAAGATGCCGTCAGCCCTGATGCAAAGGACGACGCCCGGGCGACATTGGGAACCGCCTTGGCAAGCTCTTACGGAACGCGGCTGCGGATCGTGCGGATCAACGGGCTGGATACGGCATGGGGCGTTGATGATGCCCGCGCCGTGGCCGCCATGGACTGCGACGCGGTCCTGCTGCCCAAGGTGAACGGACCAGAGGATTTGGACGCATTGGCCGCCCTGATCCCCGATAAGCCGCTTTGGGCCATGATGGAGACGCCGCAAGGCATCCTGAACGCGCAGTCCATTGCCGCGCATCCGCAATTGGCGGGCTTTGTGATGGGCACCAATGATCTGGCCAAAGACCTGCACGCCCGTGGCCGCGCGGCGATGACCACCGCACTGCAGCATTGTCTTCTGGCGGCACGCGCCGCCGGGATTGTGGCACTGGACGGCGTCTACAATGCCTTCAAGGACGAGGATGGCTTGCGCCAAGAATGCGCAGAGGGTCGTGACATGGGCTTTGATGGCAAGACCTTGATCCATCCCGCGCAAGTCGGCCCCTGCAACGAAATCTTTGGCCCCTCGGATGAGGACATTGCACTGGCCCAACGGCAAATCGCAGCCTTTGAAGAGGCCGAAGCGGCAGGCAAAGGGGTCGCAGTCGTGGACGGAAAGATTGTTGAGAACTTGCATATCGTGACCGCGCGGGCAACTTTGGCGAAAGCAACCGCTATCGCCGCATTGGAGCCGTCATGATCCTTCTCTTTCTTGGTCTCATCCTCTGGGCTGCTGCCCATTTCTGGAAACGTGCCTTGCCGGATAACCGCGCCAGGTTCGGGGATAAGGGCAAGGCGATTGTGGCGCTGACGCTTGCGGTCGCGATCATTTTCATGATTTGGGGCTACCGCGCCTGGGATGGCACGTTCTACTGGGGCCGCACACCCGCGATGACCGGGATCAACAACATTCTGATGGTGTTCTCCTTCTATCTTTTCGCGGCGTCCGGGGCCAAAACCAAGATCACCAGAACGATCCGGCATCCGCAGCTAAGCGCTGTGATCCTTTGGTGTGTGGCGCATATTCTGGTGAATGGTGATACGCCATCGTTCGTCCTGTTCGGCGGCTTGATGATTTGGGCCATCGCCGAAATGGTGGTCATCAACCGCGCCGAAGGACCGCGCGGCCCTTATCACGAGGTGCCGGTCAAAAAGGAATTCACCGCCGCCGTCGCCACGGTCATCATGGTCATCGTGGTGGGCGGCATCCACGCGATCCTTGGTTACAATCCGTTTGGTGGGTGATACATGAAAATCTACCGTTTGCTGACCGAAGACGACACGTCTGCCTTTTGCCACAAGGTCTCATTGGCATTGTCAAAAGGATGGGAACTGCACGGCGACCCGACCTATGCCTATGACCATGCCAATGGCGTGATGCGTTGCGGGCAGGCCGTCACCAAGGATGTGGACACGCCATACCATCCGGACATGAAACTGAGCGAGCAATGAGCAAAACAAATCCGGGCCGCTTCTTTGAGGATTACACCCTCGGAGAGGTCATCACACATGCCGTCCCCCGCACCGTGGCCGAGGGCGAGCGGGCGCTTTATCACGCGCTATACCCCGCACGCGGCGCACTTTATTCCTCGGATGTCTTCGCGCAGGATTGCGGGCTGGAAAGCTCTCCGCTAGATGATCTGGTCGCCTTTCACGTGGTGTTCGGCAAGACAGTGCCGGACATCTCGCTTAATGCGCTGGCCAATCTGGGCTATGCCGAGGGGCGCTGGCTGACACCGGTCTGGCCCGGCGATACGCTGACCTCCACCTCCGAAGTGATCGGGCTCAAACAGAACTCCAACGGCAAAAGCGGTGTGGTCTGGGTACGTACAGTGGGGCGCAACCAAGTGGGTGTGCCAGTGCTGGAATATGTGCGCTGGGTGATGGTGCGCCGTCGCGCAGAAGGCGCTGCGCCTGATCCGGTGATCCCCGACCTCAAAACCGCTGTCGCGGCCTCCGATCTTGTGATCCCCGAGGGGCTCGATTTCTCGGGCTACGACTTTGCGCTGGCCGGAGAGCCGCACCGCTGGGGCGACTATCAGGTCGGTGAGGTGATTGACCACGTCGACGGCGTGACCGTGGAAGAGGCCGAGCATATGATCGCCACACGCCTGTGGCAGAACACGGCCAAGGTACATTTTGATGCAACAAACCGGCCTGACGGCAAACGGCTGATCTATGGCGGTCATGTGATCTCGCTCGCGCGGACCCTGTCTTTCAATGGGTTGGCCAATGCGCAGATGATTGTGGCGCTAAATGGCGGTGCCCATGCAAACCCCTGTTTTGCAGGCGATACCGTGCGGGCGTGGTCGGAAGTGCTGGATAAAGCCGAAACCGCCGCCCCCGGCGTCGGCGCAATCCGCCTGCGGCTGGTCGCGACCAAGGGTCCGACAGGCGCGTTAAAGGGCGAGGATGGCAATTACCTGCCAGACGTTCTGCTGGATCTCGACTATTGGGCTTTGATACCGACATGAAAACACTGACGACAACCGTCGCCCTGTTTGGCTGCGTCACTGCTGCGGCAGCACAAGACCTGACCGAGGATCAAGAGGCCTATGTGACGGCCAACATTCTGGGGATTTTCTATCATGAGCTTGGCCATGCGCTGATTGATCAGATGGGTCTGCCGATCTTTGGGCAGGAAGAGGACGCAGCCGACGTCCTGTCGGCTTTCATGATTGATGCGCTTTATGATGAAGAAACCGCCGTGTCGCTGGCCTATGACACCGCCTTTGGCTTTCAGGCCGAAGCGGATGAAACCCGTGACGACGTCGCGTGGTGGGATGTGCATGGGCCGGATTTGCAGCGCTATTACAACGCCGTCTGCATCTTCTATGGTGCCAACCCCGATGAACGCGCCGACGTGGCCGAAGAACTGGGCCTCCCACAGGAACGTGCCGATTACTGTCCCGAGGAATACGATCAGGCCGCAGGGAGCTGGGGCGCCGTGCTTGATGAACTGGTCGATGCCGGGGCAGGCGAAACGCTGGTGCTGCAAGTGGCAGAGGGCGCTGGCCCGGGGGCCACGATTATCGCTGATGTCATCGGCGCCGAACTTGACGCGTTGAATGCTGAAATGTCGCTGCCCAAGGTGATCCCCGTCGCTGTCGCCGATTGCGGCGAGGCCAATGCCTTTTATGACCCGCAGGAAGAAACGATCACCATGTGCACCGAATTCGTGGCACATCTGGCCGGTCAGATCGAATAACGCTCTTGCAAAAATGTGACTGGCGCTGACCCCGAAATGGGGCAAGCTGCAGGGCATGACCCTGCGCGCCCTCATCACGGCATTGGCTTTGACGCCCGTTGCGGCCCCCGCCTGCGAACTGGCACTGGTGCTGGCGGTGGATGTTTCGGGCTCTGTCGAGCGGAAGGAATATGACCTGCAAATGCAGGGTCTTGCCGCCGCGCTGAACCACGGATCGGTGTCAGAGGCTTTGGTGAACGCCAAGGCACACGTCATGGTGCTGCAATGGACCGGGGCGGGGCGGCAAGTCATCTCTGTCCCCTGGACCCATGTGACTGATTTTGACCGCGCTGATGCGCTGGCGACGGACGTGGCCCTTGCCCCGCGCCGGTGGCGCAATTTTTCCACAGCCGTGGGTGAGGCGATGCTGGTCGCACTCGCCGCCTTTGATGACCCTGCCGTGTCCGATTGCAAAAGGCAGGTGATCGACATCAGCGGCGATGGCTTGTCGAATGAAGGGCTTGACCCGACAGAGGCCCGTGCCCTGGCGCTGTCGCGCAAAGTCACCATCAATGCCTTGGCGATCGAGAATGAACAGGCCGGGTTGGTTGAATACTTCCGGACCCATGTGATCACGGGCCCGGGCGCCTTTGCTTTGCGCGCGGCGGATTACCAGGAATATCAGGAAAGAATTCGGCAAAAGCTGATCCGCGAGATCACAAAACAGATCGCGTCCCTCGCACCATCTCATTGATGCGCTTGCTTGACAGGCAGAGGGCCTTGTGGGCAGGTCTGCGCCATGCAACGGCGGAGTAAACCGTGACAAAACTGGCCAATCGCATCGATGAGCTGCAACGCCGTCGCGCCGCCACCATCTTTGAAACCGCGCGCGACGATTACCTGCAGGGCCGTCTTTCAAAGGCACGCGGAGTGCCTGCAACGCTAAGTCTCCTGTCGCTGATCATCCTTGCCACCCCTCTCATTTTAGTCAGCTTTGCCGTTGTTCTGCTGTCACAGGCAGGGATCAACGCCATTTCTGTTGTGTTGAGCACGATCTTTCTCATCGCGGGCGCGTTCCTGCTGTGGAAGCGTCCGCGGCGCTTCAAAACCGTCTGGACCGCGAACGATGCACCCGCGACATTCGCCCTTATTCACGAGATTGCTGCCCGCACCGGCGCGCCTCCAATTTCCAGGCTTGTTGTCAGCGATGAGATGAATGCCTATGCAACACGAGATCGTGGGCAGAACTATCTCGGTTTTGGTGCCCAACTTTGGGCGTTGCTGACGCAAGAAGAACGCACCGCCGTCATCGCTCATGAATGTGCGCATTTCGTGAACGGCGATTGTCTACGGAGCGGCTTGACTGGTCGGGCGTTTGGAGTGCTGCAGCGCTGGTACCATATGATCGAACCGGCTGACGATTCCGGGTTAGAGGCGCTGGTCTTTCAGGTGCCTGTATCCTTCGCGCTAGAATTGCTGATTAGCTGGATGTTGCGCTTGGCATTCATTGAAAGCCAACGCGCCGAATACCTTGCCGACGCCATCGCTGCCGAGGCCGTGGGTGTCGATGCGATGGCCCGTTCTCTTGAGACCCTAGCTCTTGTACCGATTTGGCAGCGACGGCATCTGGAGATGCATGGCAGCAACAGCCCAAAAGGGCATGAAATGCTTGATGCGCTTTGCCGTGCTGTGCGTGATCCGGCACATCCTTTGCGCGCCGGTTTGTTGAAGGAACTGGAAAGCGAAGATCACAAACTGGATACCAGCCATCCGCCGACACGCTTTCGGCTGCAGTTTCTGGAACATGTGGGCACGTGCCGTGCAGATCGGGTTGCGATCACCGCGGACTGGTGTGCCATCGCAAAAGAATGGGACCATTCGTTGCGGGCTGCGGGGGATGAACTTCACGCTGCGGCTTCCCCGCAATGATTTGTGATCACTTGATTTGCGCCTGTGATCACAAAATAGACTTTTTGCGCTAACGCGGCAATTTCGCGCGGAATTTAGGGCGGCCTTAACGTGACTCTCTGAAAAAGATGCGCAATAACGGGTCAAAGGCGCGGGCTTGCCGGCTTGCGTGACGCCAAGAAGGGAACTGACATGGCCGATGTGAACCGGGGCAATCGCCCTCTTTCGCCGCATCTGACGATCTATCGTCCGCAACTGACCTCAATGACATCAATCTTCACCCGTATCACCGGCAACGCGCTGATCGTTGCCGCACTGATGATCGTCTGGTGGTTCGTGGCCGCTGCGACGGGGCCAGAGGCTTTTGCGACCGCAAATGGCTTTGTCACATCCTGGTTCGGCGATCTGGTCATGTTCCTGTCGGTCTGGGCGATCTGGTATCACCTGCTGTTTGGTGTTCGTCACCTGATCTGGGACAGCGGTCATATGCTTGATGTCAAACGGTCCGAGACCTACGCGCAGGCGGCCATCATCGCCAGCGTTTTGCTAACCATATTCACCGTCATCGTATTGTAAGGGGCGCATTATGGCATTTCTGACTGACCGCAAGCGCGCTTCTGGCATGGGCTCTGCCAAAACCGGGACAGAGCATCATTGGAAAATGATGGTGACCTCTGTGGCCCTCGTGCCGCTTGTCATCGCCTTCATGTTCACTTTTGGCGCGGTGCTGGGCCAACCCTATGAAGAGGTTGTGGCCTATTATCAACGTCCTGTGCCTGCAATCATTGCCGGGCTGACGATCTTTGTCGGTTTCTATCATTTCCGAGGCGGTGTGCAGACCTTGATCGAGGATTACGTACATGGCTTTGCCCGCAAGGCTACGATCATCGGCATGATCTGCCTGTCCTATGCCGCTGCTGCCGCCGGTGTCTTCGCCGTCGTGCGTCTCGCCCTCTAATCCTTCCCGGAGCTTTCCACATGGCCGCTTACGAATACGAAACGCATGTCTATGACGCCATTGTTGTCGGGGCAGGGGGTGCGGGATTGCGTGCCACGCTTGGCCTCGCTGAACAGGGGCTGAAAACCGCCTGTATCACCAAGGTTTTCCCGACCCGGTCCCATACTGTGGCCGCGCAGGGTGGCATCGCCGCCAGCCTTGGCAACATGGGTCCCGACAGCTGGCAGTGGCACATGTATGACACCGTCAAAGGCTCTGACTGGTTGGGTGACACGGATGCGATGGAATACCTCGCCCGCGAAGCGCCCAAAGCCGTCTACGAACTGGAGCACTACGGCGTGCCCTTCAGCCGCACCGAAGAGGGCAACATCTACCAGCGCCCCTTTGGTGGTCACACCACCGAATTTGGCGAAGGCCCGCCCGTGCAGCGCACCTGTGCCGCCGCTGACCGCACCGGCCACGCGATCCTGCACACGCTTTATGGCCAGTCGCTGAAGCAAAAGGCTGAGTTCTACATCGAATATTTCGCCACTGATCTGATCATGTCTGAAGACGGGCAGTGTCAGGGCGTGGTGGCATGGAAGCTTGATGATGGCACTATGCATGTCTTCAACGCCAAGACCACGGTGCTGGCCACCGGCGGCTATGGCCGCGCCTATTTCAGCGCCACCTCGGCTCATACCTGCACCGGTGACGGTGGCGGGATGGTGGCCCGTCAGGGCCTGCCGCTTCAGGATATGGAGTTCGTGCAGTTCCACCCGACCGGCATCTACGGTGCGGGCTGCCTGATCACCGAAGGCGCGCGGGGCGAGGGTGGCTATCTGACCAATTCTGAAGGCGAGCGCTTTATGGAGCGTTATGCGCCGACCTATAAGGATCTGGCGTCGCGCGACGTTGTCAGCCGCTGCATGACGATGGAAATCCGCGAAGGGCGTGGCGTGGGCGCGCAGGGCGACCATATCCACCTGCACCTCAACCATTTGCCGCCAGAGACGCTTGATCTGCGTCTGCCCGGTATTTCGGAAAGCGCGCGCATCTTTGCAGGCGTGGACCTGACCAAGGAACCGATCCCGGTGCTGCCGACGGTGCACTATAACATGGGCGGGATCCCTACGAATTACTGGGGCGAGGTGCTGAACCCGACCAAGGACGACCCGGACGCTGTCGTGCCCGGGCTGATGGCCGTGGGCGAGGCAGGCTGCGCATCCGTGCACGGGGCGAACCGCCTGGGATCAAACAGCCTCATCGACCTTGTGGTCTTTGGCCGTGCCGCCGCGATCAAGGCGGGTAAGGTCGTGGACCCCGATGCCGCCAACCCGGTTCTGAATCAGGCCTCGGTCGATCAGGCGTTTGATCGGTTCGACAACGTGCGTCATGCCGATGGGGCTACCCCGACCGCAGAACTACGGTTGGAGATGCAAAAGGCCATGCAGGAAGACGCTGCCGTCTTCCGTACTGACAAGACGCTGGCCGAAGGCGTGAAAAAGATGGCAGCGATTGCGGGCAAGATGGGTGATCTGAAAGTCACCGACCGCAGCCTCGTCTGGAATTCCGATCTGATGGAAACTTTGGAACTTGGCAATCTGATGCCCAATGCGCTGGCCACGATTGTGGGGGCAGAGGCACGCAAGGAAAGCCGTGGCGCCCATGCGCACGAAGATTACCCGGATCGCGACGACAAGAAGTGGCGCGTCCATACGCTTGCGAACGTTGATGGGGCCAAGACCAAGCTGAGCTATCGCCCGGTGCATCTTGATCCGCTGACCACTCAGGACGAGGGTGGCATTGATTTGAAGAAAATTGCCCCAAAGGCGAGGGTCTATTGATGCTATTTGCAAAACCAACAATGGCACTGGCGGTCTGCGGGATCGTTTTAGCGGGTTGCGCTGTCACGCCCGAAAACGCATTTCCCGAAGCGCGGACGGTGGGGGAGTGTCAGGGTCAGTTCCAGGCGGCCCAGCGTACGACCCGCCAGTCGATGTCGAATGCGCGCTCACAGACCCGCGGTGGTGGCCTATTGGGCGCGTTTGTACGCGGCATTGCCGGCGGTGCGAGCGAAAGCAACGATCAGACCAAACTGCTGGTTTGTTTGCAGCGCGTCGGTGCGACCCCTGAACAAATGCGGGCTGCTGTCAATGGGCAGCGCACGACTGAGGCCACACCTGTGACGGCTGTTTCGGGCGGCCTTGCTCCAACGCGTCAGGCACCCGTTCAGGCTGTGCAACCCCGCTCTGCTTCCTGCCCGCCAAAGGCCTCTGTGCTTTATGGCGGCACGCAGTATTGCACGGGGCGGTGATGCGCGCGCTGGCGATATTGGCGGCCTCGGCGCTTGCCGCCTGCGACCTGCCGCCGCCTAGCCCGGAACGGGCCGCCGCGCAGTGCGAAGAACGCGCGCAGGCCGCGCAGGGCCCAACGGGCAATATCACGATCGGAACCAATTCAAAGACCGGGGGGTTCTTTGAAGGCTCTGTCGGTGTTTCATCTGATTTCCTGCGTGGGGCAGACCCCATCGCAGTCTACGAATCCTGCGTGTTGCGGCTGACCGGGCAACCGCCCATTCGCCCGCCCGCGCTGCGTTAAATGACGGAAAGGTTTGACCAATGGTTCAACTGACACTCCCCAAGAACTCTCGCATGGTCACGGGCAAAACCTGGCCCAAGCCTGAAGGGGCGACCAACGTCAAGAAGGTCCAGATTTATCGCTGGAACCCGGACGACGGCAAAAACCCGTCACTCGACACATATTTCGTTGATCTTGACACCTGCGGGCCGATGATTCTGGACGCGCTGATTAAGATCAAGAATGAGATTGACCCGACGCTGACCTTTCGCCGGTCTTGCCGCGAGGGGATTTGCGGGTCTTGTGCGATGAATATCGACGGGATCAACACGCTGGCCTGCATCTACGGGCTGGATGAGGTTGCGGGCGATGTGAAGATCTATCCCTTGCCGCATATGCCGGTGGTCAAGGACCTGATCCCGGATTTGACCCATTTCTACGCACAACACGCCAGCATCATGCCGTGGCTGGAAACCAAGACAAACACGCCAGCGAAAGAGTGGAAGCAATCCATCGAGGATCGCAAGAAGCTGGACGGTGGCTATGAGTGTGTGATGTGCGCCTGTTGTTCGACATCCTGCCCGTCTTACTGGTGGAACGGTGACAGGTATCTGGGGCCAGCCGCGTTGCTTGCGGCGCATCGCTGGATTGTCGACAGCCGGGATGAGGCGACGGGCGAGCGGCTGGATGATCTCGAAGACCCCTTCAAGCTTTACCGCTGTCACACGATCATGAACTGCGCCAAGACCTGCCCCAAGGGGTTGAACCCCGCTGCGGCGATTGCCGACATCAAGAAAAAGCTGGTCGAGCGGGTGGTGTAACCCAAAGGAGGCGGGCCAGGGCCCGCCACACCATGTTTTGCCCGCCAAAGGCGGGGCGTGCCTCCGGCGGGCATATTTCTGTTCAAAAGAAAGATCATGCGTTTCATGCTGCTGGCATGAGCCCAGTGATTCCCCCCAAGGACGCAGAGACCCGCCGCGCGGTACCGCCGGTCATCTGCTATCCAACCGAGACATTGCCGCAACCAGATTTGGCGGCATTGGAGGCCCTGCGTCTGGACGCAAGAGTGGTGGCCAAGGCCGTGGCGCCGCCACGGGACGCAGCAACCATCGAAGTGCCTGCCGGACATATCCTGCGTATCACCTCGGTTGAGGGTCCGCAGGTTGGCGATCTGAACCTGTTCAACGCGACGGACCTGTCAGAACGGTTTTACTCCGGCAAGACCCGCGCCTTGCATGGTACGCACATTACCACGGGCGACCGGATGTGGTCGTGTTTTCCTTATCTGCGGCCAATGGCGACGGTGATCCACGACACGCTTGGATGGTACGGCATCGACGCGTTTGGCGGGTCGGTGCATGACGTGATTGGCACGCGATGCGACCCCTATACCGGCAATCTGCTGGCAGGGTCGCAGTATCACGCCTGTTGCCATTCCAATCTGACGCGGGCGCTGGCCGATCATGCCGGGTTGACGCTGAAAGAGGCTGAGAAACATGTGCATGACGTGCTCAATGTCTTTATGTGCACCGGCTTTACCCGCGACACGGGCCAGTATTTCATGAAGGCCAGCCCGGTGCGACCGGGCGACTATATTGATCTGCTGGCAGAAATTGATCTGCTGGCGGTCCTTTCCGCCTGTCCGGGGGGCGATTGTTCGGCGGAGCATTCCAGCGATGCGGCCGCATGCTATCCGCTTGGTATGGAGGTTCTGCGTCCGGCGGGGTTCACCAACTGGGAGAGCCCGCCGGTCAATGGATACGATCGCAGTCACGGGCGCTAAGGTCGTGCTGGCGTCCGTCTTGTTCGGTCAGGCAAACGCAGCCGCCAGTGCGATTTCCACCATATCACCAAAAGACCGTTCGCGATCTGCGGCGGGTAGGGCTTCATGCGTCAGCAGGTGGTCACTGACGGTCAGCACGGCCAAAGCGCGGCGACCATAGCGGGCTGCAAGGGTGTAAAGTTCAGCCGCCTCCATCTCGACCCCCAGAATGCCGTGCCGGACCATCTGTTCGTTAAGGTCGGGGCGTTCATCGTAGAAGACATCCGAGGAATAGATGCCGCCCACATGGGTTGTGGTGCCCTTGTCGACGGCGGCGCTATGCGCTGCGGCCAAGAGCCCGTAGTCGGCACAGGGGGCGAATTGCAGCTCTTTGAAGATGCCGCGCGACGGCGTTGAAACTGTTGAGGCGGTCATCGCCAGAATCACATCCCGAATGCCCACACGATCCTGCATGCCGCCACAAGATCCGATCCGGATCAGCGTTTGGGCGTCGTAGTCCTTGATCAATTCATTGGCGTAGATCGACAGGCTCGGCATCCCCATGCCGCTGCCTTGAATGGTAACCGGATGGCCGTTCCATGTGCCGGTAAATCCCAGCATGCCACGGACTTCGTTGACCAGTTTGATATCGGTCAGGAACGTCTCAGCCGCCCATTTTGCGCGGTAGGGGTCGCCCGGCATCAGGACGGTGGGGGCGATGTCGCCCTTTTTGGCGCCAATGTGAATCGTCATCTTTGATGTCCTTTGTTGTTACGGATAGGCTAAGCCGACAACCCGGGCGAAGGAACCCCCATGGCGCTGCGTCACCTGATTTTGGCCGCTCTTCTGGCAACACCAGCCGCGGCCCAGAATGCCGAAGAGGCCGCCGTGGCGCGCGCGGTGCTCGCCAGCCTGCAAGACCTGTCATTTCGCAAGCGGCGCGAGTATTGCGGATATATTGGTTATAATGAACAGGCCGAATTGGTGGCGACACCGGCGACAGGCGGCACGCAGGCCAGTTGCAGCGCGGATTTTCCCGACGACATTGCGGTCACGGCCTCTTACCATACCCATGGTGCGTTTGACCGGGGCTATTTTAATGAGATCCCAAGCGACATTGATATGGAAGGCGACGCCGCCTTTTTATTGAACGGATATGTGTCCACGCCCGGTGGCAGGCTTTGGTATATTGACGGGCGCGCAATGGTCGCCCGTCAGATCTGCGGCTTGGGGTGTTTGCCCGTCGCCCCCGGCTTTGCAAAAGGGCTGAACGGGGATATCGCACAGGAATACACCTATGACGAATTGGTCAAAAAGCTGAGCGATTAGATCGCCATTGATTCCGGCTTTGCACCGCCTGCAATCGCGGCCTTGAACCATTCGGGCTGGCGGCCCTTGCCGGTCCACGTCTGGGATTTATCCGCCGGATTGGCAAACTTGGGCGTCGATTTGACCTTGGCCTTGCCGGGCTTGGGGCCACGTTTCTTGGGGGCCGCAACAGCCAATTCCGCAAGCGAAAATCCATGCGCTGCGGCGGCCTTTTCGGCGGCTGCCAATGCGTCTTTCTTTTCGCGGGCGGAAATGCCTGCCAATACGTCTTCGATATTGGCTTTGAGTTTCTCCAGGTCCTTGCGGGACATGGACTTTAATTCGGACTTCTTCATCGTGTTCTCCTGAGTGGTGACACGATTTAAAACTAAATCCAGTTTGATGCAATTCGCCTTTTTGGACTAGTCTTTTGTCGGATCTATTCCGCCGCAATTGCGCTGGGATCGACCAGCGTCACAATGTCATCCATGATCTTGTTCAATTCAAAATCCTTTGGTGTATAGACTTTCGCGATCCCCATTTCATACAATCGCTTTTCATCGTCCTCGGGAATAATGCCGCCTGCAATGACCGGGATATGGCCCAGGTTTGCGGCGCGCAATTTTTCAAGAAACGCGGCAATCAGCGGGATATGCGATCCCGACAGAATTGAAAGGCCAATGACATGCACGTCTTCTGATTGTGCAGCGGCCACCAATTCATCCGGTGTCAGACGAATTCCTTCATAAGAGATTTCCATGCCGCAATCGCGGGCGCGGGTGGCAATTTGTTCGGCGCCATTCGAATGGCCATCAAGCCCCGGCTTACCCACAAGGAACTTAAGTCGCCGCCCAAGGGTCTGGCTGACCGCATCGACGCGGGCGCGGATATCATCAAGCCCTTCGGTCCGGTTCGACGGATTGGCCGAAACACCCGTTGGCGCGCGGTATTGCCCGAAACAGGCACGGATCACGTCCGCCCATTCGCCTGTCGTCACACCCGCCTTTGCGCAGGCGATTGAGGGGGCCATGATATTGCTGCCATCTTGCGCCGCCGTCCGCAATGCGGTCAACGCGGTGGTCACAGCCGCCCCATCGCGGTCGCGCTTCCACGCGGCCAACCTGCGCAATTGATCGGCCTCTGCTTCGGCATCGGCGACCATGATCGCATCGTCACCTGCGGTCAGAGGCGAAGGTTCGGCGGCCTGCCATTTGTTTACGCCAACGACGGTCGTCTCGCCCGTCTCAATGCCGCCGATCCGGGCGGCATTCGCCTCGACCAGGCGGCCTTTCATATAGGCAATCGCACCGACCGCACCGCCCATACCGTCGATCTGGCGCAATTCATCGCGCGCACCTTCCATCAGCGCGTTGACCTTGCGGTCAATGGCCGGGTTGCCATCAAACAGGTCGTCGTATTCCAGCAGGTCGGTTTCATAGGCCAGAATCTGCTGCATGCGCAGCGACCATTGCTGATCCCATGGGCGCGGCAGGCCAAGCGCTTCGTTCCACGCAGGAAGCTGTACCGCACGGGCACGCGCATTCTTGGACAGCGTCACCGCCAGCATTTCAATCAAGATGCGGTAAACGTTGTTTTCGGGCTGCTGTTCGGTCAGCCCCAGCGAGTTGACCTGCACCCCGTAGCGGAAGCGCCGGAATTTGGCGTCCTCGACACCGTAACGCTCGCGGCAGATCTCATCCCAAAGCGCCACAAATGCGCGCATCTTGCAAAGTTCGGTGACAAAGCGGATGCCTGCGTTCACGAAAAAGGAAATCCGTCCGACCATGGCGGGAAAATCCTCGGGCGCGACTTTGCCCTTCAAGTCGTCGAGCACGGCACATGCCGTGGCCAAGGCAAACGCCAGCTCTTGCTCCGGCGTCGCCCCAGCTTCTTGCAAGTGGTAGGAACAGACGTTCATCGGGTTCCACTTGGGCAGGTTCGCGCGGGTATAGGCGGCGACATCGGTGATCATCCGCAGGCTCGGCTCTGGCGGGCAGATGTACGTCCCGCGCGACAGGTATTCCTTGATGATGTCGTTCTGCACCGTGCCCTGTAGCGCGCTGACGTCCGCGCCCTGTTCCTCTGCCACCGCGATATAGAGCGACAAGAGCCACGGCGCGGTCGCATTGATCGTCATCGAGGTGTTCATTTTCTCCAGCGGGATATCATCAAACAGGGCCCGCATGTCGCCCAAGTGACAGATTGGCACGCCGACCTTGCCGACCTCACCGCGCGACAACTCGTGGTCGCTGTCATATCCCGTCTGCGTTGGCAGATCGAAGGCCACCGAAAGACCGGTCTGCCCCTTGGCCAGATTGCCGCGATAGAGCGCGTTCGAGGCCTTGGCAGTCGAATGCCCCGCATAAGTGCGGAACAGCCAGGGGCGGTCTTTGGGTGTGTCGGTCATCACGGGCCTCACTGTGCAATCGCAGCGTAATTTTATTACTCTCTGGACCTGTTATAGGAAATTTTGAACCACCGTCAATCCGCTGCGCTGCGGCATGACGGGATTTACGCCGGGCGCGTTCCCTGTCAGGGTCGCGCCATGACGCAACCCGTGACGCTTCCGCTGTGGGCCTTCGTGCTCATCCTGCTGTTCGCGGGGGTAACGTTTGCGTCGCATTTCCTTTTTCCATCCGTGCGCTGGTTCTTTCGCCGCCGGGCAGAGCGCGTCATCGCACGGCTAAATGAACGACTGCAAAAACCGATTGAACCGTTCAAGCTGGCCCGCCGCTATGACATGATCCAGCGGCTCGTCTATGATCCGGAGGTGACGCAGGCGATTGTCGAGCACGCGCGATCCAACAACATCCCCGAAAACGTCGCCTTTGAAAAAGCGCAATGGTACGCACGGGAAATCGTGCCATCGTTCTCGGCCACGGCCTATTTCACCGTTGGCACACGGCTGGCGCGCTGGATATCCAAGTCGCTTTACCGCATCCGGCTGGGGGCTTTTCCCCGCGAAACGCTCGAGGCGCTGGACCCGGATGCCACGGTGATCTTTGTGATGAATCACCGGTCAAATATGGACTACGTGCTGGTCACCTATCTGGTCAGCCGCGCGGGCGCGCTGTCTTATGCGGTGGGGGAATGGGCCCGGGTCTGGCCGCTGTCGTCGATGATCAAGATGATGGGCGCCTACTTTATCCGCCGCCGGTCACGCGGTGATCTTTATCGCAAAGTGCTGGCCCGCTACGTGCAGATGGCCACAGCAGGCGGTGTGACCCAAGCCATGTTTCCCGAAGGCGGGCTGTCGTTAACCGGGCGATCCAGCAAGCCAAAGCTGGGGCTTTTGAACTATATCACCACCGCCGACCTCAAGGACCGGGATGTGATTTTTGTGCCTGTTGCACTGAACTATGACCGGGTGCTGGAAGACAAGTTCCTGATTGCCGCCGACAAGAAAGGCGTGCGCCGGTTTCGTCCGCCGCTGATGACCGTGGTGCGCGGTGTGTCGTGGCACCTGTGGCAACGGATCACCCGGCGGTTCGACACCTTTGGCGCGGCATCGGTGGGGTTTGGTCAGCCACTGGAACTGTCAAAGTTTCGCGACACGGTCGAGGGCGACCTGACAGAGGCTGTCGCGGCCGAGTTGATGACGCGGATCAATGCGGTGATCCCGGTGCTCAGTGCGCCATTGGTTGCTGATGCGTTGCTGCAGGGGGCAACAACCCGCGACGCGGTGCTGGCGCAGGTGCAAAACAGCATCGCACAGCTCAAGGACCGTCGCATGGTGCTGCCGCGCCGTGATGCGGGCGCGCTGGTCGATGATGCGCTGCGCCGCTTTGCGGATCGGTCCCTGGTCGCGCAGACCGGTGCCGAGCTGGCGGTGACAGAAGCTGGTCAGGACATCCTTGCGTTTTATGCAGCCAGCATTGCGCATCACCTGGGGCGCGATATCGAAAATTCCGCGACGTAATATAATTACAAAAACCTCCCCCAAATGGGTTGCAAAGTTACGCTGCAAATGCGAACACTCCTGAAAGCGTCGATTCTGCGGCGCGGCAACAGGATTTGTGTGATGGAGACTGACATGGCCCTTGATCAGAACACCGGCGTCACCGCGCCCGAAAAGTCGCTTTATGAAGTTGGTGAATTGCCTCCCGTCGGCCATGTGCCTGACCAGATGTACGCATGGACGATCCGCCGCGAACGTCATGGTGAGCCCGAAAAGGCTTTCGAGGTTGAGGTTGTTGATTGCCCCAAGCCTGACAGCCACGAGGTTCTTGTGATGGTGATGGCCGCTGGCGTGAACTACAACGGCGTCTGGGCGGGCCTTGGCATTCCGATCAGCCCCTTTGACGTCCACAAGGCCGATTTCCACATCGCGGGCTCTGATGCATCGGGCATCGTCTGGGCCGTGGGTGACAAGGTCAAGCGCTGGAAAGTCGGCGATGAGGTCGTGATCCATTGCAATCAGGACGACGGCGACGATGAACACTGCAACGGCGGCGACCCGATGTATTCCGACAGTCAGCGGATCTGGGGATATGAGACCCCTGACGGCTCTTTCGCGCAATTCACCTGCGTGCAGTCGCAACAGTTGATGCCGCGTCCGCAGCACCTGACGTGGGAAGAGGCGGCTTGCTATACCCTGACGCTTGCCACCGCCTACCGGATGCTCTTTGGACATGAACCGCATGACCTCAAGCCCGGTCAGAACGTGCTGGTCTGGGGCGCCTCGGGTGGTCTTGGATCCTATGCGATCCAGCTGATCAACACCGCAGGGGCCAATGCCATCGGGGTGATTTCCGAAGAGGACAAGCGCGAGTTTGTGATGTCACTGGGTGCCAAGGGTGTCATCAACCGCAAAGACTTCAACTGCTGGGGCCAACTGCCCACGGTGAACACGCCTGAATATAATGACTGGCTGAAAGAGGCCCGCAAATTCGGCAAGGCCATCTGGGAAATCACCGGCAAGGGCAACAACGTCGACATGGTGTTCGAGCACCCCGGCGAAGCAACGTTCCCTGTGTCCGCGCTTGTGTGCAAAAAGGGCGGCATGGTCGTGATCTGTGCCGGAACCACCGGGTTCAACTGTACCTTTGACGTTCGCTACATGTGGATGCACCAAAAGCGTCTGCAAGGCTCTCACTTCGCGCACCTCAAGCAGGCAAGTGCCGCCAACCAGTTGATGATTGAACGCCGCCTTGATCCTTGCATGTCAGAGGTCTTCCCGTGGGCAGACATCCCTGCGGCCCACACCAAGATGCGCAAGAATGAGCACAAGCCGGGCAACATGGCGGTGTTGGTTCAGGCCCCGAAAACAGGCCTTCGGACCTACGAAGACACGGTCATCGAAGCACAACGCTAAGAATATTTGATTCGGAAGGCAATTCGCCCCACGGTTGTGGGGCGTTTTTGCGTTTCAGAACGCGCAACAATATTTCAATAACTTAGCGATTTACCCCCTCCCCATATCTAGCGGGGGTCAGTCCGGTGAATATTTCCTTCACAGATCGCATGCTACGATAGGTTGTTAACATTTCGTTAACGATTACTGCGGAGGGTAATCTTGGGACATACATGGATCATCGACGTTCTGGCTGACTTGGAATCCTTTGCTCAGCACAACAAGCTGCCAATCCTGGCGGAAGAGTTGGGCAAGACCGCACGTGTGGCATCAGCAGAGATAGTTGCGTTGAGTGAAGGGGCACCGGTCGCGGTGCATGGTGATGCGGAACAAATTCAACCTCTTCTATCAAGGGCTGGAGCAAGCCGAACAGCTTGACCAAATACAAGACCTCATCGTCGGCTTGCGCGACCAGCTGGAGGTCGACCACGCCGTCTACCACTGGGTCAGCACAGACGGAGAACAATACGGATTTGGCACTTACCCGCCCGTTTGGGCACAGCACTACGTTGACCGGGACTACCTTCGCGTAGATCCGGTCATTTTGGGATGTTTCCAACGATTCCATCCAGTTGATTGGAAAAACCTTGATTGGTCCTCCAAGGCCGCACGCAACTTCCGCAAAGACGCCATCAGCCACGGGGTCGGCAATCAGGGCTTTTCCATTCCGATCAGGGGCCCGAACGGGCAATTCGCGCTTTTTACCGTGTCACACAGCTGCGATGATGAGACCTGGACGAAATTCACTGATGCGCATCAAAGAGAATTGATCCTTGTCGCGCACTACCTCAACCAAAAAGCGCTCGAGATCGAAAAGGGCCGTGCGCCCGAACCTGTCCGCCCGCTTTCGCCGCGCGAAGTTGACACTTTGACCTATCTGGCGATGGGTTATGGGCGCGGGCAGGTGGCCGAAATGCTCTCAATTTCCGAACACACATTGCGGGCCTATATCGAAAGCGCGCGGTTCAAATTAGGGGCGGCAAATACAACTCATGCGGTCGCACGGGCGCTCTCTGAAGGGTTGATCGTCGTTGGTGGGGCCGCGCGCGAAGCCGAAGGTCACTGGCCCGGCAAGGATGACATCACCGCCGTTTCGGCCTGATTGAAATTTTGCAGCGCCGCGACGGTGCGTTAACCATAATTTATCCAAGCCTCCACAAAACTCCTCCTCGTGAACAGACAACCACGGGGACCCCAACATGCTGCGTTATATCTACGGCGACGAACTTTCCAACTTTCCACGTCTTCAGGATTCGATGCATCGCGACCGCGCGACGCAATTCCGTGACCGGTTGAAATGGGACGTCTCTGTCGACCAAAACGGGTGGGAGCGTGACCAATACGACGACCTCAATCCGCTTTATGTGATCTGGGAAAACGAACGTGGCCAGCATGGCGGGTCGATGCGGTTTCTGCCCACCTCTGGCCGCACGATGGTGAATGAACACTTCGCCCACCTGACCGATACCCAGATTTCCAGCCCGCTCATTTGGGAATGCACACGCTTTTGCCTCGCCCCCGATGCCGGGCCACGGGTAGCTGGTGCGCTGATGCTGGCGGGGGGAGAATTGATGCGCGCTTTCTCTCTGACCCATCTTTTGGGGGTCTTTGATGCCCGCATGGTCCGGATCTACCGCATGATCGGCGCCTCGCCAGAGGTTTTGGGCTCGACCGGTGAAGGCCGTGACCAGATCAGCGTAGGTCTTTGGGCTTACCGGGCCGAAGATCGCGTCAAGGTCCTGCGCCGCGCGGGCCTGTCTTCGACGATTTCAGAGGCGTGGTTCAACCGCTCTTTCGGATATACCGTGCGGGCAAAGCAGGCCGCCGCCTAATCCGCTGGCGGGCCTGACACGGGGCGGCTAATGTCGCCCCATGAACGCACCCGTCATCACCTTTTCCGATGACCAGGCAGAGGCCTGGGACAGCATCGCCGTCGCCTTGCGGCAAGCGGGGGTCGAACTCGACGACGGACTTTTGCAGCCACCGCAGTCGGACGCATCCTCTGTGATGGCGGTGATCGGCAAGGCGGGGTCAGGCAAAACCATGCTGCTGGCCCGCCTTTACGAGGCTTTGCGCGAAGCAGGCGTTGATATTGTCTCTGGCGACTACGAAGGCAAAAGGCGCACCGGCCGCCGCACCCTCGCAATCCTTGCCCCCACAAACAAGGCCGCAAGTGTTCTGCGAAATCGCGGCGTGCCTGCCACCACGATCCACCGCATCCTTTACACCCCCGTCTATGACCCCGAATACGAAAAAGTCGCCGAATGGCTGGCGGGGCAGGGGGACCGACCCGAGATTGAGGGGTTGACCGACACCGCGCTGGAACGCGCCTGGACGTCCTATCAGGCGAACGCTTCCATCCCTGCGGCCCTTGCTGCCGCCGGTCTACGCGGGTCAGATTTCATCACCGGCTGGAAACGCCGGGAAGAGCCTTTGGACATTGGTTTTGTTGATGAATCCTCCATGCTCGACAAGAAGCAGTTTGAAGACCTGCAAGAGATTTTCCCGACGCTCCTGCTTTTTGGCGACCCCGCCCAGCTTCCGCCCGTGCAATCCGAAGGCGGCATGGTCTTTGAAAGCCTGCCTGCCCCCCGCGTGCTCACGCTTAACCGCATCCACCGGCAGGATGCCGACAATCCCATCCTTGATCTGGCCCATGCGCTGGCCGATCCGCAGCTTGATTTCCATGGGTTTGAGCGCATGGTCGAAGAGGCCGCGCAGCAGGATGACCGCGTGGTCATGGCACAACGTGTTGAAGCAGGGCTGATGGCCCGTTCCCCCGCACTTGTCTGGCGTAACGCGACCCGCATCCGCCTGATCCACGCCTTTCGCTCTGCTTACAAAGCGCCCGAGGATGAATTGCTGGAGGGTGAGCCGCTGATCTGCGACGGTATCGAGCTTCCGCTCAAACACCGCAAGCGCCGGCTTGATCTCGAAGCGAAGGGCCTGATCAAAGGCGCGCAGGTGGTCTATCTGGGGCCGGGTCGCAAACCCGGTTTCAGCCGTTTGCACGTGATCGGGGCCGAAGACCCGCAGGTCAGCGCCGCCAGTATCGTGAAGATCGAAAAAGAGGGAGAGGAAGAGCCCTTTATCCCCTTCGCCGCCAAGATGGGCGCGACATTCCTGCATGGCGCGGCGGTGACTATTCACAAGGCGCAAGGCAGCCAATGGGACACAGTGCAGGTCTTTGCGCCCGACATCTACGCCGCTTCCCGTATGGGGCGGATGGAAGCCGGACAGGCGCTTTGGAAGCGGTTGGCCTATGTGGCCATCACCCGCGCCCAGACCCAGCTGCGCTGGGTTGTCCGCAATCGCCTTGGCCTGCCCAGCGACACCCTGCGGGTCGATGATCTGAACGCGCCTGCTGCCCCGCTGACCCTGACCGCCCCCGATCCCACATAAGGAGACCGCCATGCCAAGCATCATCATCACCGGCGCAAGTTCCGGCATCGGACGTGCCGTGGCAGAGGCGTTTCTGGACGCAGGGTGGACGACCGGACTTATCGCGCGCCGTGCCGACAAACTTGCCGAAATGACCCACGCCAACGCCATCGCTTTGCCTTGCGACGTGACCGACGAGGTGGCCGTGCAGGACGCCTTTGATCAATTCGTCGGGCAGGCCGGGCGGCTTGACGTGCTTTTTAACAACGCCGGAATATCGGGGACAATGACCACGATTGATCAGATCAGCCTTGCGGATTGGAAAGCGGTCATTGACCTTAACCTGACGGGCATGTTTCTCGCTGCGCGCGCCGCTTTTGCGCAGATGAAATCGCAATCCCCGCAGGGTGGGCGCATCATCAACAACGGCTCCATCTCTGCGACCACGCCGCGCGAGGGCTCTGTCTGCTACACCACGACGAAACACGGCGTGACCGGTATGACCAAAACGCTGTCGCTGGATGGTCGCGCCTTTGATATCGCCGCCGGTCAGATCGATATCGGCAATGCGGCCACCCCCATGGTGGCAGAATTGAACGCGCGCAAAAAGGCAGAAGGGTTGGAACCTGACCCAACGATGGATGTGAACGAAGTGGCGCAGGCCGTGCTGCACATGGCCGGTTTGCCGCTCAGCACCAATGTGCTGACCATGACGATCATGGCCAACAAGATGCCATTTGTCGGGCGAGGCTAGCGGCGCAGCAATCCAAACAGCGCAGAGGCGCCCCAGCCCGCCGCAATGGCAATCGCCAGCGACATCAGCCCGTAAACCACCGCGTTATTCCGCGCGAGGTTATAAAGCCACCGTTCCAGACCCACCTTGTGCACCGGGATCGCGGTCACGTATTCATCCACGATTTCGCCATTTCGCGTCAGGAAAATCCGTGCTGCATAATCCCCTTCGGTCAGGTTCGCGGGCAATTGCACAGCCGCACGGAACAGTGTCTCTTCTTCCAGATCCACCTCACCTTCAAGCACCTGATAAAGGTCATTGCCCGCGCGGATGCGGATCAGCGCCTGCGTAAACGCCCGGCTATCCGCGACCTCAGCCCCGACAGAGCGGATCGCGCGGGGGATGGTGATGTGGTGACGCAGGTCTTCTGTGTCGCTCAGAACCTCGCGGAGCGGGCCGTTGGTGGCGACGGCATAGAATGATGGGGCGGCGTCAACCTCAACCGCATCGGTGTTGACCCAGATCCCCAGCCGCCGGTCCTTGCGCCGCACCGTGACCGGGTGGTCGGGTCCTGCGACGGTCACAATCACCCCAAGATCGCCGGTCTCAGGTGCCGGCGCTTCGCGTTTGATCGCGCCAAAAATCAGGATATCAGAGCCGTCGAAATTGGCGGTAATCGCCACTTCATCACGGCTCAGGCCCAGCACAATTTCCTCGGCCTGCGCGGGCAGGGCGGCGAAGATCAGGAATGCAATCAACCGCAGCATCAGTGCCCCCCTGTGCCCAGCGAATACAGCTCTGATGGCGTGATCAGCAGGTCAAACGCCAGCTTGCCGCAGACCGCCAGCACCAGCATCGCCAACAAGATGCGCAATTGCTCGGCCTTCATGTGCACGCCGATCCGCGTGCCGATCTGCGCGCCAATCACGCCGCCGACCAGCAGCAGAACCGCCAGCACGATGTCCACGGTAAAGTTCGTCGTGGCGTGCAGCATCGTCGTGAAGGCGGTGACAAAAATGATCTGAAACAACGAAGTGCCGACCACCACCTTCGTCGGCATCCCCAGCAGATAGATCATCGCTGGCACCATGATAAAGCCGCCGCCGACCCCCATGATCGCGGCCAGCACACCCACCAGCACGCCCACCAACAGGGGTGGAATGACGCTAATGTATAGGCCCGAGACCCGGAATTTCATCTTGAACGGCAGGTTGTGCACCCAATTGTGCCGCCGCCGCGTTGGCACAGCACCGCCCGCTTTTTTCGACTTACGGATGGCGTTCAGGCTTTCAACGAACATCAGCGCGCCGATGATGCCCAGAAAAATGACGTAGCAAAGCTGCACCAGCAGTTCGACCTGCCCCAAAGAGCGCAGATAGTTGAACAGCATGATGCCAAGGCCCGATCCAACCAGACCGCCCACCAGCAACACCGTACCCATCCTCAGGTCCACCGTTCGGCGCTTGAAATGCGCCAGCACGCCGGAAAAGGATGACGCGACGATCTGGTTGGCTTCGGTCGCGACGGCAACGGCAGGCGGGATGCCGATAAAGAACAACAGCGGCGTCATCAGAAATCCGCCGCCCACGCCGAACATGCCGGACAAAATCCCCACCATGCCGCCCAAACCCAAAAGGAGGAACGCGTTCACCGAAACTTCGGCGATGGGAAGGTAGATTTGCATGGTGGCTGTCCGGGCAATACGAGTGGCCGATTGCCGCGCACCAAACGCCTATTCTTCTGAGGTGTCAAACCTCTGGGGCAAGAAAATGCTGCAACTGCGAAAAATGCCGCGACGTGGATATAACACGCCGCGGCATCTGGACTTAATGTCTGATCCGATTGGACCCGGAATTGAGACTAGCGCTCTTTAACGTAGGGCTCTCCGCCCGCGCGCGGCCCCACGGCCTTGCCCCCGAATCCGGCCAGAATGACGACCGTCAGGATATAGGGCAGGGACTGGATGAACTCTCCGGGCAGTTTCACGGTCTCCATCAGGCTGCCGAACAGCCCGGCCTCAGACCCGCTGGCCATGCCGCCCCACAGCATTAATGCAATCACCGTCAGCACCGCCGACAGCCCGCCCAGTACCAGCATGTCGATCTTGTCGCGGCGCAGCGCGTAGCCGGTCAGCAGGGCTGAGATTCCCACAAGGATCACCACGACCCACAGCGCATCTAACTGGATGTTCTGGAACCGGTTATCAATCGCAAAGAACAGGCCGAACAGCAGACAGGCCCCCATTGCATGCCAGGGCCGCCACTTGGCAAAGATCAGCGCGGCCAGCGCGATAAAGCCCCGGTTCGCTGTCATGTCCTTGGTGAACCCGGCCTGTACAGCCGTCGAAAGATAGGCCCCCGCGATCCCGCACAATACGCCGCAGATCAAAACGGCCGCAAACCGCAACTGCACCACGTTGATGCCAGCAGTGTCCACGGCAGCGGGGTTTTCGCCCACCGCGCGCAGCCGCAGGCCAAAGCGTGTGCGATACAGCACCCACCACGACAGCGGCACCGCGATCAAACCCACGTAGACAAGGATCGAATGGCCACTGACAAGTTCTGAATAAAACTGCATCCCCGGGCTTGCCTGCAGCTTGTCGCGAATGCGGGTCAGGGCACCGGGAAAGTCGATCCCATCAAACCGGGCAGCACCTGACAGCGACGGCGTGCGCCCGCCTTGGCGGAACCAGCCCTCTGCGATCACGACCGTCAGGCCCGCGGCCAGAAAGTTGATCGCCACACCTGAAATCAGCTGATTACCCCGGAATGTGATCGAGGCGATGCCGTGGATCAGCGACAGCGACAACGATGCGCCAATGCCTGCCAGCAGCCCGATCCAGACCGACCCTGTGGCAAAAGAGACCGCGGCCGACAAAAAGGCCGCCGCAAGCATCTTGCCTTCCAACCCGATGTCGAAAATGCCCGCGCGCTCGCTGAACAGACCTGCAAGACAGGCCAGCAGCAGCGGGATCGCCATGCGCAATGTCGCGTCGGCCAACTGAACGATAACGTAGAAATCCATGATCAGCGCTCCGCCGTGGCAAGTTTGAATGCAAAGATCGTAAAGAAGGCGCCCAGTGCACCCTCAACCCAGCGCCGGGTTGCGTGATAGGCGTGGCGGACCGCCTGCGTCGACAGCAGCACAGCCCAGGCCGCATGGCACAGGAACGAAATGGCAAAGCCGATGGCGACAAAGGCGACAATGACCGGCACGCCAGCCCCCGCTGTGGCCCCGACCGCAGACACGGCCAACCAGAAGGCCACCGCCTTGGGGTTGGTCACCTGCAACAGATAGCCCTTGGCGAACAGCGCACTTGTCCCCGCTGGCGGGGCGTCAGCTACGTCGACCTTGGGCGGGTTCATGGCTTTGCCGAACGCGCCCCAGGCCAGATACAGCAGATAGGCCGTGCCGACGAACCGCAGCGCAGTCATCGCCCATGCCGTCTGCGACAGCAGCAAACCGACCCCAAGGATCGTCAACAGGTTCAGCGTCGCGCTACCAAAGGCGATACCTGTGGTCGTGACAAGTGCGGCACCGCGCCCCTGCCGGGTCGAAATCCCCAGCAATAGCGCCACCGCTGGCCCCGGCGACAGGGCCCCAACCACAAGGATCGCATAGGCTGCAAGGAAGAGCGGCACATAGGTTGCATAATCCATGGCTCAGGCCCTCTTCCGCGTTGAAAGAAAGAACCGTTCCAGCGGGGCGCGCACCATGTTGTCCAGCGCGCCAGTGAACATGATCACCAGCGCCTGAATGACGATCACCATCTGCACCGGGATCTTGGTGTCCTGCGCCAGCACCGCGCCACCCTGATAAAGCATCCCAAAAAGAATGGCGGCGATGATGATGCCGACCGGGTGGTTTCGCCCCATCAGCGCCACGGCAATGCCGATGAAGCCGGCCCCTTCGGTGGCGTTCAGCACCAGCCGCTCCGCCTCACCCAGCACGTTGTTGATCGCCATCATACCAGCGAGCCCGCCCGAGATCAGCAGCGCGATCATGGTCAGCTTGACCGGGTCAATGCCTGCATATTTCGCTGCCGTTTCCGAATGCCCGAGCGCGCGGATTTCATAACCCAGACGCGTGTGCCAGATCAGCCGCCAGATCACATAACAGGCCGCCAGCGCCACAAAGAAGGTGATGTTCGCGGGGGCAGAGGCGAAAGCCTCCCACCCGAAGAGCTGCGCCATGTCGAAGAAACTGGGCAGATGTGTCGATTCCGCGAACTTTTGCGAGGCCGGTTCCATCGATCCTTCGGGCTTCATTACTTCGCGCAGGATGTAGATCAACAGACCCGCAGCGATAAAGTTGAACATGATCGTGGTGATCACGATATGGCTGCCGCGCCGCGCCTGCAGATAGGCCGGAATGGCCGCCCATGCCGCACCAAACACAGCAGAGGCGAGCGTCGCCACAACCAACGCAATCGTCCAGTGGGGCAGGGGCAGGTAAAGGCAGACCGTCGCCACCCCAAGGCCGCCCAACATCGCCTGACCTTCGCCGCCGATGTTGAAAAGCCGCGCATGAAACGCCACGGCAACCGCCAACCCGGTAAAGATAAAGTTGGTCGCGTAATACAGCGTATATCCAATGCCCTGGGTTGAACCCAACGCCGCATTCGCCATGATTTTCAACGCGTTAAAGGGATCTTCCCCGATCGCTGCAATCACGATCATCGACAGGGCAAGCGCCAGAACCAAACTGATCAACGGGACCAGAACAACCTCGGCCCATCTTGGCAACACATCCATTACGCGGCCCCCTTCGTCATGCCGGCCATCAGCAGGCCCAGCTCTTTTTCATCCGTCGCATCCGGCATCCGCTCGCCCATAATCCGGCCGTCGAACATCACCGCGATCCGGTCGGATAGCGACAGGATTTCTTCCAATTCCACCGAGACCAGCAAGATCGCCTTACCCTGATCGCGCAGGGCCACGATTTGCTGGTGAATGAACTCAATCGCGCCGATGTCCACGCCCCGCGTCGGCTGTCCGATCAACAACAGGTCGGGGTTCCGCTCAATCTCGCGCGCGAGCACGATCTTTTGCTGGTTGCCGCCGGAAAAGTTCTTGGCCGCAAGCTTTGGGTCCGGTGGGCGCACATCAAACCGGCCCATCTTTTCCTCGGTGTCCTGCTTGATGGCCGCATTATCCATCAGAATACCGCGCTGGTACTTGGGGTCATGGTGATAGCCAAAGGCGGTGTTTTCCCACGCGGCGTAATCCATGATCAGCCCTTCGCGTTGCCGATCCTCTGGCACATGAGCGATCCCGCGCGCACGGCGGCTTTGCCCATCTGAATGCGCGCCGGTCAGGTCAATCTCTTCGCCGCTCACGGTGATTGTGCCGGTGCCGTTCTCGTATCCGCCCAGCACCTCCAGCAGCTCTGACTGCCCATTGCCGGCAACGCCCGCGATGCCCAATATCTCGCCCGCCCGCACTTGAAAGCTGATGCCCTTGACGCGATGCACACCCTTGTCGTCAGTGACGTTCAGGTCCTTCACATCGAGAATGACCTCACCCGGTTCGGCTGGCTTTTTATCCACTTGCAACAAGACTTTACGGCCCACCATCAATTCTGCCAACTCTGGCGGAGAGGTATCAACCGTTTTCACCGTCGCCGTCATCTCGCCGCGGCGCATCACGCTGACCGTGTCGGTGATATCCATGATCTCGCGCAGCTTATGGGTGATCAGGATGATTGTTTTGCCCTCTTCTTTCAGCCGTCCCAGAATGCGGAACAACTGGTCGGCCTCTGCGGGGGTCAGCACCCCCGTGGGCTCGTCCAAAATCAGGATGTCGGCCTTGCGGTAAAGCGCCTTGAGGATTTCGACACGCTGCTGCATCCCCACACCAATGTCCTCAATCACCGCGTCGGGCTCAACATTCAGCCCGTATTCATCCGCCAGCGACTTCAACTCTGCCCGCGCGCGCTTCAAAGACGGCTTTAGCAATCCGCTGTCCTCGGCCCCCAGCACAATGTTTTCCAGCACAGTAAAATTTTCGACCAGCTTGAAATGCTGGAACACCATTCCGATGCCCGCCGCGATGGCCGCCTGGCTGTCAGGAATTGTGGTTTTCTGCCCGCCGATAAAGATCTCGCCCTTATCAGCTTTGTAAAACCCGTACAAAATCGACATCAGCGTGGATTTGCCCGCGCCGTTCTCTCCGATGATGCCGTGGATCGTGCCCGGCATCACCCGAATGCTGATATCCTTGTTGGCCTGCACCGGGCCAAAGGCCTTGCTGATCCCTTTCAGCTCGATCGCGGGGGCAATTGAGGTGACGTTCATCGCGCCTCACCCCAAGCGTCGCTGGTCAAAATCGCAAGTTTCGTCATGTCCCCGTCCCCTTGATCGCAAAGGGCCGCGCCATTGCTGGCACGGCCCTGTCTTGTGGCCTGTCAGGCTGACTTAGAAGTCATATGCCGGGCAGGTTTCGTCGCTGTTGTAGTTGTGAACCATGATCTCACCCGATGCGATCTTGGCCTGTGCATCCTCAAGGGCTGCGGCCATCTCGGCTGTGATCAGTTCGGCGTTGTTGTCGTCAACCGCATAGCCGACGCCGCCGTTGGACAGGTCCATGACGTTAAAGCCGGGCTCAAGGTCCGTACCAGCGCTGAAGGCGTCATAAACAGCGTTGTCGACCCGCTTGAGCATCGACGTCAGAACCTGACCGGGGTGCAGGTAGTTCTGGTTGCTGTCCACACCGATCGACAGGATGCCTTCGTCGGCTGCCGTCTGCAGCACGCCCACACCGGTACCACCTGCAGCGGCGTAAACCACATCAGCACCCTGGCTGATCTGTGCGATGGTCAGTTCCGACCCTTTCACCGGGTCGTTCCAGGCCGCAGGGGTCGTCCCGGTCATGTTGGCGATCACAGTGGCGTCGGCGTTGGCCGCTTTCACACCCTGTGCGTAGCCACAGGCAAAGTTACGGATCAGCGGGATGTCCATACCGCCAATAAAGCCAACGGTGCCGGTCTCGGACGCCATGGCAGCCGCCATACCCACAAGATAGGACCCTTGCTCTTCAGCAAAGACGATGGACCGGACGTTATCGGCATCCACCACCATGTCGATGATCTGGAACTTGGTGTCAGGATAGTCCGGTGCGACTTCACCCAGTGCAGTTGCGAATGCAAAGCCCGCCATCACGATGGGGTTGTTGCCAGCTTCGGCAAAGCGGCGCAGCGCCTGCTCGCGCTGAGCGTCCGACTGCAGTTCCACTTCTGCGAACGAACCACCGGTTTCATCGGCCCAACGCTGGGCACCGTTAAAGGCGCTTTCGTTGAAGGATTTGTCGAACTTGCCGCCAAGGTCAAAGATGATCGCGGGATCAGCGCCGTGGCCGTCGGCCAGTGCTGCACCGGCGGTCAGCGCCAAAGCGGCGGACGCGCCGAGGAATTTTGTCATAAGGGTCATTGATATCTCCCAGGTCGTTTATGTTGGGGGGCAATTGGTGCATCCACACGCGCCACCCCCATGAAAAAGCGAGCCGATCGGTGTCGGTCGATCAAAAGATAAGGCAACGCCGCGCGGCGGGGGTCAACCGATTCTTGGCGAATTCGGCGGGTTTCCCTAAGTTCCCCCTGTTTTTGCTTTTGACCGGCTGGTCAAAAAACGATCAGCCCGCCGCTTTACGTTGCAGAACCAGCGCGTCGACGGCGGGTTGATTCGCCCGTTTGTAGTAGTCCGGGCGCGTGCCGACCTGTTGGAAGCCGGCCTTTTGGTAAAGCGCCCGCGCGGGCAGGTTATCGGCTGCAACTTCCAGAAACACCGCATCGCATTGGCGGCAAAATGCCTCCAATGCCGCTTGAGCCAACCCCTTGCGCTGGTGATCAGGATGCGTCGCCAGTGTCAGCACCTCGCCTTCACCGGCGATGATCCGCCCCAGTACAAAACTGCGCCCATCCCCGGTCAGGACCGCGCCCGATTGGAGCAGTTCGGCGAATTCTTCTGTGGCCCAGGCCCGGTCAACCTGATTGGCCGCCGCATGGGTGGCCGCCAGCGCCGCTGGATCGGGTGTCATGACAAGATAACCGGTGCCGCATCCCGTGGTGGCGCCGCATCAGCTGCCCGCAGATAAAGTGGGGCAGGGCGTGGTTGTGGCTTACCTTCCATCAATGTCGCCGCTGCTATCCGGCCGATCCCCTCGATCTCCTCGTATTGCGGCGCAACGACGTTGGCGACTTTCAATTTTTCGGCGATCTCGGCGGCCGCAGGCCCAACCAGCGGCGTTTCTGCCCGGCTTGGCGTTTCAGGAAAACCGTTCAGATTCGGCCCCACGAGACGCGGCGAATTATCTTCATGCATGGCCGAGGCCTGCACGTAGTAGCTGCCGCGCGGTGCGTGCAGACAGGCAATCGCGTCTGACCGTCCCGCCATATGCGCGCGCAGGCTCGACACCCCAATCGCAGGTTTCTTCAGACCCAGCGCCAGACCCCGCGCCGCTGCGACGCTGATCCGGATGCCGGTGAAGTTTCCCGGCCCGATGCCGACGCCGATCCCGTCCAGATCACCCCATTCAACACCATGTTCCGCCAACATCTCTTCCAGCATCGGCACAAGGTGTTCGGCTTGACCGCGTGCCATCTCATCAATGCGCGTCACCATCTGACCGCCAGTCAGCAAGGCCGCCGCACAGGCGGGGCCCGAGGTATCAAACGCCAGAAGGGTTGTCATGCCAGTGAAAAGGTCAGCGGCTTTGTGTCGTGGCGCTGGATGACCTTCTTGGCCTCCAGATCAAGCTGCACTGACTTCTGCCACCACCCGCTTGTCGCGCCTCCGGGAAATAGATCCTCAGGCAGATGCGCCTTTGCGGCCTCTTTGATGTCTTTGGCGGTCATCGGGTCAGCGCCGGTCATGACCTGCATCATCGCGGCCTTCATCGCGTTGTACTTTGCCGCGTCGACCCGTGTCACCTGACCGGGGACGTTGACGTTTTCAACTTCGACCTTGTCGCCCATTACGCAGCGACAGGGCGGACTTCGACCACTTCGGGGATGTAGTGGCGCAGCAGGTTCTCAATCCCCATCTTCAACGTCAGCGTGGATGACGGGCACCCGGCACAAGCCCCCTGCATGTGCAGGTAAACGATGCCGCGCTCAAACCCGTGAAACGTAATGTCGCCGCCATCCTGCGCCACTGCCGGGCGCACGCGGGTATCAAGCAATTCCTTGATCTGTCCCACGATCTCGCCATCCTCGCCGGTATGCTCTGCATGGCCAGAGACGGGCTTGTGATCCTCGCCCATGACCGACGCGCCGGATTGGTAATGCTCCATGATGGCACCCAGAATACCGGGCTTGATATGGTCCCAATCGGCGTCTTCGGCCTTGGTAACGGTGACGAAATCAACGCCAAAGAACACGCCTGCCACGCCGCCCGCACCAAAGATGCGTTTGGCCAGCGGTGATGCCTCCGCCGCCTCAGCGGTTGGGAAATCGGCGGTGCCCACTTCCAGCACGGCCTGACCGGGCAGGAATTTCAGCGTGGCCGGATTTGGCGTGGATTCGGTCTGAATGAACATCTTTGGCCCCCTTCGGATCAGGCCTCAGATATGCGCCCGGCAGTCCCTTCTGTCAAGGTTTTGGAACCATTCTAAACTGCCCAAGGCACAGCAGCCTTGTGTCACCGCGCGAACCCATCCAAAAACGGAACAACGGTTGGTAGTAGGTGCGCTTGTGACGAATATCGTCATGATTTCAATTGATGATCTGTTTTCCCTGAGCGCTTGGGAAGGCTACCGCGATCTGGTCAAGACGCCGCATCTGGATGACTTTGCCGCGCAGTCGAATAATTTCACCCAAGCCTTTGCTGAGGTTGCACTTTGCAATCCCAGCCGGTCCGCCACGCTGTCAGGGCAAAGCCCATGGACCACGGGCATCATCGACAATTCCACCTCGCTTTTTGATGTCGTCGCGGCAGAGGACACGCTTTTCGGGCAACTCCGCACGGCGGGATATGACATCGCCATGGGGGGCAAGGTCTTTCACACCCTCAACGATCCGGCCTTGTCGGCGATCACGGATGTAGAACTGGACGACGCTGGCTTTCGCAATGGAACCGTCCCTGACGGGGGAGAGGTCGAACGCGTCGCCTACGGGCCCTCCGGTGATCTGGTGCTGGCCGATGATGTTCTGACGGCGTCGGCTTCGGCCTTTTTGGCGCAGTCGCATGATGATCCCTTTGTCCTCGCTGCGGGTCTTTATCGCCCGCACGCCGATTGGATCGTGCCGCAGGCGTTTTATGACCTCTACGACCCTGCTGACATTGCCGTCCCTTATTTCGCAACCTCTGCCGATGCGGCCGATTTCTACTATGCGCTGACAGGCGACGATTTCCATCAAGAGGTGCTGGCACAAGACGTCTGGGTCGATCTGATCCATGGCTATCTCGCCTCTGTGTCCTATGCGGACGCATTGTTCGGGCAGATGATCGCGGCTGTTGATGCCTCTCCCGGGGCGGCGGACACCCATGTGGTGATGTGGTCCGATCATGGCTACCACCTTGGCGATCGGGGCGTCTGGGGCAAGTTCACCCTTTGGGAGCAATCAGGCCGGGCGCCATTGATGATCCGCACGGCGGGCCAGACCGAAGGGCGCCAGATCGACACGGCCGTCAGTCTTGGCGATATTTTCCCAACCGTGATGGACCTCGCGGGCGTGACCCCTGCCGCGGTGCCATCCGGTGACAGCCTTCTGCCGCTGATGTCAGATGATCCCACCGGCTTTGCGGGCACTGGGGCACTGACCTGGATGTATGGCGGGATATCCTATCGGTCGGATCACTACCGCTATATCCGCGAAGAAGACGGGACAGAGCGGTTGTTTCACATCGAAAGTGATCCAAACCAGCTCACCAACCTGATTGACGACCCGGCCCATGCCACAATCGCCGCAACCCACCGCGCCGCCATTCAGGATGCGGCACCGGGGTTCGATCTGCACTTTGGCAGCGCAGGCGATGATACGCTTTTGGGTGGGCAGGGGCAGGACATATTCATCCTTGGCCCCGGCGCAGATGCCGCGCGCGGCAAAGGCGGGGATGACGTCTACATCGCCTTGGGCACGGTGGACATTGATGAACGTTATCTGGGCGGCACGGACACGCTGATCGTTGCGGGCGATGCCTCGCTTCCGGCGCATGTAGAGAACTTGCGCCTGCGGGTCTTCGCCGATGGTGCGACCTTGCGGGGCAATGCCCTTGGCAACCTTCTGACCGCCAGCGAAAACGGAGATACGCTTTTTGGGTTCGCCGGGGATGACACGCTCGACAGCCGGATCGGTGCGGATGTGCTCTTTGGCGGCGACGGTGATGATCTGATCCACGCCAGCGGCGGGGCCGATAGCGCCTATGGCGGCGGTGGCAACGACACCATTTTGACCGCCCTGGACCCAGACCTCGCCTATGGCGGCGCGGGGGATGACACACTTTTTGGCGGCGCCGGAACTGATACACTTTTTGGCGGCACCGGGAATGATGTGATTGACGCGGGCGCAGGTAGCTTTGACCTCGCCTATGGCGGCGCGGGCGACGATGACATCTACATTGGCTTTGGCGGTCCTTCGACGGCTTGGGGTGGTGGTGGGGCGGATCACCTGACCGCAGGTCCGGTTGGAACCGCGACCCTTCTTGGTGGTGACAACGATGACGTCATCCTGTCCAGTGGTGCCGCGCTGATTGCCTATGGCGGCAGCGGTGACGACGACATCACCGGCGCGAACAAGATCGACCTTATCCTGGGCGGCGCCGGGAACGACACGATCGACGGGTTGCGTGGCGCGGACATGCTGTTTGGGCAGGCGGGCAATGACACCATATACGGCAGCGAAAATTACAGCGGTGAGGTCACCGTCAACGGTGGAACCGGTGATGATGTTCTTTTCGGCGGCGGCGCTGTCCTGACCCGGCTGATCGGAGGATCAGGCGACGACCTGCTTTCGGCCCGTGGTGGCACTTCGGCGCTGTTTGGCGGTGCGGGTGCGGACCGGCTGATCGCGGGCACGGACCTGACCCGCATGGTCGGTGGAGCCGATGCCGATAGTTTTGTGATTGATGCAGGTTTTGCCGATGATGCGCGGATCAATGACTTTCAGGCCGGGATCGACACGCTTGCCATTGACCCTTCCTTCGCGCTTGCAGGCGAGACTGCGGCGGCGGCTGTTACGCGACAGGCCAGCGAACTGACCGACCGCGTGATCCTTGAGCTGCCGACCGGGCAGGTCGTAATCCTTGACGTCACACTGGCAGCACTTCTGCCTGATGTGACCTTCCTTTGACCCACGCAAAAGGCCGGCCCCTTTCAGGACCGGCCCTCGCATTGATCGTCGGTGTCAATTAGCGTGCGACGTCAAATTCTTCCGATGCCACGACCTGGCCGTCCACGGTCAGCACGGCAAGAACGTCGGTCTTGAAACCGTTGCCGATGTTGATGCGTACATCATCGTTTGCACCAGCGTTGACCATGGTCGCACCCAGCAGCGCGCCTTGCTCACCGGCTTTCAGGTTGTAGATCTCGACCACACCGTCAGCGGCGGCGGTCACCAGAGCCAGCTCGATGTTGTTGCGATCTTCGACGCTTTCCTGAAAGCCGAAAGAGTTGGCAGAAGCCGCACCAGCAGTCAGGGCAACGGCAGCGGCGGCAAGTGTAAGTGTTTTGATAGACATGTTTTCGTTCCTTTTCAGATGTCCGCATTTCGCGGACTTATGGGGGGGGTGGATCGCCCATAAGGGGCGATCCGGGGGGGAGGGACGTGCAGCCTTAGCGGACGACGTCGAATTCTTCGGAGGCCACGACCTGGCCGTCGACTTTCAGCACGGCAAGAACATCGGTCTTAAAGCCGTTGCCGATGTTGATGCGCACATCATCGTTTGCACCAGCGTTGACCATGGTCGCACCCAGCAGCGCGCCTTGCTCACCGGCTTTGAGGTTGTAGATCTCGACCACACCGTCAGCGGCAGCGGTCACCAGCGCCAGCTCGATGTTGTTGCGGTCTTCAACGCTTTCCTGAAAACCAAAGGTGTTGGCGGATGCGGCACCTGCGGTGATTGCGACAGCGGCTGCAGCGGTGATGAGTGTTTTGATAGACATGTTTTCGTTCCTTTAAGATGCCCGGATTTTCGGGCTTGTTTGGGGTGGGCCGCCCTGTCTGGGCGACCCTTGGGGGGGAGGGAGAATGGGTCGTTGCGTTTAGCGGGCGACGTCGAACTCTTCGGTGGCGACGATCTGACCGTCGACTTTCAGCACGGCAAGAACGTCAGTCTTGAAGCTGTTGCCGATGTTGATGCGCACGTCGTCGTTGGCACCTGCGTTCACGCTCTGCATACCCAGCAGTTCTGCCTGCTGGCCTGCTTTCACGTTGTAGATCTCAACGACGCCGTCGCCGCTTGCAGTAACCAGCGCCAGTTCGATGTTGTTGCGGTCTTCGACGCTTTCCTGAAAACCAAAGGTGTTGGCGGATGCGGCACCTGCGGTGATGGCGACGGCGGCTGCAGCGGTGATGAGTGTTTTAATAGACATGTTTTCGTTCCTTTCTTGCCCGTCTTGGGCGTTGCTGTCTGACCCTGGGAGGCGGGTCGTATGTGATGGCCATGTGGCCGGGGTTTGATGTTTGCGGCGGGGTGTGCCGCGTTTCGATGAGATGAAGATTGTCCCCCAAACCGGATCGGAAAAGGGGGGTGGCCATCACGAAAAAACGACCGCGATGTGATGGGGCGTTCCCCTTGACGCAGGGGCGGTTTGCACCGTCCCCCCGGATGTGTGCATCTGCGCACAACGCAGATTCCGACGTGAACAGAAATCCGCCCAAAGCAGCTGAAAACATGCGGAATTTTGCCCAATTCCGGTTTCAGCCGTTCACGAAAAAAACCGACGCGCAAAGCTGTGATCGGCGATTATTTCGCCACGATCGCAGCCCCGTGTCGGCTTATGTCAACAGATTGCAATGATCTCTCGGCGGTGTGAGCGATTGCTTCACGCGCGATCACATCAGGTGATGGCTTCCAGCCGTTCCTTGGACATCTCGCCGGGCACAATGGTGATCGGAATTGGCAAATCGCCCGCCTGTCGGGTCAGGGACGTCACCAATGGGCCGGGGCCTTTGCCCTCGCTGCCCGCGCCAAGCACCAGAACGCCGATCTCCGAATCCTCGCTGACCTGCGCCATGATCTCGACCACCGGCTCACCCTCGCGGATCACCAGTTCGGGCTCTACTTTCTGCTTGTCGCGCATCCATTTGGCGAAGACTTCGTAATGCACTTCGATCCGCTCACGGGCTTCGGCGCGCATGATCTCTCCGACGCCAATCCAGTGGTTGAACTCTTCGGGCGGGATCACCGCCAGAACCGTGACGCCGCCACCGGTGTGGGCCGCACGCATTGCCGCGAACCGCATCGCGTTCAGACACTCGCGGCTGTCGTCCAGAATGACCAGAAACTTGCGCATCACGTGTCCCCTTGATGATTGCGATCTTCACCTTGTCGCAATCGCGTCAGGCTGGCAACGGTGATTTGGCAGGTCTTTCTGCCGTTTGCCAGCCCGGTGTCACACTTGCCGCTGAAACGGCGCCGCAGCTAGCCCTGACCGGCGGCCCAGTCCCAATACATCTCGCGGACCCGGCGCGTGACCGGCCCGATCTGATAGGACCGCTCATCAAAGGCGCTGACCGGTGTGACCTTGGACATATTGCCCGACAGAAAGACCTCGTCCGCCTGTCGGACGTCCTCGAACGACAAGATGCCCTCGATCACCTCAACCCCGTCGGCGCGCAGGTTGCTGATGTGACGTGCCCGGGTGATGCCCGCCAGAAAGGTGCCGTTGGGCACTGGCGTCATGACAACGCCGTCGCGGACGATAAACACATTGGCCGTCGCACTCTCGGCCACATTGCCCAAGGCATCGCCGACCAGGGCATTGCCAAAGCCCTTGGCGCGGGCCTCGCGCAGCATTCGCGCGTTGTTGGGATACAAACAGCCCGCTTTGGCATTCACCACCGCGTCATCAATCACCGGGCGGCGGAACCGCGTTGTGGTCAGCGTGGTTGTCGCCTCTGGCGTGGCAAAGGGGATTTCTTCCAGACAAATGGCAAACCCGGTCTTGTCGGGCTGTGGCACAATCGCGGTCGCATCACCATCAATGCCCCAATACATCGGCCTGATGTAGACAGGCGTGCCGGGGGCATAGGCGGCAAGCCCGTCTTTGACCATGGCGACCATATCTTCTGTGCTGACGGTCGGGGTCAGCCCCAGCGCCTCGGCCGACCGGTTGGCCCGCGCGCAATGCAAGTCAAGATCCGGCGTCAGTCCGTTAACCATGCGCGCGCCATCAAAGACGCCGCTGCCCAGCCATGCGCCGTGATCCGCTGCCGACATGATTGGCACGTCGCCGTCATGCCACGTGCCGTTGAAATAGGTGCGGATGTTCGTGCCGGTTGCCATCGGTGCCTCCCTCTTTGTGGTCACGCTAGGGCGGCGGCGCAGAAACGTAAAGCGCCCGGCCCGGGGGGAGCGGGGGCCGGGCGCAACCTTCAGCCATCAGCGGGACAGATGCTGGAAACAGGCCGGGCGAACCGGGATGTGTTCGCAAGCGCAATCTGCGGGGATTCGGATTCAGTTTTGTGACGGTGGGGGCCTGTCAGGCCGCCTCTTGCAGCAAAGCGTCCAGATCAAGCGCTTTGGTGACCATTGCCAGTTCACCATGTGCGTCACGGGGCCAGTCGGCACGATCCCGATCAACATAGATTTCCACGCCGTTCTGGTCCGGATCGCGCAGATAGATCGCCTCGCTCACCCCGTGGTCAGAGGCACCGTCAATCGTCACACCGGCGTTCAGCGCCCGGCGCAAGACCTCAGCCAAAGCCGTCCGGTCAGGATAAAGAAACGCCGTGTGGAACAGACCCGTGTGGCCCGGCGGCGGCGGTGTCGCGCCCGCACTTTCCCACGTATTCAAACCGACATGGTGGTGATAGCCGCCAGCACCCAGAAAGGCGGCCCTTGTGCCCATCCGTTGCGTAACCTCAAAGCCAAGGATGTCCTGATAGAACGCAATCGCGCGATCCAGATCAGAAACTTTCAGGTGAACGTGCCCGACACGGGCGGTTGGTGCGGTTGTCATCGCATGACCCTCTTTGGTGGTGCCCGACATCTAAGTCTGTGCGTCACCGCGATCAATGGGCTGGATCGAACCGTTGATGTGCGCGTGTGAACATCTTAACGCAGATTTACGCTTTCGTGTGCATCGGATGTGCATTGATTGTGCATGGTCTGCGGACGCAATGTGCCCCGTCGCGTGAGTGGCGCACGGTGCCCTGCGCCTAGCTGCGCAGGAACCCCACGATATCATAGGTCTCTTTCAGGATCGGTTCGGCGATGGCCCGGGCCTTTTCGGCCCCTTTGCTCAGAATCCGGTCAATCTCGGCGGGGTCATTCATCAACCGCTGCATCTCGTCTGAAATCGGCGCAAGCTTGCTGACCGCCAGATCGGCCAGCGCGGGCTTGAAGGTGCCCCAGCCGGCTCCGGCGTATTCGCTGATCACCGCTTCTGGCGAAGTGTCTGACAAGGCTGCATAAATTTCGACCAGATTGCGCGCTTCGGGACGATCTTTCAGACCGTCCAGCGTTTCGGGCAGGGGTTCTGGATCGGTTTTGGCCTTCTTGAACTTCTTGGCGATCTTGTCGGCATCATCCAGCATGTTGATGCGTTCCATGTCGCTTTCGCCGGATTTTGACATCTTCTTGGACCCATCGCGCAGGTTCATCACGCGGGTGGCCGGGCCATCGATAACCGGTTGAGTTTCCGGGAAAAAATCGGACTTGAAGTCGTGGTTGAACTTGGCCGCAATATCGCGGGTTAACTCCACATGCTGCTTTTGATCCTCACCAACCGGCACATGTGTCGCGTGATACAGCAGGATGTCGGCCGCCATCAGCGATGGATAGGCATAAAGCCCAAGCGAAACCTTCTCGGCCCCTGATCCGGCTTTGTCCTTAAACTGCGTCATCCGGTTCATCCAGCCGACGCGGGCTACACAGTTGAAAATCCAGCCTAATTCGGCATGTGCGCTGACCTGGCTTTGGTTGAACAACACGGATTTGTCCGGGTCCAGCCCGGCGGCCAGATAGCCTGCCGCGACCTCTCGCGTGCCTTGGGCAAGCTCTGCGGGGTCCTGCCAGACTGTGATCGCATGCAGGTCTACGACGCAATAAACCGTTTCAAAATCAGGACCTTGCATGCCGACAAAGCGCTTGATCGCACCCAGATAATTGCCCAGTTGCAAGCCACCAGAGGGCTTGATCCCGGAAAAGACACGGGGGGTAAAGGTTTTCGCGGTCATCTGATCATCCGGTCTGGTCGTTTTGGAAGTCGTCGCTTACCCATGCCAGAGCAAACCGTCAACTTCAATGAGCCGCGACATGGACCAGCAAAGCCCCGTCAACCCGATCCCGCCGGTTGTTATTGGCCTTTGCCTGATCGCCGTTCTGGTGGAACTGGTGCTTGGCGCGGGGCAGTTTGGCGTAGTGGCAGACAGGACAGCAATTGGCTGGCGGGTCAATGCCTTACAGGATTATTCCGTCTCGCCTGCGGTGTTGGATTGGATGCTGACACGCGGGGACTACACGCCGGAATTGCTGATCCGATTTATCACCTACCCCTTTGTCCATGGCAGTTTCACCCAAGCGCTATTTGGGGTGGCCTTATTGCTGGCACTCGGAAAATTTGTGGGCGACGCCTTGGGCAATCTGGCCGTGCTGGTGGTCTTCGCCGTCACGACCCTGTTTGGAGCGCTGGTATTTTGCCTGATTGCCAGCGGAACCTCACCGCTTTTTGGTTTGTTTCCGCCGGTTTACGGGCTGATCGGAGCCTACACTTACGTCATCTGGTTGCATCTGGGCCGCACGGGTCAAAGCCAGCTCGCAGCGTTTCGATTGATCGGATTCCTGCTGGCGTTGCAGCTGGTCTTTGGCCTGCTTTTCGGCGCCGGTAACACCTGGATCGCAGAGCTTGCTGGATTTGTTGCGGGTTTTGGAATTGCCACCGTTTTAGTGCCCGGTGGCTGGGCGTCTTTGCTGCACCGGTTGCGACAGCGACCTTAGTAGCCGGTGCCCCGAAAGACGACGCGGACCGTCTGAGCCAGAATACGCAGATCGCCCTTGAATGAAACGCTGCGGGCATAAATGCCGTCGATGTTGGCGCGTTCGGTAAAGGACACATCATTGCGGCGCGACACCTGCCAAAGGCCGGTGATACCGGGTCGCAGCGTGTAATAGCTTTCGCCAAGGTAAAGCACCTTTTGGCAAACCATCATCGGGCGGGGGCCAATCAGGCTCATGTCGCCCTTTAGCACGTTCCAGATCTGCGGTAGCTCATCGAAAGAGGTCTTGCGGAGCAAGCGACCAATGCGGGTAATCCGGGGATCGTCGCGCAGTTTCTGATTGGCTTCCCATTCAGCGCGGGCGTCGGGGTTGGCGGCCAGATGCGCTTCGAGCGCAGCAGCGGCATTCGGCACCATGGTGCGCAGTTTCCACATGGTGAAAAGCTTGCCACCCTTGCCAAGGCGGGTCTGGCGGTAAAGCGGGCTGCCACCGGTCAACGCAATGGCCAGCACCATCAGTCCGATCAGGGGTACGGCGACGGTAGATCCCAGCAGAACCAGCAGCACATCAAGCGGACGCTTGAAGAAACGGGCGTAGCGAGAAGGGGCAGGCTTTGTTGGAACAACAGCGCCGACTGGCGGCATGGTGACTTCGCGCAATTGCGGACGCAGGACAGGTGCGTTCAGGTCCGTCTGCATTGGGGTCGTCATGTCCAGCATTTGCATCATCGTCCGTGTCGTTCCGCTCTTCTTTCAAAAGGATTAACGACAAAGAAAGCTAAAATTGTGACAGTATTGCGCCCATCACCGGTTTTCTTTGCCGCGTCGTCACCACAATGCTTTGGAGGCGCAGTGTGGGGTATTAGCGGCGCAACGCCCGGCGGAACTCGCCCAGCTTGAATGCGCCGATCATTTGGCCGATGGCAAAATAAGAGACGATCCCGATTGCCACCAAAAGGCCAAGCGCTGCATAGCGCAGACCGGGCAGTGCGAAATAGGGGGAAAGGAGGGCGCTAATACCCCATAGAATCACACCCATCCCAATCGCTGCGGCAACAATTCGCCCGATCCGATGGCGGAATCTTTCATCGATTTGAGCAGCTTGGCCCATGCCACGCGACCCGCGCCACAGCAACACGACCATCGCCCAACCGGTCAGCGTCGTGCCGATTGCCGCTGCAATAAATCCAATCAAAGGTGAGAGCCCCACGGCAATCACGAGGTTCAGCACCATCGCAACCAGCGCAAATTGGAACGGGCGGCGGGTGTCTTCGCGCGCAAAAAAGAGCGGTTGCAGGGTCTTTTGCAGCACAAAAGCTGGCAGGCCAAGACCATAGACCGCGACGGCCAATGCGGTTGCCGCGGTATCGCTGGCGGCAAATGCGCCGCGTTCAAAAAGGACGCTCACCAAGGGGGTAGGGATCACCAGCAGGGCGACCGCCGCGGGGATGGTCAGGGCGAGGCTGATCTCGGCCGCACGGTTAAAGGCGTCCTGTCCGCCAGCATCGTCGCCCGCACCAAGCCGACGGGCGAGATCGGGCAGAAGCACTACGCCAATCGCGATACCCACAACACCAAGCGGCAATTGATACAACCGGTCGGCATAAGACAGCCATGCCACCGCGCCATCAAAGAAGCTGGCGACCTGTCGGCCGACCAGAAGGTTGATCTGCACCACGCCGCCCGCAAGGGCCGCAGGGGCCGCAATGATGGCAAGGCGTTTAAGTTCCGGCGTCATCTGCGGCAGGCCCAGTCGCAAGGAATATCCCGCGCCCTTGGCCGCCCACCAGACCAGCGCAAACTGCGCAATGCCCGCAAGCGGCACCGCCCAGGCCAGTAAAAGGCCGGTCGTTTGCTCTTGTGAAAAGACGGGCAGTCCAAGGCTGACCGCATCGGTTGCCGTTGGTGGCAGGACTTGCGCGACGATCAGTGCGATCACAAAGATCACGTTCAAAAGCACTGGGGCGGCGGCGGCGGCGGCAAAACGCCCGGTGGCGTTCAACACACCCGACAGCAGCGCGGCAAGCGAGATGAACAGGATATAAGGAAAGGCAATCTTGCCGTAGGTCACTGCCAGATCAAAGCGTTCATCACCGCGAAAACCGCTGGCCATGAGTGTGACAAGCACAGGCATGAAGAAGATGCCAATGACTGTGAAGATGCTGAGCAGGAACGCCATGCCCACAAAGGCGTCTTGCGCGAACCTTTCGGCCCCATCGCCTGTCTCCAGCTTTTTGGAGAACATCGGAATGAAGGCCATGTTGAACGCGCCTTCGGCAAAGAAGCGGCGAAAAAGGTTGGGCAGCGAGAAGGCGATCAAAAAGGCTTCGGCGACCGCGCCGGTGCCCAGAAATGCCGCGATCAGGATGTCGCGCACAAATCCCAGTACCCGGCTGAGCAGGGTCCAGACACCAACAGTAAAAAAGCCTGCCATCAAACGGATCGGTTTCATGGGCAAGTCATGCTCAGAAAGGGCGTGCAAAAGCAAGTGGGCGCTCGTGCAGGATTGGTGCAGAAACCACGTGGTGCCGTTGGCTCAGGTTGTGGCCCGTTCCACCCCGTCGGCAATGGCTTTGCGCAGCTTCGCCTCCAGCCCCGCCTGTTTTGATTTGGAGTGGAATTTCAGCCCGAACATATCCTTGACGTAGAAGGTGTCGACCACCTGTTCGCCATAGGTCGCGATCACCGCGCTGGCGATATAGACATTCGCATGTGACAGGGTGCGTGTCAGGTCGTGCAGAAGGCCGGGGCGGTCGCGGGTGTCGACTTCGATGATGGTGTAGATTTCCGACCCGTCGTTATCAAAGGTGATCGAGGTCGGCACAACAAAGGCGCGTTCGCGCTTTTTCAGCTTGTCACGTTCGACCATGGCTTCACCGGCCACGATCTCTCCGCGCAGGGTTTTTTGGATCATCGCCTCAAGCCGGGGCAGGCGGGCGGGGTCAAACGGTGTCTCTTCATTGTCCTGAATCCAGAAGGCGGCGGTAGCATAGCCGTCCTGGCTGGTGAACGTGCGGGCATCGACAATATTGGCGCCGACAAGCGCCAAGGCGCCACACATGCGACTGAAGATCCCCGGATGGTCATGCATGGCAAAACAGGCGCGGGTGGCGTCGCGGTCTTCATCCGGGGTGAGCTTGAGGCGGATTTCATCTTCTGCCAGCCCCCGCAGCAGATTGGCAAAATCCACATGTGCGGTCACATGCAGGCCTTGCCAGTACGGCGGGTAATGGCGACCGGTTTCCAGACGCAAATCTTTGGCGTCCCAATCGGGCAGGGCGGCGCGCAGCTTCTTTTTGGCCTCTGCGCCGCGTTCTTCGCGATTGATCGCCTCCAACCCCTCATTCAGGGCGGTCTTGGTCTGCCGATAGAGTGCGCGGATAAGCGAGGCTTTCCAGTTGTTCCACGTGCCCGGGCCAACGCCACGAATGTCGCAGACCGTCAGCACGGTCAGCAGATCAAGCCGTTCAACAGATTTTACCGCCTTGGCAAAGTCGCGCACGGTGCGCGGGTCGGCGATGTCGCGCTTTTGCGCCATATCCGACATCAGCAAGTGATAGCGGATCAGCCATTCGACGGTGTCGCATTCCTTTTTCGACAAACCCAGCCGCGGGCAAACCTTGCGCGCGATCTGCGCGCCAAGAACCGAGTGATCCTCGGGCCGGCCCTTGCCGATGTCATGCAGCAGAAGCGCCACGTAGATAACCTTGCGGTTCACGCCGCGTTCCAGAATGCCAGAGGCGACGGGCAATTCCTCGATCAACTCTTTGCGCTCAATCTGGGCAAGGTGGCTGATGCATTGGATGATGTGCTCGTCCACCGTGTAGTGGTGGTACATGTTGAATTGCATCATCGCGACGACGGGCGCGAATTCGGGCATGAAGGTGCCAAGGACATTCAGCTCATTCATCCGGCGAAGCGCGCGTTCGGGGTTGCCGTGTTTCAGCAATAGTCCGAGGAAAAGCTTGTTGGCTTCTTTCGACCGGCGCATGTCTTCATCGATCAGATCAAGGTTCGCCGCAATCAAACGCATCGCATCGGGGTGGATCAGCAGACCGGTGCGCAAAGCCACCTCGAAGATGCGCAACAGGTTCAGCGGATCGGCCAGAAAGGTCTTGGGCGCAGTGACGGTCAGCCGGTTCTGCTTGATGGCGTAGGGCTTTTCGACCTTGGCCCGCCGGTTGAGCAGGCGGTAAAGCATCGGCTCGGCCTTGCTTTGGTTCTTTTCCTGCGCCGTCAGGAAGATGCGGGTCAGGTCACCGACGCTGGTGGCGTGGCGGAAGTAGGCCTGCATAAAGTGTTCGACCCCGCGCCGGCCGCCGCTGTCGGCGTAGCCCATCGCATCGGCCACAGCGACCTGCATATCAAAGGTCAACTGATCCGAGGCCCGGCTGGCAATCAGATGCAGATGGCATCGCACCGCCCATAGAAACTCATGGGCCGCGCGAAATGTTTCGTATTCCTCTTCGCTAAAGACCTTGTGCGCCACCAACTCAGAGGCCTCGCTGACCCCGTGAATGTATTTGCCGATCCAGTAGAGCGATTGCAGATCACGCAGCCCGCCCTTGCCCTCTTTCACGTTGGGTTCGACCATATAGCGCTGGCCACCCTGTTTGATATGGCGGGCCTCACGCTCGGCCAGTTTGGCCTCAATGAATTCGGTTTTTGTGGACTTGAAGAGATCAGAGCGGAGCTTTTGCACGAGCGTTTCTGCCAGTCCGGCATCTCCGGTGAGGTGTCGCAGTTCCACCAGCGAAGTGCGGATGGTGTAGTCATCCTTGGCGAGCCGCAGGCAGTCTTTGACGGTCCGGCTGGCGTGTCCCACCTTCAGCTTGAGATCCCACAGCATGTAAAGGCTGCTTTCGATCACGCTTTCGGCCCAGGGGGTCATCTTGTAAGGCGTCAGAAACAGCAGATCGACGTCCGAATAAGGGGCCATCTCACCCCGGCCATAACCGCCGACAGCGATGACGCTCAGCCGCTCGCCCTCGGTGGGGTTCGGCAGCGGATGCAGGTGGTCGCGGGCGACGTCCAGAACCGTCGTGACCAATTGATCCGTCAGCCAGCTATAGGCCCGGACCGTGGGGCGTGCCCGAAACGGGTTGTCCTGAAAGGCGCTGGCGATTGTGGTGCGCCCGGCCAATTGCGCGGCTGTCAGTATTTTCACTGTGGCCTGACGAAGCGCGCGTCCGTCGCCAGCATCGGCCAGGGCAGCCGCAATCTCTGCGCGGATCGCCGCACGGTCAAAAACGGCCTGCGCCGGACAGATCAGATCGTCCGGCGCGGCGAGGGCTGTGGCTTTGTCAGGGGCCGGACTAGAAGCCGGCGCCGCCAAAGCTGCGGGGGGCTGGTTCAAGGACAACAACCTGATTGTTACGAATGGTGGCGACAGCCAGACCGCGCTGATTAAGGCCATTGGGCATCAGGCGGAAGATGCCGTTTGTCCCCTGAAAGCCCTGCGGCGTGGTCAGTGCGTTTTTGGTGAGTGCATTGGCATTCCCGCGCGAGACAAGCGCTCCGATCGCTGCGATCCCGTCATAGGCAAGGCCTGCCAGCGGGTGCGGCGCATCGCCGTAGACAGAGGCATAGCGCGCTTCAAAATTGGCCGTCATGGCCCGGTCGGGCAGCGCAAACAGGCCGCCTTGCAGGCCGGGCAGTGACAGGGCCTGTGGGACTGCGTTCCAGCGCTGCAAGCCGATGAACTGGGTATCGGCGGGGTTGACGCCCGCCTCTGGCAGCGCGGTGGCGAGGATCGGCAGATCGGCGTTGACGCCGCCTGTCAGAAAGACCGCGTCAGCACCGCCGCTCTTGATTGCTCCGGCGATGCGACCGGTGGATTCCAGAATGCCCTGCTGCGATAGCGGATAGCTTTGCACCGTGGCGACTTGTGCGCCATTGCTACGCACAGCCCGCGTGATCGCGTCGCGGCCAACCTGACCACCCAGATCGTCGCCGTGGACAACCGCAAAGCGGGTCGTGCCCTGACGGGCGGCATATTGCACCAGCCGGTTGGCGGTATTGTCAAAGGTCGCGCCCAGAACAAAGACGTTGCCGCCCGCGATCGTGGGGTTGTTGGAGAAAGCAAGCACGTTGATGTTGCGCGACGCAACGGCAACGCCTGCGGCATTGGCCGATTCCGCAAACAACGGCCCCAGCAGGATTTTGGCACCGTCATTGGCCGCCTGCGTCGCGACACTGGCGGCCTGCACAGGGTCACTGCCGGTATTGTAGACGCGCAGATCAATTTCGACCCCGTTCAGGTCCGAGATGGCCAGCCGCGCTGCGTTTTCAAGGTTAGCGGCAAGGAACTGGTCACTGCCCGCGGCCGATCCGCCGGGCACCAAGAGGGCCACCTGAACCGGGGCGCTGGTGTCAATGCGTTGCCCGGTATTGGCACCGGGTGCGACAATTCCGGTTGTGGCGCAGGCGGAAACCCACAAAAAGGACATCAAAGCCATCAGCAAGGCAGAGCGCTTGCGGGGGCGGGACAAAACGGCAAACATGGGCAGGCTTCCTTTGGTGCATTCTTGCAGGCCATCATAGTGCCGGGGGCAGAAGGGTCTAGGGATGAATTTCAAAGCGACACCCCTGTCGGCGGGTCTTTACCTTGTGGCAACCCCGATTGGGTCTGCACGCGACATTACGTTGCGGGCGCTGGATGTGTTGGCGAGTGCTGATGTGATCGCCGCCGAGGATACGCGAACAGCCCGCAAACTGATGGATATTCATGGTGTTGCGCTGAATGGGCGGCCGCTGGTTGCGTTCCACGATCATTCAGGCGACGGGGCTGTGACGCGGCTGGTGGCTGAAATCGCATCAGGCAAGTCGGTGGCTTATGTGTCAGAGGCGGGCACGCCATTGATCGCTGATCCAGGGTTTGAACTGGGCCGTGCTGTGGCGGCAAAGGACCTGCCGGTCACAACCGCACCGGGGCCGTCCGCAGTGATCGCCGCCCTGACCGTCGCAGGTCTTCCAACGGATCGCTTTGCCTTTGTGGGGTTCCTGCCTGCCGGAAAGACACAACGAGAGACCGAGATCGCAGCATTGCGCGATGTGCCGTTCACGCTTGTGTTTTATGAAAGCCCGAAACGCGTTCATGGATTGTTATTGAGTTTGCGCGAAGTTCTGGGCGACGCGCGTGATGCGGTTGTGTGTCGCGAGTTGACCAAACGGTTCGAGGACGTGTCACGCGGGTCGCTGGCGGAACTGTCCGACGCTTTTTCCGGGCGGACGGTCAAAGGTGAAATTGTCGTGCTGGTCGGACGGGCCGGCGCGGAAGAAGTGGACGATGCGATGATCGCGCAGGCGCTGCAGGAGGCGATGAAAACCATGCGTATCAAGGATGCCGCGACCACAGTGGCGGGTGCGCTGGGCTTACCCCGCAGGCAGGTCTATCAACTTGCCCTGACATTGGAGACGTGAAGTTGAGTGGTTGCACAAGTTACTACGCAGGCGCTGCCGCCGAAGATATCGTCGCGTCCGACTATGCCCGGCGCGGCAGGCCAGAGCTCAAGCGCCGGTGGCGGGGAAAGGCAGGCGAAGTAGACCTGATCGTGCGCGAAGGTGATTGCATCGTTTTTGTCGAGGTGAAGAAAAGCAAAAGCTTTGCCCAAGCCGCCACGCGGCTGTCGCGGCGGCAAATGGATCGGATATATGGTGCGGCATCGGAATATATTGCCGGGGAACCAAAGGGCCAATTGACCGAAGTGCGATTTGATGTGGCACTTGTCGATAGGACAGGGGCGGTTCAAATCGTCGAGAACGCTTTTATGGACGCCTAGTTCGACCATTGCACTCGCGCAGACCTTGCCCCATGTAGGACGGAAGTTTCGCCGTCCCGAGGTCACCCATGACATTGAAAATTGCCATTCAGATGGATCCCATCAGTCCGATTGATATCGATGCCGACAGCACGTTCCGCATCGCTGAAGAGGCGCAGGCGCGCGGGCACGACTTGTTTTACTACACCCCCGATCAGCTCGCCTATCGCGAGGGGCGTGTGACGGCACGTGGTTGGCCATTGACTGTGAAACGGGTGCGCGGCGACCATTTTGCGCTGGGCACGCAGCAAGAGGTCGATCTGGCCAGTTTTGATGTGGTCTGGCTGCGTCAGGACCCACCGTTTGACATGGGTTACATCACGACGACCCATTTGCTGGACATGATCCACCCTGACACATTGGTCGTGAACGACCCTTTTTGGGTTCGCAATTATCCCGAGAAGCTGCTGGTGCTGCAGTTCCCGGATTTGACCCCGCCCACGATGATTGCCCGCGATCTTGAGACATTGCGCAGCTTCCGCGAGGCCCATGGCGATGTGATCCTCAAGCCGCTTTACGGCAATGGCGGCGCAGGTGTTTTCAAGTTGCATCATGCTGACAGCAATCTCGCCTCGCTGCACGAACTCTTCTCCGGGATCAACCGCGAGCCATTGATTATGCAGAAGTTTCTTCCTGCCGTCAGCAAAGGCGATAAGCGCGTGATCCTGGTGGATGGGGAACCCGTCGGTGCGATCAACCGTGTTCCGGCCAAGGGAGAAACCCGTTCAAACATGCACGTCGGGGGGCGTCCGGAAAAGGTGGAACTGACCGACCGGGACCGTGAAATATGCGCCCACATCGGGCCGCTTTTGCGCGAAAAGGGTCAGATTTTCGTCGGCATCGACGTCATCGGTGACTGGCTGACCGAGATCAACGTAACCTCCCCAACCGGCATTCAGGAGCTTGAGCGGTTTGACGGCACCAACGTGGCTGAAAAAATCTGGGAAGCGATCGAACGGCGCCGCGCCTAGACCTCTTTGGACATGGCAAGGCGGTAGCTGACCGCCTCGGCCACGTGGGGATGCCGGACACTGATTGACGCATCAAGATCGGCAATCGTGCGCGCGACCCGCAACACCCGGTGATAACCACGCGCGGAAAGGCCAAAGCGTTCTGCCACGCGGGTCAGAAGGTCGCGCCCTTCAGCATCGGGAGCCGCGATTTCATCCAGAACTGCACCTTGCGCATCCGCATTGACCTGCATTCCGCGATGGTCGGCAAAGCGCGCGGCCTGAATCTGTCGCGCGGCGGCAACACGGGTGGCCACGTGTTCGGAACGGTCCGCGCATTCGGGCAAATCAAGGTCGGTGAATGCCACCGGTGGCACCTCAACCCGCAAGTCGAAACGGTCCATCAGCGGCCCCGATATGCGTCCCAGATAATCCTCTCCACAAATCGGGACGCGTGCGCAGGCCCGTGCCGGGTCCGCCAGATACCCGCATTTACAGGGGTTTGCGGCCGCGACCAACATGAAGCGACAGGGATAACGGACATGCGCGTTGGCGCGGGCGACGACAACCTCTCCGGTTTCAATCGGCTGGCGCAGGGTCTCAAGCACTGTGCGCGGAAACTCTGGAAATTCGTCCATGAACAGCACGCCATTGTGCGCCAGTGATATTTCGCCGGGCTTCGCACCACGCCCACCGCCCACAATTGCAGCCATTGATGCGGTGTGATGTGGCTCGCGAAACGGGCGCGACCGGCTGATCCCACCTTCGTCCAAGAGCCCCGCGAGCGAGTGAATCATTGAGGTTTCCAGCGCCTCACCGGGGGTCAGAGGCGGCATAATCCCCGGAATGCGCGCCGCCAGCATTGATTTTCCCGAGCCCGGAGAGCCAACCATCAAAAGATGATGCCGCCCGGCCGCGGCGATCTCTAATGCGCGTTTGGCACGTTCCTGCCCCTTCACCTCGGCAAGATCGCGTGCGCCGGACGCCGCTGAAACCTCGCCCGGCGTGGCTGCGGGCAAGATCGTTTGCCCGCTGAAGTGCTGCACGGCTTCCGCCAGCGACCGCGGCGCGATCACGGACACCGCGTCGACCCAGGCGGCCTCTGCCCCGCAGGCGGCAGGGCACATCAGCGTGCGGTCATCGACACTGGCGGCCATCGCCGCAGGCAGGGCGCCCACAACCGGCACCAAAGCGCCATCCAGCGAAAGCTCACCCAGTGCAACGGTGCCTGCCACCGCCTCGCGCGGAATGATGTCGAGTGCGGCCAAGACCGCCAGTGCAATCGGCAGGTCGAAATGCGACCCCTCCTTTGGCATATCTGCGGGGGACAGGTTGATGGTGATACGCTTTGATGGCAGCGCGATGGCCATTGCGCCCAAGGCCGCGCGCACGCGTTCACGTGCCTCTGACACCGCTTTATCGGGCAGTCCGACAATGGCGAATGCTGGCAGACCGGGGGCGACAGCGCATTGCACCTCAACCAGACGCGCGTCAATCCCGTCAAATGCGACGGTGTAAGCCACCACAGACATGTACCATTTCCCCTTTTGGTTAACGCTAGAGGGGCTTTGGTTTAGGATTCGTTAATGCCGGAGAAGTGCCATGAATTTCGGCCAAGCGGCGGGGTCTGCGACGGTCTTGTCGCGGCAGAACGCATTGCAGAAGCCAAAGTTTCGGCCCGCGATATCGGCCAAATGGGTGACGGGATCACCTGAATAGGGGCAGGTGTCGTTTTCTGCCGTTCCGGAAGCTGTGACGCGGGCCGCAAGCGGGGCTGGCCCAGGCCACGGCCTTTCCGGCAAATCCTCGCGATAGGGCATCGGATCATAGCTTTGGGTCAGGCCCATGGCCCGCCATTGGCGGAACGGCAGATGTGCCAGATGGGCCGCAACATAGTCCTGCGCAACCTTGCCAACGGGGAGCCCATAGGTCGCGATGCGACCAGCCACAGGTGCAAAGAACGCATCGGCCAAGGTATATGATCCAAATAGCCACGGCCCATCCTGACCGTAGCTTGATCTTGCGAGCGACCACAGCTCTTCAATCCGCTCAAGATCCGACACGACAGATTTGTTTGGGACATACCCGCCCCAGCTATGGGCGAGCATTTGCGGGCACGCATCGCGCAAGGCGCTGTAACCACTGTGCATTTCGCAAGTCATCGACCGTGCCAAGGCGCGCGCTTTTGGGTCGGCGGGGTAAAAGGCGATGTCCGGATGCGCCTCTGCCAAAGTCTCTGCCATAGCGAGGCTGTCGGTCAGAATTCCACCGTGCGGGCAGCGCATCGCAGGAACCGTGCGGGCCGGGGCAAGGGCGGCCAGTTCATCGCGATAGGTCCCTGCATAAAGGCCGATAAGCTCGGATTTGAATGGCAGGCCAAAGCATTCCAGCATCAGCCAGCCGCGCATGGACCAGCTGGAAAACGTCCGGTCCCCGATAAAAAGTTCATATGTCATGACAAAAGGTTAGAGGGCGCTGGCGGCAAAGGACAACGCAAGTTTGTGACGGGGCAAATCAGGGAACGTGATTGATCCGCCCGATAGACCAGCCTGCGCCATCAAAGGCCATATCGGTGATGGACAGGTTGTCGATCTGGTGGCCCATCGCCTGATAGGCCGTGCCGCCTGTGGCTCGATGGATCTGGGTCATGATCACACCGATGTGGGCCACGGCGATGATGTCGCGGCCGCTGTGTGTCTGGATCAGTTGGTCAACCGCGCCGCTTACCCGGGCAGCAACGGTGTTCCAGCTTTCGCCGCTTGGGGGTGCGAGATCACCGGGTTCTTCCCAAAAGCGGCGGCTGAGGTCCGGGTCGCGCTTGGCCACGTCAGAGAAATGCAACCCGTCCCAAAGACCGAAATCAAATTCGCGCAGGGCCGGATCATCAGGCAGACGCAGGCGGTCGCCTGCGATGGCTGACGCAGTGTCACGGGCGCGGATCAAGTCAGAAGAGACGACCAGCGCGTCATGCGGCAGGGTGGATTTGACTTTGGAAATCAACGCAGTATCGCTCAGGTCAGCAGGGACGTCGCGCCAGCCTACAAAGGCCTTTTCATGGGTCGGGCCATGGCGCACCCACCAGAACCGGGTCATGCGGGTAAATCGCCTTTCAGTACCTGCGGCAGCCCGGCGGTCACAAAAACTGTGCAACGACTTGCCGCGGCAAGCTGCTGGTTCAGATGCCCTTGCGCGGCACGAAAGCGCCGGGACAGGGCATTGTCGGGAACAATCCCGTGTCCAACTTCGTTGGATACCACAACAACCGGCGCAGGGCAGGTCGCCAGAGCGGTTAGGAAACCGTCGGTTTCGGCTCCGATATCACGCTCTGCCAGCAAAAGATTAGTCAGCCAAAGCGTGGCACAATCGAGCAGGACGACCTCATCCGCATGGCGCGAGATCAGCGCGTCAGCGACATCGAAGGGGGCTTCGATTGTGTCCCAACCAGTGCCGCGCTGGTCGATATGGCGTGCAATCTTTTGCGCCATTTCGTCGTCAAACGCCTGTGCGGTTGCGATGTAAATCCGTTTACCACCAATGCGTTGGACAAGCCCTTCGGCAAAGGCCGATTTGCCCGAGGCTGCCCCGCCCAGCACAACCGTTAGGTTTTCGTTCATCTTTTTCAAACTATGAGTCATCCAACATGATCTGTCTTGCGTAACAAGTGCATCCAAAAGCCTCAACACACTGTTTGACCTACGGGGGAATGACTGATGGCCTTAGACGGATTTGCGGATCAAAGCTTGTCACGCACCGCGATGAAAGCTGAACTGCTTGACGCCGAGACAGAGTTGCAGCTGGCCTATGCCTGGCGCGACCAGCGGTGCGAAAAGTCGCTGCACCGCCTGATTACGGCCTACATGCGCCTGGCGATTTCGATGGCGTCAAAGTTCAAACGCTATGGCGCGCCGATGAACGATTTGATTCAGGAAGCATCGGTCGGGCTGATGAAAGCAGCTGACAAGTTCGATCCCGATCGCGGTGTGCGGTTTTCGACTTATGCGGTCTGGTGGATCAAAGCGTCTATCCAGGATTACGTGATGCGGAACTGGTCTATGGTGCGCACCGGATCGACGTCATCGCAAAAGTCCCTTTTCTTCAACATGCGCCGGGTACAGGCCCGTCTGGAACGCGAGGCAGCCGCCGAGGGAAGGGTGCTGGAGGGTCATGTGATGCGCGCGTTAATCGCGAAGGAAGTGGGCGTTCCGGTCCATGACGTGGAGATGATGGAAGGGCGGTTATCGGGCTCTGACTTCTCTTTGAATGCCACCCAGTCATCCGAGGATGAGGGCCGCGAATGGATTGATGCGCTTGAGGATGAAACATCGCAAGCTGCTGAAAATGTTGAGAACTCTCACGACAATGCGACCTTGCGCCAGTGGCTTCTGTCGGCGCTGTCGGACCTCAACGACCGTGAGCAGTTTATTGTGCGCGAACGCAAGATGCGCGACGATCCCCGCACACTGGAAAGTCTTGGCACAGAGCTTGGATTGTCGAAGGAACGGGTCCGTCAGCTTGAGGCCGCCGCCTTTGGCAAGATGCGCAAGAAGCTTGAAGCGACAAGCCATGAGGTGCACAGCTTCCTCGCGTGATCCATTGTCATTGCCTGCTGTCCTGCCCTAGTGTCTGCCCGATCATAGGAGCAGGCAAATGCTGGCAAACAAACACATCTTGCTGATCATCGGCGGCGGGATCGCGGCGTTCAAAGCGCTTGATCTGATCCGGCGGTTACGAGAGCGCGGGTCGCAAGTGACACCGGTCTTGACCGCGGCCGGGTCAGAATTTGTAACCCCGCTGTCGGTCTCTGCCTTGGCGGGCAACAAGGTCTTTCAGCAACTCTTTGATTTGAATGATGAATCCGAGATGGGGCATATCGAATTGTCCCGCGCGGCCGACCTGATTGTCGTAGCCCCCGGCACCGCTGACTTGATGGCAAAGATGGCTGCCGGGCTGGCAAATGATCTTGCCTCAACACTGTTGCTGGCGACGGACAAGCGGGTGCTGGTCGCCCCGTCGATGAATGTTCGGATGTGGCAGCATCCGGCGACCCAGCGTAATTTAACGACCTTGAAAGACGATGGAATTCTCTTTGTCGGCCCGAATGAAGGCGACATGGCCTGCGGTGAGTATGGTCCCGGTCGCATGGCGGAACCTCTTGAAATCGTTGATGCAATTGACGCGGCATTGGCTGATGGTCCGCTGAAGGGCAAGCATGTGCTGGTCACGTCCGGCCCGACACATGAGCCGATTGATCCCGTCCGTTATATCGCCAACCGCTCGTCCGGCGCGCAAGGCACGACAATTGCCAATGCTTTGAAGGGGTTAGGGGCAAACGTCACCTTTGTGACCGGCCCCGCGGATGTGCCCCCGCCGATGGATGTGACCGTGATAAAGGTGCAAACGGCAGCGGAAATGGCGCAAGCCGTGCAGGATGCGTTGCCCGCTGATGCCGCCGTTTTTGCCGCCGCCGTGGCGGATTGGCGCGTCGCGAATGCCGGTGACAGCAAGATCAAAAAAGACGGTAAGGGCCTGCCAACGTTGGAATTTTCCGAGAATCCGGATATATTGGCGGGCGTTGCCCAAATGAAAAAGGGTCGCCCGAAACTTGTCGTGGGTTTTGCGGCTGAGACGGACGACGTGATCGAACACGCCACCGCAAAACGAGACCGCAAGGGCTGCGACTGGATCGTGGCGAATGATGTCTCACCGCAAACCGGTATCATGGGTGGGTCGGAAAACGACGTCACGCTGATCACAAAGGACGGGGCAGAGGACTGGCCGCGCATGAGCAAAGGGGCTGTGGCCGCGCGTCTGGCGCAAAAAATTGCCGCGGCGCTGAAATAACTCATGCGCAGAAAAGTCACAGTCACGACCCGTACACAAGCGGTGCACAAAGCATACACAAACTGTCAGCATCAGATCGTTAACGCGCGTTAAGGGCGGACGCACCGAAGGTCAGAGAGATATGAAACCATTGATCAAAATTGCATGGGACGTCGGTGCGGACAGGACGATTCCCTTGCCCGCCTATGCCACAGAAGGGGCGGCGGGGGCGGACATCTGTGCCAACTTGCCTGAGCAGAAAAGTATCATTTTGCCACCGCGCGCCCGCAAGCTGATCGCCACCGGTTTGCGGATGGAAATCCCGTCGGGTTTTGAGGTTCAAATCCGGCCACGTTCTGGTCTGGCCCTGAAACACGGGATCGCGCTGGTCAATGCGCCGGGCACGATTGACAGCGACTATCGTGGCCCCGTCGGGGTGATCCTGATCAACCACGGACAAGAAGATTTCACCATCACACACGGAATGCGGATCGCGCAGATGGTTGTGGCCCCGGTGACGATGGCGTCGTTTGCCGTGGACGTTCTGGATGACACCGCGCGCGGGGCGGGTGGATTTGGCTCGACCGGCCTGAGCTCATGATCATGGTCGGCGCCATGGCCGCCGCCCTGTGGGGGATCGGCATGGCAATGGGTGCGCCGCGACAGGCGCGCTGGACAATGATCGGCATCCTGATGGTCGCCGTCATCGCCTTGCATTTGGTGCTGCCGGACGGTCACCCGCTGCGGATGGCGATGGGCGGCGATGCGCGGCTGTGGCTACTGCTGATCGCAGGTGGCGGGATCGTCTGGGGGTATGGCAAGCTATTGTCGCGGATCCGGCAGCGGGCGGACGCGCAAGCCGCGCCTGTGCCGCAGACAGGCACGTTTTCCACAACCGAACTTGACCGCTATGCGCGCCATATCATCCTGCGCGAAATCGGCGGGGCGGGACAAAAGGCACTGCGCGATGCGCGGGTTTTGGTGATCGGCGCGGGCGGTCTGGGGTCACCTGCACTACAGTACCTTGCGGCAGCCGGTGTTGGGTCTATCGGCGTGATCGACGATGACGTGGTTGAAAACGCCAATCTGCAGCGGCAGGTTATTCACCGGGACGAGATGATCGGAACGCCCAAGGTATTCTCGGCCCAGACCGCGATTCAGGCGCAAAACCCTTTTGTGCGTGTGCAGCCCTACAATCGGCGGCTGACACCCGATATCGCGGCGGAACTGGTCGCGGACTACGATCTGATCCTTGATGGGTCGGATAATTTCGACACCCGCTATCTGGTCAATGCAACGGCTGTTGCAGCTGGAAAACCATTGATCGCCGCGGCGCTGACCCAGTGGGAAGGGCAGATCAGCCTTTACGATCCGGCGCGCGGAGGGCCCTGTTATCGCTGCATTTTCCCCGATGCACCGGACCCGTCGCTGGTGCCGAGCTGCGCTGAAGCGGGGGTGATTGGCCCGTTGCCCGGCGTGATCGGATCGATGATGGCGGTGGAGGCGGTCAAGGCGCTGACCGGCGCGGGCGAAGGGCTGCGGGGTCGGTTGCTGATTTATGATGCGCTTTACGCTGAAACCCGCGTCATTGGCGCAAAAGCGCGCGGCGATTGCCCCGATTGCGACGGCCGGGGCTTGCAAGGGGCGTAAGCAGCGGTAGTCTTGGCGGGTCTTAACCCCGGGGGAATAATCATGAAGTATTTATTGACGCTGGCCGCGACGGCGATGATCGGCACATCTGCGATGGCTGCGGGCCACCTGCCTGATCTGGAAGGCCGTGAAATTGTGGTCGTGACGGAAAACGCCTATCCGCCGCTGCAATTCATTGATGGCGATGGCGAGGCCGTCGGCTGGGAATACGACGCCATGGAAATCATCGCAGAACGGCTGAACGCGACAATCGTCTATGAGAACATCAGCTGGGACGCGATGATCGCGGCTGTCAGTGAAGGCCAGTTCGACATGGGCATGACCGGCATCACGATCCGCGAGGATCGTGCTGAAGTGGTTGATTTTTCAGATAAATACATGACCTCTGAAATGGTGATGATGGTGCGCGGCGATGAAGATCGGTTCACCGACGCGGCGTCTTTCGCAGCGGATGAGGATTTGTTGATGGCCGCGCAACCGGGGACAACCCCGTTTTATGTGGGTGTCTATGACGTGCTGGACGGGGATGAGGCGAACCCACGTATCAAACTGATGGAGACGTTTGGCGCGACCGTGCAGGCGTTGCGGGCGGGCGATGTAGACCTGATCCTGACCGACGGGACGGCGGGCAACGGATACGTCGATGCCTCTGACGGGGCGTTGAAGATCATTGGTGAAAAGCTGGGGACCGAGGATTTTGGGTTCATATTCCCCAAAGGGTCGGACCTTGTTGCGCCAATTAATGCCGCGATTGCTGATATGGAGGCTGACGGCACCATTGATGCGTTGAACACCAAGTGGTTCCTTGACTTCAAAGTGGGTGGTTAAGGTCTTGGGCCCCCGGCGCGGGTCGGGGGCCGAAAAACGATGATCCCCACATCCCCCAATGATGATGATTTCCCGTGGTGGCTGCTGGCGGTGGTCGCCATCGGGGCCTGGATGTTCTTTCAGGTTCTGACGGACGAGGCCTATTCCAAGGTTCTGAGCACGCTGTCCAAGGGCATCCGCACAACGGTGTTTGTGGCCATCGTCAGCTATGCGATGGCCTGCGCGCTGGGGCTGGTTCTGGCGCTGGGCGCGCTGTCGAAGTCGTTGATCTTGCGGCAGGTTTCCAGATTTTATGTCGAGGTGATGCGGGGGATTCCGATCATCGTGTTGCTACTTTATGTGGCGTTTGTTCTGGCGCCGGCGATGGTCATCGCCTTTAATTGGGTCGCAGAAGCGCTGGGCTTTGACGGCATCCGCACGCGCGACTTTTCGTTGCTGTGGCGGGCAATCATCGCGCTGACGCTGGCCTATGCGTCGTTTCTGGCCGAAGTTTTTCGCGCTGGCCTGCAGTCCGTCGATGAGGGTCAGATCGAGGCGGCAGAGGCGTTGGGACTGAACCGCTGGCAGCGGTTTCGGTTCATCGTCTTCCCGCAGGCACTGCGCACGATCCTGCCGCCGCTGGGTAACGATTTCGTCGCAATGGTAAAGGATTCCTCACTCGTGAGCGTGCTCGGCGTGACCGACATCACGCAATTGGGCAAGGTCACAGCGGCAGGCAACTTCCGCTATTTTGAGACCTATAACGTTGTGGCGCTGGTCTATCTGACGATGACGATTGGGCTGTCCCTGCTGCTGCGCAAGTTCGAGACACGGATGCGACAGCGCTGAGGGAACAGGCGGGAATAGGGTATTTTTGATCAGAAGACGCGGGGGGTTCTGGCAAGTCCGCAAGGGCGGCACTAGGTTGAGGGCAAAGGAGACTTTCCATGACCAACCCGCTGCTGACCGACTGGGATACGCCCTTTGGACTGCCACCGTTCGAGGCGATCGCTGACGATGATTTTGGCCCCGCGGTGGATGCGGCGTTGCAAGCAGGGCGCGAGAAGATTGCCGCCATCGCCAACGATGCGGCCGCACCGGATTTCGCCAATACAATTGAAGCGCTGGAGCTGGCGTCAGACAGGCTTGATCAGGTGTTGTCGGTCTTTTTCGTCGTCAGCGGGGCGGACAGCAATGACGCGCGTGAGGCACTGATGCGAGAGGTCTCGCCTAAGCTGTCCGCTTATTCATCCGAGATTTTTTCCAATGCCGCCCTTTTTGCCCGGGTGAACGCATTGTGGGGTGGGCGCGAGGGGTTGGATCTGACGGCAGAGCAGCAGCGTGTACTGTTTCTGACCCATCGCCGGTTTGTCCGCATGGGCGCGATGCTGGACGGGGACGACAGCGACCGGTTGCGGGACGTGATGTCGCGGCTGTCTGTGCTGGGGACGGAGTTTACCCAGAACCTGCTGGCAGACGAACGCGCGTGGCATATGGTGTTGGATAAGGACGGGCTTGAAGGGTTGCCGGATTTCGTCGTCGCCACGGCACGGGCCGCAGGCAAGGATGCTGGTGCTGATGGGCCGGTGGTGACGTTGTCGCGGTCGCTGATTGTGCCGTTTCTGCAATTCTCAGCGCGGCGTGATCTGCGGCAAAAGGCCTATGAGGCCTGGACGGCGCGGGGGGCCAACGGGGGCAAGACCGATAACCGTGGGATCGCGGCGGAAACCCTCAAGTTGCGGCAGGAACGGGCGGCCCTTCTAGGGTACGACAGCTTTGCCGATTACAAGCTAGAGACCGAGATGGCAGGGACGCCAAAGGCGGTGCGCGATCTGCTGATGCAAGTCTGGACGCCCGCGAAAGCAGCGGCAGAGGCCGACGCCAAGGCATTGGAGCGGATGCTGCATGCCGATGGCTGGGACGGGCCGCTGGAGCCGTGGGACTGGCGCTATTACAGCGAAAAGCGGCGGCAGGAATTGCACGATCTCGATGAGGCGGAATTGAAACCTTACCTGCAGTTGGAACAGATGATCGCAGCGGCCTTTGCCTGTGCCAACCGGCTGTTTGGGTTGGAATTCAAGCCGCTTGACGGGCCGGTGTATCACCCCGACGTCCAGCTTTACGAGGTGACGCGTGAGGGTGAGCATGTTGCTGTTTTCATTGGTGACTATTTCGCGCGACCCAGCAAGCGGTCAGGGGCGTGGTGTACCACGTTGCGCGATCAGCAAAGGCTGAAGGCCGATATCCGACCGCATGTGGTCAATGTGTGCAATTTTGCCAAGCCCGAAGAGGGGAAACCGGCACTTTTGTCCTATGACGACGCGCGCACGCTGTTTCATGAGTTCGGCCATGCGTTGCACCAAATGCTGTCTGATGTGACCTATGAAAGCATCAGCGGAACCTCTGTGGCGCGCGACTTTGTCGAGTTGCCAAGCCAGCTATACGAGCATTGGCTAGAGGTGCCGGAGGTGCTTCAGGAATTTGCGACCCACGCGGAGACAGGCGAGGCGATGCCGGATGAGATGTTGCAGCGCGTGCTGAAAGCCGCGACCTATGACATGGGTTTTCAGACGGTGGAATATGTGGCCAGTGCGCTGGTTGATCTGAGTTTTCACGAAGGTCCCGCCCCCGCAGATCCGATGCAGAAGCAGGCCGAGATTTTGGAAGAGATCGGAATGCCGCAGGCAATAAGGATGCGGCATGCAACCCCGCATTTTGCCCATGTTTTTGCCGGGGACGGTTATTCCAGCGGCTACTACAGCTACATGTGGTCCGAAGTGATGGACGCCGACGCGTTTGCCGCCTTTGAAGAGGCGGGCGATCCGTTTGATGCAGCGACCGCAATGAAGCTGGAACAGACGGTGCTGTCCTCTGGCGGGTCCGTGGATGCGGCAGAGCTTTATACCGCGTTCCGGGGTCGGCTGCCGGGGGTTGAGGCGCTTCTTAAGGGGCGGGGGCTGGACGCAGCCTAGCGATCATCGTCGGGATGACGGGTCACGCCGACGGGGTCTTTGTGAATCAGCACGTCCGCGCGGGGGTATTCTGCGATGATCGCGCGGCGCAGGGCGGCACCGATGGCATGGGCGTCATCAAGGGTTTGTGCACCGTCGAGTTCGATGTGAATGTTCACAAAAGTCTGGCTGCCGGCCCGCCGGGTCTTGAGATCGTGAAAGCCATGAACTCCGGGAAAATCACGCGCGATGGCACTGATCCTTGCGATCATCTCGGGGTCGGCTTGCCTGTCCATCAGCGCGTCCCACGCCGTCTTGCCAATGCGGATGGCCCCGACGGCCAGCAGGGCTGCGGCACCCAGGGCCACGACGGAATCGACCCGGCCCAAGCCCAATGTGGCGCTGGCCCAAAGTGCGATCAAAGCGCCGACGTTGGGGATGAGGTCGCCCAGATAGTGCAAGGAATCTGCCCTGACGACGGCATTGCCGGTTTGTCCTGCGACGCGGCGTTGCCACAGGACAAGGCCAAGTGTCACGCAGATGGAAAAGACCATGATCGCCATGCCCTGACCTTCGCGTTCGGGCAGAGTCACAGTGTCATCCAAAAGCCGCATCACGGCGGCGACAGCGATCACCGCAGCGGAGATCAGGATAAAGAGCGATTGGCCAAGGGCGGCCAAATCCTCGGCCGAGGTATGACCAAAATTATGGTCATCATCGGCGGGTTTGGCGGCATAGGCGATGGCCACGAGACCGCCCAAAGACATCATCAGGTCCATCGCGGAATCGGCCAGCGTGGCGGCTACAGCAAGTGATCCGGTCTGCCCCAGCGCCCAGAGCTTTGCCAGCACCAGCACCAGCGCCACAGATACCGAAAGCACCCCGGCAGAAAGGTTCAGTTTGGTGTCGCGATTAGTCATGGCCGCCCGTGTAGCGCCAATGAGCAGAAAGGTCAGTCCCTTTCTTCGCCCGGGACCGTGCCCCATAGCCCGTCTTGCGGGGCCCAGCCGCGATAGCCTGCTGCGTTCAACTCGCACCACCCTGCGGCACAAGTCCCAAGGCGCGCGATCACGCCCGCCTCGAGAACGGCGCGTTCGTGGGACGCTGCGTCAGGCTTGGCGCGCAGGGCCGTCATATCGCGATCAATGATCACTGTGCGCACGCCCGAAAGCATCGTGTAATGGACCCAGCCGCCTTGCCCGTCACGGTCAACGACCCGCCGCCAGTGGCCGTATTCGGCGATCACCTGCAGCGGCATGTTGCGGCGCTGAAAGACCCAATCGATCCGATGTGAAAGCGAGGGCCCGCGCCGCACGTTGCTTTCCTTGGCCTTGAGGCTGACGAAACGCGGCAGCGGCAGGTTGGTTTCCGGCCCAAACAGCGGGGCGGTCGCGGGCGCATTTGCGGCTTGCGTCGCCTCTTGCGCCAAGGCGGGGGCCGCCAGCAAAGCCAGAAGAAGCCAAAGGGTTTTCATGAATGGACCTGTCACTTACCGCACCTGCCGCGCGTGATCGTTCTTGTGCCACGCGTCGGTTATCTGGCAACCTGACAGCAAGAGCCTGATTTGCAAAGCGCCGAGGAGGGGTGAATGCCGGGGAAAAAGCTGAGTGTTGTCGTGACGCGACGGTTGCCCGAGGTGGTCGAGACCCGGATGAAAGAGCTCTTTGATGTGACACTGCGTGAAGATGATACGCCCATGTCGCAAGAGGAACTGGCCGCGGCCATGGCGGATGCGGATGTGCTGGTTCCGACGATCACCGATCACATCGATGCAAAACTGCTGGCGCAGGCGGGCGAGGGGCTGAAACTGATCGCGAATTATGGTGCAGGCGTCGACAACGTCGATGTCTCGACGGCCCGGCAGCGGGGCATTCTGGTGTCCAATACGCCGGGTGTGACCACCGACGACACCGCCGACATGACCATGGCGCTGATGCTGGGCGTGATCCGGCGGGTGCCGGAAGGAACAGCACTGGCGCAATCAGGCGACTGGCCCGGCTGGGCGCCCACCGCAATGATGGGGGGGCGGCTTGGCGGGCGACGGTTGGGCATTCTGGGCATGGGCCGGATTGGTCAGGCGGTGGCCAAGCGGGCCGCGGCTTTTGGCATGCAAATCCACTATCACAATCGCAAACGCCTGCGCCCCGAGATCGAAGAGGCACTGGACGCCACCTATTGGGAGAGCCTTGACCAGATGGTGGCGCGGATGGATGTGATCTCGGTCAATTGTCCACATACGCCCAGCACCTTCCATCTGATGAACGCAAGGCGGCTGAAGCTGATGAAGCCCGACGCGGTGATCGTGAACACCTCACGCGGGGAAGTGGTGGACGAAAATGCGATGACGCGGATGTTGCGGGCCGGGGAACTTGGCGGTGCCGGGCTGGACGTCTATGAGCGCGGCCACCAGATGAACCCGCGCCTGAAGGCGCAGCCCAATGTGATCCTGCTGCCGCATATGGGGTCGGCGACGCTGGAGGGACGGATTGAGATGGGGGAGAAGGTGATCATCAACATCAAGACTTTTGCAGATGGTCACCGTCCGCCTGATCTGGTGGTGCCGGGGATGTTGTGAAGCCCGACCATTCCGTCAAAGAACCAACGGCATTTTCGGGATCGAAAAGCTGCCCGGGGACGCGAAGATGCCGGGCGCGGCTATAACCGAACCGCCCATCACCGGCCCCACAGGCATCATCGGCGGGGCGTAGGCGGGCACGGGCCCGGTTCCCATGAGCCGCACAACAACCTGCGATGCCACCATGACCTGAAAGGCCATCGCGCAGCATTTGCCAAGGTTGTTACAGAAACCATTCAGATTGGCATGGTCCAGATCGTTGGGCGCTTCGGACAGGATTGCGCTGCTAAGCTGCGCCTCAGACACGATCATCGGCAATTGGTTCGAGACGAACGCGCTGAGCGGCATGGGTACGGCGGGCGTGGGCGGGGCCACGGCCATCGGCATGGCGGCAAAGGCGGGGTAAAGCGGCAGGCCGGGGATCATGACGAAGCTTTGCCAAAGTGCGAAATTGTCGCTGATCCCGCGCAAGGCCATATCCATGATTTCGCGCTCAAGTCCCTCGGTCGCGTGATAGGCGGATGAGGATTGGCGATAGTCCCGCAGACGTGGTCCCCGCAAACAGCCGGGAGAGGCAATCGCAGCGACCGCCTGAATTGTGACATTGTCAAAATGAGCCAGTTGCAACCAAAGCCGGACGGTATCTGTCACCACATCCAGGATCTTGTCGCGTAAACCCGTCGTCAGGGCCGCGGCTACTTCATCCACCTCCACCGGGGTGGTCGTTCCGAATGCGACCGCCATCGAAGCGGTGGCGTCCGTGCCGTCATTCGCGGGTGCGGGGGCAGTTACGCCCGCGGCCGCCATTGCGGTTGGCAAGCTGCCCGCGGTTGCGGTCATCGTTGTGGATTGCAGGGTTTGCGCGCTTTTGATCAGCGGTGTGCGCGCCGTGACACGCGGCGTCCGCGGCAGCGGACGGGTCGATTTGCGAAGGGCCATAAAGAAATATCCTCTGAAAATGTGAGGACACTATACGCAAAATCACAAACAGAGATAGCGCCGGAAGGGTGCGGTTTTCCCGACCCCGACGACGCCTAGGTTCTGGCCCGGATGAAGTTACTGTGCGCCGAATTCCGGTGCTGCGACGTAGTTCATCGCGGAAAACCGTAGCATGTCATTATCGGCGCGGCCTGTCACAGGTTCGGGCTGCATGCAGGCGCTGAGCGCCAACAGGGCCACCACCGCCATAAGGGGGGTGCTTTTCATCTGCTCTCACTTTCCTCAACCCGCATCTGCGTGCGGTGATATGACTATAACGTCAACGATTGGTAAATGATGCAGGAAAATTAGGGAGAATTTTCCCCGTTGCATAATTGCATGACCTTAGGGCATCGGTGAGCCGCTTCAACGGCATCTCCGCGATACCAGTGCCATTGCTGCCTGTCCTGACAGGCGCACATGTTGTGGCGTAACCCGGCCAAAACCGCGACCGTGCGCTGGATGTGGGGTTTCTCATTTGGCGAAAGCTGTCGACAAACGCGGCCTTCTCGTCACGCCGACGCGTAACCCGTTTATGAAAGGCCCGACAGAAGTGTCGACAGGTCCCGCTGCACGCGGTCAAAAACGCCGTCCCAATCCCGGTGCGCAGTTTGATGGTAAAGCCGCATGGACGGGTACCAAGGTGTCGTGTCGCCATAGCCGAAGTACCAAAAGCCCTGATGTGAAAGCAGCACCCAGGTGGGTTTGCCCAAGGCACCGGCCAGATGGGCGACAGCAGTATCGGTGGTAATGACCAGATCCATCTGAGCAATGACGCCCGCCGTTTCTGCGAAATCCGCGTCCTGCTGGCAGGCGTTGAGGATGATGCCCGCCGTTCCGGTCGCCTCCAGTTCGCCGATCTGGTCACCTTTGTAGAGACTGAAAAGCTGCACACCCTTTAGATCAGCAAATCGCAAGAACCTGTCCGGCGTTGTGGCCCGCGCAATATTGATTGGATTGCCACTGGAACCTGTCCAGACCATGCCGATGTTGAACCGGTCCCGGTGTCGATGGGTGATCGCCTTTGCGCGCTTTAGCGCTGACGCAGGAATGGCGAAGGTGGGCGGTGGCGGGACGTTTGTGCCGTCAAAGCCAAGCCGGTGTGGAATGCTCATCGCGTAGGAGTAGCGATCAAACCGGTCATGTTTGTCGACCCGCCGTCGCACCACGTCGACGGTGTCCAGCGATTGCAAGAGACGCTCGGTCGGGGCGCTGGCGACGACGGTGACATTGGCCCCTTGCGCCTTAAGTGCCCCAAAGAAGCGCGCGGAAAAGATCGCGTCGCCAAATCCTTGTTCGGGCAAGACAAGTATGGATTTGCCCTGCAAATCCTCGCCGCGCCATTGCTGCCAGCGGATATGACCGTCGCGCACGAAACTCTTGTTGAAATAGCGGCTTTCGAATTCCGCAAACCCGCGCGCCCAATTGCCCATGGCCAGATTGGCAATGGCGCGCTGGAGGATCAGCTTTTCGTCAAGCGGGGCGACGGTTTCGGCCTGATCCAAAAGGGATACGACCTCTGCCTGCATGCGATTGCAGTGCAGCGCCTCGCACAATTGGCCAAGTGAGACGGGGTCATCGGGCGCGTCTTCCAATAGGGCGCGCCGCACCTCGATGGCCTCGGCATAAGCACCCGCATCGCAAAGCGCGTTAGCATAGTGCCGCCGCATGACGCGATTGGCAGGATCTAATTCGAGGGCGCGACGATGTGACGTCAGGCTTGCAGCAAAGTGGCGCTGCTTGCGCAGGACCGAGGCCAGATGCGACCAAAGTGCCGCCTGATCGGGGGCCACCACGATGCAGGCCCGAAAGGTGGCTGCCGCCCCGGCATGATCGCCACTTTTGTAAAGGGCCTTGGCGCGCGCAACTTCGGCATGCAGATCAAACCGGCTGTCGTTCATGGCGGTCGCATTCCCAATCCCCTCTGACGCAGGGTGCCGTTGGCCCGGATGCAAGGTCAACGGCAAAGTGTTGGAATTGGTCCGCAAAGGGATGCATTGCCTTTTGGTTGCGGTTCTTTCTAGTCTGACAGGGCACAAGACAGGTTCGGTGATCCAATTCATGCGCCACACACTTTCCGTCACATCCGGGGCCACCGCCCAAAAGCGCGCACCAGTTCAGGTCGGTTGGCTGCTGAGGGACCCGCGGGCCGGGGTCATTTTTGACCCACCGCGCCCCTGCCATAGCAAGTCGGGTGACGCGGCCTTACCCGCTTTTCACACACCCGCGCATGCCGCGCTTGCCAGCCGGTTCTTCGAGGTTGTGTGCCCGTTTGATCTGCACTTGCAGTTGCGGCGCGATAAGGACGGCAAATTCTCACTGGGCAATTTGCAGGGTGAACGAAGCCCGATCCGGCTTTCGATCTTGCAACAGTTTCTCAAGGTGACGCCACGGGCCGAGTGGCGTTTTCCCGACCGGCCCACGCTGCAGTTGCAACTTCCTTATGTCTTTGTGGCCGACGACCCTGTGCACCTGATCCAGACGGCTCCGTTTCTGAGCTATAATCCGAAGCCATGGCCCGGCACGATCTTTGCCGGGCGCTTTCCGATCGATGTGTGGCCGCGACCGGTGATGTGGGCCTTTGAATGGCAGGACGTTGAGGAGCCCCTGATCATCAACCGGGGCGATCCACTGTTTTACGTGCAGTTCGAAACGACGCCTCAGGACAGCCCCGTGGAGCTGGTGCAGGCAGAGCTGACACCAGCGCTTGACGCCTACTTGACCCATATCGCCGGGGCGGTGAACTTTACCGATCAGACCTATGGCTTGTTTGAAAAGGCTGCAAAGGCCCGGCCCAAGCGGCTGTTACAGGCCGTTTCGGTTGCTGAATAACGGCGTCAGACGCCCTGTTGACCCGAAAAACAGGTGAAAACAGTCAAATTTCGCAAAACTACGCGATTCCAGACTTGGGAAATCGTGGGTGGCCCTGCTAGACTTTCGGCATTGTTAAGTGGTGGGTATCTGATCGGGACGCCGCGATCATATTCAGTTCAGTCCGGCGCAGATCGCGCAATCGAACCTGCCAACAGAATATGGGCCGACCGGTAACCAGCTTAGTTGGGTCTGCCCACGACGCGATTTGGGGGGACGGCCTGTGGCGAATATCTGGACAGAGGGATTTGAGACCGATGGCATTGGTGTGCGTTACACGCTCTCAAATCCGGAGTTTCATAGCGCGACCTCGACCATCAATGACGATTTCTTTGGACGCACCAATGGCACCACGCTGGCCGGTGTCAAATTTACCTCTACGGTTTCCTACTCGGGCGCGGTTGGCAGTTACTACTTTGCCGCCAATGACACCGATCAATCGCTGATTTCGTCCCACACCCGGACGATTGATTTCAACACGATCGATATCTCGGGCTACACGGCGCTGGAATTCAGCGGCATGTTTGCCGAGGACGATTTCACCAACGGATTTGAGGATTGGGACGCCGATACGCAGGTCTATGTCGAGGTTTCGATTGACGGCGGCGCTTATCAAAAAGTCCTGCAGTTTGCGGCGACCGGCAGTGATACCGCGCCGCTATTAGACAAAGACTTTGACGGCGTAGGCGACAGCACGGCGCTGACCGACAGCTTTCAGACGTTTACGGCGGACATCACGGGCACCGGTTCAACGCTTGATGTGCGCGTGGTGATGGAAAACCTGAACAATAACGATGAAGACATCGCGTTTGATAATTTCCAGATCAATGGGACACTGCCGCCTGCGAACGTCATCACGTCATTTGTCAGTGGTATTGACGAGTCGATCGAAGGCGATGTCGCCGGTCAGATCTTGATTGATTTTGATCGCTATCCGACCAACCTGTCGTCGATCCGCGTCACGCCAAATTCGGCGGACATCGATGTCGGGTCCGGCCCGGGCGTGGCCCGCGTTGTGCTTTTTAACTCCAGCCCTGTGACCGTCACCGTGACCGCCGTGGCCGATGGTCTGGTTGAGGGGGATGAAGTGCATTCCGTCTCGATCGAACTGGGTGGCACGCTCGACCCGGAATACTCCCTCAATCCGGTGCCCGACGTCGATATCCGCATTGTCGATGGCGATGTGAACAACCCCGACGAGGGCGCCTTTACACTGATGTCAGAAGGTTTCGAAACCAACGGCAATGGCACACGCTACACAACGTCTGCAGCCGAATTCAGCGACGGCGGCAGCGACTTTTTCATCCGCACGAACGGCAGCAACATCACCGCCAACTATGACGTCAGCGGCCAAGTTGGCAGCTACTATTTTGCCGCGCAGGATATCGATGCGGCGATTGCCGTGGGAACACAGTCGACACTGCAAACGCTGAGCTTCACTGGCATCGACATTTCTGACTACGAGAACTTGGCACTCAGCCTTTTGGTGGCCGAGGATGACAATGGCGTTTTCCAAAGCCTCGATAGCACTGATGGGCTGCGCATCAGGGCGCAGATTGATGGTGGCGGGTACACCACGATCATGGGGTTCGAGGCTGGTGGTGATCAGGGCAATGAGGTCCCGCAGCTAGACACCGATCTGAACGGTGTTGGTGATGGTGCTGCCCTAACCGACAGCTTTCAGCGATTTGTGGCGGGGATCACCGGCACCGGCAGTACACTCGACATTGAGATCGAGATGCAGGCCAGCTTTAGCGAAGAAGATTTTGCGATCGACGACATCCGTGTGACGGGGGATCGTGCGGCGGATCTGGATGTTTTGACGACCGGGTTTGTGGACATCTTCGAGGGCGGGCAGAGTGA
>CANLQO010000002.1:835000-948992 GCA_947493335.1 uncultured Paracoccaceae bacterium | reverse complement strand
TGGTCAACTTTGTTCATGTAAACAACCATGTAGGGGATGCCCACCTGACGACCAAGCAGGATGTGCTCGCGCGTTTGCGGCATGGGGCCGTCGGCTGCGTTCACCACCAGGATCGCGCCGTCCATCTGGGCGGCACCGGTGATCATGTTCTTGACGTAGTCGGCGTGGCCGGGGCAGTCGACGTGGGCGTAGTGACGGTTCTCGGTCTCGTATTCCACGTGCGCGGTCGAAATCGTGATCCCGCGGGCCTTCTCTTCGGGCGCGCCGTCGATCTGGTCGTAGGCCTGGAAGTCACCAAAGTACTTCGTGATCGCCGCCGTCAGCGTCGTCTTGCCGTGGTCAACGTGACCAATGGTCCCGATGTTCACGTGCGGTTTATTCCGTTCAAACTTTGCCTTTGCCATCTGCAAGCGCCTTTTCGTTTACGGGGGGTTTACGTCCCCCTGATCCAACATCGCGGGCGATGTATTGCGGATTGGGGCGGAAATCAAGCATGCTTTGTGATATGCACAAACTGTACACATCCAGTCAGACATCCATGCACCAGCGATGATGACCATATCCGGGCAATTTTCGCCCCACACAGGAGACAGCACATGAAACTTGGCGCATTTTCCATCAGCCTCAACGTCAAGGACCTGGCCGTCAGCCGCGCCTTCTATGAAGCTCTTGGGTTTGAGACCATGGGCGGCGACATGAGTCACAATTATCTGATCATGAAAAACGAACAGACCCTGATCGGGCTGTTTCAGGGGCATATCCCGGCTAACACGCTGACTTTCAACCCGGGCTGGGATCAAAACGCCGGAGAGGTTGCCGACGACTGGGACGACGTCCGCGCCATCCAGACCAAGCTGCAAGAGGCCAAGATCGAGCTGTCCGCGACCTGCGACACCTCAACCGAAGGGCCCGCGTATATCATGCTGATGGATCCTGACGACAATGCGATCCTGATCGACCAGCACCGCTAGGCGCGTGCACGGACGCGCAGCGTTTTCCAGACCTTGTTCAGAACAGAATCCTGCGGCGCAGATTGCAGCCGCAGGGCGTGAAAGTCTGATGTGATCGGATCGTGCAGCGGCGCGAGCGAAATCAGCGTGCCTTCATCCACCCAGACACGGGCATAGTGGTCAGGCAAAAGGCCCACGTGACTGCCGCAAAGCGCCAGATAGGCGGTCAATTCGATTGTATCCTGTGCCACGCCTTCCGACTGGTTCAGCAGCATCGGATCAAGGTCTTTATCAATCGGGTTGAAGACAAAACTGTGGGCCGAAATCTGAGCCTTTGCCAAGGCTGCCTTGAGCCCATCAGCATCTGTTGCACCGGCGCAGGGGTGATCGGGGCTGCAATAAAGGCTGCTTACCTCGCGATAAAGCGGGATCGCCTCTGTCTCTGACGGGATGCGTTCGTTGCCAGCAATGCCGACAATAGCGATGTCGAGCCGGTTGGCCCGCAACTCTTCCAGACAGGCCAGAAAGTCAAAGATGCCGATATTGACCTTCAGATCGGGCTGGGTGTGATGCAGCCTTCGCAAGACCTCTATCAGCGGGTTTTCAGGATCGGTCACCATCGAATCAACCACGCCGATCCGCACCTGTTTCGTGGTTGGATCAGCGATGGTATTCAGCCGCTCTGCTGCCGCATCGATCTGATCCAGCAGCACGGTCACCTCTTGCAGCACCTGTTCGCCCGCAGGCGTCAGCGCAAAGCCTTTGGGGCCGCGGTCACACAGGCGCACCCGCAGCCTGTCTTCCAATTTGGCAATCTGGCTGCTGATGGCAGGCTGGGAAATACCCAAAGTCCCCTGCGCCTTGGCAAATCCCCCGGCCGTGGCCACGGCCAGAAAGACGCGCAACAGACGCAGATCAATATCGGACAGTTTCACGCCAGAACCACCTTTTAGACACACATGCAGAAAAGCAGCGCCAGCCTGCCATGTCGACCGGCTTATGCAAACATAAGCCTTTCAGTATGGTTTGGCTTCTCGCACGGTCTTACCCTTTTGCCCAAAATCAAGACAACGCAACGGGAGTATGCCATGACACGCGCACATTATCTGATCACCACAACGGCCATGACATTTGGTCTTACCTCTGCGGCATTCGCGCAGGAATTGACCGTCTCAGCCTGGGGCGGCTTCTTTGAGGAAACGCTGGCGGCAGAGATTTATCCGCTCTTCACCGCCGAAACCGGGATTGAAGTGAAATCCATCGCGCAGCCCGAAGATTCCGCCTGGATGACCCAGTTGATGGCGGCTGCACGTGCCAAACAGGCCCCTGCCGATCTGTCACTCGTGGTGGATGAGGTTCTGATCCGCGGCAATGAGGTGGGTCTTTGGGCAGAACTTGACCCCGCCAATATGCCGGGCACAGCCAACCTGACGGACGGCTATGTGCAGATGAATGACAGCGGCAAAGCCTTCGCGGTCGGCGCGCTGGCCTTCTACACTACCTTTGTCACCAATACCGACTATGCCGCAGAGGCTCCGGCAAGCTGGGCAGAGCTGTGGGAGCCCAAATGGGACGGCAAATTGGGTATCGTGACCACGCCAAACTCTGGCCTGTTGGAAGTCACGGCCACGACCTTCTTTGACGGGGTCGAGGTTCTGGAAACCCGCGACGGCATCGAACAGGTGATCGCCAAGATTGCCGAGCTAAAGCCGCAGGTCAGCTTGTGGTATCGTGACGAGGGCCAGTTCCAGCAGTCGCTAGAAAGCGGCGAGTTGAACGCGGGCCTCTATTACCACGACGTCACCATGCTTTCGATCTGGGACGGGCTGCCGGTGGCATCGACCTTCCCCAAGGAAGGCGGGATCGTGTCGGATGCCTACTGGGTTGTGCCCCGCGATTCAGAAAATATCGCCGCAGCAGAGCAGTTCCTTGATTTCATGAGCCGCCCCGAGACCCAAGCCCTGATGGCGCGCACGATGGGCATTTTCCCGGTGGTGCCACGTGAAAGCACTGATCTCACGGACGAGGAATTTGCAGCCGTCGGCAGTGAGATCACGCCGATCCGGGTGCAGACCCACATCCATCTGCGCGAAGGCGACTGGCTTGAGACCAAGTATCAGGAAATGATCGCGCAATAAGATCAATCAGGTGGCGGGGTCATATCCTCGCCGCCCAACCCGGGGGCATCATCATGGCCGCACTCACCATCAATAACCTGCGCAAATCCTTTGGCACCTTCGCGGCGCTCAAGGACATTTCAGTCGCGGTTGAAGATGGAGAGTTCATCTGCCTTCTGGGTGGGTCCGGCTGCGGCAAAACCACGCTTCTGCGTCTGATCGCGGGACTTGAAGTACATGATGAGGGTGACATCCTGCTGGGCGGGCGCGACCTGACCGAAGTGCCCTGCCACAAGCGCAATATCGGCATGGTGTTTCAGTCGCTTGCGCTCTTTCCGCATCTTAGCGTGGGCGACAACGTGGCCTACGGGATGCGATTGCGCGGCATGGCAGCGGCAACAGTCACGCAAGAGGTAACCCGGCTTTTGGACATGGTCGGCCTGTCCGGGCTGGACAGTCGCCCGGTGTCGGCCCTCTCTGGCGGCCAACGGCAGCGCGTGGCGATTGCCCGCGCCTTGGCGCTTAAGCCAGAGGTTTTTCTGATGGATGAACCGTTCTCGGCGCTGGACGCCGCCCTGCGCGACCAGATGCAGGAAGAGGTCAAGCGCATCCAACGTGATCTCGGCATCACCACCGTCTTTGTGACCCATGACCAACGCGAGGCGATGGCGCTTGCTGACCGGATCGTGGTGATGAACGGCGGCAAGATCGAACAGGCCGCAAGCCCCGAAGAGCTTTATGCCCGCCCCGCGACGCGCTTTGTTGCCGAGTTCATCGGCATCAACAACATCATTGCCCGGAACGGTCAGCCTCCGCTTGCCGTCCGCCCAGAGATGATTCGATTGCAGGCGCAGGGCAATGGCCCCAGCGGTCAGATTCTGCGCCAGCGCCGCCTTGGCGCGCTGTTGGAACGTGAAATCCGCGTCGGCGATCAGACGTTTTTCCAAAGCGAAATCGCGGGGACCGGCGCGGGGTTCGACGACGGTCAGACCGTGACGCTCGCCTGGGATGATGCGCAGGCCTGGGCGTTGCCACAATGATGCGCACGCCTACATACGGGCCCCGTCTGATCGGCGGTGCGGCCTTCGGCGTCATGGCGATCTTCTTTGTGATCCCGCTGATCTTCATGATCGTCGTCAGCTTTTATCAGCCGGACCCGATGGGGTTCTACAAGGTTGATTTTGTTTGGGAAAACTACGGCAAATTCTTCTCCAGCTTCTACTACACCGTCTCATTGCGCTCGCTCTATTCCTCGGCCCTTGGCGCAGTGCTGGTTGTGGCACTCGCCTTCCCTTTGGTACTTTTCGTCTCTGACCTTGGCCGCAAGTGGCAGCTTTTCTGGATCATTCTGCTCTTGTCCTTGATGTGCCTGAGCGAGGTGATCATGGGCTTCGCCTGGCTAATATTGATGTCGGAAAGTGCAGGCATCCCGCGCCTTTTGGAATGGGTCGGGCTTTGGGACAATCCACGCTCTCTCTCGCCCAGCTTCGGGGCCATGATGATCGGGCTGGTGTTCCTGGGATTCTCCATCGTCTCGCTGATCCTTTACCCCGCCGTCGCCCGCCGTGACCGCAGCATTGAAGAGGCGGCGATCACCCTTGGCACGCCGCCTGCGATGGTCTTTTACAAGGTTCTTTTGCCGACTTTCCGCACCAGCCTGATTTCGGTCACGCTGACGATGTTCGTCTATCTGCTGGGCGTCTTCGTGATGCCCACCATGCTGGGCCGCCCGCAGGATTGGACGATGACAGTGATCATCAGCGACAAGGCGCTGGGGGATGCAAATCTGCCGCTGGGGGCAGCACTTGCCGTGGTCATGCTGATTGTCACGGTGATCGTGCTGATCGCCTCGGCGCTGCTGACACAAAGGCGCACCGCATGAGACGCGTCTACCTGATTGTCATCGCGGCGCTGATGATCGCGCCTTTCGTGGTGGTGCTGGGCGTCTCTTTTGGTGCCTCGCGCAACATCTCTTTCCCACCCGATGCCCTCTCGGCGGTGTGGTACACTGAACTTCTGACCGAACCGGATTGGCTTGCCGCCATTGGCCGGTCGCTGCTGATCGCCGCCATCGCGGGTGTGATCGCCACAACGCTGGCGCTGGCCATCAACTATGTCCTGTGGCGCACCGGCTCGGGCTTTGCCAAGGCGACCTTTGCCCTCGGCCTTGGCCCCTTCCTTTTGCCGCCCATTATCCTGGCGCTTGGGGCGAGCCTTTTCTGGGCAGAGGTTGGCTGGTACGGCCGGATGGAGGCGACGATCATTAGCCACGGCGTCTTTTTCGTGACGCTGCCTTTGGTGATCATCGCGCGCGGGTTTGCAGCACTCACTGATGAGGTCATCGAAGCCGCGCAAATGATAGGGGCCACCCCTGCGCAGGTCTTCCGCACCGTGATCTTTCCGCTGATCGCGCCCTACGTCTGCACCGGCTTTGCGCTCGTCGCGATCATCAGTGTCAATGAATACCTGATTGCCAATATGATCTCTGGCTTCGTGGTCGAAACCCTGCCGATCAAGATCTTCAACAACGTGCGTTACGGCTATTCGCCGGTGGTCGCGTCCGCCTCGATGCTCTTTGTCGCGCTGACCGTGACGATCCTTCTGATCCTGTCGCGCATCACAGACCTCGTCGCCCTTTTCGGAACTTCCAAGGACACCTGACATGCAACGGCTGACCCGGCAAAATCTGGAAGACATCTTACTTGGCGCCGTGATCCTCGGCGCAGGTGGCGGGGGCGATATCGCCGAAGGGCGAGCGCTGATCGACACGGCATTAGCCGCAGGCAAGACCTTTGATCTGGTCTCTATGGATGAGGTTCCCGACGACGCGATCATCTGCACGCCCTACCTCTTGGGGGCCATCACCCCACTGACGGCAGAGGAAGAACGGATCTATGCCGGCCTCACCGACAGTGACACCGACCCGCTTTTGCAGGCCTATGCGGAATTTCAGGACCACATCGGACATGAATTTTATGGCACAACACCGTGCGAGCTTGGCGGCTCCAATACGGCGGCAGCCTTCTTTCCGGCGGTGATGAACGGGCACAAGATCGTTGACGCCGACCCGGCGGGCCGCGCGGTGCCCGAAATCACGCATTCCACATACTACCTCGCCGGGCTCCCCGCCGCGCCGATCTATGCAGTCAATCAATTTGGCGAATCCTTCCTGATCGACAAGGTCAAGGATGACCAGCGCGCCGAAACCCTTGTTCGTGCGCTTAGTCAGGTCAGCCGCAACACAGTTGCCGCCATCGACCACGCGCTGCCGATGCGCGATTTGCGCGATGTGCTGATCCCCGGCACGATCTCCAAGGCGATGAAGATGGGTCGGATTTGCCGCGAGGCCATGGATGCAGGCACCAACGCCCCTTCACAGATCGCGGCAGCTGGCAATGGCGCGGTCCTGTTTGAGGGCGCAGTCAGTTCTGTCACTTATGAGACCGATCAGGGTTTCACCGTAGGTCAGATCGCGCTGGAACAAGGCGGCCAGACTCTGACGATCAGCGTCAAGAATGAGAACATGGCCTGCTGGCTCGACGGGGCGGTTCTGGCCACCGTGCCCGACCTGATTTGCCTTTTTGACGCGCAAACCGGCGCGCCCGTTGCGAACCCTGATGTGACCACGGACCAGCAGATCGCGGTCGTTATCCTGCCTGCCCCTGCGCCCTTTACTTCGCCCAAGGGACTTTCGATCTTTGGCCCGGAATATGCAGGTGTGTCAGGGGCGTACAGATCTCCCCTTGCACCGCAAAACGCGCCAACTGACGCCTAGCGCCCGTCGGGATATTCAGCAGGCCCCTTGATCTCTAATTTGTTGCCAAAGGGGTCGCGGATATAGAATGAATGTCCCATGCCCCGCGCGCCGCCATGCATCGCTTCGCGTTCAATCGTGACGTTGTGGGCGGCCAGATGCACCCGCATGGCGTTATGATCAAAGGGCGAGGTCGCGATGCAAATATGATCCACGTTGCGTCCGCCCGCCACCTTTGGCACCGCGTCCTTGGCACCGGGGTGGGTTGTGTCCCACAGCACAATCAGTGCCGCCCCGGCCCAGACCTGCTCCATCCCCAAGTCGGGATAGGAATAGCCCGGCGGGCAACCCAATACGTCGCGATACCAGGCAACCGCGCGGTCCAGATCATCGACCAGAAAGACGACGTGGTCGATACCCACAAGCGCGAATGGTATGTCTTTATGTGGCATTTCAAACATCCCATTCCGGGCACCATGGCCCATTGACCAATCGCATCCCGCGATCCAGAGCGTCGATTTGCCCGATATGTTCCGGGCCCAACGTGATGTCCCCCGCCGCCAGATTTTCCGCGATCCTTTCCGGATTGCCGGACGAGGGGATCACCCAATAGCCTTTCGCCAACAGCCAGGCCAGCGCTATCTGTCCCGCCGTCGCGCCCAACTCCGCCCCAATCGCCTGCAAGGCCGGATCATCCGCCACAGCCCCGCGCGCCAGCGGCGAATAGGCGGTCATCGCGATACCCTTGGCGCGGCAATGATCGACAATCGGGCTGTTGTGCAAAAAGGGGTGCAGTTCCACCTGATTGGTCAAAATCGGGCGATCGCCAAGCAGCGCGCCTGCCCGATCAATATAGCGGATTGTGAAGTTCGACACGCCAATATTGCGCGCAAGCCCCGCGTCATAAACGGCAGCAAACTGCGCCATATAGTCCTCAATCTCGTATTCATCCTTGATCGATGGATAGTGCAACAACAGCAAGTCCACCGGCCCCACGCCCAGTTTATCAAGCGAGGCTTCCACATGCGGCCTGATATGCCCGGGGCCGAAACTTTCCGGGGCCACCTTTGTCGTGACCCACAAATCGGCGCGTTGCAGGCCCACATCTGCAATCGCACGCCCAACCTCGGCCTCATTGTCGTAGCCCTCGGCCCCGTCAATATGGCGGTACCCAGCTTCCAGCGCGGCGACGACGCCGCGATAGGCCGCGTCACCGGGGCGGTTCCATGTGCCATATCCAATCTTCGGCGGCAGCGACATCAGGTTGGTCATGGGGTGTTCTCCTCTCGGGCGTCACCACCTATAACGATTTAGGCGCCCTTGCCAAGGTCAACTGAGCTGCGCGGGCAAGCTCAGCCCCTTCAACACTTCATCCCCCGTCATGGCCCGTTTGCCTGCGCGTTGAGCCCGCGTGATGGTGACCGCACCTGCGCCACAGGCAATGGTGAAACCTTCTAACACCTGCCCCGGCGCACCCGCACCTTCCGACAGCCGGGAACCCAGCAGTTTGACCCGCTCTCCTGCGATCTCGCACCAAGCGCCGGGAAAGGGCGACAGCCCACGGATCAAACGGTCCACCTCTACGGCAGGGCGGGTCCAGTCCACCCTTGCCTCGGCCTTGTCGATCTTGTTGGCATAGGTCACGCCGTCCTCGGACTGCGGTGTCGGCGTCTGCGGAAGACCTGCGACCGCCTCCACAATCATCCTTGCGCCCAGCGCTGCCAGCCGGTCGTGCAACGCGCCCGTGGTCTCCTCTGTTCCGATCGGCACTGCTTCGCGCAGCAGCACCGGACCGGTGTCCAGCCCCGCCTCCATCTGCATGATACAAACACCCGATTCCGCGTCGCCCGCCATGATCGCCCGGTGGATCGGCGCCGCCCCGCGCCAGCGCGGCAACAGGCTAGCGTGGATGTTCAGACAACCCAGCTTTGGCGCGTCCAGAACAGCCTGCGGCAGGATCAACCCATAGGCCACCACCACGGCCACATCCGCCTCCAGCGTTGCAAAATCCGCCTGCGCCTGCGCGTCCTTCAGTGATACCGGATGGCGCACCTTCAACCCCAGCGTCTCTGCCCGTGCCTGAACCGGGCTGGGGCGGTCTTTCTTCCCGCGCCCTGCAGGCCTAGGCGGCTGGCAATAAACGCAGACCATTTCGTGCCCGGCGGCCACCAAAGCATCCAGAACCGGCACAGAAAAATCAGGCGTCCCCATGAAAATGATGCGCATCGCCCCGCCTTTCTTTTGAATACAAATATGCCCGCCGGAGGCAGAATTTTCCCAGAAAATTCTATCCCCTTATCTTGCGCGCCTTCTTGATCAACATATCCCGTTTCACCCGGCTGAGATGATCAAAATACATCTTGCCCGCCAGATGATCGATCTGGTGCTGCACGCTTGTCGCAGCCAACCCCACGAATTCCTGCCGGTCCCAAATACCCTGATCGTTCAGGAACCGCACCGTCACCGCGCGCGGCCGCTTGATCGTGGCGCGCACGCCCGGAAGATTGGGCGAGCCTTCGGAATGTTCGCGCAGTTCGACGCTGGCGTGCAAAACCGTTGGATTGGCCAGCCGCACTGCTTTGCCCCGGCTCGTGCTGGCGTCAACGACAGCAAGTGCCAGCGGAATGCCCAGTTGCACGGCGGCCAGCCCGACGCCGGGCATCGCGTCCATCGCGCGGATCATCTCTTCCCAGATCGCGCGCACCTCGTCGTTGATCTCTTCAACGGGGTGCGCCGGGGTGCGCAGGGCCTTGTCGGGCCACATGACAAAAGGGCGATGCATCATGCGCTGTAGTCCGTGCAAAGTATGCCATCCAGGTGGTCGCGCTCGTGCTGAATGCAGCGTGCCGCAAAGCCGTCAAAAGCGGCTTCTTGCGCCGTTCCATCCAAATCCTGCCATGCAAGCCGGATCGCAACGGGGCGCGTCACCAGACAGGGCGTATCCGGGATCGACAGGCACCCCTCTTCGCACGCTTCGCGTCGCTCATCCGCCCACGTCACCACCGGATTGACAAAAACCTGCGGGCTGGGCGCACCGTCTTTCCAGGTCTCATCCATCACGAAAAGTCGCTTCACGACGCCGACTTGCGGCGCGGCAAGCCCGCGACCCGTGGCGTCATACATCGCCGCCAGCATCCCATCGGCCAGCGCCCGCAACGCCGGGCCAAAACTGTCAACCGGCTTGCACACAGCCCGCAACACCGGGTCGGGCACCTGGCGCAGGGTCAGGCTCACGCGCGGGCCTTCTCTCTTTTCAGCTTTTGCATCTTGCGGGTGATCATCTGCCGCTTGAGCGGCTTAAGGTAGTCAATGAACAGCTTGCCATGCAAATGGTCGATCTCGTGCTGCACGCAGGTTGCCCAAAGCCCATCAAACCGCTCTTTGTGAAGGTCACCATCCAGCCCGAGCCATTCCACCTCGACCTCAGAGGGGCGGACGACATCGGCATATTGATCGGGGATCGACAGACACCCCTCTTCGTATGTGCTGGTCTCGTCCGACGCCCATGTGACCACCGGATTCATCAGGACCATCGGTCGCGGTTCGCCCTCGTCCTCTTTGACGCAATCCATCACCAACATCTGCTGCATGACGCCGATCTGCGGCGCAGCAAGCCCGATGCCCGGCGCGTGATACATGGTTTCCAGCATATCATCGGCCAGCACGCGCAAATCATCCGTCACTTCGGTGATCGGATCAGTTTCCTTTTTCAGGCGTGGGTCGGGATGGATCAGGATCGTGCGCTTGGTCATGGCGTTGATGTAATCCGGTGGCCCGCAAAGCGCAACGGGGCCGGTCTTTCACCTTGCGCTTGAGGCACAGCGCATTAGCTTGCCGCGCAACACTCAAAGGACACCAGATGCAATTTGATTTCGACACCCTCAAAGACCATGCCCGGGGACGCAGCTCCAAATGGGTGTTGATGGATGCGATGCTGGGGCGCAAAGCGCCAGACGACATGATCCCGATGTGGATCGCACAGTCGGATTTTCAAATGGCCCCCGTTTTGCAGGATGCGATGCGGGCAACGGTCGCGACCGGGGAGATGGGATATTTTGATTATTCCAACTTCGCCAAACGCGTCGCGTGGTGGTACGAAAACCGTCACGGCTGGCGCCCGAATACGGAACATCTGTTTGAAATCCACGGCATCGGCAATGCGGTTGGTGTCGTGTTACAGGCCCTGACAGAGCCCGGTGATGGCATCATCGTCTTCAGCCCGGTCTATCACGAATTTGCCAACAAAATTCGCAAGAATGGACGGGTGATGGTCGAATCTGCATTGCGGATTGATGAAGACGGCTTGTTCCGCATGGATCTCGACGCACTTGAGGCACAGCTAACCGGCACCGAAAAAGCGGTGATCTTCTGTTCACCCCACAACCCCGCGGGCCGGGTTTGGGACGCCGCCGAAATTCAGGCCCTTTCCGCGTTCTGCGCCCGCCATGACCTGCTGCTGATCTCGGATGAGATCCACATGGACCTGACCTTTCCTGGCCATACCCACCTGCCCACAGCCCTGCATGCGCCCGATAGCTTGCCCAATCTGGTGGTCATGTCAGCGGCCTCAAAAACCTTTGATATCGCCGGCCTGCGCACCGGCTATGTCATCATCCCCGATGACGACCTGCGCGCAAGGTTTGCGGCCCTCTACGCCGCGCTCGATATTCAACCGAACCGGCTTGGCGCAGATCTGACGTGTGCCGCATATACACCTGAAGGTGCCGCCTGGGTTGATGCAATGGTTCAAGTGCTCGATGGCAACCGCATCGCATTGTGTGATGGCATGAACGCCATCCCCGGTGTGTCGGCGATGCCGATGCAATCCACTTTCCTCTCCTGGGTGGACTTCTCTGGCACCGGCATGTCGGATGCTGAAATCCGTAGCCGCCTTTATGACACCGCCCGGGTTTTGCCGACCCCCGGTGACGGGCTTGGTCTTGGCGGTGCGCTGCATCACCGGTTCAACATCGCTACGTCACGGGCAACGGTGGATGCGGCTGTGGCCCGTGTCCAGGCGGCCTTTTCCGATCTGCAATGACGCTGCGCGCGTCTCTTCTTGCCACCTTGCTGGCGCTGGCCTTTGCCATCTGGGGCGCGCTCAAGCCACCTTCGCCGCTGCCACCGCAGATTGCCGGCAACATCGACCGCATTGTCATCGACAAATCGGACCGCATCCTTCTTGCTTATCAGGACGGCCGCGTCGTGCGCCGTTTGCCAATGAACCTCGGCTTCGCGCCGGAAGGCGACAAAGTCCGGCAAGGCGATGGCAAAACGCCCGAGGGCCTCTTTCGGATCAATCGTCGCAATGCATCCAGCCGGTTTCATTTGTCCTTGGGCATCGACTACCCGCAGCCCGACGATATCGCCCGGGCGCGGGCGGGCGGCTATTCACCGGGTGGGGATATCTTCATCCATGGCCAGCCATCCGGCATCACAGGTCTGCAACGCATCGCCGAGGATTGGACCGAAGGCTGCATCGCCATCAACAATGACGCGATGACAGAGCTGTTTCACGCAACGCCCATGGGCACACCGGTCGAAATCAGGCCCTAGCGATCAACCCTGCCGGCACAAAATCAGGCCGCTCAAAGTCGACCGGTGCCGTCTCGCTCACCGGGTGAAGCCACTTGAAGTCAAAGACGATCTCTGACCCTTCTTCCTGCGCGCCGATAATCAGCGCCTGATAAAGGTGCCTTGCGCCATCGTAGATTTCCACCCGGCCACGCAGCTTGTCACCGTGATGGGCGTCGATGGACATCCCGTCGTCCCAGAACCTGCGAATGCGATAAACGTCGTCTCCGTCATGCACGCACAACCTGTCATTGCGGTGCAATGCGGCGCGGCGTGCCTGTTCCAATCCTTCACGTACGGCCTTGGGTAGAATACTTGTCACGACTCGGTCCTCCTTGACCCTCAACCAGCTAACTAGCTGAGAAGGTTAAAGATCAAGTGACAAAATCCGCCGCATTGCAGCACTGCTGCCGCAGCGCCTCAGCCCGCCTTGACCTTGGGGCGCAACACATGTGGCTTGGCGGCGTCATAAAGCGCAGAGTCCGGAAACCCATGGCTGTCGCCCAGCGCAGGGCCCACCATGATCAGCGCTGTGCGGGTGATCTTGGCCGCGCGCACCGCTTCGCGCACGGTCGATAGGGTGCCACGAATGATCTGCTGATCAGGCCAGGAAGCACGGTAAATCACCACACAGGGACAGTCCGCGCCGTAGTATGGGATCAACTGCCGCTCAATCTCGCGCAGCGCACGAATACCCAGATGAATGGCCAGCGTCGCCCCTGTGCGGGCAAAGTTCTCCAACGTCTCGCCTGCGGGCATCCCGGTGGATTTCATCGACATCCGCGTCAGGATGATCGACTGCGCCACCTCCGGCACGGTCAATTCCGTCCCCAATGCCGCGGCCGCCGCGGCATAGGCCGGCACACCGGGGATGATCTGATAATCGATCCCTTCCGCCTTCAGCAAACGGATCTGCTCGGCAATGGCGCCGTAAAGTGACGGATCGCCTGAATGCACCCGCGCCACATTCTCACCGCGTTGATGCGCCGCCATGATCTCGGCGTGGGTGTCCTCCAGCGTCATCGGTGCTGTGTCCAACACCCTTGCACCTTCCGGCGCGCAAGCCACAACCGCCTCCGGGACCAAGGACCCGGCATAAAGGCAGACCGGGCATTCCCCGATCACCCGCGCCGCCTTGAGCGTCAGCAGTTCCGGGTCACCCGGACCCGCACCAATGAAGAATACCGTCATGTCTCACCTCTTTCGCGATTCGGGACCGTGTCAAGGATCGCGGTACGCGACCGCGCTTGCGCGGCTTGTCCTTGAGGCGGGTGCGAATCGTTCCCATCCTTGGTCTGGCCTGTTTGCGGCAGACCTGCCCGCAAACGGCCTCTCAGCCATAACCCAAACCCATCCATCAACTCGGCATCCGCGAGTTGCGCGGCCCGGGATGGTGGGCGGGGCGTTTTGCCCGTCAGGGCAAGAGCGGCGCCCGTCATCCCGCCAGATCCCCGTCGATCTTGCGGGCATATCCACGCGGCGTGAACATCCTTGGACCCTCACCCAATTGTGCCAACCGCGAATTGCTGGACCCCACCAGAACCACCGTCAACATATCAACGTCGTCCACCTCCAGAGCATCCAGCCTGCGGTAGCGGATATGCTCCTCGGGCCGTCCCAGCGAACTGGCAAGCATCACCGGCGTATCGCCGGGCCTGTGCTGCAACAGGATATCGCGCCCCTCCGCCAACAAGGTCCGCCGCGTCTTGGACACGGGATTGTAAAAGGCGATCACAAAGTCCCCCTCCGCGGCCGCCTTCAACCGTCGCAGGATATCAACGCGCGGTGTCAGCAGATCACTCAGCGAGATCGCGCAGAAATCATGTCCCAGCGGTGCACCAGCACGGGCTGCGGCACCCTGCAAAGCGCTGACACCCGGTGAACATTGGACTTCAACCCGGCGCGCCGCATCCGACACGCCCATTTCTTCCGGCCCCCGGTCGAGCAATTCGAACACCAACGCCCCCATGGCATAGATGCCCGCGTCGCCCGAACAGACCAACGCCACGTTCTTGCCCTTGCCCGCCTGTTCCAGCGCATAACGGCAGCGCGCCTCTTCTCCGCCGAGCGGGAAATCCGACCGCTCCTTGCCCGCCGCGAGCGGACCCAGCAAATCGATATAAAGCCCGTAGCCCACCAGTTCTTCTGCATCGGCGACCAGCCGCGACACCTCTGGCGTCCGCCACGTCGCCTGCCCCGGCCCGATGCCGACAACCGACAACTTGCCGCGTGACCGTCCGCGCATCTCGACCAGCGGCGCGGGCACCATCGCCAATGCGCAGGTCGCGTTGGCCGTCTTGCGTTTGGTCACGACCAGCTTTGCATCTGCCCCGCCCTGCGCCAATGCGGCCGCCTCGGCCACGCCATGGGTGCCGACCTCGGCAAAGACCACATCCGAAGGGTTTGCCAGTCGCGGCGTCTCGGCCTCCAAAACCTCAGCGTCAAACAACCGCATCGGCACGCCCATTTCACCGGCCAGATCAATGATCGCAGGTTCGTCGCCCTTCAACGTGATCGTATTGACCGAATGTACCGCTTCGGGACAGATGTCCGCTTCTTCCAACACCTCTTTGACAAGTGCTGCCAACTCCTCGGGCGGGCAATTCCGGGCGCATCCAACGCCCAGCACCGCACGCAAAGGCGTAAATTTCAGTAACGCTTTCGTCGGTATGGGTTGTGCACGGGTTGTGCATGCAATGTGTACGGTTTCCCCCTGTGGCAAATCTGCAAGCCACGCGGCGTCTTCATCACCTGTTAACCGGGCACCGCCACCATTAAGCAGCCCTGCCATTGCGTCCTTGGCATGTTCGGGATTGACCAGACGCCAGCCTGCGGGCGGCTCATCCAGCGCGACACCTAGCGCCACATCGCCTGCTGTCGTGACCGCCGCAACACCTTGTAAAGTATCAGCAATTTCGCGCGCCAGTCGGTTCGCACCACAATGACCACCCAACAGGGGAACCACAACAGCCCCATCATCACTGACCGAAACAACGGGAGGTTCCGTCGCTTTGTCCGCCAACAGCGGGGCAACCGCGCGGATCAGGATCCCGCTGGCACAGACCCCGACCACCGGTCTGCCTGCTGCAAACAAATCGCGCACATGATCCAGCGCGTTGTCAAAGAAAACGTCAGCCTTTTCAACACGTTCCGCCCGACCATGTACCATTGCGCCAAGGACCTCTGCCACTCGGTGGGCAGTCGGTTCGCCTGATTTCGACAGGGCGATGACGATAGGTTTCACAGCCATGGATCGGCCCCTTTGGTCAGCAGGATCATAGAAAAATACGGTGCCTTTTCAGGTGCTTGGGCAAGCGGTGCCACAACTTCTTCGGGCAGGCTCGCCCGTTCGACATAGACCGCCTGATCAAGCAGCCCCAGTCCGTCGATCACGCCCCTGATCTTCGCCAGATGCCGTCCGACCTTCATGATCACGACGCTTTCGGCCCCTTCAATGCGGCTGCGCAATTCTTCCTCTGGCAGGGGTCCGGGCAGCACCGTCAGCCGCTCATTCCGCGCGGCCAATGGCAATCCGGCCCGCGCCGCACAGGCCGTGACAGAGGTCACGCCCGGCACAACCTCGACCTGGTAAGCCTGTGACAAACGGGCGAAAAGATACATGAAAGAGCCATAGAAAAACGGATCACCCTCACACAGACACACCACGTCGTCGCCCGCATCAAGTGCTGCTGCAATCTGTGTAGCACCGGTGTCATAAGCAGCCTGTGCCGGGCCGCGTTCGACGGTCATCGGCACATCCATCACAATCTCTGCGCAACCAGCCGGGATCAGATCGGCCGCGATGGCGCGGGCAAAGCTGTCGCCACCCGCAAGTGTCGGATAAGCCACGACTTTTGCGCCCTCAATCAACCGCGCAGCCCGCAGGGTCATCAGGTCCGCCGCGCCGGGGCCGACACCAACGCCATAAAGTGTCCCGCTCATCTTTTCACGAGGCTCCATTGAGTGACCGGCATCGCGGGTCGCCAGCCGGTCAAACGCCCAACCGGTTCGGCCCGATGGACCGAGATGCGCACAAGGTCTCCACCGAATTCGCGATGTAAATCAATAAGTTCTGCCTCACTCTCCAGCGTCACGGCATTGGCCACCAACCGGCCCAACGGCCGCAGCGCGGCCCATGCGGCGTCAAAGGTTGCGCGGCTCAGGCCGCCTCCGATGAAGATTGCGTCAGGGGCGTCCAATCCGTCCAGCGCGGACGGGACCAACCCGTCAATCAATTCCAGTTTTGGCGCGCCCAACGCCAAGGCATTGGCGCCTGCCATGGCGCGTCGGTCGGCCCGGGGTTCGATCCCGATTGCGCGGGCATAGCGGGCCGCGCGCATCCACTCGATGGCCACGGAGCCAGAGCCGCAGCCGATGTCCCAAAGCAAAGCCCCGCGCATCGGCATCAACTTGGCAAGTGTGGCGGCGCGGACCTCTTGCTTGGTCATGGTGCCGTCGGACTGAAAAAGCGCATCAGCCAGCCCCGGCACCCGGGGCTGAAGCGCCGCATCCGGGGCAGCGATGCATTCGACAGCAAGCGTGTTGAAGGCAGGAACGCTGTGATTCCAGTCACTTGCCAGCCCATCAAAGCGCTGTTCGTCTTTACCGCCCATCGCGGCCAGCACCGTCATCTTTGAAGCGCCATAGCCACGTTCGGCCAGATAAGCGGCGATTTGAGACGGCGTTTCGGCCCCCGTGGTCAGCACCAGAAGCCGGGCATCGGGCTGGATAAAGGCAATCATCTGCGCCACAGGACGACCATGCACAGTCAGCGTCTCGACGTCCGCCAAGGACCAGCCCATCCGGGCCGCAGCAAGCTGAAAGGCCGAGAGCTGTGGGTGATACACAATCTCGGTCGGATCAATGGCGCGTCCGATCCGCGCACCCACGCTGAACCACAGCGGGTCACCCGTCACCAAGACGACCGCGCGACGACCTTTCAGACCCCGGATCGTGTCGATCATCGCATCAAAGGGCGAGGGCCATGCCAGACGCTCTGCGGTTGGATTTGCGGCGAGTGTATGGTGACGGTCGCCACCAAGGATGACATCTGCCGCCTCAACCACGGCGCGGGTCGCAGGGGTCAGACCATCCAGACCATCTTCTCCGATGCCTACGATATGCAGCCAGGGTGTGCTCATGCGGTCACCTCTGGCAAGCCGGCGGCCAAGGCATTTACGGCGGCAGAGGCCATGGCGGACCCACCGCGTCGGCCACGCAGCGCGACAAAATCGCAGCCGCGCGGGTTCGCTGCAAGCTCTGCCTTGCTTTCGGCGGCTCCGATGAACCCGACAGGAAACCCAAGGATCACCGCCGGTTTCGGGCCGCCAGCGTCGATCAGTTCGAGCAAATGAAACAAAGCAGTTGGTGCATTGCCGACAGCAACGATCGCACCTTCAAGATGCGGCTCCCATAGTTCCACGGCAGCCGCGGACCTTGTGTTACCGATGGTTTTGGCCCGTGTCGGCACCTCTGGGTTGTTGAGCGTCACGATGACCTCATTCCCGGCTGGCAAGTAGCGGCGGATGATACCTGCACCGACCATCTCGCAGTCACACAGGACCGGCTTGCCCGCCTGCAAGGCGGCGTGGCCTGCGGCATAGGCACCGGGCGACCAGACCAACCGATCCGCAACTTCGATCATGCCGCAGGCATGGATCAGGCGTGTGATCAATGGACGCATGTCGGCCTGAAACCGGTCCAGCCGTGCCTCTTCCGCGACAGTCGCGAAACTGGCGGCATAGATTGCGGCGGGGTCTTTTTCATACGGGCGCAATGTCGGGCCTTTGATGCGTTGGTTGATGTCGGTGGTGCCGACCTTTAGCGGATCAGTCAGCTTTTTGCGGTCTTGCGTGCGCTTTCTGGGCCCAGCGGATGGTCCGCATGTGGGTAAACCGCGTGGTGATGATGGTGCCCATGATCGTGGTCGTGATCATGATGGTGGTGATGGTGGTCGTGTTCTGCACCCAACCGGCAAAGACCGGTGCAGAACGTGTCACACAGCGCACAATCTGCGACGTTCGATCCCGGCGCAGCTGCGCCCTGTCCTTCGACGTGGTGGTGATGGCTTTCCTGTACGGCGCCGACTTCCGCCTCAAATCCCAGAACCTGCACGCGGTATTTGCACAGCACACAGGTTGGTGGCGGGACCGCGCCGAAAGCGGGATGCTTGCGGTCCTCGGGCCGTATGTGATGGTGCCCGCCGTCTGCGGTTGCCAGAACCTGTTCCCGATAGGCGCAGATGCCGCAATTGGGCGGCGGGGTCGCGCTGTCCTGTTCCAGAATACGCTCCGCAAAGGTGGCAAGCACCTGAGGGTGATCGCCCAGATAAGGGGCCTTGATGAACTGGATATGGGGGTGATCCGTCGCAACCTGATCGGTGAAGCCATAGATGCGGTCGATCAGAATGCCGGAGAAGAGGAAATACGGGAAGACGATCACGCGCTTGTACGGCAAGTGTGCAACATGCTGCAGGCAAGGTTCTACCAGCGGAAAAGTTACACCGGAGTAACCAACTTCGCACCAGCCAAATCCCATGCCCTCTTGCAACATGCGCGCAATCTTGGACACGTTGCCATTGGCATCGGGGTCAGAGGCGCCACGGCCGATCACGACAAGGCATGTTTCAGTCAACGGCATTTCGCCGTGCTCGGCATTTGCCTGATCCACGGCCTCTTGAATGCGGCCAGCAGCGGCAGAGATCATCTTGGGGTCAACGCCCAGTTCCCGGCCATAGGACACCGCGATGTCATGGGTTTTGGCATAGGTGTTCAAGACGGTCGGAATGTCATTCTTGGCGTGCATGGCCGCAAAAAGCATGCCGGGAACAGCCAGGATACGCTCGCAACCTGCTTCGCGCAGGTTATCAAGTCCGTCGCGAATGACCGGATTTGCAAACTCCAGGTAGCCGTAGTCGCAAAGCCAGTCGTCGGGCAGAAATGCGGGCAGCTTTTCGGCCAGCACTGCAAATTCATCCACCGCCGATTGGCTACGCGAGCCATGGCCGCAGATCATGACGCCGGTTTTCATGCTGCTTCCTCTTCCAGTTCGGGCTCGGGCTCTGCGTTGGCATCGGCATCTTTCTTGCCTTTCAATGCGCCCCAAAGCCCGATCAGGATTGCTGCGCCAATCGCTGCACCAGCCACCCAGTGATCATGCCCGGCGACATCCGCCAGATGACCGGGGTGCGCCCACGCCACTTGGCTGGTGACACTGAGAAGAACGGTCAAGATCAGGCGCATGGCGGGTCCTTTGCTATGGCAGGCAGAGCGGGACCGCAGGATGCGGCGTCGGACGACGTGGCCTTTGGTTCCCGTCAGGGTCAACCTTGTGCCACCAACCTCTCTGGCCCGGCGGGCTTCGTCTGGGGCGGGTATATGGTCTGCAATGCAGCGGCGCAAACGATTCCCCGCATCTTTGAGGCTCAAATACGACCTGTGCAACGATGCGGAGGACGCTGCGCGCGCTTAGGGGTAGGCGGACCGGTAGGGTCAAGCTACCTGTCAGCCCAGATCGAAGGAGTTTGACGATGGGACAGTTGGTTGATGGCGTCTGGCACGACGTTTGGTACGACACGAAGGCGTCCGGCGGCGCGTTCAAGCGCTCGCAGGCCAAATTTCGGAACTGGATCACGGCTGATGGCAGCGCGGGCCCGTCCGGGACTGGCGGGTTTGACGCCGCGTCCGGGCGCTACCATCTTTATGTGTCCTATGCCTGCCCGTGGGCACATCGCACGCTGATCTTTCGACAGTTGAAGGGGCTGACCGATCATATCAGTATCTCTGCCGTGCATCCCGACATGCTGGGGGAAGGCTGGACCTTTGACACCGACGACAAGGGCGCGACGGGTGACACGCTTTTTGGCCTGCCTTACGCGCGGGATATTTACCTTAAGGCAGAGCCGCAAATGTCCGGGCGCGTCACGGTGCCTATTTTGTGGGACAAAGAGCGCGAGACGATCGTGTCCAACGAGTCGTCAGAGATCATTCGCATGTTCAACAGTGCCTTCGATCAGGTGACCGGCAACACGGCAGACTACTGGCCCTTGTCCTTGCGCGATGACATCGCCCCGGTGAATGACCGGATCTACGACACATTGAACAATGGCGTTTACAAGTCAGGCTTTGCGACCACGCAAGAGGCCTATGAGGCGGCGGTCAATCCGCTCTTTGACACGCTGGAGTGGCTAGAGGAGCGACTGGAAAAGAACCGCTATCTGATGGGCGCGACCCTGACAGAGGCCGATTGGCGGCTATGGACGACCCTGATCCGCTTTGACCCGGTCTATCACCTGCATTTCAAGTGCAATCGCAAGACGTTACGGGAATTCCCAAATCTCTGGGCTTATACGCGCGAACTGTACCAGATGCCGGGTATCGCGGGGACGGTGAACATGGATCACATCGTGCGGCACTATCACTACAGCCACGAAAGCATTAACCCGCACAGGATTGTGCCGATCAACCCACGGTTGAACTACGCAGAGCCGCACGGTCGCGGCTAGCGCTGTGGCCATAGTGCTCGACGATGGCTGCCAGGTCCGAGGGGGGCGTCGCTTTTTCCACAAAGGCGCGGGCGTTCGCGCTGTGGGCGAAAATAGAGCCATCCGAGAAGAATGTGGTGTCGGTGACAAAGACGACATTGGCATCGGGTTGGCGGAAATTTGCAACGTCTGCAACGGTCAACGCGCTGCCCTCGCGTAAAACCAGATCAAGAACGATCACATCAAAGCCGGTTGTCTCAAGCGTTTGAACAGCGTCGGATCCGCTGGTCGCCAATTCGACCGACATCCCCAAACGCTCCAAATGGCGTTGCCACAACATACCCAGTTGCGCGTTGCTCTGAACAATCAGAACGTGCATCTCACCTCCACTCCACCGATCAAACGTAACGGAAAGGTCACAAGTTGACTAGTGCGTTAAGCTGTCATTCATTCTTAGGGTAAACGAATGGTTAAGATAGTTGTCCTTAAGGGCAAAATGACGAAATTCCGCCCATCATCTTGTCACTTTGGCTGAAATCCGCTTGAAGACGACGGAAACTGCGAGAGATCTGCCATGACAACCTGGATTACCATCTGCGACACCTGCAAGCGCGAGGGCTGGGATTCGGGCGACATGGAACAAACGGATGGAGAGCGGCTAGCGGCGCTGGTTGAAGAAGCTGCGCAAGGCATTCCAACGCTGAGAACGCGGCGTGTTTCTTGTCTGATGGGGTGCAAACACGGGTGCAATGTTGCGATTCAGGGTCAGGGCAAGTTGAACTACACCGTAGGTAACTTTGAACCCGACGCAGAGACCGCCGCAGGCATTGTCAGCTATGCATCACTCCATGCGGACAGTGAATCAGGTCAGGTTCCCTATCGAGAGTGGCCGCAAGCCATCAAGGGGCATTTTGTGACCCGCCACCCCCCACTGCCGGACGAGGCATGAACCAACCCCGCGATCACGGCGGCGGACTGGATGCTGCGATTGCTGCTTATGGCGGCAAACGTGCTGACTGGCTGGACCTGTCAACCGGGATCAACCCGGTGCCCTACCCGATGCCACCGGTGCCGCCGGACGCTTGGACGGCCCTGCCAGATCGCAATGCACATGATCGTTTGATCGGCCTTGCCCGCAGCTTCTGGCAAGTGCCCGATGGCGCCGACATCCTGCCTGCGGCGGGTGCGTCTGCATTGATCGCACAACTGCCCCGCATGCGCGGTGCGGGCCGGGTTGAGATTCCGGGCCCCACTTACAATGAGCACGGTGCGGCATTCAGGGCTGCCGGCTGGACATTGGACGAAAACGGCTTTGACGCGCTGGTCGCTGTCCACCCCAACAATCCCGACGGATTGCTATGGGAAGTCGCAAACCTTGATGCACCTCTGACAATTATCGACGAAAGCTTTTGTGACATCGTACCCGACAAAAGCCATATTGGCCTCGCTTCACGCCCCGGGACGGTTGTGCTGAAGAGCTTTGGCAAATTCTGGGGGCTTGCGGGGCTACGGCTGGGCTTTGCGATCGGCGACCCCGATATCCTTGCGGCTTTGCGCGAAGTCTTGGGCCCGTGGCACGTTTCTGGCCCGGCTCTGAACATCGGGGCAGAGGCGCTATCTGATCCAATTTGGGCCGATGAGACGCGCGCACGATTGGCAAAGGATGCCGCGCGCCTCGACGATATTGTGACGCGCAAAGGCGCGATCAGTCTTGGCGGCACCGATCTATTCCGACTTTATCAGGTGCAGGACGCCAAAGCCGCGCAGGTGCATTTGGCCCGGCACAAGATCTGGTCGCGCATCTTCCCCTATGCTGACAATTGGCTGCGTCTTGGCCTGCCCCACCCTGACCGCTGGGACCAATTGGAGGCAGCGTTTTGACCCTGTTTCTTGGCATGATCCTTGACGCGCTGTTGGGAGAGCCAAAATGGCTATGGTCCCGTGTCCCGCACCCGGCAGTTCTGATGGGCCGATTGATCAACTGGGCGGATGAGGTTCTTAACGACGGGCCCGCCCGCAAAGCAAAGGGTGTGCTGACGCTTCTTGTCCTGATCGCTTTGGCGCTTTTTGTCGGTCTGGTGCTGCGCGCTATTCCGGGTGGTGTGGTCGAGGTCATCGTTTTGGGCGTGCTTCTAGCGCAGCGGTCTTTGTCAGATCACGTTCTTGCTGTGGCGCGCGGGCTGCGCGCTTCGCTTGGCGATGGGCGCCATGCGGTCGCAAAGATCGTAGGCCGCGACACCGCCGATATGACAGAAGCCGATGTGGCCCGCGCCGCAATCGAGAGCGGAGCCGAGAACCTGTCTGATGGCGTTATCGCACCAATCTTTTGGTTCGTGCTCGGCGGGTTACCGGGGCTCTTGATCTACAAGCTCACCAACACGGCCGACAGCATGATCGGATATCGGACCGATCGCCATGCCCAGTTCGGTTGGGCTGCGGCAAGGTTTGACGATCTGTTGAACTGGATCCCGGCGCGGATCACGGCCGGGCTAATTTTGCTTGTCACACTGCGGTTCGATGTCTTCGAACAGGTCGTAGACGATGCGCCATTGCACCGCTCCCCCAATGCGGGCTGGCCCGAGGCGGCATTGGCCCACGCATTGAATTTTGCGCTGTCCGGCCCACGCGTCTACGACGGTGCCTTGCAGGAGTATCCTTTTGTGAATGACAGGGGGATCCGCGAACTCAACGCAGATCACATCACCGAAACCGTCTGGATCCTCTGGCGCGTCTGGGGGGCGGCAATGATCCCCGCTTTGATGATCGGTCTCTTTTTGATCAGCTAGACCGCTGTTAGGCTCCGCTTGAAACAAGTGGAGCCTCGCATGCGTCTCACCCTTCTTTTGACCCTTTTGGCCAGTCAAAGTGCTGCACAGGTTTGCGGCGGGGCCCTGCCCGACTTCATTGCGGGCGTCAAAGCAGAAGCCATCGCCGCAGAGCAATCACCCTCAGCGGCCGATGCCTTCTTTGCCGGAGCCGCACTAGACGCCAGCGTCATCAAAGCCGACCGGGCGCAGGGTGTGTTTCAACGCGACTTCATCGATTTCTCGCGTCGATTAATCAGCCAGAACCGGCTTGATAATGGGCGCGTTTACGGTGACCGCCATGCCGCAACCTTTGATCAGATCGCAGCAGAATACGGCATTCCGCGCGGGGTCCTGCTAGCGTTTTGGGCATTCGAGACGGACTACGGGCAGGTTCAGGGAAATTTCAACACGCGCGATGCCCTTTTGACCCTTGCCCATGATTGTCGGCGGCCAGAGTTGTTCCGGCCTCAACTGATTGCCGCAATAGAATTGGCGGCCCGGGGCGATATGGACCCAGCCACGACCACAGGTGCCTGGGCCGGTGAGATCGGGCAGGTCCAGATGCTGCCCGAAGATATCATCGCCTACGGTCGCGATGGCGATGGCGACGGGCAAGTGACGCTGAAAACCTCTGCCCCTGATGCCTTATTGTCCGGCGCGAACGTGTTGGCAAATTTGGGCTGGCGTCCGAATGAGCCGTGGCTACAGGAAATCAAGGTGCCCGCAGATCTTGATTGGTCCCAAACCGGCTTGAACCACAAACTCACTGTGACGCAATGGCAGGCGGCAGGAGTCACCGCACGCAATGGCGAACTGGGCCCCAAAGACCTGCCCGCTTCGGTTCTGCTGCCAATGGGGCGCAAAGGGCCGGCCTTCCTCGCCTATCCGAATTTTGAGGTCTATTTTGAGTGGAACAAGAGCTTTGTCTACGTCACGACAGCCGCCTATTTCGCCACCCGTCTTATGGGCGCACCACCCTATAATGCGGGCGCGCCCGACACAGGCCTGACAGGTGAGGAGATGATGGCCCTACAGGAAAAACTGACGGCGCTGGGGCATGATGTTGGCGGAATTGACGGCATCCTGGGTGCAAAAACGCGCGCTGCTGTGCAAACTGAACAGATGCGGCTTGGTCTGCCCGCCGATGCCTGGCCGACGCCCGCAATTCTGGCTGCGCTCCCTTAGCGCGATATCACTGTCCATCTCTTTCTTTTGAACGAAAATATGCCCGCCGGAGGCTCCCGCGCTCTCAATCATCACAAGGCTTGGTTTGGGCTATCGGGACGGCGGGTGGGGCGTTTTTCGGGGCTTGGCCCCGAAACAGCGGCACACGCCGGCCTAGCTCGCATTGCGCACCGGGAACCGGGTGCCGTCTTCGGTGATCAACACAAGCCGGGTGCCGTCATGCACATACATGTCACAGCGTGAAAACCCGGCAGCAAAAGATGTGCAAATCACACCATCATTCCCGGAATCCCGCAGTTCCCATGCGCCATAGGCCCGGCCACCATCGCTGTAGGTGTATGAATATGTGCCCGAAACCGAAAAGAACGACACGCCGCCATCAAAAAATTCATGCGTGCGGCCCACCACCTTTTCCGCCATCGCGGCCGCGTCCAGTACCCGGTCGGTGGGCTTTGGTGCGAACTCTTGCGCGGTGGCCGTGCTGGCAAACACAATCCCCAATAGTGTCAGTATACGCATGTGATCTCCCTTTGGCTCAATGCAGCTTAGCCTTGAGGTCCCATGGGGTCGCGTCACATCTGCGCGAGTGGTCACACCTCGATCGATTCCACTTTGGCTTTGCGTCTTCTGGCTTGAGCCTCCGGTGCGCGCACCATGACGAACCGGCCGCACCAACCCGGTAAGGTCGCAAAGCGCCATTGGCCGGAAATCCGGGTCAGTGCCGCGTTGGCATCACCATCGTAGATCGGATCATCACCTTGATCAAAGCCGTGATAATACTTGGTGAAACTTACGGACGACCCAAGGCGATTGCCTTTCAGGCTTGCCTGCAGATGAGGCCCCTGACCCGACGCGAAACTGTTGGGTTCGGTGATCGTGCCCACCAGATGTCCATCCTGATCATCCAGCACCGCCTCGAAGGCGACAGGCGAAAGCGCGCCCTGATAATCGTAGCGTCCCGTCCATCGACCGCTCAGGTCGGTGTGCGCCTTCACGCCACCATCGCCTCGGCTTTCTTCAGGTCGACGGACACAAGCTGACTGACACCTTGTTCGCCCATGGTCACGCCGAAAAGCCGATCCATCCGGCTCATCGTGACCGCGTGGTGCGTAATGATCAGAAAACGGGTCTCGGTCCGGCGCGTCATCTCATCGAGAAGGTCACAAAAACGCGTGACGTTTGCGTCGTCCAGCGGCGCGTCAACCTCGTCAAGCACACAGATCGGCGCGGGATTGGCCAGAAAGACCGCAAAAATCAGTGCCAGCGCCGTCAGCGTCTGTTCTCCACCCGACAGCAGGCTCAGCGTCGAGAGTTTCTTGCCCGGCGGCTGGCACATGATCTCGAGCCCGGCTTCAAGCGGGTCATCGCTTTCCACCAGAACCAGCTTGGCCTCACCGCCGCCAAAAAGGTGGGTGAATAGCAAGCCAAAGTTCTCGTTGACCTGCTCAAACGCCGTCAACAGCCGCTCGCGGCCTTCCTTGTTCAAGCTGGCAATGCCAGACCGCAACGCCGCGATCGCCGCCTCGAGGTCGGCCTTCTCGGTGACGAGTTGATCGTGTTCGACCTGCACCTCTTTGGCGTCTTCCTCTGCCCTCAGGTTCACAGCGCCCAGCGCGTCGCGCTGGCGCTTGTAGGTGTTCACCTGTCCTTCGATCACTTCGGCCGCGGGCATCTTGTCCGGGTCCACGTCCAGTGCCTCAAGCAGCCCCGCAGGTGAGACCTCCTGCGCCTCCATGATCCGTTCAGCGGCAGCCGCGACCGTCTCTTTCGCGGCATCCGCCCGCGCCTCTGACCGGGCCCGCGCCTCGCGCGCCTCCGAGGCACCGCGCTCGGCATCCCGCTCTGCATCGCTGCAGACGCGCAGGGCATTCTCAGCCGCGGCAAGCGCATCAGCAGAGGCTTTGCGCCGCCCTTCGGCTGCATCAATCGCATCCGCGAGTTCAGAGCGTTTTGCCGCGATTTCCTCGGGCGCGGTTACGGCTGCTTTCAGCTCTTCTTCAGAATCGGCCTTGCGGCTGGCGAGTTCGGCTGTCCGCTTACTGGCCGTCTCAAGACGGTGCTTCCAGCCGCTCACCTCTTTGGTGATTTCCTGGCTGCGCTTGAGTCGCGCCTCGCCTTCGCGGCGAACTTCATCATGGGCTGACCGGCGCGACATCATGGTGATCCGGGCAGCTTCCACCGTCATCTTGATGTCTTCGACTTCGGCCCGTGCGGCATCCAGATCGCCCAAACCCTGCGCTGCTTTTTCAGCCTCGCCTAGGGCTTGGCGGGCGGTCATCGCCTCTTCCGCGTGGCGTTTGGCGGCAAGCCCCAGCGATTCCAGACGACCCGCGCCAAGATTGCGATCAGCCTCTGCCCGACTGAGCGCACGATTGGCGTCAGCCACCAGACGATCGGCGTCACGCCGGGCCTGACGCGCCTTTTGATCGGCCTCGGTCAGATCGGCCAGCCGCTGGGTCAGGCTTTCGTGTGCCTGAACCATGCCTGCAGCCTTGGCATTTGCCTCTTCCAGATCAAGCTTCAGGCTCGCCAAACGATTTAATTGTTGCAGCCGCAGGGCAGCGGCAGATGGCGCATCCTCGGCACCGGCACGGAACCCGTCCCAGCGCCACAGATCACCGTCCAGACTGACGAGCCGCTGACCGGGCAAAAGGTCCGCTTGCAGCCGCGCGCCATCAGCGGCATCGACAAGACCAACCTGCCCCATGCGACGCACCAGCACCTCTGGCACAGAAACATAGTTGGTCAGCGCATTGACCCCGGCTGGCAGATTTTGCGGGTTTGCATAGCCCGGCAGCGCCGCCCAGCCAGAGGGCGCATCCGCCCCCACCGCGGGCGCCCGCAGATCATCGGCCAAGGCCGCCCCGAGTGCTTTTTCATAGCCTGATTGCACCTGCAGCAGGTCTAACACCTGCCCCCCCTCGGCTGTGTCACGCTCCACCATCCGACCGAGCGCAGCCACTTCCGCCTTCAAAGCACTCAGTTCACCTTCGGCTTCGGACCGCATGACCCGTGCGTCGCTTTCACGGCTTTGGGTTTCGGCCCGTGCGGCTTCTGCCGCCAGCAGGGTTTCGTCAGCCTTCGCAGCGGTGGCTACCGCCTGCTTTTCGGCCTCTCCTGCGGTGACAAAGGCGGCTTCGGCAGTCTCAAGCGCTTGTTGCGCTTCGATCATTGCTGTCTTGGCACGGCTTTCTTCGGCTTCGGATTTCTCAAGCGTTGTGCGTTGGTCGTCCAAGAGGCGCTGCGCGGATTGATGTCGCGCGGCAAGGCGGGCGACGTCCTCTGTCAGCTGCGACAAATCCCCTTCGCGAGCTTGCAAGGTCTGGGCCGCCTCTGCGGCGGCAGCTTTGGCAGCATCAAGGCGGGATTCATGTCCCTTCCCAGCCTTGGCGATTTCCTCTGCCTCCCATTCCAGGCGTTCAATCGTCTCGCCTGCGTCTTTGTTCAGCCCTGCCTCGCGGTCGATATCCCGGCCCAATTGGTCAATGCGCCCGCGCAAAGTTTCGATGGTCGAAAGCGCACGCGCCTCCTGATCCTTGAGCGTGTCGCGCTGAACCTGCAGGCGCTGCAAGACGGCTGCGGCAATCGCTTCTTCCTCGCGCAGGGGCGGCAAGGCGGCTTCGGCCTCTGCCCGACCTTTGGCCGCCTGCTGCGCCAGCTTTTCGGCCTGACCGGCGGCGACGGTACGTTCGCGCAATTGGTCGGCGGCGGCGGCCAATGCCTCATCCGCTTCTTTCCAGCGCCGATAAAGCAGCATCCCTTCGGCCTTGCGCAGGTTCACACCGATCTCGCGGTACCGTGCAGCCTGACGCGCCTGCCGCGCCAATTGCCCAAGCTGTGCTGCCAGTTGCTCGATCACGTCATCAACGCGGGTCAGGTTCGTTTCGGCGCCCTTCAGCTTTAATTCGGCCTCGTGCCGCCGCTGATACAGACCGGAAATCCCCGCAGCCTCTTCCAGAATGCGCCGCCGCGCCTTGGGCTTGGCGTTGATCAGTTCGGAAATCTGCCCTTGCCGGACCAATGCTGGCGAATGCGCCCCGGTCGAGGCATCGGCGAACAACATTTGCACATCACGGGCCCGTACATCCTTGGAGCCCACCTTGTACGCGCTGCCCGCGTCGCGCGTGATCCGGCGGATGATTTCAAGATTGTCGCTATCGTTGAACCCGGCGGGCGCAAGGCGTTCGCCATTGTCGATCACCAAGGAGACTTCGGCAAAATTTCGGGCGGGTCGGGTCGCGGCACCTGCAAAGATCACGTCTTCCATGCCACCGCCGCGCATCGCGGTGGGACGGTTTTCACCCATCACCCACCGCAGGGCCTCGAGCAGGTTGGATTTGCCGCAGCCATTGGGCCCGACCACCCCGGTCAAACCGTCCGCGATGATCAGATCAGTCGGATCAACGAAGCTTTTGAAGCCATTCAGCCGCAACTTGGAAAAACGCAAAATGCCACTCCGATTCCCACATGGACCCAAAACATGGCCCCGCACGCCGTCTCAAGTCAACGCGGAACCCCCGTATGTGGCCCGATCCCGCCACTTATCCACAAGATATTGCGAATCTTCGCGCCTTCCGACCTGATATTCGCACGGGGCTGGCATCCGGGACGGCGGGCGGGGCGCCTTTGCGGCCCCGGGGGGCTGCAAACAGCGGCGCACGTCGGCCTCTCGCGAGACCGCGTCGCTTTCGCTCTTGACGCGCGATGCGACAAAGGCGCACACATATTGCGCACGGTTCCCCCACCAAAGGCGAAGCCTTGGGGGATGAAATGGGAATGCGACGGGGCCGATCCTTATGACGGGAGACCCTTAACCGCAGCCGCCCCCGCGACTGTAAGCGGTGAGTGCCTTGTGACGACGCCACTGGGAAACCGGGAAGGCCACAAGGCATGTTGACCCGCCAGCCAGGAGACCAGCCATGCACGGCCCCGTCCGCGGGGACGGACTTGAAACAACGGACGGGGTGTTCCGTGGGGGTCTGATCAGGTCGAAGGAACCTGGCACTCCATGAAATCCCCCCTTTTTGCGATCCAAAGGGGACAGACATGAAAAAAATTCTTACCGCCGCCGCTGGCCTAAGCCTTGCCGCCACGCCTGCGCTTGCCCACCACCCATTGAACGGCATGCCGATGGAGACGTTTGCGCACGGGCTGATGTCCGGTGTGGGTCACCCGCTTTTGGGCTTTGACCACCTGTTCTTTGTGCTGGCGATGGGCATCGCGGCCACGTTCACATCTGCGCGCCTGACCGGCCCGGCAGCCTATATCGCGGCCATGCTTGCTGGCTGCGGCTTGATGTATGCAGGCATTGCCATGCCGCTGGCTGAAACCGTGATCGTCTTATCCCTGTTGGTTGTTGGCGGTCTGGTTCTTTCTGGTCGCGCCTTGGGCGCAGGCACAGCCATTGCGCTTTTCGCGACCTTTGGCCTGTTCCATGGCTCTGCCTTCGGCGGTTCCATCGCCGGACAAGAGGGCGGTATCGGCGGTGCAGTGCTCATGGGCTACTTCATTGGCCTTGCTGCGCTGCAATACGCGATGGCGGTATTTGCGGGTTGGGCCGTGCGCAAACTGGGCGCGACTGACGCCGGGGCAATTAATGCTCGCTTGGCTGGTGCCATGGTCGCCGGTGTCGGTGTCTTCCTTGCGCTTGAGATCGTCGAAGGCCCGCTCGTCGCCGCTATCGCAGGCGCCTGAACAAGACGTAGATCACGTTCAAAGGGGGGCCGCGCGGCCTCCCTTTTCCATTCCCATGCTGTCTAGGACTGTATCATGCCCGCCAAAATCCCCGCCACCGTCGTCACCGGTTTCCTGGGCGCAGGCAAAACCACGCTGATCCGCCATATGCTGCAAAACGCTGAAGGACGTCGGATTGCGCTGATCATCAACGAGTTCGGCGATCTTGGCGTTGATGGCGATATCCTGAAGGGCTGTGGCGATGAAACCTGCCGTGAGGAGGATGTCGTTGAGCTGTCCAACGGCTGCATTTGTTGCACGGTGGCCGATGACTTCATCCCCACCATGGAAAAGCTGCTGGCGCGCGAGGACGCACCCGATCACATCGTGATTGAGACCTCTGGTCTGGCCCTGCCACAGCCTTTGGTGCGGGCTTTCAACTGGCCCGGCATATCCACCAAGGTCACTGTGGATGGTGTCGTTACCGTGGTCGACGGAAAGGCCGTGAATGACGGGCAGTTCGCACACAACCTTGCCGCCATCGACGCCCAGCGGGCCGCAGATGACAACCTTGATCACGAAACACCGTTGTCGGAACTTTTCGAAGACCAAATCGCCTGCGCCGATATGATTGTCGTCAACAAGACCGACCTGCTGACAGATACGGAAGCCGAGACATTGTCTGGCAAGCTCAAGAGCGACAGTCGCGCTGGCGTCCAGGTTGTTCGCGCATCTATGGGCGCCTTGCCCGTTGACGTGCTTTTGGGTCAGGGGATCGGGGCAGAGGCTGATCTTGAGGCGCGGCACGAGGTGCACCACCATCATCACCACGATGATGACCATGACGACGAGCACCATCATGACCACGAACACGCGCATGGTCATGATGAGTTCGAAAGCTTTGTCGTTACGCGCCCGGAAATCAACGACGCAAACGCCTTTGCAGAACAAGTGGCCGACGTGATCCGCGCGCATAATATCCTGCGGCTGAAGGGCTTTGCGGCTGTTGCGGGCAAACCCATGCGTCTGACCCTGCAGGCTGTCGGTCCCCGTGTTGACACCTACTTTGATGGCCCGCTGACTGGCCCGCGTGAGGCCCGGCTTGTGGTGATCGGAGAGGCCGGCCTGGATCAGGCGGCCATCACTGCCGCCCTTTCGGCATGATCATCGTCGAACCCGGCAATCCGCACCACCCTCAGGCCACCGCCCTTCTTCAAGCGAGCCACGCCCTGATGGAGAGCCTTTTTCCGCCCGAGGATAACTTTTACCTCGACATCAACGATCTTGTCGCCGACCACATCAGGTTCTTTGTCGCGCGCGAGGGCGAGACGATCTTTGGCACCGGCGCGCTGGCGCTGAAGGACGGCTACGGCGAAGTCAAATCCATGTTCGTGTCCGAAGCGGCACGCGGTCGCGGGGTGGCTGATGCCTTGATGCGGCAGATCGAGGACGAGGCGCGCGCGAACGGCTTGCCAGTCTTGAAACTCGAGACGGGCAATGTCCTGTATGCCGCCCACAAACTTTACCGCCGACACGGATTCGTCGATTGTGGCCCGTTTGGCGATTACGCCGAAGCCAATTCTTCTGTCTTCATGGAAAAGCCACTGACATGACGTTCCATCGCTCCGTTGTTCGACGTGGGCGTGTCGTGAGCGACCCGTCAATCACGGTGCAGCACTGATGCACCTTCTCGCCGCGACCCCAGGCCAGATTGATGATGGCAAAGAACCCGTTGATCTGGGCCAAACGCCCGCCGACGTCGTGTTCATCTCTGCCGCCGATACCGAATTGGCAGCATTGGCAGAAGCGCGCGCGTCCATGGACGCACCGCCGACATTGCGGCTTGCCAATATGATGCACCTTCAACATCCGATGTCGGTCGACCTGCATTTGGATGATTGCTGCACCAAATCCCGTCTTGTCGTCGCCCGTGTTCTTGGCGGGCAGGGCTATTGGAACTATGGCGTCACCCAATACGCTGCGCGCCTTCGCGCTGCGGGTGTCCCCTTTGCCCTGCTGCCCGGAGATGACAAACCCGATCCGGATTTGCGCAGCCTTTCTGCGGTATCAGACGCCGATTATGATGCGCTTTGGGCTTATATGGTTGAAGGTGGCCCTCAAAATGCCACGCTATTTCTGGAATATTGTAGCGCATTAGTTAACGGTAGCGATAAACCGTCAACAGCCAGCCCGCTGCTAAGGGCTGGTGTCTATTGGCCTGGGGCGGGGCTGTCTGACCTTGCAACTGCTCAGCAGAACTGGACCGCGGGCGCACCGGTTGTTCCGATCATCTTTTATCGAGCGCTTGTTCAAGGTGGTGGTCTGAACCCGATCAACCGCCTCACCAAATCGCTTCTGCGTGCGGGTCTTAACCCCTTGCCTGTCTTTGTAGCTTCGCTGAAAGATCCGGTTTCTTCGGCCACCCTTGGCCATCTATTCGATTCTGCACCGCCAGAGGTTATCCTTAACTGCACCGCTTTTGCGGTTGGCTCACCGCACGATGGCGATGACAGCCCCGACAACCCGCTCTTGGCGAATGACGCACCGGTTTTTCAGGTCATCCTTTCTGGTTCGACCGAAACCGCGTGGCGCGACAACCCACAAGGCCTGTCGGCCCGTGACATCGCGATGAACGTCGCACTGCCTGAAGTTGACGGCCGCATCTTGTCTCGCGCCGTTTCCTTCAAATCAGAGGCTTTCTTTGATGAGGCCACCGAATGCCCCATCGCCACTTACCAAGGTGTCGGTGACCGGATTGATTTCGTGACGCAGCTGGCGGCAAACTGGTCCAGCCTGCGGCGTAAAGCGCCCAAGGATCGCAAGATCGCACTCATCCTTGCCAACTACCCCAACAAGGACGGGCGGCTCGCCAATGGTGTTGGTCTCGACACGCCAGCCGCCACAGTCCACGTTATGAATCTGCTGGCAAAGGCGGGTTATGAAACCGATGCGCCAGCCGATGCTGCTGCCCTGATGGCCCAACTTATGTCGGGGCCCACCAACTGGCTTACCGACCGCGCCGAGAAGGCAGGCGGCGAACTTCTGCCGCTCAAAATCTACAAAGAACACTTTGAAAGTCTGCCTTGGTCCGCAAAAGAGCAAATGAGCACACACTGGGGCAAGCCAGAGCAGGACCCTTTTATCTGGTCTGACTCAGAAACCAGCAATGTCGCAGCGCGGGATGACGCGAAGGATTTCGGCTTCAAGCTCTCGCTTCATCGCTTTGGCAATGTGGTCGTTGGATTGCAACCGGCACGCGGCTACAACATTGACCCGACTGAAACATATCACTCCCCCGATCTTGTCCCACCGCACAACTACCTCGCCTTTTATCACTGGCTGCGGCACCATTGGGGCGCTGACGCCATTGTGCACGTGGGCAAACACGGCAACCTGGAATGGTTGCCCGGAAAGGCCTTGGCGCTGGATGCGACAAGCTGGCCGGAAATCACCCTTGGGCCGACACCCCATGTCTACCCATTCATCGTGAACGATCCCGGCGAGGGTACGCAGGCCAAACGGCGGGCTGCGGGCGTGATCGTGGATCACCTGACCCCACCTCTGACCAGAGCCGAGACTTATGGGCCATTGCGCGACCTTGAAGCGCTGGTCGATGAATATTACGAAGCCGCCGGCGTTGATCCGCGCCGGATCGATCATTTGCGTCGCGAAATCCTATCCCTTTCGGATGTAACAGGTCTTTCGAAGGATGCTGGATTTACCGGGGAACAAGACACGGATTTAGCCAAGCTTGACGCTTATCTTTGCGAGTTGAAAGAAGCGCAGATCCGGGACGGGCTGCACATCTTTGGCCAGTCACCATCGGGGCAACAGGAAACCGACCTTGCTATTGCATTGGCAAGGATTCCACGTGGTGATGGCAAGGGCGCCAATGCGTCACTGCTGAGGGCATTGGCCGTCGACCTTGTACTGACGATTGATCCTTTGGATTGTGACATGGCTGCCCCTGCACCCGAAAAACCCGACACGCTGATCGGGGGCATATGGCGCACCAATGGCGACACGATCGAAAGGCTTGAAGATCTCTCGCAACGCCTCGTAACCGGCGCCGCGGCCCCTCCGGGACCAAAAAGCGCTGCCGTTCTGGACACGATCAAATCCGACATCGTTCCGACGATCGCCCGATGCGGTCTGAATGAGGGCGCAAACCTGCTGGCCGCGCTTGATGGCCGCGCGATCCCGCCCGGCCCCTCTGGCGCACCCACCCGGGGCCGATTGGACACCCTGCCCACAGGCAAGAACTTTTACTCTGTCGATAGCCGCGCGGTACCAACGCCAACGGCTTGGGCATTGGGATGGAAATCTGCCAACCTTTTGATTGAAAAGCATCTTCAGGACCATGGGGATTGGCCGCGCAGCCTGTTGCTGACCGCTTGGGGCACCGCAAATATGCGCACAGGTGGCGATGATATCGCGCAGGCGCTGGCCCTGATGGGATGCAAGCCGACGTGGGATTCCGCAAACCGTCGCGTGACCGGATTTGAGGTGATCCCGGTCTCGGCCCTTGGTCGCCCGCGTGTCGATGTGACCTTGCGCATCTCCGGTTTCTTTCGCGACGCCTTTCCCCAACTTATCGCGCTGGTCGACAGTGCAGCCCGCAAGGTTCAATCCCTTGATGAACCCGCCGACCTGAACCCGGCCGCGGCGCAGGTCGCAAAGGGCGAAGGCCAATCACGCGTCTTCGGCTCGAAACCCGGAGCTTATGGCGCGGGGCTTCAGGCCATGATCGACGAACAGCTCTGGGCGTCCAAGGCTGATCTGGCAGAGGCCTACCTGCAATGGGGCTCTTACGCCTACAATGCCCGCGCAGAAGGTCAGCAGGACCGTGACGCGTTTGAAACACGCCTCAGGCAAGCCGAAGCTATTGTCCAGAATCAGGACAATCGAGAACACGACGTTTTGGATAGTGACGATTACTATCAGTTCGAAGGCGGCGCCGCGGCGGCTGTTGCGACCCTGCAAGGTCAGGATCGGCCTATCTATCACAACGACCATTCCCGCCCGGAACGTCCTGTCATCCGCACATTGGAGGATGAAATCGGCAGGGTCGTCCGGTCTCGCGTTGTGAACCCCAAGTGGATCGATGGCGTCAAGCGACACGGCTACAAAGGCGCGTTTGAAATGGCGGCAACGGTCGACTACCTTTTTGCCTTTGCCGCAACGACCGGGGTCGTGCGCAACCATCACTTTGATTTGGTGGAAGAGGCTTATCTGGCGGACGACGCAACACGCGAGTTTATCGCCGACGTGAACGCCCCGGCGCTTCGCGATATCGCCGCACGCCTGTCCGAAGCAATCGACCGTGGTCTGTGGACCCCCAAGTCAAACTCGGCCCGCGCACGCATCGCAGGTCTAATCGACGACAGCTGATCGTCATCTAGAGGGACACAGCCGAGACAATTGTCCCGTTTGCCCCCGACCGTCCCGCAATCGCGGACAATACCGGTCCAATGCGTCCGGTGGCCGCACTTTCGCCACAATCATGGCCGGTGTTGACGTAGGGGCAACACAAAGGCGCGTCCAAGACCGCGTGCCGTCATCAAAGGGACAGACATATGGCCAGACCGGATTTTTGGGCCGCGAACAGCGGTGACGACGAATTTCAATGGGCCGCTGCCGGCGGTAACGGCAAAGGTGGCGGCGGTGGTCCCGGCGGTGGCGGTAAACCCGGCGGAAACACCGGCGACACCACCGTGACCGGCACATATACCAGCGGCGCGGCCGACACGACTGATACCGATTATTTCAACATACAGCTCAACTTTCTGGGCGAGGCATGGACGCTTGAAGCGATGAATGCCTTTGCTGCCACTGCCGACTATCTGTCGCGCCTGATCAGCGAAGGCCTGCCCGAAGACGAAGGGATTGACGAACTGGTCATCGACGTTTCGCTGTCGGACATCGACACCTTCGGTGGCACCATCGGTCAGGGTCGACCCACCGCGGTGCGCTCATCGGATGGGGTCAGCCCTGATGGCCTTCCGGTCAGTGGTGAATTGATCATCGACATCAACGACCTGAACACGCTTTTGACCCAAGGCACCCTTGATGATCTTGCATTGCATGAAATCCTGCACGTCATGGGCTTTGGCACACTTTGGGAGGTGCCCGGCGTTCGTGACCTGCTTTCTGATCCTGTCTTTATCCCTGATCTGTCGACGAAAAACCCCAAGGATGGCGAAACACTGATCAGCTACATCGGCGGTGCGCTGGATAACACTGGGGCAGCCCCACAGGTGGAAACCGAAGGCTCGCTGGGGCATTGGTCGGAAGAGGTCTATGGTGACGAGCTGATGACCACGGTCTTCAATCTTTTCGGCAATCACGTCAGCCAGATGTCGCTCGATGCGCTCAAGGACCTCGGCTATGCGGTGGACGACACCGTGGGGGCCGAACTGGCCAGCGGTATCGACCTCGCGGCATCTTATACCTTGGACGATTTCGCCGTCGTCTAAGATCGGAAGCGGGCGTGCCAGTGTCGGCGCGCCCGATCGAAATGCTCTATCCTCAGACGCCAGCCGCCAAGGCCGCGACGCCGAGATAGCTTAGAAACAGAACCGTAACCGCGTATTTCATCATGACTGACACTCCCACTCGTCTGGGTCGTGTCCTACGGCGCGCCGCGCCGCTGCGTCAGGGGAATAGTCGGCCTGCTGGCCCCGTTACAGCCCCGTCGCAAGCGCGGCGGTTCCAACGTAAGTGGCGAACATGCAAAGGACAAAAATACGCATCGGTTGTCTTTCTTTTTCTTCTTGGCGTCAGCGGCTGCTTCTCCCGCTGTTGTGGTGTTCTACCCAGATTGGCGCCGACCGGTTAAGCATTCGTTACCTCTCACGCGGCAGAAGCACGTTCACTGCGACCGGACGGCCACAGTCGCACAGCGACTTGCGCGACATTTACCTGACTTCCGCGACCCGCTACACCTTGCGCAAAGGGAGATCTCAGCATGACCGACGACACCGACCGCCACGCCACCAAGATGGCCAAGAAGAAGGCCGCGCGCGACAAGATCATGGCCACCAAGACCGACAAGAAAGGCCTGATCATCGTGCATACGGGCAAGGGCAAGGGCAAAAGCTCTGCCGCGTTCGGCATGATCTTTCGGTGCATCGCCCATGACATGAAATGCGCCGTGGTGCAGTTCATCAAGGGTGGGATGTCCACTGGTGAACGCGACCTGATCCTGGGCAAGTTCGCAGACACCTGCGCGTTTCACACAATGGGCGAAGGTTTCACCTGGGAAACGCAGGACAAGACACGCGATACCGAAATGGCGCAGGCCGCCTGGGCCAAAGCCAAGGAGCTGATCCTTGATGAAAGTAACCACATGGTTTTGTTGGATGAGATCAACATCGCCATCCGTTACAACTATGTCGATATCGCGGAGGTGGTCGAATTTCTGGCGACGCAAAAGCCCGATATGACTCATGTGGTACTGACAGGGCGCAACGCACATGACGACCTGATCGAGATTGCCGATCTGGTGACCGAGATGGAACTGGTCAAGCACCCATTCCGGTCCGGCATCAAGGCCCAAATCGGCGTTGAATTTTAGAAGTCCCAGCCACTATAGAAAAAGCCCCGCAGGACTGCGGGGCTTTTCAATACGTTGTTGTAGGTCTTAACCCTTCTTCAGGCACTCGCGTCCCAGCAGTTCGGCAATCTGCACTGCGTTCAATGCAGCGCCCTTGCGCAGGTTGTCTGAGACGCACCACAGGTTCAAACCATTTTCGATGGTGCTATCCTGACGGATGCGGCTGATGAACGTCGCATAGTCGCCAACACATTCAACGGGCGTGACGTAGCCGCCGTTTTCGCGTTTATCGATGACCATGATGCCCGGGGCTGTGCGCAAGATGTCGCGCGCCTCGTCTTCGTCAAGGAAGTCTTCAAACTCGATGTTCACTGCTTCGGAATGGCCGACCATGACCGGCACGCGCACGCAGGTTGCTGTGACCTTGATCGCCTTGTCGACGATCTTTTTCGTCTCGGCCACCATCTTCCATTCTTCCTTGGTGGATCCGTCATCCATAAAGACGTCGATGTGCGGAATGACGTTGAAAGCGATTTGCTTGGTGAACGTATCAGGGTCTTTTTCTTGCCCCGGCACATACATGCCTTTGGTCTGATCCCAGAGCTCATCCATGCCCGCCTTACCGGCACCAGACACCGATTGATACGTGCTGACAACAACCCGTTTGATCGTGGCGCGGTCGTGCAAGGGCTTCAGCGCCACCACCATCTGCGCGGTGGAACAGTTGGGGTTGGCGATGATGTTTTTCTTTGCGTAATCATGCACGGCATCGGGGTTCACCTCTGGCACGATCAGCGGCACGTCGGGATCGTAACGATAGAGCGACGAGTTATCGATGACCACGCAGCCGGCTTTGGCGGCCTTGGGTGCGTATTTCTTGGTCGCATCGGAACCGACGGCCCAAAGCGACATGTCCCAACCAGTAAAGTCGAAGGTGTCGAGGTCTTTGGTCTTCAGGGTTTTGTCGCCAAATGTCACCTCGGTCCCCAGCGATTTGCGGCTGGCGAGTACTGCGATTTCGTCCACGGGGAACCCACGTTCCGCGAGGATATTCAGCATTTCGTGGCCCACGTTGCCCGTGGCGCCGACGACAACGACTTTATAACCCATGTCCTTACTCCTTGGTGAGTCCGCGCCTCTTACAATGCAGGTGCGGCATTGGGAAGGGGCACAGCCCGGTCGATCCACCTTTACACGTGGCTGTGACAGCGGCAGGCTGCGGATATGAGCGTCACCACCCCCGACTTTGCCAAACCCGCCCCACGCGGCCTTTGCACAGATTGCGGTGTGTCGCGCATGACCAACCCCGGCGCTTGCGGAGCGGCATGTCAATTTATCAAGCCGGACTACCCCGGACTTGAAAAACAGGTCCATGGGCGCGCGTCTGCTGACCCCTTCTTCGGGGTGCAACAAGCGATGTATCGTGCGGCACTCAAAAAGCCCGCGACAGGCGCACAATGGACCGGCATCACCACTGGATTGGCCGCTGATCTGTTGGCCAAAGGCAAAGTTGACGCGGTGCTGTGCATGGTGCCGGACGAAAGCGACCGCTGGGCACCGCGCCCGGCGATCATTACGCAAGCCGAAGATATGCAACAGGCGCGCGGAATGCGGATGGGTTACGCGCCCTTGCTGGCGCTTTTGGAACCTGCTGCAGCCGCAGGGCACAAGCGGCTCGCTGTGATCGGCATTCCGTGTCAAGTCTACGCCCTGCGCGCACTCGAGCAAAAGCTGGGTCTGGAACGGCTTTATGTGATTGGAACGCCCTGTTCAGACAATACGACCACGGCCAATTTTCATGGGTTTCTGGCCCGCCTCACCGGTGCGCCCGAGACAGTGACCTATCTGGAATTTCGGGCCGACTACCACGTTGAGCTGCGGTTTGAGGACGGCAGCCAACGGCTGATCCCGTTTCTGAAACTCCCATTATCGGATTTGCCGCGCGACTTCTTTCCGCTGACCTGCCGCACCTGCGTTGATTACACAAACCGGCTAGCAGACATCACCGTCGGATACATGGCGGGTGAGGGTGACCAATGGCTGATCGTGCGCAATGCGCGCGGGCGGGAAATGCTCGACGGACTTGGGGATCTGGTTTCATTGCAAGCGCCAGGAACAAGAGGCAACCGCAGATCAGCTGTTAAAGGCTTTATCGAAAACACGCGCCTTGCTGCCGGCGGCCTTCCCCTGCGTCGGATGCCGGATTGGCTGCGCCCGCTGATGGCCTGGCTTCAGCCGCGGATCGGGCCGCGGGGAATGGAGTTCGCCAAGGCGAGGCTTGAAATGAAGGCCGCGGAGACGGTGCTGCATCTGCGCCGGGAAGAACCCGCAAAGATGAAGAATATGGTGCCGGATCACGTCTGGAAGCTGACAGCAAAGTACGATCTGTCGCCACAAGACGACGAAACCCGCGCCGATTGATTGTCGCCAATCTCGGTTCAATCCGCGTCAACGGCGCGATTGCACACGGATCTACGACCAAAGTGAAAACACCATCGTTGACAAGACCTCGTTCCGGGCGCGTAGTGGAAGACGATATGTAGCGCATATGCGGGTTATTTGGTCATGGATATTATTGCGGTTCCGCTCTTAATGATGGCAGCAATTGGGCTGTTGTTCATTGACCATGGCGACGGTGGATCAGGTGATGACGGTGATGCGGATGCAGACACAACGCGCAAACTTACATCTGATCCTGACGACCAACTGCTGATCCTGCAAAGCTTTGGCGACGATGGTGATAGCGTCATCGGGACCGACGGGCGCGACCAGCTGGAATTGGGCGGCGGCGACGATATCGCTGACGGTGGCGCTGCAAACGATCGGTTGTTTGGTGAAGATGGAAATGATCAGGTTGCAGGCGGCCCGGGCGACGACCGCATCTTTCTAGGTGCTGGCAGCGACGCCAATTTTTGGATCGACGCCCCAAATGCGGAACAGGTCGCGGGCGATGATTTCATTCGCGGCGGTGATGGCGAGGATACGCTGGTCGATTTTCTTGGGCGTAACACGATCTATGGCGAACTTGGCGCGGACTTGATTGACGGGGTCGACGGCAACGGAGAGGCTGAAAGCCCTGACGAACTCTACGGCGGTTATGGTCGCGATGTTGTGGCAGGCGACAATGGCGATCTGCTCTCCGGCGGGGCTGACATGGATGCCTTTTTCGTTGTGTTGAATGCCGGGCCAATCGAACCGGCTGTTATCAGCGACTATGAAGTCGGCGAAGGCATCTTCATCACGGTTCCGCTCGCATTCCAGGGTCAAGACCCGGTGCTGGAGTCGAACGGCGGCGGCGTTGATGTGCGCCTTGGAGGGGAGGTCATTCTCCGGATTGAAGGCGTGAACGATCCAGATGACGTGGACTTCTTCTTTGGCGCACAAGACATCGCCGATCAGACCGTCACCCCCGGGGCGTTGCGTCTGGGCACCCAGGGCGATGACCAGATCAGCACCGGGTCAGGCGACGATGCGGTTTTTGCCGCGCGTGGCGATGACGAGATTTCGACTGGAGCTGGTGACGACTACATTTCCCTGCGCACAACCTATCCCTTCGCGGCAGAAGGCAGCCTCGGATGGGGCAACAACTCTGTTCAGGCCGGAAGCGGCGACGACAGGGTCCTGGGTGGGTTTGGCGACGATACAATAAGCGGCGGAATGGGTCGCGATCTGATCGAAGGTGGCGGTGGGGCGGATACGCTTTATGGCGGCGACGGCGCGGATGTCATCGACGGATACGACTTGGATAATCCGAAGTCAGACGTGCTTTTTGGAGGTAATGGAGACGACCGTCTTATCCTGGACGATGGCGATATCGCGACAGGCGGACATGGCCAGGATGTCTTTGATATCGAGGAATTCGCACGTGGTGACGCGATCGTCCGCATCACCGACTTTGAACCCGGACGTGACCAGATTGAGATCGGCGTCGAGGGGAATGATCTGACGGTACGGTTCGCGCGGGACGGAGATGACACCCGCGTTTTCGTAGGCAGCAGTGAAGTTGCGCTGATCGAAGGGCTCCGCCCAAGCGAGATACCCGCGCGGGCCGTTCAAGTCAGCAGCTACGCCTAGACTGCGGCCTTGCGGCTTTCATCCAGATAAATCTCGCGCAAACGTGCGGCGACCGGTCCCGGCGTACCGTCGCCAAGCATCGTGCCATCAATCTCGACCACCGGCATCACAAACGTGCTGGCAGAGGTGATAAAGGCCTCGTCGGCCTCCTGCGCCTCGGCAATGGTGAAGGGGCGTTCTTCGACCTTCATTTGTGCCTCTTTGGCGAACCGCAGCACAGCAGCGCGGGTGATCCCATGCAGGATATCGTTCGACAGTTGCCGCGTGATGATCGTGTTGCCTTTGACGATATAGGCATTGTTGGACGTGCCTTCTGTCACGGCGCCGTCCTCGACCATCCATGCGTCATCGCAGCCTGCGGCCTTGGCCATCATCTTGCCCATCGACGGATACAACAGTTGCACCGTCTTGATGTCGCGACGCCCCCAGCGCTGATCGGCAATCGAGATCACCTTCATGCCCTTCTTCGCGGCGGGCGAGTTGGCAAGGCCCGGCTTGTTCTGAGTAAAGAGCACGATGGTCGGCTCCGTGTCTTCTGGTGGATAGGCAAAGTCGCGGTCGCCGGGCGCACCGCGGGTGATCTGCAGGTAGATCATGCCCTCGTCGATCTCGTTGATGCGTACCAATTCGCGGTGGACGTCCAACAATTCTTCCATGCTGATCGGGCTGCGCATCTCAAGCTCGTTCAACGACCGCTCAAGCCGCTTGGCGTGGCCATCAAAGTCAATCAGTTTACCGTCCAGAACGCTTGTCACCTCATAGACGCCATCGGCCATCAGGAACCCGCGGTCAAAAATGGAAACCTTGGCTTCGGTTTCGGGCAGATAATCGCCATTCAGATAAACGGTGCGCATGGTCATCCCCATAGTGCGGCAGTGGGGGCATGGACCCCATCTGCATCAAAAATCAAAGGTTCTTTGCGGTCTTCGGCCAATAGCAGCGGGCCGTCAAGGTCCGTAAAGGCCACGCCCTGCGCCAGTATCGTCGCGGGCGCCATGGCCAACGATGATCCCACCATACAGCCGACCATCACCTGATAGCCTTCTGCCAGTGCCTGGGCCTTAAGCGCCAGCGCTTCGGTCAGACCGCCCGCCTTGTCGAGCTTGATGTTGACCATATCGTACTTGCCCTTGAGTGCGGGCAGGCTGGCGCGATCATGACAGGACTCGTCCGCGCAAACAGGTAACGGTCGCGCGATTTCGGCCAGCATGTCGTCGTCTCCGGCGGGCAGAGGTTGTTCTACCATTTTGACGCCGAGCGCGATCAGATGTGGAGCAAGCTCTGCATAGACATCTGCAGTCCATCCTTCGTTCGCATCAATGATGATCGGCGTCTGTGGCGCGCCACGGCGCACGGCCTCAAGCCGCGGCATATCATCTGGTGTGCCCAGCTTGATCTTCAACAAAGGCCGGTGGGCGTTCTCCGCGGCCTGCGCCTGCATCGCCTCTGGCGTATCAAGCGACAGCGTATAGGCAGTTATCTCCGGCGACGGGGATGGTAGATCCAAAAGATCCCACACGCGCTTTCCAGCCAACTTGGCGGCATGATCCCACAACGCGCAATCAAGTGCGTTGCGCGCGGCACCCGCTGGCAGTTCGTCTGGCAGATCACACCAGCGACCAGAAAAACCGCTGATCTGAACGGTCACACTTTCAAGCGTTTCGCCATAGCGTGCATAGGGCACGCATTCACCCCAACCGGTCTGCCCGTCCTGCGTCGCCGTGACCGTTAGCACTTCTGCCTGCGTGCGCGAGCCGCGGCTGATCGTGAAGACCTGCGCAAGTTGGAACACATCCCGGGTCACTTCAATTTGCATGACCGGTCCTTCTTCTGGTCAAAAATACTTCCGCCGGAGGCAAGAATTTTCTTCGAAAACTCTTCCCCCTCTCGCGGCACGCGCTGGCGATCCTAGATCGCCTCTAGGGCATCCACCAGTCGCCCGGCACCCTGTCGGAACGGATCAACAGTCGGAAGCCCCATGCGATCCTCAACCTCTTTGAGGTAATCCTCGAACTTGTCTGCCGCGAGGTGCTGGGTGTTGACGGAAATGCCAGCCACAACGCAGGCCGGGTTCGCGATCTGCGCCAAGGGCAGCGCCTTGTCGCGCAGGTTCTCCAGCGTTGGCAGCTCATAATCCGGCAGGCCGCGCATGTGTGTCCGCGTCGGTTCATGCGCGAGGATCAGTGCGTCGGGCTGGCCACCGTGGATCAGGGCCATGGTCACGCCGGAATAGCTGACATGGTAGAGACTGCCCTGCCCTTCGATATGATCCCAGTGATCCGCGTCATTGTCCGGCGTGAGGTATTCAACGGCACCCGCCATAAAGTCGGCAATCACGGCATCAAGCGGCACGCCACCGCCGGTGATCAGGATTCCGGTCTGGCCGGTTGGGCGGAACGTTGACTTCATTCCGCGCTTTTTCATCTCGGCATCCATGGCAAGGCCAGTGTACATCTTGCCGACGGAACAATCAGTGCCGACCGCCAGACAACGCTTGCCGGTCCGCTTTACGCCATTGGCGATCGGATAGGCCACAGAGGGAATGCGCACGTCGTGCAACGTCATGCCTGCCACCCGGGCGGCCGCCACAAGCGCATCTTCGTCCCGTAACAGGTTGTGCAGGCCGGAGGCCAGATCGAACCCCATCTGCAGCGCCTTGACCAGCACGTCCTGCCACGCCTGAGAGATCACGCCGCCCCGGTTCGCGACACCTACGACCACAGTCTTGGCCCCAGCTGCCTTCGCCTCTTCCAGGGTCATATCGGTCAAGCCTACATCAGCACCACAACCGGGCATCCGGTATTGGCCGACGGCAGCATCAGGGTTCCAGTCCTTGATGCCCTGCGCCACTTTTGCGGCCAGCTGATCAGGCGCATCGCCAAGAAACAAAAGATAAGGTGTCTGGATCATATCGGGTCTCCGTCAGCAGAATCATGTGTCGCGCTATATTCCGTCGCTTTTATAGGGATGTCTCAGCGCATTTCCTTACCTGCCCTCTACATCGCGCAAGGATCGTGTGCATATGGCCAGTTTGACGCGTGATTATCGCCAGCAAGCTGGCGACAAAAAAGCCCGGACACATTGCTGCGCCCGGGCCAGGGAGGAACTTTTGTCCCGAAGGATTAGCCTCTGGTGAACTCGGGATAGGCCTCCATGCCCATCTCGGCGCCATCAAGGCCGGCCACCTCCGCCTCTTCGCTGACACGGATGCCCATCGTCGACTTGAGGATGATCCAAACCACCGCGCTGGTGATGACAACAAAGACGCCCACGATGATGATTGGCAGAAGCTGACCCATGAAGGTCGCGTCGGAGTTGGTGAGCAGTACCGCCATCGTGCCCCAGATACCTGCAAAGAGGTGAACAGGGATTGCGCCGACCACGTCGTCAATCTTGAGCTTATCCAGGAACGGCACAGCGAAGACCACGATCACGCCACCAACAGCACCGATCAGCGTTGCCGCACCCAAGGATGGTGTCAGCGGCTCTGCCGTGATGGAAACCAGACCAGCCAACGCACCGTTCAGAACCATGGTCAGGTCAGGCTTTTTGTACATGATCTGCGTCAGGATCAGCGCTGCAATCGCACCACCGGCGGCAGCCGTGTTGGTGTTTGCAAAGATCCGGCTGACGTCAGCCACGTCGCCAATCGAGCCCATCGCAAGCTGAGAGCCGCCGTTGAAACCGAACCAACCCAGCCACAGGATGAATGTACCCAAGGTGGCCATCTGAAGGTTGGAACCCATGATCGGCACTGTCTTGCCGTCTTTGTATTTGCCGATGCGTGGCCCAAGGATGATCGCGCCGACCAAAGCAGCCCAGCCTCCAACAGAGTGCACGACAGTCGAACCGGCGAAGTCGAGGAAGCCGTACTGGCTGTCAAGGAAACCACCGCCCCATTTCCAGGACGCCTGAATCGGATAGATGATCGAGGTCAGGATGACCGTGAAGATCAGGAACGGCCAAAGTTTGATCCGCTCAGCCAGCGCACCCGACACGATAGAAGCGGTCGCTGCACAGAACATCAACTGAAAGAAGAAATCCGAACCGGTTGAGGCGTAGCTATAGTCGTCGACAGCGTCTGCGCCAACGCCCACGGCTTCAAGCACGCCAGGACCCCACAGTGCGGACAGGTAACCACCGGTTTCATCGGACCCGATCATCCAATCGCCAAGCGGGTACATCAGGTTGTAGCCGATCAGGTAATAGAAGATGGACGCCAGCGAAAAGAGCGCGACGTTCTTGGTCATCTGCATGGTTACGTTCTTGGAACGGACCAGACCGCCTTCGAGCATGGCGAAGCCTGCCGCCATCCAGAACACAAGGAAGCCACCGATCAGAAACAGCAGCGAGTTGAGGATCCAGACCGTGTTGGTCGGAACGGCCATAGGCGCATCCTGCGCCATCGCCAGGGTCGGTAGCAGCATAAGCGCGGTACCAACCATGAGTGTCTTTGTGATTTTCATCATATTTTCCCTTGTCCCGGTCACTGGTTACAGTGCGTCGTCGTTCAGCTCGCCCGTGCGGACGCGCAGCGCGCTTTCCACGTCGAGCACGAAGATTTTGCCGTCACCGATTTTGTCGGTCTTGGCGGTTGTGGCGATTGTGGTCACGACTTGCTCGGCGACCGCATCGGGCACCACGATTTCAAGCTTGACCTTCGGCACAAAGTTCACGGCGTATTCTGCGCCGCGATAGATTTCGGTATGGCCCGATTGAGAGCCGAAGCCCTTGATCTCGGACACCATCATGCCGCGCACACCAGCGGCGGTCAGCGCCTCGCGGACCTCCTCCAGCTTGAACGGTTTGATCGTTGCGATGATGAGTTTCACGTGCTTCCCCTTGTCTTTCTTTCACAAGAATCCGTCGGCAAGATGCCGCGCGGTTGAGGGGAGAAAGAGCGGTTAAGACCTGTTGAACAAGGAAACAGGGGCACTTTAGAGGGGGTGAATCCGGCCAGTTTGCACAATTTTTGCACAAATACCCTCAATCGCCTCATTTTTCAGCAGGGCAAAAAACGACACATTGCCCAGAAGGGCGCGGGACAAGTCGAACGCCAGCCGCTAGTATCAGGCAAAACGACAAGAACGATTGAGACGCAGATGACCGGACAAGGCGGGAAACGCGGGCCACTTGTGGCCGACAAGCGCTATTCCAATTCAAAGGCAAAACCCAAGCGCAAAGCTGCCCCCGCACGCAAAGCCAAGCGGCGGAGCAAACCGCGCAGGTCGACCAAGCGGCGCGGCATACTCGGCTGGCTGCTGTCGCCGTTTGTTTGGCTTTTCCGGATCGTCTGGCGTCTGACATGGCGCTTGGGGTTGGTCGTGTCCCTGCTCATAGGACTAGGGGTCCTGTTTTACGCCAGCCAGCTGCCGCCCATCACAGAGCTTGTCGATGCCCGCACTCGTGGGTCGGTGATCTTGCAAGACCGCGAAGGCGCGCGCTTTGCCTCCCGAGGGGAGCTTTTTGGCGGCATGATCACCGCTGAGACCGTGAGCCCGCATTTGCGCAACGCCGTTGTCGCGACAGAGGACAAACGGTTTTATGCCTTCTGGCACATCGGCGTAGATCCCTACGCCACCGTGGCTGCGATGTATCGCAACTATAGCCAGGGCCGAAACCCGCTGTCCGGAGCGGGTGGTTCATCCATTTCTCAACAGACAGCGAAGCTGCTGTGTAACGGCGTCCCGTTTGATCCCACCAAATGGGAAACCGAACGCGCCTATGAACAGGACTGTCGTCGGACCACCTTGTGGCGCAAAATCAAAGAAGCGGCCTTTGCCATGGCATTAGAGGCCAAGTTCTCGAAAGAAGATATCCTGACGATCTACCTCAATCGGGTCTATATGGGCGGTGGGGCGCGCGGTGCAGAGGCCGCAGCGCAGCGTTTCTTTGGAATTACCGCGCGTGAAGTCACCCCAGCCCAAGGCGCTATGCTTGCCGGCGTGATCAGGTCGCCTTCACGAGACAACCCGTTGTCCAACCTGGAACGCGCCCAAAGCCGTGCATCCACGGTTATCGCGCTGATGCGTGATCAGGGCTACCTGTCCAAAAGCGCCGCGGATGAGGCTTTGGCCAATCCCGCAGTGCTTGGCACGGCAGCTGCTGCTAACGCTGGTGGCTACTTTGCCGACTGGGCGCTTGATGGCATTCCTGACTTCCTGACCAACGACACAACCGAGGACATCATCGTCAAAACGACGCTGGATCAGGACATCCAGACCGCAGCGGAAGAGGCTCTGCTGTGGGTCTTTGAAAACAAGGTCCGCGAAGGGTCAGAGGCTGAGGCCGCTATCGTCGTCATGTCACCCGATGGTGCTGTGCGTGCCATGGTCGGCGGGCGTGATGTGCGGGCCTCTGGTGCGTTTAACCGGGCGACACAGGCCAATCGGCAAACCGGCTCGGCCTTCAAGCCTTTCATCTTTGCGACTGCGCTTGAGCTCGGCTTTTCTCCCAACGATACAATCAATGATGAGCCTTTGACGATCACCGTGCCAGGTTCTGGTCCGTGGGAACCCAAGAACTACGACCGCCAGTTCAAGGGCCCGATCACATTGACGCAATCGCTGGCGGAAAGCCGGAACATCCCGGCGGTGGTTCTGTCGGAAGAGGTGGGCAGGGAGTTGGTCCGGCAAGTTGCGCAGGGCTTTGGCATCGACAGCGATCTGGCCGCAGGCCCCGCGCTTGCCCTCGGCGTTTCTGAAAGCACACTGATCGAAATGACAGGTGCCTATGCCGGGTTCCTGAATGGTGGTTCTGCGGTGATCCCCTACGGCCTGACCGATCTGCGGCTTCAGGGTGAACCTGAACCGCTGATGACCAACGCAGGCGCCGGGATCGGTGAACGTGTGATCAACGAAAGTGCAGCGCGTCAGTTGACCTGGATGCTCAGTCAGGTGGTCGAATACGGCACCGGAACCCGGGCGCAGATGGAAGGCTGGCAGATCGCGGGCAAGTCCGGCACGACAAATTCGCAACGCGATGCGTGGTTCATCGGCTTCACTGGGGATTACGTCACCGGTGTCTGGATGGGCTATGACGACAACCGCCCGATGTCAGGTGTCACCGGCGGCGGATTACCGGCCGATATCTGGCGCGAGACGATGACACGGATCACGGCTGGCTGGCAGCCAACGCGTCTGCCGATGCAGGCCCCCGCTGCCGCCTCCGGGGTCGGAACGATCACGGGTGGAGAAATCGTCGCCGATCAGGAAATCCTGAACGTGCTTGATAATATCCTCGGCGGACTGGGGGAATAGTCGTCTATTCGGGCTTGACGCAGGCCTCATATGCAAAGGCATAGCCGTCCCAGATCATGATCAGGCCCGCCTCTTCGGCTGGCTTCATCATCATCGCCCGTTCGGTCCACGCCTGATCCTCGCCCGAACATTGCATGGTATAAAGCGTGGCATCCATGTCGATCACATTGACCGGCCGGGTCATGCGGCACTCAACCTCGACACCGTAAAAGATCCCTTCTCGGATCTCGACTGCGCCACCATCGACACCCACCAAACTGCATTCGGCATTGGCGGTTTGTTTATAGACACCGTCGTAGGGTCCGGCAAAAAGGACACACGGGATGACGACAAAAACGAGCGCCGCGCGCGGAATTGACAGCAAAGACATAACGAAACCCCAATCAACTTGCGTTAATCATGTGACCCTACAGGGCAGAAAATCAAATAACATCGATTTGCGCGTGATTGATCCTGCAATTGTCGCTAAACCGAGCACAATAACAGTCAGATAGACCCAATAGGGCAAACGGACGAACAAAGATGGCAGACCACCAAACGAACGAAGGCCGGGCAGAACTGACGGCCGCAAGACGCGAAAGCCGCCACCTTTACTGGATGGTTGCCGTTTTCAGCCTTGTCGTGAACCTGCTGATGCTGACCGGCCCGCTTTATATGCTCAACGTTTATGACAGGGTCTTGGGCAGCGGCAGCCTTGAAACGCTGATCGCATTGTCGGTCCTTGTCGCCTTTCTTTATGCGATGATGGGCATACTGGACTTTGTGCGCAGCCGGGTCATGGCCCGCGTCGGTGCGCGGTTTCAGGCGCGGCTCGATCGGCGCGTCTTTTCCGCAGTCCTGAAAGCAACGACACTGAACCGCGCCCCGCAGGAGGCCGCGACCGGTTTACGCGATCTGGAGGCGGTTCAGCGACTGATCACCTCGCCCGCACTGATGGCCGTATTTGATTTGCCCTTTGCGCCGCTTTTCTTCTTGGGCATTTTCATCTTTCACCCGCTGATGGGCATCTTGGGTCTAGTTGGTGGTGTGATCCTGATCTGCATCGCCATCGCCAACCAGTTGACGACCCGCAAACCGCTGGAAAGGGCAAATGCCGCGTCATTCCAGTCAGAGGCCTTGGGCGCGCAAATCCGCAATGAAAGTGAGATGGTGCATTCGCTCGGCATGCGTGAAGCGGCGTTTGATCGCTGGCAAGTGGCCCGTGGATCGTCCCTTGATGCGACGATTGGCGCGGCGGATTCGGCCGGCACGTTTACCTCTCTCACCAAGGCGTTCCGATTGTTTCTGCAATCCGCAATGCTTGGTCTTGGTGCCTATCTGGTTTTGCAGGGAGAATTGACGCCGGGCGCGATGATCGCCGGTTCGATCCTGCTGGGCCGCGCGCTTGCCCCAATTGAGATGATTGTGGGCCAATGGGCTAACTTCCAGAAAGGCCGCGAAGGCTGGGCCCGTCTTGCCGTTCTGCTTGGTGCAGTCCCAGAAGATGAGCCCCGCACGGCGCTGCCACAACCACAGGCGCGTCTGGTTGCCGATCAGGTTACTGTCATCCCTCCGGGCGAACAGCAGGCCGCGCTGCGCATGATCTCTTTCGAAGTCAAACCTGGACAGGCCGTCGGCGTGATCGGCACCTCTGGCGCCGGAAAATCGACACTTGCGCGGGCCCTGACCGGCGTTTGGAAACCGGCAGGTGGCAAAATCCGATTGGATGGCGCAGCGTTGGATCAATACGACCCCGATGTTCTGGGCCAACATATTGGATATCTGCCGCAGCGTGTTCAGCTGTTTGACGGGACGATCAAGGAAAACATCGCACGGATGTCCAAGACACCAGACGATACCGCTGTGGTCGAGGCCGCCAAGAAGGCCGCCGCTCATGAGATGATCCTGAAGCTGCCTGACGGCTATGATACCCGCGTCAGCGCCAATGGCGGTCGGCTTTCCGGCGGTCAGATTCAGCGTGTCGGGCTGGCCCGTGCGATGTACAGCGACCCGGTGATACTTGTGCTAGATGAGCCGAACTCCAACCTCGACAACGATGGTTCCCTGGCGCTGAACGATGCGATCAAGGTCGCCAAGCAGCGCGGCAAGGCCGTCTTCATCATGGCCCACCGCCCGGCCGCCATTCAGGAATGTGACATGCTGCTGGTGATCGAAAATGGTGCCAAACGCGCTTTTGGCCCCAAGGACGAAGTGATGCGCGAAGTTGTCAAGAATGCCCAGGCAATCACGCAAAGTGCTGGCAAGGCAGGGGGCGTGTCATGACCGAAGATCACAAGCAGCGATGGTCGGCGACACGGCCCATGACTCTTGGTCTGATTGCCCTGCTGATCCTTGTGGGCGGATTTGGCACCTGGTCCGTCATGGCCCAGATCACCGGCGCGGTCATCACGTCAGGCCAGATTGAGGTCGACCGCAACAGGCAGGTGGTACAACACCTTGATGGTGGCGTTGTCGCGGAAATCCTTGTGGATGAAGGCGACACGGTGCCCGAAGGCGCGCTGCTCATCCGGCTCGACAGCTCAATCTTGACGTCCGAACTGGCGATCGTCGAAGGGCAATTGTTCGAGATCCTGGCGCGCATGGCGCGGCTCAAGGCAGAACGTGACGGCGAAGCCGAGTTGACGTTTGACCCCATTCTGGATGAAGGCGGCGCGGATGCGGCCGAACTGATGGAAGGTCAGGCCCGGCTTTTTGAGGCACGCGGCGAATCCATCGCGCGGGCAACAGAGCAACTGACACAACAGCGCGCGCAGATCGCCAGCCAGATGGCGGGCATCGAGGCGCAACAAGTCGCGCTATCGACCCAGCGCGACCTGATTGCCGAAGAACTTGCTGACCAGCAGTCACTGCTTGATCGCGGTCTGGCGCAGGCAAGCCGCGTGCTGGCCTTACAACGGGAAGAGGCGAGCCTGCTGGGCCGCGTCGGTGAACTGACCGCTTCGGCCGCGCAGGCAGGTGAACGGATGACCGAGATCGAGATCCAGATACTTGGCTTGACGACCACCCGCCGGGAAGAGGCCATTACCCAGCTGCGCGATCTGCAATACACGCAACTTGAACTCTCTGAACGCCGGCGCACCCTACGCACGCAGCTTGAGCGGCTCGATATTCGGGCGCCGGTGTCAGGCGTTGTCTATGGCTTGCAAATCTTTGCCCCACGCTCGGTCATTCGACCAGCTGATCCTGTGCTCTTCATCGTACCGCAAGACCGGCCGCTCGTGATCGCGACGCAGGTGCAACTGACCGATATCGACCAAATCAACGTGGGACAGGACGTCACGTTGCGGTTTTCCGCGCTGGACCAGCGCCGCACGCCAGAACTTAAAGGTACCGTCACGCTTGTGTCGGCAGATGCGTTTCAGGACGACAGCGCCGGGCTGTCGTATTATCGGGCCGAAGTTCAAATGAATGAGGGCGAAATCGAAAAGCTCCCCGAGGGAACAACGCTGATCCCTGGCATGCCGGTTGAGGCTTTCGTGCGCACGGCTGATCGCAGCCCGATGAACTATCTCTTGAAACCGCTGTCGGATTATTTCGCCAAGGCCTTCCGCGAGTCCTGATTGCACCCGCGGCGCACCCGGTCTAGCGTCCGGGCAAGCATCAAGGAGCATTCACATGTCTGACATCGAAACCCGCCTGTCCAAACTCGGCGTCACCCTGCCCGACGCGCCCGCGCCTGCGGCAAATTACGTGCCCTTTGTGGTCACCGGGAACACGGTCTACGTTTCGGGGCAGATCAGCCAGGGGCCAGAGGGTCTGCTGACTGGTAAACTGGGTGATGGTGTCTCGGTGGAAGATGGCGCTGCCGCAGCCCAAACCTGTGCCATCAGCCTGCTGGCGCAACTCAAAGCTGCTTGCGGCGGTGACATCGACCGTCTTGTGCGTGTCGTCAAACTGGTCGGGTTCGTGAATTCAACAGCTGACTTCACTGATCAGCCCAAGGTCATCAATGGCGCATCCGACTTTTTGGTCGCGGCTTTGGGGGACAAAGGACGTCATGCGCGCTCTGCCGTCAGTGCGGCATCACTGCCGCTCGGTGTCACGGTTGAAATAGAAGGCATCTTCGAAATCGCATGACCCTGCCTGCTGTCTATCTGGATCGACCCATCGCGCATCGCGGCTTTCACAACCGCGCCAAGGGCCGCGTGGAAAACAGCATCAGCTCGATCGTGGCGGCGATGGATGCAGGCTATGGGATCGAGATTGATATTCAGGTATCTCGCGATGGTGTTCCGATGGTCTTTCATGACTATGACCTGTCGCGCCTCACACCGGCCAAGGGCCCTGTGGCCCAGCGCCGCGCGGAAGAACTGGCAAGCATCCAATTGAAAGATGATCGTGGCATGATTCCAACGCTGAAAGACGTGTTGGAACTTGTTGCAGGTGCTGCGCCGCTGCTGATTGAGATTAAGGACCAGGATGGCGGGCTTGGCCCGCAGATCGGCGGTCTAAGCGGTGCGGTCGCGGCCTTACTCCATGGGTACAAAGGTGATGTGGCGGTCATGTCCTTCAACCCTCATCATATCAGCGAATTCGCGCGGCTTTTGCCCGCGGTACCACGCGGGCTGGTGACGGACCCTTTCAAGTCAAAGGATTGGCCCACAATCCCGGACGGCACCCGCAAGCGTCTTGCGCAAATACCAGACTTTGATGCTGTCGATGCCTGCTTTGTGAGCCACAACGTCGCGAACTTGTCTGCAGCCCGCATCGCAGAAATCAAACAGCAGGGCGCAAAAATTCTGTGTTGGACCGTCACTTCGGCCGAGATGGAGGCCGAGGCTCGCAAAGTGGCGGATAACGTCACTTTTGAAGGCTACGCCGCTTGACCGACGCCGCTTGCCGCACAGGTTAGGTCTATGAGCGACGCGCCTATCGAAATTGCAGCCCACGCCTCACTGGACAGCATCAGCGCGGCTGACTGGGATGCCTGTGCATGTCCTGAAGGCGCAACGGGGCGACCGATAGACCCTTTTACAACTTACCGCTTCCTCAAAGCGTTGGAAGACAGTGGGTCGGTTGGTACGGGCACAGGATGGCAGCCGCGGTATCTTGAGGCCAGAATTGACGGTCAGGTCATTGCCGTTGCGCCGCTTTATGCAAAAGGCCACAGCCAGGGCGAATATATTTTCGATTTCAATTGGGCCCATGCGTATGAAAACGCAGGCGGCAGATACTACCCAAAACTCCAGATTGCCGTGCCCTTTACACCGGCGACCGGACGTCGTTTCTTGACGCGCCCGGGCTTTGAGGCTGTGGGGATGGGCGCGCTGGTTCAGGGTGCCGTGCAGATCGCCAGCGATAACGAATTGTCTTCGCTACATGTGACTTTCTGCACAGAAGCCGAGGCGATCGCGGCTGCGGAAATGGGTCTATTGCACCGTACAGGCCAACAATTCCACTGGGGAAACAACGGATACGCCGACTTTGAAGGCTTCCTCGCCGATCTTTCCAGCCGCAAGCGCAAGAACATCCGTAAAGAACGCGCAACGGCCCAAGGGTTTGGTGGAGAAATCGTGGAACTGACCGGAGACGCGATTCAGCCACATCATTGGGATGCCTTTTGGCGGTTTTATCAGGACACGGGCAACCGCAAATGGGGCACGCCTTATCTGACCCGCGCCTTTTTTGAAGAGGTCCACGGGCATTTGCGCGACGACATCCTTTTAGTTTTGGCAGTGCGGGATGGCGAACCAATTGCCGGAGCGCTTAACATGATCGGGCGAGATACCCTCTTTGGCCGCTATTGGGGTTGCACCGCGCACCACCCGGCCCTGCACTTTGAGTTGTGCTATTATCGAGCCATCGACTTTGCGATTGCTCATGGCATGGCGCGGGTCGAGGCGGGCGCACAAGGTGAACACAAGCTGGCGCGCGGCTATTTGCCAGTGACCACCCACTCCGTACACTGGTTCGCTGATCCCGGGTTTCGGGACGCCATTCAGCGCTATCTTGCGGCTGAACGCGACGCGATCGACCATGAAATCGAGGTGCTGACCAGCTATGGACCCTTCCGCAAAGACAACAGAGAGGAACAGCAATGACTGACGCATTGGATGACGCGGGCCGCAGTGCCCTGATGGATGCAGGATGGACCATGGTTGACGACCGTGACGCGGTCAAAAAGACCTTTATCTTCAAAAACTTCGTTGAAGCATTCGGCTTTATGACCCAATCCGCCATTTGGGCGGAAAAGCTGAACCATCATCCTGAATGGTCCAATGTCTACAAGACGGTCGAGGTGGTCTTGACCACGCACGACACAGGTGGTCTGAGCACGCTTGACGCGAAACTGGCGCAGAAGATGGACGCATTGGCGGGTTGATGGACAGAATACTGAATACGCCACTGATCGACGGCAAATCGATCATGGACCTTATGACATTGGACTTTTTGGTCGCAGTGCTAGGCAATGTGCTGGCGGCGATTGCGATCCTTTTCCTTGGCTTCGTGGTGGCCGGTTGGATATCGCGCCGTATCCGGGGCCTTGGCGAAAAGCACGACCACCTCGATCCGACTTTGTTCAACTTTTTGGGCAACATCGCGCGGTATGTCGTGTTCGGCTTTGCGCTCCTGTTTGTGCTCAACACCTTTGGGATACAGACGACCTCTATCGTCGCTGTCATCGGTGCTGCCGGTCTCGCGATTGGTCTGGCGTTGCAAGGCACGCTTTCAAACGTTGCAGCGGGTGTGATGATCATCTTCTTTCGCCCGATCAAACTGGGCGATTTCGTCGATGTGAACGGACAAATGGGCACGGTGAAGGACATCACACTGAACTTTACAGAGCTGGCAAGCATCGACAACGTGCAGATCATCATCCCCAACGCGCAGGTTTGGGGCAACACGATCACCAACTATTCCGTCTATGATACGCGGCGCGCCGAATGGACATTCGGCGTGGGCTACGGGGCAGATTTGGCAACCGCCGAACAGGTGATCCATGACACCATCATGGCCGATCCACGCAGCCTGAAAAATCCCGAACCGTTCATTCAGGTCAACAACCTCAACACCAGTTCGGTTGATTTTCTGGTGCGCGTCTGGTGCAAGCGTGGCGACTATTTCGCCTATCAGGCCGACATGAAACGGCAAGTCAAAGAAGCGCTTGATAAGGCCGGGGTCGACATCCCCTTCCCGACCCGCACCATCGTCAACATCAATGCAGAAGGATAACGGGCCTGAGCGTGCTCCGGCCCGTTGATTTCAGATTTGCGCCAGCAGGGTCTCGCCCGCAGAAATTTCGCATTCGCCGGGTTTGTCGCCAGAGTTGAAGACTTTCACGACGCCGTCTTCGGCATACAAGGAATACCGTGCTGAACGTTCGACAAAGCCCACCGGGCTGGCCGAAAAGTTCATGCCAATTGCCTTGGTGAAGTTGCTTTCGGCGTCACCCAGCAAGGTCACGCCAGCCTCTTCTGCGCCGGTTGCATCTGCCCAGGCTTGCATCACGAAGGGGTCGTTAACTGCGATGCAGATGACCTCGTCCACGCCTTTGGCCGCAAACTGTTCGCGGGTCCGCATAAAGCTGGGCAGATGGGCTGTGGTGCATGTGCCAGTGAACGCGCCGGGCAGGCCAAAGATCACGACGTTGCGACCTTTCAGCTTCTCAGCCATCTTCACAGGCTCTGGCCCGTTTTCCCCCATCACAAGTACGGTTGCGTCGGGCAATGTGTCGCCTGTAGAGATCGTCATGTCGCAGTTCCTTTTAGACATTTGCATCATCATCCCTCAGCCATATAGGGTCCGCGAAGGTAAGGGAAAGCCGCTATGAAACATGTCGTCGTCATTGGTGCCGGACAGGCTGGGGCAAGCCTTGTCGCCAAACTGCGCTCGGAAGGATTTGAAGGGCAGATCACCTTGATCGGCGGTGAAACCGGACCGCCTTATCAACGTCCGCCATTGTCCAAAGCCTACCTTTTGGGCGAGATGACCGAAGAGAGGCTCTATCTGCGGCCAGAAAGCTTTTATGCAGAACAAAACATCGACCTGCGCCTTGATACCCGCGTCGTGGCAATCGACCCGGCAAACAGGCAGATCACCCTGAACGACAAGAGCGTGCTGACATACGACGCATTGGCACTGACCACCGGGGCGCACCCGCGCACCCTGCCAGCAAGCATCGGTGGGACCTTGGACAACGTCTTTACCGTGCGCGATCTGGCTGATGCGGATGCGATGGCCCCTGCCTTTCGCAACGGCGCACGCGCATTGATCATCGGCGGCGGATATATCGGGCTTGAAGCTGCTGCCGTCGCGGCCAAACGCGGTGTGAACGTCACGCTGGTTGAAATGGCCGACCGCATCTTGCAACGGGTTGCCGCGCCCGAAACCTCGGCCTATTTTCGCAAGCTTCATGGCACCCATGGCGTCGACATTCGCGAAGGTGTCGGACTGAACCGTTTGATCGGAACGGACAGGCTAACCGGTGCAGAGTTGTCAGATGGCACGGTTCTGGATCTGGATTTTGCTGTCGTTGGCGTTGGGATCAACCCCGCCACGACGTTGGCCGAAGCGGCCGGGCTGACAATCGACAATGGCATTGCCTGTGATGAACACAGCCGGACTTCTGATCCATATGTCTGGGCTGCAGGCGACTGCGCATCTTGTCTTTTTAACGGTCAACGGGTCCGGGTCGAAAGCGTTGGGAACGCGATTGACCAAGCAGAAAATGCTGCTCTGAACATCCTAGGGCGCGACGTGGCCTATACGCCCAAGCCGTGGTTCTGGTCAGATCAATATGATTGCAAGTTGCAGATTGCCGGTCTGAACATCGGCTATACCGATGTTGTTGTTCGCAAAGGTGACACCGACGGCAGCCAAAGCCATTGGTACTACAAAAACGATCAGCTTATCGCGGTGGATGCGATGAATGACCCCCGCAATTACATGGTCGGCAAGCGACTGATCGAGGCCGGTAAATCGCCCTCTCCGTCGATCATCGCGGACGCCGCCACAGACATGAAGGCCTTGCTACGCGCGTGAGGATTATTGCCGGAACACATCGCGGCACGGCGCTCACGCCGGTGGGCAAAGGCGATGCGGCGTCCCATTTGCGCCCCACCACTGACCGGGTGCGGGAAAGTCTGTTCAATGTCCTGCAAGGCGGCCGGTTTGGGGATCCGATCCGCGACGCACATGTGCTTGATCTTTTTGCAGGTACCGGTGCGCTGGGGTTAGAGGCGTTGTCGCGCGGTGCCGCCCACGTCACCTTTGTCGACAATGGCAAGGCCGCGCAAAAACTGATCCATGCCAACATCTCAAAGCTGCGCCGCGCAGGTGATTGCACAGTCATTGCCGGGTCGGCGCACGCGTTGCCGGACCCCGGCACCCCCTGCGATCTGGTGTTTCTCGACCCGCCCTACGGGCAGGGGCTTGGTACCAAGGCGCTTCTCGCAGCAAGGGAATGGATAGCTCCAAGTGCCTTGATTGTTTGGGAGGAATCCGCACCGCAGCTGGCTCCGCCCGGATATCAGGCGATGGATCAGCGGCGCTATGGCGACAGCTTTGTGACATTCCTGCGTGCCGCGACATGACGCCGAAGCTGGTGATATTTGATTGTGACGGTGTGCTTGTCGACACAGAGCCTACGACCGACAAGGTGCTGGCTGAAAACCTGACGTCGCACGGCCTTCCAATCGCGCCTTCAGAGGTTCACAGGCTCTTTGCCGGAGGCACGATGCAAGGCGTGATCGAGACCGCGCGAAAGAAAGGCGCGAACCTGCCAGACGATTGGCTGGATCACATCTATGCCGAAGTCTTTGATGCGCTGCGCGAAGGCGTCCCAGTCATTCCCGGCGTGATGGACCTTTTGGACCAATTAGAGCGTCAGGGCATTGCGGTGGCCGTCGCTTCGAACGGGCCCATGCAGAAAATGCGGATATCGCTTGGACCATCGGGGTTGTGGCAACGATTGCAGGGCCGGATCTACAGTCGCGAAGACCATGCACCTAAACCAAAACCGGATATGCTGCTGCACGCCATGCGGATGGCCGGGGTGACGCCGGCGCAAACGGTGATGATCGACGACATGCCCGCCGGTTGGAATGCGGCACGTGCTGCAGGCGTTCGCGCGCTCGCATATGTGGCCGACGGTGGTCTGTCGCGCGCCACGGGCGATGTCACCGGCTTCACCCAGATGTCACAGGTACCGGGGTTGATCGGGCTGGCTGACCGCAGCTAGGCTATCGGTATGACGGATGCCAGTTATCACGGACCATGGGTCACACCCCAAAAGGAAGAGGTGTCGCGGCCTGCGCCCGTCCCGTTCGGCGCACCTGTCTTGATCGGTGATTGTGTCACGCCCTTAGGTGGAGAAACGGTGCTTTCCCTGCTGCTTAAACGCCTCGACCGCCAAAATGAAAAGGACCGCGATGATCGCGGCCCCCTTTAACAAGGCACTCGTTACCCACCCCTTGAACCATCTACGCGACACTATGTTGGCCCGCGTCGTCATGCGCTCGAAGCGCATGCCATGACGACTATTTGGCCGCTACTCTTTGAAATGCTTGACCCCCACGGGCGCCCAGCGTCTTCGCTCGTTACAGGGAAGAGATATTCAGCTCGGGGCCAGTTGCAAGTCATTCGCAAGAGGGGAATTGCCGCCGGAAATTCCCTCCGGACGGCCTAACCGAAGGTTGGGTGGAAGCGTTCGGACGGTGAAAGCGTAAAGATATCAGCGCCTTGCGCCGAGATGCCGATTGAATGTTCGAACTGCGCGGACAAGGATTTGTCGCGTGTCACAGCGGTCCAGTCATCGGCCAGAACCTTGGTTTCAGGACGCCCGAGGTTGATCATGGGCTCGATGGTAAAGAACATGCCTTCCTCCAGTACGGCACCTGTCCCGGGCCGACCGTAGTGCAAGACATTGGGCGGCGCGTGAAAGACAAGTCCCAGACCGTGGCCGCAGAAATCGCGCACGACTGACATGCGGTGGCTTTCGGCATAGACTTGGATCGCATGACCAATATCACCGAAGGTGTTCCCGGGACGGGCGGCCTCGATCCCCTTCATCAACGCATCATGTGTCACTTGAATAAGGCGTTCTGCCTTGCGGCTAAGATTGCCAGCCACATACATCCTGCTTGTGTCACCGAACCAACCGTCGACAATCACCGTGACGTCGATGTTCAGGATGTCCCCATCCTTCAGCACCTTGTCGCCCGGAATGCCGTGGCAGACGACGTGATTGACCGAAATGCAGCTTGCGTGCTGATACCCCTTATAGCCGATCGTGGCAGAGGTCGCACCAGCGGCATCAACCCAATCAGTGATCAACTGATCAAGCGCGCCCGTGGTCTGCCCGGGAAAGACATGTTCGGCAATGTCGTCAAGGATTTGCGCAGCCAAACGCCCTGCCTTGTGCATGCCAGCAAAGTCGCCCGGCTCATAAAGGCGGATCCCATCTTTGGTCAGTCTGCTGGTATTCGTGTTCACGTCGCTACCCTTCGTCACTTATTGCCCACATAGGTGATCCTGCGCTTCGGTGCCAGAGGGTCATTGGGGCGAAGTGAACGGGATCGGATCCGCAAGACTGATACCCTTGGGGGAAATGTTGCATCCCAGCGCGATCACGTCGACCCCGCTCGCGGCTTTGAAAGCCGCTGCGTAGCCGGGATCAAGATCAACGGCGAGCGTCAGCGCTTCACAATCGGTGCGTTGCACCAAATACAACATCACGGCGCGATGTCCCGCCGCCGCAACACCTGCGAGCTCTGTCAGGTGTTTGGCTCCTCGGGCGGTCACACTATCCGGAAATTCTGCCAAGCCCGCATGACGGCAAAGCGTGACGCTTTTGACCTCTACGTAGATATCTGGCCCGCCACCGGTCAGTAAGAAATCAATGCGAGAATTCTCGCCGTATTTCACCTCTGGCCGCACCAGATCATATCCCGACAACCCCGGCACCTCATTGGCCATTAACGCGGCTTTGAGCACGCGATTGGGCAGGCTCGTGTCGACGCCGGTGAAATGTCCGTTTTCATGATCAACCAGACGCCAGCCAAATTTGAGCTTTTTCTTGGGGTCATCATTGGGTTCCAGCCAGACCTTGGTGCCGGGCGCGGCCAGCCCCATCATGCTGCCGGGGTTGGCGCAATGGGCCGTCACTTCTCGCCCGTCATCCAGCGTCACATCGGCCAGAAAGCGTTTGTAGCGGCGGATCAGTCGGGCGGGGATGAGGGGTCTGGCAAAGTCCATATCCCGCGCTATACCAGAGACCGAAGTGACAGGAGAACCCAAATGACCAACCCCACCGCCGCGATGTGTGTGATTGGCGACGAAATTTTGTCAGGCCGGACGCGGGATGCAAATATGCATCATCTGGCGGGCGTCCTGACCGAGGCAGGGGTAGACCTGAAAGAAGTGCGGATCGTCAGCGACGATGCACCAGCGATCATTGTGGCGGTGCGGACACTGTCCAAGGCGTATGACCATGTTTTCACCTCCGGTGGCATTGGGCCGACACATGATGATATCACCGCTGACTGCATCGCGGCGGTCTTTGATGTGCCGATTGATGTGCGCGACGATGCGCGCGCCCTGCTGCAGGCCCACTATGATCGATCCGGGCAGGACTTGAATGCTGCGCGCCTGCGCATGGCACGCATTCCCGAAAGCGCAACGTTGATCGACAACCCCGTCAGCACGGCCCCCGGTTTCACGCTGCACAACGTCCATGTAATGGCCGGGGTGCCTGCGGTGTTCCGCGCGATGGTCGCAAGCGTCATGGCCGGTTTGCAAGGCGGTGTACCGCTGCAATCCATTTCTATTCGCGTATTGCGAGGCGAAGGCGATATTGCCGGTCCATTGGGCGATATTGATGCGCGATATCCAAACGTCTCGGTCGGATCTTACCCGTTCCAGCAAAATGGCGTCTACGGCGCAAACATCGTGTTGCGCGGTCAGGATAGCGCCATGCTTGAGGCCGCCGGGGCGGAAGTCAGGGCTGCTTTCAACGCATGACACTGCCTGATATCCACACACTTTATGATGTTGTTGCTGCGACATGGCCCGCTGCCCAGACCCAGCAAGTCGGGCCATGGATGATCCGCACGGGCAAGGGGGGCGGCAGCAGGGTCAGCGCAGCCACAGCGCATCAACCGATCTCGCCTGACGATATTGTCACGGCTGACAGGGCGATGCGCGATCTGTGGCAAACTCCGCTCTTCATGGTGCGCGAAGGCGAAGACACGCTTGACGCGATGCTGGAAACGGCGGGCTACGTCATTAAAGATCCTTCGGTCATCTATGTCGCCCCAGTGTCTGACGTCGCGACGATGCGACCCCCACCTGTGACTGCCTTTACCGTCTGGCCCCCACTCGCCGTGCAGCGCGACATTTGGGCAACTGGCGGGATTGGCGATGGGCGACTGGCCGTGATGGACCGCGCGCCGATGCCCAAAACCACCTTTCTGGGTCGGATCGACGACAAGCCCGCCGCAACTGTTTTTGTGGGCTGTCACGAAAGGTGCGCGATGATCCACGCGCTCGAAGTCGCGCGCCCCTTTCGCAACAAGGGATTGGCGCGCCACCTGACCCGCGCGGCTGCCTTTTGGGCGATGGAACAGGGCTGCGATCACATTGCTCTTGTCACGACCGCTGCCAATACGGCGGCAAACGCACTTTATTCTTCGCTTGGGATGACGCGCGTGGGCGGCTATCACTATCGCACGCTAGCCAAAGGACTGCATCCGTGAACGACCGCCCCACCGCCCTTGATCTTCCAATGGTGGACCCACTTCCGCCTGAGACGCAAAAATACTTTGATGTGTGTCAGGACAAATTGGGGATAATTCCCAATGTCTTGCAGGCCTATGCCTTTGACGTCGACAAGCTCAACAGCTTCACTGCCATGTACAACGACCTGATGCTTGGCGACAGCAACCTGTCCAAGCTTGAACGTGAGATGATCGCGGTCGTCGTCTCATCCATCAACAAATGCTATTATTGCCTGACTGCACATGGTGCCGCTGTGCGAGCGTTGTCAGGCGACCCGATGCTAGGGGAAGCACTGGTGATGAACTGGCGCGCAGCCCGACTGGATGCCCGCCAAAGCGCAATGTGCCTATTCGCAGAGAAGATCACCAAAGCAAGCGCTGAGGTGGTCGAGGCCGACCGCCAGGCCCTTCGCGATGTCGGATTTTCAGACCGCGACATCTGGGACATTGCGAGCGTTGCAGCATTCTTCAACATGTCCAATCGCGTCGCCTCTGCAACGGACATGCGCCCGAACGACGCCTACCACGCACAGGCGCGATGATCCGATTTCTGACGTGTCTCTTTTGCGCGGGGCCGGTCGCCGCGCAGGATTTGTCGTTCCCAGCCAATGCCCAATTGGCGGCGGAAGTATCCACGGTTGAGACCAGTTACGAACTTCCGATAGCACCTTGGGCGGACGGGTCATTGCCAACCCAACGTATCGAAGGCGACATGACTCAACAGGCCTGGCGGATTGATGCAACTGGCCTGAGTTCATTGCAACTGCTGCGGCCATTGCGCGAACAGCTTGGAAACGCGGGATATAGCGTTGTCTTTGAATGCGACACGCGCGCTTGTGGAGGCTTTGACTTTCGCTTTGCGACCCCTGTCGTACTGCCCCCGGCAATGGCAGTGAATTTGGGTGACTTTCGGTTTTTGTCGGCGCGCCGGGATGACAGCGCAATCAGTCTTCTGGCAAGTGTGACCGCCGATGCGGGCTATGTTCAGGTCATTTTGGTCGGCGCGTCTGAATCGATCCCTCGCGTCGTCGCGAATGCGGCAAACAATGCCCTCTCACCGCTTGCGGGTCAGCCAGATGATCTGGAACAGGCACTGGATCAGGTCGGGCGCTTTGTTCTTCCGGGTCTTCAATTCGCAACCGGTTCAGCGCAGCTTGTCGAAGGAGAGGTGCCAATTCTGGATACGATCGCGGCATATCTGGCCGCATACCCGGACCGGACTGTTGCCTTGGTAGGTCACACGGATAGCTCAGGATCGTTGGACGGCAACATTGCCCTGTCTCGGCGACGCGCCGGCGCAGTCCTCGAGCGTTTGGTCACAGATTATGCTGTGCCGAGACGCCAGTTAGAGGCGCAAGGCATGGGCTATCTCGCGCCGCTGGCCAGCAATTTACACGAGGGCGGACGCGCCCTGAACCGGCGGGTCGAAGTCATCGTGACTTCAACAGAACGCTAGTTGCGCCGGCCACAAACAAAAAAGCGGCCCCCGCAGGGACCGCGTAAAGTCGGGTGTTCTCACACCTTGGGAAACTGGGTTACCAGGCGTCCGGGCCCTTTTCCGCAAAGGCATGGACCAGAAAATCAATAAAGGCGCGGACCTTTGGCTGGGTGAAGCGGCCCGGGGGGTAAACCGCATAGATGCCTTGAGTTTCGACCGGCAGATCGGGGATCGCCTCTTCGACAAGACCGTCTTTCAGCGCATCGGCGTAAAGGAAGCTGGGCAGATAAGCGATGCCAAGACCACCAACGCAGGCATTCAACAACGATTGCCCGTCGTTCACCGTCAACCAGCCAGCCGTGCGGACCTGACGTCGCTCGCCCGAAGGCGCGGTCAGTTTCCAAACGGCAGAATTCGCCTGGTTCGAATAATGCAGCAGCTTGTGCTCGTTCAGATCGTCAATCTTTTCAGGACGCCCATATTGCTTGAAGTAATCCGGGCTTGCGATCATGCGACGGGTCGTTTCGGTCAGCTTGCGAGCGCGCAGGGTGCTGTCGTCCAGCTCCCCGATGCGGACAGCCATGTCAAAGCCTTCTGAAATCAGCTCCACATACCGGTTATTCAGAACCATGTTGACGGTGATGTCAGGGAATTCAGTCAGGAAATCGCCCAGAACAGGCGACAGGTGATTGACCCCAAAATCTGTTGCAACAGAGATCCGCAACAAACCAGACGGTGCCGACTGCATGGATGTCACCAATGCATCTGCCTCGCCTGCGTCATTCAGCACGCGGCGGGCACGATCATAGTAGGCAAGCCCAATTTCAGTTGGCGATACGCGACGGGTGGTCCGGTTCAGAAGGCGCGCACCAAGGCGGGCTTCAAGCGATGAAACGTGCTTTGAGACAGCGGATTTCGAAATCCCCATTTTCTTTGCCGCGTCGGTAAAGCCGCCCTGATCCACCACAGTGGCAAAGGCTTCCATTTCAGTCAGGCGATCCATACCGTTTCCTTGCACAGTCAATCTTTGGATCAATGATTTGACCGTGAAACCCGGCAGGAATGGGGCATATGCCTGACAATATCGGGGTTATGTCGGGACTGGTGCCCGCGCGGAAACAGAATCGGCTGGTTTGCCGCTGTTTTCATTAACGTTTCGTTAACCTTGGTTAAGCCGTTAGAGGCTCGCAGCGAGCCGTGTGCCCTGATCAATAGCGCGCTTTGCGTCCAGCTCCGCTGCGACATCCGCACCCCCGATGACGTGGCATGACTGGCCCGCTGCGTCCAGCGCATCGGCAAGGCTGCGTTCGGGCAATTGCCCAGCGCACAGCACAATCGTATCCGCCGCGATCAGCGTTGGATTTTCGCGCGCCTCGCCATAGCTGACATGCAATCCCTCGCTGTCGATCCTTTCGTAGTTCACGCCACCGATCATCTGAACGCTCTTCATTTGCAGGGCAGCCCGGTGGATCCACCCTGTCGTCTTGCCAAGGTTCTTGCCCAACTTCTGCGCCTTGCGCTGCAGCAATGTCACCTGACGCACAGGCTTCTCCGGCTGTGGTCCTTCAGCTCGCAGACCGCCGCGTGTTTCTTCAGGATCACCGACGCCCCACTCTTCCAACCATTCGTCCAGATTCTCGGTCGGGCTGTCATCGGTCACAAGGAACTCGGCCACGTCAAAGCCAATGCCGCCCGCCCCGATGATGGCCACACGGTCGCCAACAGGTGCCTTCCCACGCAACACATCGATATAGGACAACACGTTTGGTCCGTCCTGACCCGGAATGGCAGGATCGCGTGGGATGACGCCGGTGGCAATGATCACCTCGTCGAAATCGGCCAATGCGGCCACATCCGCCGTGGCCCCCAAACGCAACGTGATCCCGGCCTCAGCGACCATTGTGCGGTAATAATCCACGAGCCCCCAGAACTCTTCTTTGCCGGGGACCTGCTTGGCCATGTTAAGCTGGCCACCTATCTCTGATGCCTTGTCAAAGATTGTGACCTTATGGCCCCGCTCTGCCGCAGTTAGCGCAGCGGACAACCCCGCGGGACCGGCGCCCACCACCGCGATCACCTTTGCGGCATCGGCCTTTGTGACCACCAGTTCGGTTTCATAACAGGCGCGGGGGTTCACAAGGCAAGACGACAGCTTGCCGCCGAATGTGTGGTCCAGACAGGCCTGATTGCAGGCGATGCAGGGCGCGATGGTTGCGGCGGCGTTGGCCTGCGCCTTGGCCACAAAGTCGGGGTCCGCCAGAAAAGGTCGTGCCATGCTGACCATATCCGCGCAGCCGTCAGCCAGAACGGCCTCTGCTACATCAGGCATATTGATCCGGTTCGAGGTGATGACGGGGATCGACACCTCGCCCATCAATTTTTTGGTCACCCACGTGAATGCGCGGCGCGGCACAGATGTCGCGATGGTTGGAATCCGCGCTTCGTGCCAACCGATACCTGTATTCAGGATCGTAGCCCCCGCCGCCTCGATAGCCTTTGCCAACGTTACCACCTCTGCCCACGTCGACCCATTTGGCACCAGATCGATCATCGACAACCGGTAGATGACGATAAACTCTGGCCCGACCGCTTCGCGCACGCGCCGCACGACGTCAACGGGCAGGCGCATCCGGTTCTCATACGACCCACCCCAGTCGTCGGTGCGCTTATTGGTGTGGGTGACAAGGAACTGGTTCAGGAAATAGCCCTCTGATCCCATCACCTCGACCCCGTCATAGCCCGCCTCTTTTGCTCGAGCAGCGGCCGTGACGATATCGCTGATTTGTTTTTCGATCCCGTCTGCGTCCAGTTCCTTGGGTGGAAAGGGCGAAATCGGGGATTTGACAGCCGAGGGGGCGACACAATCAGGACTATAGGCATAGCGCCCCGCATGCAGGATCTGCATCGCGATCTTGCCGCCCGCATCATGAACACGCTCCGTCACGACCCTGTGGTTGGCAATGTCGTCTGGCGTATAAAGTCCCGCAGCCCCGGGAAAGACACCGCCTTCCTTGTTGGGTGCCATGCCACCTGTCACCATCAACGCCACACCACCGCGCGCGCGTGCGGCATAGAATTCCGCCACCCGGTTCCAGTCACGGGTTTCTTCCAGCCCGGTGTGCATCGACCCCATCAGCACGCGGTTCTTCAGCGTGGTGAAGCCCAGATCAAGGGGCGCGAGCATATGGGGGTAAGTTGTCATGGCATCCTCCGGTTTGCGATGTTCATGCCGCAGGGTGACGCGCACGTCACCCGAAACGCCGCGTCAGTCCGCATCAATTGGATGCCAGTCCCGTTCAAGGGTCAAGCTGCTCCGGGTCAGCGCCAAACAGCCGCCGCCGCCAGGCACACCAGCCTCTAACGTCCGTGAGATTGGCTGTCCCGTCACCCACGCCTTTAACAGTGCGCCGACGCCGCCATGGCTGACGATCAAAAGGCTGCCATCTGGCGCACCGGCCTCGCAGGCATGGATAGCGTTCGTGATACGCGCCTGAGCGTCACGCGCGGTTTCCCATCCTCTGTAGGATTGATCCGGCTGGGCAAAGAACGCGTCTGCCGCCGCTTCAAAGTCTTCCGGCGGCAAGTAGCCTGTCGCACGACGGTCGTTCTCGCCCAATTCAGCAACGACGGTTGGTTTCAGATCGAGCGCTTTGCCATGTATCGCTGCGCCATCCCGTGCCTTCTGTTCGCGACTGCAAAAGATCGAGGTGATGCCCCGGCGGACAAGGGATGCATTGAACGCTTCGTGCCGCGCCCTGCCCCGGGTTGATAACGGCCACTCCGGAACCGGCACATCGGGGTCCTGCACCACGTCGGCATGTGTGACGAACCAGATCAGGCCCATGGCCTACATCGTCTCAACGCAATGCCTGCGGAACGCCTTCTTGAGCATATCAAGCTCGGCCCGCAGCAAATCCATCTCGGCGCGGATGTCATCACCCAAGGCCTCACCGACCATCACGGCAAAGCTGTTCAGCACTTCCTTGGTAGTGGCATCCGCGATCACAAAAGTCTGCACACCATCGGCAATCCGATCGGCAGGAAGCGTGAACCGTACCTGCCATGCATCGCCGTCTTGCTCCAGGTTCAGGCCTTCAACCTCTTCCCCCAGATGTGTGGCGATCAACTCTGGACGATGCTCCCCCGCGCCGCGCAACTCTCCTTGCCAGACGCCCGCCACAAGCGAGGTCTTGGTCAGCACCATATGGGTTGTGTTTTGCGTATCTTTCGCCATTACAGTTCAGCCCTTGGGTAACGACAAAAGGTCAGGTCGCGCATTGTGATCTGGTTCATCTCGGGCCCTTCAAAGATCAGGTCAAGCCACATGCGTTCGATCCGCTTTTCGTTCAGTTCCGAATAGGCCAGATCAAATTCTACCACAGTTTCGGGCCGATTAACTGGAATTTCCACAATCACCTGCTCTGTGTTGGGGCCATGTTTGATGTTAAGCCGCCCGAAAACCTCAATGTCCTTTTCCGCTTCGATCACCGTTGAGACCCGGATCAGGTGCCGCCGCTGCATCCCTTCAACCGCGTCAGGCGGGAAATCCAGCACCAGCGACAGAAAGCTGCCGTCAAAGCCGAAAACATCCATGCGCAGGCCAAAGGGCGCAAGGTCTTCTTCTCGACCATTGCGGACCTGGCGCATGGTCAGTTCCGAAAAACCGCAATCGTGGAACAGGTGCACCTCGTCGCCCAGCGGTGTCTTGCTGGCGGCGGCGGCGATCCCCTTGGGCGTGATCGGGCCGCGCCACAGTTGCGGACGCCAAGACCATAGTGTGCCTGCAGGTCGATTGAACGCGGTTGACCCAATCCGCGGCAATGCGAGACGGCTATCCGCCACATGTACGAGTTGATCCAGCCGCCCCTTCAACTGTCGTGCCTGTTGGCGTTGATCGCGCAACAGTGACAATTCGGCCCCATCTGCCGCCTGCGCAGCCGCCGACCAGCGCCGCAAACTGCGCCGGTGAGAAATACGGTCGAGCAAAGACTGTCTGTTGCGTGCCATCGCGTTCTTAGCTGTCCAAAACCAGCAGCGCCGCCCCGCGCGCCTCATGTGCCGTTGGCTTATATCTGCCAAATTGTTGCGAAAAAGGAAACAGTTGTCAGCTATCCGCTGCTGATTCCGTCGCGTTCGCATTCCGAAGCGCCACCATGGCTTGCCGCAATAACGCGTCGCCGACAGATACGCTTAACGGGGCGTCTGCTAGGCCGCGCAAGCTGACCGTGACCAGCCGGTCAGAGACATCCATGAAACCACGCCATTCCGTCGGCTGCGTTCCTGCAATCGGGGGCCCGCCAGTATCGTCGAAAAATGCCGTGACAGAGCCGCCGCTGGCGCGTGTCCGGCGCAGCGTGATCGCGTCAGCGTCGCCCGTAGCACTTAGCAATGCGCGGCCCGCTTCACTTTTGAGGAAAGCGTCGAACACAGGCTCTGATCCCGCGACAGAGGCTGTGCCCGCCGCCCCGACTTGTACGGTCACCAAAGCCAGTCCGGGCACTCCCGGCCCTTCGCCCGTCAAAACCCGGCAAGGCGCGAAAAGGGCGAAACCGTCACGCGGACGGCTTGCGCGCGGGTCCACGCAGAAATGATCGGGGCCACGCGCCTGCACGGCCCCACTTGCCAAGGCAATTGACGGCTGGCCTTCGCCACCGCCCGTCAATTCTGTCAATCCGCCGCAGCCCGCCATCGTCAAAGCAATGGCGAGCGCTCCTCCCAGACGCGACAACAAGATCAGAGATCCATGTAGACGTGTTTTTCGCCCTTGGCGCAGGGATGGGTGACCGCGCCCTGACGTGCGTTGCCCACAAGCTGCGCGTATTTCCACAGCGCGCCACTTGCGTAGATCGTCTCGCGGGGGCCTTTCCAATGGGCCTTACGTGCGGCCAGCTCTTCGTCGGTCAGATCGACCTTCAATTCACCTTTCACAGCGTCCAGCGTGATGATGTCGCCGTTCTCGAGCAGTGCGATCGGGCCGCCATGCGCCGCTTCGGGCCCAACGTGGCCCACACAGAACCCGCGTGTGGCACCGGAGAACCGGCCATCAGTGATCAGCGCCACCTTCTTGCCCATGCCCTGGCCGGACAGCGCCGCCGTGGTCGCCAGCATTTCACGCATCCCTGGGCCGCCTGCAGGACCTTCATTGCGAATGACGATCACTTCGCCTTCTTCGTACTGGCGTGCTTTCACAGCCTCGAATGCCTCTTCTTCGCTCTCAAAGACACGGGCGGGACCGACGAAGTATTGTTCCTGCGTGGCCATGCCCGCGACTTTCACGATCGCGCCCTCGGGGGCCAGGTTACCTGTCAGACCCACAACGCCGCCGGTCTTGGTCAGCGGCGCCTCGACCGGATAGATCACGCGGCCATCTGCCTCGCCTTCGATCTGATCCAACTCTTCGCCCATAGTGCGGCCAGAGGCGGTCATGCAATCCTCGTGGATCAGACCGGCTTTGCGCAGTTCTTTCATCACAACCGGTACGCCGCCCGCCTCGTAAAGGTCTTTGGCGACGTATTGGCCACCGGGCTTGAGGTCGACGAAATAGGGTGTGTCGCGGAAGATTTCGCAGACATCAAAGAGGTCGAAGTCAATCCCGGCTTCTGCTGCAATCGCGGGCAGATGCAGACCGGCATTGGTCGAACCACCGGTGCAGGCCACAACGCGCGCTGCATTCTCAAGGCTCTTGCGGGTCACCACATCACGGGCCCGAATGTTCTTTTCGATCAGGTTCATGACCGCCTCACCAGAGGCGATGCCGTATTGATCGCGGCTTTCATAGGGCGCTGGCGCACCGGACGAATTCAGCAGTGCCAGGCCAATAGCCTCGGACACGCAAGCCATGGTGTTGGCCGTAAACTGCCCTCCGCAGGCACCTGCCGACGGACAGGCCACACGCTCCAGCACTTCAAGCTCGGCATCCGACATGTTGCCCGCCTGATGCTTGCCCACAGCCTCGAACACATCCTGCACCGTGACGTCCTTGCCATCCAGACGACCCGGCAGAATTGAACCGCCGTAGATGAAGACCGACGGGGTGTTCAGGCGCACCATCGCCATCATCATCCCCGGCAGGGACTTGTCACAGCCCGCAAGACCAACAATCGCGTCATAACAGTGGCCGCGCATGGTCAATTCGACTGTGTCGGCAATCGCCTCACGGCTGGCGAGAGAGGATCGCATGCCTTCGTGCCCCATTGCGATACCGTCGGTGACGGTGATCGTCGTGAATTCGCGCGGCGTGCCCATGCCCTTCTTGACCCCCAGCTTCACGGCCTGCGCTTGGCGGTTCAGCGAGATGTTGCAGGGCGCAGCTTCGTTCCAGCACGTTGCGACACCAACCCACGGCTGCTTGATCGCCTCTTCGTCCAGACCCATGGCATAGAAATACGACCGGTGCGGCGCGCGCTGCGGGCCCTCGGTGACGTGTCGGCTTGGCAGGTTTGTCTTGTCGACAGGGCCCTTGAGCATGGTGAGTGTCCTCCTGAAAAACTGTTGCAGATGGGTCTAAATGTCAGTCTGTGCTGACACAAGCCGAAACGGCCAGCGTTGTGCTGCGGCACGTCGCATGAAATCAGGGGGCATGACCCCATTTGCACGCTTTCTTGCCCCTGCGACCGCGACACCTCAGATCTGGCGTTTGCTGGTCGGCTGCCTGATCATCTTTGTTTGCACGATGGGAGGCGCAGTCATCATGGCCAGCCTGCCTTTCCTGATCTGGCCGGCCGCCCAGGCGCAACAAGCCGTGCAAGAGATGTTCGATGGCACATCACCAACCGGCATGATGCTTGTGATGGCCTCTTTCGTTTTCATGCTGGCAGGGGCGTTGATCGCCGCGCGGCTTTTGCACCGGCGCGGTATTGCATCACTTTTTGGACCGTGGCCCGCGGTCAGGCGCGACTTTGTCTACGGCTTTGTCGTAACGGGTGCCGCGCTTTTGATACTCACCACGATCTGGTCACTTTTCTATGACGCAAACCCCAAGACGCCCTTTTTGAGCGTTCTAATGCTCTTGCCCATCGCGATCCCGCTGATCCTGATCCAAACCGCCGCAGAAGAGGTGATCTTTCGCGGATACCTCCCCCAGCAACTCGCCGCCCGCTTTCGACACCCTTTGATCTGGTTCGTGCTGCCGCAAGTGTTGTTCGGCGTGCTCCATTATGACCCAGAAGCGCTTGGTCCTTGGGTCTGGGCCTATGTCGGGATCATCGCGCTCAATGGGCTGATGTGGATGGACCTTGTGCGCATCACCGGAAACCTCGGCGTGCCTTGGGGTTGGCACTTTGCCAATAACCTCTTCGTTATGACCGTACTGGGTGCGCCCGACACATTGTCGGGCTTTCAATGGCTCTCAACCCCTTACACCACGGCTGAAGCTCCGGGGCTGCTTGTGCTCGCGGATGGGATCAGCGGCGTTCTGATTTGGCTGGTGCTTCGCCACCTGTTGCTGCGACCCGATCAGCGGCGGACACCTGATGCGCAGACCTGACCCCTATCCGCTGCATCGCCACTTTGTTGCGGCGGCCATTGCGCGACCCAGCTTGTGGCGGGTCGCAATCGTGGTCCTCGGGTTCGAGGCCGTTTTCGAGGCCACCCCCTATATCTTTTCGCCGAACTATGACGCCGCCTTTGGTGAACGGCCCTCGGTCACTTCGCTTGATACCTTGCTGGAATTCGCGGCCTTTATTGTCCCGTGCCTTGCGCTTCTGGCACTCGTCTGGCTGATCCATAAACGTGGGTTCTGGTCGCTTGTCGGCCCAAGAGTTGACGCCGGGCGCGACCTGCGCCGCGTCGTGATCGCCGTGGGGATCGTCCTTTTATTGCAGGAACCGCTGCGGCTCTGGGGGGAATGGGACTACATCGAACGGATGCGGCCGCTAGATCAGTGGCTGATCCTCCTGCCCTTCGCCCTTGCGGCACTTCTTGTGCAGGTCGGCACTGAAGAAATCTATTTTCGCGGCTACCTGCAACAGCAATTGGGAGTGTTGTCCGAAAGCAGATGGGTCTGGATGGTCATACCGTCGGCGCTCTTTGGGTTGGCGCACTACATCAATGGCTCCACCCCTGCCGAAGGGACGGTCTGGGCAATCTGGGCGATGGCACTGGGAATGGCTTGCGCCGACCTGACGGCGCGCACTGGCAACATCGGGGCCGCCGTCGGGCTGCATCTGGCCAACAATACCTTTGCCATCCTCGTCATCGCGGTCGAGGATTGGCCCGCCTCTGGCCTGGCACTTTGGCTCTATCCCTATCAGGACCCTTGGGACTTTGACGGGCCGCTTGCGATCAGCGTGGCAATGGACCTGACCATCGGGCTGGCCGGAGTTCTAGTGATGTGGCTTGCCGCGCGAGTTGCCATCCGGCGCTAGGCTCGCCTTCGCTTTGACAATTGCAATCCTTGCCACGGCTCATTATCTCAAACCCGGTCGGCAGAAAGGCACCTTATGAACTGGATCACCAACTACGTTCGCCCCACGATCAACTCGCTTTTCTCGCGACGCGAGGTCCCGGACAACCTGTGGACCAAGTGTGATGACTGCGGCACGATGCTGTTCCACCGCGAACTCTCCGACAACCTTAACGTCTGTACCAACTGCGACCACCACATGCCGATCAGTGCTGTGGCGCGCTTGCAGTCCCTTTTCGACAATGGCGTTTATGTTGAGGTCACAGTCCCCGACCCCACCCCTGATCCGCTGCATTTTCGCGACCAGAAACGCTATACCGACCGGATCAAGGACGCCCGCAAGAAAACCGGCCAGAAAGACGCCATGCTGGTCGCCGAAGGTGAGATGGGCCGCACACCCGTCGTTGTGGCTGTGCAGGACTTTTCCTTTATGGGCGGCTCCATGTCGATGTATGTGGGCAACGCTATCATCGCCGCCGCAGAACGCGCCATTGCGACCAAGCGCCCGCTGGTCCTTTTCTCGGCGGCAGGTGGCGCGCGCATGCAAGAAGGCATTTTGGGCCTGATGCAAATGCCGCGCACAACAATCGCCGTTCAAATGCTGAAAGAGGCAGGCCTGCCCTATATTGTGGTGCTGACCCACCCCACCACCGGTGGCGTGACCGCCTCCTATGCCATGCTCGGCGATGTACAGATCGCCGAACCCAATGCGCTGATCGGATTTGCCGGGGCGCGTGTGATTGAACAAACCATCGGTGAGAAATTGCCCGAAGGGTTCCAGCGCGCCGAATACCTGCTGGATCACGGCATGCTGGACCGGGTCACGAAGCGCACCGCTCTCAAGGATGAACTGGTGACCATCCTGCGCATGATGATGAAGCAGGACCCCCCGGTCAAAGGTGACCTGCCCGCCCCCGAAGGCCCGGCAGAAGAGGCGGCCGCCGACCTGCCGCCCGAACCGGTCGCGGACAAACCCGTATGACGCTACTGGCCGCGCTGATCGGCGCAGCCGCCGGGGCCGTGGCGATCACCGGCATGTTTCGCTCAGGCATGCTTGCTGAACGTTCGGGCGCAGCTGTGATGCTGATCGCGGTCGCGCTTTTCTTTCCGGTTTTTGCCGCGTCCGAGGGCGATCTGCTCGCCTTCAGCCTGCATTTGCTGATCTTTGCGGGTTTTAGCTTTCTGGCCTTGCGGGCCTACAAGCGCGGTTTGTTCCTTTTGGCAGGTGGCCTGATAGCCCATGGGCTTTTTGACATCATGGCAGGCCTCATCGCTGCCCCGGGACCCGCATGGTGGCCAGCCTTTTGCGCCAGCTTCGATATCGTCGCCGGCGTCCTGATCCTGCAACTCATTCAAACTGGCAAGGTGGCCCGTTGACCCAATCCTCTGATGCCATCCTGACACGGATGATGACGCTGCACCCCAAAATCATTGATCTGACGCTGGACCGTGTCTGGCGGCTGCTGAACCTGATGGACAACCCGCAGGATCGCCTGCCGCCCGTCATCCATATCGCAGGGACCAATGGCAAAGGGTCCACGCAAGCCATGATCCGCGCCGGGTTAGAGGCCTCTGGCGCTGCTGTTCACGCCTATACCTCGCCGCATCTGGCACGGTTTCACGAACGGATCCGACTGGCAGGTGAGTTGATCACCGAAGAGGCGCTAACCGACGTGCTTGACCGCTGCTACAATGCCAACGGCCCTGAAAGCATTACCTATTTCGAGATCACGACCGTTGCAGCCCTCGTTGCCTTTGCAGAAGCAAAGGCCGACTACACACTGCTCGAGGTGGGGCTGGGCGGGCGGCTGGACGCCACCAACGTCATCGACAAACCCGCCGTAACCGTCATCACCCCGATCGACCTCGACCATCAGACGTTTCTCGGTGACACGCTCGCGGCAATTGCGGGGGAAAAAGCGGGCATCATCAAGCGTGGCGTGCCGTGCGTCGTGGGGCCGCAGCATGATGAAAGTCTCGACGTGATTGAAAAAGTCGCCGCCCGCGCCGGGGCGCCGCTTTATGTGCATGGTCAGCACTGGCAGGTGGGGGTAGAGGCGGGGCGCCTCGTTTATCAGGACGAAACTGGCTTGCTCGACTTGCCTCTGCCCGTCCTGCCCGGCCCGCACCAGTTCATGAACGCCGGGGCGGCCATCGCGGCCTTGCGGGTGTTGGGCAAGGACGAAGCCGCTTGCGAGGCCGCAGTCGCCCGCGCGACTTGGCCCGCGCGCATGCAGCGCCTGACCGATGGGGTACTCGTTGACCGCGCCAAACCAGCAGAGCTTTGGCTGGACGGCGGGCATAATCCTGCTGCAGGGACGGCGCTGGCCGCGACCTTGGACGGTCTGCCCAAACGCGCCACGCATCTGATATGTGGCATGCTCAATACCAAAGACATTACCGGCTATCTGGCCCCGTTGGCGGCGCAGGCCCAAAGTCTGACGGCGCTTTCGATCCCCGATGAACCGGCCACAATTCCGGCAGACGATACGGCTGCGTTTGCGCGCAAAGCCGGGTTTGATCGTGTCGAAACCGCCCAGTCGCTTGACCATGCACTTTCGGCAATTTTGGAGCGTGATCCGCAGGCGCGCATTCTGATATGTGGCTCGCTTTACCTTGCTGGGCATGTTTTGCGGGTGAACCATCCACGCGACACCTGAACCAAAAGTCGAAATTACCCTTTGACCTGCGATTCTCTCAGCGTCTATATCTTGTGCAATTGACGCAAAAGCCTCAGGGTATGGGAGGTTTGTCAATATATAGATTGTCTTACGTGGGGGTTTGACATGATGTTGCGTAACTATGGACTTGTTGCTTGCGGGCTCGCTCTTGCGACGCCCCTGCCCGCGCAGGAGACAACCGCCACCAACGTTGCGTTTGATGCCGCCGCCGCATCCATAACCCAAGCTCCGACGGCTGATCTGGCTCGCCTTGGCCCGCTTGCATCGCGTCCCTCGGGCTGCGGTGATTTCTGCCTCGCGCCCACACTTGCGGCGTCTGGCGTCGCGACGGTGGCAGAGCCTGAGGTGATCCAGTTCATCGCACAAACGGTCAGTTCTGGCGGCGGCCTTTTGATCGACGCCCGCCATCGTGACAACCGGGACGGCGGCGCGATTGCCGGATCAACGAACATACCCGTCGCCGTGCTGGCACCGGACAATCCCTACCGGATCGACATCTTGATGGCGCTTGGTGCCCAGCGCAGCGGCAATACCCTGACCTACGATCGCGCCGCTTCTGTGATGATCTACGATGGCGGTCCAGCTGATGGACAGGCGGCAGCACTTGTGGCCGCTCTGCTTGATGCAGGCTACCCCGCAGAGCGGATCAGCTATTATCGTGGCGGGATGCTGGTTTGGGTCGCACTTGGACTAAGCGTCGCCGAAACCGCCTCCTGATCTGACTTTCATACTGACGGATTTCAGACGCTTTGTGCACTGATTGTGTACTGTCCGTGCATACCCGTACCATTGGTGACGCATCGACGCGATTAACGGGCTATTCTTCCCACCACGGCGGATTTTGTGCTATGATTTCGCCACATTTAACGGGTTGTTCCATGTCGCATCGTTTCGCATTTTCGCTGGCCGCACTGGCCGCACTTTTCGCCCCAAACCTTGGACTCGCGGCCGATTATTCGTTCTGCTGGACTGGCGCGAATGGCTATGTCATGTCCGGAAAAATGACGCTTACACAGGGCGTTACCGGCATTGCTACCGAAAAGGATGTGACCGCGTTCAAGATCGCGGGTTACCGTGATGACCAATTGCTTGGCACATGGGATATGCGCGATTTGAACCCGGGTGACACCTGGCACCTACGATTTGATACCCGCACCCAGACCTTTCCGACCGGCGGCAGCTTTCCGACGAGCCGCAGCCAGGGCTGGAATGCTGATGGCGGGGCAGAAGATTGCGGCAACCCGGGGTTTGGTTTCAATTCCGGCAACTACGCCCAAGACGTCTGCGTCAACGGGCGATGGGCTACAGATAGTAGTATCCCACCTGATAGCCCACTGATTGCTGTGTCCGGCTTTGGCGCGGCACAATGCCAGGTTCAGATGCTGTTTAGTAAATCCGGCAAAACGAATCATTCCGATTGACGGCGAATCATCGTTGCGACTAGATTCGCCGTAACGGGACAGACGCATGAAAATCGCGCATGATCCGGCGATCTTGGCAGGGCGAGGGGGCAGGCTTTGGCCTGTCTTCTTGTTTCAATGACACGTCTGGTACTTTTGTCGCAAAACCGTCCATTCCCCCTTTGACATGCCCGCAAACCACCTACTACATCTAATGGTTAACGGGGCTGCCACCACCGTATAAAGCGGAGTTCACAACATATGGGCGGCCCGAATTGGGGGTATTGTCATGATCAGAGCCGTCTTGGGCCTATTCGCTTTTGCTGTCGCGCTTTGCGCTTACATCGTCATCACACCCAGTAACCGACCGAATGCACCAACGCCTATTGCGGCAGCCACCGATGTTACCCGTGCTGCAACGCAATCCTTGTTGCCGGGCGTTCCGATGCCTAGCGAAGCGATCAACAACAACCTTGTCGTCGCACCCACACCTGCCCCTGCGCCGCGCGTTCAGACCGATGACAGCTCGATCAGTTCGACGACCGCAAACGTTCTGGCCGGGCTTGGCCTGTCAATTGACGTGCCCGTGACCGATCCTGAAATCGCAAACCTGTCGAGCGACGTGTTGCAGGACATTGGTGCGGCAACCGGCAACGCCACAACCCTCCGCGAACCAGCCCCGCAATCGGCGCTGGAAAACCTCGTGGTTGCGGCACTGAAGGAAGGTCGCCCAGATGCGGAAATTGACGGGTTGATCAACGCCGCCGCGCAAGCAGGTCAACTGACCGTGCCCGAAATTCTGGTGACGGCAGATGGCCGGGTCGACACCGCAATCCTGCTGCAATCAATCATCAACGAAGCCACAATCGCGGCAGGCGGAGCGGCGCCGGCAGTGCCAGACGTGCCGACAGGCGACGGCACCGGTGTCGAAGTTCGTGTCGTGCAGCGCGCCACCGAGACAGAGCAATATCGGTTCTACACGGTCAGCCCGGGCGACAGTCTTGGCGCCATTGCCGTGAAGTTCTATGGCAACGTCACGAAGTATCCATTGATTTACGAAGCCAACCGCAAAATCTTGTCGAGCCCCGACCAGATCCGCGTCGGCCAGCGCCTCGCGATCCCAAGCCTGCCACAGGCTTAGACGTCGCCCCAATCCGCGGCCTGCATCTCGCGCAGGCGGCTGGCGGTGCGTTCAAATTCAAAGGTGCCTTCGCCCTCTATATATAGCATCTCCGGTGCGGCGGCGGCGGAACAGATCAATTTCACCTTGGCCTCATAAAGCGCGTCAATCAGGGTGACAAAGCGTTTGGCTTCGTTGAAATTCTGACGGCCAAGCTGTGGGATGTCGTCAATCATCAAAACACGGACAGCCTCGGCCAGCGTCAGATAATCCGCTGCCCCAAGCGGACGGCCGCAGAGTTCGTAGAAGGGCGCACGGGCGACGCCATTGTGAAAGTGCGGCAACACGACCTCGCGGCCCTTGACGTGGAGCGTCAGCGGCTCTGATTGGCCATCGGTCAGGCCCTGCCAAACGTCAGCCATAGCGGCACGGCTGTCTGCATCAGAAGGGGTAAAGTAGCGTGTCGCCCCAGCAAGGCGGCCTTGCCGGTAATCAGTTTGACTGGCCAGCTCGTGAACTATCAATCGCGCTTTGATCAGGTCGATAAAGGGTAGAAAAAGTTGCCGGTTCAGCCCGTCCTTATAAAGATCATCCGGCGGCCGGTTCGAGGTCGTGACGACAACCACTCCAGCGGCAAAAAGCGCCTCGAACAATCGCCCAACAATCATCGCGTCAGTGATGTCGGTGATCTGCATTTCGTCGAACGCAAGAAACCGAATGTCATCAGTCAGTTTCGCCGCAACAGGTTTGATCGCGTCATCAACGCCCGACTTGCGCGCTTCGCCCATTTCGGCGTGCACCCATTGCATGAAGGCATGAAAATGGCGGCGCTGCTTGGGCGCGTTAACGTTGTCGTATAGCAGGTCCATCAGCATTGACTTGCCGCGACCAACGCCGCCCCACATGTATAGGCCGGGAATGGCCTCGGGGGCCTTGCGGAAAAGCCCGCCGCGTTTGACGGGTTGCGCAAGGGCGGCGCGGATACGTTCCAATTCAGGCAGCACATCAAGTTGTGCTTTGTCCTCTTGTAAGCTGCCCGCGGCGACGGCGGCAGCATATGCCTTTTGGATTGTCATAGGACATGGATACGCGCGCAGCACGCCGTTGAAAAGTCGCTGATTTCTCTTGATTGTGACCCCATGCAGATCCGCAAGGCGACTTCGAATGACGTTGAAATGCTGGCACAGATACATGTGCAGGCCTGGGCGGAGACCTATCCCGGTCTATTGCCGGCGTCCGAAATTGCCAGACGTGATCTGACATACCGCCGCGATCTTTGGAAACGCATACTTTCGCGAAAAGGCATCAATGTTGCGGTGGCGCCCGGCCTCGGTTTCGCGCAAGTGGGCGCCCAACGCGATGCGGCCCTTGCGGACAACGGATACCCCCACGAGCTTTACAGCCTGCACATCCTGCGGAAAGCCTATGGCCAAGGCATCGGACATGCGCTGTTGAGCCATGCACTTGGGCCTGATCCTCAACCATTTTCTGCGTTGGTGCTCGAAGGGAACGCACGCGCTTGTGCGTTTTACGAGAAAATTGGCATGATCTATGACCACGCACAGGCAGAAGTCATAGACGGCATTATTATCCGCGATCGCGTCTATTTATGTGATGCGCCACATCACATTTTGCGCAATTGACACGGGCTTCGGGACGCCGCCAAGTGGCATAATGGAACAACAGTCACGTCTGATCACCCCTGTTCTTGTTGCAGGCTGCCTCATCATCATGACCGGCTTTGCCATCCGTGCATCCTTTGGCGTTTTTCAAATCCCGATTGCCGAAGAATTTGGCTGGCTCCGTGTGGAGTTCAGCCTTGCAATCGCGATCCAGAACCTTGCCTGGGGCATCGGACAGCCGATCTTTGGTGCCATCGCGGAAAAGATCGGCGACCGAAAGGCGATCATTGCGGGCGCCGTGTTCTATGCAATGGGTCTTTTGCTGTCGGCCGAGGCCACAACACCGTTGGCGCATCAGTTCAACAACATCTTGGTGGGATTCGGGATCGCTGGGACCGGTTTTGGGGTGATCCTTGCTGTGGTTGGTCGGGCCGCATCGGATGAGAACCGTTCAATGACATTGGCGATTGCAACGGCGGCAGGATCTGCGGGGCAGGTTTTTGGCGCCCCACTCGCCGAGTTTCTTTTGCAGATCATGACGTGGCAGTCCGTTTTCGTCTGCTTTGCGGGCGCGATCATGGCGACCCTTTTGGTCCTGCCCATGATGCGAAGCCCGCAGTCCTCGACAAAAATCGAGCTTGAAGAAAGCATGGGCACGATCCTGATCCGTGCCTTCAAAGACCCGTCCTACACCCTCTTGTTTCTTGGCTTTTTCTCCTGTGGGTATCAGCTTGCCTTTATCACGGCGCATTTTCCCGCATTCGTCGCAGAGGTATGCGGACCCATTCAGCCCGGTGGCATGCTGGCTGGTCTGGGGATCACAACGACAAGCGCGCTGGGGGCTGTGGCAATTTCGCTGATCGGGGTTGCCAATATTGCGGGGACTCTGCTGGCAGGGTACCTGGGCAAACGTTTTCCAAAAAAATACCTACTTGCAGGGATTTACACCGGCCGCACCATCATAGCTGCATGGTTCATTTTGACACCAATGACACCCGCAACCGTCATTGTGTTCTCGGTCGTCATGGGCAGCCTGTGGCTGGCCACTGTGCCGCTGACGTCGGGCCTTGTGGCCCACCTATACGGTCTTCGCTACATGGGCACGCTCTATGGCATCGTTTTCTTCAGCCACCAGTTGGGTTCGTTCCTTGGTGTCTGGTTGGGTGGACGGCTATATGATGTCTATGGCAGCTACACGGCGGTCTGGTGGGTTGGCGTCGGGATCGGTGCCTTCAGCGCCATTGTCCATCTGCCGATCCGCGAGCGGCCCGTTGCCGTTCCAGCCTGACTCCAGAATTCATCTCAAATTTTAGCCAAGTTTGAGTTGGCTTTTCCACAATTACACATTCGTTTTTTGGCGTCTTTAAGAGATTTGAGAGGTTCGCGCTCTTAGGTTCCCGCGAAAGCAAAACGCGTGCGGAGGCCCAGAATGGCATCACTTATCTCGACACTGTCGATTTTCTTACAGCCCGTCGCCCTGACGGTATCGCTGGTCTACCTTTATGGGGCGATTGGCCGCTGGAAGCAGTCAGAGAGGATGCGCAACCTGGCCCTTGGAAGCCTGTTTGGTTTGGGCACCATTATATCTATGACCGCACCGATCACACTTGCTGACGGGCTCATCTTCGATCTCAGAAACCTGCTTGTTGGCATGGCCTGCGCCTTGTTGGGTCCGTTGGCCGGGATCGTCACTTTGGCAATGGGGATCGTCACCCGCGTGATGATTGGCGGACAGGGCGCGATGCTAGGTGTGGCCGGGATGTGCGTCAGCGCTGGCATGGCGATCCTTTGGCACTTTTCCGTAAGACGATCCCATTTGCCAAGTGATGCATCGCTTGTGTTGTTGGGGGCGATGATTTCGGCGCATATACTTGTTGGTCTTCTTTTGCCCTCCCCGTTCAGAGAGGTTTTTATCACCCAACTTGCGCCTATCGTTCTGATCGCAAACCTTGTCTGTGCTTGGGTTCTGGGTCGGCTCATTATCCGAGAGCGCCATTTGCGGATCGAATTATCCGATCTGCGCACCGCGGCTGAGACGGACCCTCTGACAAATCTGCTCAACCGCCGCAGCCTGATAGAAGTGGTGGAGCACCTGAAGCCAACGGGTGCGGCAAGGACAGGTCGCGTCATGCTGTGTTTCGATGTTGATCGGTTTAAGTCGATCAACGATATCTATGGCCATCTTTCAGGCGACCAAATTCTGCAATGCATCAGCGAACGGATCAAATCCTGCCTCCGGCCGGGTGATGTCTTTGCCCGATTAGGTGGCGATGAATTTGTGGTCCTGTTGCCGGATGTCTCACGCGACACGGCGACGATCGTCGCGGAGCGATGCAGGACAGCCGTGTGCAGCAAGCCATTTCAGGTGGACGATCGCAGCATTCCGGTCACGATCAGCATGGGGGCAACTTTCAGCAATGGCCCTGCAAGCTTTGACGCGTTGCTGCGGTCGGCGGATGAGGCACTTTATGCCGCCAAGGCTGATGGCCGAAACTGCGTGGCATTGGATAAATCCTTTGAAACTGCGGAAGGCGAAGCGTTGCAAGCAGCCTAGTCGCGCTCGCGCAGGACATCACGTAGCCGGGCAACCACTTCGTCTGGGTTGCTGTAAGGGAAGGTGTGATCGGCTGCGTCAATGACTTCTTGCAGCGTGTTGCGGTTCCATTGGCTTACTTGCCCAAGTGACGAGATCGGGATTACCGCGTCCTGCCGCCCCCATATCGCAATGACCGGAACGTCCTCCTGTCCAAGTTTTCGATGCGCCGCTTCGGTCTTTTCCGCCAGCATCCCACGACGGCTGGACAGGACAGCGGGCAAGTACCCCTGACGGTCCAATTCACTGAGCTGGGCGGTCATGACAGGGTGATCGGGGGGCACGGTCTGATCAGCCAAGATCGCCCGCTTCATCTGACGCTTTGAAAGCAAGAGAAACAGCCAATCCCCAAAAAAAGGTGTGGTGCTGCAAATGCGATCAAAGCTGCTTTCCCGAAGCGCGGCCCCGGCGCTGGCAAGCAGGATCACGCGTTTCATCCTGTCTGTATGCGATGCGGCAAATGTCGCGGCGATCGCCCCACCCATGGAGTAGCCCATGATCGTCAGATCTTCTTCCAAACCCTGATCCGCAAGAAGATCATTGAGTTGCTGGTGAAAGAATGCCGATGTCTGCGCGCCGTTAGGAGCATCAGACAAACCCCGGCCATAAAGATCGTAAGTCAGCACGCGATACCCCAAATCGCCCAAACCTTGCGCCAGCTCGTCAAAGACAACCGAGGGTGTCGTCAACCCGTGAACGGCAACGATGACCGGCCCTCGCGCCGGGCCATGCCAGCGGTAATGGGTCACCCCTTGCGAAAGTTTTACGAACCGCCCCGGTGTACCCTCGCGTTCCGGTCGACCGATCCTTGTTGACTGGCTTTCCGCGATGAAAGGCCAAACTGCCACGGCACCCAGCGCGATCAAAATGACCCACATCATGTGGTTGGACCATGAATTATGGGAAACCAGTCCGAGCGAAGCCGTTGCCCGGCCTGCATCTGGTGGCCCGGAAACGGCGGCGATGTGCGCCCCGGGCGGTCAACATACCGCGCATCATCCCCAACCCATCGCAGCGAAAGGGCGCGTCGGCGTTGAGCACTGGCATTGCCTCGTGCGCCATGAACCGTTCGGTAATTGAACAGGACCGCGTCGCCAGGTTCCATCGGCCATTCCAGCACGCGCGTATCGCCGGGGTCGGCATCCGGATCCGGCACCGGGGTCCAAGCGTGATCCCCGTCATAAAAATCGCTGTCATCCGCCCAGCTGACCGGTCGCACCATGCGTTCCCATTTATGAGAACCCGCAATGAAACGCAGTGACGCATCTTTGACCGGATCAAGTGGTATCCAAAGACTGACCGTCTGTTGCCCCTCAACAAAATAATAGGGGGCGTCCTGATGCCAAGGGGTCGGTTTCGGGGTGCCCGGCTCCTTTACCAGGACGTGGTCATGAAAGAACTGCGCTGTTCTACTTTGCATCGCTTGCGCCGCCAGCGCAGCAGCGGGGCTGTTTTGCACCACATCAGTAAAGGCCGGGATGCGCGTCCAGTTGCAATAGTCATCAAAGAACCGCCCCTCACTGACTGCATTTTCCGATGCATAAGGACCGGGATCGCGCATGTTCTCTGCGACGCCTTCGGCCATGCGCTCCACCCAGTCTACGAATACGCGGCGCACTAGGACGGCCCCATCGCGCTGAAACTCTGAAACTTGCTGTGGTGTCATCAAGGTGTGTAACTTTCGAGGATGTAACGGCTGGTCATCAGATCAAGATGCGCGCCACCGCCGTTTTTGAACAATGTGATGTCAGAAGTCTGCCGCTCAAACTTTGCGAGGTCGTAGAAATCAGACAGGACGTCGCCTGCCTGAATATTGCCATTCGCCAAGGGGATCTTGAGTTCTCCGATATGATCCAGCGTCGTGTCGTAGCTATCAACAAAGATGCGCGCCCTTTGCAATGCTATGTCGTCGACCTCGCGCATATCAGGACGATAGGCACCAATCAGATCAATATGCTGTCCGGGCTGGAACCACGCACCTTGGATCAGCGGGTGGGTCGACATGGTTGCGGATGTCACGATATCGGCTTGGCGCACCGCCGTCTCCAGATCCTTGGCGATGGTCACGCCAGGGCAGTCCCGCACGAACCGCTCTGCACCGTCAGCAGAGCGGTTCCAGACGTTGAACTGTGCCATTGGAAACGCGGCGCTATAGGCCTGCCACAACGAACGCCCGACCGTTCCAGCACCAACGATCAAGATGTTCCGGCTGTCCGGACGGGCCAGTCGGCGGGCGGCGAGCAGACTGTCACCTGCCGTTTTCCACTTTGTCACCAGCGCAAAGTCCAAAATCGCTTCCAGCGCGCCGTCCTGATCGGAAAACAGGTTGACCGCGCCCGCAATCATTGGCTTGCCCTTGGCGGGATTGCCTGGAAAGACCGTGGCGCATTTTACCGCCAACCCCATCCCTTTGATCCAGGCAGAGCGGTTTAGCAGGGTGTTATCGTCCCGATACAAGAACACATCCTCGACGGTCCCCTTGGGGGTCTTGTGCCCTTCTGCCAGCGCGTCCGTCAGGTCGAGCCAATTGAGCTGGGCCTCAGCCTCGAATGGGATCATCACGGTCACGTCAACAGCCCCTCGGTGCGCAACCTTTCTGCAAGCCCCTCCGCGCCTTCGAACAGGTGGGTCTGCCATCCTCTCACACCTGCCGCATCGATATTCTCGCGCCGGTCATCGGTGAAGAAAAGCGTGGCGGGGTCAAGGCCACAATCCTCTTCAACCATCTGGTAAATCGCCGCATCGGGCTTGGTCACGCGCAAGTGCCCCGAGATGTAGCGCCGGTCGAACTCCGCCAGAAACGGATACACCGGCTCTGCGATTTCAAAGGTTTGAATGCCGAAGTTGGACAATGCGAAAACCGGCGTGCCCGCATTGCGCAATGCGCGTAGGATCGCGACCGATCCCGGAATGTCGGGTGCTGCCATTTCAAGCCAGTTATCGTGCCACATCATGATATCGGCATGCCAATCGGGGTTGGCGGCTGCAAAGGCTGTCACTGTCGGCCGAAAATCGGCCCCTTTGTCAATGTCATCATTCATCTTGTGCAGGTCGAGCGCTGCGAACATCTCGCGCCGGCGCGGCTCTCCTATCACCCGGTCGTAAAATCGCTCGGGCTGCCATTCGATCAGCACATTACCGATGTCAAAGATGACTGCATTGATGGTCATGAAATCACCTTACCGAACCGTCCGCGTAGTTCAACGGCGCGTCCGCGGGGCTGCAGGAACGTCGGCCACACGCGTTTCACGCCAAAGCGAAAAGAGGCCTGCACCCAAGATCAATGCAGCCCCCACCAAGGTGAGCCTGTCAGGCACCTCTGCAAAAACGACATACCCCCAGAGCACGGCCAAGGGCATCGCAAGGTATTCGAATGGTGCGACAAACGCGGCTTCGGCCACCCGATAGGCCTGACTGATCAGAAAGCCCGCAACACCGACGCCAAAGCCAAGAACGGCGAAGATCCAATAGTCGGCGACGACAGGCCATTCCCATGCGCGCAGCAGAAAGCGTAACGAAGGGTCGGCTTGCTCACCAAAGCGCCCGTCGCCAACAAGCAGACCAATCAAGACGCAAACGGCGATAAAGGTCAGTTGGATGTATACAGCCATTGTTGCGGCGCTTTCCGTCCCGCCGATCTTGCGGGTGATCATGTGTATCCCGGCATAGGCAACCGCCGCAACAAGCGGCAGCAAAGACGCCAGTTGAAACGCATCAGAGCCAGGCCGCAGGATAATCAAAACACCCGCAAAACCGACGATAATCGCGCCCCACCTGCGTGGGCCAACTGTCTCACCCAAAAAGATCACCGAAAACACGGTGATCACCAGCGGACTGACGAAAAAAATTGCAACCGCCGTCGCAAGCTCCATTGCGGCAAGACCCAAAAAGAAGGTCATATTTGCCGTCACCACGCACAATCCGCGCAGGACGTGCATGCCAAGGCGTTTGGTAAGCAGTGCTGACAAACCGCCCGCAAATGGAAGGATCAGCAGCGCGATCACAAGCAACCCAATGACCGATCGCAAAAGCACGACCTGATGCAGGGCATACCCATCCGAGAGAAACTTGATCAACACATCATTGATCGAAAAGAAAACCACAGATAGCGACGCACAAGCAGCGCCGACAAACTGCGGTGACCGCGTCATCGCAATGCTGCCCTTAACGCACGTTCAAGCGCATCCAGAAAGCGTGACCTGTCAGCCTTTCCGAAGGACTTTCCGCTGCCTTGCCGGAATGGGTCTGCAGCGCGCATATCGGCCATAAGGTCACGCGTGGCGAGAACGGTGCCGATGTTCTTTTCGGTCAAGGCCTCGCCATTGTGCTTGATGACTTGAGCGCCGCTGGCAATGCATTTTGCGGCAAGGGGTATGTCGCCAGTAATCACGACGTCCCCTTTACCCGCACGATCCGCAATCCACATGTCGGCGACATCCGGACCATCAGGCACGACGACCGTTTCGATGTAGGGGTTCGGACTAGGGCGGATCCCGCCATTCGAAACAATGAACATTTTCACCTTATGGCGCGTGCCGACCCGTTCAACCTCTGCTTTCACAGGGCAGGCGTCGGCATCCACATAGATCACGAGTAAAGCGCCTCGGCATGAAACGCGACGTGATCTTCCATGAAGGTCGAGATGAAGAAATAACTATGGTCATAGCCTTCCTGAAGCCGGATTTGACCACGCTGCCGCTTCGCAGCAAAGGCAGCGGCAAATGCCTCCGTTCCCAGCAGGTCCCAAAACTGATCCTTGGTGCCGGTATCGATCAGCATGGGACCATCAAAGCCCTCGCTTTCGACCAGCATCGTGGCGTCATGGGGTCCCCATTTCTTTTCATCACCCCAATAGGCGCCGAATTGTTTGCGGCCCCAATCGCTGTTGGTCGGATTACAGATCGGCGCAAAGGCTGACACGGAACGAAACCGGCCTTTGAGCGCCATGGCCATCGTCAGCGCGCCATGACCGCCCATGGAATGGCCTGTTATCGACTGACGTTCCATATCAAGAGCGAAATTATCTGCCAGAACACCGGGCAGTTCCTCCGCCACGTAAGTCCACATCTTGAAATGCCTGGACCATGGTTCTTGCGTGGCATCAATGTAGAAACCGGCACCCTGTCCCAAATCGTAGGCCTCGTCATTCGGCACATCCTCACCCCGCGGGGAGGTGTCCGGGAAGCAAAGCGCGATGCCTTGCTCTGATGCCCATGCCTGTGCGCCTGCTTTGGTCATAGCATTTTCATGTGTGCAGGTCAGACCCGACAAAAACCACAACAGGGGAACAGGGGCGTGCCGTGCCTCTTCCGGAAGGAACAGGCCAAACGTCATCTCTGTTCCCGTGGACGTCGAGTCATGGGAATAGACCCCTTGCGTGCCGCCATAGCATCTGTTTTCCGAGATCGTTTTCATCGCGTTTCCCCTGTCATTTCCACAAGGGCTATCGCAGGGTCAGGTGCTTGTCACCCATGCAATCACACCTGACAGGGTCAAGATGCTTGCGGCCGTGGAGATCAGGATTGAGGCTGAGACCCGCGCAGGCGCAACGCCATAGTGCTGCGCCAGAATATACACGTTTCCCGCAACGGGCAGCGCGGCCGCTGCAATCATCACGCCTGCCGCGTAAGGCTCCACTTTGAATAGATAGAGCGCCGCAACCGCGACTGCGGCGGGATGAAGGACCAATTTGCAAAAGGATAGCCAGCCCGCAACGCTCACCCGTTCAGCCGATTTCGTCGCAAGAGAAGCGCCAATAGCGAACAATGCACCTGGCGTCGCGGCACCGCCAAGCAGGGCCAGAAAGTCGTTCACCGGCGCGGGGATTGGCAATGCCAAAGAGGACACGACCAAGCCCAGACAGATGGATACGATCATCGGATTCTTCAGTAGGCCCAAACCAACGGTGGCCAATACCGCAGGGCGCAATCGGCCATCACGGCTGCCGGTGATCAGAACCACGATCAGACTGCCAAAGACGATCAGATCAACCGCCAAAACCATCATGACCGGCCCAACGGCCGCCTCTCCGAGCAAAAGAGCCAGCATCGGGATGCCCAGAAAACCGACATTCCCGATGACGGCGCATTGCGCCTCTACCGCCGCCTCGGCCACAGGCAAGCGCCGGATGAAGGCCACAAGTGTTGCGATCAGGTAGACGACCAGCGACGCGGCCAAATATGCGCCTACGAACGACCAATCGAGGATGTCTGCCAGCGAAAGGTTCGCGGAGAACCGAAACAACATAGCCGACAAGGCAAAGTAGAAAACGAACTTCGTCAGATAGGCTGTGGCCTCAGCGCTGAAGAACCCAGTGCGGCCAGAGCCATAGCCAAGCCCGATGACAGCGAAGAACGGCAGTGTTTGCAAAAAGATTGCAAGCACGTCAGTCGAACGCGCCGGTCACGCGGCCCAGCAGCATAAAGGCGCGGGCAGTCCGAGTTTCGGACAAGGCGATCAAGTCTTCGTCGCTTGCATCGGGTTCAAACGTGACCAGCGTTTTGTCAAACAACCGCAGGAAGTGATGCGCGGCATCGCGAAAGATCGTGTCCTCGCGCATCCTGCCTGCCGTCAGCGCCAGCGATGACCTGTCACGAATGCCCCCCAGCGACGCCATCGTGCGCCCCCGCTCGCCCTTTGCAAAACGCCGCCAGATCTCTGGCCGGGCGCGGTCGGGCCTCAGGTCATCCATGTAAATGCCATCCTGACTAAGCAGGGTCAGCACGTCCTGGCTTGCCTGCACCAACTGGCGGGCGGTGCGATCCTTTAGCGCGCGCCGCAGGGCACCAAAACCTTGTTCGTCTTGATCGTGATCGGGGAAATTCAGCGCCCGAACGAAATCAATCCGACTAAGGGGCGGGGTCATATCCTCAGCCGATGTGCCCAGCGCGAGGGTCGGTTGATCCTCAGTTGGTTGCGGATGGAGCGGCACTGCCTTTGCTTTTTGCGCTTCTCGCGTTGATGCAAATGTTGCCAGCGCCGTCTCTGTCTTGCGCGCGGTTTGCGCAATTTCATTCAGTTTCTTTTCAACCGTCGGAACGGTTCCGCTGCCATTGCTACGATCGGAAACGTAGGTTTGCCGCAATCCATCGATCGCCGACTGCAACCGATAGGATTCCTCGCGCATGATCCGGCTTGTCCGCGCAGCCACCGCCGCGACCCAAATCATTGCCACAGGCAAAAAGATCGCCATGAGGATCAAAACGATCCGCAGGCTATCCGCAGTTTCGCCCTGCGCGGGTGCCGGTGGAACCAGCAGAAAAAACAACCCGACCGCCGCCATCCAGACCACGGACAGCACAATGGCCACGATCTCGGTCGAGCTGACGCCGGTGTCGTTGACCAGAACGGGTTTGCGCGGGCCTTCGGCCATGCGTGCCTCTGCTTATTGATACGTGACCTTGAGGATCTCGTAGGATTTTTCACCGCCGGGTGTGCGCACTTCGACGCTATCGCCCTCTTCCTTGCCGATCATCGCGCGCGCCAAAGGCGACTTGATGTTGAGCAAACCCTTTTCGATGTCGGCTTCGTATTCACCGACGATCTGATAGGTTTTTTCTTCGTCCGTGTCTTCATCAACCAATGCGATGGTCGCACCAAACTTGATCGATCCGGACAGCTTTGACAGATCAACCACATCAGCCAGCGAGATCGCGCCTTCAAGCTCTTTCACCCGGCCCTCGATGAACGACTGCTTTTCCTTGGCGGAATGATACTCCGCATTCTCGGACAGGTCGCCATGTTCGCGCGCCTCGGAAATGGCGCGGATGATCGCAGGGCGCTCAACCGTCTTGAGGTGCTTCAACTCTGCATCCAGTTTCGCAAAACCGGACTGCGTCATCAGAATTTTTTCCATACCGTCACCCTTTGGGCGTAAATCTATCAATCGGACGTTCATACCGTATGTGGGCAAGTCAGTGTCAAGTGCAAGCCGTGTGATCACGTCGCAGGCAAGCGTTTTAACGTCGTGTCCTGATTGCCCATACGCCCAGTGTACGCTAACCCGGTGCGCAACAAAGTTTCTTGGCGAATAGGGATCAGAATCGTGGCGGATATCGAACGCGAAGCAATGGAATATGACGTGGTCATCGTGGGCGCTGGCCCTGCTGGCCTTTCGGCGGCGATCCGCCTGAAACAACTGGATGCGGACCTGAATGTGGTCGTGCTGGAAAAAGGTTCAGAGGTCGGCGCACATATTCTATCGGGCGCGGTCCTGGACCCCGTTGGCCTGAACAAGTTGATCCCGGACTGGAAAGAAAAGGGCGCACCTCTGAATGTGCCGGTCGAAGAAGACAACTTTTACATGCTGGGTGAAGCTGGCGAGGTGCGCATCCCCAACATGGTCATGCCGCCACTGATGAACAACCACGGCAACTACATCGTCTCGATGGGCAATGTCTGCCGCTGGATGGCCGAACAGGCCGAAGAACTGGGTGTCGAAGTTTTCCCGGGCATGGCCTGTTCAGAGCTGGTCTATGGCGACAACGGCGAAGTTAAAGGCGTCGTTGCAGGTGAATTCGGTAAAGAGGCCGACGGCAGCCAAGGTCCCAACTATGAGCCTGGCATGGAATTGCATGGCAAATACGTTTTCCTTGGCGAAGGCGTGCGCGGGTCGCTGTCAAAACAGGTGATCGCGAAATACGACCTTGGCGCAAATGCGGACGTCCAGAAGTACGGGCTGGGCATGAAGGAAATCTGGGAAATTGACCCCGCCAAACACAAGGAAGGCACAGTGACCCACACGATGGGTTGGCCACTTGGCAAGAATGCGGGCGGCGGCTCCTTCATCTATCACCTTGAGAACAATCAGGTTTACGTCGGATTTGTGGTTCATCTGAATTACAAAAACCCCCATGTCTTCCCGTATATGGAATTCCAGCGGTTCAAGCATCACCCGATGGTGGCCGAGTTGTTGGAAGGCGGAAAACGCGTCGCCTATGGCGCACGCGCGATCTCTGAAGGCGGATATCAGTCAATGCCGAAGTTGGAATTCCCCGGCGGCGCTTTGTTGGGCTGCGCCGCAGGCATGGTCAACGTGCCGCGCATCAAGGGCAACCATAATGCCATGTTGTCCGGCATTGCGGCAGCAGAGGCCGCCGCTGTCGCCATGTCGGAGGGACGCGGTGGCGACTTGCTGGATGGTTATGACGCGTTGGTCCGCACCGGAGAGATCGGCGATGACCTGAAAAAAGTGCGCAACGTCAAGCCACTCTGGTCCAACAAGGGCTTGCTCGCCTCGCTGACGGTCGGCGGCTTTGACATGTGGTGGAATACGTTCTTTGGCGCGTCCCTTTTGGGCACGCTCAAGCATGGCAAGACCGATGCGGCGGCGACCGAAAAAGCCAGCAAGCACAAGGCCATCGACTATCCCAAGCCTGATGGCAAGTTGTCATTCGACCGCCTCACAAATGTGGCGTTCAGCTTTACCAATCACGAAGAAAGCCAGCCTGCCCACCTGCAACTCACCGATGCCGATGTTCCGGTAAAGGTGAACCTGGCAGGGTTTGCAGGACCATCTGCCCGTTATTGCCCTGCCGGTGTCTACGAATTTGTCGAGGAAGAGGGCAAAGACACCCGTTTCCAGATCAACTTTCAAAACTGCGTGCATTGCAAAACCTGCGACATCAAGGACCCAAGCCAGAATATCACCTGGACCGTCCCGCAGGGCGGCGACGGACCAAATTATCCCAATATGTAAGCTGGCGTGTTGACTGGCTGCCTTTCGGGCGGCCAGCTTAACCGTTTTGTTGCAATATTTCGCCACTGTGACGACCTGTCATTTGCGCCTGCCCGCAGGACCCCATAGGGTCACGCGAGGGGCAGGCTTTTCAGGGAGTTTCCGTTTGTTCAAACCCATTTTGCGCAGTGTTTTGCTGGCTGGCATCACAACTGCCAGCATGCCCGTTTCCGCAGATGTAGATGCGGGCGCTTATCTTGCCGCTCGACAAGCTGCCATCATGAGCGAATACACCCAAGGTGCGCGGTATTACACCGAAGCTTTGATTTCGGATCCTTCGAACCCGCTTTTACTGGAAAGCGCGGTCACGTCTTACGTGGCGCTTGGTCAGGTTGAACGCGCATCTGCGGTCGCACAGGCCATGGTCGACCTTGGCATCGAAAGCCAGACTGCCAATCTGGTACGTGACGCGGTTGCTGCGAAATCAGGCGACTGGATGACGATCTTTGACATCCTTGAAACCGGTCAAAGTGTCAGCCCCCTTGTTGATGGCCTCGCACAGGGCTGGGCCGCCGTTGGCCTTGGCAAGATGACGCAGGCCATTTCCAGCTTTGACGAAGTGATCGAAACCGACGGCATGCGGTCCTATGGGCTCTATCATAAAGCATTGGCCCTTGCGTCTGTGGGCGACTTTGAAGGTGCCGATGCAATCTTTGCCGACCCTTCACAACCGCCGTTAAGCGCACGCGCGGCGATTGCCCACGCCCAGGTCCTCAGCCAACTGGATCGGAACGACGATGCGTTGGATATGCTCGATTCAGCATTCGGGCAGAGCTTTGATCCCGGTCTCGCCTTGCTGCGCGATCGTCTGGGTGCAGGCGAAGCAGTGCCGTTTTCCATTGTCGCAGGCCCAACCGAAGGCTTTGGAGAGGTCATCTACATGATCGCCGGGCTGCTGCGCGGGGAAGCGCAGGAAACCTATACGCTGCAATACGCACGGATCGCCGAGTATTTGGACCCGTCCAACACCGATGCGATCATGCTCAGCGCCAATTTGCTGCAAACGCTGGAACAATTCGAGCTCGCCAGCGAAACCTTGGCCCGCGTTCCGCAATCCTCTCCCAGTTTCCCCAACGCGGAAATGGCGCGGATTGATGCGTTGCGCGAACTGAACCGGCCCGATGCTGCAATCGAAGTGGCCGAAGCACTTGTGCGTACCAATCCGCAACTGCCCTTTGCGCATTCCAAGCTTGGTGACGTCCTGCGTGAGCAAAAGCGTTATGACGGCGCGTTCGACGCTTACAGCGACGCGCTTGATCTTTATGGACCTGACGCCGCAAATCGCTGGCTGGTGTTGTATGCCCGCGCCATCACGGCGCACGCCCAAGACAACTGGCCTCAGGCCGAAGAAGACTTTCGCGCAGCGCTCGTCCTGCGGCCAGACCAGCCCCAGGTTCTGAACTATCTGGGGTATTCTCTTGTTGAGCGCGGCGAAAAGCTCGACGAGGCGCTTGAGATGATCGAAACCGCTGTCGCTGCGCGGCCTGATAATGGCGCGATTGTCGACAGTCTGGGATGGGTGCTGTTTCAACTCGGCAGATATGACGAAGCGGTTATTCACATGGAGCGCGCGGCAGCGCTTGAGGCCGTGGACCCCATTGTTAATGACCATCTGGGGGATGTTTATTGGGCCGTCGGGCGCAAGATCGAAGCGGCGTTCCAATGGCATCGCGCTCTGTCACTTGACCCCGAAGAAGAACTTGCAACGCGGATCCGTGCCAAACTGGAAGAAGGGCTCGATGCGGTTCTGGCGTCAGAAGGTGCCGATCCGATCACCGTGGCGAACGATGATCCATAGGGGCCTCGCGCCCGCAAAGATCAACCTGACGCTGCACGTGACCGGTCAGCGCGACGATGGATACCACCTTCTTGATAGTCTTGTTGTTTTTGCGGATGTCGCGGACCAACTTAGTGTAGCGCCCGCTCCTGACCTGCGGATCAGTGTCAGCGGGCCGTTTTCAGACGGTGTTCCAACAGATCACACCAACCTTGTGATCCGAGCCGCCGATACTTTGCGACAGGCGCGTGGCGTGTCGGCCGGTGCAGCCATTACGCTGGAAAAGCATCTGCCCAACGCCGCTGGTATTGGCGGAGGGTCCTCCGATGCGGCGACCGCCCTTTCGATGTTGGCGACCATGTGGGATGTGCCACCCCTGCCTCCGCATGCGCCAGAGGTGCTGGCATTGGGCGCTGATGTACCCGTGTGCCTTGCCGCGCCCACACCGCAGCGTATGGCTGGGATCGGCGACGTGCTGACCCCTGCCCCCAAACTGCCGGATTGTGCGGTCGTCCTTGTTAATCCGCGGGTCAAAGTGCCCACTGGCGGGATCTTCAAGGGGTTGGCAACCCGCAGCAATGCCGCAATGGATCAATTGCCCGAGGGTGCTGATTTTGACGGTTTTGTCCACTGGCTAAGCCAGCAGCGAAATGACCTTTTACCACCTGCACGCGCTCTTTCACCGGAAATTGACGCGACACTGGCAAAACTGAACGCAATGCCCAACGTCAAGTTTGCCGGCATGTCGGGGTCAGGCGCGACGTGCTTTGGCTTGGTCCGCAATATGGCTGATGCGCGTCACGTTGCCCGCGCGATACAAGTCAGCGAAATGGCCTGGTGGGTCGCACCCGCGCAAGTGCTTTAGACGATCCGCGCCACCACATAATCGGCAAGATCGATCAGCATTTCCTTGATCGGATGTTCCGGCAAGGGCGCAAGCGCGGCCTTGGCCTTTTCAGCCCAAGCCACAGCATCGACCCGCGTCGCCTCCATCGTTCCGTGCTTTGCGATCAAGCGCAGCGCTTCCTCAAGGTCACCGTCGTCCTGACGGCCCATCTCGATCGTTCTGACCCAAAAGTTGCGTTCTACCGCATCGGCTGCAGCGACCGCACGGATCACCGGCAACGTCAGCTTGCGCTCTCTGAAGTCGTCGCCGATGTCTTTGCCCGTGGCATCCGTCCCGCCGTAGTCAAGCAGGTCATCCACAATTTGGAACGCCACGCCCAGCGCATCGCCGTAGTCGAAAAGCGCCTGCACGCTCGCATCATCTTGCCCGGCGATCACACCGCCAACTTCCATGGCGGCCGAAAACAGCGCTGCCGTCTTGCCGCGCACGACTTTCAGATAGATGTCTTCAGTAGTCTTGAGATTGGCCGCAGCCGTAAGCTGCAGCACCTCGCCCTCTGCAATCGTAGCAGCGGCGTTGGCCAAAATGTCCAGCACCCGCATCGAGCCGGTTTCAACCATCAACTGAAAAGACCGGGCGAAAAGATAATCACCGACAAGGACGCTGCTTGTGTTGTCCCACAACAGGTTCGCTGTGGGCCGACCGCGGCGCTGCTGGCTTTCATCAACGACATCGTCATGCAAAAGGGTCGCCGTGTGAATAAACTCCACTGTCGCGGCAAGATGCACGTGATAGGGCCCGTCATAGCCACACATCCGCGCCGCTGCCAATGTCAACATTGGGCGAAGGCGCTTCCCGCCCGCTTCGACAAGATGTGCCGTCACTTCCGGTATCCGCGGCGCATTCTCCGAAGCCATGCGCAGGCGGATCATTTCATTGACTGCGGCCATGTCATCAGCCAGAGCCGCCGCCAATTGTTCATGCGGTTTTGTTGCTGCGTGATCTAGGCCCATGGGGTGAGGTCCGTCCGGTGAATGGACAAAGACGCAACCGCGTCTTACGTCATGAATATGAAAGAGCTTCTGCGCACCAATGACCCCACCGTCATCGCCTTTGCAACCGCCCTGTTGCGGTCCGAGGATATACCCGTCTTTGAGTTTGACGTAAATATGAGCGTCCTCGAAGGCAGCATAGGCATAATGCCGCGGCGGTTGATGGTCGCGGACCGAGATTTGTTTCTGGCAGAGGCCGTCATGCGGGACGCGCAGATTGACCTGGGACGTGAGTGATCTGACCCGTGACGCGTTTCTGGGCGGGGCGCTGCACCTATGGCAACCCCGCACAGGATATCGCGCAGGCGTTGACCCGGTGCTTCTTGCGGCATGCGTGCCCGCAACGGCTGGCGACCGCGTGCTTGACGTTGGCTGCGGCGTTGGAACGGCTGCTTTGTGTCTGGCGGCGCGGGTGCCGGACCTCAGGCTGACCGGGGTCGAAGTCCAAGACGACTACGCAGCACTTGCACAACGCAATGGCACTGAGAATGGTGCGGATTTCACTGTTCTGCATGCTGATCTGCGTGCCTTGCCGGTGGAGGTGCGACAGGTGCAATTCAATCATGTCATGATGAACCCGCCCTATTTTGATCGGGCCAACAGCTCTTCCGCGCAGGATCAGGGGCGGGACATGGCATTTGGGGGCGACACGCCGCTTGCGGATTGGCTCGATATCGGGATCAGGCGGCTTGCCCCCAAAGGTCATTTGACGTTGATCCAGCGGATCGAACGTCTGCCAGAGGTGCTTGGCGCGATCATCCCGCGCCTTGGCAGTATCGTCGTGCGGCCTATTTCTGGTCGCGCTGGCACGCCACCACAGCGGTTTTTGCTCCGTGCAATTCAATCCGGCAGGGCCGGGTTCTTTATGGCGCCAACCCTCGTAATGCACGCGGGGGAAAGCCATACCGGTGACGTTGAAAGCTACACCGAAACCGTCAGTGCCATTTTGCGCGACGGCGCAAAATTGGACATTGCCCGTTAACATTTCGGCAAGGTTTGCCCGCCACTCTCCGCTTATCGGCCATTGCTGCGCTGCCGCGTGACAAACATGTAGCGGTGTGGTGAGGTGTCTTATCGCAATCTTTCACAGGAGGACGACCATGAGCTTGAGTTCGCACTTGCAGGAACTGAAGAAGAAGCACCAACATCTGTCAGAATCAGTAGAGGCGCTGCAGCGAAGCCCGGCCACTGATGACCTCGAAATTGCGCGACTGAAGAAACAAAAGCTCGTCCTCAAGGAAGAGATTTCGCGGCTCACACCGCACTGAATACCACTGGCGCTGGCGTTGACCGCCAGTGCCCTACCCGGATCACGCGGCGTCTTTTGCTGCGATAAGCCGTCGACCATCCTCAAATTTCAATGACGACTGGATCTCATCGCGGACCCAGGTTTCGAATGCCGATACCTGCGGGCGGGTTTCGGTGCCTTTGGGGCAAATGAATCGGAACTGCGCCTCCGACAAAAGACCCACCTCGAACGGAGCGACCAATCGACCAGCCTCCAGCGCCCGCGTGGCAAGTGAAACGCGCCCCAGAACCACGCCAACCCCCGAGATGGCCGCATCAAGGGCATGATCGGCTTGGGAAAACCGGGGGCCATGTGATGTATCAAATGAAATCTCACTCACACGACACCACGCCGCCCAATCCGCAGGTGATTTGAAGAATGCGATGGAATCGTCATGGATCAAAACGGCACTCGCAAGGTCCTGCGGGGTCTTGATCGTTTGCGCCAATTCCGGCGTCATCATCGGCGTCATCCATTCGCGGATCAGCGGCCGCGAATAAACGTCCTTGTCGTGACCCAGCCCAAATCGAATGGCGACATCGACCTCATCGCGATCAAAATCGATAATTCGCAAGCTCGCCAAGAACCGCAACTCGATCTCGGGATGAGCCTGCGCAAAGGAATACATCCGCGGCGCCAGCCATTTCGACGTGAACGCCGGTCCCGCTGTGACGGTCAGAACGCCCGTTTCAATCATACGGCGCGCATTTCGCCAAGCGGACGTGAGCAAACCAAAACCATCCGACACTCCCGGCGCCAACGCGCGTCCTTCCGGTGTAAGTTCCACCGCGCGATTCAACCGGCGAAAAAGGGGCTGCCCCAACGCAGCTTCAAGCGACTTGATTTGATATGACAGGGCCGCTGGCGTGACGAACAGCTCCTCCGCTGCCTTGGCAAAAGACATATGCCGCGCTGCAGCCTCAAAGGCACGCAAGGCGGTAAGAGGGGGAAGCCGATCGGTCATCCTCAGTTAAATACAGCTTAACTGAACGCAAAGAAAGACTCGTTTGTCGCTTTGATTTCAAAGCCCCATATTAGGGTCAGACCAAAGACCTCCCGTAAGGAATTGAACCATGATCGAAGCTGTTACTGACACCCGCACCAATACTGCCTACCAAAATGCACACGCCGCCCGCGCAGAGGCGCTGCGGTCATTCTGGCGCAAATTTGCTCGAAAGAGCTAAGCGTTTCGCTGCGACGGCGCCGTCTCGGGCCGCCGAACGAAAAAGGGCCGCGCTATTCCCAGCGCGGCCCTTTGCATGTCCAGACTTGCTGGATCAGGTCATGTACTGACCACCATTGGCGGACAAGGTCGAACCTGTCACGAAACCTGCGTCGTCAGAGGCCAGGAAAACCACAGCGCGGGCAATCTCGGCTGCTTCGCCCAAACGCCCGACGGGGATCTGCGGCAAGATCACTTCGTTCATCACCTTCTCGGGGATCGTGCTCATCATTTCCGTATTGATGTAGCCGGGCGCAATCACGTTCACGGTAATACCGGCGCGCGCGCCTTCCTGCGCCAACGCCTTTGTAAAGCCAATGTCACCCGCTTTTGCGGCAGCATAGTTCGCCTGCGCAAACTGGCCCTTCTGACCGTTGATCGAAGAGATCGAGACGACGCGACCAAACTTTCGTTCGCGCATCCCGCCCCAAACGTTGTGGGTCATGTTGAACAGACCGGACAGGTTTGTGTCGATAACCTCTTGCCACTGCTGCGGCGACATTTTGTGGAATGGCGCATCGCGGGTAATGCCAGCGTTGTTGACCAGCACCTCAACCGGGCCAAGGTCACCCTCGACCTGTGTGATACCATCCTTGCAGGCATCGTAGTTGCCCACGTCCCACTTGTAGGTTTTGATGCCAGTTTCGGCAGTGAAAGCTGCGGCCTTTTCATCGTTGCCGGCATACGTCGCGGCCACGGAATAGCCGGCGTCCTTCAACGCGGTTGAAATTGCTGCGCCGATGCCGCGCGATCCGCCGGTCACTAGTGCGACACGTCCCATGTGAGTCTCCTTCAATCAGTATGTAATCTTATTACGCAGACAAAAACCATTGCGCAACTTTATTGCGCAATGGTTTCTTGTAATATCGGCCTTTACGGGCGCTCAACACAAAGTGCGACACCCATACCGCCGCCGATGCACAGCGTGGCAAGGCCCTTCTTGGCGTCGCGGCGTTTCATTTCAAAAAGCAGTGTGTTCAGCACGCGGCAACCGGACGCACCAATTGGGTGACCGATTGCGATTGCGCCGCCATTAACGTTCACAATCTCAGGGTCCCAGCCCATTTCTTTGTTCACAGCGCAGGCCTGCGCGGCGAAGGCTTCGTTGGCCTCTACCAGGTCCAAGTCTTCCGGCTTCCAGCCCGCCTTTTCCAGCGCCTTACGGCTCGCGTTCACCGGGCCAACGCCCATGATTGCCGGATCAAGACCCGCCGTCGCATAGGACACAATGCGCGCCAGCGGTTCAATCCCGCGTTTTTCGGCATCGTCAGCGGACATGAGCAGGGTTGCAGCCGCGCCATCGTTCAAGCCAGAGGCGTTGGCAGCGGTGACAGTACCATCTTTTGTGAAAGCCGGACGCAGCTTTTGCATGGCTTCCATGGTGGCACCGTGGCGAATGTACTCATCGCTGTCGACAACGATGTCGCCCTTGCGGGTCTTCACCGTATAGGCCGTAATTTCATCAACGAACTTGCCAGCCTTCTGCGCGGCCTCAGCCTTGTTCTGGCTACCGACGGCGAATTCGTCTTGCTGGTCGCGGCTGATCTGCCATTTCTCGGCAACGTTTTCGGCCGTTTGACCCATGTGGTAGCCGTTGAATGCGTCCCAAAGGCCGTCTTTGATCATGGTGTCGATATACTTCATATCGCCCATCTTCTGACCCGTGCGCAGTTGCGCAGCATGGGTCGACAGTGACATGCTTTCCTGACCGCCAGCAGCAACAATGCTCGCATCGCCAAGCTGAATGTGCTGGGCACCCAAGGCAACGGCGCGGAGGCCAGAGCCGCAAACCTGATTGATTCCCCAAGCCGCGCTTTCGATCGGAAGGCCCGCATTCACATGGGCCTGACGCGCGGGGTTTTGACCCTGTGCTGCAGTCAGGACCTGACCCATGATCGTTTCACTTACATCGGCGGCATCGATCCCGGCACGTTCAACCACGGCCCGCAAGACAGCGGCACCCAGATCATGTGCTGGCGTTGTGCCCAAAGAGCCCAAAAAGCTGCCCACGGGTGTCCGCGCGGCAGACGCGATTACGACATTGGTCATTGTAAGTCCTCTCAAACGATTGGCGTTGATAGGACCGGAGCGCATCACTGCGCAGGTAACAAAAAACAGGAAGCCCCGGCCCGCTGCATCGCGGCGTTATTAGAGCCTAACGGACCTTAGGGCAACGCGATTCCGCGTTATCGCAATGCAAAGCGCGGGGGTCCGATATGATATCCTTGCAAGCAATCCGCCCCAAGTTCTGCCAGAAACGCCGCGTCAGCTTCGCTTTCAACGCCCTCAACGACCGCAAACATTTCGAATTGATGGGCAACAGTGATCAAGGCCTCGACCAAGACCTGATTGTCCGGATCGGTAGCGACACCTTTGACAAAACCTTTATCGACTTTGACCAGATCGAAAAAGAATTCCTTGAGATGACGAAAGGCCGTTAACCCACCACCAAAACCATCCAGCGCAAAGGCCACACCGCGCGGCTGCATGTCTTCCATAAACCGCACAACGATTTCGTGCAGCATCATGGCAGATGTTTCGCTGATCTCGAAAATCAGCCGCTCGCCCAATAGGCCCGGCTGCGACAACCCGGTTTCCAACACATCCCGCCATCGACCATCCGCAAAGGACCGCGCAGACACATTGACCGACAGGCGGATTTGCGGGTGCTTTTGCAACATGCCAAATGCCAGATTCAACGCGACGATATCGATCTCGCGCCCCAGATCCATTTCTTCGATGACGGGCATGAAATGAGCAGCTGGAATGACGCGCCCCGAATCGTCGAGGACCCTCACCAGCCCTTCGTAAAATGCGACGACGTCAGGATCACGCGACAGCACGACCGGCTGAAACGCCAGTCGGGCCCGCCCTGCCTGCAAGGCCGAACGCACCAGTTCAAGAACATCGGCATCGCGGCTGGCGACCGCAAAGGCAAGCGGATCGGGCGGGGGCTGGTCAAGGTCCAGCGAATTGGGCAACGTGTGGGGCATGCGGACGTCCGACTGGGGATGGCGCACAGTAGCCACATCAGGCCTAACGGTGAGTAAAGATGATTGCCGATTCCGAAAATGACCGTTGCGGCTGGGCCGGGCCGGACAAGATTTATCTGGATTACCATGACACCGAATGGGGGGTGCCGGAATACGACAGCCGCGCGCTTTGGGAAAAGCTCATCCTTGATGGTTTTCAGGCGGGGCTCAGCTGGATCACAATTTTGAAGAAGCGCGACAACTTTCGCGACGCATTTGCCGGTTTTGATCCCCATGTCATTGCGACCTGGGGCGAACCTGATGTTCAACGCTTGTTGGCCGACGCAGGGATCATCCGGCATCGCGGAAAGATTGAAGCCACAATCTCGAACGCCCGCGCCTGGCAGGCGATTGAGGCGCGAGACGGATTTGATCAGTTCCTATGGCGGTACGTGGACGGCAGGCCGCTTCAGCCGCACCGCGCAACCAATGCGGATGTGCCGGCAGAAACAGACCTATCCAAGCAAATCTCGAAAGATCTCAAAAAGGCCGGTTTTAAGTTTTGCGGCCCCACAATCGTCTACGCATTCATGCAGGCCACCGGTATGGTCAACGATCACCTTGTGACGTGTCGTTGTCACGCGGCTCTGTCCAGCGGCCCAGGGCATCCTCGTCTGCGTCCTTAGCGGCAACCCATGTGTTGCCTTCCGTAGTCATCTCTTTCTTCCAGAATGGCGCGCGCGACTTTAGATAATCCATTAGAAAGTCAGCAGCCGCAAAAGCAGCGGCGCGATGACGGCTCGCGGTTGCCACCATCATTATTGGCTCTGTCGGTGCCAGATCACCATGCCGATGGATGACCAAAGCATCGCTAAGTTCCCAACGGTCGACCGCTTCTGTTACAATCCCCAGGATCGCCTTTTCTGTCATGCCGGGGTAATGCTCGATCCGCATATGTTTCAGACCCGTTGCCACGTCGCGGACAATGCCGGTGAAGCTGACGACGGCGCCCGCGTCATCCTGTCTTGCCGTGAAACCGTTTAGCTCTGCCCCCGCATCAAAGGCCTCTGATTGCAACCGGATGTCCATCAGCCACCCGTCATTGGCGGGAAAAAGGCAACCTCACGCACTCCGTCCAAGGGCGCGTCAAAGTCCGACAATTCCTGATCCACGGCGACGCGCAACGCGCTGATATCCGCAAAAGCGGCGGCATAACGTTCCTCTTTCGCGCAAAGCTCATCAACCAGCGCGTTGACGGTCGTGGCATCGGTCTCGACGGTTTCTTTCGGCAGACCGATCCGCTCTCTGACCCACGCGAAATAAAGGATATCCATCACGCACCCTCCCTCAGATAAGGAAGCGATTTGCGGAAATAATCGACCCCGGTGATCAGCGTGAGAATGGCGGCCACCCACAACAGCGCCAGACCAACCCATCCGGTCAAGGCATAGGCCTGTTGCAGCCACAATAGGCCGACCTCATCGGCGATCACGCCGGTCATGATGTCCTCAATGATCTGGTCATCCATCCCGATCATTCGGTCCAACTGGTGATGCAGAAAAATGCCCTGACCAAACAACGTGGCAATCGCGACCATCTGCGCCGTTGTCTTCCACTTTGCCAGATTGGTCACCTTCAAAAGACCGGCCTTCGCCCCAAGGAATTCACGCAGGCCAGAGACAAAGACCTCTCGAAACACAATCATCGTCGCAGGCAGGACAAGCCATGGCGACCAGGACGAAAAGCCGATGATGACGAGCAATGCGATGATCACCATCGCCTTGTCGGCAATCGGATCCAGCATCGCACCAAAGGCGCTTTCCTGTTTCCATGCGCGCGCGAGATAGCCGTCAATGAAATCCGTGAGCGCTGCGCCGACAAAAAGCAAAAGCGCAAACCAATCGGCCAGTGGACGCGCGAAGTACAGAAACATGATCGCGACGCCAGGTGCCGCAAACAGCCTCAGGATCGTCAGGATATTGGGAATATTGAAGGTCATGAAGTTTTCTATCCCGGCCTCGCCAATGACGCCAGAGGTCACGATGGCTGTTGCCCGGATTAACGCCTAGCCGTTCTCGTGGAAAAAGTCATAGACAGTTTGGGCCATGTTGTCGGATATCCCCTCTACCGCCTTAAGGTCTGACAGGTTGGCGCGCGCCACGGCCTTGGCAGACCCGAAGTGAGCCAACAATGCGCGCTTGCGCGTTGCACCGACGCCCGGCACGTCATCAAGCGGTGTGGCCCCTATGGCCTTGGACCGTTTTGCCCGGTGCGTGCCGATTGCAAAACGATGCACCTCATCCCGCATGCGTTGTATAAAATAGAGGACTGGGTCGTTGTGGCGCAGTGCCAACACCGACTTACCCGTGCGGTGAAACTCTTCCTTGCCTGCATCCCGGTCAATGCCCTTGGCAACGCCGACCATCGGCACATCACCGACGCCAAGGTCCTCCATGATCTCGCGCACAGCGCTCACTTGCCCGGCACCCCCATCAATCAGCAAGAGATCGGGCCAGTTGCCCGATTGGCGGTCAGGATCTTCTTTTAGCAACCGCTGGAATCGCCGGGTCAGAACCTCTTTCATCATGCCGAAATCGTCACCTGGGGTCAGGTCATCACCCCGAATGTTGAACTTGCGATACTGATTTTTCTCAAAGCCTTCCGGCCCGGCCACGATCATCGCGCCAACGGCATGCGCGCCCTGAATGTGACTGTTGTCGTAAACCTCAATCCGCTGCGGAACCTTGCCCAGATCAAACGCCTCGGCCACGCCCTTTAACAAGCGGCTTTGCGTTGCCGTCTCTGACATCTTCCGCGCAAGGCTTTCCCGGGCGTTACGCAGGGCACCCTGCACAAGCTCTGCCTTTTCGCCGCGTTGCGGTACTGTGATTTCGACCTTGCGCCCGGCCTTTTCCGCCAGGGCCTCTGCCATTAGGTCAGCGTCATCCAACCCGTGGCTCAGAATCAAACCGCGAGGTGGCTCTCTGTTCGAATAGAATTGCCCTACAAAGGCTTGCATGATCTCGGACCGATCCTCGTCCCCAGATATCCGGGGGTAATAGTCATGGTTTCCCCAGTTCTGATTGGCGCGAATAAAGAAGACCTGCACGCAGGCTTGCCCACCATCAATGTGTAGCCCCATCACGTCGGCTTCTGCCACGCCCTTCGGGTTGATCCCCTGTGCCGATTGCACCTGCGTGAGCGCCTTGATCCGGTCACGCAAGGCGGCGGCACGTTCATACTCCATGTCCTCGGCCGCAGTGTTCATCTGTGCCGCCAGATTTTCCTGAATACCCTTTGTCCGGCCCTGCAAGAAGCTTACTGCGTCCCTGACACTGGCGGCGTAGTCTTCCTTGCTGATCTTGCCCACGCAAGGGGCAGTACACCGCTTGATCTGGTACTGTAGGCACGGTCGCGTGCGCGTCTCAAAATCGGCATCCGTGCAATTGCGCAGCAAGAAAACGCGCTGCAGCTGATTCAGGGTCCGATTGACAGCCCCTGCTCCGGCGAAGGGCCCGTAATAATCGCCTTCTTCCTTTTTAGCACCGCGGTGCTTTTTGATCTTGGGAAAGTCGTGACCCTTAGCCACCAGAATGTTCGGAAAAGACTTGTCGTCACGCAACAGGACATTGTAGCGCGGTTTGAGTTGCTTGATCAGGTTTTGTTCAAGCAACAGCGCCTCGGTCTCGGTCCGCGTTGTCAGGAACATCATCGACGCGGTTTCGCCGATCATCCGGGCGATCCGTGGGCTGTGCTGCCCCGGACGGGCATAGTTGCTGACCCTCGCCTTAAGGTTGCGGGCCTTGCCAACGTACAAAACACGGCTTTCGGCATCCAACATCCGGTAAACACCGGGGCTCCCATCAAGCGTCCGGACGTAATCCTGTATCAGGGCAAATCCGGTCTTTTGGTCGGGTTGCGTGCTTGTCACGTCTTCACCTGTGATTCTGTCGCCTGCTGCAACGATAAATGGTCCGAAACAAGATGAAAGGTATCCCCGGTTTCTGTGGATAACTCCGTGGGCAAAAAGGATGGATCGGCAATTTTCCATTGCATTTCGGGGGCTTCATCAGTTTGCCTATTTTTTAGGCACTTTTCCAACGCCTTGATATCAAAGCGTATTTTTACGACAAATTTTCAAGCTGCTGAAAACATTAACCTTTTGTAAACCTTTTGTGACCAGAACGTCGGGCGGTGCACAACTTGCCCCGGCGTCACTCCAGGCCCAGCACGTCGGGCGTTTGCCACGCCAAATGCTGGCCGCCGTCGACGGAAAGCATCTGTCCGGTGACAGCGCTTGCATCCAGAAAGTATCCAAGAGCCGCCGTAATCCCCGCCGGGTCTGCCCCACGTTGCAAAATCGTGGCCTTACGCTGGCGGTCAAAGTGGCTCTCGGATTGTCGATGGCCCTTCAAAGTCGGCCCTGGCCCAATGCCGTTAACCCTCACCCGTGGCGCGAGCGATTGCGCACTGGTCCGGGTCAATGCCCACAACCCCATCTTGGCGATCGTGTAAGTCATGAATTCGGGTGTCAGCTTATGAACGCGCTGATCCAGCATGTTGACGACAAGCGCCTGTGCGACCGGTTCCCCATTTGCGTCATTCACAGGGTCCGGTGCCTGTGCGGCCAGCGCTTGCGTCAACACGAAGGGCGCGCGCAGATTGCTTTCCATATGCCTGTCCCAGCTTTCGCGGGTCGCGCTCTGCAAGCTGTCATATTCAAAGATCGAGGCGTTGTTCACCAGCACCGAAATCGGCCCACCCAACGCTTTGACGGATGCAGGCAACAACGCTTGCGTCGCGGCCTCATCCAAAAGGTCTGCCTGCAGCGCGACCGCCTGACGTCCCATGCCCTGAAGCTCTGCAACGACCTCCTCGGCACCGTCAGCCGAACTGGCATAGTGAACAGCAACATCAAAGCCACGCTGGCCCAGATACAGCGCCATGGCGCGACCAAGCCGCGCGCCGCCTCCTGTGACCAGCGCTGCCGGCATCAGACCAGCACCACGAATAGATAGGTGACATACGCGGCGCTCAGAATAACACCCCACAGGCGCGTGATATCCTTCCGCATGAACACGAACGGGATCAACAGCAGCGACGCGGCCAGCATGACCCAAAGATCAAAGCTAAGGAACTGATCGTCCACCGGGATCGGCCCGACAAGTGAGGCAACACCGATGATACCCAGAAGGTTGAACATGTTCGACCCGATGACGTTGCCAAGGGCAACATCCGCTTGCCGCCGCAACGCCGCCATGACGGTCGTGGCCAATTCTGGCAGCGAGGTTCCAATGGCCACCAATGTCAGTCCGATCACCGTCTCGCTGATCCCGTATTCACGAGCAATGTTGGTTGCACCATCGACCAACAGACTGGCCCCCAAGGGCAGACCGATCAGGCCAAGCACAAGAAACATGACAATCTTGGCCCAGCCAAGGTTGGGGTCGGCCCCTTCGACCTCTTCTTCTTCATCAACATTGGCCTTGCGATGGCGCTTCACCTCCAGCATCGCGTAACCTAGCATCGCGGCAAGCGCGGCCAACAGGATCAGCCCGCTCCACCAAGTGAACACGCCTGTGAACGCCAGCGCGATGAAAAGTGCGGTGGCGGCAATCATCTGAAGATAGCTTTTGCGGGTATCACATTCCGACGTGTGCATCGTCGCCAGCAGCGCCGGTATGCCCAAAACCAACAAGACATTCGCGGTGTTAGAGCCGACGACATTGCCAATCGCAATGCCCGGTACACCGTCCCAGATAGCCTGAACAGAGATCAAAAGCTCTGGCGCGGAGGTACCGAAGGCCACAATCGTCAGCGAAACGATCAGGGCAGGCACACCCAGCCGTAGCGACATGTTCACGGCCCCTTTGACAAGGCTGTCACCCGCCAGAAGCAGGATCACCAGACCAACAATCACATAGAGCCAGTCCATCATGTCTTCCCTCGCCCGCACACGCAGGGCCCTTTACCGATGCGAAAGCGGCCGCACCCTTTACACTTCGCAGCTGCCAGCCGCGCCTGACCCGGAAAGCGGACTTTCCCGAACATTGCAAGCACCGCCATGAAGGCGAGAAAAAAGGCGACGACCTTGATGAGCACGCTAAAGCCCGAACCTTGCAAAGGCCGCACGATCTTCGATGCCGCTGACGGTGGCCGCGGTGATGCTGGCGCCCAATCGTTGGAACAGACTGCGCTTTGGCCCATAGCGCCGCAGACGTACCTTGTCGCCAAACCGGGCTTTCATAAACGGCACCAGATGATCGATGCCATCGATCAGCCCTTCATCAACGGCGTTCTGACCGATCCAGACCTCGCCGGTGAACATGGCCTTGTTGTCGGAAAGTTTCGCACCGCGCCGTGCTTTCACATGTGCGATGAAATTGACGTGCAGTTGATCAAGCCATCCCTTCAGTCGTTTGACGTCTGCGGGCTTTTCCTTTTGGAACGGGTCCAGCATCGATTTGGATGTACCTGCCGTATGCACCCTGCGTTCCACGCCGTAGTTCGCAATCAACTCCTGCAAACCAAACCCGGCCGAGATCACGCCAATGGACCCAACAAGGCTACTGGCGTCCGCATAAATCTCGTCGGCAGCACAAGCGAGCCAGTAGCCGCCAGAGGCCGCGACATCCTCGACAAATGCAAAAACCGGCACGTCCTTTTCTTCAGACAGACGCCTGATCCGCGCGGCAATCAACGAAGATTGCACCGGGCTTCCGCCGGGACAGTTGATTTGCAGGGCAACAGCTGCGGGCTTACCCCGTCGGAATGCCTTTTCGATCACACCGGCCAGTGACGGATCGTCCAAACCCTGACCACTGTTGCTGATCGCGCCTTGCAGACGAACCACATTCACCAGCGGTTCAGATTTCATAAACGGGATGAGGTGCTTCATGCGCATGACTTAGGCCGCATGAGCCCATGCAACAAGGGCGCAACCGCTACGTCACTGCCGAATTCGCCAGCCTGTGCGGAAAATCCACCAAATCGCCGTCAGGCAAGTCCCCATGAAAAGCGTGATCGCGAATAGCGACAGGCCGATGCTGACATCCGCCGTGCCAAAGAACGACCACCGAAACCCCGAGATCAGATAGACAACTGGGTTGAACATCGTGATGGTTTGCCAGACCGACGGCAGCATTGTGATGGAATAGAATGACCCGCCAAGAAAAACCAAGGGCGTGATGACAAGCAGCGGGATCAACTGAAGTTGCTCAAAATTGCCTGCCCAAATACCGATGATGAACCCCAATAGCGCAAAACTGAAGCAGGTCATGACCAGGAAGGCCAACATGGCAAACGGATGCGCAATCTGAATATCGACAAACAAAAACGCCGTTCCAAGGATAATCAACCCGATGAAAAGCGCTTTCGTTGCCGCAGCGCCGACATAGCCTGCCGTGATCTCAAAAAAATTGACCGGCGCTGAAAGCAACTCATAGATCGTGCCGATGAACTTGGGGAAATAGATGCCAAAGCTGGCATTTGAAGTTGCCTGCGTCATGACGCTTAGCATGATCAGGCCTGGCACGATGAAGGCACCGTAGCTGACGCCCTCAACCTCTTGGATGCGGCTGCCAATTGCCGCGCCAAACACCACAAAGTACAGCGAAGTGGACAATACCGGCGAAACGAGGCTTTGCGTGATTGTTCGGAAAAACCGCTGCATTTCAAATATATAGATTGATTTGACTGCCGTCAGATTCATGCGTCTTCCCTCACCATTCCGACAAAGATGTCTTCCAGACTGCTTTGCTGCGTTTGCAGATCAACCATCTTCAGGCCGGCCTCTGACAGGTCATTCAACAACGTCCGGATGCCTGTCCGCTCACCGCGCGTATCGTAGGTGTAGATCAGCGACAGGCCATCCTGGGCGCGTTCCAGCGCGTAATCAGCCAGCGCTTGCGGAATATCAGTAATCGGGTCGCTCAACTCGATGGTCAATTGCTTCTTGCCCATCTGCGCCATCATCTCGGCCTTGTCCTGCACCACAAGGATCTCGCCCTTGCTGATGACACCAACGCGATCCGCGATCGCCTCGGCCTCTTCGATGTAATGGGTGGTCAGGATGATTGTGACACCGTTTGCCTTCAGACCGGCGACGACTTCCCACATGTCTTTTCGCAGCTCGACGTCTACGCCTGCGGTCGGCTCATCCAGAAAGAGCACGCGCGGCTCATGGCTGAGCGCCTTGGCGATCAGCACCCGGCGCTTCATGCCACCAGAGAGCATCATGATTTTGGCGTCTTTCTTGTCACCAAGTGACAGCTGATCAAGCACCTTCTCCAAATATGCGTCATCTCTTGGTTTGCCGAACAACCCCCGCGAAAACCGTACCGTGTTCATCACCGTTTCGAACGGCTCCAGGTTGATCTCTTGCGGTACAAGGCCGATCAAATTGCGGGCTGCCCGAAAGTCCGCAACAGTGTCGTTCCCGCCCACCGAAATCGAACCTGATGTCGCCGTGGTGATGCCGCAAATTGTTGAAATCAAAGTGGTTTTTCCCGCACCATTTGGGCCCAACAGGGCCAGGATCTCGCCTTCGCGAATATCAAGGTCGACAGATTTCAGCGCTTCAAAACCGCCAGCATAAGCTTTGTGCAGGTTCTTGACCGAGACGATGTTGGACATGTTGGCCCCTTGGTGTTGAAGGTTCGGGCACACTACCCGGCCCTACTGGGCGTGAAAAGATCAGCGTACTGCGACTAGGATGTGCGCTTTTGCAGGGCTGACTCATAGACCTCAACCAGTTTGTCGGCATGAGCGTCCGGCGTCGTACCATAGTGTTCGCGACGGGCGAAGGCCGCAATTGACATGCGTTCTGCCGTCGCGCCATCCATCCGCTTGAGCGCGGCGGCAAGGTCTTGCGGGGCTTGATAGATGATCCCAGTCTCGTTTGGCACAATCCCCTCGCTCGCTGCGTTCCAGGCCCCGGTGATCACCGGAACTCCCCGTGCGAGGGCCTCATAAGCGACAAGGCCAAAGGTTTCCTGCCACAGGCTAGGAAACACAAGGGCGCGGGCCTTGGAAAGCCAATGTGCAACCTCCGTTGGCCCGACCCAGCCAGTGATCGTTGCATCAGGAAGAATGCCTCGGATCGCCGCCTCTTGCCGCCCGGCCCCGACAAAGGCTGCCCGAACGCCCGCGCTTTTCGCGGCGTTTGCAAAGTCAAGCGCACCCTTGTCCGGCTCGAGCCGTCCGACAAATACGAAAAGATCGTTTTCGTCTGCGCGCACACGGGGGCCATTCCCCAGATCAACGGGGTTTGCCACATGGTGCAACCGCGTCTTCGGGTTCAGATGTGGCGCCATCACATCCCGCTGGGTTTGCGAGATATAGATCACATCTTCCAATGCCCGCGGCATCCGCCCGGGCCCCTTTAGCGCGAGTTGTCGTGCTGTGCGCCAAACCTTGTGAACCGCGTGGCGGCTGTCACATTGCGTGCTGAGGCAGGATAGGTTCATGGGCCGTCGCGTGCAGATCTTCGCGCGCGGAAAATCAAAGAAACTTCCGTTTGGGCACGCCAGAAAGAACTCGTGCATCGTGTAAACACTGGCAAGTCGGCCGCTTGTCAAAACGGGGCCGATTGCGGGCGAAAGCGCCTTTGAAAATCCATGACAGTGCACAATCGCCGTGGTTGGGTCTTGAATTTCACACAATGATTTCAATGCCTTGGCGACCTGACCGTTCCAGATCCCACGCCGCATGCCGCGTAACCTGTTTGGGTCCTCGGATGGGGCGTCTTGCTCCAGACACACGGCTTGCACACCAGCCGCATAAAGCGCAGGGTCCACTCCGGCGATTGGGCAGAAAAAGATGACGTTAAGACCGCGCGACGCAAGCGCTATTGCCGATGTCACTGCAACCTTGCCAAGGCCGCCATCAAACTGCGCAGAATCGCTCACGACAATGACGGTCTGGAGCGTCATGCCTCCGCCGGCCCGATCGTGACCATGACCGGCGCGAGCCCGGTGATTTCGCCCCTGACGACATCTCCAACCTGGACCGGGCCAACCCCAGCGGGCGTACCGGTCATCACAATATCCCCTGGACCCAGATGATAATAGCGCGACAGATGGCTGATGATCTCTGCACAGCTCCAGACCATATCGTCAAGCGATCCGTCCTGTCGGAGTTCATCGTTCACATTCAGGGAGATCCGGCGACCTAGAAGGTCTGAGCCATTGGAAACCGGTGTTATAGGCCCAACGACCGCGCTGTTTTCAACGTCTTTACCAAGGTCCCAGGGTCTGCGGTGGTCCTTTCCATCCTGCTGCCGGTCCCGGCGTGTCATATCCAAGCCACAGGCATAGCCGAAAATCGCGGCGTTTGCTGCATTCTGATCGGCGCAAAACACCTCTTCACCAAGCGCAACGACAAGCTCAATTTCGTGGTGATAGTTGTTCGTTCCGGGCGGATAGGGCAGCGTTTGATGACATTGGGCCAATGCATGTGGTGATTTGGTGAAATACCAAGGCGCCTCTCGGTCCACTTCGCCACCCATTTCCGCGGCATGCGCAACATAGTTTCGCCCCACGCAAAAAATGCGTGCCACCGGATAGACCTCATCTTGCGCCAAAATCCGAAGATAGGGGACGGCCCGTGGTGGAAAGACGAAATTCATGGACGGCTCCACTTGGTTTGCCATGTTCTAGGCTGCACCCCGCGGTTTGTTCAACGCTGGATGCGCCCTATCTGCGGAAAACAGGGGCCCAAAACGACAAAACCGCCCCAGAGGGCGGTTTGTCTTGGTTGCGGGAGTAGGATTTGAACCTACGACCTTCAGGTTATGAGCCTGACGAGCTACCGGGCTGCTCCATCCCGCGCCAAAGGCACGCCTCAGATCGATAAGAATGAGGCGCATCGAAAGAGAGATACATGAAGTTGCTCATTAGGTGTGGCAGTGACTTACTCTCCCACGTCTTAAGACGCAGTACCATCAGCGCTGTGGCACTTAACGGCCGAGTTCGGGATGGGATCGGGTGTTTTGCTCACGCTATGACCACCACACCAAATGAACAACTTCAGGTTCCAAGCCACGTACGACTGTGGTTGTGTATGTATCTTGGAGATCAGCAGATTTCTTACTTCTACTGGATCAAATCAAGCCTATCGAGCAATTAGTACCAGTCAACTGAACGCATCGCTGCGCTTACATCTCTGGCCTATCGACGAGGTGGTCTACCTCGGCTCTCAGGGATACCTTGTTTTGAGGGGGGCTTCCCGCTTAGATGCCTTCAGCGGTTATCCTGTCCGATCATAGCTACTCTGCACTGCCGCTGGCGCGACAACAGATCCACCAGTGGATCGTTCACCCCGGTCCTCTCGTACTAGGGGCAACTCCTCTCAAGTATCCTACACCCACGGAAGATAGGGACCGAACTGTCTCACGACGTTCTAAACCCAGCTCACGTACCTCTTTAAACGGCGAACAGCCGTACCCTTGGGACCTGCTCCAGCCCCAGGATGAGATGAGCCGACATCGAGGTGCCAAACGGTGCCGTCGATATGGACTCTTGGGCACCATCAGCCTGTTATCCCCAGCGTACCTTTTATCCGTTGAGCGATGGCCCTTCCACTCGGGACCACCGGATCACTATGGCCGTCTTTCGACTCTGCTCGACTTGTCAGTCTCGCAGTCAGGCTGGCTTCTGCCATTGCACTCAACGAGCGATTTCCGACCGCTCTGAGCC
>CANLQO010000002.1:0-830000 GCA_947493335.1 uncultured Paracoccaceae bacterium | reverse complement strand
CGCGGCGATTCAGGCAAATCACTTGGTGCGACTCGCCACGATTGCCGATTCATCGGCCGATTCAGCGGGACTCAGCGCCCGACAGAACCACAATCCCAGAATCAAACCCGGCAAAAGGGCTGCCAGCCCGACCCGAAGCGAAAACGCCTCTGCCAGAAACCCGATGACAGGCGGACCAATCAGAAACCCGCAAATGGCCACGCCAGACATCACCGCGATATTGGCCCCCTCATAAGTGTCATCCAAAGCGGCCACCGCCGAGACACCCAACGGGAATCCGACGCTTACCCCGGCGCCGACCAGGGCAAACCCGAAGAAAGCCGTGAAAAGCGGGAAGGGCAAGACCAGCAGTGCCAGACCGACAATCGCAAGGCCAAGGGTCAGGCGCGCCAGCCGAACGGCTCCGATCCGGTCTTTCATCCAATCTCCGGTCAGACGCCCGCCAGCAAGAAAAGCGGCATATACCGACACGCCAAGCCCGGCGATCGTCGCATCGTCCGGCAATCGCTCTGCCAGATAGATCGCGGCCCAATCTGCCATCGCACCTTCGGTCATGCCAATGGCCAGAGCAAAGAGAGAGACCGCGACAAGCGCGGGTGGGACTGCTGCCAATTTGCGGCGCGGCGGGGTCGCGCCTTCATTGACTTCTCCAAGTCGTGGCAAACGCAAAGCAATGACCGCCCCCGTAGATGTTGCCGCGATACTCATTCCCAAAAGGGTTACAATCGGCGACCACCCGGCCAGCGTTGTGGCAATCAGCGGGCCGGCCATCAAACCCAGCGCCCAAAAGCCATGGCAACGATTCATGACCGATGTGCCAAGCGCCTTTTCCAAACGCCCGGCATAGACGTTCAGACAAACCTGCGAAAATGCCGTGACCGCTCCAAAGACCATCAGCGCCAGAAACAGCGTGACCTGATCAACTGCCAGAAGCGGCAAGATCACCGCGCCGATCTGCATCGGAAAGGACACCGCCAAAACCCGACGCGGCCCAAGTCGTCCGATCAGCCGTCCTGCAATCTGCAAACTTGGAATAATCGCAATGGGCATGCCCAGCAGCGCCAGCGACAATTCTGCCTTGTTCAGGCCCAACGTCTCTTTGACCAACGGGATTTGCGCCAGCCAACCGCCAAAGGCGATCGGGTGCAGCGCGAACGCCGCGAGGGTCAGATAGATCGCTGATCGGCGCAGGGGATTTTCCATACGCCGACCCTAGCAGCGCACGCCTAGTTGGAAAGGGGCGCTTTTGCCGGTGTCGGCACGGCACGTTTCGGCCAGTAGCGCCAGCCGATCAGCCCGACAATGATTGCCGTATAAACCAAAGGCTCAATCTGGAAACCCTTCGCCAGCCACAGGTAATGGATGGCCGCAAAGACAGCGACCGGATAGGTCAGCTTATGGAGCTTGCGCCAAGTTGCCGCGCCGATCTTGCGAACTGACCAATTGTTCGAGGTCAGGGCCAGCGGGATCAGACCGACAAATGAAAGCATTCCGACGGTGACATAAGGCCGTTTGACGATCTCGGTCCAGACCCGCTCCAACGATTGGACATCCAGAATTGCGAACACAAGGAAATGGGCCAGCACCAGAAAAAAGGCCGTCACCCCGATGGCGCGGCGAAACTTTACCAAGTTGACGCCGAACCACTGGCGGACCGGAGTTACCAGAAGCCCCGCCACCAAGAGTTTCAGCGCCATTTCACCATATTCGCGCTCAAGCACATTGATCGGCTCCACGGCATAGGGGCCTACGCCTGTCAGGGCTTTCCAGAACTCCCACGCGGCCCAGATGGCAAACACTATATATAACGTCCACGCAGGAACCCGGCGCAGGGCGCTATTGATGCGATCCTTCATGCGCAACATCCACTTCCATCTTGAATGGGCGGGCACGGGACCGTCCCATAAGAACAATAGACGCAGCAATCCCCGGCCTTTGGCCGCAGGACGGTGCCGCACCCCTTACAATCGTAAAAGAACTGACAAGCGTCAGTCGGCATCGTTTCATCCGCTGTATGCCCGCATGCAGGACAAGTGATCCGTGACTGCAAGACAACATCAGTCATCTGGCGCGCCGCATCATCAACAGGCCCAAACACAGCATGACAAAGGACAAGCCGGCAAATGGCAAAAGGACGCTGTCACGGTAAAGGACACTTACCAGCCCAGTGGCGCCTACCGCGCCCAACACCAACGGCAAAAGTGGCGTAAAGCAACACACCAATCCAAGGACCGTGCCGCCACCACCGAACCATGCCAGAAAACGCGCCATCAGAAATAGTCGTTAAGCGGCATTTCTGTGTAAAGGCCTGCGACTTCATCCGCATAGCCATTCAGCATCAGCGTGGGTTCTCGCTTTGCAAAAAGACCGCCGCCGATCTTGCGTTCGGTCGCCTGGCTCCAGCGGGGGTGATCCACTTCGGGGTTCACGTTGCTGTAGAACCCGTACTCGCGCGGGTTCGCGACGTTCCAGCTGATGGGCGGCTCTTCATCCGTCAGCGTGATCCGGACAATCGACTTGATCGACTTAAAGCCATACTTCCATGGCACGACCAAACGCATCGGCGCGCCATTTTGCTTGGAAATCGGCTCTCCATAGATACCGGTGGCCATGATCGTCAGCGGATGCATCGCCTCGTCCAGCCGCAGGCCTTCCACATAAGGAAAGTTCAGCACCCGGCGCTGCACACCGATCATGTTCTCAGGCTGCACGACCGTTTCAAACGCGACATACTTGGCAGCCGACTGGACGCCGACCTTATTCAGGATATCCGCCAGCTCGACCCCGTTCCACGGCACCACCATTGACCAGGCCTCAACGCAGCGGAACCGGTAAATCCGTTCTTCGACCGTCAGACCGGCCAACAGATCTTCGAGGCTGTAGTCACCGGGATTATCAACCAGACCATCAACCTTGACCGACCACGGTGTGATCTCAAGCTTGTGCGCGTTCTGTGCCGGATCGCTTTTGCCGGTGCCGAACTCATAATAGTTGTTGTAGCTGGTGATATCCTCAAGGCTGTTTGGCTCCAGCGCATCTTGCGCGACCGCAGGCAGCCCTGCCGCAATCGCGCCAAGCCCGACCGTCCCGGCAATCAGTTGGCGGCGGTTCAGAAACGCGGCCTTCGGGGTCACGTCGGCATGGGTCAGATCATTGGTCCAGCGATAAGCCATTATGGGGTCTCCGTTTTTCGTTACGGAGTATATAGGGCTAAAATCGTGAAGTGTTTCTCACGATGCCGCCAGTATTTTGTAACGCGCTTCCAGCACGTCCAAAGGCACTGATTTTCCGTCGGATTGCACGATGCGGACGTGATTTGGTCGCATCTGGCGTGGCTCTGTCACGCCGACAGAATGGGCAATTGTTTCAACTTCCTTGATGATGGTCTTGGCGTAATGGGCGACTTTCTTGTCCTTGTCCTCGGGCACCAGCCCTTTCTGAAAGCGTGGATCGTGGGTCGTGATCCCGGTTGGGCAGGTATTCTTGTTGCACTTGAGGCTTTGGATACAGCCCAGCGCAAACATGAAGCCGCGTGCAGATGTGACAAAATCCGCCCCGGCGCAAATGGCCCACGCGATATCGCCGGGGTTCACCAGCTTGCCGCTGGCCACCAGCCTGATCCGGTCGTGCAGACCCGCCTGATCGCGCAGGTTCGCCACATAGGGCAGCGCTTCTCGGATCGACACGCCCACAAGGTCCATCAGCGGCATGGGCGAAGCGCCCGTGCCACCTTCGCCACCGTCCAGCGTGATAAAGTCCGGTGCGCTGTCATGGCCGCGCGTGTTGATCAGCCCGAACAGATCTTCGAACGCCTGGCCGCTGCCCATCACCGTCTTGATCCCAACTGGCAGGCCCGACACCTCACGCACATGGGCCACCAAATCCAGCAGATCGTTCCAATCGTCGACCTCCACGTGACGATTGGGTGAAATGCTACTCTCACCGACCTTGATACCCCGGACCTTGGCGATTTCTGCTGTGACCTTAGAGCCGGGCAAGATGCCCCCTTTGCCCGGTTTCGCGCCCTGCGCCAGTTTGATCTCGATCATCTTGACCTGATCGTGCGACGCGACCTGTCGCAGCTTGTCATCGTCCAGATTTCCGTCCGCGTCGCGCACGCCGTATTTTGCGGTGCCAATCTGGAAAACAAGGTCGCACCCGCCTTCGAGATGATAGTCGCTCAACCCGCCTTCGCCAGTGTTCATCCAGATACCGGCGGCCTTTGATCCCCGGCTCAAAGCCTGCACAGCCGGTTTGGAGATGGCACCGTAGGACATGCCGGAAAGGTTGAATATCGACGGAGCGGCATAGGGCGCCCTTGCGCCCGGCCCAATGATCAGCGGCTCTGTCGCTGCGACCTGCTGGTCCAAAGGTGGAAAGGCTGCATTCACAAAAATCGGCGTGCCGGCCGCCGCCAGATTGCGGGTGGACCCAAAGGCAACGGTGTTGCCCTTCCCCTCAGACGAATGTTTGATCCAATCTCTTTGCGCACGGTTGAACGGCAGTTCCTCGCGATCCATCGCAAAGAAGTACTGCCGAAAGAATTCACCCAATGTGCTGAACAGATAGCGGAACCGCCCAATCACCGGATAGTTCCGCCGGATCGCGTCGGCCCGCTGGCTCCGGTCAATAATGAACAGCACCAACAGCGCGAGCGCTGCGATCCCGACAAGCAGCACAAACAGGAAAACCAATCCTTGAATCAGATTGATCGTGAAATCCGAAAACATGGCCATTTCTGCGGTCCTCCTTGCTGGCTCCAATCATGGGCCAGAACGCTGACAAAGTCTGCCCCGGATCGCGCACCAGATCACAGTTCATCACGCTGAATTTATTGGAAAGCAGAATTGGCGCAGGCTTAGCGCGACGGTCAAAACGTCAAGATACGTCGGCGGAAAACCCCGCCAATCCAAGGGGGCGCATCGGGCGTAGATCGATCAATGCCAAGACTGGCAGACACACAAAATTCGGAGGACTACAATGCTTCGCAGAACCTTTATCGCCCTCGCCGCTTCCACAGCTTTCGCCGCGCCCGCGCTGGCCGACGGCCATTCCAAAGACATTGTCGACACGGCAATTGATGCTGGCAGCTTCACAACACTCGTCGCTGCTGTTGAGGCCGCAGGCTTGGTCGAAACGCTGAAGGGCGAAGGCCCGTTCACTGTCTTCGCGCCAACTGATGAGGCCTTTGCCGCACTGCCCGATGGCACCGTTGAAGGCCTGCTCGAAGACCCCGAGGCTCTGGCCAAGGTGCTGACCTACCATGTTGTTGCGGGCAAGGTCATGTCCGGCGATCTGACCAACGAAATGATGGCCCCAACCGTTAATGGTGCTGACATCACGATCATGACCGAAGGCGGTGTGATGGTGAATGACGCCAATGTCGTCACCGCCGATGTCGAAGCCTCAAATGGCGTCATCCACGTCATCGACGCGGTAATCCTGCCGCCGATGTAAGCGAACGTCCCCTGTTCGTTCGTGGGAGGGGTCAGCTTGCGCTGGCCTCTTTTTAATCTGTGCGGAACTGAACCCAGATCGGGCGGTGATCGGAGAGGTGATAGCGCACGAACGCTTCGAATTCCTTTTCTGTCCGCGAGGCCCACAGATCGGCAAAAACCGCCCCATCGAAGTCAAACACGCCGTCCTGAACATAGGCCTCGCCGGCGCCGCCGGGAAAGAAGGCGAGCTGATCGTAGTGCTTTCCCTCAGTGATCGTCGTGCCAATGCGTGACTGGTGCTCTGGAATGTGCAGCCCGCGCTTTGTCAGCGCCTCAAAGACCTCATCACCAACGTCAGCAACCGGCATGTTCATATCACCGATCACCACCAGATTATGCGAAAACGCGCGGCCCCGCTTGCGCCGCAGATCGCCCCAACGACCCACGGCATAGGTTTCCAGCGCGCGCCGGTTGATCGAGCGTTGCGAATCCGACCCAAAGAACAAATGCACGTTCACCACCGTCATCACAAAGCCGTCTTTTTCAAACGCCACCATATAGGGCGCACGATCAAAGCCGGTGAACTTCTGGGTCGAATTGGGGATCTTGATGTGCCGCTGATCCTTGGGCGAGATATCGATCTCTCCGACCAGCGCCAGCCGGTTCACCTTTGCACTGTCATATAGAAACACCATCCGTTCGCCGTTGCCGGTTTGATCCGACAGCACCACATCATAGCCCGGCATCAAGGCTTTGACCTTCATCAGGTCGCCAAGGTTTTCCTTCACTTCCTGCACGGCGATCAGATCAAACCAGCCAAGGATTTCAGCCATCAGCGGCAGGTCGCGATCGTCCCGCACCTGCCCGCTATCGCCCAGATTGGCGATGTTCCAACTTCCCAACAGTAACATGCCATCCTGCTTGGCTGGAATGGCCCGCCCCGGTTTGGTGTCGCGCCACTGACGCAGCGCTGTCACTTGTTCTGTGGGATCAAAATCAAAGTCAAAATCAGGTTGGGGAAACGGCGGCATCGTAAAATCCTTGGCGGCGAAAATACCGCTACACTAGCCGCAGAATTCGATTTCCCAAACGAAAACCGGCCCGCATACATGGCGGGCCGGTTCGTCACCTAGTGGACAACAGCATCATCGGGCCTTCTGCGGTGCGACCCGCTGACGCGGTCCCCGACAATCAGTCCATCAGACCCTGCGCTGACGGCAACTGTCGCGCCGTCCATGACGTCACCGGCAAGGATCATCTCGGCCAATTGGTCCTGAATGGCCCGCTGGATCACACGCTTAAGCGGTCTGGCCCCGAACACCGGGTCATAGCCTTCATCGGCCAACCACTTCAGCGCGCCTTCATCCAGATCAAGCGTGATGTTGCGGCTTTCCAACCGCTTCTCAAGTCGCGCCAACTGGATCTTGACGATCCCGGCCATGTCTTCACGGGCAAGCCGGTCAAAAATGATCGTCTCGTCCAGACGGTTCAGGAACTCGGGCCGGAAATGCGCCCGCACAGCGTCCATCACATCGCGCTTGGCGCCTGACGGGTCCGCCCCATCCGGCAGCTGGCTCAGTGCTTGCGCACCCAGGTTGGACGTCAGGATAATCAGCGTCTGCTTGAAATCCACGGTGCGGCCCTGACCATCGGTCAGCACACCGTCATCCAGCACCTGCAACAGCACGTTGAAGACATCCGGATGTGCCTTTTCGACCTCGTCAAACAGCACGACCTGATAGGGTCTGCGCCGCACGGCTTCGGTCAGCACACCACCTTCATCATAGCCAACATAGCCCGGCGGCGCGCCGATCAGGCGGGCCACGGCGTGTTTCTCCATGAACTCCGACATATCAATCCGCACCATCGCGTTGTCGTCGTCAAAAAGGTAATTGGCGACGGCCTTGGTCAACTCTGTCTTACCCACACCTGTCGGCCCAAGGAACAGGAACGACCCCAGCGGACGGTTCTCGTCATTCAGACCAGCGCGTGCACGGCGTACCGCATTCGCAACGGCCGTCACCGGACCGCGTTGGCCGATGACCCGCTTGCCCAGTTCCTCTTCCATCCGCAGCAGCTTTTCGCGTTCGCCTTCCAGCATCTTGGCGGTCGGAATGCCGGTCCACCGCTCAACCACTTCGGCGATCTGCTCGGGCCGGACGGCCTCTTCGACCATCAAGTCGTCAGTGTCCTCAGCCTCTGACAGCTTGCGCTCCAACTCTGGAATCACGCCGTAAGACAGCTCCCCGGCCTTGGCCAGATTGCCCTCGCGCTTGGCGATGTCCAATTCGGCCCGCGCCCGGTCAAGCTGCTCCTTCAACTCGCGCGAACCTTCAAGCTTGTCCCGCTCGGCCTGCCACTTCGCCGTCATCTCCGACGCGCGATCCTGCAGGTTGGCAAGCTCCTCGGTCAGCTTGGTCAGCCGATCCTTTGAGGCTGCATCGTCCTCTTTCTTCAAGGCCTCCTGTTCGATCTGCAATTGCATGATCTGGCGGTCCAGCGCATCCAGTTCCTCGGGCTTGCTGTCCACTTCCATACGCAAACGGCTGGCAGCCTCGTCCATCAGGTCAATGGCCTTGTCCGGCAAAAACCGGTCCGTGATATAGCGATGGCTCAACGTTGCCGCCGACACCAGTGCAGCGTCCGAGATCCGCACACCGTGGTGCAGTTCGTACTTTTCCTTGATGCCGCGCAGAATGCTGATCGTGTCCACAACGGTGGGCTCTTCCACAATCAACGGCTGGAAGCGCCGGGCGAGGGCCGCGTCCTTTTCCACGTATTTCCGATACTCATCAAGTGTCGTGGCACCCACGCAGTGCAACTCACCACGCGCCAACGCAGGCTTGATCAGGTTGGCCGCATCCATGGCGCCGTCAGACTTGCCGGCACCAACTAGCGTATGCATTTCGTCGATGAACACGATGATCTCACCCGCGGCAGCCTCGATCTCTTTCAAGACCGCCTTCAGACGTTCCTCAAACTCGCCGCGATACTTCGCACCGGCGATCAGCGCACCCATGTCCAGCGACATCAGCTTCTTGTTCTTAAGGCTCTCGGGCACGTCACCATTGACGATGCGCAAGGCAAGGCCCTCGGCAATCGCGGTCTTACCCACGCCCGGTTCACCGATCAGCACCGGGTTGTTCTTGGTCCGACGCGACAACACCTGCATCGCACGGCGAATCTCTTCGTCGCGGCCGATAATCGGGTCGATCTTGCCTTGCTCTGCGGCCTCGGTCAGATCACGCGCATATTTCTTGAGCGCGTCATAGCCGTCTTCCGCACTGGCACTATCGGCCGTGCGGCCCTTGCGAATATCATTGATCGCGGCATTCAGGCCCTGTGCCGTCACCTTACCCGCATCCAGCGCATCCTTGGCCTTTGACTTGATGATCGCCAAGGCCATCAGCAGCCGTTCCACGGGCACAAAACTGTCACCGGCCTTGGCGGCGACCTTCTCTGCTTCGTCCATCACGCGGGCAAGCGTGGTGTCGACATAAACCTGTCCGTCGCCGCCAGACACCTTGGCTATCTTGGCCACGGCTGCGTCAACCGATTTGCGCACCGTTTGCGCGTCACCTGCGGCCTTGGTGATCAGATTGGCGGACAGCCCCTGATCGTCATCCATCAAAGCCTTCAGCAGGTGTTCGGGCAGTATTCTTTGGTGATTTTCGCGCATTGCGATGGTCTGGGCGGCTTGGACGAAGCCGCGCGACCGCTCTGTGAACTTGTCCAAGTTCATGGGTCTCTCTCCTTCAATAAGCGCCCGGTTTTCAGGGTGCCCACTTCGGCAGCACACCCCATTCTGGGCCTCGCATCTTAGATGGGCACTGGCACCGCCAGTTGCAAGAAGGGGGAAGCCATCGGGATTCTTCCCATTATCGCACAGGTTTGCCGTCGTCATAGTCCCCCCATGACCAAGGAGGAAACACCGATGATGCAAGTCGCCGATACGGCTCAATCGCACCCGTCGGGAGGAAACCGACTGTTCCCGCTTTCGCCCAAGGCGATCAGGCTTTTGCGGGCACATGATGCTGAATCCTCTGCGGTCACCAGCCTTGCGAAAGGCACCGGCGAAACAAAAAATTCGCCCGCCTAGACGGGCGCACGACAATCCGCATGGCGTCGGCCAAACGGATGCTCGGAGACGTCCCAACCGAGCCTTATGGCGCAGTCCACAATCATGTGGGCTGCGTCATTTGCATTTGCCCCTCTGGTCCAGCCCGGTTAGACCCGGCAAAATCCCTAGACATGGAGACAACAGATGTCCGATGACCGCCTGATCGTTGCCCTTGATGTACCCAACGTACTCGACGGGCTGGCACTGGCCGAAACGCTGGGCGATGCGGTGGATTTCTACAAAATCGGGCTGGGGATGTTGACGGGTGGGGGTTTGGCTCTGGCCAATGAACTCAAGCAGGACCACGGCAAACGCATTTTTCTGGACATGAAGCTCTTTGACATCGGCGCCACGGTCGAGGCTGCCGTTCGTGGCATCAGCCAGTTTGACCTCGACTTTCTGACCGTCCATGGCGACCCGCATGTGGTCCGCGCTGCCAAAGAAGGGGCTGGCGACAAAGACCTCAAAATTCTTGCCGTCACGATCCTGACCTCGCTTGACCGCGAGGATCTTGATGCATCCTGCATCAAACCGGGCAGCATCACCGATCTTGTGCAGGAACGCGCGGGCAAGGCCCTGTCTGCCGGGGCCGATGGCGTGATTGCTTCGCCGCAAGAGGCCGCGTTGATCCGTGCCCTGCCGGAAGCTGAAGGCAAGTTGATCGTCACACCGGGTGTCCGGCCCGCAGGTGCAGACCTTGGCGACCAGAAACGCGTCGCCACCCCGGCACAGGCCATTGCCGATGGCGTTGACCACATCGTCGTGGGCCGCCCGGTTTGGCAGGCCGCGGACCCCCGAGCTGCAGCAAACGCGATCCTCGCCGAAATGGTCTCTCCGCAGGCTGCCCGGCCGAACGCCTGAGGCGATTCACGAAATCGCGAGAGGCGGTGAAACTTTCTTAAGTATCCATATGTCAGGCTTACGAGACCCGAAAAAAGGCTGCTCAGTATGGAAATTCGCGACCTCCACTACGACCCGCGCGCACGCGCTTATCAGGCTAACGTCTGCATTCCACATGCCGGACGGATCGTCACGATACCCGCTCGTGTCAAATCAAGAAAACCACTGCGCCCTGCGCTTTTGACCGATATTCTGGCTCATCGTGCGGCGCGCATCCTTGAACCCACGCACCTGTCACGTTGACGCGCCTTGCGGGGGCTCGCCCCGCTGCATGCCTATTCGTTGATGTCGCGGTCCCAAATTTTGACCTGACCGTTCTTCAGGCCAAAAACCTTGCGCAGCGCCAAAAACGCGATCAGCGACAAGACTGCAAAAATCACTAGCATCCACGGCAAAGACAGCCCCGTCACGCCCAGCAGTAGCATTGCGCCCACAAAGAACGCCCCTGCTGCAAAGCCAAGGAAGATGTAGCCGGGCACCATCACTTCCAGTGTTGCCATGGCCAGTGCGGCTGACATCCAGACCCACCATTGTTCGCTCAGCATCAGCGGCCACCCTTCAGCATCTTGAAGGCATCGCCAAATGCCTCAATCGCATTCGCAGGCAGAACAATGGTCTGTTTGCCGTCGCCATTGCCCAGCGCATTGAGCGCTTCGACCTGCTTCAGCGCGACTTGATATTGCGCCGCCTCCAGCCCGTTCTCGGCGATTGCCACGGCCACAACCTGCGTTGCATAAGCTTCCGCATCTGCGGTGACGCGTCGCGCCTTGGCCTCTTGTTCCGCCGCATAAAGCTCCGCATCGGCCTGCAATTCGACCGCGCGCTTTGTCCCTTCGGCCTCTGTCACCTGCGCGCGCCGGGCGCGCTCGGCATTCAGCTGCTGCAACATCGCCGCGCGCGTCGCCTGATCAAGGTTCACGTCCAGTATTTCGGCCCGCGTCACCTCGATCCCCCAGTCATCAACTTGCTGGGCGACCTGCTCGCGCACCGCCTGAATAAGGTTGCTGCGGTTGGCCTGTACCTGATCCAGCTCCATCCGTCCGATTTCAGACCGCACAATGCCTGCCACCGTGGTCGAAATCGCCGCATCCACATCGCGAATCCGGTAAACCGTCTTTTCTGGTTCCGTAATCCGGTAAAAGACGCTGGTCTCGACCTGCACCAGCACGTTGTCAGACGTGATCGCGTCTTGCGCCATGGTCGGCAGCTGACGTTCCAGAATCGACACCTTGTGCCGCACCCGGTCCAGGAAAGGCACGATAAAGTTGATGCCCGGCCCCAAGACCGCGCGCAGACGGCCCAGACGCTCCACGACGTATTTTTCGGACTGCGGAACAATCCGAACGCCGGTCAAAATGCAAATGACGATGAAAATCGCCAAGAGGATCAAAACGAGGTTCTGACCCAGAAAATCAGAGAGAATCTGCTCAAACGACATGATTTATCCTTTACTTTCAATGCCCATATATGGCGCGCACTGATGCCTCGCAATGGGTGTGGCACCCGATTGTGGCCGTTTCACGAAACCGCTGTGACCCAATTCGCCGTGTTGCGGGAATGCCTAAAGGCTTGTCAGGCCGCCCGTTTCCGCCTGCCAAATTTGCAACCGCTCTGCAAAACTTGGCACCTTTTGTTTCATCTCCAAAAATGTCTCCAGCGTGACCAGTTTCCAGCCCTGACCTTCATCACCAAAGACAATCTCCTTCTCTGTGTCTGCTGGCATTTTTCCGACGAAGAACCAGTTCCATTTTCCTGGCGCGCCGATAGCCGGAAACAGCATTTGCCAGTGAATTGCTTGTTCCGGCAGCGTCAGACCCACCTCCTCCATCACCTCGCGGGCCAACGTCTCGAACGGCGTTTCATCCCCCTCGCGTCCGCCACCGGGCAAATCCCACAAGTTCGGAAAGGAAATGTCATCGCGGTCGTCGCGCAAAATGATCAGTAGCTTGTCACCAATGAATAGCGCAACTTTGCATCCCCAGAACTCCTGCGTTGTGACCACCTGCGCGACCCCTTATCCTAATGCTATGCCAGCCCTGTGCCGCGACTGTCTGACCCCGTTTGAGGATGCCCGCCGGTGTCCTGCCTGCCGCAGTCCACGTGTCACCCGCCACCCCGAACTCTTTGACCTTAGCATCGCGCATATGGATTGCGATGCTTTCTATGCGTCGGTTGAAAAGCGCGACAATCCGGAACTCGCCGATAAACCCGTAATCATCGGCGGTGGACGGCGCGGCGTTGTCTCCACGGCCTGCTATGTCGCGCGGATCAAAGGCGTCAAATCTGCGATGCCCATGTTCAAGGCCCTGAAGCTCTGTCCTGAAGCTGTCGTTGTCCGTCCCCGTTTTGATGCCTACGTTGAGGCGTCAAAAGCCATCCGCGCGATGATGGATGAACTCACCCCCGTCGTCGAACCCCTGTCATTGGATGAGGCATTCATGGACCTGACCGGCACCGCACGCCTGCACGGTGCGCCACCTGCGGTGATGCTCGCCCGGCTGGTCAAGCGGATGCAAGACGAACTTGGCCTGACCGGTTCCATCGGCCTGTCCCACAACAAGTTTCTGGCCAAAGTCGCCTCTGACCTCGACAAACCGCGCGGCTTTTCGATCATTGGGGCGGCAGAAACGACGGCCTTTCTGCGCCCCAAGTCCGTGCGCCTGATCTGGGGCATCGGGCCTGTGGCACAGGAATCCATGGCCAAGGCGGGGATACGCACGTTTGACGATCTATTGCGTTGGGACCGGCGCGATCTTCATGACCGTTTCGGCAGCATGGGAGAGCGGCTCTATTCCCTCGCCCGTGGTGAGGATGGCCGTCGCATCTCGCCCCATGCGCCGGTCAAGGGGCTGTCGAACGAGACGACGTTCAACGAAGATACCGCCGACATCGACATCCTTGATGGCCACCTCTGGCGCATGTCCGAAAAAGTCAGTGCGCGGGCCAAGGCCAAGGACAAGGCAGGCCGCGTCGTGACGCTCAAGCTCAAGACATCTGACTTCAAACTCGTCTCCAAACGCCTGTCGCTGCGCCACCCGACGCAACTGGCCGACACGATTTACCGGACTGCCCGCGATCTGTTTGATCAGGTTTCAGACAAAGGACCGTTTCGCCTGCTGGGCGTGGGCCTCAGCGAGATCACAGGCGACGATGACGCTGACCGCGAAGGCGACCTTCTGGACCCTGACGCCGGAAAACGCGCAGAAGCAGAGCGTGCCGCCGACAGGATTCGCGAGAAATTCGGTGCGGATGCCATCATGAAAGGACGGGCCCTGCGGTAGCGCGCCAGAATTTTGAAAAATTCTGGTCAAATCTCTTAAAAGAGATTTATGGTGCAAACCAGAAACGACACACCAAGATCAAAGGAGGGCCCAAGCTGATGCGCAAGATCACTCGCCGACTTCAGCACGGCCCCCGTCACGCCCTGCAGACACGTTTGCAGGGCTGACCACGCACCGTCAGCCCCATTGCCGCGCCGCGCGGCACCTTCTTTTATGGACTGACCCAATGAGCCTTCTTCACATCACCAATCTCGGCGTGACCCTTGCCGATTCGCTGTTCTCCAACCTCAATCTGACGCTTAATAAGGGCGATCGCCTTGGACTTGTTGCAGCCAATGGGCGTGGCAAGTCGACCTTGTTGTCCTGCCTTTCCGGCGCGGCAGAGGCGACCACAGGTGATATCACCTCCGCACGCGGTCTGCGTGTCGGGCATGTGGCACAAAACGTGCCAGACACGGCACTTGATCGCACGCTTTATGACCATGTGCTGGCCGCACTTCCGCCGGACCAGCAGGACTTCGAAAGCTGGCGCGTAGACGTGGCCCTTGATGCACTCTCTGTGCCCTACGACCTGCAACAGCAGCCCCTCAGCACGCTTTCGGGCGGCTGGCAGCGCACCGCCCTTTTGGCCGCCGCCTGGATCACCGAACCCGATGTTCTTTTGCTTGACGAACCCACCAACCACCTTGACCTGCACCGCATCGCACTGTTGCAGGACTGGCTCTCGGGTCTGCCGCGCGACACCGCCTGTATTATCACCAGCCACGACCGCGCCTTTCTGGACGCGGTGACCACGCGCACATTGTTTTTGCGGGCCGAGCGGAGCCGTGACTTTCCCCTCCCCTTCAGCCGCGCCCGCGCCGCATTGGAAGAGGCCGACGCAGCCGATGCCCGCCGCTTTGCCAATGATCTCAACAAGGCTACACAGCTGCGCAAGCAAGCCGCCAAGCTCAAAAACATCGGGATCAACTCCGGCTCTGACCTCTTGATCACCAAAACCAAGCAACTCACGGAACGTGCCGAAAAGATGGAGGCGGCGGCAAAACCTGCGCATCAGGAGCACTCCGCAGGCGATATCAAGCTGGTTAACGCTGGCACACACGCCAAAGCGCTGATCACGCTTGACGACGTCCCGGTCACGACCCCCGATGGCCGCCCGCTTTACAGTACTGGCCAGAAATGGATCACGCCCGGCGACCGGGTCGTGCTTTTGGGCGCCAACGGCACCGGCAAGACCCAGCTTGTGAACCTGATCAATGCCGCGTTGTCCGGGGCTGACAGCCCTGTCAAATCGGCCCCCACCGTGGTGTCGGGCTATGCCGACCAACACCTTAGCCAACTTGACCTCTCCGATAGTCCGATGACCGCAATCACCTCTCGCTTTGACGTCGGCGATCAGCGGGCGCGTGGCCTTCTGGCAGGTGCTGGCGTTGTGCATCAAATGCAGGACGTCCCCCTTGCGCGCCTCTCCGGCGGGCAAAAGGCCCGGCTGGCGATGCTGGTCCTGCGTTTGACCAACCCGAACTTCTACCTGCTCGATGAACCAACCAATCACCTCGACATCGAAGGACAAGAGGCGCTCGAAGAGGAACTGATCCGCCACGGCGCCGCCTGCCTTCTGGTCAGCCACGATCGCAGCTTTGTGCGTAACGTCGGCAACCGGTTCTGGCTGATCGACCGGCGACGGCTGATCGAGGTGGAAGATGCAGAGGCCTTCTTTACGGCCGAAATGGCTCAGGCGACATAAAGCGCCCGATTCGCGCGCATATGGGCCGCCAAAATCTCGCGGAATGCCGTGACCTTCGCCGATGGCCAGACGTCGCGGTGCGCCACAACCCAGATATCCATATAGGGCTGCGGCGGCAGGACTGGTACACGTACCAATCCTGCTGTCGTACGACCCAGAAAGAACGGCACGCGGGCCACGCCAAGGCCCGCTTGTACCGCGCCAAGAATAGCGACCATGTCGTCAAACCTGATTTTGACCCTGTGATTGGGCCAGGCGGGATCAACCCCCTTTGGCACATCTTCGTAGGCCACGTAGTTTAGCCATTCGACGGTTCGTTGCGGGTCCCTTGCAATAAGCTCTGCTACGCCGGGCGCGGCAAAGGCCGCAGATTGTTGCTCGACCAGCCGTAACCCCATCAGGCTATCACCAGGTTCTTTGCTGATCCGGATCGCAAGATCCGCTTCGCGCCGGGTCAGGTCCAGCGGCGTATTCGTCGCCCGCACATCCAGCCGGACATCCGGATAGTTTTCACAAAACGTCTCAATCGCCGGGCCAAGTGCCGGACCGATCAACAGTTGGGGCGCAGTGATCGTCAGCGTCCCCGTCAGGTTCTGATCCCGCCCTAATACGCCCCGCAACAAGGCGTCCTGCGATTGCTCCATCGTTGCGGCATGTTCCGCCACCAACTTCGCCATCTCGGTCGGTCGATAGCCATCTGCCAAGCGCTCGAACAAGGTCACACCCATCGCCGCCTCGGCCCGTGCGATGCGGCGCGCGATTGTGGTGTAAGCCACCCCCAAATCCTCTGCCGCCGCGGCCAGCGTTCCCCCGCGCACGAGGGAAAGCACCGTGCGCAAATCATCCCAACTCAAATCCATACATGCATGATTGCATACCTTGAATGCAAAGACACGCGTTTACGCACATTAAGTCAGCCACTACCTCTTTTGCATCACAAACAAGAGGACAACCCATGACCTACGCCATCGCCCATTTGACCATCACCGACCTCGACAAATTTGCAGCCTACCGGGACGTCGCCGGCGAAGCGCTCGCCAAACATGGCGGCGCGGTTGCGAGTGCCAGCCGCGAGCTAACAGCAATCGACGGTGCACCAGCCCTACATGATACCGTGGCCGTGCTGACCTTCCCCGACACGCAATCGGCTCAGAACTGGATCAACGATCCCGCGCTGGTCGATATCCACGCTCTGCGCCGGGGTGCAGGACAGTCAGACATCGTTGTGTTGGGCTGAGCCGATGTTGGTGCGCAAATCGCCTGCCTTACTCGGCGGCGACCCTTTGTGTGCTCGCGCGTCCAATGTCCGCAATCTCGGCAATGACACCCGCCAGAACCTTGCGGAAGGCTGCGAAATTGCCATTGGGCTGTAGCGTCCGTTCGTTCATGTAAAGCGCGCGGTCCAACTCGATCTGGACCGCGTGCTGCTGTCGGGACGGCCTGCCATAGTGCTGCGCAATATAGGCCCCGGCAAAGGGCATGTTGCGCGCCACGCGCAAACCAGCGCTGGCAAAGGCCGCTTCAATCTGTTCCACAATCGCGCCGGATGCCGCCGCGCCAAAGCGATCTCCCAAAACAACGTCGGGCCGCGGCGCACCTGCAGAGCCGACATTGTCCAGCGCCTCGTGTGGCATGGAATGGCAATCCACCAGCACCGCCTCGCCAAAGGCATTGCGGCTTTCGTCCAACAGGGTCTGCAACTGGTCGTGGTAAGGTCGCCAGTATGTGGTGATCCGTCCGTGGGCCTGTTCGAGCGAGATTTTGCCGCGATAGATCGGGCGGCCGTTGCTGACCACGCGTGGAATCACGCCAAGCCCACTGGCCACGCGTGGGTTATGGGACAAACGGCGCACACCCTCGATCAGCGCAGGGTCAAGCTCTTCGGGTGCGCGGTTCAGGTCTACATAGGCACGGGGTGCACGGGCCGTCAGAAATGGCGCGCCGTGGTCAGGGGCCACATCAAACAACTGATCGACAAACGCGTCCTCGGATGACCGAATCTCGTGCTCGTCAAGCTGCGCGCGCGCCAGAAAGGACGCCGGATAGTCCCGCCCGCTATGGGGCGAGGCAAAGACGACACAGGTCGTCCGGTCCTTTGGACGCTGCAAATTAAAGGCGCTCTGCCGCATCTATGCTTCCCTTCTTGCCTCTAACCTAGCCCGTTTCACCACAATACCAAAAGCCCTTGATCCCCTGACGCGATCCTTTTATAGACCGCCATGACCGACGCGGATCAACCCGCGTCCTATTTCGTTATAGGGCGTCGATTCGCAAAGGACATGGATGATTAGCTCAGCGGTAGAGCACTTCGTTGACATCGAAGGGGTCACTGGTTCGATCCCAGTATCGTCCACCAGAATTCGCGGGTTCTTTCAGGACCCAAAACGCAACTTCGGCGCAATCCGCGCGCCGCGACAGAGATAAGGAAGCAACCCATGAAGGTTCGCAACTCCCTCCGTTCGCTCAAGCAGCGCCACCGCGATTGCCGCATCGTGCGCCGCAAGGGCCGCGTCTATGTGATCAACAAGACGCAGCGCCGGTTCAAAGCCCGCCAGGGCTAAACCGCAGCGACATCAGATCAAAAGGCCGCACCCCTTCATCGGGGCGCGGCCTTTTCTTTTGCGCAAAACCTGCCGGAAAGGCGGGTGGCACGGATGGTCATTTACGCCTAGGCTGGCGCCAATTCAGTTCAAGACGAAGAGGTCGCCGATGTTCATTTCCCCCAAAACCACCGTCGTGGCCAGCGTATTGGCGCTCTGTGCCGGATCCGCTTTGGCCCAGGATTACTGCGCTGGCGCTGGCACTGACGGACAGTGGATCGGCGGGTCAGAGGCCGCCTCTGATATCACCTCTGCCGACAACTTTCGTGAACAGATGGCGCTGGTCCTGTCCGGCAACCAGCATACTTCGCTCTTTTCGCTGACCGGCCCGACCGACGTCAGGATCGAGGCAGCGGGCCGTGGCAATGGTGACCCGGCTTTCGACCTCTTCGATGACAACGGCGACATCGTGATTTCGGACGATGATTCCGGTGGCAACGGGGCCGCCCGGGCAGAGCTTTCGCTCGATGCCGGGACCTATTGTCTGTCGATGGCCAGCTACGATGGTTCCCCCATGACCGCATTTGTGCGGGTTGGCCGGGCCGAACACGAGGCTCTGACCACCGGGTTGTCGGACGCGGCAACGCCAAGCCCCGAGGCGGTGGCAAGCGGTTGCGCAGACGGCCGTCAGCTTGGTGTCCTTGATGGCCCGCTTGCTGCCAGCGGCAGCGCCAACGACTCGCCGTTCTGGCGGTTCACGCTCGCCACCGAAACGCCAATCACCATCTCTGCCGCCAACGAAACCGCCGATCCGGTGATTACCCTTTTCGACGATCAGGACGACGTGCTGGGCGAAAATGATGACTTTGCGGGCCTCAACAGCCAACTTGATTTCCCCGAAGGCCTGCCCGCAGGCGACTACTGCCTGCAGGTGGCGGCACTTGATGACAACGACGCGCCGATTGACGTGGGCGTGGTCGTATATGACCCGCAAGCGGCCATCGCCGCACTTTATGCCAGCGGTGAAGCTGCGCCACCGATGGATGGCTCGGTTGAAATTGTGGATCTGGGCGCCCTTACCAATCGGTTGCGCCGCGACCAGCAAGTCACGGGCACCGCGACATGGCTCAGCTTCAATGTCTCAGATCCCGGGCTCTTGTTGATCGAAGCCATCGGTGCTGGCGGCAATGTCGATCCCTGGATTGCGCTCTATGACGATCTGGGCCGTCAGATTGAGATCAATGACGACGCCGGCGGCGGGCTCGACAGCATGATCGCTGTGCGTGTGTCTTCGGGCGGGTTTTTGTTGGCGGTCAAACATCTTGATGCAGGCCCGGCCACGGTGCGTGTCCTGATGGAGCGTTATATCCCCGCACCCTGAACGATCAGGGATCGCGCATAGACCTGCCATATCCTGGCGTCGGCATCTGCGACGGTTCGCACCGCAAGCCAACCGCGTCTTTCAAAGATGCCGCCCGCAGTGCGTGTCGTCGAAAGAATTTCGCGCTGACCCAAGGATCGGGCAAAGGCCTCTGCCTTTGTGACAAGCGCGCCTGCAATGCCCTGATTGCGGGCATCTGGTGTGACGGCGAGGCCAATCAACCAAACGCCCGTGTCTCGCGGCACCGCGCCAAAGCTTTGATGGTCAAGCGTCGCGGTGCCCACCACTTTGTCGGTGATGGCCACAAAGCCGATGGGCAAGGCATCACGGCCCAATCGCGCCACCGTATCTGCCTGCGCATCGCCCTTGCCGTCAGGACCGTAGTGCGCAGGCCACGTGGCGCTAAGCAGATCGGCCACATCGGCTTGCGCCTCGGGTACCTCTGCTAGGGTGCATATCCTAACGGAAGGCATCACGCAGCAATCGCGATACGGTCGCTTGATCCAGATAACCCGTCCGGTTCAGGTCGCGGTCCCTTTGGTAGCGACGCAAGGCACGACGGCTTTGGCCGTCGAATTGGCCGTCGACGGCTCCTGGTTCCAGTCCCAATTGCTGCAACTTGGCCTCAATCAGCCGCAGCGCAATAGGATCCAGCCCCAACTGTCGTTCGCGTTCCGCTGCCTGCTTTTGGTTTGCAGCATCGGCATTGCTCTGGTCAGTCCCGGCAATGCGTGCACGTGCCTGATCGGTAAAGGCACCGTTGGGGTATTGATCCAGATACGCGCGATAGGCGTTGCGATTGTTGCGTTCCCGCGCGCGATCCCAAGCCGCACGATCTTCGGCCCGCGCTTGTTGCCGCCTCGCCTCTTCAATTTCGCCCAAACGGGCCGTCGCTTGCTGCGCAAACAGGCCGTCGGGATAGCGTTCCAAGTAGGCGCGAAATCCCGCCTCATCTGCCAATGCGCCAGTCTCTTCCCAATAGGCCCGGTCGCGACGTTCTTCTTCGGCACGCTTGCGCGCCGCCTCCGCTTCAAGCTCTGCCGCGCGGCGGCTGGCTTGTGCATCCAGCCGCGCAATTTGGTTGGCGGTCACGTAACTTGTCTGCGCGAACCCATTTTGTTGCTGCCAATTCGTGACCGCGCGACGGGTCCCGCTGCCAAAAATGCCGTCAATGCCGCGGGTGTCGTAATCCAGCACATTAAGATCCCGTTGAATCGCGCGCCGCGCATCACGACTGAGGCCGAGTGCCTCTTCCTCCAGCCGCGCCGCTCGATTTGGTTCGTCCCTTATCTCGGCCAACCTGTTCCGGGCTTCACCAGCAAACCGACCATCCGGATAGGTCCCAAGATATGCCAGAAATCCTTGCGCGCTATCCTGCGCCAACGCGGAGTCCCACGCTGTGCTCTCCTGCTGCGCAGCCTGGTCTTCTTTATTTTCGGCCGCGTCCACGGTGATCGCTGCAGGCGTCATCACCAAACTGTCAGGCTGATAACCTTCGATCCGAATTCCACGAGCGCGCCGCGCCTGTCGCATCACATCTTGGCCAGGCACCGCAATGGCATCCGCCAGAATATCCGCAATCGCACCCGACCGTCCCCGAATCACCGTGACCCCCTGCGGTATGTCCAGTGAACCAATACCCGCCCGCAAATGACCATCGTAGACACGATCATCACCCGCATCCTCGCCCAAAAGCAGCACCGCCTGTCCAGCGGCCTGCGACAGCAACAGCATGATTGTCTCAACCGCGATCGAACGATCCGTTACCCCGTAAATCTGAGGCGGAGTGATGTTGCGCGCCATGAACCAAGTCCGTGTCCCATCGGTGGCAAACCTGCCAGACAATGATACCACCAACCGATCCGCCGTGCCTGCCGCGTCGCGGAAATCCTTGGCAAGTTGGCGCATCTCGGGCTTGTCCATATTCGCCGCTGACAACACCTTGAACCCGGCACGCGAAAGGGCGGGGCCAGTCTCTGTTGGGTCCACCGCCTGCACGACCCGCCCCAAGTTGCTATAACGCTCAACCCCCAGCAGCAGCGCCGCATCCTCTGCCAACGCAGAACCGCATCCAAGCATCATACAAGTGGTCATCAAAAGTCGGCGCATATCTCGCCCTTTCGTGCTTCAGGTGTCGTAACTGCGCTGATCCTCGATCACGAGGCCATCGCGCGGCAATGATCCGGGCGCAGCGATCGACACTTCACCCTTCAGTTTCAGAACGTCCTTAACAGCGGCAGCAAGGGCGGTGGCGTCCAACCCCTCCCCCTCAAAGCGCACCGCCATTCGGTCGCTCTCGCCCTCGCGCGTTGCGATAACTCTGGCGCGGTCGGCCCCGGTCTTGGCGACCAGTGCCGCAACCTGTTCAGGGCGGACAAACATGCCCTTGATCTTCGTGGTCTGATCGGCGCGGCCCATCCATCCCTTGATGCGGGTGTTGGTGCGTCCACAGGGGCTGGGGCCCTCCATCGTGGCACTCATGTCGCCAGTGGCAAAGCGGATCAGCGGATAGTCGGGATTAAGGCTGGTAACGACAACTTCGCCAACCTCGCCGGGGGTCACCGGGTCGCCGGTCCCGGGGGTGACGATCTCGACGATCACCCCCTCATCCAAAATCATCCCCTCATTCGGCTTGGTCTCATAGGCGATCATGCCCAAATCAGCGGTTGCGTAACACTGAAGACACGTGATCCCGCGGTCGGCATACCAATCGCGCAAACTTGGAAAAAGCGCGCCGCCTGAAACGGCGGCCTTGGTGATGCCAAGGCTGACACCCATCTCGTCAGCTTTCTCAAGGATTACTTTCAGGTAATCCGGTGTCCCCGCATAGGCGGTCACACCTGCGACCTTCGCCGCCTGCACCTGCAGTTCTGTTTGCCCCGTTCCTGCGGGCACGACAGTCGCCCCCACCGCCCGCGCGCCGTTTTCAAACATCGTGCCAGCGGGCGTCAGATGATAGCCAAAGCAATTCTGCACCACATCGCCCGCGCCGATACCGCATGCATGCAGGAACCGCGCAAAGCGCCACCAGTCATGGCCGCTGCCGCCGGGTTCATAGATCGGTCCGGGACTTTGAAAGATGTGGCTGACATTCTGCACCGGGATGCCACCAAAGGGCGGGTCCTCAGCCTGCCACTCGGCCAACTGGCTTTTGCGCAAAACCGGCAGGTGGGGCAGATCGCCAAGGGCCGCGACCTTGCCGCCACCTGCCAGACAAGACCGTTCTGCAGCCTCCACCCTTTGGATCTGCGCCATCAACGCCTCGGTTTGCGCAGCCTCCCTGGTCTGCGCGTCCCGGGTCTCCAGATCGTCATAAAAGGTGGTCATCACGGTCTCCTGTCCTTGTCCCTGCGTATGGTGCCGGGGTGGACAGGGGAAAGCTAGGGGGGTGCGCGGCGGATATGCGATATCAGCGGCACGCTAGCCCCTAACGCACAACGGGCAGGCGCATTGGCGCCCACCCGTTCACTGCTCTTTGTGTCGTTCAGCCTTAGCTGCGCAACCCTGTTTCTTTGTCAAAGAAATGCGCAAGCTCGGGCTTAATCCCAAAACCAATTGTCTCGCCCTTGGTCTGTGCCGGGGGCTTTTCGGTCTTGGCGATGAATTCGACGCCCGTTGCCGTGATCAAATGCACAAGCGCGTATTCACCAAGATTTTCAACAAGTTCCAGCTTGCCTTCAACGACCGCACCTGCGCCATCAACCGGCGTCAGATGCTCAGGCCGCAGCCCCACATCCTCGCTCGCCGTCAAAGTCCGCCCCAGTAAGCCGCCGGCGGCTTCTGTCAGATCGCCGATGCTGAAAAAGTTCATTTTTGGGCTGCCAATGAACTGCGCCACGAATGAATTCGCCGGAGTGTCGTAAAGCGTGATCGGCGAGCCGACTTGTTCAATCCGCCCGTCTCGCAGCACGACGATCTTGTCAGCCAGCGTCATCGCCTCCACCTGATCGTGGGTCACGTAAATCATCGTGGTCTTCAAACGCTCGTGCAGGCGGGCGATTTCCAGCCGGGTCTGCACCCGCAATGCCGCATCAAGGTTCGACAACGGCTCATCAAACAGGAACACCTCGGGGTCGCGCACAATAGCGCGGCCGATGGCGACCCGCTGGCGTTGACCACCTGACAGATTTCTGGGCGCGCGCTCCAGGTAATCGGTGATCTGCAGAATATCAGCGGCGGCTTTCACCCTGCGGTCAATCTCGGCCGGGTCCGTCTTGGCCTGTTTCAGACCAAACGCCATGTTCTTGTAAACGGTCATATGCGGATAAAGCGCATAGGTCTGGAAAACCATCGCCACGCCGCGCTTTGCGGCGGCGACCTCATTGACGCGACGCTCACCAATGGCGACCGACCCATCCGAGATTTCTTCGAGACCCGCGATCATCCGTAACAGCGTGGATTTCCCGCAGCCCGATGGCCCCACGAACACAACAAACTCGCCATCTTCGATATCAAGATCGACTCCATGCATGACCTGCGTGGCCCCATAGCTTTTGCGCACATCGCGTAATGTCAAACCGGCCATTTTTGCTCCAATTCATGAATTTCGTTCCGCAGCGCCTCGGCAAATGCGGGGTAAGTTTCGGGAAGATCGCCCCACAGCCTGCGACTGGCGACAAAGGCGGGAGACCCCAACATCGCGCTTAGATCGTCCCAGCTGGGTTCGACGTAGGTGAATGGAATTTTTCCGGCGGCAGCGTGGCGGGCAAAAACGTACCAGCTTGCGATGCTGCGGATCGCGTAGATCGGCATGATCCCCTGCTTCAGACACCCTTCAAGCGTGGGCCGGATGAAGATCGGGAACTTCGCGGTGCCGTCGGCGCAGATCCGCGCCACGGTGTCGCCAATGGCGGAATTGCTAAACCTGCGTGCGATATCCGTCAGATACGCCTCTTTCGAAAACGGCAGCTCCAGCGTCAGCGCGGGCAGCACTTCTAGACTTTCAAAATTCATGAAGTGCGCATTCAGATGCGGCACCGCCATGGCCTGATCAAAGGTCTCGATCCCTTCCAGCGCCGCGAGATAACACAGCGCCGTGTGCCCGCCGTTCAGAATCCGGATCTTGGTTTCCTCGTAGGGGTCGACATCGGAGGTCATGGTGACGCCAGCCTGACCAAGGTCCGGCATCGCAGCGGCCGCTTTGTTTTGCAGCACCCATTGGGTGAAGTCTTCGGCCATGATGGGCGACGTCACGGTCTTCCCCACCAAAGCCGTCAATTCGGTACATAGCGCATCAGGGCTGCGCGGTGTGATCCGGTCGACCATGGAACAGGGAAAAGCCACGTTGGCCTTGACCCAATTGGCCAGTTCAGCGTCGCCACATGCGGTCAGATAGGCCAGCAGATTGCGCTGAAGCATCTTGCCGTTCTGGCGAATGTTGTCACAGCAGGCGATGGTCAGCGGCGCGCCTGTCTTGGCCACGCGGGCGCGCAGGGCCGCACGCAAATAGCCATAGACACTTTCGGCCTGACCGCCCGCAATCTCGGCGGCGATGGTCGGGTTTGCAGTGTTCAGATCGCCGTTGGTGTTCGTGTAATAGCCGCTCTCTGTGACGGTGATCGTCACCAGATGCACGCCCGCGCGCGACAATTCCGCCTCTGCCGCCGCGCGGTCGATGCTCCAGTCCACAAACTGCACATGGCTGCGCACCCGCCTAAGCGCGACCTGCCCATCCGCCGAATAAGATTTCAGGAAATATCCGTCATGCCGCTTGATATCTTCGGTTGCGGCCTGAAACTGCGCCGCCTCGGACCCGCGCAAGTTGATCGCAGAAATACCCCAGTTCAGGTCATTCGTCGCGCCCATGTAATCGTCCAGATAGACGGCTTGGTGCGCGCGGTGAAACGCGCCAAATCCAAGATGCACGACCCCCACCTGACAGGCGGATCGGTCAAAGGTCGTGGCAGAGATTGCGGCTCGCGTTGCTGTATTCATGATGCACCGTCCATCTGCGGAATAAGGTCCCGCCGCGCGGTTTCGCGATATTCTGATGGCGTCATGCCCTTCAGTTTCAAGAAGTGCCGGTTGAAGTTTGCCAGGTTCTTGAACCCCGCCTCCTGCGCAATCGTGATGATCTGATCGTCAGAAGCATACAAAAGCCCGCACGCCTGCCCGATCCTGATCCGGTTCAGGAATTCGACAAAGCCGTGCCCGGTCACAGTCTGGAAATTGCGGCTGAACGTGATCTCGGTCATGCCTGCCATCTCGGCGGCCTGTTTGACAGAAAACTGCTCGCGGAAGTTGTTGGTGATGTGGTCCACCACCTCTGCGATGCGGGCCTGCTTGCTGCCGCCTTCGGGCTGGATCAGCTTGGCCGCCGACAGGGTCTTTTTCTCGGCGTGCTCATTCAAACGCACCAGAAACCGGACAAAGGCGAGGATCCGTTCAGCCCCCTTGCTGTCACGGATGGATTCCATGTGCCCGCGGGCAAACGTTGGGTTGAACCCCTCGAATTTGATGCCTGATTGCGCCAGTTGCAGCAATTGCAACACCTGACTGAACTCGGGGAACCCCTCGGCCAGTTTTTCCACGCTCTCGTGGCTGAACTGAACCAGCATGTCGCGGGTCGCAACTGCCTCTGAGTAAACTTTGTCGGTGATCCAGTTGTGCGGCAGATTGGGCCCCGTCATGAACAGATCGCCCGCTTTGAAATCGCCGATATAGTCGCCGACAAAGGCCTTGCCGCGTGTTTCGACGATCAGGTGCAGCTCAATCTCTTCATGGGCATGCCAGCGGCACAGATCGGTGGGCCAGCCATGTTCAAGATAGCGGATCGACCGGACGCTGCGGTCAACCATTTCGATTTCGGGTTTGATAATGGACATCGCGCTACCTCAGGACATTCCCGCCGTCGACGCCAATCGTCTGGGCCGTCATATAGGCGGATTGATCAGAGGCAAGGAACACAGCCGCGCGGGCAACATCATCGGGCGCCCCCATGTAACCCAGTGGCACGGCCTCACCCACCTCGCGCTTTTTCTGGCCCAATGGCTTGCCTTCGAACTTGGCAAAAAGGGCGTCGACCTCTTTCCACATCGGCGTGTCGATCACACCGGGGCTGATCGCATTTACGCGGATTTTGTGGGGTGCCAACGCCAGCGCAGCGGATTGCGTATAACTGATCACGGCCGCCTTAGTGGCGCAATAATGCGCCACCAGCGCCTCGCCACGATGACCGGCCTGAGAGGCCAGATTGATGATGCTGCCCGGTTTGCCTGCATCCACCATCGCTTTGGCCGTGGCCTGCATCACTGCGTAAAAGGCCCGGACGTTGACCCCGAACAGACGGTCATACTGGGCCAGATCCGCGTCCAGCACCGAACCCATGTCGAATATCGCGGCGTTATTGAACAGGATGTCGGGCTTGATCTCGGCGATCCAGTCCTGACAGGCGTCCAATCCTTCATCGTCCAGCAGATTGAAGGCGCGGTATGTGGCATTTCCCTCAAAGCTTTCTGCGATGTCCGTGGCATAGACCACTGCGCCAAGCTCTGCGAAATGCGCGACCGCGCTGGCCCCGATGCCGCCGACTGCACCGGTAACAAGTGCGACCTTACCAGTCAGGTCCGTGGGGGCGGGGTTCAGCATCACTTCACCGCACCAAAGGTCAGGCCTTGCACCAACTGCTTCTGGCAGAACCAGCCCAACACGATGATCGGGCCCACGGCGGCTGTCGACACAGCCGACAAGCGTCCAAAGAACAACCCTTCAGGTGCGCGGTTGCCTTCGATCAGCTTGGACAGGGTCGCCGCGTCTACGGTCGTCAGGCGCACAGTCCAATAGGCCTCGTTCCAGCAAAAGATGAAGGTCAGCAACGCGGTCGAGGCCACACCACCCCAGGCCAGCGGGATCAGGATGTCCTTGATCTCGCCCCAAGTGGTGACACCGTCCATCTTGCTGGCTTCGATGATTTCCTTCGGGATTTCCTTGAAGTAGGTGAACAACATCCAGATCGCGATCGGCAGGTTGATCAGGCACAGCACCAGAATGACCAGAAAGTGCGTGTCATAGATGCCAAGGAAGTTCTTGGTCAGAAACGTCATCGGATAAAGCACTGCGGCGGCGGGCAACATCTTGGTCGACAGCATCCACATCAGGATGTCCTTGGTGTGCCGGCTTGGATTGAACGCCATGGCATAGGCGCAAGGCACCCCCACGGCCAATGCGAAAAGTGTCGCAAAGGTCGAGGTGATGACCGAGTTGATGGCAAAGCGCCAATAGTCGTAATTCTCGGTCATGTTGGCGTAGTTCTCCAACGTCGGCGTGAAGAAGAACAGATGTTCCGGCTTCACCGCATCCGCGTCCGTCTTGAAGCTGGTGAAAACCATCCAGAAGATCGGAAAGAAGAAGATCAGGGCCACGATCCAGGCCACCACAGGCCACAGGATTTCGCCGAATCTTGAGCGTTCAGTCACAGCTGCCATTGTCTTGCTCCCTTAATCCATCAGGCTCTTGCCAACCATGCGCAGCAGGAAAATCGCGATGATGTTGGCCAGAATGACGGCGAAAATGCCCGTGGCGCTTGCCGCACCGATGTTGTTGGATGAAAACTCGCCGATCAGATACGGCAGGTTTTTGTTGCCATTGCCGCGGCTGACGATCTCGATCTCTGCATAAAGCGAGAGGTGAAAGATCGACTGGATCATCACCACAATCGCGATGGGCCGGGCCAGATGCGGCACAGTCAGGTTGATGAACTGCGACCACGCCCCGGCACCGTCCAGCGTGGCGGCTTCCTTCTGGCTCTCATCCTCGGACTGCAACGAGGTCATAAAGATCAGCACCGCAAAGGGCGTCCACTGCCAGGCCACCATCATGATGACTGCATAGGCGGATGTCTGTGTCGCGCGAAACGAGATCGGCTCAAGCTCGGGCCAAAGTGCAAAGAACCCGCCCAGCACCGGGAAATCCTTTAGCCCCGCCACCATGTCATTGATGGCTCCAACGGCGACTCCGTTTAGACCCAGCACCGGATCAAGGATCATGTTGATCCACAAAACCGCGTTCACCGCAGGCATCACAAAGAAGGGCGAGATCAGCAAAACCCGCACAATGCCGCGCCCCGGGAACGACCGGTTAATCAGCACCGCGATGGCAAGCCCCAGGATCACGGTGATCACCAGAATGCTGACCACGATCAGGACAGAGTTCTGAATGGCGAACCAGAAGTCCTTGTTGTTCAAAACGTAGTTGTAGTTCCCGAAACCCCGCCAGTTGGCGATATCGGGGGTCGTCCATTCCGGTCGCCGCAGGTTGTTCAGCGCGTAGCGAATGAACGAAAAGAACAGCGTCATGCTCAGCGGGACCAGCATCCAGATCAGCAACAGGATCACAGCGGGTGTTTGCAGCAGGCGTGGGATAAATCTGTCAGACATGGCGAGAGTACCCTTGCAAAGCGGAGGTTCAGGTCGGTTGGTCGTGTGGCGGGTGTCGTTGGCCAGCCAGCGGCAACAATATTGCGCGGTTCAGGTCAGCGAGCAAATCATGCGATTGGGGGGTGGGACCCGGCCACGTCAGGCCGGGTCCCGTCACGTGAGCGGCTTAGTAGCCAGCTTCGTCCATGACTGCGACTGCGGCAGCCTGTGCTGCGGCCAGCGCGTCTTCGACAGACTTCGCACCGGACAGTGCAGCAGCCATTTCCTGACCGAAGGCAGACCCGATTTCAGGGAACTCGGGGATCGCCACGAACTGAACACCGACGTATGGCTTCAGATCAGTTGCTTCCGGCGCAGCAGAGTCAATCGCCATCATCTCGGCTTCTGCAAAACCAGCAGCCGCTTTGAACTCTGGCAGCTCATAGGTCGACGCACGCTGACCGGTGGGCACGGAACCCCAACCGAACTCAGGGTGGTTACCCACGGCCTGCACGTACTCTTTCGAGGTCGCCCATTCGATGAACTTCTGCGCTTCTTCAGCGTTGGGTGAACCAGCAGGAATTGCAAAGGCCCAAGCCCACAGCCAGTTTGCACCAACCGGGTTGCCGGCGTTGGGCGACTGTGCATAGCGCACGTTCTCGTTCTCAAGGAACGACGCAGCGATTGTCGCGTCAATCCACAGACCACACTTGTCTTCGTTGTAAAGCGCCAGGATCTCGTTGAAAGAGTTTCCTTCCGAACCCGGAGGGCCGTAAGAGCTCAGCAGATCGACGTAGAAGTTGACGGCAGCGTTCCACTCTGGGCTGTCGAGCTGTGGCACATAGTTTTCATCAAACCAGCGCGCACCGAAAGAGTTGGCGACCGTGGTGATGAAGGCCGCGTTGTCGCCCCAGCCCGGCTTACCGCGCAGGCAGGCACCATAGACGCCATTGTCAGGGTCATGCATGGCAGCGGCAGCCGCCTTCACGTTTTCCCAAGAGTCGTTGTCAGCGATGGACACGCCAGCCGCATCGGCCAGATCACCGCGATACATCACCATCGAGGATTCACCGTAGAAAGGTGCCGCATAAAGCGTGCCATCATGGCTCAGACCCGCGCGCATCGCAGGCAACAGGTCTTCGACGTCATATGCGTCACTGAAGTTGAGCGGCTCAATCCAGCCAGCAGAACCCCAGATCGGCGCTTCCTGCATGCCGATGTTGATGATGTCGTACTGACCACCGCCGGTGGCCGTGTCGGATGTCACCTGCTCGCGCAGAACACCTTCTTCCAGCGACACCCAGTTCAGCTCCACACCGGTCTCTTCGGTGTAGGCTTCTGCCACTGTCTGCATGTTGATCATATGACCGTTGTTGACGATCGCGATGGTCAGGCTTGCATGGCCGTCCGCTGCCGCAAATGGCGCCGAGGCAACCACCATCGACAGCCCAAGGGCCGTATTGCGTAGAGATTTCATGTTTTTCCTCCCAGAAATCACAGTTTGGTATTTTCTGTGTCCCTAAGCGTGGCGGATTCGATTTGGTCGCGCAAATACGATACCGGCAAACACACATACGATTTTATCAAACTGCCCCTCAATAGGGGATGAATCGCAACGCGACGCCGCGACTCCCATAAGGGACGCGTGGACGCGGCACAGCCACAACACGCCAAAAACACGCCAGATCGGGGCTTCTGCCACCTCCGCGCGACATGAAGGTCAGCAATCCTGCCCCGCAACGCAACTTCGTTGCCGATGAATTATCATCAAAAACACATACTTTTCAGACTAACCTGCGCAAGAAACGACCTCAGAAAGGGATATCTGATGTGTTGGCAGTGCCGATGGCAAAAAAGGACTCAAAGAGCCGACCTTGCCGCGATCCGGCAATTGTCGGCTTCAATGTCGCGGATGATAAGATAGCTGAAACGCAATGACGCCATTGCATCGCTCAGATTCCAGCGATGCTTAGCTCCATGTCGATTTCCTGAAAAGCTTCGTTTGCCGGATAGCCTGACGTTCGGATCCCATCGTCAAGTGCTGACATTTCAGCATCTGGATGTCCCAAGGCCCGCGACAGAAAGATAAGCTCAACCGGTATGAGGTCGGCACCAAAGTGACATAGAAGTGCGCCATGTGGGTCCCGGCCATCAGAATACGTGGACCGAGCAACCATAGCCTGCTCCAAGGAAAGCTCCGTGGTCGCGCAAAGAGACTTCGGCACAGCGTTCGCCTCAAGAACGGCCCGAAACACAAAGCCGATCGCCCCCCAATCACGCGTTTTGTCTTTCCTCGAAGACATTTTTGTCAAAACGGGTTCAATGCCCTGCGCGAGCTTCTGAAAGATGGGCAATGCCAGCGCTTCTCGTCCGGTCAGTGCAAGACTGATTGCCAAATGCAAATATTGCGACAGGCCAGCCGGCGACCATCGCGTTTGCGCATGCTTTGTGGTCGCCTCAATGCGCCATTGCAGCAAGCGCAGTTCCGTCGCAAGTCGCCACCGGTCAAAATCAATCGCCTCGATCTCTCTCACGTTCATGCAGCGTCTATGGCTGGTTGCCTCGCAAACGTTTGCCAGAAATGAGAATGATGGCCGTTTGCCGCCCTCGTTCAGAAATTGTTTGGTTGTGTCGACAGCGTCAGCCAATTTGCGGTCGAAATCGACGTCCGAATGCGCGGTCTTGGTGCGCAAAAGCGCGTGCTGCGTCCGGCTGCCTGTGTAACCGCCCATTAACTGCCTCCTGGTTTTTGAAATTTGGTGGCGTGCAGGTTGCAGGTTCCTTGCTGTGCGCCTGCGTTACCCGTCATTCGCGCAGGTGTAGCGACAGTCAACTTTGCCCGGAATCCGCCGCTAGGCCAACCAGCGCTTCCGCCGCCGGTATGACCTGACATCGCGAAACGACTTGCGGCCCTCGTCCGACATGCCCAGATAAAATTCCTTCACATCCGGGTTCTCGCGCAGCTCTGCCGCAGGGCCTTCCATCACCACCCGCCCGCTTTCCAGAATATAGCCGTGATGGGCAAAGCGCAGCGCCACATTGGTGTTCTGCTCAGCCAGCAGGAACGACACGCCCTCTTGTTCGTTGAGGTTCTTCACAATGGTGAAGATCTCTTCCACCAGTTGTGGTGCCAGCCCCATGCTCGGTTCATCCAGCAGGATCGTCTCCGGGCGGCTCATAAGCGCGCGGCCAATCGCGCACATTTGCTGTTCCCCGCCAGAGGTATAGCCCGCCTGACTTTTTCGCCGCTCTTTGAGACGCGGGAAATAGGTATAGACCAGATCAAGGTCTTCGCTCACCTTCCGCGCGCCGTCAGCACGTGTATAGGCCCCGGTCATCAGGTTCTCTTCGATCGTCAGGTGTTCAAAGCAATGCCGCCCTTCCATCACCTGAATGACGCCCCGTTTCACCAGATCAGAGGGTGAACTGTCCTGCACCCGGTCACCACGATAGTGGATCGAACCCTTGGTCACCTCACCACGTTCGGAATGCAGCAGGTTTGAAATCGCCTTGAGCGTTGTGGTCTTGCCCGCACCATTGCCGCCCAAAAGCGCGGTGATCCCGCCCTTCGGGACTGTCAGGCTCACGCCCTTCAGCACAAGGATCACATGGTTATAGATCACCTCGATATTGTTGACCTCTAGCAGGGTCTCTGTCTCTGCGCTGTCCAACATCGCTTGGGCGTCCCGTCTCTGTTTGGCAATCAATCCAAAAATACCCCGGCCCAACACATGCTGGGCCGGGGCAACATTCACATCACAGGCAACCGGCCTCGATGTTGTTTTCGGCGGCAAAGGCCGCGCTGTCTTCGGCGATCAACGGATCGGTCACGCTGTTGTCAGGTGCGATGAAATCCGTCAGCGGGTTCCAGACCCCGGCAGCGGCGTCCCACTGCTGCACAAGACCAAGCCCCGTACCGCCGTGATCCTCGCAAGAGACCGAGAACGCGGGCCCGATGTCCGGCATGCCCAGTTCGGCCATCCGTTCCGCTGTGATGTCCAGCGCTTCCATCCCGTCGCGCATCATCGCGGGCGTGATTTCCGCAACACCGTGGATCTCCTGCGCTTTGGCGATGGCTTCAGCCGCCAGCATCGCAGCATACATCCCGCGTGTGTAAAGCACCGTGCCCATGTTGGACCCGTCGCCTGCGGCATTGCCTGCGTCATGCACATATTCGGTGATATGACCAAAGACCGGATAGTCAGCCGACCGCGTCATCGCCAGCGACTTGTAGCCTGTCGCCGCATCACCTGCGGGCAACACGTCATGCTCGGACCCGGCCCACCAGTTGCCAATGAAGTTCTCCATTGGAAAGTTGATGTTCGCCGCTTCCTGTACGGCCACCTGGTTCATGACACCCCAGCCCCACATCAGGACGTAATCCGGACGCTCCCGACGGATCTGCAGCCACTGCGACTTCTGCTCCTGGCCGGGATGGTCCACGGCGATCAGGCTCAGGTCATAACCGTGCATTTCCGACAGCGCTTCCAGCGTGCGAATGGGCTCCTTGCCATAGGCGGAGTTATGATAGACCAGCGCGATGGTCTTGCCATCAAGGCTGCCGCCATTCTCATCCAGCAGATAGTTCACCGCCACCGATGCCGCGTCCCAGTAGTTCGCCGGGTAGTTGAAGACCCAGTTGAACACCTCACCATTGGCGGCAGATGTCCGGCCATAGCCCATGGTGTGCAGCGGGATGTTATCCGCCGTCACCTTGGGGATCAGCTGATAGGTGATCCCGGTCGACAGCGGTTGATAAATCAACGCGCCTTCACCCTTTGTGCTCTCATAGCATTCCACACCCTTCTCGGTGTTATAGCCGGTCTCGCATTCCACAATGCGGATCGGCACGCCGCCAATACCGCCATCGCGCGCGTTGAGCATGTTGAAATAATCCTGATAGCCATCCGACACCGGTGTGCCACCAGCCGCATAAGGCCCGGTGCGATAGGACAGATCAGGAATGACCAGATCGGCCACCGCCGACCCTGCGGTCATCGTGCCAGCCACAGCGGCGGCAATCAGCGTCTTAATGTTCATCGGTTCAATCCTCCCATTGGTTTTCCGACTTGTCGTGCGCGGGTTTGTCCCGCCGTTAATAAGGAAACGGCCACAGCCGTAACTTCTCTTTGATATGGCGCCAGATCGCGGCCAGCCCATGCGGCTCCTTGATCAGGAAAAACATGATCAGCGCGCCAACAATCACCAGTTGGAAATGCGCCACCAGATCGGTGGGCCAGCCCAACACATCAACGCCCAACCACTTCAGCGCCACCGGCATGATGACCAGAAAGGCGGCCCCTGCAAAGCTGCCAAAAATGCTACCCAGCCCGCCGATGATGATCATGAACAACACCAGAAAACTCTTCTGGATGCCAAAGGCCTCGCCGACTTCCACAGCGCCCAGATAGACCGCAAAGAACAGCGCCCCCGAAACGCCGACAAAAAACGACGACACGGCAAAGGCTGTCAGCTTGGCGCGCAGCGGGTTCACCCCGATGATCTCAGCCGCAATATCCATGTCGCGGATCGCCATCCACTTGCGCCCGGTCGACCCGCGCGTCAGGTTGCGCGCCACCAGCGCACAAAGTGTGACGAAGAACAGGCAGATCAGATATTGTGCCCATGCGGGTGTGTTCGGCCCCGTCACCGCGACCCCTGCCACCAACCGCTCTGGCGCGTTGATCTGGCCTGATGCGGAATAATTGTAAAACCACGCCACTTTGTTGAAAAGCCAGACAAGGAAAAACTGCGCGGCAAGCGTCGCCACCGCCAGATAGAACCCCTTGATCCGCAGACTTGGCAGGCCAAAGGCCGCACCAACCGCGGCCGTGATCCCCCCCGCCAGCACCACATGGATCAGGATCGAGACGTCGGGAAAAGCAGTCATCAGCTTGTAACAGGCATAGGCCCCCACGGCCATGAAGCCGCCGGTGCCAAGGCTCACCTGCCCGCAATAGCCGGTCAGAATGTTCAACCCCAGGGCCGCAATCGCATAGATCAGAAACGGCACCAACAGGGACGAGGCCCAATAGTCATTGATCACAAACGGGATGACCAGCCAGGCCACCGCCATCGTTACCCAGAACCCGGCACGGTCAAACTTGATCGGGAATGTCTGGCTGTCGTCGACATAGGTTGTCTTGAAGTCACCCGCTTCACGATAGAGCATCTCAGCGCATCCTCATCGACAGAATGGAAAGGTAGTGCACAGCCGCTGCCCAAGCGATCAGGATCACCGGCTGGTAGATCGCGCTGAAGACAAAGGTGAACAGGTAAGTGATGGATGCCGCCCCTTGCCCCTGCAATGACTGATAGGTCGCAAGCGCATTCGAAACGCCGCTGATATACAGCAGTAAGGCGGCGATCACTAACAAGGTCGGTGCACGTTTGATCAACGTGATGACAAGACTATCCACTTGCCCACTCCTTCATTTTGACCAAAAAGCTCCCGCCTCCGGCACCCAAGGCCGGGTGGGCGGGCGTCGTGAGGCCTTGCCTCACACGGTGGCCCGCACGGCCAAGGTCAAACCCGCTCAATGATCCGCTCCCCAAATAGCCCCTGCGGACGGAACACCAAAAAGATCAGTGCCAGCACATAGGCAAACCAGTTTTCGGTCGCACCGCCCAGATAGGGCGCGCCGATGGTGTATTCGAACAGCTTCTCACCCACCCCGATGATCAGCCCGCCGACAATCGCGCCGGGGATCGAGGTAAAGCCGCCCAGCATCAGCACGGGCAAGGCCTTCAGCGCGATCAGGCTCAATGAAAACTGCACGCCTGATTTCGCGCCCCACATAATGCCCGCCACGAGGGCCACCAATCCGGCCAGCGACCAGACCAGCACCCAGATAAAGTTCAGCGAAATCCCGACGCTCAGCGCTGCCTGATGGTCGTCTGCAACCGCCCGCATGGCCCGGCCCTGTTTGGTGTATTGTGCAAACGCCACCAGTCCGATCACCAGAATGGCCGCAACCACTGTGGCCACCATGTCTAGCTTGTCGATGAAGAAGCCGTAGAAATCATCGCCCCCCAGAAAGGCGGTTGCATCCTCGACCCAGATCGACCCGCCCTGCGGTAGACCCACATCAAGCTTCTTGATGTCTGACCCCCACATCAGATCACCGACCCCTTCAAGGAAATAGGCCAGCCCGATCGTTGCCATAAACAGGATGATCGGCTCTTGTCCGACCAGATGTTTAAAGACGAACCTCTGCACCGCCCAGGCAAAGACAATCATCACCAAAAGCGTCAGAATGATCGCCAGCAACGCGGGCACGTGCCAGCCAAAGTGGTGAATTTCCGTCCCGAAGATCGCATTGATCAAATGTGAAAAAGGCACCTGCCCCGACATGATCCCGGTCAGCGTCAGCGCTGCAAACAGGGCCATGACGCCTTGGGCATAATTGAAGATGCCAGAGGCCTTGAAAATCAACACAAAGCCAAGTGCGACAAGCGCATAAAGCACCCCGGCCATCAGCCCGTTGATGACGACCTCAATCCCGTAGAGAAAATCAGCAGACATTGCGCGTCACCCCCACCGTTAAGGCGTTAACGCCGGTTAGGACTTTGATGCACATGGGTTGTGTATGGTCTGTGCATGGTTTCTGCATGGAATGTGCCTGTGTCATTTCAGTCATGCTGCACCCCCAGATAGGCGTCGATGACATCCTGATTGCCGCGCACTTCGTCCGGCGTGCCGTCCCCGATCTTGCGGCCGTAATCCATCACCACAACCCGGTCGCTCAGGTCCATGACGACCCCCATATCGTGCTCAATCAGGGCCACCGTGGTCCCAAATTCGTCATTTACATCAAGGATATAGCGGGACATGTCCTCTTTTTCCTCGACGTTCATCCCCGCCATCGGCTCGTCCAGCAGCAACAGTTCAGGCTCCGCTGCCAGCGCGCGGGCCAGCTCGACGCGCTTTTTCAAACCATAGGGCAGCCGTCCGACAGGGGTCTTGCGGATGGCCTGAATTTCCAGAAAATCAATAATCTTTTCAACGGCTTCACGGTTTTCCGTTTCCTCACGTTGGGCCTTTCCCCACCACAGCGCCTGCGCAAACATGCCCGTTTGCATCTGCCGCAATCGGCCGGTCATGACATTGTCCAAAACGCTCATCCCCTCGAACAAGGCGATGTTCTGAAACGTCCGTGCGATCCCTTGACGGGCGACCTGATAGGGCTTCATCGGTGGGCGTTTTTCGCCGCGAAACCAGACCTCTCCGACCTGCGGATTGTAGAACCCCGAGATCACGTTGAGCATGGATGACTTGCCCGCACCGTTCGGCCCGATGATCGCGCGAATCTCACCTTCGCGAATGTCAAAGGAAATGTCCTTGATCGCCTCCACGCCGCCAAAGCGCAGGGTGATATTCTTCATATCCATCAGGACTTTACCGATGGTGCGGCCGTCTTCGGTGACGTAGCTGTCAGCGATGTCCTTCATGCCGCAGCCTTTCGATTTGAAAAGACTTTGGCGTCGCGAATATCCAGCGTCGCCGTGATCTTGCCCTTACGGCCGTCCTCATAGGTAACCTCGGTCTCGGTATAGACCTCTGACGACCCGTCATAGAGCGCCGTAATCAAGTCATCGAATTTCTCGCCGATGACGGCGCGTCGGACCTTGCGGGTACGTGTCATCTCGCCATCGTCGGCGTCCAACTCCTTGTGCAGCACTAGGAACCGGTGAATCTGACAGCCCGACAGCATGTCATCCTCTGCCACACTTTCATTGACCGCGTTCACATGGCCTTCAATCATCTCTAACACCCTGGGATGCTGGGATAATTCCTGATAGCTGGAGTAGGCGATATTATTCCGTTCCGCCCAGTTCCCGACGGCAGTCAGGTCGATATTGATGAAAGCCACACAGCGATCCTTGCCCGCGCCAAAGACCACGGCCTCCAGAATATTGGGATAGAACTTCAGCTTGTTTTCCACGTACTTCGGTGCAAACAGCCCGCCATCGGCCAATTTGCCCACGTCCTTGGCGCGGTCGATGATCCGTAAATGCCCGGTGCCTTCTTCGATAAACCCCGCATCCCCCGTCGCGACCCAGCCTTCGGCGTCCTTGGTCGAGGCGGTGCTTTCGGCGTTCTTGTAGTATTCGACAAACGTTCCGGGCGAGCGATAAAAGACCTCGCCACTTTCCGCGATCTTGATCTCAACCCCCGGTGACGGCACGCCAACGGTGTCTGACCGGACTTCTCCATCGGGTTGTTGTGTAATGAAAACAGTGGCTTCCGTCTGACCATAGAGTTGCTTCAGATTGATGCCCAGCGCCCGGTAGAAATCGAAAATCTCCGGTCCGATCGCTTCACCGGCGGTATATCCCACCCTGACACGGCTCAGGCCCAGTGTGTTCTTCAACGGTCCGAAGACCAGCAATGACCCAATCCGATACTTTAGCCGATCCAAAAAACCCACCGGCTTGCCGTCGAGCAGGTCAGGTCCGACGCGCCGCGCCACCTCCATTGCGTGGTTAAACAGGTGCCGCTTGAACCGGCCCGCGTCCTCCATCCGGATCATCACGGATGTCAGCTGGCCCTCAAAAACCCGAGGTGGCGCAAAGTAATACGTCGGCCCAATCTCGCGCAGATCAGTCATCATCGTATGTTCGGATTCCGGGCAATTTACGCAGAACCCCGTCCACATCGCCTGCCCGATGGAAAAGATGAAATCCCCAACCCAGGCCATCGGCAGATAGGCCAGCACCTCATCCCCGGCTTTCAGATAGTCAAATTCCGCAGAATTTTTTGAGGTTTCAATGACATTGCGGTTCGACAGAACCACTCCCTTGGGCCGCCCTGTCGTCCCGGATGTATAAAGCATAACGCAGGTGCTGTCGTAATTTTGCGCCGCCGTGCGTTCTGCAAGGACGGCAGACAAGCCAGACGCGCGCCCCTTGTCCTGCACATCCGCATACGACGACATCGCGGAATGGTCGTATTTCCGCAGTCCTCGCCCATCCAGATAGATGACATGCTCCAGCGTCGTCAGGCCATCGCGGGCATCGGCGATCTTGTCGACCTGCTCTTGATCCCCGGCAATCGCAAACCGCGCGCCACAGTGATCAAGTGCATAAGCAATCTCTTCGGCGGCGGCATCCTGATAAAGCGGGACGGGCACGCATCCAATCTTCTGTGCGGCAATCATGGCCCAGTAAAGGGCCGGGCGATTGCGCCCGATGATGGCAATGTGGTCCCCGGCCTCGGCACCCAGAACAAGTAGTCCTAAGGCCAGCGCATCCGTTTCTTCGGCGACGTCAGCCCAGGTCCAGCTTTGCCAGATCCCATATTCCTTTTCGCGATAGGCCGCCTTGGCCCCGTGCTGCGCCACGTTGCGGGACAGCAATGCCGGAATAGAATGCAGCGCCCCTTCGGGCGTAGCAGGCGTCATATTCAAATGTCCTCCCTCATCGGTCGTTGCCGATGTTGGCCGAGTCACCTTTGTGCCAGCCTATGAGGACAATACTGTGCCGCCGCCCCGTGTCACGTCAACGGTTTTTTGAACAAGCGTTCATTTAATCCTATTCTGCGGCAACGGCCTCGGCCTTTTCGACCCGTACGGCAGAGAATTTAAACTCGGGGATCTTCCCGTAGGGATCGACGGCGGGATTTGTCAGGATATTGGCCGCCGCTTCCACATAGGCAAACGGCAGGAACACCATATCCGGTGACACCGCGCGGTCCGCGCGTGCCATCACCGTGATGGATCCGCGCCGCGTGGTCAGGCGGATCAATCCGCCCGGTTCGACGCCAAGCTTGCGCAGGGTCGATGGATGCAGCGAACAGTTCGCCTCTGGCTCGACCGCATCCAGCACCTTGGACCGCCGGGTCATCGAACCCGTGTGCCAATGTTCCAGCTGACGGCCCGTGGTCAGGATCATCGGGTATTCGGTATCGGGCGTTTCATCGGGCGCAATCACACTCGCCGGGGTGAACCGGGCCCGGCCATTGGCGCGCGGGAAACCGTCACCAAACACAATCGGCTGGCCGGGGTCTTCGGGCGACAACGAAGGATAGGTCACGACATTCTGCGCCTCAAGCCGGTCCCATGTGATGTTGTTCAAAGATTTCATCAGCTGCGTCATCTCACCAAAAACGTCGCGCGGATGCGTGTAGGTCCAACCCAGTCCCAGCCGCTTGGCGAGTTCAACGGTGATCCACCAATCTTCTTTCGCGTCACCCGGAGGTGCAACCGCAGGCCGACCCATCTGCACCTGACGATTGGTGTTGGTCACAGTTCCAGTCTTTTCGGCAAAGGCACTGGCGGGCAGAATGACATCGGCAAAGTTCGCCGTCTCGGTCAGAAAGATGTCCTGCACAACCAAATGGTCAAGCTTGGCCAGCGCATCCCGCGCATGTTCCACGTCGGGGTCTGACATTGCCGGGTTCTCGCCCAGAATATACATGCCGTGAATGTTGCCCGCGTGGACCGCATCCAGAATTTCGGTGACCGTCAAGCCCTTGTTGGGGTCGATCTTCCCCTCGTTCCAGACCTCGTGAAAGGCAGAGCGGACGCCGTCATCACCCACCGGCTGATAGTCCGGCAGGAACATCGGAATCAGGCCTGCGTCAGAGGCCCCTTGCACATTGTTCTGCCCGCGCAATGGATGCAGGCCAGTGCCGGGGCGGCCAACCTGTCCGGTCATCAGCGCAAGGCTGATCAGGCAGCGGGAATTGTCGGTGCCGTGGATGTGCTGGCTGACGCCCATGCCCCAGAAGATCATCGCGGATTTGGCGGTGGCAAAGGTGCGGGCAACCTCGCGCAGGGTCTCGGCGGGAATGCCGCAGATGCCTTCCATCTTCTCGGGCGTAAAGTCGGCCAAGTGCGCCTTCTCGGCTTCCCAATTCTCGGTATAGGCCTCGATATATTGTTGATCGTAAAGCTTTTCTTCCACGATCACATGCATGATCGCATTGAGCATTGAGACGTCCGCGCCGGGGCGGAATTGCAGCATGTGGCTGGCAAAGCGGCGCAGACCAACGCCGCGCGGATCCATCACAATCAGCTTGCCGCCACGCTTGGTGAACTGCTTGAAATAGGTCGCCGCAACGGGATGGTTCTCGACTGGGTTTGCCCCGATCACGATCGCCACATCGGCGTTTTCGATTTCATTGAAGGTCGCCGTCACGGCGCCGGATCCAACATTCTCCATCAGCGCCGCAACGGACGAGGCATGGCAAAGCCGTGTGCAGTGGTCGACGTTGTTGTGGCCAAAGCCCTGGCGGATCAACTTTTGGAACAGATACGCCTCTTCATTGGTGCATTTGGCCGAACCAAAACCTGCGACGCCTGTGCCGCCGATGTCCTTGAGCCCATTGGCCGCCGCGTCCAAAGCCTCTTCCCATGTCGCCTCGCGGAAGAATTCCTGCCAGTTGCCGGGATCAACGTTCAGTCCTTTGGCGGGCGCATCGTCACGGCGGATCAGCGGCTTGGTCAGCCGGTGGTCATGGTGGATGTAGTCAAAACCAAAGCGGCCCTTGACGCAAAGCCGCCCTTCGTTTGCGGGGCCGTTGATCCCTTCGACAAACTTCACCTTGTTGTCTTTGACCTTCAGGCTGACCTGACAGCCAACCCCGCAGAAGGGGCAGACGGATTTGACTTCATCATCATAATCCGCGCTGTCGCCGACCTGCGCGTCATCCAGCACGGTCGCAGGCATCAGGGCGCCGGTCGGGCAGGCCTGCACGCATTCACCACAGGCCACACAAGTGCTGTCGCCCATCGGGTCGTCCATATCAAAGACCGGATAGGCATTGTGGCCCCGGCCCGCCATGCCGATCACGTCATTGACCTGCACCTCGCGGCAGGCGCGCACGCATAACCCGCATTGGATGCAGGCATCCAGATTGACGCGCATCGCGATGTGGCTGTCATCCAAAAGGGGCACGTGATCCTGTTCCATCGCGGGAAAACGGCTCGCGTCCACGTCCTGCGCGGCGGCCATGTCCCAAAGGTGGCTGGATTTGTCGTGTGCGGCGTCCTGCGCGGGTTGGTCCGCGACTAGCATTTCAACCACCATGCGACGGGCCTGAACCTCGCGCGGTTGATTGGTGGTCACGACCATCCCGTCCTGCGGTTCGCGGATGCAAGAGGCAGCAAGCGTGCGTTCCCCCTCAATAGCAACCATGCAGGCGCGGCAGTTGCCGTCAGACCGATATCCGGGCTGCGGTTTATGGCACAGATGCGGGATCACAAGGCCGCGGCCGTTCGCGACCTCCCAGATGGTCATGCCGGGTTCGGCAGTGACGGTTTCGCCATCAAGGGTGAATGTGATCTTGTCTGACATCGGGCGACTCCTGCAACTTGCACCAAGTTACACCATTTTCGCCACTCGATCAGAAGCCTGTCCGCGACGCGACGCCCCGCATTTGCGCCACGCCGTGTTTCCGATAGGCGTCAGATGATCAGAATTCGGAGAATTTCCAGCCCGATCAGGGCCACGATGGGTGACAGATCAATCCCGCCCATATCCGGCAAGACCCGACGGATCGGGCGGTAGATGGGGTCCAGCAACCGCTGCAGCCCGTACCAGACCTGCGCAACGAAGGGCTGCTGCAGGTTGAGCACATTGAAACTGATCAGCCAGCTCATGATGAAATGAACAAAGATAAACGTCCGCGCGACCCCGATCAAAAGCAACGCGATCTGGACGATATCATTCATGGTCTTGCCTCTTTCATCTGCACCACAGGCAGGTAAGCAATCCCCCGCCGCCTTGCAAGCACAGGTTGCCGTTAGGTCAAAATTGACGTTGACGTAAACGTCACTAAGTCTGCAGCAAGGAGAACACGATGTACCCCTTTATCCGCGCTGCAAAGGAAATGATTATCAGCCGCAACGCGCCGCCGTTGCCGGTCCTGGGCGTGCATGAAACCTGGCATCGTTGCTGGCCGCAGGACATCGACATTTTTCTTGAGATGAACAACGGTCGGATCATGACGGTGCTGGACTTTGGACGTACCGTGCTGGCGCGGCGCGTGGGATTGTTGTCAGCGGTTCGCAAGAATGGCTGGGCCATCACCATGGCCGGCAGTTCGGTGCGCTACCGCAAACGCATTCGGACTTTTGTGAAATTCAAGGCTGTGCATCGCTGCGTTGGATGGGACGACAAGTTCTTCTATCTCGATCACTCGATCTGGATCGGTGATGAATGCGCGGTGCAGGCGTTGTTCCGCTCTGCTGTGACCGACAAAAACGGCATTGTCCGCCCGGGCGACGTGTTCCGGTCGATGGGGTTTGAGGGCGACCGCCCGGCTTTGCCACAATGGGTTGAGAACTGGATCGACGCTGACGCAACCCGGCCCTGGCCCCCAGAAATCCTTGCCGACCCAACGGTCGCCTAAAACCTTTTCTTGCATCATGGCCTGCCATCAGGCTCTTATCCCCGCAACAAGACGGGGAAGAGGCACATGGCAGTCAACAAAAAGCGCATCTGGGGATGGATGCTATTCGATTGGGCAAGCCAGCCATACTATACCCTTGGCCTGACCTTCATCTTTGGCCCTTACTTTGCGCTTGTGGCGACCAATTATTTCCTTGGCACCGGTCTGGATGATGAGGCCGCACGCGCCCAATCCCAAAGCACATGGGCGTTCGGGCAAACAGTCGCGGGCCTTTTCATCGCACTGACAGCCCCACTTTTGGGCGCATTTGCCGATAGCACCGGACGCAAACGGCCATGGATCGCACTGTTTTCGATCCTCTACATCGGCGGTGCCTGGTCGCTTTGGTATATGGAGCCTGACACCTCTTCCCTGATCTTCTTCCTGATCCTCTTTTATGTGGGCTTCATCGCGGCAGAATCCGCGTTGAATTTCATCAACGCCTACCTGCCATCGCTGGGAACCGAAGAAGAGGTTGGGCGTATCTCGGGTTCAGGCGCGTCCTTTGGCTATTGGGGCGGTCTGATTTCGCTTTTCATCATGCTGATCTTTTTTGCCGAAAGCGGCGATACCGGCAAAACACTGGTCGGCCTTTCGCCAATCCTTGGGCTTGATCCTGAGGCACGTGAAGGCACCCGCGCCGTCGGGCCATTCATGGCGATCTGGTATGCGCTGTTCATTCTGCCCTTCTTTCTGTGGGTCAAGGACGACCCCGATGATGCAGGAACACGGCCTAGCGTTGCCAAGGTCTTTGGCGATCTGGTGGCGACGATCAAATCGGTCTTCAGGCGCAAAAGCACCGGCACCTTCCTGCTCGCCTCGATGTTCTACCGTGACGGGCTGAACGCGCTTTATGCCTTTGGTGGGGTCTATGCGACGCTGGTGCTGGATTGGGGCATCGCGCAGCTTGGCCCCTTTGGGATCATTAGCGTGATCACCGCCGCTGTCTTCACCTATATCGGTGGCCGCTTTGATGCCCGGCTTGGGCCGAAGCCTGTCATCATCTTCTGCATCATCATGTTGCTGATCGTCAGTTCCTTTATCGTCGGCATGTCACGGGCGCAGCTTTTTGGCATTCCATTGCCCGAAGGATCATCACTGCCTGACATCATCTTCTTTACCTGCGGGTCGATCATCGGCGGGGCTGGCGGCGCGCTTTATGCGGCGTCCCGGTCCATGATGGTGCGTCATGCCAACCCCGAGCGCCCGACCGAGGCGTTTGGCCTTTTTGCCCTGTCCGGTAAGGCGACGGCCTTTCTGGCCCCCTTCCTGATCGGCGTCTTCACGGCGGCGACGGGGAATGTGCAACTTGGGTTCTTGCCGGTCATCTTTCTCTTCATTCTTGGGCTGATCTTGCTAAGGTGGGTCAACAAAGACGGAGATCGCGCAGAATGGTCCGGTTCGTAGCAGTCATAGCAGCCCTCGCGCTTTTGGCGGGGTGCCAAACAGAATCCGCAAGCGCCCCACAGGCGACGGTTTCGACGCAAAACACCAACGACACCCGCATTGCCAAGCAGTTGTTTGGCGCCGCCCGCGTTGCATCAGCGCAAGCCTCTGACGCCGTCGGCGGATACGCGCTTGGCTGTCAGGCGGGTGCCGTGCAATTGCCTGAAACCGGGCCGACATGGCAGGCGATGCGTCTTTCGCGCAACCGCAACTGGGCCCAACCCGTGACCGTCGACTACGTGCAGGACCTCAGCCGTTTTGCCGCCACCCTGCCGGGCTGGGAAGGGCTTTATGTTGGCGACATGAGCCAGCCGCGCGGCGGGCCAATGCTCACCGGTCATCGCAGTCACCAGTCGGGGCTTGATATCGACATCTGGATGCTGCCGCCCGACCGGTTGAACCTGACTGCGCAAGAGCGCGAGAATATCTCTTCGATTTCCATGCGGCGAGCGGAAGGTGCCTATACCAACAGCAAATGGTCGCCCCAGCACGAAGCGCTGCTGAAGGCCGCCGCCTCTGACCCGCGTGTGGCACGAATTTTCGTCTTTCCCGGTGCCAAGGTCGCGATGTGCAACAACGCCACGGGTGATCGCAGTTGGTTGCGCAAGATCAGACCGTGGTGGGGGCATCACTATCATTTCCACGTGCGTCTGAATTGCCCTGCTGGTGATCGCGCCTGCGTCGATCAGGCCGCACCGCCGCCGGGTGATGGTTGTGGTGATGCGCAGGTCTGGGTGAACAATATCCTCAATCCACCGCCGCCCGATCCCAATGCGCCGCCACCCAAGCCACGCAGCGAGATCACCATGGCCCGCTTGCCCGCGCAGTGCACAACCATCCTGAACGCCAACTGATATGCGCCTGATCTGGCCCGTCATCGCCCTGCTTGCAGGCTGTGCACCCTTGCCAAAAGAGGTGACGCTGACCGGACAATTCGTCTGGTCCAACGGAGACGAGCGCTTTGGCGGATTGTCGGGGCTCGAGGTGCTGGACGGTGGCACGCGCTATGTGGCGATCAACGACAAGGGCTTTGTCCTGTCCGGGCCGATCCACCGCGACAATGGCCAGATCTCGGCGATGCCCATCGAATTGCGTCATCGGTTTCTACGCACCAATGGGCAGCGGGTGAACAAGGACAACAGCGATTCCGAGGGTCTGGCGATTGGTGATGACGGGCTGACCTATGTGTCATTCGAGGGACTGTCACGCGTCGTGGCCTATGGCGACGTCACCGCCCCTGCCCTGCGCGATTTTCCCAATCCCGCCTTTGATGAACTGTCGCTTAATGCGTCTCTCGAAAGTCTGGCCATTGACGAGGCCGGTGCGCTTTATGCAATCCCTGAAAGGTCCGGCCGCGCCAATCGTCCGTTTCCGGTCTACCGTTACGTCGAAGGGTCGGGCTGGGATATTCCGTTTCGCCTGCCGCGCCGTGGCGCGTTTCTGGTGGTCGGGTCAGATATCGGCCCTGATGGATTGCTCTACATCCTAGAGCGTGACTTCACCGGCGTCGGCTTTCGCAGCCGTGTCCGCCGGTTTGACCTGTCCGGTGGGTCAGAAGAGGTCTTGCTGCAAACCGCCAATGCCACGCACGACAATCTGGAGGGCATCAGTGTCTGGCGCTCGCCTGGCGGCAATCTGATCATGACACTGATTTCGGACGACAATTTCCAGTTCTTCCAGCGGACCGAAGTCGTCGAATACCGGATTGACCGCTAGCACTGCAGGGGTTAGACCGCGCCGTCCCTGAATGATCAGGGGCCAAGTGCCGCACCCTTGTCAAAACGGAACATCAAAATGCGTATCCTTCCCGGCGTGATCGCCATGGCCATTATCGTGGTCGCCTCGAACATTCTTGTGCAATTTCTGATCCTTGACGGATTATTGACCTGGGGGGCGTTCACCTATCCGCTGGCCTTCCTTGTGACCGACATCATGAACCGTGTGTACGGGGCCTCGGAGGCAAGAAAGGTAGTCTTTTCAGGGCTTTGCGTGGGGATTATTTGTTCGTTGATCGGGTCGCAGATCATGCTGGAGTTCGGTCCGGCTGTCGCGCTGCGGGTGGCGATTGCCTCTGCTACGGCGTTCCTGATCGCGCAACTGCTTGATATCGCAGTATTTAACCGCCTGCGTGCAGGGTCCTGGTGGAAAGCGCCGCTGGGGTCGACATTGGTCAGTTCGACCGTGGACACGTTAATCTTTTTCTCGATCGCGTTTGCGGCGATCTTCAACGGTTTCAATGCCTTAGCGGACGAGCAAATCATCTGGGCGCAGGAAATGGTGCCGTTTCTTAACCAAGGGCCGCTGGTGCCATTGTGGGTTTCACTGGCCGTCGCGGACTGGGGCGTGAAATTAACCATTGCGCTACTGGCGTTGGTGCCATTCCGCCTGATTGTTGGGCGGATGCTACCCCGCGCCGCTTAAGCACGAAAAGTTGTGGAAATTAATTTGACATATACCAAATCTGTGCAAAGCTTCCTTTAGGCGAAACATTTGAAAGGAGGTGATCCAGTGCATCATGAAGTATTGGAGAAGGCAGTCGGGACAACTTGTGGGGGTCACATCTAGGGCAGCCCCTAGCTGAGAAGACCACAAGGTGGAGATCCTAACCGACCCACCTCCGCAACTTTCAGGAAAGGGCCATCCCATCGCCGGGGTGGCCCTTTTTGCATCCCGCGTGGTGTCCGGCGGGGCGCTCATGCGGCCAATGGGGCGAAAACCGGTTAAGACACCGCACGGCGGAAATCGACATGGCACACCCCGTGCACAACCCATGCACATCCTGTACATACGAAAGTCTGAATGCGCATTAACGATGATATCGAGATCGCGGAGTGGGAGCTGACAGAAAGCTTTGTCCGCGCATCAGGCCCCGGCGGGCAGAACGTGAACAAAGTGTCCACGGCGGTCGAATTGCGGTTCGAGGCAGAGCGGTCCCCCAACCTGCCCGACGCGGTGAAACGTCGGCTGCGCCGGATCGCGGGGCAGAAATGGACGAAGGACGGCGCGGTGGTGATCTTTGTGCAAGAGACCCGCAGCCAGGCTCGCAACCGCGAGATCGCGTTAGAGCGTCTGGCAGAGATGATCCGCAAGGCGACAGAAGTGCCCAAACGACGGCGGCCGACCAAGCCGACCTATGGGTCAGTCAAGCGGCGGCTGGAAGGGAAGAAACAGCGCGGGGCGGTGAAGGCGTTGCGGGGGAAGGTGGAGGAGTGAGGGCGCAATTAATTGCGCCCTCACCAATTTCAAAGTACCCGATAATAACTCGCTGCCTGTTTATGGCTGGATGGGCTCTTTGCGAGCCGTTGCGGGTCCCAGTCGTAGGCGTCAAGTTGGCCATCAAATAGAGGTGCAGCTCTGCTGAGCTTTTCGAGAACCAAATCTTCAATATCATCGGAAATCCAAAAGATCTGTCCGTTGTGGACTTCCATAAGGGAGCTCAATCCCGTTACAAATGGAATAATTAGTGCTTCTGGATATTTATATTTGAGTTTCTTTGACATGCGTTGGAAATACGGTGTCGTTGGGCGCATCGAAGTATATCCTGCTGCGTCTTTTTTTTCTGCTTTGAGCTGCTTTAGTTTGTCTGGGTCATACATCTTTACAACCGTTCTGCGGCCAAACCGAAAACCGCCGTCATTATACAGTTTTGGGAAATTCTCGTAGATAAGATCTACGAGGTTTGGAAGATCTCCAGTCAAACGCAGACATGACTCGATTGTCTTGTGGTGAATTTGTCGGACTTGACCAGCTTTTCCACCGATAGGTTGCGTCACGTCCTCATGCATCAATAGTGTGTTGAATTTGTCTGAGCACTCACCTTTGTTTCGATAAATGTTCTGCGGCAGCACACTTATGTCAATTGGCAACAACTTCTTCTCGGATGCCAGATTAAGGGGGATCCATGCTAGCGCAACGATATCGCGGACCGATATCGGTTTGGCATCCAGAGTTTCCACTACTCCCGGCTTCCACTCGACCCTTTTGCTCAACTCTTCTGGCAGCGCCTCCTTTAGGACATCGTAAAAACCAAGCTTATTTTGAAAAGCTTCTGTTTTGACTTGAGTATTGGCGTTTCTCGCTTGAGAAATATCGAACGCAGCCTGATCAAACAAATCCTGTGTTTCTTCATCTTGTGACGACGGAAAAATCAACTCCACCGAAACTTGATCTTCTTCATCAAAATCAAGTGCGCCAATTTCTGCTCGATACTTTGCCCAAGCTGAATCAACTTGCTCCCAAACTCGAAGTTTTCGAACCTCTTTTGGATCCATCACTTGGGAGAGTAGGAACAACGCAATCGCAAACAGATTGTGCCCCCCATCAAGTACTCCATCGACGAAATCCTTACTAAATTCAATTCGAAATCGGTTCCGCTGAAGCGGTTCGACTTTATGAGACGATATCAGAAGACCCTTGGACTTGAATCGAAAAAGCTCGGGAGTGTCATTTAGTGTACCCAAGATTCCATCAACAATTGCATTCTTCTTTGCACTTCTTGGGTTGGGCGCAAGTGTTTTACTATCGATCAGCGAGAGGAGTTGTTGAAGGTTTACAAATCCAATGGCTCGCTGCACAGCGCCATTAGTGTTTGCACTAGGCTGAAGCGCCACGTCGGAGAATTTAATTATGAATGATGACATTATTTTTCCTTTCATCATCGAAAGGAATGTGTAGCGTTCGAATTAGTTACGGCTCATTCGAGAGCGAGAATTTATCGACCGAACCCATTCCAGGTTTCAATTAGCCTATCCAGGCATTTCCGGCCTTTTTCAAAGCCAAATCGTAATATAGTGACTTTTTTTGGAATTTCAAGGTCGAGGCATGGGAAATTCTAAACCACCACCTCAACCTTTTCCTGCTCACCCACCCCAAACACGCGCTTATAGCGCTCAATCTCTGCCTCGGGGCCCATGGCTTTGTTGGGGTTATCGCTCAGCTTGACCGTTGCATTGCCGTTCGCAGACACCGCTTTGCAGACCAGTGAGAAGGGGGCGAGGCTGTCGCCGTCCGTGAGGCCTTTGAAGTCGTTCGTCAGCATTGTGCCCCAGCCGAAGGACACGCGGACGCGGCCTTTGAATTGGGCGTGCAGGGACAGGATCTTGTCGACGTCCAAGCCATCGGAGAAGATGATCAGTTTCTCACGGGGGTCCTCTCCCCGGCTTTTCCACCAGTCAATCGCGGCTTCGGCCCCCGCAGCGGGGTCGCCGCTGTCGATGCGGATGCCGGTCCAGCCGGCGAGCCAATCCGGCGCACGTTCCAAAAACCCCGGTGTGCCGTAGGTGTCGGGCAGGATGATGCGCAGGTTGCCGTCATGTTCGGCCTGCCAGTCGGAGAGCACATCATAGGGGGCCTGCGCGAGGGCCGCGTCGCCCTGCGCCAAGGCGGCATAGACCATGGGGAGTTCGTGGGCGTTGGTGCCGATCGCCTCCATATCCCTATTCTTGGCGATGAGGCAGTTGGAGGTGCCGACAAAGCGCGAGCCCAGCCCTTCGGACATGGCCTGCACGCACCAGTCCTGCCAGAGGAAGGAGTGGCGGCGGCGGGTGCCGAAGTCTGCGAGTGCGAGGTCGGGGATGGTTTGCAGGCGCTCGACCTTTTCCCAAAGCTTGGTCATGGCGCGGGCGTAGAGGACTTGCAGTTCAAACCGGCCCATCTGGCCCAGGACGGCGCGGCCGCGCAGTTCCATCAGCACGGCGAGGGCGGGGATTTCCCACAGCATCACCTCGGGCCATGAGCCTTCGAAGGTGAGTTCATATTGGTCGCCGACGCGTTCGAGGTGGTAGGGCGGGAGCGAGAGGTTTTCGAACCAGTCCATGAACTCTGGCGAGAACATCTGGCGTTTGCCGTAGAAGGTGTTGCCGCGCATCCAAGTGGATTCACCCCGGCGGAGCGAGAGAGAGCGGATGTGGTCGAGTTGTTCGCGCAGCTCGCCCTCGTCGATGAGGGTGGCGAGCGGGATATGGGTGGCGCGGTTGATGAGGGAGAAGGTGACCTGGGCGTCGGGTTTGTTGCGAAAGACCGACTGGCACATCAGGAGTTTGTAGAAGTCGGTGTCGATAAGGGAACGGACGATCGGGTCGATCTTCCATTTGTGGTTCCAGACGCGGGTGGCGATGTCGACCATAGGGTCCTCCGTTGGCTTGGGAAGGGGTTAGAGCAAGGGGGCCGCGGTTTTGCAATGGGCGGGGGATGCCGTAGGGTTGGCCGGGATGACGGATTTTGACAGCTTTGCTGAGATTGAGCGCGATGGGTGGGCGGATGCCGGAACGGCGGCGGCTTATGCGCGGGATTTTGCACAGGCGGCCGCGCAATGTGTGCCCAAATTCGTGGAGCTGGCGAAGGTTGGACCGGGCGACAGGGCGCTGGATTTGTGCTGCGGGCACGGGGTAGTGGCAAAGGGGTTGGTTGAGACCGGGGCAGTGGTGACCGGCGTCGATTTCTCGCCCGCGATGCTGGAGGTCGCCCGCGCGACAGTCCCCGGCGCAGGGTTTGAGGCGGGCGACGCGATGGCGCTGACGTTGGCGGATGCCTCTTTTGATGCGGTGACAATCGGGTTTGGCGTGCCGCATATTCCCTATCCTGACAAAGCCTTTGCCGAAGCGCGGCGGGTCCTGAAAAACGGCGGCAGAATTGTTTATTCGGTCTGGAAAGCGCCGGAGCCGGGGGACGCCTTTGCCATCGTTTTTGAGGCGATCAAGGCCCATGGCGACCCAGACGTGCAATTGCCAGCGGCCCCCGGCACCCATGACTATGCGGAGGCTGAACGGGCACAGAAAGCCCTTCACAAGGCGGGATTTGCCGATGTCGCGCTGACCGACGTGGGCAGCTATTGGGAGGTCAGCGACCCCGGTGCGCCGTTTGACTATTTCATGAACGGCACGGTGCGCGGCGGCGCGCTGCTGCGGCCGCAGTCCGACAAACGCAAGGAACGGATCAGAGAGGCCGTGGCCGAAAAGGTGGCGCGCCGCCCCAGCAAAGGTGGCCGCTGGCGTGTTCCGGTACCTGCGGTATTGGTCAGCGCCACCGCGATCTGATTGCACTTTGGCGTAATTCGACGCAATGAGGGCGGAGCCAAGCGAAACGGACCGTCATGCCTCTGCCCCTTGTTATCCTGTCGGTCGTTGCGGCGATGTTCCTGATCGTGGGTGGCGATGCGGCGGGGAAAGCCCTGTCGGCGGCAGGGTTTGCGCCGTTCTTTGTGGCCTGGGCACGGTTTGCGCTGGCAGCCATCCTGCTTCTGCCGCTTAGCGGGATGCAACGGCACGAATGGCGGATGTTGGGGGACTGGCGACTGATCCTGAGAGCGGCCCTGATTGCGGGCGGCATTTGCTGCATTCTGACCGCGCTGAAGACAGAGCCGATGGCAAATGCCTTTGCAGGCTTTTTCATCGGGCCGGTGGTGGCCTTTGTTCTGAGTGCGCTGATCCTGAAAGAAAGGGTCACGGTGCTGCGCGCGGCCTTACTGGCGGTCAGCTTTGCGGGGGTGCTGATCGTGGTCAGGCCCGGTTTCGGGGTCACGACAGGGATGGCCTTTGCGGTGCTGGCGGGGTGCCTGCATGGTGGATATCTGGTGGCGACACGCTGGCTGGCACCGGACTTTCGGCCAAGGTTCCTGCTGATCTCGCAGCTGATGATTGGCGCAGTATTGCTGGCCCCCCTCGCCGTTGGCGGCGCCAGCGGATTTGACGGGAAGATCATCGGCCTTTTGGCGATCAGCGCATTGGGATCGGCGATCGGCAATCTGCTGCTCGTACAGGTCAACCGCACAACGCCTGCTGGTGTGATCGCGCCCCTGATTTACAGCCAGTTGATTGCGGCGATGCTTTTTGGCCTGTTGTTCTTTGGCGATTGGCCGGATGCTTGGACCATGGTTGGTCTGGCCGTCATCATGGTGGCGGGCGTCGGATCAGCCCTTGCTGCCGGGCGCGGGCGTTAGGCGCGCTGCATAGGTCGCGTGAAAAGCCGCATAGCCCGGCGCGGTTTCGCGCAAGTGCGATTGCGCAAGATCATGCAAAGCAGGCAATTGGTGGAACGGCACGGACGGAAGGGCGTGGTGCTCGGCGTGATACGGCATGTTCCACGCAAGCCAACGGATGGCGCGGGTCGTAAAGGTCGTACGGGTGTTGGTGAACATGTCCGGCACATGTGCGCAATCGGTATGCTCTGCCATCAGGTAGAGCCGCAGGAATGGCTGGCCAAGGACGAGCGGCAGGACCCATATCCAAAAGAGCAGCGCGGATCCAAGCAGCAGGGAAAAGGCAAGAATCACGGCGTAGATCTGCAGCATCAACCGCGCCTCTTTCGCGATGCGGGTGAGTGCGGAGGTTGGGACATAGGCGTCCACACATTTGCCAGCACCGTTGTTCCAAAGTGTTTTCAGAAGGCTTCCCCACATTGGCAGGCCCGTGAGGTACCACAGGTATCCGGGCCACGTGCGCGGCTTTGGCGTTGCCAGTTCCGGGTCGTGCTGGGGATCATGGGTATGCTTGTGGTGCGCGAAGTGGAAGTAGCGAAACCAGAGTGGCGGGATCAGCAGGATGAATCCGGCTATGCGGGCCACCCAGATGTTCAGGGGTTTGCTGGCAAAGACGGTTTCGTGCGTCACCTCGTGCAGGAGGTGAAAGAGGAACACCTGAAAAATGCCCAATGGCAAAAGCAGGAACGGCCAGCCGGGCACGCCCAGCGCTATGGCGGTCGCAAGCAAGACAATCGCGCCAGCGTGCAGGCCAAGGTGCATCAGCCCCGCCCCGTTGGTCAACGCCGTCAGGCGGGCGCGGTCGGCAGGCGAGAGCGATTGCAAAAAGGCCTGATGGGTCATCAGCCCTGCGCGGCGGCTTGCGCCTCATCATGCAGGCGTTTGCTGACTTCGGGGCTGACGCCGAGCGTTTGCTCAACCTCGTGCAGTACGGCGTCTTCGCTTTCTTCTTCGATGCCGTCCGCAAAGACCACGCGCCAGAGCGCGGCAACGGCGGCTTCGCGTTCGGCCAGCGGGATGGCATCATGCAGGATTTGCGCAAGCTCGGCTGTCGCGGGCATTTCGTGGTCGAGTTTTTCGCAGGCCGCGCGCATCATCGCGGCTTCAACCTTGTTCAGGTCATAAAGGTCGGCAAGGACGTGGTCGATTTCTTCCACCTCTTCGAACAGATAGGCGCGGTCGGCCTTGGCGGTGCGGACAAGCAGCGCGCCCAGCGCATGACGGGCGTCTTCGGGCGGAAGCTCTGTCACGTGGGGGGCGGGCGAGAAAAGCGAGAGGATACGTTCGAACATGGGCAGCCTTTGATCGGAGGTTTCGACAAAGGCTAAGGGGGCGGGCGTCAGGGATCAAGGTAGCGGCGCAGGAGACCAAAGAGAGCAGGTGCCGCGGCGATGACAAGGGTGATGCGGACGATATGTGTGACCGAGACAAAGGCCACGTCCTGATTGATTGCGAGTGTGAGCAGGGACATCTCTGTCAGCCCGCCGGGTGCATAGGCGAGGAAGGCCTGCGCCATGGGCACGTCGGCGACTTGGATCAGCAGGTAGGCCGAAACCAGTGCCGCAATCAGCATCAGCAAGGTTGCCGCAGCCCCCAGCAGCAGGTCGCGTCCGACCTCGCTCAGTGTGGCCCCGATGAAGCGCGCGCCGATGATTGTTCCAACCACGATCTGCGCGGCGATAACCACCAGAGAGGGCGGCGGCAGGGTGACCCAGCCGAGCACATGGGCCGCCCCTGAAAGGATCAGGGGGCCAAAGATCGGGGCGGCGGGCAAGCGGATGAGACGTGCAAAGGACACGCCTGCCACTGCACAGGCCGCGAGGATCAGGTAATCGACGACCGTCAGTGCGTTCAGCGCGGTCCATGTCACGGCAGAGGTGTTGCTGCGCACGCCAAGGAAGGCGCCAAAGAAGAGTGCCACAAAGAAGATCACCATCAGCACGCGCGCGGCATGGGCCAGCGCGATGCGGCGTTCGTTGCCGCCTTGGGCCGCGCCCATCAAGAGCATCTCGTTCAGCCCACCCGGCATGGCGCTGAAGTAGGCGGTCGCTGCGTCATAGCCGCCCAGACGGCGGTAGACGACATATGAAACGGCAGCGGAAGACATCAGCGCGAGCGGCAGGATCAGCAAGGTGGCGGACCATTGGCCCAGTTGCTGCAGGGTCTCGGCGGTGATGGCGGACCCGAGCATGACGCCGATCACCGGGATCACGATGGGCCGCAAACGGTCGGGACCCGCGATGGGAAGGTGCATCAGTGCAGCGATTGTAACGCCCAGCATGGAGCCCAGCATCCAGGGCAGCGGCATGCCAAGGGTGAAAGCTGCAACCCCTGAAAGCGCACCGATCAGCAAGGCAAATCCCGCGCGCAGGGGCAGTTGTGGCATCAAAGGCTGCCGATGTGGCGGGTGCCGCGTTCGGCGGCCAGAGCGATCTGCTTTTGGCGTTCGCGAAAGCGGTCCTTGTCAGCCTCTGTGGTTTCATGGCTGCATTGGTGGCAGGCGACGCCGTGTTCGTATTCGGGCCGGTCGCGATCCGCGGGCAGGATCGGGCGGCGGCAGGCGTAGCAGAGCAGATGCGGCCCGACCAACAGCCCATGGCCCACCGAGACGCGGGCGTCAAAGACAAAGCATTCGCCCTGCCATGTGCTGTCTTCCTGCGGCACCTCTTCGAGGTATTTCAGGATGCCGCCCTTGAGGTGATAAACCTCATCCACGCCCTGCCCCTTGAGGAAGTTCGTGGACTTCTCGCAGCGGATGCCGCCGGTGCAGAACATCGCGATCTTCTTGTTGTGAAAGCGGTCCTTGTTGGCCTCCCACCAAGCCGGAAACTCACCAAAGCTTTTGGTCTGCGGGTCGATGGCACCGTCAAAGGTGCCGATCCCGACTTCATAGTCGTTGCGGGTGTCGATCACGGCGACTTCGGGCGAGCGGATCAGTTCATTCCAATCGGCCGGATCGACGTAGTGGCCAGTGCCTTCGGCAGGTTTGACCTGCAGCTGGCCCATGGTCACGATCTCTTTCTTCAGCCGCACCTTCATGCGGTGAAAGGGCGGCGTGTCGGATTGGCTTTCCTTGTGTTCCAGCGCCGCACAACCGGGCAATGCGCGGATGACACCCAGGATCGCGTCAATCCCGGCGCGGCTGCCCGCGATCGTCCCGTTAATGCCTTCGCCCGCGATCAGCAGGGTGCCCGAGATACCGTGCGTTTCACAGGCCGCAATCAACCCCGGGCGCAGAGCAGCCGGGTCGTCAAAGGGGGTGAAGTGATAAAGGGCGGCGACGGTGTACATGGCACGGCAAATAAGCCTCTGACCCCGCAGGCGCAAGCCACCGCAGGGCCCCGAAAACCGGCCCATCAGCGGCTTTCATGCTGAAACCCCGAAAGAAGCGCGGTAAGACCAAGGGACGACCAAACGCACGCCAAGGACGCCAGACGTGACCAATACCCTTTACGATGCCCTTTTCGCCCCGCACACTGACAGCGAAGCGACGTTTCTGACGCTGGATGATGGCACCACCGTCAACTATGGCCAATTCATCGCGCGGGTCGGGCAATTGGCGCATGTGCTGGCCAAATCAGGCGTCGCGTCCGGCGACCGGGTCGTCGTGCAAGCGCCCAAGGTCATGGAAACGCTGGCGTTATACGGGGCGACGGTGCAATGCGGGGCGGTCTATCTGCCGTTGAACACGGCCTATACGCAAAGTGAGTTGTCTTATTTCATCACGGATGCCGCGCCGCGACTGATCGTTTGCGACGCAAAAGACGCGGACGCCATGGCCGGGATTGCGGGTGATGCGCACGTCATGACCATCGCGGGCGACGGCAGCGGAACACTGACGGCGGCGGCGGACCACCGGCCGACGACCTTTGACGCTGTGCCGCGCGGTCCCGATGACCTTGCCGGGTTGCTTTACACCTCGGGCACGACGGGGCGGTCAAAAGGCGCGATGATGAGCCACAAGAACCTGCTGTCGAACGCCCAGAGCCTGACGGACCTGTGGCAGATCACCAGCGCGGACCGGCTGATCCATGCCTTACCAATCTTCCACACGCATGGGCTGTTTGTGGCGACAAACACCACCTTGCTGGCCGGGGCGCAGATGCGGTTTATGGCGGGCTTTGATCCAGAGACCGTCCTTGCGGAGATGCCAACGGGGTCCCTGCTGATGGGGGTACCAACTTTTTATACCCGGCTTTTGTCCGATGCGCGGCTTGACCGGGCGCGGGTGGCCAACATGCGGCTTTTCGTTTCAGGTTCTGCCCCCTTGCTGGCCGAAACGCACACCGCCTTTGAAGAGCGCACCGGGCACCGCATCCTTGAGCGCTACGGCATGACCGAGACGAATATGATCACCTCAAACCCCTATGACGGCGCGCGCGTGGCAGGCACGGTGGGCCATGCCCTGCCGGGGGTTGAGGTGAAGGTGACCAAAGACGAAAAAGAGGTGCCCCGTGGTGAGATTGGCGTGATCGAAGTCCGCGGCGACAACGTTTTTAAGGGCTATTGGAATATGCCCGAGAAGACCGCAGAGGAACTGCGTGACAACGGGTTCTTCATCACCGGCGATTTGGGCGTGCAGGATGAGGATGGGCGCGTGACCATTGTCGGGCGGGCCAAGGACCTGATTATCGCGGGCGGTTACAACATCTACCCCAAAGAGGTAGAGGACGTGATCAACGCGGTCCCCGGTGTCGTGGAAAGCGCGGTCTTTGGCGTGCCACATCCCGACTTTGGCGAAAGCGTGATCGCCGCCGTCGTGATCGAAGGCGTCGGCCTGACCGAAGACGCGCTGGCCGCACAAGTCGCGCCGCATTTGGCGCGGTTCAAACATCCACGTCGCTACATCATCATGAAGGCCCTGCCCCGCAACACAATGGGCAAGGTGCAAAAGAACCTGCTGCGGGCCGAATATGGCGGGTGTTGACATGTGCGCTGATGCGTTTTGAACCAACCACGAACTTGACCTGTCGGTTACCATCCGCAACGGTGAAGGTCAGCCCGCGTGACGAGTACCCAAGATGAGACCTGCGACCGCAGCAGACACCGAGGAGATCACCGCTTGCCTGCGCACAGCCGCGCATCAGGCGATGTTCACGCTTGGCTATCTGCACCGCGACGGCTTTGCCGGGCAGGGCGAACGGACGATGAAGTTTTGGGTCAACAACGACGGGCCGGTGACAGACGTTCTTGCCCTGACAAGAGCGGGGATTGTGGCACCATTTCTGCCGAACATGCCGATTTTGGGGGCCAAGCGCGCGCTGGCGGGTGCCAAGGTCACTGGCATGATCGGTCCGCTTGATCAGGTTCGTTCGCTTCAGCGGGAAACCGGTCTGGACGATGCGACTGCCACCTTGGATCAGGATGAGCCGCATTACACGCTGGCGCTTGATGAATTGCAGGTTCCCGATGGTCCGGGAGACTTGCGCCTCTTGTCGCAGGCCGACCCCGCAACCATGTTGGACTGGATGACACAGTACCAGACCGAGACGCTGAACACCCCGGCAAGTGAGGCCCCGATCCGGGCCGCGGCCAGCTATGAGACGGCAATGGTTGCAGACAACCGCAGGGTTCTGATGTGGGGCGATGTGCCGTTGGCGACGACCGCCTTTAACGCCCAGCTTCCTGATATGGTGCAGATCGGCGGTGTCTTCACCCCGCGCGAGCTTCGCGGCAAGGGACATGGCCGCCGGGTGGTGGCCCTTCATCTGGCCGAGGCAAGGGACAAGGGCGTGACCCATGCCGCCCTGTCTGCCGCCAATGCCGCCGCGGCAAAGGCTTATGTCGGGATCGGCTTTCAACAGGTGGGCGAATGGGCCTTTCGCTTGTTTCAAGACCCACAGGTGATCCGTGGCTGATCTGGTGCGCCCAGCGGTCAGGGACGGGTTGTGGCGTTGGCGCGAGTGCTTGCTGGGTCTGGGTGTCGCGCTTATCGGTTTGTGGTGGCTGAACACGTTCTATTCGCCCGTACAGTGGATTGGCTGGGCGATCTTGGCCGCAGGGGCTGTCTGGGCCGTGGCGGGCTGGCAACGCGCAAGGTTTCGCAGCACCGGCGAAGGCCCTGGCGTGGTGCAGATTAACGAACGGCGACTGGCGTATTTCGGCCCGCTGACCGGCGGTGTGATCGACATAGAGGACATGTCATTGCTGGAGCTTGAACCGACAGCCATCCCTGCGCCGCACTGGGTGATATCGGGAATGGGGGGTCAATCGCTTGCGATCCCGGTGAATGCGAAGGGGGCGGATGCGCTTTTTGATGCGTTTGCCAGTCTGCCGGGGATACGGACCGAGGCGATGCTGGATGTGTTGTCGCGCACACCGGATGCGCGCGTCACCGTTTGGAGACGCAATCACCCGGCCTTGCATTAGTCTGCGTTCTGCGTCACCACAATTATCCAGATCGTCAGCAAAAGGTCCTCCTCCCTCATGTCTATTCCCCAGTCGGGCGGCGGCCCCATTGAGCATCACGACCAACTGGCAGAGCTGTTGTCAAAGGGCTGCAAGCCGAAGGACCAGTGGCGCATCGGGACCGAGCACGAGAAGTTCGGGTATTGCAAGGATACCCATTTGCCGCTGCCCTATGAGGGCGAAAGGTCGATCCACGCGGTCTTGTCGGGCCTGCGCGACCGGTTCGGCTGGGCCCCGGTGGAAGAAGGCGGCCATCTGATTGGCCTGACAAAGGATGGCGCAAACGTCAGCCTTGAGCCGGGCGGCGCACTGGAACTGTCAGGCGCGCCGTTGGAGACGATCCACCAGACCTGCGACGAGGTGAACACCCACCTGAGCGAGGTCAAGGCGGTCTCGGACGAGATCGGGGTGAAGTTTATCGGTCTGGGCGCCGCACCTGAATGGAAGCACGAGCAGATGCCGCTGATGCCCAAGGGGCGGTACAAGCTGATGAACAACTACATGGAGAAGGTCGGCACCATGGGCACGGCCATGATGCGGCGGACCTGCACGGTGCAGGTGAACCTTGATTTCGGGTCAGAGGCCGACATGGTGCAAAAGCTGCGCGTGTCGCTTGCCTTGCAGCCGGTTGCGACCGCCCTTTTTGCCAATTCGCCCTTTTTTGAAGGCAAGATCAACAACCACAAAAGCTGGCGCAGCCACATCTGGCGGCATCTGGATGCCGACCGCACGGGCATGCTGCCCTTTGTCTTTGATGACGGATTTGGATTTGAGGCATGGGTGCAGTGGGTGCTGGATGTGCCGATGTATTTTGTCTATCGCGACGGCAAATATATCGACGCGCTGGGCATGTCGTTCCGCGATTTCCTGAAAGGTGAGCTGCCCGCCCTGCCCGGTGAAAAGCCGCTGCTGTCGGATTGGGCCGATCACCTGACCACTGTGTTCCCCGAAGCGCGGATCAAGCAGTTCATCGAACAGCGCGGCGCGGATGGTGGTCCGTGGCGGCGGCTGTGCGCCCTGCCCGCGTTTTGGGTTGGCTTGCTTTATGACCAAACCGCGCTCGATGCGGCATGGGACCTGTGCAAAGGATGGAGCGCCGAACAGCGGCAGGCACTGCTTGTGGCAGCGTCAAAGGACGGGTTGCAGGGGCAGGTCGACGGCATCAACATGCACGATCTGGCGCACGAGGTCGTTGCAATCTCTGAACTGGGCCTCAAGAACCGCGCCAAGCCCGGCGCGGGTGGATTGGTTGGGGATGAGACGCATTTCCTGAATGCCCTGCACGAAAGCATCGAAAGTGGGCAGACCCCGGCGGACGAGTTGCTTGAGCACTACAAGGGCGACTGGGATGGCGACCTGTCCCGGATTTACGACGCCTACGCCTATTGACCTTCGGGGTCTGAAGTGGCCCAAAACTTGACCAAAGCCCGCAAAACCGCCACTAGATGCCAAAAGAGCGAGAGGGCCGAGATGACCATTTCAATGCAAGGCAAACGCGGGCTGATTATGGGCGTGGCGAACGAGCGATCCATCGCTTGGGGCATTGCCAAGGCGATGGCGGAGGCAGGCGCAGAACTGGCCTTTACCTATCAGGGCGAGGCCTTTGGCAGCCGTCTGAAGCCGCTGGCCGAAAGCGTCGGGTCGGAATTTATGGTGGATGTGGACGTAACCAATGCCGCGAGCATGGATGCAGCCTTTGCCGCGCTGAAAGAGCGCTGGGACAGCATCGACTTTGTTGTGCATGCAATCGCCTATTCTGACAAGAATGAGCTGACGGGCCGCTTTATCAACACCTCGGCAGAGAACTTTCGCAACTCGCTGACGATCTCTTGTTACAGCTTTATCGATGTGGCGCGCCGCGCGTCCGCGATGATGCCAAATGGCGGCACGTTGCTGACGTTGAGCTATCAGGGCAGCAACCGGGTCACACCGTTCTACAATGTGATGGGCGTGGCCAAGGCCGCGTTGGAAAGTGCCACGCGCTATCTGGCAAATGATCTGGGCCAGCAGGGCATTCGTGTGAATGCGATTTCGCCGGGGCCGATGAAGACGCTTGCGGGTGCGGCGATTGGTGGAGCGCGCAAGACCTATAAGCACACCGGAGAGAACGCGCCCCTTGGCAACGCAACGTTGGACGCGGTGGGCGGCACGGCTGTTTATCTGGCGTCAGACGCGGGCAGCCACACAACCGGCGAAGTCATTCGGGTCGATGGTGGCTTCCACATTCTGGGAATGCCACAGCCCGATCACCTTTAGCCCGGCATTTCCGGCGTCATCATGCCCATCACACCGCCGGTCGGGTCCTGAAGCATCGCGATGCGCCCGGTACCGGGCATGTCCCAGGGTTCCTGCAGAACCTTGCCGCCCGCAGCCACGGTCGCCTTGCAAGTGGCATCAATATCGTCGACGGCAAAATACGAATTCCAATGCGGCGGTGTTTCGTCCATGCCGGGCAGGCCCGTCATATCCATGATACCTGCGACCATCCGGTCACCCTTTTTCGCTATGTGGTATTCGCCACCCTCGCCCATTGGCATCGTTTCGAACGTCCAGCCGCACATGCTACTATAGTAGGCACGCGCCGCCTCGACATCGCGGGTCATCAGTTCGGTCCACCAGACCTCTCCATGCGTTTCGGTCATCTCGAATCCCCCTTTGTTTGACAGCGAAAGCTTAGCACGTCTTATGACGCCCGGCCCTATCCCGGCTGGATCGCAACCATTTCAATCGCGAATGTCAGGTCTTTTCCGGCCAGCGGGTGGTTGGCATCAAGGGTCACGTCGGTCTCTGTCACCTCGGCGACGGTGACGGGAATAACCTGCCCTTCCGGGCCCTGCATCTGGAGTTGTGTGCCAATCTCAAGCGGGATTTCAGCGGGGATGTCTTTGCGCGGGATGGCCTGACGCGCCTGATCGTTGCGCGGGCCATAGGCCTGATCGGCGGGCACCTCGACCACCTTTTTGTCGCCCACAGCCATGCCGGGGATTGCGGCATCAAGACCGGGGATGATCATGCCCGATCCAACCGCAAATTCCAAAGGGTCGCGGCCATCAGAACTGTCAAAGACCGCCCCATCCGAAAGTGTCCCGGTGTAGTGGATCTGGACGGTATCGCCCGCTTTTGCCGTGCTCATCTGGTGTTTCCCTTCCCGAAACATAAAGACCGGACCCTAACGAGCGTGCCGGATGGACGCAAACCAGTTTCCAAAGGGCTGCGCCCATGCTTATCTGCGCGGCAACGAAAGGAGCAGCGATGCCCATCACCACATGTGTTTTTGATGCCTATGGGACCCTTTTTGACGTCAATGCCGCAGCCCGGCTTCTGGCCGAAGAACCGGGTCAGGATGCCTTGGCCGCCGTCTGGCCACAACTGGCCGCGCATTGGCGGGCCAAGCAATTGGAATACACATGGCTGCGGGCGACCGCAGGGCGGCACACCGATTTTTGGCAAGTCACACAGGACGGGCTTGATTGGGCATTAGAGGCGGTTGCGTTGCGCGACCCTGAATTGCGCGAACGGCTGTTGGCACTTTATTGGGAGCTGCCCGCCTACCCGGAGGTGCCAGAGATGCTGGCAGCGCTAAAGGCAAAGGGGTTGCAGACAGCGATTTTGTCGAATGGTTCGCCCGAGATGCTAAAGGGCGCGGTGGACAGTGCCGGGATCGGGGCCCTGCTGGATGCAAGCCTGTCGGTCGAAGACGTTGGCGTCTTCAAGCCGCACGACAGTGTATATGATCTGGTGCAACGCCGCTTTGACGGGCCGCGAGACGCGGTCCTGTTCGTGTCGTCGAACGGCTGGGATGCCTGCGCTGCGGCGGGATATGGTTTCAACACGGTCTGGGTGAACCGCGCAGGCGCGCCCATGGATCGGCTTTATGCAAAGCCGCAACATCTATTGGACGACCTGAGCAGGATTCCGGAACTGACATGACCTTTACCGCGCCTGACGGCACACGTTTGCATTACACTGACCAAGGCAAGGGCACACCGGTCATTGCGCTGGCGGGCCTGACCCGCAATGGCCGCGATTTCAACCACGTCGCCCCGCATCTGGATTGCCGGTTGATCCGGCTGGACTATCGTGGGCGCGGGCAATCGGATTGGGCAGATCACAGCACCTACAGCATCCCGGTCGAGGCGCAGGACACGCTGGCACTGATGGACCATCTTGGGCTGGAAAAGGCGGGCATTCTTGGCACCTCACGCGGGGGGCTGATTGCCATGGTTCTGGCAGCAACGGCAAAGGACCGGCTGCTGGGCGTTGCGCTGAATGACATCGGACCAGAGATTTCGAACGTCGGGCTGGATGTGATCAAGGACTACATCGGCAAGCCCCTGCCGTTCAAAACCTATGCCGAGGCAGCGGCGTTTCGCGACCGCAATTGGGTGCACTTCAAGGGCGTGCCCATGGCGCGGTGGCTGGAAGAGGTGGAACAGCAATATGAGGCCACGCCGGACGGTCTTGCCCTGCGCTATGATCCCAAACTGCGCGACGCCGTGCTTGAGGCAGGGGCACAGCCGACGCCGGATCTTTGGCCCCTGTTCGATGCGCTGGCGGGCTTGCCCGTGGCGCTGGTGCGTGGTGCAAATTCTGACCTGCTGACGCCGCAGACGGCGGCAGAGATGCGGGCGCGGCGACCAGACATGGGCTATGCCAATGTGCCGGACCGTGGCCACGTGCCATTTCTTGATGAACCGGACGCGGTGGGCGTCCTGCAGACATGGTTGAAGTCGCTATGAATATTGACATGATCCGCGCCGCCGCGACCCGGCTGGACGGCCATGCGCGTATGACGCCTTTGCTGACCTCTCCGTTTCTGGATGAAATCGCGGGGCGACGGGTGCTGGTCAAGGCGGAGTGCCTGCAACATACCGGCAGTTTCAAGTTTCGCGGCGGCTGGTCTGCCGTCTCGGCGTTGCCGGCTGATGCGCTGGCCAGAGGTGTCGTGGCGTTCTCATCCGGCAATCACGCACAGGGTGTGGCGATGGCCGCCGCGGCGCACCGCGCGCCATGTGTGATCGTCATGCCTGCCGACGCGCCCGCGGTGAAGATCGAAAACACGCGTGCGCTGGGTGCTGAGGTGGTGCTTTATGACCGCGCGCGCGAGGACCGGGACGAGATTGGTGCGCGGCTGTCGCAGGACCGCGGCCTGACGCTGATCAAGCCGTTTGACGAGCCGCTGGTCATTGCCGGGCAAGGGACCTGCGGGCTTGAGATCGCGGCACAGGCCGCTGAACACGACATCACAGAGGCGCAGGTGCTGGTCTGTTGTGGTGGTGGCGGGTTGACGTCGGGCATCGCGCTGGCGCTGGCCGCCGAAGCGCCGGGCATGCGGGTTCATCCATGTGAGCCGCAGGGGTTTGACGATGTTACGCGCAGCCTTGCGGCGGGTGCGATCCAGCGTAACAACCAGATGTCGGGCTCCATCTGCGATGCGATCATCACACCGCAGCCGGGTGACATCACCTTTCCGATCATGCAGGCCCATTGCGGGCCGGGGATTGTTGTGACCGAAGACGAATGTCTGCGCGCCATGGCACTGGCCTATGAGCGGCTGCGCATCGTCGTTGAACCGGGCGGCGCGGCGGCGCTGGCTGCCGCACTATTTCATTCTGACAGCGACACCCCCGTCATCGCCGTCGCAACAGGCGGCAACGTCGATGCCGCCCTGTTCAAAACCGCATTGGACACCCTATGACCGAATTCACCATTGCCAGCTTTAACGTCAAGAACCTGATCGAGGCGGATCAGGAGTACTACAAATTCGAGCGCTATACCCCGGAAGAACATGCCTGGAAGCAAAGCTGGCTGGCCGATCAGGTGCTGACGCTGAATGCGGATATCGTCTGTTTTCAGGAAATCTTTTCGCTGGGTGCCCTGCGCGATGTGCTGGCAGAGGCGGATGCGGCAGGCATAGCGGCCAATGACGCCAACATCCCTGATCCGTCCCGCCGCTACGCCCGCAAAGCCATTTTCCGCAAGCTGGCCTATGTCCCTTATGGCGATGCGCCAGTGGCCTTTGCCGCCAACGTCAACGACGGGGAACCCGGCCAGCGCCGCCCCGGGCTAGCCATGCTGTCACGGTTGGGCTTTGTCGGGCAACCAACGATCATTCAGGACCTAGAGACGCCGCTGGTCATCCCCTTTGGTCCGGATGGTCAGTTCACCCTGCGCCGCCTATCGCGGCCCATTCTGCGGGTCCGGGTGCCCGTGGGCGATCGGGTCGTGACGGTCTTTAACTGTCATCTGAAGTCAAAACTGGGCGAATTCGACAACCCCGACGGGTTGCCGGTGCCCCCTGCCGCGGACCTGACAAGCTACGACCCGGCTGCCCGGGCACTGGGATCGTTGCGTGCGGGCCTGCGCCGCATGGCCGAGGCCTGGGTGCTGCGGCGCGCGATCATTGACGATCTGCGGGACGGTAACCCGGTGTTGGTGCTGGGGGACTTCAATGACGGCGAGCACGCGGTCTCGACCGAGATCATCACCGGCGAAGTCCCTTTCAAGAACTACGCGTGGATGCGCCGTCATGACGCCAAGCACAGCGGCGACCGTTATAGCGACACGGAAAACGAACAAATCCAGGCCGATATCACGCGGTATCGTCTGCATTCGGCGGAAAAGCTGTTCGTGCGGAAATCGGCGCGGGACATGGTCTATACCTCGGCCTTTGGTGGCGTATTCGAGAGTATTGATCAGATTTTCATGTCGCATCATTTTGACCCAGAGGCACAGGACCGCATTGGCGAGATGTCCTATTTCAGCGTGCTGAACGACCATTTGACCGATGGCAGCCACCCCGAAGCGCCATATAACAAGCTCGCCTCGGATCACGGGCAGATCATGGCGCATATGGTCGTACACGATGACTGAGACACAGATCCACAAGATCAACCGTGACGGCGTGACGCTGCATGCCGAGACATCAGGCCCAAAGGATGGTCCGGTGTTGATGTTCTCAAACTCTTTGGGGTCAACGCTACGGTTGTGGGACGCGGTGTTGCCGCACCTGCCGGACGGGCTGCGGATTGTGCGGTACGACATGCGCGGTCACGGGCAATCTGACGTGCCAAAGGGGCCGTACAGCATGGGTGCTTTGGTGGCCGACGCAGAAGCGATTTGTGACGCACTGGCGATCAAGGATGCGCTTTTTGTCGGGCTGTCCGTGGGTGGTATGGTCGCGCAGGGTCTGGCGATCAAACGGCTTGACCTGATCCGGGCGCTTGTCCTGTCCAATACAGCAGCCAAGATCGGGACGCCCAAGCTTTGGCAGGATCGGATCGACACGATCAGGACCAAAGGCATGGCGGTGATGGCCGAAGGTGTGATGCAAAGGTGGTTTGGGCGCGACTTCTATGGCACGCCGCAGATGCGGCCATGGCAAGAGATGTTGGCGGCAGTTGATCCGGAAGGCTACACCGGCGTTTGCGCCGCCATCGCTGGGACGGATTTCTATACGCCGACCTCTGGCTTGCGATTGCCGACGCTGGGGATCAGCGGGTCAGAGGACAAGTCGACCCCGCATGATCTGGTGCGTGAGACGGTTGACCTGATCCCCGGATCCACGTTTCACGTCATGCGGCGTTTGGGGCATTTGCCCTGTGTGGAGGACCCGGCAGGATATGCCGCGCTTCTGAACGGCTTCATCACGCGCACGGGGCATCTGTCTTGACCGCGCTGATGCTGGGCCTGATCGCGGCGCTTTGCTGGGGATTTCACGACATCTGCGTGCGGTTCGTCAGCCAGAGCGTGCCGCTGCTTGCCTCTTTGCTGACCGTATTGGTCGTGGGGCTGACGTTTCATCTGGGGCTGATGGTGGTGATGGATGGCTTTGCGCCGCTTCCTGCCCCGGCAATGGGTCTATCGGTGGCCTCGGGCGCATTCTTTCTGATGGCGAGTTTGGGCCTTTACGGCGCGTTTCAACGGGGGCCGGTGCGATTGGTGGCCCCGATCATCGCCAGTTATCCGATCCTGTCGGTGGGATGGGCAGCACTGTCGGGGGTGCCGGTGCATCCGCTGCAATGGCTGGCCGTGCTGGCGATCATACTGGGCGTCTCTGTCGTGGCAGCCTTGGCGGATGATGCCGCAACGGACGTGCCACCCAAAGGGCGGACGATCTTTTACGCCGGGGTTGCAGCGGTTGGCTTTGCCGGGACCTTCGCACTGGGCCAATGGGCCGCGACGCTGTCGCACGATCTGCCGGTGACCTTGGTCACGCGGGTGGTCGCCATTGCGCTTTTGATCGGTGTGATCGGCTGGTTCGGCCTGCCCTTTTGGCCGGGCCTTCGCGCAGTTCCAGTTCTGGCATTGATGGGGATCGCGGATGGTATCGCACTTTATTGCATCTTCTCGGCGGCCGAGCTGCCGGATGTGCAATATGCGGCTGTCGCGGCCTCGACCTTTGGTTTGCTGACCATCGTGCTGGCATGGGCCATTCTGCGCGAGCCGATGCGCGCGATGCAATGGGCGGGCTGCGCAGTGGCCTTTGCGGGGATCGGATATCTGGCGTTGTAGATTGCGCATTGCATTCTGAACTGGCCGGTTTATTTCTGGAGGACCGCAAAGGACCCGCCATGGACAATCGCCTGCCAATCACTTTCATCCTGATTTCTGTCGTGCTGGACAGCATGGGGATTGGACTGATCATGCCGGTGATGCCGGACCTGATTCAGGAAGTGGGCGACTACGATCTGGCCAATGCGGCGATCTGGGGCGGCATCCTGACGACGATCTTTGCGTTGATGCAGTTTTTCTTCGGTCCGACAATTGGCAGCCTGTCGGACCGGTTTGGCCGCAGGCCCGTGCTGTTGATCAGCCTTGCGGTGATGGCATTTGACTATGTGCTGATGGCCGTCGCCGGAACGATGACCTTGCTGATCATCGGGCGCATTCTGGGTGGGATCACGGCCGCGACGCAATCAACCGCGGCGGCCTATATGGCCGATATCTCAAAACCCGAAGAGAAGGCCGCGAACTTTGGCCTGATCGGCGCGGCCTTTGGGGTCGGCTTTGTGTTGGGGCCACTTTTGGGCGGTGCGCTGGCCGAGTTCGGCACCCGCGCGCCGTTCTGGGCGGCGGCCTTTCTGGCGGCGGCGAACTTTGCCTTTGGCTATTTCATTCTGCCCGAGACCGTCACCGACAAGATCAGGCGGCCGTTTTCATGGAAGCGCGCGAACCCGCTTGGCGCGTTTCAGCATCTGTCGGCCCTGCCCGGCCTGACGCGGCTGATGGCGATCCTGTTCATCTATGCGATTGCCTTTTTCGTCTATCCCGGCGTCTGGGCCTACTTTGGCGCAGAGCGGTTTGACTGGGGGCCTGGGATGATCGGGCTGTCGCTGGGCATTTTCGGGATCGGGATAGCGGTGGTGCAGGGCCTGCTGATGCGGCCGATACTGAAACGGATCGGAGAGCGCAACGCGGTGGTGTTGGGGCTAAGCATTGATGTGCTGGCCTTTGTCGCGCTGGGCTTTGTCACCAATGGCTGGATCGCGCTGGCGCTGACGCCGCTCACCGCGCTTGGGTCCATCGCGGGGCCGGCGCTGCAAGGCATCATGTCGCGCGCGGCGAGTGACGATCAACAGGGCGAATTGCAGGGGCTGATCGCCTCGATCAACGCGGTGGCGACGATTGTGGCACCGTTGATCGTGACCTCGACCTTCTGGTATTTCACGGCCGCATCAGCGCCGATCTACGCGCCGGGCGCGCCGTTCTTGCTGTCAGCGGTGCTGACGGTGATCTGTATCATTATCTTCGCCTCTGCCCGTCAGCGACTGGAAAAGTCGCTGGGGGACAAGGCAACCGCGTCCAACCCGGAGACATAATCGGGCGGACAAGACAACAGGACAGACCCATGCCCCAGATCAAAGCTGCCGTTTGCCACAGCCATGGCGAACCCTTGACCGTGGAGACCCTGACCCTGCGCGCGCCGCAGATGGGTGAGGTGGAAGTCACGCTGAAGGCCTGCTCGATTTGCCACTCTGACATTTCCTATGCCGAGGGCGCATGGGGCGGTGAACTGCCGGCGGTCTACGGCCATGAGGCCGCAGGGCATGTGACCGCCGTGGGGGACGGGGTCGGCGGGATTGCGGTGGGCGATCCTGTCGTGGTCACCCTGATCCGGGCCTGTGGCACCTGCCCGTCCTGCGGCGGTGGCGCACCGACGATCTGCGAGACGCCAAATACCGCCGCACCCGTGCTGTCCGACGCCGACGGCAGGCCGGTCGTACAGGCGATGAATGCAGGTGCTTTTGCCGAAAAGGTCGTCGTCGATCAGAGCCAGATCGTGAAACTGTCCGACCAGATCAGCATGGAGGCCGCGTCCCTATTGGCCTGTGGGGTCATTACAGGCGTCGGAGCTGTCGTGAACGCGGCCAAATTGCGGGCCGGACAGGACGTCGTGGTGGTTGGTGCAGGCGGCGTGGGGCTGAATGCCATTCAGGGCGCGCGGATTGCGGGCGCACGCCGGATCGTCGCGGTCGATATGTCCGAAGAAAAGCTGCAAATCGCGCGGGATTTTGGTGCGACGGATACGGTTCTGGGCACCGAGGACGCGCCTTGGCGCGCAGCCAAGGCAGCGATGGGCCGGGGGGCGGATGCAGTGCTTGTCACCGTGGGGGTGCCTGCGGTCTATGATGCAGCGCCGCGCTATCTGGCCTATGGCGGCAAGGTCATCATGGTGGGCATGCCCGCAACAGGTGCGTTTTCAAGCTATGAACCGGCGAACTTTGCGGCCGTTGGGCAGTCGATGGTTGGGTCCAAGATGGGCGACGTGGTCATTCAGCGCGACATCCCATGGATGGTCGATCTGTATGAACAGGGCCGGTTGAAGCTGGATGAGTTGATTTCGAACACATGGACGCTGGATCAGATCAATGACGCCATTGCCGATACCAAGACCGGCAGCGCCAAACGCAATGTGATCGTCTTTGACTAGAGTGCCAGACCTGCGATCAGATCGGGTTTGGACATCATTGCCTTTGCTGCCGTGGTCTGGAAACGACCGGAAGCAATCAGCGTGAAGGTGTCGCCCAGCGCATAGGCGAAGTCGGCATTTTGTTCGACCAGCACGATGGCCATGTCGCCCTGTTCGCGCAAAAGCCGCAGCGCATCACCGATCTGTTCGATGACATTGGGCTGGATGCCCTCGGTGGGTTCATCAAGCAAGAGCACTTTCGGCTGAGCGATCAGCGCACGCGCAATCGCAAGCTGTTGTTGCTGCCCACCCGACAGGTCGCCACCCCGCCGCCCGCGCATGTCCTTCAGCACGGGAAAGAGATCAAAGACCATGTCCGGGACGTGGTGTTGTTCCTTAGGCAGACACGCAAAGCCCGTCTCAAGGTTTTCCTGCACTGACATCATCGCAAAAACTTCGCGTCCCTGCGGGACATAGGCGATACCCGCACGCGCGGCCTGATGCGGATTGCCGAATTGGGCGGGCTGGCCGTTCAGCATGATGCTTCCCGTGAAGGCGGTATGACGGCCTGCGACAGCCTTCAGAAGGCTGGTCTTACCCGCGCCGTTGTTGCCCATCAGGGCCGTGATCTGTCCCGGTTGGGCGGTGAGGCTGATGTCATAAAGGATCTGGCTTTGGCCGTATTTCAGGTTGATGTTTTTGACCTCAAGCATGGCCACGCCCCAGATAGACGTCGATGACAGTTTGATTGGATGCGACGTGGTCCAAGGAGCCCTCGGCCAAAACAGCGCCTTCGTGCAGGACGGTGACTTTGCAATCCAGCCTCCGAACAAATTCCATATCGTGTTCGACGACCACAACCGAGCGCGTCTTAGCCGCGCGGCGCAGGATGTCGGTAGTTTTTTCGCGTTCCTCGACCGTCATACCGGCAGCGGGTTCATCGACGAGCAGAAGTCGGGGGTCTTGGGCCAGCAACATGCCAATCTCCAGCCATTGCTTTTGACCGTGACTGAGTTCGCCCGCGATGCGGGTCAGGCTATCGGTCAGGCCAATCTCTGCCGCGATGGCGTCGATCTTGGCGGCGTTTTCAGCCGTCTTGCGGTGGGTCAGCACGGCAAAGGGGCCACGCGGATTCTTGAGCGCCATGGCAAGGTTTTGGCGGACGGTCTGGGCCTCGAACACGGTGGGTTTCTGGAATTTGCGACCAATGCCGCGCATGGCAATATCGGATTCCGAGAGACCAAGGAGTGAGATGTTTTCCTCACCCCAGACCACCCGGCCTTCATCCGGTTTGGTTTTGCCGGTGACGATATCCATGAAGGTGGTTTTGCCTGCACCATTGGGGCCGATAATGGCGCGCAGACCCGTGGGCGGGAACTGGATCGAGAGGTTGTTGATGGCGCGGAAGCCGTCGAAGGTGACGGTGACGCCGGACACTTCCAAAAGGGTGGCGATCATGACGGCTTCCTCACCAGATAGTCAAAAAGCCCGCCGATGCCTTTGGGGAAATAGAGCGTGACAATCACAAAGGAGAGGCCAAGGAGGACGAGCCACCAATCGGTCCATTGGATGGTGTAGAACCCGAGGTTGATATCGGGCGCGCCGCCGCCGGTGAACCAGCTGGACAGGAGCGAGACGAACGCGGCACCGATGACCGCGCCATAGAGGCGCCCGCGCCCGCCGATGGCGACCCAGACGGCGAGGTAGATCGAGGCGATGGGGGCGATTTCACCGGGATTGATGATGCCTGCCTGCGGGTAATAGAGCGCCCCGGCGATGCCAGAGACGATGGCTGTGATGGTGAAGATGAAAAGCTTGTAGCCCTCGACCTGGTAACCGAGGAACCGCACGCGCGCCTCATTATCGCGGATGCCTTGCACGACGCTGCCCATTTTGCCCGAGATCACCCAGGCGAAGAAGACGTAGCCCGCGCCGAGGGCGAAGGCGGAGGCGAGGAAGAAGATGATGGAGATCGTGGCTTGTGGGGTTGCCTCAAAGCCCGGGATGTTTTGCAGGCCTGAGAGGCCGTTGTTGCCGCGCAGCCCGCTGTCGTTCTGAAAGAGGTAGAGCGAGAGGGCCAGCGTCATGGCCTGCGTCAGGATCGACAGGTAGACACCGGTGACCCGGCTGCGGAAGGCGAGCCAGCCGAAGACAAGCGCCAGCAGGCCGGGGATCAGGACGACCATGGCCAGTTGCAGCACGAGGCTGTCGGAAAAGGCCCAGATCAGGGGAAATTCGGAAGACCCGACAACGCCGAAAATCTGGTTGCCGATGGCGTCTGAAATTTCCTGCGGCGTGGCGGGGATCGTCTGGCCTGCGAGGCTGCTGAGCACGATGGTTTCGGTCCGGGCGTACATCAGCCACATGCCGATGGCGTAGCCGCCGATCCCGAAGAAGGCGAAGTGACCCAGCGAAAGGATGCCACAGTAGCCCCAGACCACATCCATCGCGATGGCAATTAGGCAGAGGCAGAGGGTCTTGCCCAGCGTTTTGACAAAAGAGGTGGAGATGAGGCCAATGCCGGTTGCCTCTGACAGGAGTGTCACGCCAAAGGTAAAGAGGCCGAGAGCGGCAAGGAACCAAAGGACGGATGGGTTGCGGGCGATGAAGCTATTGTGCATGTGCGTGGCCCTTGGATTGCGCCGCGCAAGGCGCGTCGCGACGCTGGAGGGGCGCTGCCCCTCCAGACCTCCCCGAAGTATTTATGACCAGAAGAAGCATGGGATCAGTCCGCAGCGGCGCGGCCTTTGAGGGCGACAATGCCCTTGGGCCGGAATTGGATGAAGAGGATGATGAAGAGGATCATGTAGGTTTGGGCGGCCAGCGTGTTGGAGGGGTTGAACCATTCGATGCCCTTTTGCAGGCCACCGATCAGCGAGGCACCGGCAAGCGTGCCCCAGACGTTGCCGACGCCGCCGACCACCACGGTCATGAAGGATTGCACGATGTAATCGGCGCCCATTTCAGAGGTGACTTTCGCATAGAGGCCGATGGCCACGCCCGCGATGCCCGCGATGCCGGAACCCAGGCCGAACGTCAGCATGTTGATCCGGTCGGGGTTGATGCCCATGGAAGCGGCCATGCCGGGGTTTTGGGTGACGGCGCGAACCTCGAGCCCCAGACGGGTGCGTTTGAGGATGTAGAGGATCAGGGCGAGGAAGAAGAGCGCCATGAAGAAGATTGCGATGCGGATATAGCTGATCTGGATCACGTCAGAGATGATCCAGGCCCCATCGAGCCAGGCGGGAGAGGTCAGCGGACGGGCCTGCGTGCCGAAGATGTTCTTGGCCAATTGTTGCAGCGCGATGGAGATGCCGAAAGTCGCCAGCAGGGTTTCCAAGGGCCGATGGTAGAGGTGTCGGATCACGAGCCGTTCCATCGTGACCCCGGCAGCAAAGGTGATGGCGAAGGCAACCGGCAGGGCCACGAGGATGGCAATCGTGTAGTCGGGGATGAAGAGCTGGATCACATAGCCGGTGTAGGCCCCCATCATGATGAACTCGCCATGGGCCATGTTGATGACGCCCATCACGCCGAAGGTGATCGCAAGGCCAATGGCCGCGAGGAAGTAGATCGAGGCGAGTGACAGCGCATCAAGGCCGAGGTCCACCGTCTGGGCAAGTGCCACGGCGTTTTCCACCTGATCGAGGGCGCGGCGGGCTGCGGCGGTGATGGCGGGGTCGTCTTCGATGTAGGCGTCATAGAAAACGTGAGATCGCAGAGCGTTGTTGCGTTCGGGTTCGCCCAGCAGCGGCGGCACGGTGCCAGCCGCAGCAAGGGCGGCATAGGCGCGGGCGCGAGCTGCGTCCGTGTGCAGTTGTGCCACCGGCACATCGCCGACGCGGCCGTCGACGATATGCGCCTCCATCGCAGCACGAATGGCGGCAGGTGTGGTCAGCGGTTGTGCGAGGTCGGCAGCGACAAGGGCGGCATAGAAGCCATCCGGGTCAGTCATCGGGTCGTGCTGGACGGCAATATTGGCTTCGGGCAGTTCAGTCGCCACGCCGGGTTTGGTGGCGAGGATCTGGTTGAGCACGGCGCGGGTTTCGACGGAGGTTTCCTGCGCCAGCTTTTCGATCGCGGCGATGCGGTCGGCTGGGTCTTCGGCGAAACGGGCCGAGAGTATGGTGATGAGGTTCGCTTTGCGGGTGCGCAGGACCGGGTCTGCTTCACCATCAAGCGAGGCGATGAGCGGAGCAAGCTGGGACGCCTCTGGCCGGCGCGCGATGCTTTCCAGCGCGGCGGTGCGGCGGGTGGTGTCCGGGTCAATCAGTTGAAACTGAACGAGCGCGGTGCCGATGACGCGGCGGACGCCACCGTTGGGCTTGAGTTGCTGGAAGCCATCAACAGGGGCGGTGGTTTGCGCGCCTGTGTCAATGTCGGTCAATGTCAGAACGTCATCACCTTCTGTCGCAATGTAAAACAGTCCGGTCGCTTCGTCCTGCCAGACGTTTTTGTCTGACCATTCTTCAAGGAAAGCGGGGACTTGCGGCAAGCCTGTGGCGACCATTTGATCAAGCACGATGCCGATTGACGTGCGAGAGGGCTTGGCAATCTGGGCTGCGTTTTCCTGCAAGAGAGATTGCAGGTCCTGAGCAGAGGACGCCAATGCGCTGAGCATGAAAAAGAGTGCACTGAGCAGAAGGCGCATTGGGAATTCCGGGTATTTGGGGAGGGTGGCGGCGCGAATGGTCGCGCCGCCCATTTTGGTCTTAGTAGTTCGAGGTCAGCTGAACGCAGGTCTCGGTCTCGGTGTTGTACATACCGCAGCCAAGGTCCTTCCAGTCAGAGACCAGCACGGCACTTTCAGGCAGGAAGTCTGTCCAGGCATCGCCTGGCACCTCAGAGGTCTGGCTGATGATATCGAACTGGCCGTCTGCCGTGATCTCACCGATCAGGACGGGCTTGGCGAGGTGGTGATTTGGCAACATGACAGCTGTGCCACCGGTAAGGTTCGGGAATTCCTGCCCGTACATCGCGGTGCGGACGGCATCCACATCGGTTGTTTCGGCGGCCGTGACGGCGTTCACCCACATGTTAAAGCCGATGTAATGGGCTTCCATCGGGTCGTTGGTCACACGCTCTTCACCTGCGAAGGCTTTCCATGCGGTCACCCATTCCTCGTTCGCGTCGGATTCAGCGGACTGGAAGTAGTTCCAGGCGGCGAGGTGACCAACGAGGTTAGAGGTATCGAGGCCGGAAAGTTCCTCTTCCCCCACGGAAAAGGCCACGACGGGAATGTCATCGGCCGAGATACCGGCGGCGGCCAGTTCCTTGTAAAAGCCGATGTTGGCGTCGCCGTTGATGGTCGAAATCACGCCGACCTGCTTGCCGTCTTCACCCAAGGCCACCACGTCTGCCACGATGGTCGCCCAGTCAGAGTGACCGAAGGGTGTGTAGTTCACAAAAATATCTTCGGCCGGGATGCCCTTATCCTGAAGATAGCTTTCAAGAATGTTGTTGGTCGTGCGCGGGTAAACATAGTCGGTCCCTAGAAGCGCGAATTTCTCAACACCCAATTCTTCGAGGAAGTAATCGGTGGCTGGAATGGCCTGCTGGTTCGGGGCAGCGCCGGTGTAGAAGACGTTTTTGGAGCTTTCTTCGCCCTCGTACTGAACCGGGTAGAAGAGCAAGCCATTGAGTTCTTCGATCACGGGCAGGACGGACTTGCGGCTGACAGAGGTCCAGTTGCCGAAGATCACGTCAACCTCGTGCACGGTCAGAAGCTCGCGCGCTTTTTCAGCAAAAAGCGGCCAGTCAGAGGCCGGATCGACGACGACTGCCTCAATCTCGCAGCCCAGGACACCGCCTGCGGCGTTCTGCTGGTCGATCAGCATCAGCATGGTGTCTTTCAGTGTGGTTTCAGAAATCGCCATGGTGCCTGAAAGTGAGTGCAGGACGCCGACCTTGATCGGGTCAGCGCATTCGGCAGAAGCGATAGCGGTCGTGACCAGAAGGCTGGCCATGGTGAGAGCCGGAAGGCGAGTTGAAAGGCGCATTAAGTGTATCCCCATTGTCGCTGCGGCCCGGTCAAACGGCGCGCGTGAGCTCGCGTTTTGGGCATGGCCTGTTAGGGAGGACCCGCAGCAGTGATGTTGCCGTCGTGTGGTGGTCAGTATCTTGCAGGATATCCACCGCACGGCGTTTGCCTGTCGTAGGCAGGGGCAATCTCTGCTCAGGTCCGCCCGGAAATCCACGCTGCAGTGCGGCAAAGGGAACTAGAATCCCCAATTGCCTAAAAATTAGGACGCTTCAAGGCGGTCCGGGTCAAAATTAGACGCTTGAAAGCTGAATTTGACGGCAGCGGCGGCTGCGGGACGAAAAGAAACGATTGGTTTTTGGGCAAATGGTCAGATGGCGGGCTGTCCGGCGACCCAGACCGCCTTTATCGCGCGATCGTCGCCCATCATGATGGTGGGAAAGAGAGCATCCCAGATGCTGTTGGCGCGCGCGCTGCGCTGGGCGATGGCGGGCGTGGAGGCGAGATCAAGCACGCAAATGTCGGCCGCAGCCCCTGCCCCAAGGTGACCGATCTGGCCGCCCATGTGCAGGGCGTTGGCTGATCCTTCGGTGGCAAGCCAGATCAATTGCGCCGGGTGAAGTGCGGTACCGCGCAGCTGTGCGATTTCATAGGCGGCGGCCATAGTGCGCAGCATCGAGAATGACGACCCGCCACCGGTGTCAGTCGCCAGGCCGATGCGCATCTGTCGGGCTGCGAGGCCCATAAGGTCAAAGAGACCCGACCCGATGAAGGTGTTAGAGGTCGGGCAATGCACCACGGCAGCACCAATTTCGGACAGCCGGGCAATTTCGCACGGCTCCAGATGGATAGCGTGGCCATAAAGCCCTCGCGCGCCCAGAAGACCGAAGGCTTCGTAGGTATCAAGGTAGTCACGAGCATCCGGGAAAAGGCCACGGACCCAGTCGATCTCGGGCAATTGCTCTGACAGGTGGGTTTGCATCAGGCAATCGGGGTGTTCTGACCAAAGCGCACCAAGTGCCGAAAGTTGATCCGGTGTCGATGTCGGCGAAAAGCGCGGGGTGATTGCATAGTGCGCGCGCCCTGCCCCATGCCACCGCTCGAGCAAGGACTTGCTGTCGTCATAGGCGGATTGCGCGGTATCGCGCAGGGCGTCCGGGGCATTGCGGTCCATGCAGGTCTTGCCAGCCACAACGGCCATGTTGCGCAAAGCTGCTGCCGCAAAGAACGCATCAACGCTTTCGGGATGGATCGTGCAGAAACTTGTCAGCGTGGTGGTGCCATGGGCCAGCGCCAGATCAAGGGTGCGGCCAGCGACATCATCGGCATAAGCGCGGTCGCCAAAGCGCGATTCTTCGGGGAAGGTGTAGGTGTTGAGCCAATCGATCAACTGCTTGCCCCAGGACGCAATCATGCCTGTTTGAGGATAGTGCATATGCGCATCCACAAAACCGGCGGTGATCAGCGCATCGCCATAGTCGGTCACGGCCGCCCGGGGATGCGCGGCGCGCAGGGTCGCCCCATCGCCCACGGCTTTGATTTGTCCGTCGGCGATCAACACGCCGCCAGCGCTGTCGTGATGGGTCACGTCCTGCCAGTCGTCCAGCGGGTTGCCGGTAAAGCCAAGCGTCTGACCAAGAAGAAGTTGCATGCTCATCCCCGCACCCTAAGCCCGCCTGCGGGGCGCGACAATCGCACAAAGCAATGCTTGTGCCATGCGCGCGGCAGACTATGTTGCGCAGGACTGCAGCAGGGGGCCGCAATGACACAAACCGATCCGCAAATCCCCGCCGCTGACGGCGAGACCGAAGAGATCTTTGGCGTTTCGCAGACCCTGTTCGACGACGTACTCGACGCGGTCGAAGCGCAGGATGTCGTCACGCTGGATGCCCTGCTTGACCCCCAACACCCCGCTGACGTCGCGCATCTGATTGAGCAGTTGGACGGCAAGGACCGTCGCGCGCTTTTGTCCCTGTGGAAGGGCGGCATGGACGGGGAAATCCTGTCGGAGCTTGACGAAAACCTGCGCGAAGAGGTGATCGAGGGGTTAGCGCCGGATGAACTTGCCGAGGCCGTGCGCGAGCTTGACTCCGACGACGTTGTCGATCTGGTCGAATACCTTGACGAAGACCAGCAAGAGGCCGTGCTTGATGCGTTGGAGCCGTCTGACCGGGTCGTGGTTGAGCAATCGCTGTCCTACCCCGAGGAATCGGCCGGGCGGCACATGCAGGTCGAACTGGTCCGCGCGCCCGCGCATTGGACCGTGGGCGAGGCGATTGATTACCTGCGTTCTGACGTGGTGCTGCCGGATCAGTTCTATCACATCATTCTGGTCGATCCGCGTCTGAAGGCGGTGGGCTATGTCACCCTTGGCCGTGTCCTGAGCCATCCGCGCGAAATGCCGCTGCGCGATCTGATGGAAGACAGCTTTCGCACCTTTCACGTCGCGCAGGATGTCGAAGAAGTGGCGCAAGCGATCAATCACTATCACATGATCACAGCGCCCGTCGTGGACGATGATGACCGGGTCATTGGGGTCATCACCATTGATGACGCGATGGCGTTTCTGGAAGAAGAAGCCGAAGAAGACATCTTGCGTCTGGCCGGGGTCGGCGAAGGGTCGCTGTCGGACAGCGTGATTGAGACGACCAAACAGCGGTTTCCATGGCTGGCGGTCAATTTGGTGACCGCGATCCTCGCCTCGTTGGTGATTTCAATGTTTGAAGATGTGATCGCCGGGCTGGTGGCGCTGGCGGTGCTGATGCCGATTGTCGCCTCGATGGGCGGAAACGCAGGCACGCAAAGCCTGACCGTGGCGGTCCGCGCCTTGGCCACGCGGGATCTGACCGGGTCGAACGTCTGGCGGGTGATCCGCAGAGAGGTGCTGGTCGGGTTAATCAACGGGGTGCTGTTCGCCGTGGTAATGGGCGCTGTCGGAGTGATCTGGTTCGGCACGCCAATGCTGGGCGTCGTCATTGCGGTGGCAATGGTGGTCAATCTGGTGGTCGCAGGGCTGGCGGGCACAGGCATTCCAATCTTGCTGGAAAAGATTGGCGTGGACCCGGCGTTAGCCTCGGGCGCTTTTGTGACGACCGTGACGGACGTTGTTGGATTTTTCGCATTTCTGGGATTGGCGGCGGCATGGCTACTTTGAGCGAAGAGAAAGACGCGGCACGCAAGGCTGCATTTGCCCGGCGCAAGGCCGCCCATTCCGGCGTGGCGGCAGCCGGATACCTGTCCGAAGTATTGGCCGGGTATCGCGGCGTGCCACTTGCCGGTTACGCGCAAATGCGCACCGAAATTGACCCGACACCAGCGATGGAAGAGGCCGCAGCCCATGGCCCTGTCGGAATGCCGGTGATCATGGAGGCGGGCCAGCCGCTGCGGTTTCGTCTCTGGACACCGGGCTGCGCGATGGTGCCGGGCGCATTTGGTGCCGCGATCCCCGAAACCGGCGACTGGATGGAGCCCGAGATCGTCATCGTTCCGCTTGTGGCCTTTGATCGGTCTGGCGGGCGGTTGGGCTATGGTGGCGGGTTTTATGACCGCACATTGGAGCAATTGCGCGCCAGACGGGCGACAATGGCCATCGGTTTTGCCTATGCCGCACAAGAGGCCGAAGGCCTGCCGTTGGAACCGACGGATCAGCCGCTTGACCTGATCGTGACCGAGGCAGGAATAATCACGCCCTAGGACACTACACGTCAGTCTGCCGAGGCCATCGCCAGACCATCCGCCACGGCAGTGAAAGCCGCGGCCTGTTGCGGTGACGCGGCGGGCAGAAGCGTCGTCAAGGCAGAAGACACGACGCCCATCAGGCTCGACCCGCCGACAAAGACAATCTGGCTAACCTGCGCTGGCGCCACGCCGGCACGCGTGATCGTTTCAGATGCGGCGGCGCTGATCTGTGCGGCATAGTCAGACAGCGCATCCGACATGGCCTGCGTTGTGAGCGGCGCGGAAAGACCCGGTGCGATGATGCGCAAATCGATCTGGGCTTGCGGTGCCGCGTTGGCCGCGATTTTCGCCCGTTCGGTTGCAAAGGCGAGGTCGTGGCCGGTTTCCTCTTCGATCACCGTCGCAAGGCGCTGGAATAGCACAGGGTCGACGCCAAGTTTTGCGTAACGCCGCGCGAGGCGGAGGTTGTCGGGGGTATAGAGAAAGGCGATCTTTTCCCATGTGGCGAGGTCATTGTAGATCGCGTTGGGGGCCGTATGCGAGCCGGGGCCCATCTCATTGCGGATCTCTGCCCCGCGCCCTAACAGCGGCATCACATGTCCAAGGCTGAGCGTGCGGTCAAAGTCGGTGCCACCGATGCGGACACCGTGGCTGGCGATGATGCGGGTGCCCGGATCTTGGGCAAAGACCGAAAAGTCGGATGTGCCGCCGCCGATATCGACGATCAGGCCAAAGGTGTCGGTTTCAAGCGGCCCAGCCGTCAGCGCCGCCGCTTCGGGTTCATACATAAAGTCGACGTGCTTGAAGCCTGCCGCCAGATAGGCGGCGCGCAAATCCTCTTCTGCGCGCGCGTTGCGGGCATCGTCGATCGAATGAAAGCGGACAGGTCGCCCGGACAGTGCTGTGTCATAAGTCTGACCGGTTGTCGCCTCTGCCCGATCGCGCAGCATGGCGAGAAAGCGGGCGACAACCTCGATCAATGTGAGTTTCTCATGTGCCACGACGCGGCGTTCATGCATCAGTGACGTGCCGAGAACAGACTTGAGCGCCCGCATAAAGCGCCCTTCGCGCCCGTCGATCAGCGCCCGGTTCGCCGCGTTGCCAAAAAGCGTGACCTTGCGGTCAGGGTCAAAGAAGACGGAGGTCGGCAAGGTGGTGTCACCGTCTTCAACAGGGATCAGAAAGGGCCGATCGCCTGCCAGAACGCCCGCGGCTGTGTTGGATGTGCCAAAGTCGATGCCAAGCCGTGCCATGCCGCGATTCTCCTTTACGGAAGGCGGCGGGATAAGGTATCCCGCGCGCTCTGACAAGCGAGGAAGTCATGCAGCGGGTGATGATCGTAGGCGGGCCGGGATCAGGCAAAAGCACGCTGGCGCGGTGGCTGGGCGAGCGGACCGGTTTGCCGGTGCACCACATGGATCACATCCACCACCTGCCGAACTGGCAACCGCGCGCAATGGAGGAAAAGCATGTGATGGCCCATGCGATCGAGGCGCGGGAGAACTGGGTGTTTGAGGGCGGCATGTCCTCGACCTATGACACGCGCGCTGCACGGGCGGACACGCTGATCTGGCTCGACCTGCCGGTGATGTTGCGGTTTTGGCGGGTGAACAAGCGGTTATGGCAGACCTACGGAACGCGCAGGCCGGATATGGCCGAGGGCTGTGTTGAGACACTGGGTGCCCATACTTGGGAGTTCTATCAGTGGATTTTTCAGACCCGCGTCAGCCAGCGCACAAAGATCGCAGAACTGGTAGCGCGGTATCCGCATCTGTCTGTGCATCATCTTACAAGCAGGCGGGCCGTCGCGATGTACATGCAGAGCGTTGACGCCCCCCGGCCCAGCACCTAACCCTGACCCAAAAGGAGAACACCCATGTCTGATGCGCTGATCGTGATTGACGTCCAAAATGATTTTTGCCCCGGCGGCGCGCTGGCGGTTGCGGGCGGCGATGAGATCGTGGGCGGGATCAATGCGCTGATGGCGGACTTTGACACTGTGATCCTGACCCAGGATTGGCACCCGGCGGGGCATTCATCATTTGCGTCTTCGCACGACGGGGCTGCCCCGATGAGCCTGATCGAAATGCCCTATGGCCTGCAGGTGCTTTGGCCGGATCATTGCATTCAGGGTTCTGAAGGCGCCGCATTTCACAAAGACCTGCGGGTGGATGGTGATCTGATCATCCGCAAGGGCTTCAATCCGGCGATTGACAGCTATTCGGCCTTTTTTGAGAACGATCACACGACGCCGACAGGGCTGGAGGGCTACCTGCGCACGCGCAGGATTGATCGGTTGGTGATGGTCGGGCTGGCCCTTGATTTCTGCGTAAATTATTCCGCCGTGGATGCCGCCAGGCTGGGGTTTGACGTCACCGTCCGGCAAGAGCTGACCCGCGCAATCGACTTTGACGGATCACTTCAGGCCGCGCTTGACGGAATGCAGGTTGCCGGGGTTGCAATTGCCTGACTGGCGACGGGCCGGACGTGCCAGCATGTGCAAGACGATTAAGGGTTGAGCGCGCGTATCACCCCAGACATGCTGCACCCGGGAACACCGGAGGCATGACGTGATCGCACCAATACAAAAGAGCTATGACGTCGTGATTGTCGGCGGGGCGATGTATGGGTCATCTGTCGCCTGGTGGCTGAGCGAAAATGCGGATTTCGATGGTTCGGTCCTCGTTGTGGAACGCGATCCGACATATGAGTGGACATCAACAGCGCACACAAATTCCTGCATGAGACAGCAGTTTTCGCGCCCTTTGAACATTTCCATCAGTCAATTCGCAGCGGACTTCGTCAAGAATTTTCGCAGCTATATGGGCGGCGATGAGCGGGTGCCGGACGTGGTGCTGCAAAGCTATGGCTACATGTATCTGGCCGACAACGAAGCCTTTGCGCAGACCTTGAAAGAGGGTCAATCCATTCAGGCCGCGCATGGCGCAGGCACGCGCCATATGTCGGCGGAAGAGATCAAGGCCGCCTATCCGTTCTACAACATGGATGATATTCTTGCCGGCAATCACAACCTGATTGACGAAGGCTATTTCGACGGCAACACCCTGTTTGATTGGTGGAAGCGGAGCGCCCGTGAAAGGGGTGTTGAATATATCCACAACGCGGTTGTGGCGATGGATCGACAGGGTAATCGGATTGCATCTGTGACGCTTGAAACCGGCGATGTAATTGCCTGCGGTACAGTGGTCAATTGCAGCGGTCCGCGTGCTGTTTTGACATCTCGCATGGCAGGGATCGAAATTCCTGTGGAACCGCGCAAACGATACACTTTTATTTTTGAGGCAGAGACCCCGCTGGATCGGGACTTGCCGCTGACGATTGATCCCTCCGGTGTTCATATGCGGACCGACGGGGTTTACTACCTTGCGGGCTGTCCGCCAGACGATGACCCGGCGGTGGATTATGATGATTTTGTGCAGGACCATTCCATCTGGGAGGAAAAGGTCTGGCCCGTTCTGGCCCACCGTGTCCCAGCGTTTGAGCGGATCAAGCTGCGGCAAAGCTGGGCAGGGCATTATGCCTACAACACCTTCGATCAGAACGCGATTATCGGGGCCCATCCTGAGGTCACAAACTTTGTTTTCGTCAACGGATTTTCCGGACACGGATTTCAGCAATCGCCCGCGATGGGGCGCGGTGTGGCCGAAGTTATTGCCACAGGGCGCTATCAGACGCTGGACCTTTCCCCGTTTTCGTTTGAACGTATCGCCAAAGGTGAACCATTCGATGAAAAGGCCGTGATATGAAGATGCCGAACAATGCCTTCAAGGCGGCACTTAAAGCCAAGAAAAAGCAGGTGGGGCTTTGGGTCTCGACCGCGAGCCCGATGATCGCAGAGCTGGTGGCCGGTGCAGGGTATGACTGGCTTTGTGTTGATATGGAACACAGTCCGGGCGATGTGATGACAACCATGCATCAGTTGCAGGCGATTGCACCACATACCAACGCGATTGTGCGTCCGCCTTGGAATGACACGGTCATGGTCAAGCGGCTGTTGGACATCGGCGCGCCCGGATTGCTTTTCCCGATGGTCCAGACGGTGCAAGAGGCGGAGGCCGCGATGGCCGCCACACGCTATCCACCGCAAGGCGTGCGTGGGGTCGCGGGGTCGATGCGCGGCAGCCAATGGGGGCGAATTAAAGACTATGCCGACCGGGTTTCGGATGAAACCGTCGTCATCCTGCAGATTGAGACTGAGGCCGCGCTTGACCGAGCTCGCGATATCGCGGCGGTTGATGGGGTCGACGGGGTTTTCTTTGGCCCGGCCGATATCTCTGCCGATATGGGGATGTTGGGGCAGCCGCTGCACGCGGATGTCTGGGCACGGATCATGCCGGTGGCGCAGAGTTTGATGGATCAAGGTGTGCCGGTTGGCACTTTGGTGACGGACCCGGCGATGGCGATCGACCTTTTCAACAAGGGGTTTTCGTTTATCGCGGTCAGCACCGACACCCTGTTACTTACAAGGGCCGCCGATGCGCTCGCAGCGCAAGTGCGGTCCGGCATAGAGGAATAACAAATGCTGAAGAAGATCGTATTGACCGGAGCCGCGGGCCGCTTGGGAGGCATTTGCCGCAAACCGATGGCCGCTTTGTGCGAGGCGCTTGTCTCAACCGATTTGGCAGAGGGGCTGGATGACCTCGCGCCAAATGAGACCTATGTGCGGGCCGATATCGGCGATGCAGATGCGGTGCACGCCCTTCTGGAAGGGGCCGACATGGTTGTGCATTTCGGATCCATCGCAGACGAGGCCCCTTGGGAGAAGATCCTGCATTCCAATATCCTGAGTGCCTACAACATCTGGGAAAGTTCCCACCAGCACGGGGTCAAGCGGATCGTTTTTGCCAGTTCGATACATGCGGTCGGGATGCACAAAAAGCACGACTTCATCGGTGTTGATGCACCACACCGGCCAGACACCTATTACGGATTGTCCAAGTGTTTTTCTGAGGACCTTGCCAGTCTGTACTGGGACAAGCGCGGGCTGGAGACGGTCGCAATGCGGATCGCCAGCGCCTCTGGCAAGGTGGGCAACAGCAGGGCCCTGGGGTCGTGGCTTTCGGATGGTGACCTGATCCAGTTGGTGGAAAAGTCGGTCACGGCACCAACCACGGGGTTCACCGTTGTCTATGGCGTGTCGAACAATGACCGCGCGGGGTTGGACAATTCCGGCGCGTCGGCGCTGGGTTATCGCCCCAAGGACAATGCAGAGGAGTTTGCCGCAGAAATCCTTGCCAATGCGCCGCCTCAGAACAATCAGGACCCCGAAGATATGTGCCACGGCGGGCCATTTGCGGTTGTGCCCTTGGGCGAAAGTGGGGTCGAGATGATCAGGCGGCGTAGCGTCAAGACCTAAGGCCAAAGGTCGGTCGAGAGGTATTTGAGGCCGCTGTCACAGATGATGACCGCGATGGTCTTGCCCGCCTCCGGCCCCGACAGAAGTGCCAGCGCCGCCGCGACGTTGGCACCTGCGGAGTAACCGGCAAAGATGCCTTCGATCCGCGCGAGATCGCGTGTTGTCGCCATGGCCTCTTCCCCGGTGACGTCGACATGGCCCACGCGCCCGACACCGCGCAATTGCGCAAGTTCATCCATGCCGTAACCGCCGCCCTGAATGACATGATCGGGTTCGCAAAGCGGGGCGCCTGCGAGGACAGCAGCGCCTTGCGGCTCGACGATATAGCCCGCGATGGCGGGATTGAACTGGCGCAGACCCGTCAGAGTTCCCGCGAATGTGCCGCCTGATCCGACGAAGTCGACAAAAACATCGAGGTCACGATTGCTGTCCGACCAAAGCTCTGCCGCGGTGCCGTGCTTGTGTGCGCCTGCGTTGCCGGGATGGGCAAACTGGTCCGCCCGAAACGCGTTGTGATTGTGGGTGAGCATATTGGCCACCGCGTTGACGCGCGCCAGATCGGCACCGCTGACCTTGCCGGGTGTGCTACCGGGGACCTGCTCCACCAGTACAACCTTGGCGCCCAACGCCCGCATCATGCGCGCCCGCTCTGGCGAGTTTCCACGGCTCATGACCGCAACAAAGGGATGGCCCATCTGGCCGCAGACAATGGCCAGCCCGGTGCCCATATTGCCGCTGGTCAGTTCGACAACCGTTTGGCCGGGGCGCAGTGACCCATCCGCACGTGCCGCCCGAATGATGCCCAGCGCGGCACGGTCTTTTTCGAGAAGCCGGGATTGAGATAGTCGAGTTTGGCCAAGATACGGCCACGAACGCCCGCTGCGTCCACCATCCGGTCCAGCCAGACCGCAGGTGTCCCGCCGATCGCCGAAATTATTGACGTACCCGCCATCAGGGCCACCATTCACTGCCAAACACAACACCCACACCCGACGCCCAAGCCTAGCACGTCAGCGGTGAATTCCAAAATATGTGTTCAGAACTTGCGCTTACCGATCTCGGCACGGCCTTCGGCGCCGCGTGCACGGATGTGTAATGTTCCGCCTTTAGGAAAGACCGCGCGGGCGGCTTTATCGACAAAGGCAGCATCGGTCTTTTTGATGGACACAAGGTCAAGCAACCATTTGTTGCCGCCGCTGGTCCATGCCTCTTCCGGCAAATCAGAGATATCAAAGCCCGGATCGCGCAGCTTTGCGTCCCAGTCATCATTGACCCGTGCAAAGATGGCAAAGGCGACCGGGGTCGGCACATCCTCGGCGTTTTTGCCGGGCGTTGTAGCTGTCACGGTCAGATTGTGCTGGAGCGGGGGGATCGTGATGGCGCGGATCTGCGCAAGCGTCATCGCGCGGAAAACCGGGTTCTTCATCATCAGAAAGGTGATGATGCCAAGATTGTCGATAGCAGAGGGCATGGCCTAGAAATCCAGATTTTCGACGGACAGGGCATTGGTCTGGATGAATTCGCGCCGGGGTTCGACGACATCGCCCATCAGTTTGGTGAAGATGTCATCGGCCTCGGCCACGTCATCGACCTTGACCTGTAGAAGTGTGCGGGCGTCGGGGTCAAGCGTGGTTTCCCAAAGCTGATCCGGGTTCATTTCACCCAGCCCCTTGTAACGCTGAAGGGTCAGGCCCTTCTCACCTTCGTCCAGAATGCCCTTGAGCAGGTCCAGAGGGCCATGGATCACCTGTGACCGGTCCTTACGGACAAGGGTCGCAGGCAGATCGTAGACGTCCTGCAGCGATTGGGTGAAGCTGCCGGTGCGGCGCGCCTCGCCTGACCGAAGCATCGGACCATCCAGCGTACGAACTTCTTCCACGCCGCGCAGGATGCGCGCCAGACGCACGCCATGGTCCTGCGTGATCCGCCCTTGCCAGCCGCGTTCCCATTCCAGCGCAATCAGGTCCAGCCGCTTGGCGACCTTGTCAGCCACGCCTTGCAGGTCAGCGTCCACCGCGCCTTGTACAAAGGCACCGGCAATCGCGGCCTGTTCAAGAATGTGGCGCGGGTAATGCGTGGGGAAGGCATCCAAGACGCGCTTGAGCTGGCGAGCCTCTTCCACCACTCGGCGCAGATCAGCACCGGTGATTTCTTCGCCGTTGCCCTGCCGCAGCATCGCGCCATCAATACCTTGTTCGATCAGGTATTCATCCATCGCCGCCTGATCCTTGAGGTAAACCTCTGACCGTCCGCGGCTGACCTTATAAAGCGGCGGCTGAGCGATATAGAGGTGCCCGCGTTCAATCAGTTCGGGCATCTGGCGGAAGAAGAACGTCAACAGCAGCGTGCGGATGTGCGCGCCGTCGACGTCGGCGTCGGTCATGATGACAATTTTGTGGTAGCGCAATTTGTCGATGTTGAATTCGTCGCGGCCGATACCCGTGCCAAGCGCCATCACAAGGTTGCCGATTTCCTGAGACCCCAACATCCGGTCAAACCGGGCGCGTTCGACATTGAGGATTTTACCTTTGAGCGGCAAGATCGCCTGCGTTTGACGGTCACGGCCCGTTTGGGCAGAGCCGCCGGCGCTATCCCCCTCGACCAGAAAGACCTCGGTCTTGGCGGGGTCTTTCTCAGAGCAATCCTTGAGCTTACCTGCAAGGAAATTCACATCCATCGCCGTCTTGCGGCGGGTCAGTTCGCGGGCCTTGCGGGCGGCTTCGCGGGCAAGGGCGGCCTCGACGATTTTGCCAACGATCTGCTTGGCCTCGTTGGGGTTCTCTTCGAACCATTCAGCCAGCTTTTCGCCCACAAGGGATTCGACCGCCGGACGCACCTCTGAGCTGACGAGTTTGTCTTTGGTCTGGGAACTGAATTTGGGGTCAGGCACCTTAACGGAGAGCACGCAGGTCAGCCCCTCGCGGGCATCGTCGCCGGTAAAGCTGACCTTTTCCTTTTTGGCGATGCCAGATGTCTGCGCGTAGTTGTTGATGGTGCGCGTCAGCGCACCCCGGAAACCGGCCATATGGGTGCCGCCATCGCGCTGAGGGATGTTGTTGGTAAAGGGCAGCACCATTTCGTTGTAGCTGTCATTCCACCACATCGCGACTTCGACGCCGATGTCGTCGCGTTCGCCTTTGACGTAGATCGGTTCGTCCATCACCGGCGTTTTTGAACGGTCGATGTATTTCACAAATTCTTTGACACCGCCTTCATAGAAAAGCTCTGAGCGGAGCGGTTCGGCGGGGCGTTCATCTTCGAGGATGATCCGCACGCCAGAGTTCAGGAAGGCCAGTTCGCGCAACCGCTTTTCGAGGATGTCGAACGAGTAATCGAGATTGCTGAACGTGTCGGTAGAGGCAAGAAAGCGGACTTCGGTACCGGTCTCTCCACCAGCGTCGCCGATCACTTCAAGGTGGTCCGTCGTGTCGCCATGGGCAAACTTGGCGACGTGAACCTTGCCGTCGCGCCAGACCTTGAGTTCCAGCCAAACCGAAAGGGCATTCACCACGGACACGCCAACGCCGTGCAGGCCGCCAGAGACCTTATAGGAATTGCTGTCGAACTTCCCGCCTGCGTGCAATTGGGTCATGATGACTTCCGCGGCCGAGACGCCTTCTTCCTCGTGGATGCCCACGGGAATCCCGCGTCCGTTGTCGCGCACAGAGACTGATGAATCCGCGTGAATTTTGACGTTCACATAGTCGGCGTGGCCGGCCAAAGCCTCATCAATGCCGTTGTCGACGACCTCGTACACCATGTGGTGCAGACCAGAGCCGTCGTCAGTATCGCCGATATACATACCAGGCCGCTTGCGTACAGCCTCTAACCCCTTCAAAACTTTGATGGAATCGGCGCCGTATTCGGCGTTGTTCTGCTGCTCGTCAGCCATGCGGGTCTTCCTGTTCTTCTACCCGCAAAATATATGGTTTTTCGGGGGGATTGTCACGCCCGAACCGCTATATTTGGTAGTTTCGGGCGTGGGCCAGTTTTGGTCTTCAAGATGCTGTCCGAACAGCCGATTCAACCCGCCGGATCCATTTGCTGATTTGCTTCGGCGTGGCCTCTGACGCGCCGGAAAACCAGATGGATTTGCGAGGTTTCAACCCACTGAATTTCAAGACCTGGCCGGTCATCATGTGAAGGATCGCACTGCGGTAGAAGACCCAAAGCGCCCAGCGCGGCGTGTCTGCGGTCACAATCATCTGCGCGGTCCGTCCGGTCAGCAAGGGCTTGGGAAAACCGATCAATGTCTTGTTGCGGGTATCAAAGGTGATGCCGGGCAGAAATGCGCGGTCAAAGAGGCCCTTTAGCTTTGCAGGCAGGCTGCCCCACCAAAGCGGGAAGGTGATCACGACGTGATCCGACCACTGCAAGTCGTCAACGAAACTTATCAGATCAGGTTCAAGCGGTTTGTGGTTGCTGTAGTCCCCATCGCCGAAATCCATGTCGAATTCCATCTCGGACAAGTTGTGCTGCCGCACATCGTGCCCTCTTGCCCTGGCAGCGGCGGCGTAGGTGTCTGCAAAGAGCCGGGACAGGGAACGTTCGGCAGGGTGTCCGTTGAGGATGAGAGTCTTTCGGTGTGGCACGAGGTGTCTCCATAAATTGACCGTGGTCACTTTAATTACGGAAAAACTGACCACGGTCAATTACTAAATTTGACCACGGTCATATTGGCGCTATAAAGGATGCATGAGCAGAGCCCCTCAGAAGCGCCGCGTTGCGACCCACGAACGCCTGATTGCAGCTGCAAAAGATATAGTTGCGTCAGCAGGTTATGCGGATTTGCGGGTTGAAGAGGTGGTGTTGCGCGCCGGTGTCGCAAAGGGCACATTCTTTTCGCATTTCAGTGACAAGGACGCCTTGCTTGAGGCGCTGATTGGGGACGAACTGACGAGGGCCATGGCCATTGTTGCGGCCTCGGATGTGCCGCAGAATGCAGATGAATTCGCCGCCGCACTGGCCCCTTTGATTGCCGCAATGGGAACGCAGCGTGCAGCATTCGATGTGATCCTGCGAAACTCGGGCGCGATGAACAGCACCACCTACGGCCCTATCGCGAAAAGCTTCGTTGATCAGGTCATCCTGATGACGGACTGGATGACCGATCACCGACGCGTACGACAGGACGTGGCCCCTGCGCTTTTGGCGGAAGGCGTGCAGGCCTTTGTGGTGCAGGCCATTGCGATGCAATTCTGTGCGGTTGAATCACAAGTGCCGCTACAGGATCGGCTACGCGCCTATCTGGACGCCTGGCTCTTTCCGCGGCCCTAGGTCAGGGCAATCACAAAGGCCACGCCGATCAGCAAGCAGCCAGAAATGAGGTTCGTGCGATAAAGTGCGGCGGGCGACGTCAGAAGCACGCGCGCGCGCCCGACAAAAAGCGCCAGTGTCAGATTGCCCAGAAGCGGCACAGTAAGCGACAGAAAGCAGATAACGGCGATATCGGCCCAGGTCAGCGCGGTCAGGTCAAAGAACCCCGGCAGCATGCCCATATAGAAAAGGATAGCCTTGGGATTGCCGAGGATCACCGCGAGCCCCGCAAGGAACCCTGCCCACATGCCCGGCCGCGTCAAGCGGGTGTCAGAGGCGATCGTCTTGCGGGCATGTTTGATCACCAGCCAGCCCATCACCAGAAATGTCAGGACAGCGACCCATTTCAGCACCAGCATAAAGTCAGCGTAGACACTCACGATCCAGGTGACGCCCAGAATTGCGAGGAACGGCCAAAGCACATCGCCCACGACAACGCCTAGCGCCAACGGCCAGGCCGCGTGAAAGCCGCCCGAAAGCGTGCGTGCAATCAATGCGACCCACACCGGACCCGGTGTGAGGAACAGCACAAAGAGGGCGCCCGCATAAAGCAGCATATCGGCTGGCGTGATCGTCATTTGGGCGGGTTAGAACGAAAACCCCAAAAGGTCCACCGGGGCCGTGTCATCCCAGGGCTTGTCCCGCAAAGGCATGACCATCAGGAAGCCACGATCATCGACCTGCACCTCTCCAGTCCAGGCGCCATAAAGGGCGGTGTGTTTGACCGGGTTGGGCACCGCGACAAAGCCGCGTCCGGCATAAAGCGGTTGCGTGCCAAAAAGTGCAAAATACGTCGCCTGACTGTCACGGGCGGCGGCGATGGCGTGGGTCATCATCTCGCTCGCGATGCCTTTGCCACGGTGATCGGGGTCGGTTGCAACCTCTGCCAGCCCCATGATCCGGACCAGTTCTTCGCCCAGACGGATCGACCGATAGCACAGCGCCATATGGCCAATGATGTCGTCACCCGCGCGCAGAATCAGCCGCAGGTGATGGCGTTGCTGATGAAAGGACCGATCATCGAACCCCTCCTCAAAGGCCCGGACGAGAAGCGTATTGATCCGCGCCTCGTCTGCCGGGGTCAGGTCGATTTCGTCAATGCGTTCTATCTGCATGTCGCGTTTATCCTGTTGGGGGTTTTGTCCATTGAACCAAATCTGATGTGCCGTCTGTGTCGGACACTTCGACATATTGCGCACGTTCGCCCAGCTCTGCAAAAAGTTCCGGGCCGGTGCCGGTCATCCAAGCCTGCGCGCCAAGCGCACAGATTTCATCGTAGAGTGCTGCGCGGCGGGTCGCATCGAGGTGGGCGGCCACCTCATCCAGAAGCAGGATGGGCGGTGCACCCAACTCTGCCGCCAAGGCGCGGCCATTGGCAAGGATCAGACTGATAAGGAGCGCCTTTTGTTCGCCGGTCGAACAGTCGCGGGCGTTGATGCCCTTGTCAGCGAATGTTGCGTCCAGATCTGCCCTGTGCGGACCGGCAAGAGTGCGCCCCGCGGCCATGTCGCGGGCGCGCCCATCAGTCAAAGCCGTGCGCAAGGCCTCTTCGGTCACTGGCGCGCCCTCATCGGGATAAGTGATTGCCAGATCAGCCGTGGGAAACGCCGTGGGCGCCGCGGCCTGAGCGGCGGCGAGTTTCTGGAGCGCCGCGTTTCGATTGCGGATGAGCTCTGCCCCCGCCTCGGCCATCTGGTTTTCGAGCGCGGTGTACCAATGCGCGTCGCGCACCATATCCTTCAGCAGGCGATTGCGTTCGCGCATCGCTTTGTCGTAACGCACCGCGACCTCAGCGTGGCGCGGAAGAAAACTGAGCGTTGCGCGATCCAGAAAACGGCGACGCCCCTCGGCCCCTTCGATCCAAAGCCGGTCCATGGCCGGGATCAGCCACAACACACGCGCGACATGGGCTAACGCCGCCTGAGAGGCCGCCTTGTCATCAATCCGCACAGTGCGGGACTGTCCCGCCTCTGCCCCGGTTGTGATTTCGTGGGTCTGCCGGGGTGTTTGCAGATCAGCCGTGACTTTCCAGCCCAGCGCCTCTGGTCTGCGCGACAGGTCGGCCACGCCTGCACGTCGCAGGCCACGCCCCGGCGACAGGAATGACACCGCCTCGATCAGGTTGGTCTTGCCTGCACCATTTGGGCCAAAGATGGCGACGGGCCGCGCGTCAACGTCGAGCGCCGCGCGCTTGTGGCTGCGAAAGTGCGACAGCGTGAGATGGGTAAGCGACAGACCTGTCATCGCCAGAATTTTCTAGAAAATTCTGAAGCGCACGATTTTTCGACGAAAAATCGCGGCCCGGTCACACGCGCATCGGCATGACAACGTAGACGGCGCTGGTGTCGTTGCCTTCGCGCATCAATGTCGGATCACCGGAAGAGTTGAACATGAAAACGGCGTTCTCACGATCCACTTGGCTGGCAATCTCAAGCAGGTATTTCGCGTTAAACCCGATTTCCAGCCGCTCGTCCCCATAGGCGACCGCCAGTTCTTCTTCTGCGGCACCACTGTCAGGTGCGTTCACTGACAAGACCAGCTTATCTTCGTCCAATTGCAGTTTGACGGCGCGAGAGCGTTCTGAGCTGACCGTCGCAACGCGGTCAACAGCCTTGGCAAATTCAGATGCGTCAACTTCCAACTTGCGCGTGTTCCCTGTGGGAATGACGCGGGTGTAATCGGGGAAAGTTCCGTCAATCACTTTGGAGGTCAAGGTGATGTCGGGGGTCGCGAACCGCACCTTGGTTTCTGACACTGAAACTGCGATCTGCATCTCGTCGTCATCCAGCAACTTGCGCAATTCGCCCACGGTTTTACGCGGGACGATGACGCCCGCCATATCGGCGGCACCCGCAGGCAGATCTGCATCGATACGGGCCAACCGATGGCCATCGGTCGCGACGCAACGCAGCACCTTGCCGCCATCGCCTTCGGCCACGTGCATATAGACGCCATTGAGATAATAGCGCGTCTCTTCGGTCGAGATCGCGAACTTGGACTTGTCAAACAGGCGCCGCAGCATGGGGGCCGCAGCCGAGAAGTTGGCGGCATATTCCGATGATGCCATGACCGGGAAGTCCTCTTTCGGCAGGGTCGCCAAAGAGAAGTTCGAGCGACCCGCCTCGATTGTCAAACGTCCGGTATTGCCGTCCTCGGTCAGCGTCACCAACGCGCCATCAGGCAGCTTGCGCACGATTTCATTGAGCGTCACGGCCGATACCGTGGTGGCCCCGGCGCGTTCAACCTTGGCCGGCGCACGGTCGACGACTTCGATGTCCAGATCGGTGGCGCGGAACTGCACCGTATCGCCTTCGGCTTCGATTAGGACGTTAGAAAGGATCGGGATCGTGTTGCGACGCTCAACGACCGATTGGGCCTGTGCAACCGCCTTGAGAAGGCTTGCGCGTTCGATGCTGAGTTTCATGTCCCTGGCCCCTTATCTGTTCTCCGGACGCAACCGTCGGGAGGGAGAAACTAACCGTTTCTCCGCCCACCTCAAGCTTTTTCATGAATGAAGACCGCGCAGGAGACAAGTCCGGCGATCAAAGGCCCTATTCTTCGAGCGCGCGGCGCAACAATTCCAGATCATCCGCGATCTGGCTGTCGGTGGCTGAAAGCTCTTCGATCCGGCGCACACCATGCATGACGGTGGTGTGATCCCGCTTGCCGAAGCGACGGCCAATATCGGGCAGCGACCGACTGGTCATGGTCTTGCACAGGTACATCGCCACCTGACGGGGACGGGCATAGGCGCGCAGGCGCTTGGGGCCGATCAAATCAGAAAGACGAATATTGTAGTGCTCGCTGACTTTGCGCTGAATTTCTTCGACGGTGACCTTGCGGTCGTTGGCCTTGAGCACGTCAGACAGGCAGTCTTGTGTCAATTCCAGCGTAATCTCGCGATCGACGAGGCTGGCGAAGGCAAAGAGGCGGACCAGGGCACCTTCCAGCACGCGGACATTGGTGGTGATCCGATGGGCGAGGAACTCCAGCACGCCCGGTGCGATCACCTGATTGGGGTAACTTGCGGCCTGAATTTCGGCTTTGGACTGCAAAACGCCAAGGCGCAGTTCGTAGTCTGTCGGGTGCAGGTCAACCACAAGGCCGCACTGCATGCGGCTGCGAATGCGGTCTTCCATATCCTTCATTTCACCGGGCGCGCGGTCACCTGACAGAATGATCTGCTTGCGGGCCTCAATGAGGGCGTTGAACGTGTGAAAGAATTCTTCTTGTGTGCTGTCTTTGCCAGCCATGAACTGAACATCATCGACCATCAGCACGTCGACAGAGCGCAACTGTGATTTGAAGTCCATCATCTTGCGGTCCCGCAGTGCGGTGATGAAACGGTACATGAATTGTTCGGCTGACAGATAAAGCACGTTCAGATCGGGGCGCGCTCGCGCCAGTTCATTGGCGATGGCGTGCATCAGGTGCGTTTTGCCAAGGCCAACGCCGCCATAAAGAAACAGCGGATTGAATGAAACTTCGCCGCCTTCGGCAACGCGGCGCGCTGCGGCATGGGCCAACTCATTCGGCTTGCCAACAACGAAACTGTCAAAGGTATAGCGCGGGTCGATAGAGGAGCCCATGTCGCTCCCCATGGATGGTTTTGCGGATTTCTGAGGGGCTGCGACCGTGTCTGATGCGACCGAGCGTTTGCCTGTCGGCACCGCGAATTTCAGGCGCTGAACATCCTGGCCGGCTTTATTCAACTGATACAGGATCTGATCGCCGAAATTCTGGTTCACGTAATTTCCGATAAAACCAGTGGGAACTTCGAACGTGGCGACCTGCCCGTCTAGTGTTTTCAATTCCAGCGGTGCAATCCAGCTTTTGAAGCTATTCCCGCTCATCCCGTCTTTCAGCTCTTGCTGAACCTGTCCCCACACGTGCGATGCCATTTTGCCCTGTTCCAAACCAAATCCCTGCCCGACAGCCCATCCTGCCACGTTCACACCACACCGCAGACACAGCACCACAGTTCGTCCAAATGACATTTGGACGGGCGCAGCGCCACCACTTCAAAGGCCCCGACCGCTGGAGCCCATTTCAGGGCTGCATGAGCCGCGACAACGCGAGGATGAGAGATGCGGCAGCATGGGCAAGCCCAGCCATTCGCAGACACAAAGCTATTCCGGCACCGCACTTCACGCGGACTCGCCAAAACACCTTTGCAAGACTTTCAGCATCGCTATCCCAATGGCGTCGTTATGCAACAATTGCCCATGTTGCCGGACGCTCTTATCGATGCTGAACCCTCATGTCCCCCCCGGAACGATGTGAATCGCAGGGTCAACGTAGCAAGGGGTTTGGGGCCGCTTCAACAGAACAACGCGCTTGACTCTGCACTATTGGAATTCGAATCTCTGACCCCGTTGAATCGACGGGAAAAGTTTTTCCAAACGATCCAAAATCAAAGAGGCGCGCCACTTCGGCGCGCCTCAAATAGTCTCAATTCTATGGCCCAACGGAACCAAGCTGTGGCATTTAGCCGACAGCCTTAACGCGGGCGGCCAGACGCGACATTTTCCGCGCGGCTGTGTTCTTGTGCATCACACCTTTGGTCACGCCGCGCATCAATTCGGGCTGAGCAGCCTTCAGCGCTTCTTGCGCGGCTTTGCTGTCGCCAGAGGCAATCGCCTCTTCAACCTGGCGCAGGTAGGTGCGGATGCGCGAGCGGCGCATTTTGTTGACGGCAAAGCGGGCTTCATTCTGGCGGGCGCGCTTTTTGGACTGCGGAGTGTTAGCCATGTGTCGTGTCTTTCGTTCGGGTTCATCAAATACAAGTTTATACGCCTGATGGCCCCACCGGGTTTCTTACCGGCCGAATCTGCCAAAGCGGGCATCACACGCATGTTCAGCGGCGCGTATAGACAAGTCAGGCGCGCGTGAAAAGCACTATTTGCGTCCTGTGGGATAGACGGCTGACCTGTGCCCGGTCTAGCGTCTCGCAACACAGTGAATGGAGCGACCCGTGCAACACGTCAAGAACCCTCATCGCGGCGCGGCAGCGCTGCTGCCTGATGTCCCAATGCCGTCTGTCGACGCCGGGGCCGTCACTGCTCGATTGATGCGGTGTCCTGATCATGCAGAGACCCCGATGGTTGAAGTGGCCGGACTGGCAGAGGTGGCAAACCTGTGGGTGAAAGATGAACGCGGTCGCATGGGATTGGGCAGTTTCAAGGCCCTTGGTGCCGCCTATGTCATCGCCCGCGACGCCGAAGACGGCAGCGCCAAAGGGCGCACCTATGTCACCGCGAGTGCGGGTAACCATGGCATGTCGGTCGCCGCAGGGGCACGCGTTTTCGGCGCGCAATCGGTGGTCTATATCGCCGACACCGTGCCTGAGGTTTTTGCGGATCGCCTTGCCGAACGGGGCGCAACCGTGGTGCGCGAAGGGACCGATTATGCCGCAAGCATGGCTGGCGCGCAGGCCGCAGCAGAGGCTAACGGCTGGACGCTGTTGTCCGATTCCTCCTGGGACGGTTATATCCAGATCCCTCACCGCTTGATGGAGGGATATGTCGCCATGGCGGCAGAGGTGGTGCAACAGGTGCCGGAAACACCGACGCATATCTTTTTGCAGGCCGGTGTCGGAGGTCTGGCCGGTGCGTTCGCTGCTTATGCCCGCCACGTTTGGGGCGACGCACCGCGGATTATCGTTGTTGAACCGGACGCGGCCCCCGCGCTGATGGAAAGCATCAAGGCCGGACACGCCGTCGTCACCAGCGGGCCAGACAGCAACATGGGGCGACTTGATTGCAAGGAACCATCACTGATCGCGCTGAATGGCTTGGCGCGGGATGCTGATGACTTTGTCACAATCAGCGACGCGCAGGCGGACACAGCAATGTCTGCGTTGGCCGACGCCGGTCTTGCGACTTCTCCATCCGGCGGCGCGGGCCTTGTCACGCTGTTATGTGCTGAAGGGCGCTTCGACATCGACGGCACATCGCGTGTCCTTTGCATCCTGAGCGAGGGACCTGCATGAGCGTCTTTGACCGGTCAGAGTTCGTTGACCGCACGCAGCGGGCGCAGGCCGCGATGGCCGTCCAGGGTTTTGCCGGTCTCTTGCTGACGACAGAACCAGAGGTGCGCTATTTCACCGGGTTCCTGACCCGATTTTGGGAAAGCCCGACCCGGCCATGGTTTGTGATTGTGCCCGCAAGCGGCGATCCCGTCGCCGTTATCCCGGCCATTGGCGCGCCGTTGATGGCCAGAGGCTGGATCAGCGATATCCGGACCTGGCGCGCGCCTGACCTGACGGATGATGGCGTGTCCTTATTGATAGAAACCCTGCAAGAACTTTGCCCCGGTCCGATCGCGGTCCCGATGGGCCATGAAACCCACATGCGGATGCCGCTGGCGAACTTCGCCTCTGTCCAAGCGGCCTGCCAGGTTGTGCCCGATGCGGGGCTGATGCGCGGATTGCGCATGATCAAGTCAGACTCAGAGATTGCCATGATCCGCGAGGCCTGCACGATTGCCAATCGCGCCTTTGATCGGGTCCCCGAGATCACGGGCGTCGGCAGCAGCCTGGCAGAGGTGTTCCGAAAATTTCAGATCCTGTGCCTTGAAGAAGGGGCAGATTGGGTGCCCTATCTGGCGGGCGGCGCGGGAGCGGACGGTTATGATGACGTCATCTCACCCGCGACTGATGCGCCTTTGCAAACGGGCGACGTGTTGATGTTGGACACCGGATTGGTGCGACAGGGGTATTTTTGCGACTTTGATCGCAACTTCAGCATTGGACCGCCAAGCCCCCGCGCGGCGGCAGCACATGCAAGACTGATCGATGCAACAGAAGCCGCGCTCGACATCGCGCGCCCGGGCGCGACCGCTGCCGATTTGTTCCACGCAATGGACAAGGTGCTGACGGGCGGCGCCGGTGGATCGGATGCCGGGCGCTATGGCCACGGTCTGGGGATGCAGCTGACGGAATGGCCGTCACTGATACCCGACGATCACACGGTGCTGGAGAACGGCATGGTGCTGACCTTGGAGCCCGGGATCGCAACGGCGGGCGACCGGATGATCGTGCATGAGGAAAACATTGTGATCGCAAATGGCAGCGCAACGTTTCTGTCCCGCCCCGCAAATCGGGACATGGTGGTGATCGGATGACCTTTGCCTATACCAGCGCCGAAAGGATCGGGACAAAGGCCACGATGGGCCTGATCGTGCTTCAACCGGACGAAACGATCGAGCATGACTTTCGCAGGATGCTGCCGGTTGACGGTGTGGCGCTTTATGTTTCGCGTATTCCATCAGCGACCGAGGTGACCGGCGACACACTTGCCCAGATGCGGGCGAACCTGCCGGGGGCCGCGGCCCTTATGCCACGCGGATTGCAATTTGATGTCACCGGTTACGGCTGCACGTCGGGCACCAGCGTCATCGGTGCCGATGCCATCGCTGACCTGATCAAAGAGGGAGTGACGACAGATGCGGTGACAGAGCCCGTTTCGGCCCTGATCGCGGCTTGCGCGGCGCTGAACATCCAAAAGATTGGGTTTCTGTCGCCCTACATCGCTGAAGTGAGCCAGACATTGCGGGACACTTTGGCCGAAAATGGTGTGACCTCGCCTGTTTTTGGCAGTTTTGACGAAGCGGAAGAAGCCAAGGTTGCGCGGATCGACGGGCGCTCTGTCATTGATGCGGCCACGGCGCTTGCCAAGGAAGGCGACGTTGATGCGCTGTTTTTGTCCTGCACCAATTTGCGCACGCTAGACGTCATCAACCCGATTGAAGACGCAACAGGTCTGCCGGTTCTATCAAGCAATCTGGTGCTGGCCTGGCATATGGCGCGCATTTGCGGGCTACGGCTGAGCGGCGATTTCGGGACCTTGTCGCGTCTTTAACGGTCGCGCACTTGCGCCTCACGCTTCTCCTTGAAAGCGGCCATGCCCTCTTTCTGGTCCTCGGTCGCAAAAAGTGACTGGAACAGGCGGCGTTCGTAGTTCACGCCTTCGGCCAGGGTGGTTTCATAAGCGCGGTTCACTGCGTCCTTGGCGGCCATGGAGGCGATCAGCGATTTTTCAGCGATCTTTTCGGCCGCGCCGCGCGCTTCTTCCACAAGCTTTTTCGCAGGCACGACGCGGCTTACAAGACCAGACGTCAACGCCTCTTCCGCACCCATGAAGCGGCCTGTCAGGTGCATATCCATCGACTTCGACTTGCCCACAAACCGTGTCAGTCGCTGCGTGCCGCCAATACCGGCGATGACGCCGAGATTGATTTCTGGCTGGCCAAACTTTGCAGTGTCGGCGGCAATGATGAAGTCGCACATCATTGCCAATTCGCAGCCTCCGCCCAGCGCATAGCCCGCAACGGCGGCGATGATCGGCTTGCGGATATTGTTGAAGCGTTCGGTTTCCGACTGAAAAAATGCCCGTGTGTACATGTCGACAAAGGTCTTTTCGGCCATCTCGGTGATATCGGCGCCTGCCGCAAAAGCTTTGTCAGAGCCGGTGATCACGATGCAGCGGACCTTGTCGCTTTGATCGGCATCTTCAAGTGCTGTGCATAGTTCCCCCAACAGCTGCGCGTTCAGCGCATTTCGCGCGTCGGGGCGGTTGAGGCGAATAAGTGCCACGTAATCGGTAACGTCCACAACGATCGTCTCATAGGCCATCAGGCTCTCCCTTGCCGCTGGTCAGGCCCTTGGGTTCGCAAATCTTTTACAAGCAATCAAGCTATCTTTGGCATTGCGGACAGAAGAAGGATGAGCGTCCCGACTGGACGATTCGCTTGATCCCTGCACCGCAACCGGGGGTGACGCAGGGTTGGTCCTCGCGGTCATAAACCTGAAATCCATGCTGAAAATATCCCAGTTCACCATCAGCACGGCGGTAGTCTTTCAGGGAAGATCCGCCAGCGGCAATTGCTTCATTCAGGACATCCCGGATGATCGGCACCAAGCTTGCAACCCGCGCCGCACTGATGCGCCCAGCCTTGCGCGCGGGGTGAATGCGCGCCCGGTAAAGCACCTCACAGACATAGATATTTCCCAGCCCCGCGATAATCTTTTGGTCCAGCAAGGCTGTCTTGATGGGCGTGTTTTTGCCCTGCAGCTTTCCGATCAGGTAGGCCTCATTCAGGGCATTTCCCAAAGGCTCTGGCCCCAGATCGCGAATGAGCCAGTGATCCTCTTGCGTGGCCGTCGGTAGCAGATCCATCGCGCCAAAACGACGGGCATCATTGAACGTGATCCGCACGCCCTGCTCCATGTGAAAAACCACGTGGTCATGTTTGGCCGGTGCGGGATGTTCATGAAAGAAATCGCCAACTTTGTGACCCGAGATCAACATCCGGCCCGACATGCCGAGGTGAATCAGCAAGGTTTCGTCCGTGTCGAGGTCAGCCAGAATGTACTTGGACCGCCTGCGCAGACCCAGCACCCGTGCGCCTGTCAGGCGTGCGGCCATGCGATCTGGGAACGGCCAGCGCAGATCAGGGCGGTTGACGTCAGCGCGCGCAATCACCTGCCCTTCCATGACGGGGGCAAGTCCGGCGCGCACCGTTTCAACCTCTGGCAACTCGGGCATTCAGGGCCTGTTGTGGTAATCCATCTGATCCTGCGCATAGGTCAGGAAATCGCGAACGCCTACAAGGTATTTCTGCACCTCGACCTTTTTGCCGCCAAAAGTCTTGAAGGTATAAAGGTAGTGGCCGTTGTCCGTGATGTGCGCGAGGTCGTTCCACTTCACGTTCTTTCGGCTTCGGGCAAACCCGCTGACGCTAAAACCTTCGCGGTCATAGCGCACTTCGTAAATGTTTGTGGCCAGCGCTGCATAAATCAGGGCGACCCCGATTACGGGCCACGTATAGGGTGAGGCTGGCACAAAATCGCCATAGCCGATGTGAGAGATGTAGATCAGCAGACCCGAAAACACGATGCCGCTGACCCTGACGCCCCAGGTGGGGCGCATCACGATCTCGCCCACGCCCACTTGTGGTCCAGCGTCCTCTCCTAATGACGCGAAAAAGCCGGCCCCGATCGGAAGATTGCCGAATCCAGCATTTGCCATCGCATTCATTTGGACGGGCCGCCCGCGACTGTCTTTTTGCCGTGCTGCATCGCGCAACTTTCGGCCAAGCACCCAAGCCAGCAGAATGGGGCCAAAATAGACAACCACCAGCGCACCGATCACGACCAATGCTAAGCTGAACAACCCAAAAATGATCAACAGCAACATTGGCCTTGTCTCCTGTGGCGTAATGACAATTTGTGTCTTTGCGCACTTGGGTATAACCCCTTTGCGACGCGACTAAGGCGATTGAGTGACATGACCGACGACACGCAGAAGACGACGCATTTTGGCAATGAAACCGTGGCCGAAGGTGACAAGGCCGGGCGCGTGCAGGGTGTGTTTTCGTCTGTCGCCAGCAAGTACGACATCATGAATGACGTCATGTCGGCGGGCATTCACCGCGTCTGGAAAGACGCAATGATGGACTGGCTGGCGCCGCGACCGGGCCAACGCCTTTTGGACGTGGCCGGTGGGACAGGCGACATTTCGTTCCGGTTCCTCAAGCGGGCAGGGTCAGGGCATGCCACGGTGCTGGACCTGACCGAACCGATGCTGGTTGAAGGCCGCAAACGGGCCGAAGCTGCGCAAATGGCTGACAGCCTTGATTGGGTCGTGGGCGACGCAATGGCGCTGCCATTTCCCGACAATACTTTTGACGTCTACACCATCAGCTTCGGCATCCGGAACGTGACCCGCCCACAAGAAGCGCTGAATGAAGCATATCGCGTCTTGCGGCCCGGCGGGCGCCTGATGGTACTGGAATTCAGCCAACTGCCCAATCCTGCAATGCAGGCCGCCTATGACGCCTATTCCTTTAACGTCATACCCCGCATGGGTCAGATGATTGCGGGGGATCGTGACAGCTATCAATACCTTGTTGAATCCATTCGTAAATTCCCTGACCAGGAAACCTTTCTGGGGATGGTCCAGACGGCCGGTTTCGGCAATGCGAAGTATCGCAATATGACGATGGGTGTGGCCGCCCTGCATTCCGGCTGGAAGCTGTAACTTGCGCGGCCCCCACAACATCATCCGCCTGATCAGGACAGGCGCGACGCTGGAACGCACAGGCGCGATGAAAGTCGTGCTGGACGCCTTTGAAGCAGGACCACTGCTGCGTGGTGTGTTCCGCGGGCTGGTCTGGCCGTTTCAGTGGTTGGGATACAAGGGCAACGTGACGATGCCACCTGCGGTGCGGGCATTGACCGCCCTGGGGCCCGCCTACATCAAGTTCGGTCAAATCCTGTCCACCCGGCCCGACGTCGTCGGCGACGAATTGGCGGTGCAGTTGCGTGTCTTACAAGACAAGCTGCCGCCCTTTCCCGTGGCAGAGGCAAAGGCCGAAGTTGAGCGCGAAATCGGGATGTCTGTCGGGGATGTCTTTTCAAGCTTTTCCGAACCGGTTGCTGCGGCCTCTTTGGCGCAGGTTCACAAGGCACATCTGGTCGAGGGCGGAGATGCGGTCGCGGTCAAGGTACTGCGCCCCGGCATCGAAAAGGCGTTTCGCAAGGATATAGATGCGTTCTACTTTGCCGCCCGCGCAATCGAGTTGTTGTCCCCGTCGTCGCGACGGTTGCACCCGATGGAAGTCATCAAACACTTTGAAGGCGTTGTGACAGGAGAATTGGACCTGCGGCTGGAAAGCTCTGCGGCGTCCGAATTTGCGGCCAACACCGACGGTGATGCGGGTTTTCAGGTGCCTGCAGTGCGGTGGCACCTTTCAGGGCGCCGGGTGATGACGCTGGACTGGGCCGAGGGCACCAATATCGGCGACAATGCTGCCCTGGACGCGGCAGGCCACGACCGGCGCGCGCTTGCCGCGCGGGTTTTGCAGGTTTTCCTGAATCAGGCACTGCGCGACGGCTATTTCCACGGCGATATGCACCAGGGCAACCTGAAAGTCGCCGCCAACGGAGAGATTATCGCCTTTGATTTTGGCATCATGGGGCGGATCGACGAATACACCCGACGGGTTTATGCGGAAATCCTGTTCGGCTTTATTCGCAAGGATTATCAACGCGTGGCCGAGGTCCACTTTGAAGCGGGCTATGTGCCAGCGGACCGTGATGTTGATGAGTTTGCGCGCGCGCTTCGCGCCGTGGGTGAGCCGATCTTTGGCATGGATGCGAGCCGCATTTCGATGGCGCGATTGCTGGCATATCTCTTTGAAGTGACCGAACGGTTTGGCATGGAAACCCGGACCGAGCTGATCCTGCTTCAGCGCACGATGGTCGTGGTCGAAGGTGTTGCGCGATCTTTGGATCCACACATGAATATCTGGCAGGTCGCCCAACCCATCGTGCAGGACTATGTTACAAAATCAATCGGGCCAAAGGCGCTGGCGAACGACTTGCTGAAAACTGCGCGGATCATTGCACGGTTTGGGCCGCAACTGCCGCGGCTGGCAGAAGAACAATTGATCCGTCTCAACAATCCGCCGCCACCGCCCAAGCCACAACGGCTGCGCGCACGTCTGGCCTGGATGTCGCTGGGTGCGACCTTGGTTGGGGCCGCCTGGGCATTGCAAGCCCTGCTTTAACCTGCAGCGCCGTCCGGCTCTCGCACAGCCGTCACCTCTGTGACCGGTATGCTTTGACCCGAAGCCAAAACAAGCGTCGTCTGACCGCCCGCTGACTGGACTTCGGTCACTCGGGCGTAGGTTTCTGCCTTGGAACGGCCAATCTCTTGGCCCTGCATCATGCTGACCACCTCAAAGCTGTACATTCCGGCCGGGAGAGGGCTGCCATCAGCCGTCACTCCAGCCCATGTGACCTCTGTGTCAGAGGCGGCCATCGGCAGGCGCTGTACCTCTGCGCCGCGGTCGTCCATGACCACCAGTTCCACTTTGTCAGCCAAGGCGGCAGGTGCCGTGGACAGCGTCAACGGGGTACCATCAAAGGAAACCGGCGCTGATGTTCGTGCCTCCATCCCGACCCAACCGGCCATTTGCGCCATACCACCGGCACCCATCTGCGCCACAAGGTCGCGCAGCAGGTCGTTGGTTTGGACCTGCTGCTCAACCCCGGAAAACGTCGCGAGTTGCACGGCGTAATCCGAAGACTCAATTGGGTTCAAAGGGTCCTGATTTTCCATCTGAACGGTCAGCATCTTGAGGAACGTCTCGAAATCAGAGCTGATTTCTTTGCTCGCCGGTGGTGACGGCGCTTTTGCTGTCGTCGGATTCGTCGGACTTGTTACTTCCATCGTGACTTCCTTCGCTAGAGCCGCAAATCCAGTGCGGCGTCATTTGGTATGGGGGATCGGACCGGCACATCATCTGCGGCGGCCACCGCGTCATGCGGCGCCTCAACCGCGCCGTTCTGTCCGTCTGTTTTTTGATGCTGATTTTCCGTACCATCATCAAAGCTGAATTTTACATCAGCGAACCCCAGATTGCGGAATTCCTGATTGAGGTGATCGATATGTCGCCGCATCAGTTCCTGGGTCTCCGGCCGCTCGGCCATGATTGACAGAACCATGGCGTTGTCCTGCGCCGAAAGCGTCATGCGAACGCGCCCCAACTCCTGGGGGCTAAGCGCAACTTCGGTTATGCCGGGTTTAGTTTGAGAGATCGCCACGGCGAGCTGGCCGCCGATGTTACGCGCCACTTCTGCCTGAACCTGCGGCGCAGACGTGGTAATGCTGCGTGCCACGATCGATCCGTCAGGTCCGGTCAATGCACGCGGTTGCTGCAACAATATGCTCTCGCTGTCACTTTCCAATGCAAAAAGTCCGCCGTGCTCTGACGTAAGCGCAAAGACTGGCGCAGTGGTCAAAGGGATTTTCGAAGAAGGTTTGGCTACCTCGGCTGGCGAGGAGGACGGGCGCATTGTTTCAGGCACCTTCACCCGTTCATCAAAACGGTGTCCGGTCCTTCTTGGGACGTCTTCGGTTTGGATGGGCAGAGAAGGCCGCTGACTCGGCGGTTGAAATGAGACCTGTCTTGCCAGTGCCTGTTCGGCTTTGGGCGGGAAAAACCCCTCATTCGCAATCGGCATTTGCCGATCCGTTGCCGGGGATTTTCCCTTGCTTTCTGCCGCTTTGGCCAGCGCGGCCTGCGCATAACTTGCCCGCTCCGTTTGCGGTTGCGTCGCCGGGTTGGTGCGCTCACCTTTCGACGTCGTAGGCTCAACCGCGGCAGGATCGGGCGGTGCCTGATCGCCCGATTGGGACCTTGGTTGCGTCTGCGGCAATGGTTTCTCGGGATCAGGTTGAGGCGTCAAAGACGCTTTCTTTAAAGCCTTTGGGGTTTCAACCACGGTCGCTGCCACCTCGACGTCCGGCGATTCGGCAGCGGCGACGTCGGCCTTCGGCTCTTCAGCCTCTGCTGTGACTTGCAGCGGCAAAGCCTGATGGGTTTCAACATCATTCGCGTCCGCGAAAACGCTCGCAAATGCTGGGGATTCTGCTATTTCGCCGTCCAGGACAAGCGACTTTGATTCCGGAACCTGACCTGCCGTCATAAGCACCTGTATGGCGTCGCGCATCCGATCCTCCATCTCTTCATTCGATTGCGCAGAAATGCCGCAAGAGGCTTACGGAATGTTTACCGATATCGGTCAAAAGGAAAAAAAGTTCAGGAGGTCCCATGACGCCGATACCGGTCTTGCCCGCAACTGTTCCGCCGCCCGAACTGGTGCGATACGGGAACGATGACAAGTTGCGCGATGCCGCAGCCAAGCTTGAGGCGACTTTCCTTGCCGAGATGCTGAAATCCGCGGGCCTAGATGCCCAAAGTGGTGCGTTTGGCGGCGGGATTGGCGAAGAACAGTTTTCGTCTTTCCTGCGTGAGGCGCAGGCAGAGGAACTGGTGCGGGCTGGTGGGATTGGCCTGGCCGAATCGCTCTTCAACGCGATGAAGGCGCGCGCTGATGCATAAGGCGAGATTTACAAACGCAATGAAGCTTCTGGACGAAGAGCGGGCCGCATTGCGTGCGGGTCATCTGGCGAAAGTAGCAGAGCTGACAAGTCAAAAGGTTGAGCTGGTGCAGGATCTGTCGGCGCTCAGGTTGAGTGCGGGTCAAGCACGAAAGCTACGGGATAGCGCCGATCATAACGCAAAGCTTTTGGAAGCAGCCTTAAGCGGAATGCGCGCAGCGCAAGAGCGTTTGACCGCATTGCGCGCGGTGCGATCTGGCCTCAACATCTATGATTCAAAGGGCAGCAAGCAAACTGTGGCACGATCAAACGGAGGCATGGAGCACAAGGTTTAGACACGCAATTCAATCAAATTGTGTGGAAATGACCGATCCGCATTAACCCACCGTTCACCGTTGATCGCTCAAAGATCAGGCCACCAAAACGGTAGTCTTGTCGGCCAAAGTTGCCGACGAAAACGTCAGAATGACGTCATGGTACCGCCCAAAAGCAGTGGCGGACGATCCCCATCAAGTGGCTGCAAAGCAGACCGCGAAAGGAAAACAAAACATGTCAAGCATTCTGACAAACAATGGCGCAATGGTTGCGCTGCAAACTCTGAAATCCATCAACAAGGACCTCGCCACAACACAGGCGCAGATCTCGACAGGTAAGGCTGTTGGTAGCGCCAAGGACAATTCTGCCATCTGGGCGATTTCCAAGGTCATGGAATCCGATGTTCAGGGTTTCAAGGCTATTTCTTCCAGCTTGTCCCTGGGCGAGTCGACTGTTTCTGTGGCCCGTCAGGCGTCCGAGACTGTCACCGATCTTTTGGTGCAGATGAAGGACCGGATTGTTGCGTCCCAAGAATCCAACGTTGACCGCGAAAAGCTGCAGACAGACATCGAAGCACTGCGCGATCAGATCACCTCTGTGGTCGGCGCAGCACAGTTCAATGGTCTGAATCTGCTGTCAAACGCCGAAACGACCACGGCTTACACCGCCGCCGGAAACGTCGACGATACTGGTATCACGCGGGTGCTGTCATCGCTTGATCGGTCTTCCACCGGCGTTACATCCAGCGATATCTCTGTTGCGAAGCAGGATCTTGGCACAGTTGCAGGCACAAAAGGTACGCTCGCACTGGCCGCCGCCGCGATGACGGCAGCAGGTACTGCAGGCGCGAGTGGCGCAGGTGCAGCAACCTACACCATCAACGGCGAAGCAACGACCGCGGGCCGTACCAAGACGGTTATGGCTGGTGACAGCTACGGCTTTGATATGACCATCTTTGACGCCGCTGCATCGGGCACACCGTTTGCCACTGCTGCTGGTGTTGACCCGACCAAGGGGGAAGCCCTCTATGTCGCCAAAGACGGTGATACGACCGCAGACATCGCTAAAGGCATGGCGGACATCATGAATTTCCGTCTGGCCGAACAGGGTCTGACCGATGACTTCACGGTAACTGTCAGCGGCAACGTTATCAGTGTTGTTAACAACACAACAACGGCGCTTGCTGCTTCTGCTGCCGCGAACGTCGATCTGGATGCCGGTGGCACCGTAAGTGGTGGTCTGCAGCTTCTGTCTGAACTCGATGCCACAACCGATGATGGCGCGGCCGCAGCGCTTGCCGCAATCGAAAGTCTGACCGCGACCTCCATTGACGCGGCGGCGAACTTTGGTTCGGCACAGGGTCGGATTGAGACGCAGGCCGACTTTGTGTCGAAACTCACCGACGCTCTGAAGTCGGGCATCGGCACGCTCGTTGACGCCAACATGGAAGAAGCGTCCGCCCGTCTGCAGGCACTTCAGGTTCAGCAGCAGTTGGGTGTCCAGTCGCTGTCCATTGCGAACCAGGCGCCACAGACGATCCTGTCGCTCTTCCGTTAAGGGCTTGGTCGGAGGCGCCAATGGTGCCTCCGACACCTCACTTTTTTGCGCGATAAAATCGCGTTTGGTTTCACACCGCCCCGGAAGGATCCGCCGTGAACGCTATTGAACTGGCCCGTCAAGCCTATGCACCCTCTACTGCTTCCATTCGCACACCGCGATCTATCGAAGCACAACTCATTTCAGAAATCACCAGTCGCCTTTCGCAAACAGACGCCAGCTATGCCAGCATCGTCTCTGCCGTTCACGACAACCGTCAAATGTGGACGGCACTGGCGGTCGATGTGGCAGACGCTGCAAATGGGCTGCCCCAGGAACTCCGCGCAAGCATTTTTTATCTGGCAGAGTTCACAGACATTCATAGCCAGAAATTCCTGCGTGGAGACGCTGATTTACAGGCGCTGATTGATATAAATACCTCCGTAATCAGGGGTCTGCGAAGCGCAGTGGGCGCGACATGAGCGGCCTGGTTCTCAAGCTCAATCCGCATGAGCGTGTCCTCGTAAACGGCGCAGTGATCGAAAACGGGGATCGGCGCAGCAAACTGTCAATCATTACGCCAAACGCCAACATCCTGCGGCTCCGCGATGCTATTCATCCCGGCGAGGCAAACACCCCGGTGCGTCGGGTGTGCTATATTGCGCAGCTGGTTCTGTCCGGTGATGTTTCGCCGCAAGAGGCAGGGCCCCAAATGATGAGCGGGATCAATCAATTGAGCCAAGTCCTGATGGACGAAGAGAGCCACGCCCATCTTTCACAAGCAACAAAGGCCGTCCGAGCGGACGACTTCTATCGCGCCCTCAAGGCGCTTCGCGCGCTCTTGCCGCAAGAGGATCGTCTGATGGCGGCGCAACCACAATGACTTTCCAGCCTATTGTACCCCTGACTGGCTATGTCGGCTGGCGGTTCCTGCAACGGACGCTCGAACCGCAGCAAGAAACATTCAACAAGAGTCAACCGATCATCCGTGACACGACCTACTTTCGCGAAAACATCGCCAAGGTGAACAGTGCAGAAGAATTGGTTGCGGATCGTCGACTTCTGAGCGTGGCCCTCGGTGCCTTTGGTTTGGACGAAGACATCAACAACAAATTCTTCATCAAAAAAGTCCTTGGCGACGGCATAATCGATGAAGACGCACTCGCCAATCGCTTGTCTGACAAACGCTACTTCGCATTCGCTTCGGCCTTCGGATTGGGCAAGGGCAGCATCCCGCGAACCGGGCTGACCTTTTTTGCCGACGAAATTGTCGGCAGATTTGAAAAAGAGCAATTCGCGCGCGCTGTCGGCGAAAGCAATCAGGACATGCGTCTGGCGCTCAACACGACTGACAAGTTGCGCGATATAGTCGAGAATAATCAGACGAATACCGGGCGCTGGTTCTCTATCATGGGGGACGCGCCTTTGCGAAAGGTCTTTGAAAATGCGCTCGGTTTGCCCGCGAGTATTGGAACGATCGATATCGATCAGCAACTGGAAGCCTTTCGGGATCGTGCGGAAGCAGTATTTGGGACTGACGATGTCAGCGCCTTCACTGACCCTGACCTTCAGGAAGATTTGATACGCTTGTTTCTTGTGCGTTCAGAGGCCAATCAATTGAGTGCTGCGACCGGTGGAAGCGTCGCATTGACGCTGCTTCAATCCGTTCCTAGCCCAGTTCAAAAATTGACGTTTTGAAATGCGTCGCGGGCCTTAGGACACTACTTACACAGTCATCATAGATGTATCTCAGACCGCGGCGTAATTTTCGTTGTTAGCGCGCCGACTTCATTGACTCAACGTCGGTGTGTCAATTCTTTTAGACGTTATGCCGCGTCATGAGACCCTGCATGCGCCAAGGCTTTTTTCAGAAGCGCAAAGTGAGCGCGGGCATCGCGTTTGTCTTTGATGGTCATGAATTTTTCCAGCGGGCCATAGCATGCAATAGCCGCATCGATCATCGGATCGGATCCTGCCTCATACAAACCGGCCTGCACCATGAGCGATGCCTTGTCGTAGGTCGCCAGATGGGCACGCGCATCCGACAACAAAGCGTTTTCGACACGATCAGCGACCTCTGGCAATGAGCGCGAAACCGACCGTAACACATCAATTGCAGGGAACCTGCCCCGCTCTGCGATGCTGCGATCCAGCACGATATGACCGTCCAGAACGCCGCGGAGCATATCCGCCACCGGCTCTTCCATATCGGACCCGGCCACCAGCACCGTATAAACAGCGGTGATGTCGCCGCTGGCATCTTCTCCTGGTCCGGCCCGCTCGCAAAGTGACGCGATTGCACCCGCAGTTGACGGCGGGAAACCTCGGAGATTGGCCTGCTCCCCCCCCACGACAGAGACTTCGCGATGCGCCTCACAATAGCGCGTCACTGAATCGACCAATAACAGCACCTGCTTGCCTTGATCGCGAAAGTACTCTGCAGTTGCCGTCGCTGCCCAGGCACACCTGCGACGGACCTGCGGCGCCCGGTCAGAGGTGGCTGCCACAACCACGGTCCGCTTCATCCCTTCCGGACCGAGGACATTTTCGGTGAAGTGGCGCACCTCTCGCCCACGCTCTCCGACGAGCGCAATCACGATAACATCGGCGTCAACGCCGCGTGCCAGATCAGCCAACAAGGAGGATTTCCCGACACCAGAACCTGCGAACAGCCCGACCCGTTGCCCCCGCGCCAGCGGAAGAAGCGTGTTCATCACTGCCAATCCGGTTTCCAACCGCTCACCCAGGGCGCGGCGGCGATGTGCGGGCGGCGGCGGATTCTGCAAGTTCGCCCAGCCCAGTCCCGGCAAAAGTGCGCGCCCATCCAAAGGCTTGCCGTCAGGATCAATGACCCGTCCGATCCAACTGTCATCCGGGGCAAAGCGCGGCTTGGGCAGGTATTGCACCGCATCATTCAACGCGATGCCGTCACATGGCCCATCCACAAGCGCGTGCGCCACGCCAGCATCCAATCGCACAACGTCTGCCCGCATCCAGTCACCATGCGCCTGAATAACAAGCCGATCCCCTAACCGCAGAACATGCATCAAACCACCGACCTGAACGGCGGCACCGGTGACGGCGAGCACGCGACCCACAGGGTAATCACTGCGCAAATCGGTCATTGCAACAGTCATGCGGTCGATCAAAGTTGCGGTCATGGCAAAGATTCCCTTTCGCAATTGAACACCTTTTTAAGGAATCACCCTTAATGCTTCGTTTCATCAGCACGAGGGAGAAGCCCCGATGTATCAATCACTGGCGCTGTTTCAGACAGCACACGATATGGCCCGACATGCAGGTGCCCGACAGGCAACGACCGCCCGCAATGTCGCAAACGCCGACACACCCGGTTATATCGCGCAAAAGATCGGCACTTTTTCCGAAAGCTACGCCAAAGACCCCGCTTCGCAGATGCGCGCAACGCGTCCTGGCCACGTCGGTCATGGCCAAACCGCGCACGCGGCGAAGATCGAATTGGGCGGGGCAGAGCCATCCCCTAACGGCAATGCGGTTTCCATCGAGGAAGAGATGATGAACGCCGTCAATATCGCGCGAGAACACAACCGCGCCCTGACCATCTATCGCCACACCATGACAGTGCTGCGCACGTCTCTTGGGCGCTAAGGACTACAAATGACAGATTTCAGTGAAGCAATCAGTGTCGCGACCAGCGGCCTGAAGGCACAAGCAAACCGGCTGCGGCATGTTTCCGAAAACATTGCCAATACCGATACGCCGGGCTACCGGCGCAAAACGATCTCATTCGAAGAGGTGATGAACGGCGCCCGAGGGACGGGTGCCGTTCAGGCCGGGGACTTGCGCCTTGATCCAACGGCGCTCGACCGCATTTTTGACCCGACCCATCCGATGGCCGATGCCACGGGGCATTACGACGGATCCAACGTCAACCTGCTGGTCGAGATTGCGGACGCCCGCGAGGCGCAGCGCAGCTATGAGGCGAACCTCAAGATGTTTGATCAGGTGCGGCAAATGTCATCTGCCCTGAATGATCTGCTCAAGAAATAGGAGACAGCAAAATGGATATTCGCAATACGCTTGTTGCCCAGAATTACGCCGCCAGCCGGTCAGCGACACAACCCGACCCGGCGGCCAGTGCGCTGGGTGCCGCACAGGATTTTATGGCAACGCTGCAGGCCAGCGAAAATACCGCGATGCAAGCCATGACCGAAGGTGCCGACCCGCATCAATTGGTCCACGCCTTGGCCCAGACCGAGCTGGCAGTTCAAACCGCAGTGACCGTGCGCGACAAAGTTGTAGAGGCCTATCAGGAAATTCTGCGGATGCCCGTCTAATGGAAGAAGCGCTGTTTTACGACACGCTGCGGCAGGGTCTGTGGATCGCCTTTCTGATCTCTCTGCCTATTTTGACCGTCGCGCTTGTGACGGGTGTGACGGTTGGCTTGTTTCAGGCGCTGACATCCATTCAGGAAATGACGCTGACATTTGTACCCAAACTTGGGGCGATCGTCGCAGTCTTCTGGATCACCATGGCGTTCATGACCGAAACGCTGGTCAGCTTTTTTCAGGCCACCCTTATCCCCATGATCGCCGGAGGCTGATTTGGAAAACGCCACCTATGCCACGCTCACCCGCCAATCCGGCCTGATGTCGGAACTGCGGATCATCGCAAACAATGTCGCCAATGCCTCTACGACCGGGTTTCGGGCTGAGGGGCTTTTGTTTTCCGAATATGTGTCAGACCTCGGGCCGGATCATCCATCTTTGTCGCTGGCCGCTGCGCGGGTTCGACACACGGATATGACCCAAGGGACGTTGACCCAGACCGGCGGCAGCTTTGACCTCGCCATCGAAGGCGATGGATATTTCCTGATCGACACTTCCGCGGGGCCACGCCTGACCCGTGCTGGTTCATTTACGCCCGACACGAACGGCGATCTGGTGACAATGGACGGGAACCCTGTGCTCGACGCGGGGGGGGCTCCGGTCTTTATTCCTCAGGGTGTTGGCCCGATTGGGATTGCCGCAGATGGCACGATCAGCGCCGGTGGGGATCCGATTGGTCAGATCGGTCTTGTGGTCCCAAATGACCCCAATGACATGACCCGCCAAAGTGGCACAATGTTTGAAACGCCCGGCGGATTTGCGCCCGCGCCGGATGGACGCATGGTGCAAGGCTATTTGGAGGGTTCGAATGTGAATCCCATCCTTGAAATCAGCCGGATGATCGAGGTGCAGCGCGCCTATGAACTTGGCCAGACCTTCCTGGACAAGGAAGACGAACGCATCCGTAACGTCATTCAGTCCGCCGGACGCTAAAGCAGGAGAATCCCAATGCGTGCACTCAAAATTGCTGCGGCTGGTATGACCGCCCAACAAATGCGGGTCGAGGTGATTTCCAACAACCTCGCCAACATGTCCACAACCGGCTACAACGCGCGCCGGGCAGAGTTTGCGGACCTGCATTATCAACAACTTGCGCGTCCCGGAACGATCAACGCCTCTGATGGGACCCAACTGCCGACAGGCGTCCAGCTTGGCCTCGGTGTAAGAGCCAGTTCTGTCAGCATGATGCTGGCGCAGGGCGCTCTTGGGCAGACCGGTGGTGATCTGGATGTCGCCATCGAGGGTCAGGGCTATCTTGAGGTGACGCTGCCCAGTGGTGTCCCGGCCTATACCCGCGATGGCGCGCTCAAGCGAACGGGCGAGGGTCAGATTGTCACCGCCGACGGCTATCCCGTTGTCCCTGACATCACGATTCCGCAGGACGCCCGGTCCATTTCGATCAACGCCGAGGGCGAAGTTTATGCCTATTTCGTTGACCAGATACAGCCGCAACTGCTGGGCCAGTTCACGCTCGCCAGCTTTACGAACCCCAAGGGGCTGGAAGCGATTGGCTCAAACCTTTTCATTGAAACGCCAGCCTCAGGACCTTCGGTGGTCAATGATCCCGGACAGGATGGGCTCGGCGTGCTGCGGCAAGGTTATCTTGAAGATAGCTCTGTCGACCCGGTGAAAGAAGTGACTGACCTGATTGAGGCGCAGCGCGGTTATGAGCTGAACTCCAAGGTGATTACGGCAGGCGACCAGATGTTGGGCGCCATGGTGCAGATCCGATGATCCGTCTTATTGCCTTTTTACTCATGATTGCCGGCCCGGCTGCCGCAGACGTGCTGGTCGCCGCCCGTACAATTCCGGCGCAATCCCTGATCCGGGAAGAAGACCTGCTCTTGCGCAACGTCGCTGCAAATGGCGGTGTCGATGACCCGCTTCTGCTGGTCGGGATGGAGGCGCGCGTCGCCCTTTATGCAGGACGACCTGTTCGCCCCGCCGACGTCGGGTTTCCTGCGATTGTCGATCGCAATGAAATCGTGCCGCTGATTTACGACACGGGCGGCCTTTATATCGCGACAGAGGGCCGTTCACTTGGACGCGCTGGCATTGGCGAGATGGTGCGCGTCATGAACCTCAGCTCACGCAGTACCGTGTCCGCCCGGATCGGAGAAGATGGAGCCGCTTATGTTTCGCGCTAGTATTCTTGCCCTTTTGCTGCTTGCCGGATGCAGCAGCACACCGCTTGGCAAAGCGCCAGAGATGACATCAATCGTCGCAACCGACGACCGGACGGCGATGGTGACATATAGCCTTCCTCAGGTCGTGGACCGTGCGCCACACTTTCCCGGATCAGGCGCCTCACTCTGGACGGGTGACCGCGGGTCGTTGCTTGGTGATCGGCGGGCGATGCAGCGCGGGGATATCCTGACCGTTGTCATCGAAATTGACGATCAGGCCGAAATTTCGAATTCGTCGGATCGTTCGCGCAGCGCGGCACAACAAATGGCCGTCCCGCAATTGCTTGGCCTGCCGCAACGGGTCGATCCGCGGCTTCCGGACGGTGCGTCACTTGGCAACGCCGTGGGTATTAACTCTTCGAGTTCGTCGGCTGGTGATGGTTCGGTGCGCCGGAACGAAAAACTGACGTTGCGCGTCGCTGCCACGATCACGGACGTTTTGCCGAACGGTGTCCTCGCCATTCAGGGTCAACAAGAGGTCCGCGTCAATTTTGAGCTGCGGGAACTTCTGGTGTCGGGCTTTGTACGTCCGGCCGATGTGACCCGCCAGAACGAAATCACATACGACAAGATTGCGTCGGCTCGGATTTCCTATGGCGGTCGTGGACAGATCACTGACATGCAGCAACCGCGCTACGGCCAGCAAGCCGTCGAAGCGATCCTGCCCTTCTGATTGGAGACCTCGCCGCTATGAAACTTCTCATTCCTTTGATCTTGCTTTTGGTCGGCACTGGTGCGGGCGTCGGTGCGGCCATTGTGCTAAAACCGGCACCTCAAGAGGAACATGGGGAAGACATGGCAAATTGCCTGCCGGGAGAGACCGCAGTTCATGCCGAAACACCAAAAACAGAGGCAAAGGACGTTCCGGTAGAAGAGGTGGCCTACGCCAAATTGGAGGACCAGTTCGTGATCCCCGTCATTGCTGATGACAAAATTGCTGCAATGGTCGTGCTGAGCATTGGTATCGCCGTCCCGCCGGGCGGCGAAGATGCCGTCTTTGCCGTGGAGCCGCGATTGCGCGATGGCCTGCTGCAGGTGATGTTCAACCATGCGAACATCGGCGGTTTTTCAGGCAATTTTACAAGCACCAGCAACATGCGGACCCTCAGACAAGATTTGCTCAACAGTGCGCAGTCTGTCCTGGAGAGCAAAGTGCTGGACGTGCTTGTACTGGATATCGTGCGTCAAGACGTCTGATCCTGGCGGCGTGCCCGCTGAAGTTTATCGGCGGCCTTCGACTGCGACAGCAAACCGGCAAGGGCCTCTTTCTTTCCGAAAGCACGGCGAACGGCCGCGACCGATTGCGCGCGCAACGCCATGACCTGCGCCAGTTCCCTGTTCAGTGTCTCCCGACGGGTATCGATCCAGCGGTGCCAGCGCACTTCTGCACCGGCTTTCATCGCAGCGCTTTCTGCGTCCTTGAGCAGTGCACTTTGCGCGCGCGACTGAATCAACGTTTCCAATTGAGCCCTGATGGCGCTTTCCCGGCGCGAAAGGGCTGCAAGCTTGGACTGTTCAGATGCAAAGGCGACCTGGGCCAAGTCCAGCAAATCGGCGAGCTGATCTGCCTTTACTGCCATGCCGACGCCTTGGCCCGGATGCTTTCTGCAAATCGAATTGCCGCCGCGACGGCCTGATAATGATCAGGCGGAATCTCATCCCCTATCTTGACCGTCGCATGCAACGCACGTGCCGTGGGCGGGTCAGAGTGAAGGGGGACGCCATTCTCTGACGCCACTTCGCGAATTTTCGCCGCGATTTCATCCGTACCTTTGGCAACACAGATCGGAGCGGTTGCGGATGTTGGATCCCATTTGAGCGCCACGGCATAGTGAGTGGGGTTCACCACGACCACATTTGCATCCGGAACATCCGCCAGCATCTGATTGGTCGCCAGATCCATCCCTTTTTGACGACGCTGTTGCTTCATCATCGGGTCGCCTTCGGACTGCTTCAGCTCATCCATCATCTCCTTGCGTGACATGCGATGCTTGCGCAGATGTTCCGCCCGTTGCCACAGAAAATCGACAGCCCCGATCAGAAGCGCGATGGCAAGAACAATCAAAAGCAAGGCCAACACAAGCCGTAGCAGTTCAACAACAATCATGCCGGGCGACATGAACATGGCCCCAATCATGTGATCCAATTGGTGCCAGAGAAACAGAAACAGGACGGTGCCAAAAATCATCAGCTTGAAGAAACTCTTTGCAAATTCAAAGAACCCGTTCCGGCCAAATTTCTTCTTAAACCCCTGAAGTAACGAAATATTCGAGAGTTTTGGTTTGATTTTGGTAGGGGCCACGATAAAGGCACGCTGTGCAATCACAGCGACAATCGCAAATATCGCCGGGACAGCAAATATCGGTGCCACGGACGTCACCACCTGCCACAGCACTCCCCCCATCATGGGCGACTGCGATCCGCCGAACGTGACCCGCGCCAAGCGGTCAGATTGATCAAGCAGGATCATGAGAGCGTCGCCGAGGCCAACCATCGCAGCGGGTCCAAACGCGAAGGCTGCTGCCAGCAGCCCGCCATATGCCGCCGCCGTCGTCAAATCGACCGACCTGGGCACCTCACCCTTCTTTCGCGCGTCGTCCAGCTTCTTTTGACTGGGTTCAAATTGCTTGTCTTCGTCGCCACCATCCGCGCTCATTCCCAACCCTCCGCCGGGTTCATGACGACAAGTGCAAACGCCTCGATCCAAAGCGAAAGCATCAATGGCGCGGTCAACATCAACAAGAGCAGCCCCCCCGCCGTAATTGCGGGCGCGCCAACAAAAGAAACCATAAGCTGAGGCATCGCGCGATTGATGACGCCCAGCGTGACGTTGTAAATGAGGGACGCAATCAAGAACGGTGCCGCCAGGGTGAACCCGAGTGCGAAGGTTTTGCCAACCGCGCGCACGCCCAGTTCGACGGCAACATCTGGTGACAGGAATGCGCCGATAGGAACAAGGCTGTAGGTCTGAAGGATGTAGGCGGCAAACTGAACGTGTAGCCCCATCATTGCGGCAAGCGCGAGGCCCGATACGACCAGCACATGCCCCATCGCCGGTTGTGGATCAACGCCCGCTGAACCACCAAAAATCTGCGAAAGTGATGTGGACTGCGCTGCAATTGTGCCCGCGATTTGCAATGCGAAAACAAAAAAGCGCAGCAAGAGACCAAAGAACAGGCCAGTGATCACTTCTGGCATGAATGTAAAAACGGCGGGCAGGATGTCAGGGGGGACAGTGCCAACATTGGGCGCAATCGATGGCGTCACGACCAGACAGAACGCCAAGCTCAGCCCCAATCTGACTCGAACTGGAACCGCTTGTTCACCAAATGCCGGCAGCAAAGACATCATCGCCGCGACACGCAAGAACACGACGAACCCTGCCCAAAGTGCTGACTGCGCGATGGGCAACAGGGTCAAGAGGTCGCTGATCATGCAGCAACCAGGCCGACGAGCGCAGGCTTCGCATCGACGCCGATTTCTTCAAATGACAACACCGGGTTCAAAATGCCCCTTGCCGCCATGACCGTCCGCAAGAACCTGCGTCGGCGCATGGATGTGACAACTGCCGCATATGCCCCCTGTTGCGCGGCAGCAGACAACTTTTCGGCAATCCCATCGGCAAGTTTGTTAAAGGTTTCAGGCGGCAGCGCCACATCGGCCCCCCCACGTTCACCCCGCAATTCATATGTTGTGAATGCGTCTTCCCATTCCGGGGCAAGCTGCACCAGTGGGATAGTGCCGTCCGTGCGGCGCACCTCGGCCACCAATTGGAACCCCAGACGCTGACGAACATGCTCGGTGATTCCGTCGATGGTTTGATGAACTTGCCGCGCCTCTGCAATCGCTTCCAGGATCAGCGGAAGGTTTCGCACCGAAACCCGCTCCTCAAGCAGCAGCCGCATCACAGAAAGCAACACGTCCATTGGCACCTTGTCCGGCATCAGCTCTTCCAGCAGCTTGCGGTTCGCTGCAGCGCGTTCGCCATCTGTCAAAGTCGTCATTTCGTCCAACCGCCGGCGCAGGGCCTTGTGGGTCAGCAAGCGCGGAAAATTGCGTTTCACGATTTCCAGCAGATGCGTCGCGAGGACCTCGGTCGGTTGAACGGTGGTGAGTCCGGCAAGCGCGGCCGTCTCCTGTTGATCAATGTCGATCCACCGCGCGGGCGCGCCGTAGACCGGCTCCGATACTGAATCGCCGCCGATATCTGTGGCACTTCCATCAGGGAGCAGCGCCAGGATTTGATCGGCCTTGAGGATGTCGCGGGCCTGCTCGACCCCTTGGACATGCACGACGTAAACACCAGGGGCGAGCGCGGCATTATCCGTCAGGCGAATTTCGGGCAGGAGCACCCCGAAAGCCGTGGCGACATGGTTTCGCATATTGGCAATCCGCGCATCCAGACCCGTCCCCTGATCAAGGACCATATCGACAAGATCGGGCGCAAATTCGACATGAATATCATCAAGGTCAAGCATATCGCCGATCGAAGCTTTTGGTGCGACCTCTTGCGGTTCCACAGCTGGCAAAGCCTCGGCCCGCGCGCGCGCCTTATTGCCGGAAACGAGGAAAAACGCGCATAGGCCCAGCACAGCCGCACCAACCACAAATGGCAAGAACGGAAGGCCCGGAACTAAAGCGAACAACCCCATCAAAACGGCCACCGTTGATAGCGCGGCCGGATGCCGACCCAATTGATCCACGATCGCAAGATCAGTTGCGCCCGTTGCACCACCACGGGCAAGCAAAAGAGCGGCGGCGATCGAAATAATGACGGCGGGGATTTGGCTGACCAAACCATCACCGACGGTCAGAATCGCATATGTTTCAAATGCTTGGCCGATCGGCATGTCATGGAATGCGATCCCGATGATCAAGCCCATCACCAAATTGAGTCCGGTGATCAAAAGACCAGCAACGGCATCGCCTTTCACGAACTTGGAAGCACCATCGAGTGAGCCAAAAAAGGTGGTCTCTGCTTGCTCAACCTCGCGGCGCCGTTTGGCCTCCTCGTGATCGATGGCACCCGCAGCGACGTCGCTGTCGATGGCCAGTTGTTTGCCAGGCATCGCGTCAAGTGCGAAGCGCGCACCGACCTCTGCCATGCGTGTTGCACCTTTGTTGATGACAACAAAGTTCACGATGAGAAGGACGCAGAAAACGACCAGTCCAAGAAGGACGTTGCCGCTCATCACGAACATGGCAAAACCTTCTATGACGTCACCGGCGGCATCAGTCCCGGTGTGGCCCTGGCCAATTATCAGTTTCGTCGAGGAAACGTTCAGGGATAATCGCAGCATCAGCGATGCCAAAAGCACCGTTGGGAACGCAGAAAAATCGAGCGGCCGCTGGATGAACAGCGTGACCGTGAACATCAAGATGGCAAGCGCAAAAGAAGCTGCGAGGCCAATGTCGAGAACCCAGGCCGGCATCGGCAGAATCATCATCGCGATGATCGCCATGAGCGCGACTGCGAGGAGGATCGTCGGATTGAAAAGCGACTTCTGACTCAGGGATTCCATATCAGTTTAATCGCGTGACTGTTTGCCGTGCACGGTCACGCGTTTGCGATGTCACAGCCGATGCCGTGTTGGCAACCCGCACCAGCAACGCTCTGAAGGACCATGGCATTCTGCCCATTATCCAATGTCTCCCAATTTCGCTTAATCCGTAGCTAACGAAAATTGGTTACTAAACTCTGATCACGCGCTCAGTCGCTATCGCTTTCTGGCTCACCAAATCTGTTCAGTAGGTCATTGACCGTTCCGCGCATTAATTGGGTCTGTTCAATCAACTCTCGTCCTGTCGCAAGGGGTGCTACACGATCGGGCACTGTATCGGTTGGTTGCAACGCAAGGGCCGACGCATCGCGCAAGAGCCCGTCGTCGGCGGTTGCAAGGCGGGTCCAATCTCCGTCACGCCACGCAATTGAAAGGTCAGTGTTTGTTTGGTCACGAGATGGCAGAGCATTTGAAAGTATAGTTCCCGCCCTTTCCGTCGTGATACCGGCCAATGTGATCTCAGCCGCCTCGGCGTTGCCAATTGCAACTTCAGCCTCAGCGCGCAAATAGCGACGTTCAGCCATGTCGTTACCTTCGGCGGGGGCAGACAGGACCTCTAGCGCGCGTTCGTAAAAACCAAGTGCCGTCAGGCGATTTGCGATCAGATTTCCGGTTGCTGAACCGATTTCATTGAGATCCTCCGAAAAGGCATAATCAAGGAAATCCATGTCATTTGCGTGTCTTACAACTTCCAGTCCCACCAAATCGGCATATGTTCCATTGTCAAAGTCACCACCGAAAGAGCGGCTTTGTTGCAGTGTTCGACGTGCGTTCACGAACGCCTTCTCATGAAGTTCCGCGCGGATCTGCAGTGCAGCCAAGTCACGATCAACCGCCGATTTGCGAAATTCGAAGCGCTTCGTCTCAAGAAGCGCAAACATTGCGGGGTCGATTGTCTTGTCCTGTGCAATTTGAAGATCAATCAAACTGATCAATGCGTCCGGCGTGATGCGATGATCCGACTGTGCGAGTGCATTCAGTGCCTCCTCAGCCTCTGCGATGGCACCGCGATCAGCCGCGATTTCAGCGGCGATGACAACGCTTTCTGCGGTCGCAAGTTCCTGGCCATTGCCACCGTTGAGTAAATTTTCGGCGCTGTCGACTTCCCCAAGAACGGCCAGTCGTTCCGCCATGCGAGGTACAAGATGACGCTGGACGTGTTCAGGTAACGTTTTGAAGTGGCGCACTAATCTGTCAGGATCTGCGTGGGTCTTCAATTGGTCCGCTGGCGTCGCCAAAACGGCCCAAAGCGCGACATCTCCCTCACAGTCAAATTGACCACGAAGCGATAGTTCACCCGTGATTTCATCATCGATGATCTGAGCCATTTCAATAATTGCGGCCCTTTCTGCAGTCTTATCGTTATCAATCTTCAGGCTTTTTGCTGCTTCACGTCCAAAGCCGTAGAAGAGATACGTACGCGCCAAATCGGTCACCGCATCGTGATCCACGCGATCAAATTCGCCGTAAATCCGGGCACGTATTTCCGATATTTCACGCGAAAACTCTTCGCCCGTAGCCCACGAACTTATGGCTACATGACTATCTGGCCAACACGACACAGCGCGGGGTTCTATCGGTGCAAGGATGTTTTCAAGTCTTTGGGCGACATCAACACTTGTTCTGGCACGGACGCCCGAATTTCCCAAAGCCTCACCCGCGTCTTCCGTTCGCCGTATCGGCGGATCTTGGGTGCTGCTCTCGTCAGGTTCTGATACTGGCTCGACCTCCGCAGGGGCGGAAAGATTGGTTGGCGCTGCAGAGAACGATAGGAGGCCCTGATCGGCGGCACGGGTAAGCCCATCCAGAATCTGTTGTTCAATTTGCCGTAAATCCGGCTCTGCCTTTGCAACTTCGTTAAGGGGACTGATGTCACTTAGTGACGGGCGGGTCGATGGTCGTGGCAGCAGGTCCAGCTTGACGGTTTGACGTTCTTTCTCAGTGGCGGTGCTCACATCGTCGAGGGCCATTTCGAATGGGTTGTCATCAGCCGCGGGTCCATTTCGAATATCAACGACCAACCTGTCGGGACGCCACACGAATGCAGTGGCATGACAATCGCAATCAATCCCAAGCGCCAATCGACCACCATCACCATTTGCGTCGTTGATACGGTCACGCGGGAGGCGGGCAAAAAAACCGGTTGTGTCGAAGTCTGCGACGCCCGCGATCCGCAACTCGTATCCATCAGGCAGTTTGCCCAATCGCCATTCCGCGCCTTCTGGCATTGTGACGACGACGCGGGTGAAAGTCGGATGCCAACCCGTCCGCAATGTGGCTGTTTCAGCAAGAAGAAACGTCGGCAACCAGACCAGGAGAATCGCAAGGCGCCACATCAGGCGGCGTCCTGCTTTACGGATTTCAACGCCTCTTCCAGCTCACCAAAGTCTGGCCGGACGTGAGATGGCGTGTTTTGCCGACCGACCTCAATACAGATATTGGGCGCATGACGATGCAGATTTGCGATGAGGATTTCACGGATCAACTGCTGAAAATGAGCATCTTCTTCGATAACGGCCTTCACGCGCACGGAGAATGGTCCAACCAGGCCATACGCGAGGAACACCCCCAAAAAAGTACCGACGAGAGCACCACCAATCAACTTGCCGAGCACTTCTGGCGGCTGATCAATGGACCCCATGGTCTTGATAACGCCAAGCACGGCCGCAACGATCCCAAGTGCTGGCAAACCATCCGCGATTGTCTGCAATGCATGGCTTGAATGCATCTTGTGATGCAGCGTTGCTTCAATGCGCTTCTCAAGAACTTCTTCCACCTGATGCGGATCATCGTAGTTCATTGAAGCCGATCGCAGCGTATCGCAAATCAGCGAAACCGAGTCTTTGTCCTTCAGCAATTTGGGATATTTGCCGAAGATGCTGCTTTCGTCTGGCGCTTCGATGTGGCCCTCCAGTTCGACCGGATTGGCGCGCGCGACGCGGATCAACTCGAACAGCAGGCACATCAAGTCCTTATAGTCCTGGCGCTTCCATTTCGGACCTTTGAAGACCTTTCCGATGTCGGCGAGAGTGTGCTTGATCGCGGACATATCGTTGGCGATGACAAACGCGCCCAGTGCGGCACCACCGATCATGATCATTTCAAACGGCAAAGACTTGAGAATGATCCCCATCTTGCCGCCAGCAAGAAGATAGCCGCCGAAGACCATGACGAAGACGATAACGATGCCAATCAGGCCAATCATCAAATGATTCCTTTGCGTTCAAATCGGCAAGTCGCCGCAATTGCACAATGCAATATGGAGGTTAAGGAAGCGTGGGGATCACTCTGTCGGGACGCCCGCATTGCGGCCTGCCAGCACGGCGCTGATGGAATAGGCAACTTCCGGTGTGATCAATGTCATGATCTGTGCGGCTGCCACAGGTTCCATCATGCCAAGAAACCCTGCCGCGAAGTCTGGCGTCATCTGCTCAAAAAGCTCTGCGGCATCCTTGGGCTTCATGTTTTCGTAGACCCGGGTAAGTCGCTCCAGATCAGATTCCGCCGCCGAATCGGCGAGCGCAATTGTTGCCCGCAGCGCCTCTTCCGCAGCGGTCAAAGCTGCAAGCTTTTCCGTCACCTCGGCCTCGGCCAAACGCAAGGCCTGCATCCGGTCGGCAAATTGCCCTTCGCGCGCGGCCAATCGCGCCTCTCTTTCTTGCAGCGCGCGCAACAATGGCTCTGCGGCGGCAGGGGTCGAGGCCTGAACAACCGGGGCGGTAACCTGCTCTTCCTCTGGCTCGACAATTGCATTTTCCGCGACCGCCTGACCTGTCATGGTGACCCGCAAGACGGCAGAGGCGACCAGAAGCCCGCCGATCACGTGCAATGTGCCCCGCTTTTGTCGTGGGCGGCGCGTCATTGCTGGTTCTCACTTTGGCGGACAAAGAACGGGTTCATCTCAACCGGCTTTTCTTCTGGCAGGTCGTGCATCGACGCGACCAAAAGCTCGAGGTGACGCGCCGCTTTTTCCGCGCGCGCGCTAACCTCTGTCAGCGTGCTGACCGACGACGTCGCTGTCGATTGGGCCGATTCCAGAGACTTAGCAAGGTCATCAACTTGGGCTGAAAGCACTGCGACAGCACCGCCGACGCCCTTTTCAAGATCGGTAAAACGACGCAATCGCCCCGACAGAATGTGACAGTAAAACCCTGCCCCTAAGGCACCGGCAAGTAGCAAAATATCGGCAATCATTGCCATGGCTGTCCCCTTCTAGTTCAGCACAAATTCCATAATCAGCAAGTCACGCACCTGTTTTTGGCCGGTGACGACCTGCACACGGCGCAACATTTGCCCGCGCAACCGGACGAGCACATCAGGATCAGCCAGCTCTTCGAGATCAACGGCACGGAGGTATCCGTTCAACACGTCCACAATACGGGGCATGATCGCTGCGACCTCGGCCTCATGCTCTGGCGGGACTTCAAGCTGAGCCCCAAACCGCAGGAACCGCGTTCCGCCGGTTCCGGCAATCGAGATCACAAGGGGCTCAATCGGGACAAAAGCAGCCGTTGGCCCATCCGGTTTGTCCCCATCTTCGCTACTGTGATCCCCGCTGTCCGCGTGTCCTTCATCGTGTTTTGCATCCGATTCGCCGCCAGCCAGGATGAGCCCGCTACTGACGGCAAAAAACCCGCCGCCGCCGCCCACGAGGGCCAGAACAAGTCCAAGAATCAAAGGCATCTTTGACTTCTTTGGGGGTGCTTCTGGTTCGATGTCTGCGGCGGCTGTCATGACGCATCTCACAATTTATCCGGTTGCCCCGTCATAAACCGCAAGGCCCTAACCGATTGTTAAGCCTGTTGCCCCCATAACCGGATTAACGAGCAGAACGCTCGCAAGATTTGGAGAATCCAGTTGCAGAATCTTTTGTCTGTTTGGTCGACACTCAGTGTAGGACGCCGGTTGGTTGTGGTTGGGACCACAATTGCGGTGTTTCTGGCAGTCATGTTTGTCGCGCGGGCTGCGTCTCAGAAAGATTTGACACTGCTGTACGGCGGGCTGGAGTCATCTGCCGCAGGCGATGTGATCACCGCGCTCGATGCGCGCGGTGTGGTTTACGAGGTGCGCGGCGGGGCAATCTATGTCGACGCCGCGATGCGCGATTCGCTGCGCATGTCGCTAGCGGGCGAAGGGTTGCCCGCCACTGGCGCACAGGGCTACGAGTTGTTGGATGGTCTCTCTGGCTTTGGCACAACGAGCCAGATGTTTGACGCCGCATACTGGCGCGCCCGCGAGGGTGAGCTTGCGCGGACAATCCTAGCAAGCCCGGCTGTTCGTGCCGCGCGGGTTCATATTTCAACCCCAAGCAGCCGTGCCTTCGCGCGTAGTCAGAAGGCGACCGCTGCAGTGACTGTCACAACTTCTGGCGGCCAACTTTCCGTTCAACAAGTCAAAGCATTTCAATACCTTGTGGCCGCCGCAGTCTCGGGACTGGATCCCAATGACGTGGCCGTCATTGATGACCGCGGCGGTCTTTTGTCCGACGCTGTTGATACACCATCCTCGGCGGCGGGTGATGAAAAGGCCGCGGTGTTGCGTGATCAGGCAGAGCGTTTGCTGGCCGCGCGCGTCGGCCCCGGAAATGCCGTCGTTGAAGTGACCGTCGACACGATCACCGAAAGTGAGCAAATAACGGAACGCTTGATTGACCCCGACAGCCGCGTCGCGATCAGCACCGATGTGACTGAAAGCGAAGCCAAGGCGCAGGATACCCGTGGTGGTGACGTTACCGTCGCGTCAAACCTGCCTGACGGTGATGCCGCTGCGAATGGTGGGTCGTCCAGCAACGACAATAGCGAAACCCGCGCCCTGACGAATTACGAGATCTCGCAGACCGAACGGCAAGTGGTGCGTGGCCCGGGCGATATCCGACGTTTGACTGTCGCAGTTCTGGTCAATGATGTGCAAACGCTCACCGCAGATGGGGCCGTTGAAAGCACACCGCGATCAGCGGAAGAACTCGTCGCTTTGGAAGAACTTGTCGCCTCCGCCGTTGGACTGGATACCGAACGCGGAGATGTGCTGACCCTGCGGTCCTTGCCGTTTGATCCGGTCCCCGAACTCGGGTCAGAGGCTGTCGCAAGCGGCATCCTCAACCAGCCATTGAATGTCATGCAATTGATTCAGGTGGGCGTGGCCGCTCTGGTAGCCCTGATCCTTGGGCTCTTTGTGGTGCGGCCGGTTCTGACGAACGCACAAACACGGGCTGAGGCCGCGGTCCTGCCGGCGCCTTCCGGACTCGAACTTTCAGATGGGCTGCCAACGGACACTGGTGAGGCCACAACCATGATCGAAGGTACCGTCGCCCCACCAGATGCCGTTGCGCGTCTGCGCGAAATGATTGCGGAGCGTGAGACCGAGACAGTCCAGATTTTGCAGGACTGGATGGAAGAACCAAACCCGACTGAAAAGGCTTGATCATGGCATTGCTTCTTGCACTTCAAGACTTCTCGGACGCGGACGCGGATCGCGTCACCGAACAAAAGGCGGAAACGCTCCCGGGATACGACGCGGGCTTTGCAGCCGGGATGGCAGAAGCCGCAGCGGCACAGGCCGCTGTCGATGCCGCCCTCGTTCAGGCCATTGAAGACATCTCATTCGGTTTCGCTGAGGCGCGCCAGATCATTCTGCAAGGGCTCACCCCGCTCTTCGAGGCACTGGTCGCCAAAATCCTGCCGGCCACAGTGGACACGACCTATCACACACGCCTTGTCGCACAATTGACCGACGCAGCTCACGCAGATGTGCGCCAGCCCTGCGAGCTCATCGTTCACCCCGATCAAGTTGCAGCCGTCAGTCACCTGGTCGCTCAGCTTGGAAGTCAGGATGTCGCGATCAAGGGCGGCGCGGAGCAACCGCTCCATGCTGCGCTAATCCAACGCGGTCCGGTTGAGACGGCGATCGACGCTGAGGCCGTGCTGGAGGGGCTCAAAGAAATCATGACTGCATTTTTCGAGATGACACAGGAGCAATCAGAGCATGGATGAACCGGACACAGTCGCTGTCGAATCTCCGCCATCTGCAGCTGGCGGAACCAGCTTGCTGCAAAAGATCCCGATTGAGGTAACTGTCTCGGTCGGAAAGGCGCGCCCAGCGATCCGCGAACTGCTGGAATTGGGGCAGAACGCGGTCATGCCGTTGGATCGTCGGATCGATGACCCTGTTGAACTTTATGTCGGGGATCGGCTGATTGCCCGTGGTGAATTGCAGGAACTTGAAGGCGCAGAGCAGGGTCAACTCGCTGTCCGCCTCACGGAAGTTGTAAGTGATACGCGCGACCTGGCCTAAGCGGGCGGGCCTTTTCGGCGGCCTGTGCCTTGCTCTTGTTTGTGCCGCGGTGCCTGCGGCCGCCCAGGACGTGACGCTGACGCTCAGTGACGATGGATCTCTCGCAACACGTTCGGTCCAGTTGTTGGCACTGGTTACCATACTCAGTCTGGTGCCAGGCATCGCGATAATGGTCACCTGTTTTCCGTTCATTATCACGGTGCTGGCCATTCTGAGACAAGCCATCGGATTGCAGCAATCGCCCCCCAATATGTTGATGGTCTCGCTGGCGCTGTTCCTGACCTATTTCGTGATGGAGCCTGTCTTCACCGAAAGTTGGATAAATGGCATCAAACCGATGATCGATGGCGTGCTGCCTGTGGAAGATGGGTTTTCGCAAGCCATGTCACCATTACGGGCCTTTATGGCAGCGCGCGTCGATGGCGAAACGCTGGATGAACTCGCATCACTCCGGCCAGATTTGATCCCCGGCTTACGCCCTCTTGATGCGCCCCTTTCGGTGTTGGTTCCATCATTCTTGCTGAGCGAAATCGAGCATGCGTTTCAAGTCGGCTTTATGATTTTCCTGCCATTCCTGATCATCGACCTCGTCGTTGCTGCGGTTCTTATGTCGATGGGGATGATGATGGTTCCGCCCGCGATTGTCTCGCTTCCCTTCAAATTAGCGTTCTTTGTTGTCGCTGATGGATGGGCCCTGATTGCCGCGAGTTTGGTCAGGGGCTACACATAGGATCCGGCATCGCCAGAACCGCTGAAAGTTTGACATTTCTGCGTGGCAAAGTTGAACATCAGCTCGACAGCCAAATTTGTGCGAATGCCAGCCATACGGATATGCCAGATGAGCAGCTTATCTCTTGTTCGTAGTCGCGCAAAAGCCGGCAATACTCTCCGCCGGCACAATAAGTCGCAGCCCACATTGGCGAGGACACAGTTCAGGATGAATTCGGGGCGACTAAAGGCGCACCTCTAATCGGCGAAGACCGTTCGTGTCGACAGGTCGGTTACGACCGTTCGTAAACCATCTGAAATTCATTTGCCTGAGGACTGGCAGAATTCATACCGGTGCGCCTGGTCCAGATTCGACGTCACATAAAATCAGGGATCCAACGCTAACAGGAAAATCAAGATTACTGCACGATAAATTCCGCGTGCAGTGCGCCACTCGCCTTGATGCTCTTTAGGATGTCAATCATGTCGTTTGGCGCAACGCCAAGCGCGTTCAGTCCGGCGATAACCTGACTCAACGAGGTGCCCCCTGGGACGACTGCGAGTCCCGTTCCCGGTTCCTGCTCAATCGCCGCATTGGTTCGTGGCACGACGACTGTCTCGCCAGGCGAAAACGGATTTGGCTGTGACACCAGTGGCGCCTCTTGAATGCGAAGGGTCAGATTGCCTTGGCTCACCGCGACGCGGCTGATGCGCACATCTTCCCCCATGACAATCGTGCCAGACCGTTGATCAACAACGACGCGCGCTCTTCTTTCCGGCTCCACCAGAATATTTTCTATGCGCCCCATGGCATGTGCCGGCGATGCCATATGCATTGAAGCGATGTTCAAGCTGACCGTTCCAGCATCAATCATCAGTGCAACTTGCCGTCCGAAATTCTGATTGATTGCAGCTTCAATGCGACCTGCTGTTGTGAAGTCCGGATTTCTTAGCGCCAGGCGAATTGTGGAGAGCTCACTGAAATCGAATGCAACTTCCCGTTCTACTGTGGCACCGCCCGGTATCGTGCCAGCTGTCGGGACGCCCTGGACGACGCGGGCAGCGTCCCCTTGGGCCGCGATGCCTCCCGCAATGATCGTGCCTTGGGCGACCGCATAGATTTCGCCGTCTGCAGCATTGAGTGGCGTCATGATGAGTGTTCCGCCCAATAGGCTGTTTGCATCCCCAATTGCCGACACCGTGACATCGATCGGGCTTCCGGCCCGCGAGAAGGGGGGCAAAGATGCCGTCACCAGGACGGCCGCGACATTCTTTGGACGAAACTGTTCTCCGGTCACGTTCACGCCCAGACGTTCGAGGATGTTCACCATGATTTCTTCAGTGAATGGAGAATTTCGAAGCCCATCACCGGTACCGTTCAAGCCAACGACCAGACCGTATCCGACTAGATCGTTGGTGCGCACACCATCAAATTCGACAAGGTCCTTAAGGCGAATTGGTGCGGCGGCGGCACCGGTTTGAGCGAGCAATAGAAGACAGATCAAAAAGCTTCGAATGACGGTTCTCATAGGTAATTCACCAAGCTCAATTGTGATAGTCGCGCAGTCGAAGCAAACTGCAACTCCAATTGCTGTTGGATTTCTTGAAGTAACGTTGCCGTTTCAAATGGATCCGACAGCGTCAAATCGTTTCGCGCGAGCGTATATGAAGTGCGCTGAGCCGTGTGGTTGGTCTGCACAAGCGCGACTTGTTCTTCATTCAGCCCGACACGGGACTGCATTTGAATAAACGGTGTGGAGGCCGAAAACAGCGTATCGGCGCCAGCGCGGGCAAGCTTTGCCTGATCGACACGACTAAGCGTCAAAGACATCACGTCAGCAATGGCCGCGAGCGCCACACCTTTCAGTACCTCTTTCACGCCAGGATCATCAGCCCGCGCGTCAAGAGTTGCCGTTTCAGTTGCGCTGATCTTTCGAGTGATGGCGGGACCAGTATCACCAAGGTATCCCATCGTGGCGAAACCGCCGGCTGGATCATCGAACCAGTTTTCGACCACTGCCTGAATGGTCACGGCATCCGTTGCACCACCGATGGCGGCTACCATGTCTGATAGCATAGCTTCCGCATCTGCCAGCGCATCGCGATCGACCGACAATCCTGCAAACAATGATCGGTCGCCGTCACGACCATTGAGTTGATTAACCACAGACGCAAATTCGGTACGCGCGCGCGCCACTGCCTTGTCGACTTCTGGTGCAAGCGAATCTTCCGAGATGGTGATCAGTTGCGCTGAAAGTTCGTTTCGCGTCAGGTCAATCGCCGAAAGCTGCATCTGGGCTCGTGCCAAGGTGCGGCTCACCTCCTGCGTGATCTGGTCATAGCCGTCCAACAAGGAAAGCTCGCGGTCAAGCGCGAAGAGTTCGCTGGTGTCCCCCCGTATCCGCGCCGAGAGATCAGATGTTTGACCTGTCGAAAGCTCTTGTGACAGCGTCTGCAAGCGCGACTTGATTTGACCGGTCTGACGCAGCGCTTGAAAGTTCTGGGACATGTCCCCGATGCTTGTCACTGGCATGTCTAAATCTCCATCAACGTTTGGATCATGGCATTAATGGTTTGCATGAGTTTGGCGTTTGCGCCGTACGATTGCTCAATCCGAAGCAACATCTGAAGCTCCTGATCGGTATCCACACCCCCTGCAAGTTCTGCCTGATAAAGCGTATCTCGCCTTGCAGCTGCAAATGTCATCGCTTCGTCCAACTGGACCCGTTCCGTACCGAATAGCGCGGAGACACGCGCGATTTGACCGGATGCGGAAAGGGCCGGAATGGTGCCACCAATGGTCTGAATTGACGACAGCGCCTGCCCCCATCTGTCAATCTGCGTCGCATCGCCAATTGGCCCAGGAACGGTCGCATTGACGCCATCTCGCAGCCGATACAAGGCGCCGCCTTGGTTCGGATCAACTGCGCCGTTCACTGAAATGCGTCGCGACAAACCCACGATATCCAATGGATCGTGCGGTCCACCTGCGTCTGTCAAAAGTCCCGGGTCTGTCGGGCCAAGCGTTGGATCCACGGTCGGGTCAACAAAGCGCGAGATCAAATCCGCGGCGACCTCATCCAAAGCGGTCTGAGCCGACACAAGGCGATCATCGCGAAGCTGAAAGGCGGCTTCGAGCGATCCACCCGACAGCTTTCCAAAACCGTCAAACGGATTGAGCGGAACACCGTCACGACTGATCCCTGCGACACCTCCAGAGGCCAGCGTCATGTCCGCCGTAATGGTTGGCGTCTGCGTGAATTCGAATTGCATCGCCGGTCCATCAAGCAGCTGAAGGCCGCTGGTTGTCATCAAAGCAACCTGATCGTTTGGGCGCGCAACTTCGCGAATTGTCACGATTTCACCTATGCGATCGATGACCAGTTGCCTTTGGTCCATCAGCGCAGAGGGATCGCCACCGGTCAAACGAGAGCGGCTGATGTCAGCGTTAAGCTGTTCAACCTGCTTCAATGCAACATTCAGATCTCCAACATCGCGGGCAATGTCGGCATCAGCATCTTGTCGCAGGGACTGCACCGCGCGCGCGTTGTCTTGCAAGACTGAAGTGACTTCATTCAATCGGGTCAGAACGACACCAAGCCGCTGATCGGATGCCGGGTCAGCACCAGCGACAATCAACGCTTCCTCAAGTGCTGCGAGTCGGCCGCCTAAGCCGGCTGGATCATCGGGGGCGCTGAACTGGGCTTCCAGCTTTGCGACCGTATCCAACAAACGCTCCTGTCCCGCCAGCGCGGCATCGGCAAGGCGTCTGTCGCTGATCAGACCAGGGTCCGAAATGCGCCGCACACCATCAATCCGCACACCTGCGCCTTGTCCGCCGATCGAAGCAGAGGATGTGTCCAGAACGCGCCGGGCATAACCTTCGGTCAATGCGTTCGACAAGTTGGAAGACACGACTTCTGCCATGCGCGACGTCGCGGTCAGACCGCTGACGGCGTTGTTGAGGGATTGTGAAATGCTCATGACTTAGCTCTGGTTTGCGTGGTTAACGTTTGATGTTCGTGGTTTCCTGCAACATCTCATCAACGGTCTGGATGACCTTTGCGTTTGAGGAATAGGCGCGTTGGGTTTGGATCAATTCGGTCAATTCACCGGCAACGTCGGTTGTTGATTCTTCTCTTGCGAAGCCGACGATGTCGCCGGTTGGGCCATCACCCGCATCCCACATGAAGAACGTGCCGCTGTTGGGCGTAACGCGATACGTCTGATTATCCAGCGTTTCCAAACCGTTGACATTTGACACATCGATCAGCGGGATTTGATAAAGCACCCGGTTGATCCCGATATCGAATGACGCGCGAACAAAGCCATTTGGATCAATCTCGATCGAGGTCAGCGCGCCAACGGGTGTCCCGTTCTTCGAGATGTTCACGGGTGCGAAGGCATCCGATAGCTGCGTCAGGCCAGAGGCGCTGCCCAGAGGCCCAAGGTTGATGGTCATTGGCCCGCCGTCGACGTTGACCGTGATCTCACCGGTCGCAGGATCATATGCACCACCCAGCGTATCGGCGACCGCCAGCAACGTGCCGCCCGCGCCCCGCGTGTCATCGAAGTCCAGCGTATAATCCCCGATCAGCGACGGAGTTGATGCGCTGTCGTTGATCTGCATATTCCACTGGTTCGACGTGCCCGTTGCAGGCACGTTGGGTGTGAAAGAGATGCTGATGTTGGCGGATTTCCCCAGATTGTCGAAATACTCAATCGACAAGGTTTCGACGTCGCCTGCAGCCCCCGCCTCTGTCGAGGTGGCGGGCAAGTTGACGGCCAAATCAATCTCGGTCGTGGCTTCTGCGGTGAATTGGTTGGAATTGATCCGCACAGGTTCCAGCCCATCCACGGAATCACGCGGGAAGGTGGGGATCGTGCCATCCGGGTTTGCTGGCCACCCCATCAGCACAAGACCTGATTCACTGCGTAAATAGCCCTGCGCATCAGGCCGGAACGAACCGGTTGTCTGCAACAACAAAGGGTTTTCGCCGTTCGTCAAAGACACAGAAGATTCGGGCGTCACTGGCACCATGCCACGCCCCCGCACCGCAATATCGGTCGGATTGGAGGTCGAAACCAGCGAGCCCCGTTGATCGATCAACCGCTGACTTGTGACCCGCACACCGCCCGCTGAATAGGTGCCGACGCTGTTCTCCAAAACCATCGAGTGAAAATCTGTCTCTGCCCGTTTGTAACCAAAGGTCGAGGAGTTCGCGATATTGTCGGAAATCGTGGCCAGCCGCGAAGCATTGGCAGACAGGCCAGCGACAGAAGCGTTGAGGGAGGAGGAAATCGTCATAAACGGCACCTTTCTGGGCAGTCGATCAATGTTATCCCCACCGACCTAAGACAGATGACTTAACGTCCCCCTAACGCCGCTCATCTGTCTGATCGCAACACAACAAGTTCGACCCGGTTGTTCCTCAATGCTTTCGGATCAGGGTCAGTCGGTGCCTGGTCGGCATGACCGGTCTGGCGGACAATCCGGTCAGGTGTGGTCCCGCCGTCCTTGAGCATCTGCCGCAGCGCAGCCGCACGGTTCGTCGACAAATCCCAGACCGGGTAATCAATCCGCAGGATACTTCCCGACCGCACATAACCGGCCAGCGCCAGATCGTTGTCGACCACCTGCAGCACACGCGCCAGCAGTGCGGCAAGTTCCTTGGTCAGCTGTGTCGGCTCGGCGGTCTCACCGACAAAAAGTGGTGCCCCTTCGATGTCGAACAATTCGATCACAAGACCCTCGTCCGTCAGTCGGGTCACCACATGACGCAACATGTTGTCGTCCAGCATCGTCTCTCCGCCAAGACCCAAAAGCGCAGCTTCAAGGTCCTGCAAGGCGGCAATCTCTGCTGCGGCCTCCGCATCGCTTGCCGTTGTCACGGCATCGCCCTGCTGCTCGGCCACGCCGCCTTTTCCGGTCTGCGCCAGTGAGTTGGTCGAGAAGATGTCATCGCCGCCAAGTGTGCCATCACCACCACCCGAAATCCGGTTGATCGGAATGGTCGGAGAGAAATAATCGGCAATCCCGTTGCGCTGCTGTTCAGTGGTCGCATTGAGCAACCACATCAGCATGAAGAAAGCCATCATGGCGGTCACAAAGTCCGCATATGCGACCTTCCATGCACCGCCATGATGTCCATCACCACCAACGACTTTCTTGCGCTTGATAATAATCGGCGCGTTTTGACCTTCGCTCATTTCTCACCACCTCGTTTCGCCACCCACGCAAAGGGTTAGGTCGGCAGGTGTGAAAGCGGGCTTAAAGGTTGAAATCGCGGGGTTTTGGTTAAGAATCTTTCAGCGCGTAAATTTCGTCCGGGCCACAAAATTCAATCAAATTATAGCCGTTTTCGCGCATAATTTGCGCGATCTCCGGACCGCCGGTGTTGTTCTCAATCGCCCACGTCCTGACGGGGTATTTCGCAAAGGGAAAGACGCGTAGCGCGGCAAGCTCTCCGCCCTCGATATCAAGTGAGATGAAATCGGGTGCGGTGATCCCGGATTCTTCCAAAACATCAGCGATTGTAACGGTTTGCACGGTGATCAGTTTTTCGGTATGGCGCGGGTCGGCACGAACCTTGTCCAGCAAATCACTGTCATAGCTGTCCAACAGGCCACTCATCTGCGTATAGCCTTCCGTCACCGCCATAAAGCTTGCTTCGCCCTTTTGATCTGCGACGGCATAGGGCAGACACGGCGCCTTGCGGAGGTCTTGCGCTGTCTTGCGCATGGCTTCAACAGGTTCGACCAGCACGCCGGACCAGTCGCGCCACTTCTCAAAATAAAGCGAATTTGAACCAGTTATCCCGTCGTAAGCACCGATATCGACGAATGTGCCGCCGGTCTTGCCTTGCAGGGCCCGGTCAATGACCTGATCCTGCCCCGCCTGACTGGCGAAGGGAAACGCCGGGTTGAGCATCCCGCGCACCTCGTGCAGATGCCGCACCAGTGGCGCGCGGCTGCGGGTCTTGTTCCTGTCCAGCGCGGCAACCAGATCTTTCTGCGCGGCCAGCAGCTCTGCCCTTGCCTTTGCAATGCGTTCAGGCGGGATCATGTGTCACCGCTGTGGGCGGTATAGGATTTCTCCTCGACCAGATCAGAGCCAAGCAGCAGGTTGATCTTTTTCTTGATCGCGGCCCGCTCATCATTGGTGACATAAACAGCCCGGGCGAGCGCAATGAAACCGGGGCCAAAATCACCACGGGCGTCAAAGGCGCGGATGTCGTCCTCGATCACCCACAGATCGGTATTCACCTCATAAAGCGCATCCCACAGCGCGGTGAGCGCGTCACTTTGGGGGATCATCGCATCGGCCGTTTTTTGCAAGACCTCTTGTTCGCGGTGAATGTTGACCAGCTTGTCTGCGTCAGTGATCCGTTCGGATTTCAATCGCAGGATGGTCAGCTTATCAATCAACTCCGCCGGGGCGGTGGGAACCAAAATCTCTTTCACGACACACCTTTCACTTTCTTCACCAAGGCGGTTTTGACCTCCGCCATGACCTCTCCCCATTCCAGCGGCGTCCGCTGCCGAAAAAGCCGCATACCGGGATACCATTCGGTCGTGTCTCCCGTGTGACGCCAGACCCAGAACGCATCCCAATGCAGCACCGTCCAGACCGGTACGCCCAGCGATCCAGCCACATGGGCCGTCGCCGTATCGGAGGTTATCACAAGATCCATTTCTTGCATCATGCCAGCGCAATCCGCGAAATCCGTTTCGCTACTGCCGGCATCCAGGATCAGTCCATCAGTGCCATCGGCGTGATAAGCCGCCAGTTCCGGCCCCTTATAAAGCGAGAATAGCTGCACCCCGGCAATCTCGGTCAGCGGCAGAAACTCTGTGTGGCTGAACGACCGAAAGGCATTGCCCTTATAGGTCACTGATCCGGTCCAGACGACACCGACGCGGACCTTATCCTTGTGCGGGGCCACCATCGCCTTGGCGCGGTTTTGGGCGGCCTTCGGCACACTCAAACGTGTTGGCGCCGGGATCGCACTGCTGCCTTCAAAGTAGAGCGCTGCAAGATCCATCATATTGACCCAATAATCGGCATCCGTATTGCGGGTTAGTTCCGAAATCATCTCATCAACGCCATCAAGGCCTTCAAACAACCGCATGAGCGGGCGTTTGGTGACAAGCTGTACCTTGGCACCCCGTCCCTTGAGTACTGTCAGGAACCTTGCAAACAGTACCGCGTCGCCATAGCCCTGTTCGGGCAGCACGACGATGATCTTGCCGTCCAACGGCTCACCTCGCCACTCTGGAAACGGCAGGTCGCGCGGTTGCAGTTCACCTGCCAGCCATCTTGCCTTGTAAGATTGCAGCGCAGCGCCGTAATCCCCGATGCCGAGCTGGGCAAAGGCCAGCTGCATCTGCAGTTCGGCATCTTCGGGATGCTCCGGGATCACCGTTGCAAGATAGTCAATCGCGCCCGCGTAGTCGCCCTTGCCGCGCAGGCAGCGGGCGATCATCGCTTTGAGGTTGGCGTCATCCGGGCGCTCTTTCACCAATCCTTTGCGGATCGCAATGGATTCGTCGTAACGGCCAAGGTCGGACAGGATATTCGCAAGGTTGTTGCGCACGCCGGTATCCCCGGGGTCCAGCGCAAACGCCTTTTGCTGGACACGAAGGGACATCTTGTGACGTCCCGCCACGCGATGAAGCACACCCAGATTGGACCAGATCCCGACATCACCGGGCACCTGTGCCAGATAACTGGCGTAGCCCCGAGCGGCCTTATCAAGCTCTCCGGCCTTGTGCGCGGCGACTGCGTTTTGCCGCACCTGCTGCAGGGTCTGCGCCATCGCTGCCGCTAGTCCGTGCGTGCCCGCTTGACCGGGGACAGCAATTGCGCCGGCCTGCGTTCTTCTGCCGCTTCAAAAAGCGAGAACGTCTGGTTCACATAATTCACAGCGCCCGAAATCATCTCCATGTAATCATTCAGGTCATCGGTCACGTCCGCCTCAACCAGTTGCACGCTGCGGTCCTGCGGCATGGTCTCAAACGTGACGTAGAAAAGCGGGTCGCCCCGGTTCACTTTGATCGGTCTGCTGGTGTCGTGCCACTCAAACGCCCACATCAGCGGGCGCGGCCAAACGTTGATCGGAAACCGGCCTCCGAAAATTGTGCCCGGCAGCGGGTTTTTGGTGTGATGCATGAACGGCGCGACCTGGCTCATATAAACCGGCTCATCGGCGATAAAGACATAGGGCAGTTCAAGCTGCAGACTGGGAACGTCCTTGTATCGCCACTCGTGCTCTGCGGTGATGTGCAGCTTTTCACGCAGCTTGTTGCCGCGAATGCCCGACTTTTCACCATTGAGGTTGCGCATCGCCGGGCGACCATCCTTGTCGCGCACGAATTCAAGATGCAGATCAAACGGACAGCGCACCGCGAAATATCGGCTTTCCAGATTGATCACTGCTGGACAACGAGAGGCGCTTTTGGCGTGGGTCTTGTTCATCTCAACAGAGCGGACACGCTCTGGCGGAAAATAGACGATGCTCGCCTTCTTCTGGTTCAGGAACCACCCGACCTGCACTGGTCCTTTTTCGGTCCCGGTGCCGGGGGTGTTCTCAAAATGAACCGACAGCTGCATGGCCAATTCTCCTCTGCCTCATGCGGGTCATCTGGCGGACCCGTCTCGACTATACCTGTGATCGCGCATAATGCCCAAAATTGCGGCGTTATTTTGGCCCCTGCGGCGCAATCGACACAAGGTCGTACTTTGCCAGAAACAAGAGCCCGGCCTGAAGCTGCTCTGTCGACAGCGGCGAAATCGTCTCTAACGCCTCAAGGGTTAACGGCGCGTTCGCGAGAATCTGGTCCGCAAGCGCCAGCAAAGGCGCATCGGGCATGATCTTGCGGCGATACAGCGTCCGCCCATTCAGCTCATCCAAAGCGACCAGCGCTTGCGCATCCAGTGCCTTGCGCGACGTGATCAGATCGTCGGGCTGAAGCGCGTCAGAGGGGTAGCTGCGGTAAAGCGCAAAAGGGTCCACCTCAAGCGGATTGACGGCACCCCGTCGCAGCGGCGGTGTTGATACGGTTGCACCGACGCGACGTGCGGCAAGTTCGTCGGCAAGTGCCAGATATTGCGGCACCACTGCAGCCCAGTCAAAATGCCGTCGCACGTGCATTTGCCCGGCCTGTCCCATCTCGGCGCGCAAATCGGCGTCGTTGACCAGCGTGCCCAGCGCATCGGCATAAGCGCGCACATCAAGATGTGTCTGCTGCTGTACCAGCGACAAAAACCGCAGATAGTCATCAGTGCCATCGGCAAAGCGTTCTGCCAGCCGCATCCCGCTTTTGTGCCCGGCATCCGGCATGCGGGTCGGGATCAGAAATCCGGTCTCGCCTTGTACAATCGTGTCGCGGAAACCGTTCCAGTTCGGCATGACAACCGGCAAACCAGCCGCCATCGCCTCGACCGGGACAAGGCCAAAGGTTTCCTGAATGTTGTCGACAGGCAGCGTAAAAATATCAGCGCCGCTCCAGATATGGCGACGCACATCCGCCTCACGACCATCAATGAAGCTGACGGTCACCGACGGGGCCAGTGCCTTGGCGCCGGTGGTATGCAGCTTTGTTTCGTCTTCCCGGCTGGACCAGCCCACCATCCACAGATGCACCGGTTTGCCAGAATTTTGTGCCACCTCCTCCAATGCAAGGAACAACGGGACAGGGTGGGCCTTTTCGATGCTGGTGATCCGACCCATCGTCATGACCACAACAGCGTCATCGCCCGCCCCGAACCTTTGCCGCATCTCTTTGCGCTGCTTGGCCCCCTGCACGAAATCGCTGGTGTTGATCCCCAGCGGAATGACCGGCAGTTGTGGCATCGGCACGCGCGCCGCGCCAAAGCGTTGCTGGATATACTCTGCCTCAAGCGCCATTTGCTGGGCCACAACATCATGCACGGCCCGACTGGTGCAAATGATCGCGTCCCAATCCTCGACCGGTTCCAGCATCAGCCGGTGCAGCCCCTCCATCACCCGTCGGGTCGACATGGTGTGGGTGATCCCGACCAGCGAACAGCGTTCGGCCCCGAAACGTTGCCGCCGCCACGGCGCGTCAAGATAGCCCGGTCCGGGAAAAAAGATGGCACCCTTTTCGGTGAAGTCATGAGGCCCGCGCAGCGTCGCGACCGCGATGTCGCGTTTTACGCCCAAAGTTCCAGCGACGGTCCGAAATGCATCTGCCGCCGCCGTGTGCTGCGTGACGGCGTGGACCGTATCACCTGGCACATGTTCCAGATAACCGCGCAGGAAGGACTGGCCTGCACTGCGCCGCCCGACCAAATCCTTTCCTTCGCTTTCAATGGCGTCGCTATGGAAAAAGATCGCGGTCTTTGTCATGCCTTACACAATCACATCTGCACAGCCCTGACCATCCGACGTCACCGCCGCATCCAGTGCCTTTTGCAACAACGCGCCGCGGGCGAAATCGGGCAGGGCCTGCTCGCCTTTGCGGATCGCGTCAACAAAGCGCGTGTAGTTGGTCTGGACCGGTGGAACCGGCATATCGCGCCAATTGGCCGTTTGCAGATCGGGTTCCAGACAGGCGCGCAATTTGCTTTCGCTTTTCTCAAACCGCACATCGAGCCCGCCCTTGGTGCCAAAGACCCGCAAACGCAGATCGTTGATGTGACCGCTCGCAAACCGGCTGGCGTGGATCACTCCGACCGCGCCATTGTCCAGCGCAACTTGCATGGTCATGCTGTCATTGGCGTCCAGCGGGTATTCTCCGATCTGGTTGCCGGGTGCCTTGTCAAAGGTCGTTAGCCGCGATGACACCCGCTTTGAGACACCGCCTGCAACCAGCGTCGCAAAGTCCAGAATATGGACGCCGACGTCCCCCAGAACCCCCATCGAACCATGCTTTTCCGACAGCCGCCACAGCCACTGGCTTTCGCTGCGCCAATCCCCCCAGGCGGGCTGGGTGAGCCAGCTTTGCAGGTATGAGGCTTCAAAATGCCGGACCTCTCCGATCGCACCTTCCGCCACCAACCGTGCCGCTTCGATCACGGCAGGAACGTTCCGGTAGGTCAGATTGACCATGTTGATCACGCCGGCATCCGCTGCGGCCTCGGCCATCTCTTTGGCGTCGGCATAGTTCGCGGCAAGCGGCTTTTCACACAAAACATGTTTGCCCGCTTTCAAAAAGGGCATCGTGGTGCGGTGGTGAACAGCATCGGGCGTGACATTTGACACAGCGTCGAATGCGCCCCACTCAAGCGCCTCGGCGACAGAGCCAAACCCCTCCTTAATCCCGAACTTGGCGTTGAAGTCCGTCAATTTCGCAGGGTCCGTATCAATGCCCGCGACCAATTGCACACCATCCATCGTGGCAAAGGCCTCTGCGTGGGCATTGGCCATGCCGCCGGTACCGACGATCAGAATACGAATATCGCTCACCGGTAACCCTCTTCACCGTCCTGATGCAGCCTTGGACCCCGCTCTTGGATTTTTTCGGGTGCTTCGTTTACTGGCACATTGGGTGCATCGGTGGGGTCCGCCACCCTTGCTGCCGGGTTGTGCGCCCATTTCACCGCATTGCGCAGCACGGTTTGCACATTTGCGTCGTGATAGGTCGGATAGGTTTCATGCCCCGGGCGAAAGTAAAAGATATTCCCTGCCCCGCGCTTGTACGTCAGGCCAGAGCGGAACACCTCGCCCCCCTGAAACCAGCTGATAAAGACGGTCTCAAGTGGCTCGGGCACCCCAAAGGGCTCTCCGTACATCTCTTCGTTTTCCAGTTCGAAGTGGTCCGGCAGCCCTGCGGCAATCGGGTGATTCCGGCTGGTCAGCCAAAGCCGTTCGCGTTCGCCCGCTTCGCGCCATGTCAGGTTGCAGGCCCCGCCCATCAGCCGTTTGAACGGTTTGGCAAAATGCGCCGAATGCAGCGCGATGAACCCCATGCCGGACCAAACCGCCTCGACCACGCGCTCTGTCACGTCGTCCGAAACGTCGCCGTGCGCCGCGTGACCCCACCACACCAGCACGTCGGTCTTGGCCAGCCGATCACGGGTCAGCCCATGTTCCGGTTCTTGCAAGGTCGCGGTCGTGGCATTTATTCCGCCCGCCCCGTTCAAACAATCCGCAATCGCCTGATGCATCCCGTTGGGGTAAATATCGGCAACAATTTTGTTGGTTTGTTCGTGGACATTTTCGCCCCAAACGACGGCATTGATAGTCATGTTTTTATGGTCCCAAAACGCTTTGGATAGCAGACTGCATCGACGGGGCAAACAATGCAACGGCCCATCTGCATTTCCGCGTTTGATCTTGAACAAAGTCCCGACCCACCGGCTGTGACATCCTTTGATGAAACCGGTGCGATCAGCCGCGCCGATCGCCACAGGAGGGCACCATGACCATTATGATCGTCTACGCAAGTATCGAGGGGCAGACCGCTAAGATCGCCAATTTTGCGGCAGAGTGCGCGACGAAGGCCGGGTTCACGGTTGCGTCTCATGACGTCTCTGACCGAATGGCAGAGGTTCCATTTGACGGTGCCGACAAGGTGATCTTGGCTGCGCCTGTGCATGAACGCCGGCATCCCGAAGGGTTTGAGGTCTTCCTCAATGCCAGCAGCGATGCGCTTGAGGCGCGTCCGACGCTGCTGCTTTCTGTCAGCCTGAACGCCGCTTTTGCCGATGGGTTGGAAGAAGCGCAGGACTATGTCACCGAAATGACAATGCGCACTGGGTTCAAACCCGATGATACCGTACTTGTCGCAGGTGCTGTGAAATCCGGAAGCTATGACTACTTTGCCACGCAGGTCGTGCGTCATGTCCTTTTGGCCGACCGCCCCTACGACCCCAGCGACGGCGACCGGGAGTTTACAGATTGGGACACACTCGCCGCCCGGATCGGCGCCTTTCTCATGGATTGACCGCCCCGAAATGTCGCAGGTGTCAGCCTCAGTTTACACTTGCCGACTCTCTACATGTCTATCTAAACTGACATCTATGAGTGTCACATCTGATCTCTCTGATGTCCCGCGCCGCTGGCCAGAGCCGCGCGCCGCATTGCGGCTGATCAAGCCCGTGACGTGGTTCCCGCCAATGTGGGCCTACCTGTGTGGCGCGGTGTCATCGGGGGCATCACCTGCGGGACAATGGATGCTTGTGATCCTTGGCGTGATCCTCGCCGGGCCGATCGTCTGCGGCATGTCTCAGGCCGCGAATGACTGGTGCGACCGCCACGTGGACGCCATCAACGAACCTGACCGCCCGATCCCTTCGGGCCGCATTCCCGGCCGCTGGGGGTTATGGATCGCGCTGGCGATGTCGGTGCTTTCTCTTTTCGTGGGCTGGCAGTTGGGCACATGGGGTTTTGTCGCCACCTGCCTTGGCGTCGCCGCCGCATGGGCCTATTCCGCGGAACCCGTGCGCCTGAAGACCTCAGGCTGGTGGGGTCCGGGTCTGGTGGGCCTCAGCTATGAAACCTTGCCTTGGATCACCGGCGCCGCCGTTCTTGCAGCGGGCGCACCCCGGACCGAAATCCTGTTGATCGCGCTTCTTTATGGCATCGGCGCACACGGCATCATGACACTGAATGATTTCAAAGCCTTAGAGGGAGATCGCCAAACCGGCGTCAATTCTCTGCCCGTCACGCTTGGCCCTGCCCGTGCGGCGCGTGTCGCCTGCTGGATCATGCTTACCCCACAACTGGCCGTCACCGCGCTTTTGATCCTCTGGGACAAGCCGTGGCACAGCTTGATTATCGGCGCGCTGATCCTCGCTCAGGTCGCCGCCATGCGGGTTCTGCTGCGTGACCCGAAGGGCCGCGCGCCTTGGTACAACGGCACCGGGATCGTCCTTTACATAAGCGGCATGATGGTTGCCGCCTTCGCCCTGAGAGGTCTGACATGACGTTATCATGGTTCCAAATTGTCCGTCTTGGTCTGGTGCAAATGGCGCTTGGGGCCATCGTTGTTCTGACCACCTCGACCCTGAACCGGCTGATGGTCGTTGAACTCGCCCTGCCTGCCGTTCTGCCCGGCGCTTTGGTCGCGCTGCACTATGGGATTCAGATGACGCGGCCCCATTGGGGCTTTGCCTCTGACGCAGGCGGGCACCGCACCCACTGGATCATCGGCGGTATGGTGGCGCTGGCCCTTGGCGCGTTGCTGGCGGCCTTTGGTGTCTTGTTGCTCGAAGGTTCCTTTGCCCTTGGCATGGCAGTGTCCATTCTGGCTTACGCCCTGATCGGCCTTGGCGTCGGGGCGTCTGGCACCTCTCTTCTGGCATTGCTGGCGACGACAACCGCACCACATCGCCGGGCCGCAGCGGCAACGATCACATGGCTGATGATGATCTTTGGTATCGCCGTGACCGCCAGCGTCGTTGGCGCAATGCTTGACCCCTATACCCCCGCTTTGCTGATCCGCATTGTGGCCATCGTCGTCTCTGCCGCGACCCTGTTGACCTGTCTCGCTGTCTGGCGGATTGAGCGTGGTTTGATCGCCGTGTCCGAGCCTGACCCAACGCCCTTCCGCGAAGGGCTGGCAGAGGTCTGGTCCGAACGCCGCGCCCGCAACTTCACGCTTTTTGTGTTCCTCTCCATGACCGCCTACTTCATGCAGGAACTGATCCTTGAACCCTACGCTGGCCTCGTCTTTGCCTTCACACCGGGTGAGTCGACATCGCTTTCGGGGGCGCAAAATGGCGGTGTGTTCATCGGGATGCTGACCGTTGGGATCATGGCGACAGGCTTCAAGATCGGCGCTTTGCGCAACTGGGTCATGGCGGGTTGCCTTGGCTCTGCCGCGGCCCTCGCCGTCATCACATTGCTTGGCCCGCTTGGCCCCGGCGCACCCTTGATGCCTGCCGTCGTGGGACTTGGGTTCTTCAACGGCATGTTCGCTGTGGCTGCCATCGGGTCGATGATGGCGCTGGCCGGTCAGGGGCGCGAACGCCGCGAAGGCACGCGCATGGGACTTTGGGGGGCGGCGCAGGCCATCGCCGCAGGCTTTGGCGGGCTGCTGGGCGCGGCAATGGTCGACCTGATGCGCCTGTCGTTCAGCGACACCCAAGCCTTTGGCGCTGTTTTCATTTTTGAGGCTTTCCTCTTCATCGCGGCAACCCTGATGGCCGCCAAAATCATGGAGCGGCCCGTCACATCCGCCCATATGGTTCCGGGAGAATGACAATGCTTTATGATGTCGTTGTGGTGGGCGGAGGGCCCGCCGGTGCAACCGCCGCCGAGGACCTCGTGCGCTCTGGCCACACGGTCGCGATGCTGGACCGGGATGGGCGGATCAAACCCTGTGGCGGGGCCATTCCACCGCGTCTGATCGCTGATTTCTTCATTCCCGATGAACAGCTTGTGGCAAAAGTGAACACCGCGCGCATGATCTCTCCCACGCAGCGGCACGTCGATATCCCGATTGAAAACGGCTTTGTCGGCATGGTGGACCGCGAACATTTCGACCCTTACCTGCGACAGCGTGCCGTGGATGCGGGTGCCCATCGTTACACCGGCACCTTTACAAAGATTGAACGCGACGCGCAGGGCACGCATGTGGTCTTTCGCGACAAGATTTCCGGCAATACCCAACGCCTGACCTCCAAGCTCGTCATCGGGGCGGACGGCGCGCGGTCGAACGTCGCCAAAGCCGAGGTGCCGGGCGGCGACAAGATTCCTTATGTGATCGCCTATCATGAGATCATCGAGGCCCCGGCGCGCACCGAATCCTACGACCCCAAGCGTTGCGACGTGATCTATGACGGCCAGATCAGCCCGGATTTCTACGGCTGGATTTTCCCGCATGGCGGGCAGGCCAGTATCGGCATGGGGTCGATGATCAAAAGCGTTGATGTGAAAGAGGCGACCGCCAGCCTCCGCGCCACGGCGGGCCTGTCCGAGTGCAAGACAATCCGCAAGGAAGGCGCGCCTATCCCGCTGAAACCACTGGATAAATGGGACAATGGCAAAGATGTCGTCCTGGCCGGTGACGCCGCCGGTGTGGTCGCCCCATCATCCGGCGAAGGCATCTATTATGCGATGGTGGGGGGACGGGTTGCGGCGACGGCAGCGGCGGCTTGCCTCGCGTCTGGACGGGCCAAGGATTTGCAATTGGCGCGCAAGATGTTCATGCGTGAACACAAGCAAGTGTTTCGGGTTTTGGGCGCGATGCAAAACGCCTATTACAAGTCTGATGAACGACGCGAGAGGTTCGTGTCGCTGTGCCACGATATTGATGTGCAACGCCTGACGTTTGAGGCCTATATGAACAAGAAACTGGTCAAGGCGCGACCGATGGCGCACCTGAAAATCGGGCTCAAGAATCTTGCCCATCTGACCGGTCTGGTCTCGGTGATGCGCACATGACCATCATGATCCCGGCCTGGGTCAATGGCACCTTGCAGCCCGTCGAAAAGCTGGAAGCGCACCAGAAAGGCCTGCGCCATCTGGCGGTAAGTGTCTTTGTGATGAGCCGCGGAAAAGTGCTGATACAACAACGGGCTATGGGCAAGTATCACACGCCGGGTCTGTGGGCGAATACCTGTTGTACCCATCCCGCATGGGATGAAGACCCCGCCAAATGCGCGGTGCGGCGGCTGGATGAAGAGTTGGGCATCAAGGGCCTGCACCCCGCGCACCGCGATCAGGTCGAGTACCGCGCTGACGTCGGCAACGGGCTGACAGAACATGAAGTGGTCGAGATTTACGTGGCCGAGGCGCCCGACAATCTTGAACTGGATTTGAACCCGGAAGAGGTGATGGCCGTGCGCTGGGTCAACTATTACGACCTGACCGCCGATGTGGCCCGGCACCCGGAAAACTACACGCCCTGGCTTCGGATTTATCTGGCCGAACACACCGACGCGATCCTGGGTGAGATGGCCCGTACGGGGTAAAAGTGCTATCCTCTTTCCATACACATCCGATCCGCAAATCATACACAAACCGTGCATACGCAAGCCTCAACGGTCGTTAACTGCACGGCGGACCTTTGGTGGACGTGCCGAATATGGCATATTGCGGAAACCGGCTGTTATTGGGCTGGTCGTTGGCTTGTTTGTTTTTCGGAGGCTTTGTTATGAGAATTCTTACGGCAGTTTCTTGCGCGGTGGCCCTGAGCGCTTCGACCTCAACAGCGCAAGAGATGGGTGCCTATTTCACCACCATTGATCCACAAGACACGCGCAATTCCTCGGGTGCGCCGCTGTCCAGCTTTGGCCAGATGTTGCAACAGGACCGAGCGAACTTTCACCGCTTTGGCCGGGCTGGTCTGGATGATCACAATGATCCGTTCTTTGGCGACAGGGCACGTCGGGCGCAGATCCCACAACTTTTCGCCAATGGGCCGGACGGCACCTATTGGGAAGGGTCAGGCGTGGGCACGCAGGTGCGGGTCTTCATCTGCGGCAGCGGCGGGCGGATCGCCTATATTGCCGTCGATCATGCTGACGGAGACGGCTATCGCGGCTGTCGCAAGTAGGCCACTCAGACCAGACCTTTGATCTTTGTCATGTCCACGCCGGCGGCCTGCAGCGCGGTTGCGGCGATGTCGGTGGCGGTCAACCCCGCCTCGGCGTACATCGCGTCAGGCGCGGCGTGGTCAATGAAGCGATCCGGCAGTGTCATCGTGCGGATCTGGCAGCGGCCATCCAAAAGGCCGTCATTGGCCAGATCATGAAGCACCATCGCGCCAAAGCCACCTTGCGAGCCTTGTTCAACCGTAATCACCGCACGGTGGTTGCGGACCAACCGGCGCAGCAGATCGCGGTCGAGCGGCTTGGCGAAACGGGCGTCGGCGATGGTGACGTCGATGCCGTGCGCCTCCATCAGATCAGCCGCCTTGCGGCATTCGCCCAAGTGCGCGCCAAAGGACAAGAGCGCGATGTCCGATCCCTCTTGCACGATCCGGCCTTTGCCAATCTGGATCACTTCGCCCCTCTCAGGCAGGGTGACGCCCTCGCCCTCGCCGCGTGGATACCGAAAGGCGATTGGGCCGGTGTCATAGGCGGCGGCTGTGCGGACCATGTGCATCAGCTCTGCCTCATCGCTGGCGGCCATCACCACCATGTTGGGCAGGGCCGACAGATAGCCGATGTCAAAAGCCCCGGCATGGGTCGGGCCGTCGGCGCCAACGAGCCCTGCCCGGTCGATTGCGAAACGGACGGGCAGGTTTTGCAGGGCGACATCATGCACGATCTGATCGTAACCGCGTTGCAGGAAAGTCGAGTAAATCGCGCAAAAGGGTTTGAGGCCGGAAGCGGCCATGCCAGCGGCGAATGTCACGCCATGCTGTTCCGCGATACCGACGTCATAGACGCGGCTGGCAAACCGTTTGGCCATGATGTCGACACCGGTGCCGGATGGCATCGCGGCGGTGACGGCGACGATGGCGGGATCCTCTGCCGCCTCTTGTGTCAGCGCCTCGCCAAACACCTTGGTATAGCTGGGGGCGTTGGGGCGCTTCTTGGGCTGTTCGCCCGTCACGGGATCGAATTTGCCAACACCGTGCCCTTTATCAGCGGCCCCTTCGGCCGGGGCAAAGCCCTTGCCCTTGGTGGTGCAGACGTGGATCAGAACAGGGCCGGTGGCACGGGTGCGGGCCGCGCGCAGAACCGGCAAAAGCTGGTTCATATCGTGGCCGTCGATGGGGCCGACATAAGAGAATCCCAACTCCTCAAACAGCGTGCCGGAGTTGCCGGGTGCTGCCCCGGTGACCAACTGTCGCGCGCGGCGGGCATGGTCACGCAGGGGGCCGGGCAAGGCGGCCTCAAATCCCTCGGCCATCTTCTGCATCTCGCCCAAGGGCGAGGCGTAGAGGCTGGAGAGATACTTCGACATTGCACCAACTGGCGGGGCGATGGACATCTCATTATCGTTCAGGACCACGAACATCCGGCGACCTTCGTGGCCCGCATTATTGAGCGCCTCGTAAGCCATGCCGGCAGAGATCGAGCCGTCACCGATCACCGCGATGGCATCGCCAGTGTCCATGCCTTCGTCCCGACCCACGGTGAAGCCAAGCGCGGCGGAAATGGAGGTTGAAGAATGGGCAGCGCCAAAGGGGTCATAAGTGCTTTCGGCGCGTTTGGTGAATCCCGATAGCCCGCCTTCCTGCCGCAGGGTGCGCATCCGGTCGCGACGACCGGTCAGCACCTTGTGCGGGTAGCATTGGTGGCCCACGTCCCAGACCAGTTTGTCGCGCGGCGTGTCAAAGACCGCGTGGATGGCAACGGCGAGTTCGACAACGCCGAGGGACGACCCAAGGTGCCCGCCCGTGGCAGAGACGGCGTCGATCACTTCGGCCCGCAATTCATCCGCCACGCGCGCCAGTTCTGCGTCCGACATCGCCCGCAGGTCAGCCGGATAATGCACGCGGTCAAGGGTTGGGGTCGGGATCATGGCAGCCTCCGCCAGTCAAAAGCAAAACGCGCCGCAACCCAGGGGGGACCCTATGTTGCGACGCGCGTTCCTGTAGCCAACAGGAAGGGAACAGGGGTTTGGCCGGGGCCCTCCCCCATATCGGACCCACCAGGGAGGGTGGCCCGATGGCTGATGGCAGGGGCAGCGTCGCACACTGCCCGCGCCAATGGAGTCAGACGATGTGATCCTCGGCCACGATCGTCAGCGCGGACCACGGTGTTGGGTCCTGTGCATCGCGGCTTTCGGGGGGCAGCGCCCGCCCGATCCCGGCGATAACGGCAATCACCAGCCAGATCGCGAGGCAGAAGATGGCGGCATAGCCCGCGCCCTTCAGCATCAGATAGGTGATGTCCGCCGTCAGACGCGTCCGCTCTGTATGGCCGAGGATGTTGATTTTATCGTCACTCATGTCCTTGGTCCTTTCATCAGCGGTCGGTTGGGGCAAAGCCGTGGTCTTGCGCCCAGACGTACCAGTTGTCGACAACCGTGCCGGTCAGCAGGATTCCGATGCCGCCTGTCAGCGTTGTCAGCACCGCAAACCACCACGCCCAGCGGTGGATACCTTCCATCGTGGCGTTGAAGCCCATGGTCCAGCGCCAGAAAAGTGCCGCACGTTCGGTGGCCGTACCCCGGTCGACGATCTGTTCAATCTCACGCTCACCGCCGAAGCGGCTGACCGCCAGAATGGTCGCACCGTGCATCGCAAAAAGCAGCGCCGAGCCATAGAGGAAGGCAATAGAGAGCGCGTGGAACGGGTTGTAGAACAGGTTGCCGTGAGTGATGGAGAAGAGGTTCGTCCAGTCGAGGTGAGAGAAGACGCCATATGGCACCATCTCGGACCAGTCGCCGATCAGGATCGGGCGGAAGAAGCCCAGCACAAGGAACAGCCAGATCGCAGAGGCGAATGCCCATGCCACATGTTTGCCCATGCCCAATGCCTCGGCACGCAGGTAGGTACGCACCCACCAGGTCATGACCGAGATCAGCAAGAAGAAGCTGGCGATCATGAAGTATCCGCCATCATCCATGGGCGGCATCGACAGGCCGTAGCCAGGCGAGGGTGGATCAAGCGAGAACCAGAAGAGGTCACGCATGAAGATCGCCGGATTATAGTCGGCCTGCGCCCAGAACGAGAGCCCCACCATGACGAACCAGACAAGGCCCGTCGCAAGCGAGATCAGCCCGAATGTGCCCAGATAGACCGGCCCAAGCTGGGCATTGCCAAAGATGCCCGCCAGCTTGGAAAAGCCCGTGGTCGTGCCGCGTTCGATGGCAGAGCCATCAGCCGCGTCCATCCCCATTTCGGCGGGTCCCTGGACCTGAACCTGGGTGAAAATGTTTTGATATTCAGCCATTTTTCATGTCCTCCTTACAGGTCCACCCACCAGGGCAGTTCGTAGTACCAATCCCACCAGACGATCCATTCGTCGAACCAGATGGTGCCCGAGATCACGATGCAGATCGCGCTCCACAATCCGGCGTTCAGCGCCAGAAACAGGCCCAGACGGTGGATGCCCAATGGCCCGATGGAATAGCCGATCAGGTCGCGGAAATAGGTGTCTTCGTGGTCGGGCGATTTGATTTCCTGCCCCTTGCCGGGGTTGACCGCCGACAGCACCAGTGACCCATGCAGCGCAAGCGCCAGACAGGTGGTGAAGAAGAAGGTGATCGCCACCATATGCGCGGGGTTGTAGTGGAAGTTGCCGTAGGCGTATCCGACGTTGTTGACCCAATCGAGGTGGCTGAAGATGCCATAGGGGAACGCATGTCCCCAGGCCCCCATCAGCACCGGGCGGATAACCACAAGTGTCACATAGGCCAGAATGGCCACGCTGAAGGCAAAAGGCACGTGCAGCCCGATGCCGAGTTTGCGGCAAATCTCGACCTCGCGCAGGGCCCAGCTGACAAAGGCACCGATCGCGCAGATGGTGATGATCTGCCAAAGCCCGCCTTCAAGCAGGGGTGCGGCCCCCAAACCATATTCAAGCGCGGGCGGATCAATGGAGATCAGCCAGGGGTTCCACGTCGGCCCTTGCGAGGCGCCGTAGAAGATCAGGATTGTGCCAAGCACCGCGAAAAAGAACGTCGTGACCCCGAAGAAGCCCACGTAGAAGGGCCCCACCCAGAAGTCGAACAGATCGCCGCCGATCAAGGTCCCGCCGCGGACCCGGTATTTTCTTTCGAAGCTGAGCTGTGCCATCTTCTTCTCCAATTCTGGACAGGCGGTCCCTTGGGGTATCCTGTCGTCTTGTCTTGTCTCTTTTGTTTGCTACGGGCGGATGGTCTCACCCGCCCGCAGCGATTGCTTTGCGGGTCGGCTTAACCGCCAGCGCCAAAGGCAAGCTGGAACCAGTTTGTCGACTCGTTGCTGAGCAGGACGAGGTGAATCATCGCCGCCAGCAAAAACAGGAATACGCCCTGTGCCACGAAAACGCGGCGCGGGTCGAAAACCAGCCAGATCTTGTAGAACTGTGCCATCTTTCAGATTCCTTTCTTACCAGGAGAACCAGGGCAGTTTGATGTACGTCAGCACATGGGCGACGACTGCGATGATCGTGAAGATCCACAGACCGCTCATGTAGACTGAGTGCAATTCCTGCGCCTGCTCGTCCGTCAGACCTGTAAAGGACAGGTCACTTCTATCAGCCATTCTTGTCTCCAATTATGAACTGACGCCGCAGAACCCCTGCGGCCGGGTCGTGACAGAGGAAGAGCCCCCTGCCCTGATCCACCTCACCCGAAAGCGGGGCGAATTGATTTACCGACAGATCAAGCACTGAAAATCTGTGGTGTTATGATGCGCGCCTGTGTCCAGGCCTTGGCGAATGGTCCCTTTGCGGGCGGCTTCATCTGACGCGCAGCCGACAGGCCCCAGGTCAGGATCGCCAGTGGCAGGGTCGCTGCGAAGATGATCGCAAAGTAGGCGTAGTATTCGCGTTTGGGCGGTGCGGTGCGGCTGCGGGGCGCGCCTACGTCGCTGGTGAAATCGGTCATTTCTGTCCTCCCAAAGTTGGTTGAAGTGTCTCGACGGTCGCAAGCGCGACCCGGTCAGAACCGGCGTCAAGGGCCGCGCGTTCGGCGGCGTCTCGCAGCGTTTTCGCTGCTGAAATACGGGTCAGGATCGGGTGTGTTGCCACGATCTCATCCAGTTTGGCCTGCGCATCTGCATCCCACGGCATGTCGCGCCGCAGGGGTGTGAGCGTGGCATCGGTGGCATCCATGTCAGAGGCCAGCGGCAGAATGTGAAAGAGGCTGTCAAAGAGGCCATTGCAGACCTCTTGCAGGATATAGGTGGCCCCGGCGTAGCCCATGAATGGTGTGCCCGTGTGCCTGCGGATCGCAGCACCGGGAAAGCTGGCGGGAATGAAACTGGGGCTGGGGCCGTGACCCGCCTTGGTTTCCGCCAGATACATCTTTTCGTTGATCGACCCCATCAGCACGAGCGGCTTTTTGGCGTGCACAAGGCTGCGCACCTCGTCGTTGTTGGTCTTGGCCCCGCGACACCGCGCAACGGCAAAGGCGCAAGGAAAGCCCAGGTCGCCCTCAAGATAATGCCGCACGCCACGAGCGTAGGTCTCATTGGCGACGATGCCGAATTCAGCGGTGGCAAAGAAGTCCTGCGTCACTGACCGCCAGAGGTCCCAAACCGGTTTGATGGTCGAATGCTTTTCGCGCTCGATAAACGGTTCAGGGTCGAGGCCGGTCAATTCGCCAAGCTTGCGCAGGAATTTGGTGGTGCTGTCGATGCCAAAGGGTGCTTGCAGGTAAGGCTTGCCAAGGCATTCAGCAAGGCCACGGCCAAACTCGCGATACATGCAGATATTGACGTCGGCATTCACCAGATTGCGCATTTCGGCCAGATGCGCGCCCAGCGGCATGACCATGTTGACCTCTGCCCCGATGCCTTCGACAAGACGGCGAATTTCGGCAAGGTCAGATGGCATGTTGAAGGTGCCGTACATTGGCCCAAGGATATTGACGCGCGGGGCGGCCCCCTCTTCGCGCTTTTTCTCGGGCGGCATGCGGCCCTTGGTCATGCCGAATTCGGTGAAGATCCAGGTCATCGCACGGTCGGCGCATTCCCATTGGTCTTCATCAATGGTGCGCGGCAGAAAACGTTGGATATTGGTGCCTTGCGGCGTGACGCCACCCCCGATCATCTCGGCGATTGAGCCGGTCACAACGACTGCGGGCAGGGCAGGGTCAAGGACATTCCAGGCGCGTTTCATCGCCTCTTCGGTGCCTTCGCCCATCTCGGTTTCACCCAGACCGGTCACGACAATTGGCAACTCATGCGGCGGCAACCCGTCGGTGTAATGCAGCACAGATGTGACGGGCAGGTTCTCACAACCTACAGGCCCATCAATCACGACCTGCAGGCCCTTGACGGCGCAGAAGGCATAAACCGCCCCCCAGTATCCGCCCGCGCGATCATGATCGGTGATCAGCATGGGTCACCTCCAAAAAGTCTTCTCGAAGACTTTTGACGGCACAAATTTTCTGGAAAATTTGTCATATCATCGCCGCCGCTTCTGCAGCACGTTTCTGCTTATCAAGCTTCTTTTGATGTTGGGCGCGGAAATCCGGGCGCAGGTTTGGCGCACCTTCCCAGACACCGGCAGTGTCGTCGTGGCCGACGCCTTCGAAAAAGGCCTTCATCTTGCCCATCTTCTCGGCGCCACCAATCGCCGCGTTCACGACCTGCTGCAGGCTGCCAGCACCGGCAGGGCCCATCAGAGGGCGGGCCGAAATCAGGTTGGTGAAGTAAAGCGAGGGGATGCCGAGTTCCTTGCCGCGCTGCACCACCGGCGTGGTGCCGATGGCGAGGTCGGGCTTGATGCCCTCCATCGCAGACAGGTCGTCCTCGAGGCTGGCGCGGAACTTGACCTTGACGCCTTTGGCGGCAAGCCATGCGGCGTCGTCCGCAGACCAGGGCGTTTTCGGGCAGGCGGTGCCGACATAGGGCACATTCGCGCCGCTTTCGATCAGCAGGCGCGCGACGAGAAGTTCAGAGCCTTCGTAACCAGACAACGTGATCGTGCCGTCGATCCTGGACCCGGCTAACGCGCCCTGTATTGCAGGGAGGAAGGCGTTTTGCGCGGCGGCAATCTGATCAGGGGCCACATTGTAAGCCTCACCAATCGCAGCCAGCCATGCGGCGGTGCCGTCATAGCCCACAGGGGCAGAGCCCACCACGGTGCGCCCAGCCGCCTGAAACTCGCGCACGGATGCGGTGTAGAACGGATGGATGGCGGCGGCGACGCCGCAGTCAAGGGCGGCATAAAGTTCGCGCCATTCGCGGGTGGGCACGACGGGGCCAGCGGCAAGGCCCATAGGGGCCAACATGCCGCCTATCATCATGGGATCAGCCGGGAACATCTCGCCCATCAGCGCGACGGCGGGGCGGTCATCCTTGGCCGATACGGGGCGGGCGACGGGGCCGGCAGCGGCCTCTTCCCGGGCATAGGCGAGCATGGCACCGGCCAGCACATCCTTGGCCTCTGCATGGGTCGGGATGCCAAAGCCGGGCACGTCGATGCCGACGATGCGGACGCCGTTGATTTCCTTGGGTAGCAGCCGCAGAGGTACACCGGATGCGGTCGGCACGCAGAGGTTTGTGACCACGATGGCGTCATAGCGGTCGGGGTCGGCCATGTCGTGCACGCTTTCGCGGATATCCTCGAAGAGCTTGCCGGTCACCAGCGTTTCGGAGTTAAACGGCACGTAGCCGACCGAGCGACGCGCGCCGTAAAAATGCGACACGAAGGTCAAACCATAGACGCAGCAAGCCGAACCAGACAGCACCGTCGCCACGCGTTTCATCCGCAGGCCAACGCGCAGGGACCCAAACGCGGGGCACATGGATTGCGGCTGATCATGGGGACCTTGCGGGTAATCGGCGGCGTATTGATCCAGAATGTCAGACTTGCCAGCAGCGCGGGCCGCGGCCTCCATCGAGGCTGCACCAGCGGTGCAGCCGCCTTCCAATGCTGTGGCTTCGGTGGCGCTCATCTCTTGCGGCGCGCGGTTTTCGCCACGGATGACCTCAACTTCGCCAGCCGCATCATAGCCGACTTCAAAGCCTTCACGCTCTGGCGCTTGACCACTCATGACGGGTCCTTTGATGAAGGTATGTTTTCCCGCTCTGCTTTGACCTCATCGGCGAGATCAGACAGACCCTTTTTCAGATCCGCTGCCTCGTCCTGAAGGATCTTGGCGTTCCTCATCGCCAGTTTGATGCGATCAGGCGTCGTCATAGATCACCTCAAGGCTTTCTTTCGGCTTGGCGTTCTTGCCACGCATGTCCTGATCGGTCGCAGGCGTGAGCACGAAGTTGGCGCCCGTGTCCTCGGCGTCGAAAAGACCCAATAGCCCGTCTTGATCCAATGGCGTCGGGCGCACTGGCGGGGCCACGCCAACGGCATCAGCCAGACCGGCGAACATGTCGCCCCATTGGCTCTCTTTGGTGCCGACAATCTGGTAGTTGGCGGATTTCTTGCGCAGGTCATCGTCTTGCGGGATCGCGGCAAGGATCGGGATATCAACCGCCTTGGCAAAGGCCTGCGCCTCGCCGGTGCCATCATCCTTGTTGATCACAAGGCCCGCGACGCCGACATTGCCGCCGAGCTTGCGGAAATATTCCACCGCAGAGCAGACGTTGTTGGCCACATAGAGCGATTGCAGGTCGTTTGAGCCGACGAGGATGACCTTTTGCGCCATGTCGCGGGCAATCGGCAGGCCAAAGCCGCCGCAGACCACGTCACCCAAGAAATCGAGCAATACGTAGTCGAAGTCCCAATCGTGAAACCCGAGCTTTTCCAGAAGTTCGAACCCGTGGATGATGCCGCGCCCACCGCAGCCACGACCGACCTCTGGCCCGCCAAGTTCCATCGCAAAGACCCCGCCCCGCTTAAAACAAACGTCGCCAATCGCGACCTCTTCTCCGGCGAGCTTTTTCTTGGCGCTTGTTTCGATGATCGTCGGGCAGGCCTTGCCGCCAAACAAAAGGCTGGTGGTGTCGGACTTGGGGTCACAGCCAATCAGCAGCACGCGCTTGCCCTGTTCGGCCATCATGTGGCTCAGGTTGGCCAGCGTGAAGGACTTGCCGATACCGCCCTTGCCATAGATCGCGATGATCTGGGTTTTGGAAGTCGGCTCTCCTTGCGGAACCTCTAGCGTGGGTTCTGCCGCCTCTTCCCGGAGCGCCTTGTCGTAATCCTTCAGGTTCGGGATTTCGTCTTTCATGCGTCGCTCCAGTTCAGGATCATTTTCAGGCAGGCCGGGTCGGTGAAGGCGGTGGTGTAGGCATCGGCGGCATCAGCGGCGGACCGTGTCTCCGAGATCAGATCGTCCAGCCGCAGCACGCCGCTTTCGACAAGTGCCTTGGTGGCGGCCATATCATCGGGCTGCCACTCGGCCGAGATGCGCATCCGCGCCTCTTTCATGAAGGCGGGCGGAAAGGCGAATTGCAGTGGATCGGTGTAAAACCCGGCGAGGACGATTTCGCCGCCGCGCGCAAGGCGACCAACCATGTCGTTAAGCAAATCGGCCCGGCCAGAGGCATCGTAGATGCTTGTGTAGTCGCGCCGCTCATCGGCATCCGGGGTGACGACTTCGTAGCCTTCGGCGCCTGTCATCCGGATCGGGTCGATTTCCCAAACCGTGGGCGCCGGTGCGCCAGAGGCGATAGTCAACCGGGCCAACAGGCGTCCGAGGACGCCGTGCCCGATGATCAGATCAGGCACAGCCTTGCCCGGGCCGGCCATGGCGTGGCGGGCTGTAGCGGCAAGCGCCAGCAACGCGCCAGATGCACCGAGGCCACGATCAATGCGGGTCACACGGGACGCCGATGTCACGATGGTGTGCGACGCCCCGCCAAAAAGACCAAAGGCCCCATCATAGCAATTGGCACCGGGGACAAAGACGTGTTCGCCAACACGGAACCCGCTGTCGGGGCCCGCCTCTACCACTTCGCCAGCGGCCTCGTAGCCGGGGATCAGCGGGTAGCCCATACCGGGAAACGGCGGCATCTCGCCCGTCCAAAAGAGCTTTTCAGTGCCTGTGGAAATGCCGGAGTGACGGGTTTGAACAACGATATCACCACGCGCAGGCGCGGTGAGGGTCACCGATTCGACACCCAACTGGCCGGGTGCGTTCAGAATGACGGCCTTTGTTATCAAGGTTTTTCCCCGTTTTCTCCCACAGAAGGCCGCGTCAAGGGTGCGACATTCTGTCAACTGTCAGTCTAGCCTTACAGTCATTTATGTCAAATGTTTTGGACAGCTTAGCTGTCAGGCACATTTGACACCTGTGACCACCGAGGTGACGAATGGACGGCGCGCGCGTGGGGTCTTGAGCCGGGCAAAGCCAGCTGCGTGCATCAGGTCCTGCACCTCTGACGCGGACCGCGCACGCCCGGTGCGCATGGCCATGCAGTAAAGCGCGAAATAGGCATCACCGGCCCGGTGTGGTGATGCACCGCCTGTCATCGGCTCTGACACGATCACCCGCCCACCGGTTGGCAGGGCTGCGTAGACGGATTTGAGCAGCGCAAGCACGGTGTCGTCGGCATGATCGTAAAGCACCCGGACGAGGGTGATCATGTCTGCACCGGTTGGCAGCGGATCATCCCGGAATGATCCCGGCACGATTTGGCAGCGGTCCGAAAACCCTGCGTCCGCAAAGCGGCTGGTCGCTGCCGGAACAACGGCGGGGAGGTCAAAAAGGGTGAGTTTCGGCTTGGCCTCGGCCTGCCCCAACGCGGTCAGAAAGGCCCCTGTGCCGCCGCCCACATCCATGATGTGTTCGGTCCCCGACCAGTTTACTGCGGCAATCGTATCAGCGGCCACAAGCGCCTGACTTTCTGCCATCAATTGGCTGTAGCGGGCGGTCACGGCAGGGTCTGTCGCCCCGCCTGCGCCAAAGACGTAGGGCCAGAATGCGGCGAGTTCGGTTTCCATCTCGCCCCTGAAAAAGGCCACCGGATCGGTCAGGTCACGATAAAGCACGTCGTGATGGTCGATCATGCCTTGCAGACCGGGAACCCCGGCCAAGGCCGTGCCGCGCGTCGTCAGCGCGTAATAGCCGCGCCGGTGCTTGATCAGACGCAGGGCGACGGCAGCATTGAGCAGGACGGTCATCCGGTCCAACGGGACTTCGGTCTCTTGCGCGAGCGCGGCGGCAGTCATGCGGTGGGTCAACAAAAGCGGCGGAATGCGGAGACGCACAAAGGCCTGCAAGACCTGTGCGTGGCAGAAGCCTGCAACAAGGTCGAACATCGCCTCGCCCTCATGCCGGACGATCCGGCGCAAGAGCGGCACCCGCGCGGCCCAGGCCTGAAATGCGGGCAAAGCAGGCAGGCGGGCAAGGCGCGAGACGGGGATACGGTCGAGGGCGGGCCGGGTCGCCCGGTGAGGCAGGCCGACGTCAGCCATTATTCGCCCGGCACGGTGGGCCGGTCACGGGCCACGGCGGGCACAAGTTTGTCGGCATAGGCGCGCACCATCTGCGCCAGCGCGGCCTCTCCCGGGCAGGCCGGGATGGATGAGATTGCGCCAGCAAGAATGTTGTCAAATCGGGCGACGGCACCGGCGATCCCCAGTTCGGCCACCGCATTGGGCCGCCCGTGCAAGTCATCCTGACCAGCAGGCTTGCCCAGCGTTTCCACATCACACAAGGCGTCGCGCAGGTCGTCGGCGACCTGAAACGCCTCTCCGATGCGGGCGCCAAGTTCTTCCCACGGCTCCGGTTCTTGCCCAGCGGCAATCGCGCCCATCTGCGTCGCCGCGATGAAAAGCGCCCCGGTCTTGGATTGGTGGTAAGCCGAGAGGTCGATCACCTCTTCGCTTTCCCAGCCTTGCCCGGCGCAAATGCCAAATGGCATGCCAGACCGGGTGCTGAGTACGTCGATCAATTGCAGCGCACGGTTGGGCATATGCCCGGCCGCACGGGCCAGCACCTGAAACGCCATGATGATCAGGCTGTCACCGGTCAAGACCGCCAGCGGTTCAGAGAAGGCACGGTGCAGCGCGGGTTTGCCCCGGCGCAGGTCCGCATCATCGAAACATGGCAGATCGTCATGCACAAGGCTGGCGGAGTGAATGAGCTCAAGCGCCACGGCGGCGGCATCGGTCAGCTTGGGCTGGTCATCGCCACAGGCCATCGCGACCGAGGTCAGGATCGTCGGGCGAATGCGCGCGCCACCGGGCGTTACCGCATAGCCCAACGCCGCCGAAAGCTTGGCAGGCGCGGTGCCACCTTGACCTTCAAAGATGGCGTGGCTGAGGGCGGTGTCGATCCGTTCTGCGATGCGCATGCGTGATCCTTTGCGGTTATGTCTGACTTGGCTGACACTACATATGTAAATCAAACTGGACACATTCGCGCATTGAGTCAACACTGTGGATCGGAGGGATCATGACCAGCAACGCCACGCGCGTGATCATTGTAGGTGCCGGGATCGGCGGTTTGGCGGCGGCTTTGCGGCTGTCTCATGCGGGCTGCGCTGTCACCGTTCTGGACATGCACGACGCCCCGGGCGGCAAGATGCGGACGCTGCCGTCGGCCGCGGGACCGGTCGATGCGGGCCCGACGGTCCTGACCATGCGCCCGGTGTTTGAGGCACTTTTCGCCGATTGCGGTTTGGCCCTGAACGAGCATCTGACGCTGGAACCGCTGGACGTCATCGCACGGCATTATTGGGACGATGGCACCTGTTTTGATCTGATGGCAGACCGCGCCGCGACGGTTGAAAACGTGACATCCGTCTTTGGCGGGTCGGCCGCCAAGCAATACTCGCGTTTTGCCGACCGCGCCGCGCGGCTTTTTGAAGCCTTTGACGCGCCGATGATGCAAACACAGGCCCCACGGCAGGCAGATCTGACCGCGCGGGTCCTGCGCCAGCCTCGTCTGATCGCGGATATGGCCCCCTGGCGGACAATGGCGCGGGATTTGGCGGCCAGCTTTCGCGAACCACGGCTGGCGCAATTGTTCGGGCGCTATGCCACCTATGTCGGCGGCTCCCCCTATGCGTCGCCAGCGATTATGTCGCTGATCTCGGACGCTGAGGCGCAGGGGGTCTGGACCGTAAAGGGCGGGATGCACCGGCTGGCGCAGGTCCTGCAGGAACAAGCGACCGCCACGGGCGCGCAGTTCATTTTCAACACCGAGGTGACACGGATCGTCAAACAAGGTGGTGCAGTCACCGCGGTGGAGGCCGGGCACGACAGGTTTGACGCTGATGTCGTCCTGTTCAATGGCGACCCGCGTGCTTTGCAGATCGGTGCCCTCGGCCAAGGCGTGCAGGACGCGGCGCCAGAGGTCGCGACGACGCCACGCAGCCTGTCGGCCTATGTGCAGGCTTTTGCAGCGCAGCCCAGCGGCCCGGCGCTTGCGCATCACACCGTGTTTTTTGGCAAACTTGCCGACACCGAATTCAACACGCTGGCCAGCGACCGGATGCCGGATGACCCCACGCTTTACGTCTGTGCCCAAGACCACGGCACCGCCGCCGCAGACGCGCTGCAACGGTTCGAGATCATCATGAATGCCCCGCCCGTCCTGCGCGCCCCGGAAGAGGAGAAACCGAGATGTCAGACGCTCATGTTCAACCGCCTGAAGGCCTTCGGGCTGCGGTTCACACCGACGCCCGGGCCAGAGACGCTGACCATTCCGGCGGGTTTCGAAGCACTGTGCCCACACTCCATGGGGTCACTTTACGGGCGATCCCCGCACGGGATGATGGCGGCCTTCAAGCGCCCGACGGTGCGCACCGCAATCAGGGGACTTTACCTGACGGGGGGCGGGGTGCATCCGGGTGCGGGGGTTCCGATGGCCACACTCTCCGCCCGGCATGCGGCCGCGGCGATCATGCGCGACCAAACTTTGACATCCACGTCCCGCCCGACGGTTATGCATGGTGGTATGTCGACGGGCTTAGCGACTGCGGGCAAAAAGCCGTCTCTGTCATAGGGTTTATCGGGTCGGTCTTTTCGCCTTGGTACGCGTGGTCGGGACGGCGCGACCCGGCAAACCACTGCTGCATCAACGTGGCCACCTACGGCAAAGGCGGGCGGTTCACGATGACGGACCGGGGCCGCGCGGCGCTGACCACGAAACAAGACACGCTGAAGGTCGGACCCAGTCAGATGCATTGGGATGGGCAGTCGCTGGTGATCGCAATCGATGAAATCGCAAGCCCGCCACTGGTCTCCCGCGTGCGGGGCACGATCACGGTCACACCGCGCGCGCTGACCGGGGTGGAATTGCCACTGACGCAGGACGGCGCACATGTCTGGCGGCCTTTTGCCCCGCTATCCGACATCCGGGTCGATCTGGAGGCTGAAGGCTGGCAATGGTCCGGCAAGGGCTATTTCGACGCCAATTTCGGGACGCGGGCGCTGGAGGCGGATTTCGACTATTGGACCTGGGGCAGTTTTCCCACGGGTGACGGCGCGACGGCGTTTTATGACGTGACGCGTCGGGACGGCACGCGGTTTGACACTGCCGTGCGCTTTGGTCCCGATGGGTCAGCCAAACATGTCGACGCCCCGGCGAAAGCACGGTTTCGCAATTCCGCGTGGCAGGTGCGCCGTGAAACACGGGCGGACGCCGGGGTGGTCCCCCGGCAGGTCTTGCCAATGCTGGATGCGCCATTCTACACCCGCGCCGCCGTACAGACGCAATTGGGCGGAGAGGTCACAACCGGCGTGCACGAAGCGCTTGATTTGACGCGGTTCCGTTCGCCGTTCCTTAAGCCGATGCTGGCGGTGCGTGTGCCGCGACGGGCAGGCTGGCCCTAAGCCAAAGTCACGATCTCGCCACCTGCGGCGGCTGCATCCTCGGCATCATGGGTGACCATCAGCACGGGCAGATCCAGCGCGCGGGCGCGGTCAAAAACAAGGTTGCGGGTCTGGGCGCGACGCTCGGTATCAAGGCGACTGAACGCTTCATCCAGTAGCAGCGCGCAGGGGTTTGATAGCAGCATCCGCATCAGTGCCACCCGCGCCTTTTGACCACCCGACAGCGTAGCAGGGTCGCGATCAAAAAAGCCTTCAAGTCCAACCTCTGACAGCGCCTCTTCAATGCGGGTGCGGCGGTCGATACGGCTGCCGCCGGGGCGCAGGCCGAAGGCGAGGTTGGCACCGACGGACAGATGCGGGAACAGCAGATCGTCCTGAAACAAGATACCGACCATGCGCTGATGCGGCGGCAGATCGGTGATGTCCTGCCCATCCAGCACGACGCGGCCGCTGCCACGAAAGTCGCCTGCCAATGTGCCGGTCACGTAGGACAGCAAAGTGGATTTTCCGACGCCAGAGGGGCCCATGACCGTCAGCACCTCGCCCGGTGCGATATGCCGGTCAAGCGCGACCAGAGGCGCGGCGTCCTTGGTGATGACCACCTGATCAAGTGTCAGCCCCTTAGGCATGTCGCAGTCCCTTTCTGTTGCGCCACATCCATGCGGGGATCGCGAGAGCGAGGGCAAAGGGCAGCAGCGCGGCCCCGGTCTGCAGCAATCCATAAACGCCAATCGCGCGCCGGTCACCACCAGAGGCCAGCGCGACGGCCTCGGTCGTCAGCGTCGCCACCCGGCCGCCACCAATCAGCAGCGTCGGCAAGTATTGCCCGACCGACACCGCCATACCGACAGCCATCGCGGTCAGGATCGGGCGCAGCAACATCGGCATCCGCACGCGCCAGAGGATGCGGTCTGGCGACGCGCCGAGGGCGGCGGCAACCGTGCCGACACGGGTGTCCCACGCACGGAAGGGATCAGCGAGTGACAGAAAGACATAAGGGAGCACAAAGACCAGATGCGCGGCCATCACCGGCCAGATGCCCACATCCGCGCCAATGGACAGCAGCAGGCTTTGCAGGCCCGGCAGGAAGGCGGTTTGCGGCACCAGAAGCGGCAGGTAAAGCAGCCACATGCCGCGCTGTGTGACAGAGAGGTTGTGGCGGTACTCTGCCTCCAGACAGCCCAGCGTCAGGATCAGCGCGGCGACGGTCACGGCAAAGGCAATCAGTGCCGTTTCCCACAGCGCGGACAGCGCAGAGGGGCCGTGGCGCATCCAGTTCTTGAGCGTCCCGCTATCTGGCAAAGCATCAGGAAAGCCCCAGAACCCGGCAAAAGACCAGACCGCCAGAACGGCCAGCCCCATCAGTACAGCAAGCGCGGATGTGGTACCAAAGCCCAGCGCGGTCGCCGCCAGCGCCCGGTCGACGCGGCCACGTCTGCCAGACATCACCCAGCGCTGTCCGAGGCGGGCAATCACGCCCTCGCCTATGCGCCAGACGATCAGGGCCGCGATGACAAGCGCCAGTTGCAACAGCGCGGCCGAGGCGGCTTGCAGGCGTAGCGCCAGATCGGGGTCGGACATCCATTTGACGATCTGCACTGATAAGGGCGGCGGCGTGTTGGGGCCAAGGATCACGGCCACATCCACCACCGACATCGCATAGGCCAGCACCACATAGACCGGCAGGCGGATCTGCGCATAGACGCGCGGGAACACCGTCTTAAGCCAGCCGGTGACGCGACCATAGCCCAATGCGGCCGCCACGGCTTGCGACCGTTGTGCGTCGGTCTGGCCCAGCGCCGAAAGCGTCATCAGCAGCAGGAACGGCACCTCTTTCACCACCAGCCCGGCCATCATCGCCAGTCCCCACTGGTCCTGCACAATCAGCAGGTCGGGGGGCCGTTCCCACCCGGTCAGGCCGGGTGAGACAAGGCGCGCGACCCATCCCGAGGGTGCGATCAGAAATGCCAGCCCAAAGGCGGCGGCGGCATGGGGAACCGACAGCAGCGGTGACAGGGCACGTTCCAGCGCGCGGAACGGTTTGGTGCCGGACCATCCGGCTGTCAGCAGGGCCACGATGACAAGTGCAATGACCGTGGCACCAATGCCGGTGGTCAAAGACAACATGACCGCGCGCGGCAGTCCGGGCCAATCGCCCAGCGCCTGAAATGGCGCAAGGCTTGGCCCGATCTCTCCTGCTGCGGGCAGATGACCAAAGGCGGGAAGCAGCGTGCCCCAAAGCCCCGCAACCACAGGGCCCAGCATCACCGCAAGGGTCAGAAGCGGCAGGACAGGCAGAAAGCGGCCCTTCATCGGGGCGGAAACCCTGCCCTGCCGGTCACGCTTATTGCGCCACGCCGTAGCGCTGGATCCAATCGTCCGCGATGCGGGTCATCCAGCTTGGGTGTGGCTCTGCCTGCACGGTGCCCAGCTCTGCCGGGGACAGGGTTGCGATACCCAGTTCCAGCGCGTCAAAGGCGGCGCGATCCTCGGCTGACAGCGCGTCCATGTTCAGCACGGTGCCATAGCCCAGGATGTTGGGGTCTTGCGCGCGGGCCTGCGCCTCTGGCGACATCAGAAAGTTGGCAACGACCATCGCGCCTTCGGTGCTGCCTGAATTGTAGGGCACCGCGACGAAAGAGGCGTTGCCAATGGTGCCGCCGTCCAGCACGAAAGTGCGCGCGGTGTCAGGCAATTGGTTGTTGGCGATGGCGGCTGTCGCCTCTCCCGGACTAAAGGAGATGGCCAGATCAACCTCTCCATCCGCGATGAGTTGCAACTGCGCGGGGCCGGTGGCCGGATAAGCGCGACCCTCGCGCCAAAGCGCCGGGGTCAGATCATCAAGGAAGGCCCAAAGCGGGGCTGTCACGGCGTCGTAGTTGTCGTCCGTTGCCGGTTCCGCCAGCACAGAGGTGTCGTCCATCAGGTCAACCAGCGCCTGTTTCAGGAAGGTCGTGCCAAGGAAATCGGGCGGCTGCGGATAGGTGAAGCGCCCGGGGTTGGCCTGCGCCCATTCAAGGATCGCGCCCATGTCGCCCAAGGGCTCTGCCAGATCGGCAGTATCGTGGATAAAGACAACCTGCGCCATGGCCCATGGGGCCTCATATCCTTCGACCGGCACGGTAAAATCGGTCTGCACGGTCTTGCCTTCGGCATCAACAAAGGCCCAGTTCGGAAGTTGTTCGGCGAAAGGGCCAAACAGAAGGTCCTGTTCCTTCATCGCGGCAAAGTTCGCACCGTTAATCCAGATCATGTCGATGGCACCGTCGTCATCCTCTCCGGCCTGCTTTTCGGCCAGCACGCGGGTCACGGCGTCGGCGGTGTCGGTCAGCTTCACATGTTCCAGTGTCACGCCATAGTCCTCGGCCACGCGGTCACCGACCCACGCGATGAAATCGTTGGTTGTGGTCGAGCCGCCCCATGCGTTCCAATAAACCGTTTGCCCCTTGGCAGCAGCGGTCACAGCGTCCCAATCGGCGGGATCGGTTTGCGCCAGCGCCACGGTGGGCAACAAAGCTGCAAGATAAGCGAGGTGTTTCATTTGAGTGGTCCTTCAGTCTTGGAAAATTTGCCGCGCGCCCCAGATGCGCAGACCAGCCGTGGCAAAGCACAGTAGCCCAAACACCCATGACAGCACGGGGAAAGCAGCGGGGAAGAGGCACAGGAGGACGAAAAAGACGATTGTCTCTGTCCCCTCAAGAATGCCGTTCGAATAGTAGAGCGATTTCTGGCCTTGGGCGGACGTTTCCATGTCGCGCTTTTCAGCAAGGATGGCGAAGCCCAGAAAGCTGGTGCCGTTGACGTAAAACGCAGTCAGCAGGAAAGCACCCGCTGCGCCGTTGGTCGCCGGGTCGTGCAGGACAAAGGCGCAGGGCACCGCACCGTAGAACAGAAAGTCGGCGGCGATATCAAGGTATCCGCCAAAATCGGTCTTGCGCGTCGCCCGCGCCACAGCCCCGTCCAATCCGTCCGCGATGCGGCTGGCCAGAAGCGGGATCAGCGCCAGCGCGAACCAGCCCAGCGCGATGCAAAGGGCAGCAATCAGGCCAAGGGCAAGCCCGACGAGCGTCACGCCATCGGCCGTCCAGCCACGCGCCGCCAATTGCTGACCAATGCGGTTCAGCGGCGGGTCGATGATCTGGCGGGCGGCGCGGTCAAGCATGGTGAGTGGTCCAGAAGTGTCGCAGACTTGTGGCCCATGCCTTGGCTTCGCGCAATCTCTCTGACGCTTTCGTGACTAACCTGTCGCAATCCGGGGACGGCCCGACGCGGTGACCCGCACCGTGGCGCTGATGAACATGGGCTGACCTTCAATCTCGGCCTGTTTGATGTCGCGTTCGGCGTGCAGGCGCGGGGCAAGAACGCCCGCGTTGCCCGCCTTTTCGCTGGCCTCTGCACCCAACGCGGCCTCAAGCGCTGCCAATGCCGTTTCGCTTTCCTGGAAATCCTGCGGCCCGTCCGCCAGATGCGCCACAAAACGCCCCGGACCCGGAGATGTCACGCTGCCTTCGGCCTGCATCCGGACCTGCCCCACAACCGCGCCGATGGCATTGGCGACATCGGCATGCTTCGGCACGATCATCCGGGTGCCCAGCCGGACCCCGACATCACCGTAGTAGGACGCAGCAGAGGCCCCCAGCCCGATCACAGGCAACCCCAGTTTGAGCGTGGTCTCGACGATGCCACGATGCTGATCGAGTCCGGCAAGGGTCAGGGGATGACTGGCAAGCACATCGGGCGCGCGATCAAAGTCGCGGCCATCTTCGGCAAAGGCCGCCTGTAGCAGGCAATCGACGGTCTGCATGGTGACCTGATCCACGATCCGCCTTGCCAATGTGGCAGCGTCGGGGGCCAGTCGATCTCCTGCACCCGTGCGACGGCGGGCAAAAAGCGTCAGCGCCTTCTCCGCTGCTGCCCTGTCCCAGGCGTCCACCAGTCCAAGGACGTGCGATGCGTCCGAAGGGGTGACCCCCACAGTCATCGCCAGCCCACGCGTCACCAGACGAGACAGCGCCGGGGCCTCGACCCGGCTGGTGACAGCGTGACCCAACCGCATTGGCCCATCTGCCAACCGCGCGGCCACCGCTGCCTCGCGCTTGTCCAGCCCGGCGGGGATCGCACCTTGCCACAACGGAAGCACGAACTGGCCGCCATCCGTCGCGGGCGCGTCCTGCGCCAGCGCGCGATCCAGCGCGTCATGAACCAGTGACGGATGGTCCCGCGCCAAAAGCGAGACAGGCATCAACCGGCGCGGGCCCAGGCGCAAACCTCCCTGCAAACCTTCGACGACATGCACCTCGCTGTCCCCTCCCAGCCCGGTGGTGCGCATCGCGACCGCCTCGACCATTGTGCGGTAAGCCCCGACCCGCGCGCCCTGTGGATCAATGGCGGGCTTGCCCTCTTTCAGAAGGCAGACATCTGTCGTGGTCCCGCCAATATCGCTGACCAGCGCATCAGCTTCACCCGTCAGCCAGCCCGCTCCGGCGATCGAGGCGGCAGGCCCGCTCAGGATCGTCTCGATCGGTCGTTCCCGCGCCAGATCAGCGGGTATCAGGGCCCCGTCGCCACGCACGACCATCAGGCGGGCAGCGACACCGATGGCCGCCAGATGCGCCTCGCATGCGCCGATCAAGCCGTCAATCATCCCGATCAACCGGGCATTCAGCACCGCCGTCAGTGCCCGCTTTGGCCCACCAAGTGCTGACGACAGCTCATGACTGCAGGTGACCGGCAGCCCGGTGCGTGCGCGGATCAGATCGCGTGCTGCCATCTCATGAGCAGGGTTGCGGGTTGCGAAATGTGCGGCAACAGCAAAGCCGGTCACGCCGTCCTCTAGACCGTCCAGCGCTTGTGCAAGAGCGTCCAGATCAAGCGCTGCTGCCTCACCGCCGGCATGGTTGTGCCCGCCCGGCAGGACGATCACCGGATCCCCCGCCAGCGCGTCTCGCAGTCCGGCGCGATCCAGCTCACCTTCCGCAAAACCGATAAAGATCAGGGCCACGCGCCCGCCCTGCCCCTCAACCAGCGCATTGGTCGCCAGCGTGGTCGACAGCGACACCATGGCCACCGTGTCAGGTGCCACACCGGCGGCCTTTATCGCGGCATCTATCGCGGCTCCGACACCCAGCGCCAGATCAGGCCGAGAGGTCAGCGCCTTGGCCTTGCCCAACACAACATCGCTCGCCTCGTCCAGCACCACCGCATCGGTATAGGTCCCGCCGGTATCAACACCCAGTAACAATGCCATCGCTCGCCTCTTTGCCTTTCGCGCAGATAATCAAGCCCGCGCACCGGCGACCATCCAAAAACCGACCCCCGGTCTTTCTTTTGAACATAAATATGCCCGCCGGAGGCTCCCGCCGCATGCAAAACGCCCCGCCGTTTCCAGCGGGGCGCAATAGAGGGGCAAATTGCCCGCTTGGCTTAGTTCAACGCCTGATCGGTGATGACCGAGGTCCAGGCGCCGTCCGGCTGTGCCGTGATCACAGGATCAGAGCCACCTGCCAGCAGCGTATCAACCGTGCGCTGGAAATCCGCCTCATCCAGCGATCCGTTGGACCCTGCGGTCAGCTTGGCAATCTCACCCATCATGCGAACCTGATGCGCCTCTGTCTGAGCTCCGGTCTCGTCATAATCGAGCACGATCTCTGCGGCTTCTTGCGGGTTGGCCTCCGCATCCTTCCAGCCTTTCATTGAAGCGCGGACAAACCGCACCATCTTGTCGACAAAGACTGGATCTTGAAGGTTCTCTTCCAGCGCATAGATGCCGTCTTCCAACGTGGCGACGCCCTGCTCTTCATATTTGAAAGTCACAAGCTCATCCTCTGACACGCCCGCATCCAGCACCTGACCGTACTCGTTGTACGTCATGGTCGAAATACAATCGGCCTGCCGCTGCAAAAGCGGATCAACGTTGAAACCCTGCTTGAGCACCGTCACACCGTCCTCGCCACCATCGGTCGAGATGCCTTCCTGGCTCATCCAGCTCAGGAATGGATATTCGTTGCCAAAGAACCAGACGCCGATGGTCTTGCCCTTGAAGTCCTGCGGCCCGGTGATCCCGGTATCCTTCCAGCAGGTCAGCATCAGACCGGATGTCTTGAACGGCTGCGCGATATTCACCACCGGCAAACCCTTCTCACGGGCTGCCAGCGCCGACGGCATCCAGTTCAGCATCACGTCAGCGCCACCCCCGGCAAGCACTTGCGGCGGCGCGATGTCCGGGCCACCGGGCAGGATCGTGACGTTCAGGCCTTCCTCTTCATAAAAGCCCTTTTCCAGCGCCACGTAATAGCCCGCAAATTGCGCCTGCGTGACCCATTGCAATTGCAGTGTGACATCATTGGCGTGGCCATCGGCCTGCGCCATCCCGGCCGTGCCAGCGGCGAGTGCGGCCGCCATCATCAGTTTCTTCATCATCTTTCTCCCAGTTGGTTGCTTGTCAATGTCGTTGGCTCCGTTGTGACGGATGCCAGAAAGTTAAAACCCGTTCGGCCAGCGTCAGCAGCCCATAAAACAGGCTACCGGCCAGCGCGGCGACCACGATCACCGCCCAGACCATATCAAGGCTCAATTGTCCCAGCGAGGCATTGATGCGGAACCCAAGCCCCGTCGTGGGGGAACCGAAGAACTCTGCCACGATTGCCCCCACAAGCGACAGGGTCGCTGCTATTTTCAGCCCGTTGAAGATGAAGGGCAGTGCCGCTGGCAGGCGCAGGCGGAACAACGTCTGCATATAGCTCGCCCCATAGGTCCGCATCAGGTCGCGTTGCATGGTGGTCGTGTCGGCCAGCCCGGCCACCGTATTCACCAGCATCGGAAAGAAGACCATGATCACCACGACCGCGGCCTTGGACTGCCAGTCAAAGCCGAACCACATCACCATGATCGGCGCGATGCCGACAATCGGCAAAGCGGCCATGAAATTTGCAATCGGCATCAACCCGCGTTGCAGAAATCCATAGCGGTCCACCAGCACCGCCACGATCAGGGCCGCCAAAACCCCCATGACATATCCGCCCAACGCGCCCTTCAGGATCGTCTGCACGAAATCGTCCCAGAGGATCGGGATATTGCCCCAAAAAGTCACAGCCACCTCTGTTGGCGCGGGCAGGATCACCTTGTCCACGCCAAGCCCCCGCACCAGCAATTGCCAGACCAGAATGATCGTCACTCCAAAGATCAACGGCACCCACCAGCGTCGGCCCTTGGCGGCCAGCCGCACGTTCAGCGCCCATGCCCCGGCCCAGATCACCAGTGCTGCGATGACCAGCATCATGACGGCACCCCCATCGCGTTCAGCGTGCGCCGTTCGAGCCAGCCGATGAACCAGACCAGCAGCGCCGCCATTAGCGCCGCCACAAACAACGCCGCCCAGATCTGCTCGGTCTGACCGTAATAGCTACCGCCCAGCATCCGCGCCCCAAGGCCGCCGCGCTGCACCGGAAGCTCACCCACAATCGCCCCCACCAAAGACGCCGCAATCCCGATCTTGAGCGAGGCGAACAGGTAGGGGACAGAGGCCGGCAAACGCAGTTTCCAGAAGGTGTCAGACTTGCTGGCGTTATATGTGCGCATCAGATCAAGCTGCATGTGATCGGGCGCGCGCAATCCCTTGACCATGCCGACAACGACCGGAAAGAACGACAGATAGGCGCTGATCACCGCCTTGGCAAAAAGACCCGGCAGGCCGACCGAATAAAGCACAACGATCATCATCGGTGCGAGCGCCACAATCGGGATCGTCTGAGAAATGATCGCCCATGGCATCACGCTCATGTCCATCACGCGGGAATAGACGATCCCCACGGCGAGCAGTACGCCCGCCAAGGCGCCGATCACAAAGCCAAGCGCCGTCGCGCCCAACGTGACACCGCCGTGATAAACAAGGCTCCGGTTTGAAAACGACCCCGACCGCACGATGCCGCGCCGCCCCGTTGTCTCTTCGACCCAAGTGCTGTCCCACAGTTCCATCACGACCTGATGCGGCGCGGGCAGACGCGACCGCTCGGAACTCCATGTGGCACCCAGATGCTCCAGATTGCCAAAAACCAATGCCCAGCGACCGGCGTCGCGCCGCTCAGCGGCAGAGGCGGGTTGCACCACAGCCCCATCCCTCTCGGCCTGAGTCAGCACCTCTTTCACGTTCATCGGTACGGCAGCGGCATACCACAGCGCGATCAGCGCCGCCAAAATCACCACAATCGGTCCGACGCTGCCTTTCATGCGCGCGCCCCTGCTTCTTCTGGTTCCAAATACTTCCGCCGGAGGCCCGGCGCGGCTTTGCCGCGCCGCCCCCTCAGGCCGAGACCTGTGGTCTCGGGGGAGGCGGGCGGGCCCACCTCTGGCAAAAGGCGCGGGTCATTCATCAATGTGCCCCGCCCGCAACCCGTCCCGCACCCGATGCGCAATCTCGATGAACTCCGGGCTGTCACGGATATCCAATGGCCGTTCTTTCGGCAACGTGCTGTCGATCACGTCCGTAATCCGCCCGGGCCGCGGCGACATGACCACGATCTTGGTCGACAGATACACCGCCTCGGGGATCGAATGGGTCACAAACCCGATGGTCTTTTCGGTGCGTGCCCAGAGCGCCAGTAGCTGCTCATTCAAATGATCGCGCACAATCTCATCAAGCGCACCAAAGGGTTCATCCATCAACAGGATATCGGCGTCAAACGCCAGCGCGCGCGCGATGCTCGCCCTTTGCTGCATCCCGCCCGAAAGCTGCCAAGGATATTTCTTTTCGAACCCCGCAAGGTCCACCATTTCCAGCGTCTTCGCGACACGCTCGGCCTGCTCGGCTTTGGTGAAGCCCATGATCTCCAGCGGCAGGCGGATATTGCCACCAATGGTCCGCCACGGATAAAGCCCCGCCGCCTGAAACACATAGCCGTAGGCCCTCGCTTTGCGTGCCTCATCAGGTGTCATGCCATTTACGCTGATCTCGCCGCCCGTCGGTGCCTCGAGCCCGGCGATACAGCGCAGGAACGTCGTCTTGCCGCAGCCAGACGGGCCGATGAAGCTGACGAACTCGCCCTTTCCAATCTCAAGGTTCACATCCTTAAGCGCATGGACCGGGCCGTCGTTGGTCTGAAAGGTCAGGTCAAGGGAAGTCGCGGAAATCACTGTCACGGATCGAACCTCTGCAACCGGTCATCTTCGTCCACGTAGGCCTCGGCCTCGTTGACGAATGTCTCATTGAAAAACCGGGTGTAGGCTCCGACATCCGCGTCCTGGAACCCAGGCCACTTCGCTGCGATAAAACGCCTTACGCCAGTATTGTCCGCCGCCCGAAAGAGATCCCGCAGGGTGTCAAGTTCCGGCCCAGACAAGGCCGCTGTCGCATCCACATACTTCCAGTCGCTATCGGTGAAGCGGTCCCACATCGCGTCTTCCGCATTTTGCTGACGCAAATGATGCGGCACCAGGAGCCAACTTTGCGTCCAGGCGAGGAACAAGGCCCCACCTGCAAACGAAAACACACGAAGGTCCAGACCGTTCGCATCACGACTGGCGAAAATGACAAGGAGAACTGCAATGCCGCCCAACCAACCGGTAGATTTTCGGAGCCGTTCCCAATGCCCAGGGATTGCGTCTTGCGTCATCAAACCCCCGTTGCCGGTATACCCGTGCGCTGCACGGGCTGTGGCGCGGTCAGTTCTTTCCAGCTCGACAGCGCCTTGTTCACCGTCCCGTTCGGGTCGCGTTTGACGAATTTGCCGTGGCCCTCTTGCGTGCGCACCTCACCGTCATGGATCGCCACATGGCCACGGCTCAGTGTAAAGCGCGGCAGGCCCTTCACCTCTTTGCCTTCAAAAACGTTGTAATCGATGGCCGACTGCTGGCTGTCTGCGCTGATCGTCTTGGTCTTCGCCGGGTCCCAGACCACAAGGTCAGCATCCGCGCCGACCATCACCGCCCCTTTCTTGGGATAGCAGTTCAGGATCTTCGCAATATTTGTGCTGGTCACGGCAACAAATTCGTTTGGCGTCAGCCGCCCGGTTTCCACGCCGTGGGTCCAAAGCATCGGCATCCGGTCTTCCAAGCCCCCGGTGCCATTGGGGATTTTCGAGAAATCACCCACGCCATAACGCTTTTGTTCGGTGGTAAAGGCGCAATGATCGGTAGCCACGACCGACAGCGATCCGGCCTGCAGACCTGCCCACAGGCTTTCCTGATGGCGCGCGTCGCGGAACGGCGGCGACATCACGCGCCGTGCGGCATGGTCCCAGTCATCCACAAAATACTCGCGTTCATCCAGCGTCAGATGCTGGATCAGCGGCTCACCCCAGACGCGCTTGCCTTGCTGGCGCGCCCGGCGGATCGCCTCATGCGCCTCCTCGCATGACGTATGCACCACATAAAGCGGCACACCCGCCATGTCGGCGATCATGATGGCACGGTTGGTGGCTTCCCCTTCGACCTGAGAGGGGCGTGAATAGGCATGCGCCTCTGGCCCGGTGTTGCCCTCGGCCAGCAATTTCGCTGTCATCTCGGCCACCACATCGCCGTTTTCGGCGTGCACCATGGCGATGGCGCCTAGTTCGGCCAGACGGTTGAAACTGCTGAACAATTCATCGTCATTCACCATCAACGCGCCCTTGTAGGCCAGGAAGTGCTTGAAGGTATTGATGCCGCGATCCTGCACGACGGTCTTCATGTCGTTGAATATCTGCTCGCCCCACCATGTCACCGCCATGTGGAAGGAATAGTCACAGTTCGCGCGGGTTGATTTGTTGTCCCAACGCTTGATCGCGTCCAGCAGGCTCTCACCCTGATTGGGCAGACAGAAATCCACGACCATCGTGGTGCCCCCCGCCAGCGCCGCCCGCGTCCCGCTTTCGAAATCGTCAGAGGAATAGGTGCCCATGAACGGCATCTCAAGATGCACATGCGGGTCGATCCCGCCGGGCATGACATAGCAGCCCGTGGCGTCCAACTCCTCGTCGCCCTTCAAGGCCATCCCGATCTCGATGATCTGGCCGCCCTCGATCAGCACGTCAGCTTTGTAGGTCAGATCATGGGTGACGATCGTGCCGTTCTTGATGACTGTGGTCATAGTAGTCTCCTGTTTCTTAAGGCCGACAGATCGGCGCGCCGAAGTCGTCGGTCACGACAAACACGGCCCCATTCTGGCTGTAGAAAAAGCAGCCGTTCGTATCGCGGCCAACGGTATCAAGTCTGACGCCAAGTGGCAGTTGTTCAACGACAATCCCCGGCAGTCCGGGGTTCAGCGGCGCATCGCGGTCACCGCATCCCACAAGCAGCAGGCAGGTCAGGGCAAGGCTATACCCGGCGCGGCTCACCCCACCACCTCTGCTGTCTCGATCACCGCATGCATCAGCACATCAGCCCCTGCCATGGCCCACTCCTTGGAAATCTCTTCGGCCTCGTTGTGGGACAGGCCATCAACGCAGGGGCACATCACCATCGCGGTGGGGTAGATATCATTGATCCAGCAGGCGTCATGGCCCGCACCTGAAACGATATCCATGTGGCTATACCCCAGCCGTTCCGCTGCATCGCGCACGGCACCGACGCAGCCTGCGTCAAAGGCGGGCGGGTCGAACTGGCCGACAATCTCGCACGAAAATTCTACGCCGATATCTTCGCAAAGCTTTGGCGCGCGTTCGTTGAATTCGGCCACCATGCCGTTGAGTTTATCCAGCAGATGGGTGCGCATATCGACGGTGAACACCACCTTTCCGGGGATGATATTGCGGCTATTTGGATAGACATCGATATGGCCAATGGCACCCACCGCATTCGGCTGGTTCTTCATCGCGATCTCGTGGACCAGTTCGGTCACCAGCGCCAAACCGCGTCCTGCATTCTTGCGCATGTGCATCGGCGTCGATCCGGTGTGGCTTTCCTTGCCAGTCACGGTGCATTCGATCCAGCGCAGCCCCTGCCCGTGGGTGACAACGCCGATATCCTTGCCCTCTGCCTCAAGGATCGGGCCCTGTTCGATGTGCAACTCAAAGAAAGCGCGCATCTTGCGGTTGCCAACTTTCTCTTCGCCCTTCCAGCCAATCCGCTCCAACTCGTCCCCGAACCGCTTGCCCTCTGCGTCGACCCGGTCGTAGGCCCAATCCAGCGCATGTTTGCCCGCGAAGACCCCGCTCGCAAGCATCGCAGGCGCGTACCGCGTGCCTTCCTCATTCGTCCAGTTCGTCACCACGATCGGGTGTTTGGTCTTGATGTCGAGGTCATTCATCGTGCGGATGATCTCCAATCCGCCAAGCACACCAAGCACGCCGTCATACTTGCCGCCCGTGGGTTGGGTATCCAGGTGACTGCCAACATAGACCGGCAAGGCATCGGGGTCGGTGCCCTCGCGGCGGGCGAACATGTTGCCGATCTCATCGACACCCATGGTGCAGCCCGCATCCTCGCACCATTTCTGAAACAGATGCCGGCCCTCGCTGTCCTCATCGGTCAAGGTCTGGCGGTTATTGCCGCCTGCAATACCGGGGCCGATCTTGGCCATTTCCATCAGGCTGTCCCACAGCCGATCTCCGTTGATCCGCAGATTTTCGCCCGGTGCCGCCATGTCGTTTCCCCCACCAAAGTCATTCTTGATTTGACCAATTGGTCAAACCAACGCTAACAGAGGGGAACGACCAGTCAAGTTTCTCGCGCAGAGAAGTAGCATTTGCTGTCTTTTCCAGCGATCTTATCAGTGACCGCGCAGACGCGCACAATTTTCGGGCGACAATGCTTTGAGCGACAAACCGCAAACCCGCATCCAGGCCAAGAACCGCGCCGCCATTCTGGCCGCCGGTCTGGATGCCTTTTCCAAATATGGATTTCGCGGCACCACGCTGGATCAGATCGCCGAGGCCGCGGGCCTGTCCAAGCCCAATCTGCTTTACTACTTTCCTTCCAAGGATGCGATTTACACCGCGCTGCTGGAACGGTTGCTGGACACCTGGCTTGACCCGCTGATCGCGATGAAGGCGGATGGCGACCCGGTCGAAGAAATCCTGGCCTATGCCATGCGCAAACTTGAGATGAGCCGTGACTACCCCCGCGAAAGCCGTTTGTTTGCGAATGAAATCCTGCAAGGCGCGCCGCATATCGCGGGGCATTTGTCCGGTGACCTGCGCGCTTTGGTTGATGAAAAGGCGGTCGTGATCAACGGTTGGGCGGCAGCGGGCAAAATCGCGCCTGTCGATCCGCATCACCTGATCTTTTCCATCTGGTCCTTGACCCAGCACTACGCAGATTTCGAAGTGCAGGTGAATGCGGTTCTGGGCCGCGAAGATTGGTACGACGATGCAGGCGCGCATCTAGACGCCCTGTTGCGCGCGCGGTTGCAAGCCAGGGTTCCAGGCTAGCCTGCGTAGTAGCGCTCCATGCGCAGATCGGCGTCAGGTGGCGTGGGGCCGTAGCTTTTCAACCTCTTGCCGATAGGGCGTGGCCCCAGCAGGCAGTTCCCGGACGATCACCGCGTCCTTGTAGTGCAATTGCTTCAGCAGCACAGGGAACAGTCGTCTAAATGCCGCAAGTATGGACGTGTCCGGCGTCGGAAGCTCGTGTTTGATCAGCTCATGCAGCTTTGGAAGATTATAGTAGGGCACCATCGTGAACATGTGGTGCTCCAAATGATAATTCATGTTGAGATAAATGAACCGGCTGATCGGGTTCATCAGGACGGTACGGGTGTTCAGCCGATGGTCCGAGACGTTTTCGGCGAGCCCGAGGTGCTGCAATAGACCCGTCATCACGTGATGCCAAGCCCCGTAAAGACGTGGCCCGCCCACCAGCAACACCGGCAAGACCGACCCTGCAATGATCGCCACGGCGATCACCGCCGCATAAATCCCCAGCCATATGCGTGCCACCAAATAGACTCTCCAGCGGTCTTTGGGCGCAACATAGGTCGCTTCTTGCGGGTCAAGATGGTCGAACGCGTGCGCAAACATCCGTTTGAAGGCGGTGTAGACATCAATCAACCCGACAAACATCAATGCGACGCGGGCCAAATCCGGCGGGCGCATCGCAACAATTTCAGGATCGCGCCCGACAACAATCGTATCCGTGTGATGCCTGACATGGCTGGCCCGCCAAACCGCGGGATTGCGCATCATCATGAAGCTGGCGATGTGATAGACCACAGTGTTCATCCAAGCAGTCTTGAATGCCGTCTGATGCCCACATTCGTGCCAACGGGAATCTCCGCCAGACCCATAAAGGACACCGTAGATAAGCCAGAATGGCAACGACCACCACGACGGCCAAAGGGCGACCGCTCCTGTTGCCGTGACAAGCATCAGCCCAAGCCACAGCAACGTGTCCCGGATCGCACGCGTGTCGGACTTTTGCATCAAAGCGCGAATGTCTTGCGGGTCGACCTTGGGTCGGAACCAATTGGGGTTGGCGGTTCCGTCTTCAACGGCAATACGTCCCGCATCGCTCGTAAGGTCGTAAGCTCCGCTCATGGAAATTTGGTAGTGAGGGACCAATTGTCTGTCAACATGACGAGGGGCGCGTGCCGCACCCCCAAAACGAATTGAGCGGCGACTGCTCCACACAGTCAACCGCCCAGATCACTCACAATACGTCACCCTTCGTATGACGATATTGTGCAAATTTCCCTTGGGTCAGGAAAGTAAGGGATTCCTTACTCTGCCGCGACTGCCCCCGGATTGTTGGGATGCGTCGTCCAGTTGGCATATTCCTTTTCGACCACCTTACCGGTACGTGGATCGATGGTCCCCGGCTCCATCGCCTCCATCGTGATGCAGCCCTGCACCGGGCAGACATCCACACACAGGTTGCAGGCCACGCACTCCTCGTCGATCACGGTAAATGTCCGATCCTCGGACATCGCAATCGCCTGATGGCTGGTGTCCTCGCAGGCCGCATAGCAACGTCCGCAAGAGATGCAGGCGTCCTGATTGATCTTCGCCTTGGCGACATAGTTGAGGTTCAGGTACTGCCAATCCGTGACATTGGGCACAGCCATGCCGATGAAATCTGCGGTGTTGCGATGGCCCTTTTCGTCCATCCACTGGCTGAGACCGCTGATCATTTCCTGCACGATCTTGAAGCCATAGGTCATCACGGCGGTACAAACCTGCACGTTGCCCGCGCCCAGCGCCATGAATTCTGCCGCGTCGCGCCACGTAGTGATCCCGCCAATGCCAGAGATCGGCAGGCCGCGCGTCGGCTCATGCCGGGCGATTTCTGACACCATCGACATGGCAATCGGCTTGACCGCCGGACCGCAATAGCCGCCATGGCTGCCTTTGCCGTCGATTGAGGGTTCCGGGCTCATGGTGTCAAGGTTCACAGAGGTGATCGAATTGATCGTATTGATCAGGCTCACCGCATCTGCGCCACCATTCTTGGCCGCCAGCGCAGGCTTGCGCACATCCGTGATGTTGGGCGTCAGTTTCACAATCACCGGTTTGTCGTAATACTGCTTGCACCAGCGCGTCACCATTTCGATATATTCAGGCACCTGCCCCACGGCCGCACCCATGCCGCGCTCTGACATCCCGTGCGGGCAGCCGAAATTCAGCTCGATTCCATCGGCATTCGTTTCAGCCACCCGCGGGAGGATATCTTTCCAGGCCTGCTCTTCACAGGGCACCATGATGGATGCGATCAGCGCGCGGTCGGGGTAATCCGCCTTGACCCGTGCCATTTCCTCCAGATTGGTCTCTAACGGCCGGTCGGTGATCAACTCGATGTTGTTCAACCCCAATAGCCTGCGGTCCGCGCCGTAGATCGCGCCATAACGCGGCCCGTTGACGTTGACGACAGGCGGCCCTTCGGCCCCCAGCGTCTTCCACACCACGCCGCCCCAGCCCGCTTCAAAGGCCCGGCGGACGTTATATTCCTTATCCGTCGGCGGCGCGCTGGCCAGCCAGAACGGGTTCGGGCTCGTGATGCCCAGAAAATCTGTCGTCAGGTCTGCCATGTCAGGTCCCTTCCTGTACTGCATCAATCAAGTGAATGACCCCATTGGGTGCTGCGACCCAAAAGCCATCAAATCCATCTGGCAACGGTTCAACTTCGTCACAGATTGTGACCCCCTGGCCCGCCAGCTCACGTTTTGCGACCGTCGTGTCGCGGGTCTGCACCTGAAACCAGACGTCTGTCTGGCTTTGGTGCGGCACCTTGTCGAGGTTGAGCCTCACGTCACCAAAAGCGACCACCGTGCCGGTCTCATCGGCATCAATCACCGGAAAACCAAGCGTGCCGGTGTAGAACCGCACGACCGCGTCGTAGTCCCGCTGCGGGATTTTCATCGCGATGTTCCGGCCTGCGGTAAAGGTGCTCATGCCATCAGGGCCCGGTGAATATCCATCGCAGCGTCGCGCCCTTCGGCCACGGCCACAACGGTCAAGTCATCACCCGGCGTGCAGTCGCCTCCGGCCCAGACACCTTCCCGGCTGGTGCGCCCCGTTGGCCCAACGGCGATCTTGCGCCCATCCAGTTCCAGTCCCGCATCCAGCGTCAGTGTCTGCCCGATGGCGCTGAACAGCTGATCGGCGGGCAGGCGCACCGTCTCGCCCGTGCCTTTCAGGCCAGTCCCATCGTCGGCAGTATACTCCAGCTCAATTTCGGCAAGGTATTCGTCTTCATCCGCGTGCGCTTCTTTCGGCTGCACGTTGAACATCAGGTTCACACCCCTGGAGGCCGCAAGGTCCTGCTCATACCGGCTTGCACCCATCTGGTCCCGTCCGCGACGATAGGCGACGGTCACAGACTGCGCGCCCAGCAGTTTTGACTGCACCGCGGCATCAATCGCCGTCATTCCGCCGCCGATGACCACCACATTGCGGCCAATTGGCAGTTCACTCATGTCCTTGGACTGCCGCAGATGCGCAATGAACCGCACCGCATCTACTACGTCGTCCAGATCCTCCCCGGTCACGCCTAGCGCGTTCACCCCGCCAAGGCCGACACCCAGAAACACGGCATCAAACGACCCCGCCACTTCTTCCAACTGAAAGCTTTCGCCCAAAATCTGCCCGGTGTGCAGCTCGATGCCGCCGACACCCATCAGCCATTCAACCTCGCGTGCGGCAATGTCGTCAGTGGCCTTATAGGCGGCGATACCAAACTCGTTCAGCCCGCCCGCCTTGCCCTTGGCCTCCAGCAGCACAACGTCATGACCCAACACACCCAGCCGGTGCGCACAGGCAAGCCCGGCAGGCCCCGCCCCGATCACTGCAACACGCTTGCCGGTGCTCTCGGCCCGCGCAAACGGATGCCCTTGCCGCGCCATCAGCGTATCGGTGGCATGGCGTTGCAACCGCCCGATCTCAACCGGTTTGCCCTCGGCCAACTCCCGCACGCAGGCACCTTCGCACAAGTCTTCCGTTGGGCAGACCCGCGCGCACATCCCGCCCAATATGTTTTGCTCAAAGATCGTCCGCGCAGCCGCCTCAGGCGTGCCGGTGCTGATCTGTCGAATGAAAAGCGGGATGTCGATGTCCGTCGGACAGACGGTCACACAGGGCGCATCGTGGCAAAAATAGCAGCGATCCGCCGCGACCACCGCCTCATGCGGGGTCAATGCGGGGTGCAAATCCTCAAAATTCGCCGCAAGCTCCTCTGCCGCCAACCGGCCAACTGCCAGCCCGGGGGTCATCACATCTGCCATCGCGCACTCCGTCAGGTCAAATCACCCCTCCAGCCTGCCACAACTTCATTTTTTATCAAATGGTAAATTTTAGGCGAAAGGCGAAAGCCCCCAACCCCTTCTTTCTTTTGAATGAAAATATGCCGGGGGTGCCTGAGGGGGCTGGCCCCCTCAGACCGTGGCGCCGAATGGCGACACAAAACATCATGTGCGCGCTTGCGCGCTCAATCCATTTGAAGCGGGAAGGGCGCGACCGTGGTGCGGCGCCCAAGGGTCAGGGCATCAGCCACATGCAGCATCGGCGATACATCCACATCCGACCGCCCGTCTGCCACAAGCTCGGCAAAATGCGCATATAACCCGCCATATTCATCGTGCGGGCCGACCGCGACGGGCTCTCCGCCGATCAGCAGGTCCTGCCCACCGCGATCCAGCACCAGTGGGCCCTGATCGGTCTCCACCGTGATCCGCCAAATGTCGCCGGGGCCCGGGTGCCGCCAATCAAAATCGGCCGTCACGCCGCCGGTGAAGGCCAGTTTGGCCGCAATCGGCGTCTCCCAGTTTTCGGGAAAGAACAGATCGGAAGATGTCAACGACACCGCCATGGGCAGTATCTCTGTCATGATCGACAGCGCATTGATGCCCGGATCAAAGACCCCCATGCCGCCTGCCTTGGATTCCCAGCTGAGCGATTTGTGATACTCAAAAACCTGTTCGTGCCACTGGATGTGACAGCGCTTGATCAATTTGTCCGCCAACCAGGCCTTGGCCTGCGCAACCCCTGCCGCCGACCGGCTGTGCCAGGAGGCATACAACACAACACCTGCCTCTTCTGCAGCCGTCTGCATGATCCTGATCTCGGACAAGGTCGCCCCGGGCGGCTTTTCCAGCATCACATGACGGCCCGCCGCAATCGCCTGCATCGCGGCTGCAAACCGCGGCACCGGAGGAAGCGCAAGTGACACGCTTTCCACCTCGGGATGCGCGGCCAGCAATGCACCCAGATCGTTGTAGAACGGTACATCGACCTGCTTGTCAGACCGGTTCGCCGCCGCCGCCAAGTGCCAGTCGGCTGAGGCATTCAAGGTCGGAATATGCTGTGCGCGGGCAATATCGCCGATCCCGACAAGGGCAATGGGCCGGGTCATCAGTGTGCCTCTTTGCCAACAGCATTGCCGCGACACCCGACAAGGAAGTCGAAATCGGCCCCGGTGTCCGCCCCCAATACGCGATCATGATAAAGCTGCGCGTAGCCACCGTCAGGCCTTGGGTTTGCCCCAGAGTTTTCGACCTTCCAGGCGTCCAACCGCTTGGCCAGTTCGGCGTCAGAAATGTCCAGATGCAGCTTGCGGTTTGGCACATCCAGCTCGATCATGTCACCGGATTGCACGACGGCAAGTGGTCCGCCCACCGCAGCCTCGGGCGAGGTGTGCAGCACCACCGTCCCAAAGGCAGTGCCCGACATCCGCGCATCCGAAATCCGCACCATATCGGTGATGCCCTTGCGCAGGATCTTGGGCGGCAGACCCATATTGCCAACCTCGGCCATGCCCGGGTAGCCGCGCGGCCCGCAGTTTTTCAGGACCATGACACAGGTCTCATCAATGTCCAGATCTTCATCATCAATCCGCGCCTTGTAGTCGTCGATATCCTCGAAAACGACGGCGCGGCCCTTGTGCACCATCAGGCTTTCGGTCGCGGCAGAGGGTTTGAGGACCGCGCCTTTGGGCGCAAGGTTCCCACGCAGCACCGCAATCCCGCCAGAGGCCGCAAGCGCCTTTTCGACCGGAAGGATCACATCCTCATTCCAGTTCTTGACGCCCTTCACTTCATCCCAAATTGACCCGCCAGACACGGTCAGCGCGTCCTTGTGCAGCAATCCGCTGTCACCCAGATGCTTGATCACAACCGGCAGTCCACCGGCATAAAAGAACTCTTCCATCAGGTACTTGCCAGAGGGCATCAGGTTCAAAATCGTCGGCACATCGCGGCCGCAACGATCCCAGTCGTCCAGCGTCAGGTCGACGCCAACCCGGCCCGCGACTGCCAGCAAATGCACCACTGCATTGGTGGACCCGCCAATCGCGCCATTGGTGCGGATCGCGTTCTCGAACGCGTCTTTGGTCATGATGTCAGATGGCTTGAGGTCATCTTTCACCATCTGCACGATCCGCCGACCGGTCATATGGGCCGCAACGCGGCGGCGGCTGTCCACCGCCGGGATCGCGGCATTGCCCGACAAGGCCATGCCCAGCGCCTCTGCCATACTCGCCATCGTGCTGGCGGTGCCCATGGTGTTGCACGACCCGGGGCTGCGCGACATTGACGCCTCGGCCTCTACAAATTCTTCCGCCGTCATCTCTCCTGCGCGAACGGCCTCGCTGAATTTCCACAGATGCGTGCCGGACCCGACCCGCTCCCCGCGGAAATGCCCGTTCAGCATCGGCCCGCCGCTGACCACGATCGCAGGAAGGTCAACAGATGCCGCCCCCATCAAAAGCGCCGGTGTCGTCTTGTCACAGCCCGCAAGCAGCACAACGCCGTCCATCGATTTGCCGCGGATCGCCTCTTCTACGTCCATCGCACACAGGTTGCGGTACATCATCGCCGTGGGCCGCAATGAAGATTCGGCGGGGCTGAACACCGGGAATTCCACCGGGAAGCCGCCAGCCTCGTAAACCCCGAATTTCACCCGCTCTGCCAGATCGCGCAGATGCGCATTGCACGGCGTCAGTTCAGACCAGGTATTACAGATACCAATTACGGGCCGGCCATCCAGCAAATCGGCAGGCAAACCCTGATTTTTCATCCAGGACCGGTGATAAATCGCGTCCTTCGACGTGCCCCCGAACCACTCTTGCGAACGCAATTTGCGGGGCCATTTGGCGGGCTTGAAGGTCATTTGCAAATCCTTGGTTTGGTCGTTTCATCCCTGCACGTCGGCGCAGAGGGTCGCGTAAGGCACTACGATCCTAACCCGACCATCGCAAGCAGTTAAGACCCTATCCGGGGCTCCACGATGCCGCATTCAGACGATCCACCCGCACCAAAACGCCGCTTTTAGACTGGCAAGATCACTGCGTTTCGGCTCTGATTGCATCAGGGAGAATGAGATGAACGCACCGCAGCACAACATGACACACTGGGCGGAACGGGTGGATCTGGCCGCCGCCTTTCGGTGGACCGCCCGGCTGAATATGCACGAAGGGGTCGCCAACCACTTCTCGCTTGCGATCAACGATGACGGTACCCGGTTTCTGATGAACCCCAACCAGATGCACTTTGCCCGGATCAAGGCAAGCGACATGATCGAGGTCGATGCCAACGATCCCGACACACTTTCTGGACCCGATGCCCCGGACCCTACGGCCTGGGGATTGCACGGCGGCATCCACCGGCTGGTGCCGCATGCCCGCTGCGCGATGCATGTGCATTCGATCCACGCGACGGTTCTGGCCAGCCTTGCCGACAGCACGCTGCCGCCGATTGATCAGAACTGCTGCACGTTCTTCAATCGCGTGGTTGTGGACGGCGACTACGGCGGGTTGGCGTTTGAAGACGAAGGCGCGCGCTGCGCGGCACTGTTCACCGATCCCAAGAAAAAGGTCATGGTCATGGGCAACCACGGCATCCTGATCATCGGAGCAACTGTCGCAGAAACTTTCAACCGGCTCTATTATTTCGAACGCGCGGCAGAGACTTATGTACGCGCCCTGCAAACCGGCCAGCCCTTGCGCGTCATCCCCGACGACATCGCTGAAAAAACCGCCCGCGAGCTTGAGGAATATCCAGATCAGGATACCCGCCATCTGGCAGAACTCAGGGCGATTCTGGACGAAGAGGGGTCGACCTATGCCCACTGACGCAGAAACCCGCGAAGCCGGACGCTGGAACCATCGCCCACCCACCCCGATTGCGCAGAACCCGCTGTTCCAATGGCCGCCTGATCCGCGCGGCATTTTCCGCTGGTACGCGGCTTTCTGGTTCGAGATTTCTACCACAACTCTGTGTCTGTTGCTGGCGTTTTTGGCCTATTTTCTGATCTTGCCGCCGTTGGCCGCGATGACGGAATTCGCGCCCGGCTGGATCACCCGCGTCTGGCTGGCCAACCTTGTGCCGCAGGTGATCATTGCGGGCACGCTGCATTACTGGCTGATCATGCGCAAAGGGCAGGGCGATACGTCAAAGTTCGACCCACGTGACCAGAACCGCGACAACGGCAGCTTCACCTTTGGCAATCAGGTGCTGGACAACATGTTCTGGCACATCGTTAGCGGCATCACCTTGTGGACTGCCGCGCAGGTGCTGGTGTTCTGGGCGATGGCCAACGGCTATGCGCCCGCGATGTTGTTCCCCGACAACCCGGTCTGGTTCGTTGCGTTCTTCGTGCTGATCCCGATCTGGTCAAGTTTCCATTTCTACTGGGTTCACCGCCTGCTGCACTGGCCGCCGCTGTATAAGCTTGCCCACGCCCTTCACCACCGGAACGTCAATGTGGGGCCATGGTCAGGCATCTCGATGCACCCGATTGAGCATGTGCTGTTCTACACCAACTTCCTGATCCACTTCGTTGTTCCCAGCCATCCCTTGCACCTGATGTTTCACGGATATGTGCAGTCTACCCACCCAGTGTTCAGCCATTCGGGGTTCGAAGAACTGGTGGTCAAGGACAATCCCCAAATGCGCATGGGCGTGTTTTTTCACCAGCTGCACCACCGCTATTTCGAATGCAACTATGGCACGGTTGAAATGCCCTGGGACCGCTGGTTCGGCAGCTACCATGATGGCACCGCAAAGGCGACGGACGAGACCCGCGCCCGCAAAAAGCAGATGTACACATGAGCGGCGCGCGCCTTCTGTGGCACCTTGGGATTGCCGTGGATGACACCCGTGTGCGTTGGAAAAGCCTGACGCGTCTGGGGCTGGGCGGCTGAGCGTTTCGCGCTCACCCTTCCTGACACCAAACGCAAGGCAAAACCCATGACAACCTATGGCCTGACAGACGAACACAACATGATCGCGGACACTGTCCGCACCTTTGTCGAAAACGAAATCTATCCACATGAAGCGCTGGTCGAGCGCACCGGCGAAGTCCCCGCCGAAATCGCGCAAGAGATCAAGAATAAGACCCTAAACCTGGGGTTTTATGCCTGTAATTTCCCTGAAAGCGTCGGCTGTGCCGGACTGAATCATGTGGAATTTGCGCTGGTCGAACGCGAACTGGGCCGTGGGTCCATGGCGCTCAATCACTTTTTCGGGCGACCGCAGAACATCCTGATGGCCTGTGAAGGCGAACAGATCGAACGCTATCTGATGCCCGCCGTACGCGGCGAACGGATGGACGCGCTGGCCATGACCGAACCGGGTGCCGGATCGGATGTGCGCGGCATGAAATGCGCGGCCGTGCGTGATGGCGGCGATTGGGTTCTGAACGGAACCAAGCATTTCATTTCCGGCGCAGATCACGCCGATTTCCTGATCGTCTTTGTCGCAACCGGCGAGGATCAGACACCGCGCGGACCAAAGAAGCGGATCACCACCTTTCTGGTTGATCGTGGCACGCCCGGTTTCACCATCCGCGATGGCTACAAATCCGTCAGCCACCGCGGTTACAAGAACATGATCCTTGAGTTCGATGACTGTCGTTTGCCGGACGCGCAGGTGCTGGGTGAGGTCGATGGCGGCTTTGATGTGATGAACGAATGGCTTTACGCCACGCGTATTACGGTCGCGACGATGTCCGTTGGCCGTGCGCGGCGCTGTTTTGACTATGCGCTGAACTATGCCGCTGAGCGTGAGCAATTCGGCCAGAAGATCGGCAAGTTTCAAGGCGTCAGCTTTCAGTTGGCGGATATGATCACCGAAATCGATGCCGCCGACCTGTTGACGCTCGCCGCTGCTGACCGGCTGGACAAGGGCCTGCCTGCGAACCGCGAAATAGCAAGTGCAAAGCTTTACGCCTCTGAGATGTTGGCCCGGGTGACGGATGCCGCGATCCAGATCCATGGCGGTATGGGATTAATGGATGATTATCCGCTGGAGCGGTTTTGGCGCGATGCGCGGGTGGAACGAATTTGGGATGGAACATCCGAGATCCAACGCCACATCATCAGTCGTGATCTGTTGCGCGCGCTGGGGGCCTAAGATGTTGCGCCGCGCAAGCGCGTCGCCTGTGGCGGGGGGCCAGCCCCCCGTCCGCCAAAGGCAGACTCCCCCCGAAGTATTTTTGACCAGAAGAAGCAAGGGACATCCGGCATGACCCGCGATCTATCTCGCTTGCTGAACCCGCAATCGGTGGCCGTGATCGGCGGTGGCGCTTGGTGCGAGGCCGTCGTGACGCAACTCCAGAAGGCTGGCTTTTCCGGCGCAATCTGGCCCGTCCACCCGAAACGGGAAGAGGTGGCAGGTGTCACCGCATTTCGCGACCTGAGTGCCTTGCCCAAGACGCCCGATGCCAGCTTTGTCGGGGTGAACCGCAATGCAACAATCGACACTATTAAAGGGCTTTCGGCTCAAAATGCTGGCGGCGCGGTCTGTTTTGCCTCTGGCTTTGGTGAAGTCGAAGACGGAGCAAACCTGCATGAGGAGTTGCTGGAAGCCGCTGGCGATATGCCCATCCTTGGACCAAATTGCTATGGGCTGATCAACATGTTCGATGGCGCGGTGATCTGGCCCGATCAGCATGGGTGTCTTCCCTGCGATCGTGGTGTCGCGATCCTGACCCAGTCGTCAAACATCGCGATCAATCTGACGATGCAGGCGCGCGGATTGCCGATGGGATATGTTGTGACTTGCGGCAATCAGGCGCAAACGTCACAGGCCGAAATTGCCGCCGCCTTGCTTGATGACCCGCGCGTCACCGCAATTGGCCTGCATATCGAGGGGTTTGGCGATGTGCGCGCCTGGGAGGCTTTGGCCCGCAAGGCCCACGACCGCAAAATCCCGATGGTCGCGCTAAAGGTCGGCCGTTCTGACGAAGCCAAGGCCACGACCGTTTCGCATACTGCGTCGCTTGCCGGAAGCGATGCGGCGAGTGCGGCGCTTTTGGCCCGGTTGGGGATAGCAAGGGTCGATGATCTGGACGTTTTTCTGGAGACCCTGAAGCTGCTGCATGTCACGGGGCCACTGCCGCACAAGGGGATCGCGACGATCAGTTGTTCGGGCGGCGAGGCGGCGCTGGCTGCGGACCTTGCCTTGCAACACGGCTTGCTATTTCCACCGCTGAACCGGCGCCAGAAAGACGAACTTTTCGCGGCACTTGGACCGAAGGTCGCATTAGCCAATCCGCTTGATTACCACACCTATATCTGGCGGGACACCGAAGCGATGACTTTGGCGTTTTCTGCAATGTTAGACCCGAAATTGGCGCTGACGTTGCTAATCGTGGACTTCCCACGGGCGGATCGCTGTGACGTCTCTGATTGGGATACCGCCATTGCCGCCGCAAAGGGCGCGCGGGCCGCGACGCGCCTGCCAATCGCAATGGTTGCGACCCTTCCCGAGCTCATGCCGGAAGCAGTGGCCCGCGACTTGATGAACGCAGGGATCGTGCCGTTTTGCGGCTTGGATGCCGCACTTGCCGCCGTCACGGCGGCGCAGCAAAACGACACCTCACAGATCGTGCACAACCTGTGCACAAGCCATGCACAAGTGGGGCGCACGCTATCCGAGGCCGAGGCCAAAGCGGGGTTGGCGGTTCATGGCGTCGTTGTGCCCAGGGGCACCCGCGATCTTCGGGCAGCGGACGACCTGACCCCGCCACTCGTCCTCAAGGGTGAAGGCTTTGCCCACAAATCAGACCACGGCGCAGTGCGCTTGAACCTTGCGCGGGCGGACGTGCCCAAGGTCGCCGAGGAGATGGGCGCAAAGAGCTTTCTGTTAGAGGAGATGGTCACCGATGGTGTGGCCGAATTGCTTGTTGGCGTCACGGCTGATCCAACCTGTGGGTTCCTTTTGACGCTTGGGGCGGGCGGCACCTTGACCGAACTTTTGGAAGACACCACGCACCTGCTACTGCCAACCACGGGCGAACACGTCAAACAGGCTCTAACAAAGCTAAAAACGGCAAAACTGTTGGACGGATACCGCGGAAAGCCGGCGGCCGACCGCGACGCCATCGTGGCCGCCGTCATGGCTGTTCAGGACTATGTCCTTGCACATGCCGACACCATTGCCGAAGTTGAAATCAACCCTTTGATCTGCACGCCGACCCGCGCGGTCGCGGCAGATGCGCTGATAAGGAAAGCCGATGACTGACCCGATCAAAATCCAGCGCGATGGCGCGATCCTGACTGTCACGCTAGACCGGCCCAAGGCCAATGCGATCGATCTGCAAACCAGCCGCCGCATGGGCGAGGTTTTTGCCGACTTCCGCGACGATCCCGATCTGCGGGTGGCAATCATTACTGGCGCAGGCGAAAAATTCTTTTGCCCCGGTTGGGACCTTAAGGCGGCGAATGACGGTGACGCCGTCGATGGCGATTATGGCGTCGGCGGTTTTGGCGGTTTGCAAGAGTTGCCGCAGATGAACAAGCCGGTGATTGCGGCGGTCAACGGGATTTGCTGTGGCGGCGGGCTGGAACTGGCGCTTTCGGCAGATATCATCCTGGCCGCTGACCATGCGAGCTTTGCCTTGCCAGAAATCCGGTCCGGAACTGTCGCGGATGCGGCCAGCGTGAAGCTTCCCAAGCGTATCCCCTATCACATTGCGATGGAATTGCTGCTGACCGGGCGCTGGTTTGATGCCGAAGAGGCGCGGGGCTGGGGGATCGTGAACCATATCCACCCGGCGGAAGCTTTGATGGCCGAGGCGCGAAAGATGGCGGATCTGATCGCAAGCGGTCCGCCGCTTGTCTATGCTGCGATCAAAGAGATTGTGCGTGACGCCGAAGACAGCAAATTTCAGGACAGCATGAACCGGATCACCAAGCGGCAATTGCCAACCGTCGACCGGCTGTATGCGTCAGAGGATCAGGCAGAAGGTGCGCGCGCCTTCGCTGAGAAACGCGACCCGGTCTGGAAAGGCCGCTAGCGGGTTTTCAGGACCAACAGTCGCGCCATATCATCGCGGTGATCTTCATCCGCGCGGTCGTCATAGATACGCACATCTTGCAGGGCGATTTCTGCCATAACAGGCTCTAACCCTGCCAAAACCGGCCCAAATCCGGCCATTTCATAATGCGCTGCGTTGACTGAAATGACGCATGTGGCACCGGGCGCGGCCATAGCCAGGAGCGGCCGCAATCCCTCCGGCCCGACATGGCCATGCGTGAATGTGCCTGCACTGACGATCCCATTGTAAGAGGCAGGGGTCAGGTTGTGCCCGGGCGCAAAGATGTTGGCATCCGTCAACATCCGGTAGTGGCCCTTGTCGCGTGCAACGGCAAGCATTTCGGTCGACAGATCAACCGCATCAAGCGGCCCAATATTCATATGCGCAAGATGGTCGGCCACCAAACCGGTGCCTGCGCCGAAATCCAGCACCGGGCCCGTTCCGCCCGCACCGGCAAAGGCAAGCGCCACCGCGCGCGGCAGTTGATAACCCATCGCTTCTCCGAAACCGGCATCATAGGTCTGCGCCCAATCGGCATAGAGCTGTTTGATACCGTCATCAGAGGACAGCGCGTAGGCGTCTTTGAGGTTGGGCAGCTTGGCCATGCCGCAAAGGTTAACACAACCTTGCATCCGGTCCAGTGCTGCGCCATCTCATGGTCATGACACACACGCTTCTTTCCTTCGGACACGGCTATTCCGCACAAGCGCTCGAGTCGCATTTGCGCGATTGGCGGATTATTGGCACCACCCGCAACGAAGATAAGCTTTCTGCGATGATGGCGCGGGGGGTCGAGCCACGGATCTGGCCCGGTGCCAACATGATCCCCGCGCTTGACGCCGCCACGCATCTTTTGATCTCTGCCGCGCCCGGTGAGGATGGCGACCCGGTGCTGGCAGAGCTACGGGATGAGATCGCCGCACGCGCCGGGCAATTTGTCTGGGTTGGGTATCTGTCGACCACGGGGGTCTATGGCGACCATCAGGGCGATTGGGTGGATGAGGATGCCCCCCTGACCCCAGCCACAAAGCGCGGAATCGCCCGTGTTAGAGCCGAATCTAAATGGTCAGATATCCCAAACCTGCCGCTGCATGTCTTCCGCCTTGCCGGTATCTATGGCCCCGGGCGTGGCCCGTTTTCCAAGGTCCGCAATGGCACGGCGCGACGGATCATCAAGCCCGGGCAGGTGTTCAGCCGAACCCATGTGGCGGATATCGCGCAAGTGCTTGCCGCCTCTATCGCGCGGCCCAATCCCGGTACCGCCTATAACGTCTGTGATGATGACCCCGCGCCGCCTGAGGACGTCATTGCGCATGCTGCGGAATTGCTGGGTCTGCCAGTGCCAGAAGCCGAGGATTTCGCCACCGCCGAGATGACGCCAATGGCGCGCAGCTTTTATGCCGAAAGCAAAAAGGTGCGGAACGACCGGATCAAGGAAGAGCTTGGCGTCACGCTGCGTTACTCGGATTATCGCGCAGGGCTTGCGGCCCTTCTGGCCGCGGAAACATCCGTCTGACACCCCAGGCAAACCCGGCAAAGACCAACAGCAAGACGGCGGCGGCCACAAAATAGGTGCCGTAGGTGGCGACACGGTCGGCAGGTAGCAGTGAATTCAGAAACGGATACGGCAGACCGTTTGTCACCGTGCCGCGCGGGGCGGCAGCAAGTGGTTGGATCACGAACTCGATCCACAGAATATAGAGACTAATCAGGCCAAACAGCCACAAAAACGCGGCTTTGAGCCGCCGGAACGCGCGATGAATGAATGTCGCGTCAATCCACTGCAAAAGCGGGCCGAGGCCATGCAGATAAAGCTCCAGATAGGGTTCGCCCAATTGCCCGTCGCGGGTGACAGAGGCCGGATCATTCAGGAACAATGACCAGTAGAGATAGACGACCATCGCATTGACAACCGCGGTCATGCTGACGAACCCGTCCCAGCGTCTGGTGCTGCGCCCCTCTTCGAGCGCCATCATGCGGCTGGCGGCGAAGAAGGAGCAAAACAGCGCCCAGACCGTGAGGAACCGGAAAGGGCCAGAGAAATTGCTGTAATCGCTCAAGAATATCATCCGCAGGCAGTAGCCGGCAGCCAGCAGAAACACGATCCAGCGATAGATTTTCACGGCGCGCATGCCTGTCCCCCTTTGCGCCACACTGCCGCGTCGCCCGGCCCTTTGCCAACCCTGACCTTGCGTTCCGGTTTTGCCTTGAAGCACGGGCCATTGCCCCACATATCCACCCAGACCCACAACAGGAGCCAGCATGTCCTTACGCGCCAGAACCGCCGCCTTTCTAGACCGCACCAGCGTGCAGCGGGCGATCATCGCGGTGATCCTGTTCAACGCGGTCATCCTCGGGCTAGAGACCTCTGCGACTGTGATGGGCGCGGTGGGGCCGTTGATCCTGATCCTTGATACACTGTGTCTGGCCGTTTTCGTGGCCGAGATTGCGGCAAAGCTCTTTGCCCATCGGCTGTCCTTTTTCCGCAGCGGCTGGAACATTTTCGACTTTGTCATTGTGGGCGTCGCCCTGATCCCGGCCGCACAGGGGCTATCAGTGTTGCGCGCGCTGCGAATCTTGCGGGTGCTGCGCGTCGTCTCGGTGGCGCCGACGCTGCGCCGGGTGGTCGAAGGTTTCATCACAGCACTGCCCGGAATGGGGTCTGTCTTTTTGCTGATGGGGATCATCTTCTACATCGGCGCGGTCATGGCGACAAAGCTGTTCGGCGCGGCATTCCCGCAGTGGTTTGGATCGCTGGGCGGATCAGCCTATTCCCTGTTCCAGATCATGACGCTTGAAAGCTGGTCGATGGGCATCGTCCGCCCGGTGATGGAGGTCTACCCCTACGCCTGGGCCTTTTTCGTGCCCTTCATCATGGTCACGACATTTGCGGTGGTGAACCTTCTGGTCGGTCTGATTGTGAACTCTATGCAAGACGCCCACCACGAAGAGGACGTCGCCGCAACAGATGCCTACCGGGATGAAGTCATGGCAAAACTGGATGCGATTGAGAAGCGGTTGGAAAAGCGTGAGTGACGTCGCCTTTGCGGACGAAGTGAACATTCGCTGCGGCTGCGACAATGGCCGTTTCTTACCTGTGGATCAGTGACACATGATGCGCCGGTTGTTATGGTCTGAGAACATTTCAAGCGACTGGTTCATTACGATGTCAATTTACCGAGACACTTTTCCTCCCAGCGATACCGATCTTTTTTTGGCCTACGTCGGGATGGAAACCGACCTAATATTCAATCAAGGCGTCGATTTGCCCGGCTTTGCTTCATACCCGCTTTTAAAAACCAGGGAGGGTCGAAAGCTTCTCGAGGGATATCTGAAAGACCTGATCGCTCTGGGCAAGGAAACGCAGTCTGGTGTCATCCTTGAAAGCCCAACATGGGTGGCAAACCGGGACCGCGCAACTGCAATTGGGTACGACTTCGGCGAACTCAAGCTGCTTAATCAAGACGCTATCGCCTTGATGGCGGCAGTTCGTGCAGCAAGCGACCATGCTCCGACAATCATCAGTGCAAATATCGGACCACGCGACGATGCATACGCGCCCGAAGCGCAGATGAGCGCGGATGAGGCGGAACGCTATCATTCGGAGCAAGTATCCGTACTGGCAGACACAGATGTGGATGTGATCAGCGGATACACTTTGGCTTACTCATCTGAGGCGATTGGTATCGTCAGGGCGGCCCGAAGGTTTAAGCTTCCGGTGGTCATTTCATTCACGGTGGAAACAGACGGGCGGTTGCCAACCGGCGCGTCGCTTGAGGATGCAATATCAGAGGTCGACGGCGCGACTGATAACTATGCAGCCTACTACATGATCAACTGCGCGCATCCTGAACATTTCGCTGGAGTCCTCGAAGACGCACCGTGGATGCAGCGCGTGGGAGGTATCATTGCCAATGCGTCACGCTGTAGCCATGCCGAACTGGACGAAGCCGAAGAACTGGATGATGGCAATCCGACCGAGTTGGGTGAGCAGTTGTCCGATATCAGGCTGCGCTTTCCTCAAATTCAGGTTCTGGGAGGATGTTGCGGCACCGACATGCGCCACATGAAGCAGATCGCGGGTGCAGTCCGGACACCTTAAACCGACATTTGCCACATCGCAGAAGCTTGGTAGGTATGGGCTCAACCCGGACCTTTTCGCTACGCTCGCTTCCCGACAGATGCCACGCCCAGCACCTCAAGCACCTTCGCTTCGATATCTTCGGCATTCAGGCCCGCGACCGCGTACATGTCGCGTGGGCTGGCCTGGTCGATGAAGATATCCGGCAGCACCATCGAGCGATACTTCAACCCGTGATCGAACACGCCTTCATCCGCCAGCATCTGCGCGACATGAGAGCCGAAGCCGCCGACCGCACCCTCTTCAATCGTAATCAGCGCGTCATGATCAGCCGCCAGTCCAAGGATCATCTCACGGTCCAGCGGCTTGGCAAATCGCGCATCGGCAATCGTTGGGGTGATGCCTTTGGCGGCCAAAGCCTCACACGCCACCTCGACCTCGGCCAACCGGGTGCCAAAGGACAGGATCGCCACCTGGCTCCCCTTTCGGATCATCCGGCCTTTGCCGATCTCCAGCGGTTCGGCATCGTCTGGGATCTCGACGCCCACACCCTCACCACGAGGGAAGCGGAAAGCGCTTGGTCCATCCTCGTAGGCGGCAGCGGTCGCGACCATGCGCACCAGTTCCGCCTCATCCGCGGCGGCCATCACCACCATGCCCGGCAGGTTTGCCAGATAGGCCACGTCAAAGGCACCCGCATGCGTCGCACCATCGGCGCCCACCAGCCCGGCGCGGTCAATCGCAAAGCGCACTGGCAGCCGCTGGATCGCCACATCGTGCACGACCTGGTCGTACCCGCGTTGCAGGAAGGTCGAATAAAGCGCGCAAAACGGCTTCATCCCGCCTGCCGCCAGCCCGGCGGCGAAGGTCACCGCATGTTGTTCCGCAATGCCGACGTCAAAACACCGCGAAGCATAGCGCTGCATGAACTTGTTCAGCCCCGTGCCATCCGGCATCGCCGCCGTAATGGCGCAGATTTTCGGGTCTGTTTCGGCCATTTTGACCAGAGTATCGGCAAAAACGCTGGTGTAGCTGGGCGCATTGGACGGCGCTTTCTTTTGTTCGCCCGTGACCACGTTGAACTTGCCAACGCCGTGGCCTTTGTCGCGCGCCTCTTCCGCCGGGCCATAGCCCTTGCCCTTTTTGGTGATCGCGTGGATCAGGATCGGCCCAGTGGCCCTGGTCTTGACGGTGCGCAGAACGGCCAGCAATTGATCCATGTCGTGGCCGTCAATCGGGCCGAGATAGGAAAACCCAAGCTGTTCAAACAGCGTCCCACCCACGGTCATATGCTTGACCATGTCCTTGGCGCGCTTGGCCCCTTCGCGGAAGGGTTCGGGCAGCAGGCTGACCGCGCCCTTGGCTGCCGCCTTCAATTCCTGAAACGGCTCACCCGCATAAAGCTGGCTCAGGTAAGACGACATCGCGCCCACCGGCGGGGCGATCGACATCTCGTTGTCATTCAGGATCACGATCAGCCGCTTTTTCAGGTGGCCTGCGTTGTTCATCGCCTCGTAGGCCATGCCTGCCGACATCGCCCCGTCGCCGATCACCGCAATCGCGTCACCGCCCTCTCCGCCCAGATCGCGTGCGGTGGCAAAACCCAGCGCGGCCGAGATCGAGGTCGAGGAATGCGCCGCACCAAAAGGGTCATAAGGGCTTTCTGACCGCTTGGTGAAGCCCGACAACCCGTCCTTCATCCGCAGCGTACGGATCCGGTCGCGCCGACCCGTCAGGATCTTGTGCGGATAGCACTGGTGGCTGACGTCCCAGATGATCTTGTCCTTGGGCGCGTCAAAGACCGCGTGCAGGGCGACGGTCAGCTCTACCACCCCAAGCCCGGCCCCCAGATGCCCGCCGGTGACAGATACCGCCGAAACCGTCTCTGCCCGCACCTCATCGGCCAACTGCCGCAACTGCGCATCCGACAGTCCCTTCATATCGGCAGGCGTCGCGACGCGATCCAAAAGCGGGGTCACTGGGCGGTCGGTCATATCGTCGTCCTATCTGTCCCGGGTGATGACAAAACGCGCCGCCTCGCGCAGCGTGTCGGCCTTCGCCCCATAGGGATTTAGCGCATCGCAGGCCATATTCACCAGTTCGCTTGCGCGGCTTTTCGCCCCATCCAGCCCCAAAAGGGAAACAAAGGTGGCTTTGCCGGCGGCATCGTCCTTGCGCACGGCCTTACCGACGGCAGCGGCGTCGCCTTCGACGTCCAGAATGTCATCGGCGATCTGAAAGGCGAGGCCCAGCGCGTCGCCATAGGCCTTCAACGGCGCCTCGTCCGCCGCCGCCATACGCGGCCCGACCAGACAGGACCAAGTGATCAGCGCGCCGGTCTTGCCATTCTGCAATGTGATGATCTGTTCCAACGTCAGGGGGGTGGTCGCGGTCTCTGCCGCGATATCCAGCATCTGCCCGCCGATCATCCCATCCATCCCCGCCGCCTGTGCAAGACTGCGGATCAGCCGTAGCTTGGCGACATCATCAGTGCCGAGATCGCCCAGCGCCTCAAAGGCCAGGGTCTGAAGCGCGTCACCAGCAAGAACAGCGATCGCCTCATCCCATTTGCAGTGGACAGTGGGTTTGCCCCGGCGCAGGTCGTCATCATCCATGCAGGGCAGGTCATCGTGGATCAGAGAGTAGGCGTGCAGCGCCTCAATCGCCAGTGCGGCATCACCAGCCTGCCCCGGCCCAATCCCGTGCAACGCGGCGCTCTCCAATGCCAGGAACCCGCGCAACGCCTTGCCACCTTCCAGCGCATAGGTCATCGCGTCTTTCAGCACGCCGTTGCGTGGGGCCATCGCCGCGTTCATGCGCGCCGCCACGACCGCCTGCGCCTGACGCAAAGCGTCGTCGAAATCAGCCATCCAGCGGTGCGGTCCCTGTGGGCTGTCCCTGCCCATCCAGCGTGATCTTGGCGACCTTCTCTTCGGCCTCTTTCAGCTTGGCCTCGCACCGCGCCTTCAGCGCAGCACCACGTTCATAAAGCGCGATAGAGGCATCCAGCGCCACATCGCCCCGCTCCAACTGGCCCACGACCTGTTCGAGTTCCTTCATCGCGTCTTCAAAGCTCATCTCGCTGACATCCGTCATGTCGCCCGCTCCTTCAATACCGTCACATGGGCCGCAGCCGCCGCGCCCAGCGCCTCAAGGTCATACCCGCCCTCAAGGCTTGATACCACCCGGCCCTTGCAATGTTCATCGGCCAAATCGCAAAGCCGCTCGGTGACCCAGCCAAAATCCGCAGTGGTCAGGTTCATTCCCGCCAATGGATCAGCCTCATGTGCATCAAATCCGGCCGATATCAGCAAAAGTTGCGGAGAGAAGGCATCAATACGCGGCAGCACAACCCGCTCCATCACCTCACGAAACGCCTTGGACCCCGTGCCGCCGGGCAATGGCACGTTCAGCACGTTACCAACACCGGTTTCATGCGCGGCACCGGTGCCGGGATAAAGCGGGCTTTGATGCGTGGAACAGAACAGGATGCGCGGATCTTCTTCGACAAGATCCTGCGTGCCATTGCCGTGGTGGACGTCAAAATCCACGATGGCCACGCGATCAAGGCCGTGATGATCCAGCGCATATTTTGCCCCAATCGCCACATTGCCAAAGAAACAAAAGCCCATGGCCGTCTCATGTTCGGCGTGGTGTCCGGGGGGGCGCATCGCGACAAAGGCATTGCCTGCATCGCCCGCCATCACCATGTCCACCGCGCGGACAATTCCGCCAACGCCGCGAAAGGCCGCCGCCAGACTGCCGGGCGACATATGTGTGTCCGCGTCAAGCGACCGCCAGCCTTCATCCGGGGCAGCGGCGCGAACACCGTTGATGTGGCCCTGCGGATGGCAGCGCAGAATATCGTCTTCCGCGCCCAATGGGGCCTTCACACGCTGCAATTCCATCCCTTCAAGCGCGCCAAGGACGGCATCCAACCGCGCCACCTGTTCGGGATGGCCGGGTGGCGTGACGTGGTCATAACAATCGGGGTGGGTGATCAAAGCAGTTGTCATGGCTGCAACATCGGCGATCCTGTGCCGGGCTTCAACTTCTTCTGGTCAAAAATACTTTGGGGGAGTCGCTTTAGCGACGGGGGCAACGCCCCCAAAAGGGGTGGGTGGGCGGGCACCGCCAACCCACGTCAATTCACTCAAACACGCAATCCCGCAAACCGCATCCGTGCCCGATGCGCGCGCCCTAATCCGGGGCCAACATATATCCCGCACCGCGCACGGTTTGCAGATAGCGTGGCTGCTTGGGGTCCGCCTCGATCTTGCGGCGCAACCGCGTGATCTGCACGTCCACAGCGCGTTCCTGCGTTTGCCCCCCTGACCGCGCCAGTTCTTCAACCAGTCGTGCTCGCGTCATCGCCTCTCCCGGTGCGCTGGAAAAGATCCGCATCAACTGACTTTCGGTTGCTGTCAGACGCACCAGATCATCGCCCTGCCACATCTCGCCCCGCGCAATGTCGTAGCGGATCGGCCCAAGGTTCAGCACCTTGGGGGCCACCACAACCGGTTCCGCCTGTGGCACCCGCCGCAGGATCGAATTGATCCGCAACAGCAATTCTTTGGGCTCAAATGGTTTGGCCAGATAATCATCGGCCCCCGCTTCAAGCCCGGTGATCCGGTCGTCGGTTTCGCCTTTCGCGGTCAGCAGCAAGATCGGCGTCGTCAACGTCTTGCGCAGATCGGCACACAGGCTCATTCCGTCCTCGCCCGGCATCATCACGTCCAGCACGATCAGATCAAACTCCAACCCGCTCAGAATCCGTCTTGCGTGGGCGGCATCGCGGGCGCCACTGACCAGAAACCCTGACCGCATCAGAAACTTCTGCAACAACGTGCGAATCCGCTCGTCGTCGTCGACAATCAACAGGTGGGCGTCGTCAGCGTTCATCAATCCGGTCCTTCAGCGCGTCGTAGTAAAAGCGCATCTCTTCATCCATCATTGCCTCCAGCACCTGCCGAAAGCCCGCCACGGCCTCTGGCCCGGCGGTGCGGTAAGCGTGGCGCATCCGATCACGCTGCGCATCCGACAGCGACCGTTCCAGTGCGGCACCATCTTCTGTCAGCGTCAGATGTCGCTCGCGCTTGTCGCGCTTGCCCACCGTGCTCGCTACCAAACCGTCCTCGATCAAGGTACGCAATACACGATTAAGCGATTGTTTTGTCACGCCAAGCACGGACAGAAGGTTATTGACCGTTGTGCCCGGACTGCGATGAATGAAATGGATGGCCCGGTGATGCGCCCGGCCATAGCCCTGATCCGACAGGATACGATCGGGGTCCGCCGTAAACCCGCGATAGGCGAAAAACATCGCCTCGATCCCCTTGCGCAGCTGTTCATCCGTCAGGAACAGCAAGCTTTGGCCGGTCTGTCCGGGTGTCCCCTGCGCCATGCCCCCTCCACTTTGTTGACCCGAAGATACGTCAGCCTTGTTGACATTCCAAGGCGCGATTGGTACCGATTCCCAGAAATTGCGTAATAAAATGTCCGATCCGGACCTATCTGCGCAATAAATGCAAATCCGTGAGGGAGGTTCCAATGGCGGGTTACGATGATCGTGATGGCAAAATCTGGCTGGATGGCCAGTTGGTTGACTGGCGCAGTGCCAACGTCCACGTCCTGAGCCATGCCCTGCATTACGCCTCTTCGGTGTTCGAAGGCGAGCGTTGCTACAACGGCAAAATCTTTCTGGATCGCGAACACTCCGACCGGCTGCATTTTTCCGCAAGCCGCATGGATTTCGAAATCCCCTACACCTCGGATGAACTCTCTGCCGCCAAGGCAGAGGTGCTCGCCGCCAACAACCTGACTGACGCCTATGTGCGGGCCTTTGCCTGGCGCGGCGCGGGCGAGGATATGGGCGTCGCTTCTGCCAAGAACCCGGTGCGCACCTGTATCGCGGCCTGGGCCTGGGGCAACTACTATGGCGACGCCAAGACCAAGGGCGCAAAGCTCGACATTGCCAAGTGGAAGCGTCCCAGCCCCGAAACCATCCCGCATGATGCCAAGGCCGCAGGTCTTTACATGATCGCGACCATGTCCAAACACGCAGCAGAAGCCAAAGGCTGTTCCGACGCGCTGATGTTCGACTATCGCGGATATGTCGCCGAATGCACCGGCGCAAACCTGTTCTTTGTGAAGGATGGTGAGGTCCACACCCCCACCGCTGACGCCTTCCTCAACGGCCTGACCCGCCAGACCGTCATCAAGATGCTGCGTGAAAAGGGTGTCACCGTACACGAACGCCACATCATGCCCGAAGAACTTGAGGGCTTCCAGCAATGCTGGCTGACCGGCACCGCAGCAGAGGTTACCCCCGTCGGCCAGATCGGCGACTACAACTTTGAGGTCGGTGCCCTGACACTTGATGTAGCTGACAGCTACGAAAAACTGGTGCGGGCCTAAACCACCTTAGCAAAATGCCAAAAGGGGCCTTATTGGGGCCCCTTTTCTTTGGTCATTTTGCGGGGACACAACCCCGGGGTGACCGATGAACCGAATTTATGATGCCGACCACTACGCCGAAATGGATGCGGAAGAGGCCCGTTTTGACGCCCATACAGGACGCCTCCAGGATTGGCTCCTGACCGTTCCGCAGGACCTGTGGCTTGACGTTGCGCGCCGCGCCAACTGGGACATTCACAACAAGCTGTTGCTTTGGATGGTCAACCAGCCGCAATGTGATCTCAGCGTCGCTGCCCATGTGCTGCACTATGGCAGCGTGGCCTACTACTACCGTGAGCGGAAAGTGCCGCAGGTCGGACCGGGCGATGATGGCATCGTGGCGACGGTTCTGGCGAACTATGAAAAAGGGTTCTATCGCGCCCACGCGATCAATATCGACGATGACCCGACCATCGATGTTCTCTTGAACAACCTCAATGACGCGATGGCAGAGACCGACAACCCCGCCTTTATCATCCCCGATGCCTTTCTTGATCTGACTGGCGGTGCGCCGGTCGCAATTCCTGCAGAGCTGTCACCTGACGATGCCGCTGATGTCTGGCCCCTTTTTGATGCGATAGACCTTTCTGTCGCAGAGGGCGCCCCCGGCGCTGAGCGTGATGCCGTCACAGCGCGAAAAGCCCGCGACACCGCGCGTTTTCGCTGGTTGAAAGAGACCAAGAACGTCAAAAACATGGGACTGGTGCGTCGTTCGCTAAAGTACCGCAAGTACTTTGACACCGACGAGGATTATAACGTCTTCATGGGTGGCTACTTTCTGGACCGTCCGACCTGGGACCAACAGGCCGCCACATTCGAGGCCGAGAACCCGGGCAAGGCCTTCACCGACAGCCCCATGTTTTATGGGCTGGTGTTTGTCACCGCGCTGGTCGTTTTTGGTGTCTACGAATTCGGCGGATTTTCAGACAGCGAGAGCGGCTGGGCCGATATGCTGGCCTCGGTCTTGAAATACGTCAAATAGGGTGCTGCAGGCCTAGGCCTCTCCGCCCTTGTCAATCCGCAGAAATTGCCGCGTGCGTTGCGCGGCATTTTCGCGGCGAGGCCGCTTTTGCAGCGCCAACGTGGCCTTGTGGGGTAGCTTGGATTTTTCAATCGTCACCAGACGCCGGGTCCGTGGGGCGGTCTGGTCCTTGGTGCTTTGTGCAATCATGGGAACCTCCATCCATACGGCCACCATAGCAGCATGGACGCGATTCACCAAAACAGGTGTCTAGTGCTTGCGAACGTTCCCGATTCCCAACGCATACCAAAGGTTGGACTTCGCGCGTTCCAGCGGCGATTCTTGTGGTTCGGGGGTTGCAGCAGGTTCAACCGACTCTTCGGCGTCAGTCGCCTCAAGTGCTTGTTTTTGCTTGCGAACTGCGCGCTCTAAAAATGCGCCTTGCACGGACTCTGTTGCACTCATCTCAAATACTCTCACAAAACAACTTACGCTTACGCCACATTCTTACCACATTTCACAGGCGGAGTCCCGCCACTGTCATCAGGTCATTTGCCGCCCAGATGGCCCATGGCTTTGCGCTGCTGCGCGCGCGCTATGCCCAATTGCCGCTCGCGCCAGATAATCAGGACGCCGGCAAGAATCACGATGCCGGCCCCGATCAGCATGGTGCTCGTCGGCACCTCGTCAAAAACGAAGTAGCCGATCACCAGCGCCAGCAGCATCGAGGTATAGTCAAAGGGTGCCACCAGCGACGCATCAGCATAGCGGTAGCTCGACGTCATCAGGATCTGCCCGATCCCGCCCAAAAGGCCTGCCATGACCAGCATCAGCGCAACACCCGGTGACGGCACCGCCCAGCCCCACGGCAGGGTGAACAGGGCCAATGCACTCGACGTGATCGTGAACCAAAAGACGATGGCGGCCGTCGTTTCTGTCGCCACCATCTTGCGGACAAAGACATGGGCAAGTGCCGCCAGTGTGGCGCTCATCAACACCACCACGGCGCCCAAAGTCTCGGTCGATCCGGCCTCGACCCCCACCGACAGGCGCGGAGACAGGACGATCAGGACACCAACAAGCCCCAGCGCCACGGCGGACAGGCGAAAGGCGCGCACCTCTTCGCCCAGAAACATCGCCGCAAAAATGACCACCAGAAGCGGTGCGGCATAGCCGATTGCCGTTACCTCGGGCAACGGCAGCAGGCCCAACCCGGTAAAGCCGAACCCCATGCCCAGCGTGCCCGCCAATCCGCGCCACACATGGGCCATGGGGTTCTTGGTCTTCCAGCCGTCGCGCAATTCGCCGCGCAGGGCCAGCCAGCCAAACAGGATCGGCAGGGCAAAGAAGGATCGAAAGAACACGGCCTGCCCCGGCGGGACGTCAGCGCTTGACGCCTTAATCAAAGAGGCCATGCCCATGAAGGTCACGACCGAAAGGATTTTGAACAGAATGCCGCGCAGGGGTTGCATGGCACCGTGATGTCAAACAACGCCCCTTCCGACAACGCCCACTGTCGCCATAGCTGCTATGCGTCTGCCGTCAGGGCAGCAATCGCTGGCGTGTAATCCGGCGCCACGTGCACCACCACGCCTGCCGCTTTGAGCAGCGCAACTTCGCTGTCGATCTGAGGCGCGGTGTCACCGGCCGTGCGCAGGATCACGCGCGCCACCCGTCCGATGTGCCGCTCTGCCGCTGCGGCATAGACCTGCGGGTCATGCTGGCCGGTATCCCCGATCAGCACAAAGGGCAGTTCAGGGTGCGCCGCCATCAGCGCATCAATCGCAGCACCCTTGTGGTCGCCATGCGTGCCTGTGATGAACTGCGTTTCACTGACCCCATAGTCACGCAGGAACATCGGCGCGCGGGGCAGTCCTGCGCGGGCAAAGACCTTGCCCAGAAAGTCATGCAGGTTCCAGGGCGACGAACTGACGTAATAGATCGGATTGCGCCCATCGTTGGCCAGCGCATCCATCAGCCGCACCGCATCGGGAAAGACCTGCCGGGTCAGCGCATTACCGGTCAGCGTCGTCCACAAATTGCGCCCCAGCGACCACGCGCCCGTCTCCATCATCGTGTCGTCAATGTCCGAAACGATGGCAAACCGCGCCTCTGGGCCCGTAATCCTGACGGGGCAAAGCGCGCTGATTTCTCCAGCCGAGACAGCAATGTCGATCCATCCGGTCTGTGACCCTCTCGGCAGCAGAAGCGTGAAATACCCTTCTTCATCCGACATTCCGGTGACGCCCTTTGCCGTCACCGTCACATCTGCCACCTCGTCTGTCAGAAACATCCGCAGCATTTGCTGCAGGTTCCGCAAGCGCCCCTGCCCATCTTGCACCCTATCGGTCCGCTGAGCGGCCAGCACCCGGCCCCGCACCACAAGGTGCTCTGGCGTGGCATAGCCCAGATAGGGCGCGATGACCTGCGCCACCCGTGGCCGCACCAAGGCACGTTCCAAGCCACGCTCGACCTTCGCGGCGATGCGGGCCAGCCTTAGCTTCAGGCTCACCCCGGAACCACGCGCAGCACATCGCCGCGATCCAGAAGCACCAGTACCGCGCCATCTGGCAGCACCTCGACATCGCGGACCCGGCCCACGCCGTCCAACAGCCGTTCCTCACCGACGACGCGGCCATTTTGCAGCTTCAGCCGCACCAATTCTCCGGGGTTAAGCGACCCGATCAGGATATCGCCGCGCCATGGCGCATAGGGACCCTGATAGAACGCCATATTGCTGGGCGCGATGACAGGGTCCCAGTAATAGACCGGCTCTTCGAACCCCTGCGCGCGCGGCTGCCCCGTGCCCACATCGCTGCCGCGATAGTTGATGCCATAGGACACCAACGGCCAGCCATAGTTCCGCCCCGCGCGCGGCTGGTTCAGCTCATCCCCGCCGCGCGGCCCATGCTCAACCGTCCACAGCCCGCCGGGACCAAGTGCGGCCCCTTGCGGGTTGCGATGCCCCAGCGACCAGATCGCATCATCGCCATTTCGACCAACAAACGGGTTGTCTGTCGGGATGGAACCATCGGCGTTGATCCGAATGACCTTGCCATGGGTCGTATTGATGTCCTGCACCAGCGTCCCGCTGTCGCCCGCGCCCCGGTCGCCGGTGGTGATCCAGACCGTACCATCGGCCATCGGAATGATCCGGCTGCCAAAGTGCCGCCCGCCCGAGACCGCGGGCCCCTGCACAAAGATGTCGCGCACATCGCTCAAACGCCCATCCGCGCCAAGCCGCCCGCGCGCCGCCGCCGTCACCGCCCCGCCAGTGACCGGCTTGGCATAGGTCCAGAACAAGGTCCGATCAGTCCCGAAGTTGGGCGAGGCCGCGACATCCAAAAGCCCGCCCTGCCCGCTGTTGGCGACCCTTGGAAGCCCGCTCAGCGGGCTGGAAACGCTGCCATCTACATTGATGATCCGCATCCTGCCGCCCTTTTCCGTGACCACAAACTGGCCCGACGGCAGCCGTGTGATGCCCCAGGGGCTGTTCAACCCGCTTGCAAAACGGGTCACAGTGATCGGTGTCGCTGCCATTTCTGGCGCGCGGGTCTGTTCGGCAAAAGCAGGTTGAAAATCGGCGTTCGGCGCCCCTTGCTGCACCTGAGCAAAGGTCAGCGTCGGGATCAGGGCGAACAGGGCAACAATGCGCATGTCAATCTCCTACACTTGGTCAAAGATAGTCGGTTCCGTCGCCAAGTCCCGTGCCGATCACGTGATTGCGCGTAACTTCGCCACTGCCCAACGCGCCGCATCCGCAACGGCATCGTCAGGATCATCGATCAAAGCTGCGGCCTGCTGCACCAGACTGGCCGTGCCGGAATTGCCAATCGCATAAAGCACATTGCGCACGAACCGGTCCCGCCCGATCCGCTTGATCGGCGAGCCACTGAACCGTGCCCGAAAACCTGCATCATCCAGCGCCACCAACTCCGCCAGCGCGGGCGCTTGAAGATCATCCCGTGCCGCCAGCTTTTGGTCCCGCGCCTGAACCGCAAACTTGTTCCATGGACAGACCGCCAGACAATCGTCGCAGCCGTAAATCCGGTTGCCCATCCTGTCCCGCAACGCCGCGTCAACCGGCCCCTTATGCTCGATCGTCAGATAGGAAATGCAACGGCGCGCGTCCAACTGGTATGGCGCGGGAAAGGCCTCCGTTGGACAAATATCCAGACAGGCCCGGCAAGACCCACAATGGCTGACCTCTGCCTCATCGGGTGCCAAATCAAGCGTGGTAAAGATCGCCCCCAGAAAGAACCAGTTGCCAAGATCGCGAGACAGCAGATTGGTGTGCTTTCCCTGCCAGCCCAGCCCCGCCGCCTGCGCCAGCGGCTTTTCCATCACCGGGGCGGTGTCGACAAAGACCTTCACTTCGCAGGCGGTCTCGGCCACCAGCCAGCGCGCCACCTTCTTGAGCCGCTTTTTGACCACATCGTGATAATCGCGCCCCTGCGCATAAACGCTGATCGCTCCGCGATCAGGGTGCCCCAGAATTGCCAATGGATCATGCTCGGGTGCGTAGTTTTCGGCCAGCATGATGACTGATCTTGCGTCTGGCCACAGCGCGCTTGGATCACCGCGCCACCCCATGCGCTCGGCCATCCAACCCATCTGCCCGTGATAGCCCGCCGCGACAAAGGCCTCCAACCGTCCCGCCAACGCCGGCAGTGCATCGGGCCGACATATTCCGACATCAGCAAAGCCCGCCTCACGCGCATATGCAATCAGGCGATCCTTCATTCTTCTGGTCGAAAATACTTTGGGGGTCCGGGGGTAAAACCCCCGAAAGGGCTGGGTGGGCGGGCACCGCCCCCCACCCTCTGATCAAAAATCAAGGTCCGCATAATGCGCAGGCTGTGGAAATCCCGGCACCTGATCGGCTAGCAATGACCGGAACGCCGGGCGCGACTTGATCTTGGCATACCAATCCTTGACCACCTCGGACCGGTTCCAATCCACATCCGAAATATAGTCCAGACAGGATAGCTGCGCCGCGGCGGCAAAATCCGCGAGGCTCATGTCATTGCCCGCCAGCCAGCGGCGCTGGTCCAGCAGATGCGCCATGTAATCCAAGTGATACTTGATCGCCTTGGCCCCCGCCTTGACGTTGGTGCTGTCGGGATATCCTGTGCCCATCACCTTGCGAAACACGCGTTCCCCCAGCAGCTTTTCAGTGCAGTCGCGATGGAACTTATCATCAAACCAGGCCACAAGGCGGCGCACCTCGTACCGGCTTTCGGCATCTTTGGGCAACAGGGGCGGGCTGGGCTGCACCTCTTCCAGATATTCACAAATCGCCGTGCTATCGGCCATCGTGCGATTGCCCATCTTCAAAACCGGCACTTTGCCAGCGGGGTTGCGGCGCAGAAAATCTGTCTCTTGCTCCCAATACCGTTCTTCCACCAACTCGATCTCAATCTTCTTCTCCGCCAGGCTCAACCGCACTTTGCGCGAGAATGGTGAGAGCGGATAGTGATACAGCCGGTTCATCTTTTGCCCTTTGGTGGTGGTCCATCTTCAATGCCGCATGGCGACACTTCGTTCAATCCTCAAAACAGGCAGCGCGCCCGTCAGCGGCGATTGTTGCCGCCCCATCCATGATGCTGGCGGCCCGGCGCCGCACCGCATCGCTGGGGTTCGCGGCGGATCGCGTCTTGGGGGCAGGCAGGATCGCCGCCAGCCGTGCCGCCTGCGTCGCTGTCAGATCAGCGGCATCAACGCCAAAGTAATGCTTCGCCGCCGCCTGCACACCAAAGACGCCCTCGTCGAACTCGGCCACATTCAGGTAAAGCTCGATGATCCGGCGTTTGGACCACACGGCCTCTGTCAGGGGGGTCCATAACGCCTCTGCCGATTTGCGGACCCACGACCGCCCCTGCCACAGGTAGACGTTCTTGACGACCTGCTGCGAAATGGTCGACGCACCACGATTGCCCCCCGCCTCCAGCGCGGTCTGGATCGCATCCACATCCAACCCCCAATGCAGGCAGAAATTGGCATCCTCTGCCGCCACCGCTGACCGCGCCATCACCGGCGCTATGTCGTCCAATGCCGCCCATTCCATCTCAATCCCGCCAAGGCGGCGGCTTTCGGACAGGGCATAGGGTGTGCTGGGCGGATTGATCAGCGCATAAAGAAACGTCAGCAAGACAACCATCGCAATCGCTCCAAAAAGCCCGCGCCACAGCCAACCGACCACGCGCGCAAAAAGCCCCTTGCGGGGCACCTGCGCCTGCTTCTTTGTCTTGGGTTTTTTGGTCTTGGCCATGGGTGGTTTAAGTCATGGACAGACCGATATCGTCAAGCCTTGGACCGCATGGTCATGCGGCTTCGCGTAGCAAAACCGCCTCTTTGCCCGTCAACTCGCGCCGGGCCAGAACTTGCGTCGGCAACCCACCCATCGACATAAGTTCAGGAAACAGCGCATAGAGTTCTTTGCGAATGCCCGGGTTGGATTCAAGGATGGCCGGGCCGGGGAAAAAGCTTTCGCTCCACGCGCCGTCGCCCTGAATGACCTGATGGCAGTCGAACAGAATGTGGTGATAGGTGACCAGACCGCTGGGCACCTGCCGAACGCTAACGCCATCCACAAGGTCCTTGGCGGCAACAAAAACCTCGCGCTCGGAAAAATACATCTCGGCCTGCCATCCGGTGATCAGCATCCGATGCTGTGGTGACACCAAAAGCGGCGCGTGGTTGTTCAGCACGCCTGCCTCAAACCGGACCGGCGCAAAGGTGCCTTGCCCCCAAACCGTCCGCTGCCCGTGCCACCGCACCGGCTGCATCCCGTTGTCGCGGGTCAGGACCAGATCGCCGGGTGCAAGGCTTTCGACCGGGCGATAGCCCTGCTGCGTCAGGATCATCGTGCCCGAGACAAAGCACGGCGGCACTGGAAAGCTTTGCCCGCCCGAGGCGTCCAGATTTGCGACCTGCAATTTGGTGTTGCCATTGGCCAGCGTCGGCGCACCGTCGCCGTCTTCGTTCATATCAATGGCAAAGGTCCGAAAGGTGCCATCGCCCATGTCAACACGCACAAAACCCCCTGTCTGACCGGGGTCACCGCGCACATCACCAAAGCCCAGAAATGTATAAGTCAGGAACGTGGTACCGCCATCCAGCGACACGAATTCACCCGCCACAGGTGCGGCCAAAAGGTTATCGACATCCTGAAAGATCAGCGTCGTGGTCGATCCGTTGGTGATATTGATGTTGCTGCCCGATACCAACGGGTCACCGTTCACATCCTGTGCCACCAAAGTGAAATCTGCCATGTCGTCTCATTCCTTCCGCGCATTTGCCGCGCCAACCTTGACCTAAAGGAAACACGAGAAAGACGGCGCAAGTATGGTAAAGAACGAATTAATTCCCCCCATGCAATTTGAGACATCGAAATTTAGTTCATATTTTTCAATGAGATGCGGTTCCAATCCCGATTTCACGCTGCCACAATTACCGGGGAAAATGATCCGTCAGCTCACCGTAAGTGCATGAAAAACGCCCTGCTGCGCGGGGCAACAGGGCGTCATCTTTTCATGGAACGACGGTCTATTCCGCCGGAATGGCCGTCTCTTCCACGCTTAGCGGCGCGGGCAGATGTACCAGCATTTCCTTTGGACAGACCTGCACAAAGTGTTGCTTGGTCTCGTGCCAGTCCTGCAGGATTTCGGCGGCCAACCGGCTGCCTGTTTCGGCCAGATGCTGCTCGATCAGGGTCTCCAACTGGTTCTCCCAGTGATCCACCGTGACCGGGCAGGTCACCAGCGTTTCCATGTTCATCAGCGCCTGCGCCTCACCCTTGGGATCATAAAGATAGGCCATCCCGCCGGTCATGCCCGCGCCAAAGTTGGCCCCGATCCCACCAAGGATCACCGCAACCCCACCGGTCATGTATTCGCAGCCGTTGGTGCCGCAGCCCTCAATCACCACCTGCGCGCCGGAGTTGCGCACGGCAAAGCGTTCGCCTGCCCGGCCCGCCGCAAACAGATACCCATCGGTCGCGCCGTATAGCACCGTGTTGCCGATGATCGTGTTCTCAGCTGCCACCAGCGGGCTTTGCATCTGCGGGCGCACCACAATTGTGCCGCCCGACAGCCCCTTGCCGACGTAGTCGTTGGCGTCACCGGACACCACCAGCTTCAGCCCATGCACCGCAAAGGCCCCAAGGCTTTGCCCCGCAGAACCCCGCAGCTTCACCGTCAGATGGTCGGGTTGCAGGTTGTTACGCATCCCGTGCTCTTGCACGATGTGGCTGCTGGTCCGCGTGCCGATGGTCCGCAACGTGTTCTGCACCGCATATTCCAACTGCATCTTCTCGCCATCTTTCAGGAAGCGGTCCGCATCCTTCACGATCTGCGCATCCAGCGTGTCGTCCACCGGGTTGCGGGGCTGGTCGCGGTCATACTTGATCTTGCTCGCGCCATCGACGGTGATCAACAGCGGGTTCAGATCCAGATCATCCAGATGCGCCGACCCACGACTGACCTGTGCCAGCAGATCAGCGCGGCCAATCACTTCATCCAGTGACCGGGCACCAATGCTGGCAAGGATTTCGCGCACTTCGGTTGCATAGAACGTAATCAGGTTTACCACTTTGTCCGCATTGCCGGTAAACTTGTCGCGCAACGCCTCGTCTTGCGTACACACGCCGACAGGGCAGGTATTGGACTGACACTGACGCACCATAATGCAGCCCATCGCGATCAGCGCGGCGGTGCCGATGCCGTATTCCTCGGCCCCCAGCATGGCGGCCATCACGATGTCGCGGCCCGTGCGCAAACCCCCATCGGTGCGCAGCGTGATCCGCTCGCGCAGGTTGTTCATCGCCAGCACCTGGTGCGCCTCTGTCAGGCCCATTTCCCACGGCAGTCCTGCGTATTTGATCGAGGTGCCGGGTGACGCGCCCGTGCCGCCATTATGCCCTGAAATCAGGATGATATCGGCCTTCGCCTTGGCGACACCGGCGGCAATCGTGCCCACACCGCTAGACGCCACCAGCTTGACCGTCACCTTGCAACGCGGGTTGATCTGCTTGAGGTCGTAGATCAGCTGCGCCAGATCCTCGATCGAATAGATATCGTGGTGCGGCGGGGGTGAGATCAGCGTCACACCCTTGGTCGAATGCCGCAGCTTGGCAATCAGGTCGGTGACTTTCATCCCCGGCAACTGCCCGCCCTCACCGGGCTTGGCACCCTGTGCCACTTTGATCTCTAGCTCTTCACAGGCCAGCAGATATTCCGCCGTCACCCCAAACCGGCCAGAGGCGACCTGTTTGATCTTCGCACTTGCGTTGTCGCCATTAGGCTCCGGCGTGAAATCATCCGGGCTTTCGCCACCTTCGCCGCTATCGGACTTTGCCCCGATCCGGTTCATCGCAATCGACAACGTCCGGTGCGCCTCGGGCGACAGCGCGCCCAATGACATGCCCGGCGTGACAAACCGCTTGCGGATCGCTGTGATGCTTTCGACCTCTTCGATCGGCACCGGTGCGCCCAGTGGCTTGATCGCCAGCAAATCACGCAAATGGATCGGCGGATTCGCCTGCATCGACTTGGAATATTGCTGCCACAACTCATAGCTGGCGCGGTTACACGCGGCCTGCATCATGTGCATGGTCTGCGCTTCCCATGCGTGCTTTTCACCCGACCGGCGGGCCTTGTAGAAACCACCAATTGGCAGCACGTCCTGCCCCTGCTTCCAGCCCTTGGCGTGCACCTCTTCCAGCTTTGTCTGAATGCCGTTCGTGCCGATGCCGGAAATGCGGGAATGCATGCCGGGGAAATATTCGGCGACCATCGCGCGGGACAGGCCCACGGCCTCAAAATTCAGGCCGCCGCGATAGGACGACAAGACACTGATCCCCATCTTTGACATGATTTTCAGCAGGCCCGCGTCAATCGCCGCGCGATACCGACGGCACGCATCGGTCAGGTTGCCGTCAATCAGCCCACGCCGCAGGCGGTCAGCGATACTGTCCTGCGCCAGATAGGCGTTGACCGTCGTGGCACCGCAGCCAATCAGCACCGCAAAGTAATGCGGATCAATGCACTCCGCCGACCGCACGTTGATCGAACAGAAAGTGCGCAGGCCCTTCTTGGTCAGTCCCGAATGCACGGCGCTGGTTGCAAGGATCATCGGCATCGGCACCCGTGTGGCCGACTGATGCTGATCGGTCAGCACGATATGCCCGGCACCGGAACGCACGGCGTCTTCTGCCTCGTTGCGAATGCGCTGCAACCCGCGCGACAGTGCGCCCGGCCCTTCGGAAAATGTACAATCGATGAACACCACGCTATCGCCGAAATGCTTGACCATTTCGTCGAATTCCGCGTTCGCGACAAAGGGGCTTTCAAGCACCAGAATTTCGGTCTGGCTGCTGTCTTCGTCCAGCACGTTCTTGAGGTTACCAAACCGCGTCTTCAGGCTCATCACCCGGCTTTCGCGGAGTGAGTCAATCGGCGGGTTTGTCACCTGACTAAAGTTCTGGCGGAAGAAATGGCTCAGCGGGCGGTAGGTTTTGGACAGCACGGCAGAGGGCGTGTCATCACCCATCGAGGCGATCATTTCCTTGCCGTCCTCGGCCATCGGGGCCAGCACGGTTTCAAGCTCTTCGATTGAATAGCCAGCAGCCACCTGTCGCTTGCGCAGTTCCGCGCCTTCGTAGATCGACGCCTCCGGGATATCGCGCAGCATGTCGTTGAGGTTCGTGACCTTCTCAACCCACTCTCCAAACGGCAGCGCGCGGGCCAGCTTGTCCTTGATCTCGGTGTCGTGGAACAGCAGGCCCTTTTTCATATCCACGGCGATCATCTGCCCCGGACCCAACGCGCCCTTTTCCACAACGGTCGCCTCGTCCACGGCGACCATGCCCACCTCGGACCCGGCCACCAGCAGCCCGTCGCCGGTGACGACATAGCGCAGGGGGCGCAACCCGTTTCGGTCCAGCCCGCCACAGACCCAGCGACCATCGGTCATGGCCAGTGCGGCGGGGCCATCCCAAGGCTCCATCACGGCGTTGCAATAGGAATACATGTCCTGCCAGGCCTGCGGCATCTCGACCGCCTGCTTGGACCAGCTTTCCGGCACCATCATGGTTTTCGCCATCGGCGCCGTGCGGCCCGCCCGGACCAGAACCTCAAAAACCGAGTCGAGTGCGGAGGAATCCGAGGCACCTGCCGGGATGATCGGCTTGATATCCTCGGCCATTTCGCCAAACGCGCCCGAGGCCATGCGGATCTCATGGCTCCGCATCCAGTTGACGTTGCCTTTCAGCGTGTTGATCTCACCGTTGTGGGCCAGCATGCGGAAGGGCTGTGCAAGGCTCCACTGTGGGAAGGTGTTGGTGGAATAGCGCTGGTGATAGATCGCAAAAGCGCTCTCAAACCGTGCATCCATCAGATCGGGGTAAAAGACCGCGACCTGCTCGGCCAGCATCATGCCCTTGTAGATGATCGACCGGCACGACAGTGAACAAACATACAGATCAATCCCCTGCGCCGCTTTCTCGATCCGGCGGCGAATGATGTACAGTTCGCGCTCGAACTCTTCCTCGGTCATGTCCTTTTCGCAGCGGATCAGGATCTGCTCGATCTCGGGCCTTGTGGCGTTGGCCTTTTCGCCCAGCACTTCGTTATTCACCGGCACATGGCGCCAGCCATAGATGTAGTGACCCAGCCGCAGCACTTCGCTTTCCACAATCGTCCGGCAGCGTTCCTGCGCGCCGAAATCCGTGCGCGGCAGAAAGATCTGGCCAACGGCGATCCGCTCGCCTTCAATCGGCTCATGCCCGGTCCGGCGGATCTGATCCTGAAAGAAGGGCTCTGGGATCTGCACGTGAATGCCCGCGCCGTCGCCGGTCTTGCCGTCGGCATCCACAGCGCCCCGGTGCCAGACCGCTTTCAGGGCGTTGATCCCCTTGTCGACGACATCGCGACTGGCCGTGCCATCAATCGACACCACAAGACCCACCCCGCAGGATGCATGTTCATCGTCACCGCGATACAGGCCATTTTCGGCCATCCACTTGCGCTTTGCTTCCTCGGCGGCAACCCAGTTTTCGTCGTAAACGGTCATGTGTTTTGCCCTTTCATATAGGCCTCGAATTTGGCCATTTCTTCGGCTTCGGTGCTTTGGCTGGCGCCTTCGGCCTGCGCGATCCAACCGGCCCGGTGATCTACAAAAATTTCCTCGGTCAGGGTCATGCCGCCCTGTCCGGCAAACAGCCCCGGCGCAACAAAGGCGACCGGTTTGCCCTGCATCTTCCACCACAGATGGGTGCCGCACGCCTTGCAAAAAACCCGCTCACCCCAGTCGCTGGCGTGATGGGCCTGCAGGGCGTCTTCGCCTGTCACCTGCAAGTCGTCTTTGACGCGGATCGCATAAAGCGGCCCGCCGCCCGTCCAGGTCTGGCACATGGTGCAATGGCAAGCCGTCACGGCGTCTTCAAAGTCACCTTTGACCTGCACCGCACCGCATAGACATTTGCCCTCTCTGCGGGTCATTGCAGGTCCTCCTCAGACACACCGAAATGGGCCAGCGACTGCGCCCGTGTCATGCGCGTGTGCTCTCCGCCGAACGCCCAACCGGCGGGTTTTTCATCGACGTAGTATTCGCCGGTCAGATTGTGGTTGGCAGCGTTATCAAACAGCCCTGCGGACAGGCCATAGGACCCGTCCTCCTTGAGCCGATAGAAAAGCGTTGATCCGCAGGCGTCGCACCAGCCACGCTCGGCCCAGCTCGAAAAGCTGCCCGTCTTGACCGGACCCTGCCAGACCACATCTGCGCCCTTGGCGTGCACCGCTACAAACGCGGTACCCGTCCAGCGGCGGCACATGTCGCAATGACACGCCGTCATGTTCGGCCCAAGCGCCGCGACCTCAACCGTCACCGCGCCGCACATGCAATGCCCGTTCATGGCGTCACCTCGAAGCTGGACATCACCACGCCACACCCGTGCTTGGGATTGGCCGACAAGAATCCGGGCTCGCCGGGATAGATGAACTCCACCGGGCGGCCGTCTCGTTCGAACGTGTCACCCGGCGTCTTGATGAACGATGTGCCCGACAGGAACATGCGCCAGTTGCGGCTGATGAACTCATTGCCAGAGGATGACCAAAGCTCGGTCCCGTCTTCGGCGTAGGCGGTGATGTTGAATTCGGTCTCGGCAATCGTGATATCGTCGATTGTGATTTCGCGTCCGGTCAGCGTGTCCTGTCCGACATACCGCGTGGTGCCGACCTCATCCGACAAGGTACGAAAATCATAAGTGTCCTGCCCGGTCTTGATCAGCTCATCCAGATTGGCCGGGTCGGCGGGTGAATCCTCCAGCCGTTCAGAATGCCCCGACAGGGGATGGAATGACTGGATCCACTGAGTTTGATCGTCGATCATGCCCAGATAGGTCAGACCCTGTTCATCCAGGCTGACCCGTTGCTTATGACCTTCGGGATCGCCCACACAGATAAAGTGATGATCGACCGAACAATCGGCGCTTTGTACCGTCAAATAGGCATCGCACCCCTGCGGCAGGGAAAAGGTGTCCTGCGCCAGCACGTCGCTGGCCCAAAGCGTCATCGCCGACAGAACGAAAAAGGTCAGCACGCGTTCCTTAAGATGAACGCGGCTTAACACTTTCGTCTGCATGGATTGTGCATCGTTTGTGCATGGCCTGATGCTCTGTGTACGGGGCGTTAACGGGTTCATTCCGCCGCCACCGCGTCGCTGCCCGCAAGATAGCCCAGAATGGCCTCTGCCGCCTCGCGCCCGTCGCGGATCGCCCAGACAACCAGCGATGCGCCACGTACGATATCCCCTGCGGCATAGACGCCATCAAGGTTGGTCTTACCGGTGCCAAAGTCTGCCTTGATCGTGCCCCAGCGGGTCACTTCCAGCGCATCTTCACCCCAAAGCGTCGGCAAATCCTCTGGCTCAAAGCCCAGCGCCTTGATCACCAGATCGGCGTCTTCAACATAGTCCGCGCCTTCGATCACTTCAGGGAACTGGCGGCCCGACGCATCGGGCTGTCCCAACCGCATTTTGTGGACGCTCACGCCAGTGACAGCATCGCCTTCAAAGCCCGCAGGGGCCGACAGCCAGACAAACTCCACGCCCTCTTCTTCGGCGTTCTGTACCTCGCGCTGCGATCCGGGCATGTTTGCCTTGTCGCGGCGGTAGAGGCACTTGACCGATTCCGCGCCCTGACGAATGGCTGTGCGCACGCAGTCCATCGCCGTATCACCGCCGCCGATCACGACGACTTTCTTGCCTTGCGCGTTCAGCTCTCCGCTGTCGAACTCGGCCACTTCATCGCCAAAGCTTTTGCGGTTGCTGGCAGTCAGGTAGTCAATCGCGCGGACAATGCCGCTGGCGTCGGCGTCAGGCAAATCCCTTGATTTATAGACACCTGTGGCGATTAGGACCGCGTCGTGTTCGCCCCGGATCGCGCCAAATGACAGGTCGTCGCCCACGTTGCAATTCAGCACGAACTTCACGCCACCGTCTTCCAGTTGCTGCATCCGCTGCATGACGATGTCTTTCTCCAGCTTGAAGCCGGGGATGCCGTAGGTGAGCAGGCCGCCGCCGCGATCGTAGCGATCATAAACGGTCACCTGCACGCCCTGACGCCGCAGCATATCCGCCGCCGCCAGTCCGCCCGGCCCCGCGCCGATAATCCCAACGCTTTCGGGGCGCTCGGTGTGCGGGCGAATGGGCTTGACCCAGCCCTCTTCAAACGCCGTGTCAGTGATGTACTTTTCAACGGACCCGATGGTGACCGTGCCGTGGCCTGATTGTTCGATCACGCAATTGCCTTCGCACAACCGGTCTTGCGGGCAGATACGGCCGCAGATTTCGGGGAAGGTATTGGTGGCCTGACTGACCTCATAGGCCTCTTGCAGGCGGCCCTCTGCGGTCAGGCGCAGCCAGTCGGGGATGTTGTTGTGCAACGGGCAATGCGACTGGCAATAGGGCACGCCACACTGGCTGCACCGGCTGGCCTGCTCTTCTGCCTTGGCCGTCGCGTACTCTGCATAAATCTCTGCGAAATCTGTCCGACGTAGATTCGGCGCACGCTTTTCCGGCATATCCCGCTCAACGCTTGTAAATTTCAGCATCTTTTGGCCAGCCATCAACAGACTCCATCATTTCGGAAGATCAGAATTGCGGTTTAATCGGTCGTTTACCAGATGAAAAGTCAGTTATGCTGACCTAAATGGTGAAAAATTGTGATGCAAGCGATCACACGCTCACATTTTTTCTGAATTTAGGTAACTTATGCTGACCTAAATGCTCAGTAACCCAGTAAAAGCGCTGTCATGGCGAGCCCGCCAACAACGATTCGCCACCAGCCGAACAAGGCATAGCCATGGGTGCTGACATAGTTCAGGACCCATTTCACGACGACCAGCGCTGTCAAAAAGGCCATAACAAGGCCAATCGCGATCTCGGTCATCGCACTGAAATCCAGTACGTCGCGGTTCTTATAAAGGTCATACCCAAAGACACCGAACATCATCGGGATCGACAGGAAGAATGAAAACTCCGCCGCCGCCCGTTTGCTGACACCCAAAAGCAGGGCGCCGACAATGGTAGAGCCTGACCGTGATGTGCCAGGGATCAGCGACAGGCATTGAAACAACCCGATGCCAAAGGCCGTTTTGACCGGCAGACGCATGGCATCCCCATGCTCTTCCCGCAGGTTCAGGCGGTCGACAAACAAGAGGATCACGCCGCCGATAATCAGCATCACCGCGATCAGCATTGGTGTCTCGAACAACACCGTCTTGATCAGGTCATGCATCAGCACACCCAACAAAACCGCTGGGATGGCGGCCACGATGATCGAAACGATGAACCGCCGCGATGCGGGATCACTGGGAGCCGTGGCAACCGCACCCCAAAGCCGTTGAAAATAAAGCACAACCAGCGCCATGACGGCACCGATCTGGATCACCACTTCGAACGTATTGCCCGCGCTGTCAAAGCCCAGAAAGTGACCCACAAGCAGCAGGTGACCAGTGGAAGAAACAGGGATGAACTCTGTCAGGCCCTCCAGAATACCTAGAAGACCCGCGATGATCGTGCTGTCCATCAGGTCTTGCGCAGGTTCTTGGCCGAATCCTTGATCGCCGCGTATTGACCCGACGGGCGGAACCGCCACAGATAATCCGGCAAAACAGCCCCCATCGCGGTTGGCTGAATGCCCAGATCAGACAGGCCCCTGGCCCCTTCTGACACCACGTTGTCCACGGCAAGGTTCTTCAGCTGATCTGCGGTCAGCGGTGCCTTCACGATGCCAATTGACAAGAACTGCACGACGGCCCCGACAGAGGCGACGATGCGCGCAATCCAGAACGGCATGTTCAGCACAAGGCGGCGGCGCTGCACGACGTCCAGCATCCGGTGCATCAGGCCCCGGAAGGTATCAACCTCTGGCCCGCCGAGTTCAAAAATGCCTGCAGCATCGCCCATTGCACCCATCTCTGCCGCAGCGGCGACGTCATCAACATAGACCGGTTGGAACCGTGTCTCTGCCCCCGCGACGGGCAGTACCGGACCAAAGCGGGACATACTGGCAAAGCGATTAAAGAACTGATCTTCCTGACCAAAAATGATCGAGGGCCGCAGGATCATCGCATCGGGCATATGGGCCAAAACGTCAGCTTCACCCTTGGCCTTGGTGCGGGCATATTCGCTGTCCGCCTCTGCATCGGCCCCAATGGCCGAGATATGCACCATACGGGCCACACCATGGGCCGCTGCGACGCGGGCGATGCGTTCTGCCCCTTCGGCCTGCACGGCGTTAAAGGTGTTCTTGCCGACCTCATCCAGCACGCCGACGCAGTTAATCACCACATCAGCACCGCCCATGACGGCGGCGACGCTGTCGTCATCGCGGATGTTGCAAAAGACCGGTTCAACCTGACCGACAACGCCATATGGTTTGACGAAAAGCGATTCATCGGGGTTTCGCACGGCGACCCGCACCCGCCATCCGGCCTTGGCCATGCGCCGCGTGATGTAACGCCCGACAAAGCCGGATCCACCGAAGATGGTGACAAGATTGGACATAGGCTGGCCCCTTTGCACGTTTCGCTTTGGGTTTACCCGCGACCCCGGTGTCAGACAAGGCGAAACCGGGTGCAGAAGATTCATCACACCATGGGCGGAATCGCGTTGACACCTCGTTTATGCCTCGCTACATCGCGCTTCACGACACCTGCCCAGGTGGCGGAATGGTAGACGCGCCAGCTTCAGGTGCTGGTGTCCGTATGGACGTGGAGGTTCGAGTCCTCTCCTGGGCACCAATTTCCCCGTTTTTGCACAACTTCTTTTGTTTGCCAAAGGCGGTTTATCCGCGCATCAAGTTGTGGGCCGGGTCATAGGGCGACGGCGCGATGACCTGAGCGGTGATCATATCTCCGTACATGTCCACCTGCAGGCGCGTGCCGATCTCTGACAGCTCCGGGTTTACGAAGGCATAGGCCAAATTCATTTCGGTGCGATGACCCCAGTCGCCTGAGGTCACGGTCCCCACAACCTTGTCACCGATCATCAACGAAGCGCCTCCGTGCGCCGGGGCATGTGTGGCATCGACATCAAGGGTCACAAGCTTTTTCTTTGGTCCTTTGGTCAGCCGCTTTTGCAGCGCAGCTTTACCAATGAAATCGGTCTTCTCAACTGCGACAAAGCGGTCGAGGCCGGTTTCGAGGGGGTCGAATTCCGTCAGGATATCCGCCTTCCAATGCAGGAAGCCTTTTTCCATCCGCATGGAGTCAACGGCGCGCGCACCGAACAGTTTCAAGCCGTGATCCTTGCCAGCTTCGCGCAATGCGAGATAGGCAGCATAGAGGGAGGCATTCGGGACGTGGATTTCGTAGGCGAGTTCGCCGGAGAAGCTCACGCCCATGACGGTCGCGGGCGCAAATCCGATGAAGCATTCCCGGACAGAAAGCCAAGGGAACGCCTCTTTCGACCAGTCGCCGCGTGAACAGGCGGACAGGACGGCGCGTGCTTTGGGTCCAGCCAGAACAAGGATCGTCTGATCGTTTGTCATGCTGCGGATTTGCACATCCTCGTCGCGTCGCAAATGCTGTTGAAGCCAGTCCATGTCGTGCATTTCACTGGCCGCGGCGGAGCCGTACCAGATGCGGGCGGGGCCGCGATCAGAAGCAGGCAGATTTGCCAGTGTGGCCTCGCCCTTTAGCATGCCATGATGGTTAAGCAGGTAACCCAAACCTACGCGACCGGTACGTTTGGCGACCTTGCCGCAAAACATCCGATCAAGAAATGAATGGCGGTCTGAACCCGTGATTTCGAAGCGGTTGAAACCGTTGACTTCGCACAGGCCGACATTGTCTTGCAGGTTCCTGATCTCGGCCGCGACAAGATCAAAGGTCTCGTCAAAATTGAAGCTGAGCGAGGGATGAAAATCTGGAGCAGGCTTTATGTAGTCGACGCGTTCCCAACCGTTGACCACCGTGAATTCCGCCCCCTCGGCTGCCATGATCGGTGTCAATGGCGTGGTCTTGGCCGGTCGCCCAGCGGGGCGGTGTTCGTGCGGGAAATGGAATCGGAATTCGTTCTGATAATCCTCAACCGCCTTCAGCGACGTGAGCTCTACGTTGGCGTGACCGGCAAAGCGGCGCGGATCGATGCACCATGTGTCATAGCAAGCTTCGCCATGGACGATCTGTTGCGCCAAAAGCCAGCCGTGACCGCCGCCTTCGCCAAGGCCCGCCCGCAGGCCAATGATGCAAAATGCGTTCCGCTTGCCCGGGATCGGCCCAACAAGGGGCGCCCCGTCAATCGTGTAGGTGATCGGACCGTTTACAACGGACCGGATGCCGGTGTCTTCAAGTGCGGGCATGCGTTCAAAAGCACCGGCCAGAACATCCATCACCCGGTCCAGATCATCCGGGCAAAGCGCGTTTACAAAGTTCGGATCGATGCCATCCATGCCCCATGGCCGGCAGTCCTGTTCGTAGAACCCGACCAGCAATCCCCCTTTTTCCTGACGGCTGTAGTAGTCCGAGATCGGACAACGCAGCAGCGGCATCCGGTGTCCGGCCTCTGCGATGGCCGGGATATCTTCGGTCAGGAAATACTGATGTTCCATCGAGGCGACGGGGTGATGCACACCCATCATCGCACCCACTTCGTTCACCCGGTACCCGCAGGCGTTGACGACGACATCACAGGCAATGTCGCCCTTTTCTGTGTGTACGGTCCAGGTGTCGTCTTTGTGTTGGGTCAGGGCCGTGACGGGCGTGTTGCGGTAGACTTCTGCCCCGGCTTTGCGGGCGTGAAAGGCCAGTGCCTGACAAAGTTGCGCGGGGTCAATATCACCATCGAGAGGGTCCCAAAGACCACCCAGCAAGTTGCTGGTCGAGATCAATGGATGGCGGCGCGCGCACTCCTCTGCGTCGATCACTTCAAACGCAACCCCCATGCCACGCGCCATGGATGCAAAGTGGCGATAGCCTTGCATTTGCGCTTCTGTATTGGCCAGTCGTATGCCGCCATCGGCATGATGATAATTGATCGGGTATTCAGGATTTTCCGAGAGCGTCTTGTACAGGTTAATCGAATGCGTTTTCAGCCCGACCATTGTCTGGTTCATTCCGAAGTTCGTGACCTGCGCGGCAGAGTGCCAAGTCGTGCCGCTTGTCAGTTCATTGCGTTCCACCAGAACGACATCTGTCCAGCCTTCCTGCGTGAGGTGATAAAGGGTGGAACAGCCAGCAATACCGCCGCCGATGACAACTGCCTTGGTGCGCGTTTTCATGTGGGTCGAACCTCCGGTTTCGGGACGCGAAATAGAGGTCAAAAATCGGTCGTTCATGCAACCATTGCGCAACAAGTTGGAAAACATCCAAGGCCAATTTCGATCTTTTGAGATTAGTCAAATGACTGTTTGAGACCACGCGGAAGTGTTCTTTGGTACCGATAGAGCATCAGGGCGGCAGGACAGAGGGACATGGCAAGCCGAAGAGGCAAACGGAGCGGTCGCCTTGAACGACTGGAAAGACGCGCGGCAAAGCCCGCTTTTGACCCGTGCCCACCCGGACAGATTGGAGGTTCCTACAAGCCGTTAAGCGACACGGATCTAAGACGGATCTACGATACGGCATTGGATCTTCTGGAAAAGCTTGGCGTCGGCGAAGTACCCGCGCGGCTGCAAAAGGATCTGCTGGCTATTGGGGCCATTGATGACGGCAAGGGACGCTTTCTGTTTCCGCCCGCCTTGGTCGAGGAGGCCATTGATCAGGCCGCAAGGACGTTTGTGCTTCATGGGCGCGATCCGGATCGATCCATCGAAGTTGGGGGCAACAAGGTCTATTTCGGCACCGGCGGCGCGGCGGTTCAGACGCTTGATATGGAAAGCGGTCTTTATCGGCCCTCGACACTGAAGGACCTGCACGATCTGACGCGCTTGCAAGACACTTTGGCCAACGTCAGTTGGTACACCCGGTGCTGCGTTGCGACAGATGTGCCAGACAATTTCGACCTTGATGTGAACACCGTCTTTGCGCTGCTGAAGAACACCACAAAGCCGACGGCCACATCCTTTACTTTGGCCGAACACGTGGGGCCGATTGTCGAGATGCTGGATATTGCCGCCGGGGGGCCGGGCGCGTTTGCCAAGCGCCCGTTTATGAAGGCGCACATCAGCCCGGTGATTTCACCGATGCGCTACGGCGAAGACGCCGTTGATGTGGTTTATGAATGTATTCGTCACAACATTCCGATGTCCTGCATTACGGCCGCTCAGGCCGGGGCCACCGCACCGGCGACGCTCGCCGGTTTTCTGGCGCAGTCCCTGGCCGAAACTTTGGCCAGTTTGTTGATGGTGCATGCGATCCAACCCGGTTTTCCAATGGTATTTTCAAACTGGCCACTGGTGATCGATTTGCGAACAGGTGCTTTTTCGGGCGGCAGCGGGGAAACGGCAGTGCTGAATGCCGCGTCTGCGCAACTGTCAAACTGGCTGGGCCTTCCGTCTGGAGTGGCCTGTTCCATGACCGACGCCAAGGCGATTGACGCTCAATACGGCATGGAGAAGGGCATCACCTCCATGGCGGCAGGGCTGGCCGGGGGCAATCTGATCTACGAAAGCTCTGGCATGACAGCGTCACTGCTGGGTGTGAGTTTCGAGGCTTTCGTTCTTGATGATGAAATGCACTCTCACACCTATCGCGCGTTGCGCGGCATAGAGGTATCAGAGGACAACCTGGGCTTCGATGCCATTTGCGATGCGGTTTTGGGAGAGGGCCATTTCCTTGGAGGTCAGCACACCTTTGCCGCAATGGAGCGCGACTATTTCTACCCGTCGCTGGCGGACCGCGAGGAACCCAGAACTTGGGCCAAAAAGGGAGCGCCAGATGCATGGAGCCGGGCAAAAGAGCGCGCGCAGGAAATCTTGAAAGATCACCAACCCCAATATTTGAGCGAGGAGCAGGAACAGGAAATCCGCGCGCGGTTCAACATCTTGCATCCCTAAGCAGCACGGCACTGTGCATGCAGGACATCGACGCTATTCAATCAGCTGAAACCGGTCGGCGAGCCATGGATTTTCACCAATCTGCTGGGCGATCGCGTATTGCGTGATCAATGTGCGCATCTTTGCGTCAATAAGATCCAGCACGGACCTTGAACAATCAGGTGTTGAGATGATGGACAGTGTGCGTGAAAAGCTTTTGCCCGGAAACTGATGCATGACCAGCTTGGATTGGAACCGTTTTGCCCGTGCGAACAGCAAAGGTGTGGTGATCGTCCAGCCTGCACCGGCGGCGACCATTGACATCAATGTCTGATTGTTGCTGCATTCAAAACTTGATTTTGATGCGAACCCAAGCCGACGCAATTGCGATTCGATCTGGCGGGCGATGAATAGATTGCTGGAAAACTTCAGGAACGGCAGGTCGCTGCGTCCACTGACAACATCTGCGAGAGAGGCCTGCGATTGGCGGGGCATCACGACGACAAACGGATCCCGCAAAAGTGGACGATCCTGAAGGTCCCGCAAGTGGTCGTGTGGTGTTGAGGTGATCCCAAGGTCCAGATGCCGATTGCGCAAAAGTTCGATGATCGTGTGGCTGGATTCGGTTTGATACACAAAATCGCAGCCGGGCATGTGCTGCGACAGGAACACCGCGATTTCCGGGATGATATCGCTGTCAAAGTCTTCGATGGTGCCAATCCGGAGGTGGCTCGACTCGGCCAGAGTTCCGGCGGACGCCTCGGCCTTGGCCTTGCGGATCAAAAAGAGTGCTTCGTCGATGTTGCGCAAGAAGACGTGACCTTTCGGGGTCAGCACCATCGGACGACGCGCGTGATTGAAAAGTTCGATGCCAAGGTGATCCTCCAGATTTCGCAAGTGGTGCGAAATCGTGCTGATCGTAAGACCCGTTTCCTTTGCGGCTGCCTGCAAGGACCCTTTTTGCGCGCAGATTTGAAAGAGATCGAGACCCTTCAGACTTAGGTCTTTCTTGGCGGTGGTGCGGGGCAACGTGATGTTCTTTCTGGCATACTGTGAATGCGGAGATTTAGGACTTTAGTTTCGATTCTGTCAAAGGAAGGCGAAATTGGTCCCACACGCGATCCGTTAGGGTCCCGTTGACAGCTTTTCTATCTACCAGTAGGTAGAATATCACGTGCGCAACCCGTGATCTTGGCGCATGTGAAAAGGGGTATTTCATGGAACTCAATGCGGACTTTTCCAAGCGTGTTGTGATGCATTCAGAACAGATTGACTGGCAACCCTCGCCGATGAAGGGCGTGGATCGACGCATGTTGGACAGGATCGGTGGCGAAGTCGCGCGCGCTACAACGATCGTGCGCTATGCCCCGGGAAGCAAGTTTTCGGCCCACACACATACGGGCGGCGAGGAGTTCATCGTGCTTGATGGGGTGTTTCAGGACGAACACGGCAATTTTCCGGCAGGCACCTATGTGCGCAACCCACCGACAACATCACATACGCCGGGGTCGGACGAAGGCTGTGTCATCTTCGTGAAGCTTTGGCAATTTGATATGGAAGATCGCACACAGTTCCGGAAAACCATGGCAGATGAACTTGGCGATGCGGTCGATGGGGTCGCGAGTGCGGTTCTGCATCAGGACGACCGCGAAATCGTGAGCTACCTGCAATTGGACGCGGACGCTGACTATAGCTCGGACGCGACCGGCGGGATTGAGCTGTTGGTGTTGGATGGCACCATAACTGTTGAAGGCGATGAACTTGCCAAGGGCGCCTGGCTTCGTCTGCCAGAAGGTGCGCACCTGACGGCACAGGCGGGGCAAGACGGGGCAAAGGTCTGGATGAAAACCGGGCACCTTCCGTTTGCGCAAGCGCCTGCGATCTAGACAGTGGTGCAGATAGAGCGATTGAAACGGCCGTCGCAGACCGGAGCAGTTCGGCATGAGTGATACGGACGTTCTGATTATCGGCGGTGGGCTTTCTGGCCTGAGCCTTGCTGCGGCATTGTCGGCGCAGGGGCGCGCATTTCTTTTGATCGAAGCCCGTGATCGGTTAGGCGGGCGCATTCTGTCTCACGTCGATGGTCGGTCCGCGTTTGACATGGGGCCCGCATGGTTCTGGCCCGGCCAACCACGCATCGCTGCGCAGATCGCCAAGCTCGGACTGTCAACTTTCGAACAGCACTCCGTGGGTGAGATTTTGTTCGAAGATGAGCATGGGCAAGTGCAGCGGGGGCGCGGATATGCGTCGATGCAAGGGTCATTCCGTTTGAGCGGCGGGATGGGCAGACTAATCGACGGACTGCGCAATCAAATCGACCCCAAGCAGATCAAGACCAGCACCGAAATCACAAAACTGGGCAAAACCGATCAAGGGGTAACGGCTTTCGCATCCGACGGCCGTACGTTTACCGGCCAACGTGTCGTTCTGGCGCTGCCGCCTCGGATAGCCGACCTGATGGTCTTTTCCCCCGATCTCACCCCGGATGCCCATGCCGCGATGGCGAACGTCGCGACATGGATGGCGGGACAAGCCAAGGCCTTGGCGATTTATGAACACCCATTCTGGCGAGAGGCTGGACTGTCCGGAGATGCCATGAGCCGGTTCGGTCCACTAATCGAGGTGCACGATGCCACGCCAGAAGGTGAGGGATTATACGCACTCTTCGGTTTTGTCGGCGTCCCCGCAAGCCACCGCAAAGACGCTGAAACGCTCAAGGCGGGCGTGTTGCAGCAATTGGTGCGGTTGTTCGGAGAGGCCGCAGCGCAGCCAAGATCATTGCAGATCAAGGATTGGGCCCTTGATCGTTTCACTGCGACCGCGGCAGACCACCGGCCACTGTATTCGCATCCGCAATATGGCTTGCCCCAACCGCTCTCGCGTCTTTGGGAGGGACGTCTGATTTTTGCGGGCACAGAGGTCGCCCCGCAGTTTGGGGGCTATCTGGAAGGCGCCCTGGAAGCTGCCGAAAATGCGCTGGAGGAACTGCGGTTTGCCACGACCTAGCCAGAACACACCAAGAGACACAAAAACAGAGCTGCTGGACCGCGCCGAATACGCGGCACGCAAACGTGGTTGGGACGGATTTAGTTATGCCGATCTGGCAAAAACCGTTGGGATCCGCAAAGCCTCTATCCACTATTACTTCCCGGCGAAATCGGATCTGTCCGTCGCGCTAATCGAACGCTATGCTGCGGGAATGCAACGCGTTTGTCGCGAGATTGACGAACGTTGCGACACGGCTAGCGAACGTCTGATGGCCATTGTCGCACATTATCGGCGTGCGCTTCATGAGGGTGAGGCTGTGTGCCTGTGTGTGTCATTCTCGACAAGTCGCGAAAGCCTGCCGGAAGAAGTAATGGCGCGGATCGCTGCCTACCGCAAAGCAATGATTGGCTGGCTTGCCGCCGCTTTCGAGCGCGCAATGAGTGATGGGTCGGTCGCAAATGTTGCGGACCCTGAAAAGGAAGCCAGCGCCGCGCTTGCATTGCTGGAAGGTGCGCACCTTGCGGCGCGGACCGCGATGGACGTTTCCCGGTTCGATGCGGCGGTGGAGCTGCTGACGCAGAGATGTGGCTGATCCGTCCAGCCGCAACAGGGGTCGTTTAAGCTGCACTGCCACATGTGACATGAATGTTTACGCATCGGGGTCAGCGTGCCCGATACGCTGAATGCTTTCACAAACCGACATCGCGATTGAAAGGCCGCGTCCTGTTGTCTGCACCATGTTCGGCAGGATCATCCATTCGAGTGACCAAGCTGCGCCGGACCTTTCTTGTTCGTGGATCAGGGCATGATGCATCCCCGCCACCTGTGTCGCGTTAAAGCGTGCGAGGGTTACGAGGGTTTCAGCCAGAACCGGGTTTTGTTTGTGCGGCATCGCGGACGACCCGCCACCACCTGAAAGGGCGATCTCATCAATGCCTTGCTGGGCCATCAGGGTGATATCCTGTCCGAACTTGCCCAGATGACCAGACACCAGCGACAACCAACCGGCGTAGTCCACAATTGTGCTGCGGTCGTTGTGCCAAGCGGCACCGGGTTCAGTAAGGCCCAGAGCATTTGCCATCGCCGTCGCGATCTGCGCGGCATTCGGGCCTAGGCTGGCGCGATTGCCAACTGGGCCACCCAATTGCAGCGCAAAAAGGCGGGGTGAGATATCATGAAGTCGCAACAGATGTGCATCCAGCGGCTGCAACCAACTGTCGATGCGGTCGTGTGCTGTGATGGGAAGGGCGGCCTGCATTCGGGTGCGGCCCGTCAGTTCGGATGCGCCATGCGTCTTCGACAGTAATTGCAGCGCGGATTTCAGGCCCATTAGCCCGGCGCGAAGGGTCTCAGTTGCCGATCTCAGTGTCAGGACCAAAGCCGTATCAATCACATCCTGAGAGGTCATGCCTTTGTGCAGGCCGACATGGTGCGTTTCGGGCAATGCCGCGCGAAGCTGAGCCACAAGGGTCGGCACTACCAGACCGTCACGACCTGCACCTGCCTTCAAACCCTGAAGGTCCGGCACAAAGTCCCTGATCCGACCTGCAACGTCGGCTGCTAATTGCGGATCAATTTGCCCGACCGCGCCCAGCGCCTCTGCATAAGTTGCCTCAACATTCAGCATGTGCGCCATGACGTTGGCCGCGTCAAAGGCGGACGCGGTACCCGGATCAGCAAACGAGGCGCTAAGCCAAGGATGAGTGAATGGGTCGGTCACCATGTCATTGTCCTTTGGTGCTGCGGTGCGGTTTGACGCGGTTTGGCAGTCTTGGATATGCGGCCGCAGTAGGATGCAAGCGGCGCTATATGTCAAAGAAGACGGTTTCGTCTTCGCTTTGCAGGCGGATATCAAACCGATAGACCACCTGACCGGCGCGGTCGGTTCGTTTCGCGATCAAGGTCTTCTGGCGGCGTTCATCTTCGATCAGGTTGAGGACAGGATCGGTCGCATTGGCCTGCGGTTCATCATCAAAATAGATCCGAGTGTGCAGGCCCAGGTTGATGCCGCGTGCGACAACCCACGCATTGATATGCGGCGCTTGCAGGCCGCCATCGGGACCACGCGATTGTCCCGGTTTAATGGTATCAAAGCCCCATTCGCCGGTTTCAAAATCAGTAGTGACGCGGCCCCACCCCCGGAAACCATCTTCGACTGGGCGGCCATCATCGGGGTGGGCATAGATGCCTTCACCATTCGCCTGCCAGATTTCCAACAGAGCGTCCGTCATCGGCGTTCCGGTGCCATCAAGGATCAGACCCTCGATACGAATGCGGGTTCCGTTGGCATGCGGACCTGCAATGTCGGTGCCAAGTTGTCGATCGGAGATCTCTAAGCCCGTTGCGGCTGGTGTAAGCCCGATGTGAAGATAGGGACCAGCCGTCTGAGACGGTGTTTCCTTGAGGGTGCGCGGGGCATTTGTCATCAATTCCCCTCCGGTCGGCTCTCAAACGGGGTCGCGTGGCGGCCCCGCAAGACGATGTCGAACCGGTAGGCAATGCTGTCAAAGGGGATGGTCGTGTCCATGTCGAGCTTGGCGACAAGCATGTCGACGCCATTGGGGTCCGGGATCGCCTGCACGATCGGGCAAAGGTTGATCAACGGATCGCCCTCAAAATAGCACTGGGTTATCAGGCGCTGGGCATAAGCTTCACCAAAGAGGGAGAAGTGGATATGGGCCGGTCGCCAGCTGTTGTCGAAATTCGGCCACGGATAGGCGCCGGGTTTCACGGTGTGGAATGTGTAAAAACCATTTTCGTCGGTCAATGTGCGTCCGCAGCCACCAAAGTTTGGATCAATCGGCGCAAAATAGTGATCATTGCGATGGCGATAGCGCCCGCCTGCGTTGGCCTGCCAGATTTCGATCAGCGTTCTTGGCACCGGACGACAATTCTGATCCAGAACCTGACCATGGAGAATGATACGCTCACCAATCGGCGCGGCGCCGGTTTGCGCGAAGTTCGTGATCAGATCCCTGTCCATTGGGTCGATATCATTATGCCCAAAAACGGGACCGGTTGTTTCGCTGAGCGAGTGCGGCATCGCAACAAGGCGATAGCGCGGTGACCGGGTGATGCTTGACTTGTATTCAGGCGCACAAGCTGGCGGATGCCAGTCGCGGTCCCGCCGATAAAAATCACCTGGGGTCTGCATTTTCAGAAAGGTCCTTTGCCGTCTGATGAGCCCGGTGTCCGGGTCAGCCTTGTTCCATTTCCGCATAGGTTGCCTTGGCCAGTTTCAGCGCATGGTTGGCACGCGGGACGCCCGCGTAGATGGCGACATGCTGAAAGGCCTCAAGCACATCTTCCTTGCTGGCACCCGTTTGCGCCGTTGCGCGGATATGCATGGGGATCTCATTAAAGTTTCCAGTCGCCGCCAAAAGCGCGAGCGTGATCATCGAGCGTTCTCGCAGACTGATGCGGTCGCTGGCCCAAACGGTGCCCCAAGCCGCCTCGGTGATCAGTGTCTGAAACGGATCATCGAGCGAGGTTTTCTGAGCCTCTGCCCGATCAACATGTGCATCACCCAGAACTGACCGCCTGACAGTCATGCCGATGTCGTACTTGTCTGTCATCCGCTATCTCCTGCGTATCATGCCGCGATTGGCGGCCCTCGGCTGCGCCGCTGTTGCGTAAATATCTTTAAATGCTGAATTGAGCGACGATTTTCATGTCATACATGGGAACTTACCATTCTGCACAATTCGGTGCAGATAGCGTAAGTTGAACTTATGAATCCAATGTAGGCACAGCCAATGTCAATTCGCATGCTCAGAACCCTGATCGCGGTCGAAAAGAACCGGACTTTCAGTGCCGCAGCAGAAGACATTCATGTCACCCATGCGGCGGTCAGCCAACAAATGCGCACACTTGAGGCTGCGTTTGACGTGATCCTATTTGATCGGACGAAGCGGACGCCGGAACTGACCCCGATCGGTCGCGCCTTCGTTGCCAAGGCCAAAGACGTTGTTGGCGCTTATGACGACATGGTGCCATCCATTCTGGGGGACAAAGGGCTGCGCGGCGAAATCTCCTTGGGTGCTTTGCCGACAACACTGACCGGGCTTATGCCGCTGACGATCAATCTATTGAAGCGGAAGCTCGACCACTTGCACGTGCGCGTCAATCCGGGCCTGACGCTGCCGCTTTTGGCCGAGATCGAGCGGGGTCGTCTGGATGCGGCCGTGATTTCGGAACCGCCGTCTTTGCCTGCGCAAATCACAGCGAAGTTCTTGGCTGAAGAACCTCTTGAATTGTTGGCGGCCCCGCAGACGACGAGCGACGATCCACTTAAATTGATGACGGAGAACCCGTTCATTCGGTTCAATCGCAGCGCCGTTGTGGGGCAGTTGATCGAAAACTGGTTTCAATCGATGAACCTGCGGGTCGACGAAACGATGGAGTTGGAAAGCCTAGAGGCAATTTCGAGCATGGTGGCGGCAAATCTTGGTGTTTCCATTGTACCGCGAACCTGCGTCAAAAGCCCAAACCCCGTTCCGATCAAACGCATTTCCCTTGGTGCTGATGCGCCAAGCCGAAAGCTTGTTCTGATCTATCGGTCGGACAATCCAAGAACCCGTATCCTTGAAATATTGCATACGACGCTGCTTGAGGCAGTCACAATTGGGCGGCTCCAGATTGATCCATCCGGCTAACCGATGACTTCGTCGTTGCGGTCGTCGGTCTCGCCAAAACGTTTCAATACTGCAGGTTTGGTACCAACGTAGACACGATCGAGGTTCTTGCTGATTTGCGCGTTTTCACGTTCGAAAAGGCAATTTCCGTCAAGATCAGAGGCCACGATAAATGGTCCCATCCGGTTGCACCTGATGACCCACATCGCCTGCGCAAGTCCCAGTTCCTCGTGCCAGTGCACGGCCTCAACAGCTTCAACTCCGCGCCCCAAAAGTGCGCCGGTTCCATAGCCGACCGTTGACAAGTAGACCGCACCGTTCGGCACAAAATAGGCCTTGTAGTCCTTGGACGACATGCCGCCTTTTCCGATGATCAGTTTGGCTCCGGTCTTGGCCATCCAGTCCGGCAGCCACTTGGCAAAGCGAAACGAAGCTGTCGCGGTGACGGCCCCCATGTCGAAGCTCCCGTCTTCCCGGATCGTTGCGGCAGGAGAGCAGTGGAAGTTGGCCGCAGAGGCCGAAGCGAGTTCCATCGGGATGTTGGCCTTATCCTCAAGGGCACGCATATAGACGCCTTCGCGGGCGGTGTAGAGCAGGCCGTCCAGATAGACGATATCGCCGAGGCGCAGATTGGCGATCTCTTCTGGTGTCGGCGTGGTGGACAGGCGGACCTCGCGCGGCTTCATGCTGTGGCTTCCTGTTCTTGCGGTGACCAGTCAACGGTCTCGCGGCGTTGGTAAGGTGTGAACCAGTCCGGATCAGTGCGGAAGGCGACCCGCCCATCAGGCCAAAGCCGTGCGACAGCACGGCGCGAGCTGAGGCAGAAGGCGTGAACCGACATTTGCATACCACCCGTGTGGCAATAGCCGACTTCGATGTTGCAATCGATGACCATGTTTTTGCCGACAAATCCCATCGCACCCATGCCGATAGAATTTCCCAATTCTTTGAATTCCTCCTCGAGGGCCGCAATCTTTGGATCAGAATTGCGACTGCCAACCGTCCGCAGGGTCGCGGCACGTTTGCCCAGAACCATGCAGGTGTCTTTGGAGCCACCGAGGCCGATCCCGATGATCGCTGGCTGACAGGCCAAACCCCGCTTGCCAAAAGCCACAAGGCAATCGAGGTAGAACCGTTTGATCCCTTCGATCCCGTCGGATGGAAAAAGCATCCGGTAGTCGGTGCCAAAAAGCCCGCCCTTGTGCACCGTAATCAGATCAATCCAGTCACCCTCCGGCTCGAACCCATATTCGATCTCGGGCGCACCGATGCCGACATTGTTGTTGTGATCCGTGCGCCAAAGCGGATGTACGCGGTTCGGGCGCAAGGGCACCCCGTTGGTGGCACGCGCCGTCGCACGACGAAGCGCCGTTTCCAACGCGCACATGCCACCTTCGATCTGCGCCGCGTTGCCCATTTTCACGAACCATCGGGGCACGCCGGTGTCGCCACACATCGCGCGGCGATCCTCTTTGGCGGCGGTGTAATTGTCCAACATCGCCTGCAGCACGAATGAGGACAAATCCCCCTCTTCGGTTGCTGCAGCGGCCTGAAGACCGGTCAGGTAATCATCGGGAATCTCGATGGCTGCTTTGTCCATCAATTGTTCCGCGGTCTGCTGGATCAGGTCGATTGCAATCATGATTGTCCTACCAATGTGTCTGGTTCATCTGCCGACAGAATGCTTTCTCCTGGCCGGACGATGGAAAATTCGACGGCTTCCCGCGACACCGCGACAGTGCCGCTTTGCAGGGTTGCGATGGTGAAATATGATGCGTCCAGATCACCGGGCATGGGGAAATCTTCGCGAAAGTGCGCGCCGCGCGAGTTTTCGCGGGAAAGCCCGGCCTTGGTTATGGCCACCGAGACGTCGCAAAGCGACCGCATGTTCAGCCAGTCGTGCCAGGTCAGGTTAAAGGCCAAGTTGTCTGCAGCCACGCCAAGTTCCATCAATTCGTCCGATACTTCCGCGATGCGGGTCAGGCCACGCTCTAATCCGGATTGCGTGCGCATGACGCCGACATCTTCCCACATCACCTCTTGCAGCTTTTGGCGAAGCGGCTGAAGTGGTGCCGGTGACTTGCCAAACGGATGACAGGCGCGGGCCACCTCGGCTGTCAGGGCGTCCTCATCGGGTTCGCGCAGGGCGCCCATTTTGCGAATGTCAGCGCCCATGGTATCCCCTGCAACGCCGCCATAGACGGTGGAGTTTGCAACCCCATTTCCCCCCAACCTGTTAGAACCATGAGCACCGCCCGCGTCCTCGCCCGCGACGTAAAGGCCCTCCATCGCGGTTCGTGTATCGACATCAACGACGACACCACCCATGAAATAATGCGCGGTCGGAACGACTTCGACTTTTCCGGCCGCCAGATCAAATCCGCTGTCGGCGCAGCGATCGACCATTCCCTTGAATTTCCGGCGGACGTTGTCAGGACCCAGATGCGCCATTGAGATAAAGACGCCTTCTTGCTCTGGATTGTTGTTCTTGCGCATCTCGGCGTAGATGCCGCGGCTGACGACATCACGCGTGGCGCGTTCGCCCAAATCGTCATAGTCGAACATGAAGCGCTGGCCCGCGTGGCTGATAAGTTGCCCGCCCGCACCACGCAGTCCCTCTTCCAGCACAGTGCCGGTCATACGGGTGTGATGGCCCGCCAAAAGCCCGGTTGGATGGAATTGCACCATTTCCATGTCGCGCAGGGCCAATCCTGCACGCAGGGCCATGGCCAGACCATCCATCGTCTTGTCGCCGGAAGGCGTGTGATATTTGTACATGGTCGGGCCACCACCGGTCGCCATCAGCACCGCCTTGGCCCGGACAAACCGGAACTTGCCTGTGCGCATATCGATCATCAGCACACCGGCCAGCGCTGACCCGTCCTGGGTCGGGATCAAACCGATGGCACGGTGTTCCTGCAACTTTTCAATTGGGCGGGACAGGACCTGCTCCATCAGGCGGTTGATGATCTCAATCCCGGTCAGGTCGCCCTTATGCACGGTGCGATCCGCCGTTTGTCCGGCAAATGCCTTTTGATGCAGGGTTCCATCAGGATTTCGGTCAAAGAAGCATCCGATCTCATTCTCGAGCTCTTGAACCCGGACCACCGCCTGTTCGCAAAGACGCCATGCCATGTCCTGATTAGGCATCCACTTTCCGCCCTGGATCGTGTCCATGAAGTGACGTTCGACTGTGTCACCGCCGCCCAGTGCAACGTTGTATCCACCTTGAACCATGCGGGTGCAGCCGCATTTGCCGACCAGCCCTTTGACAGCGATCGTTATTCTGGTTCCCGGAGGGGCGGATTGTTGGGCATGAAGGGCGGCGAAGAGCCCAGCGCCACCGGTGCCCAAAATGAGGATGTCCGTGTCATGTCTGTCGATGTTCTGGGTCAGGTTCATGGGTCAAATCGCCCGCAGCAAGAAGAGACCGGACAAGAGTAGCGAGATGCCGATGGCACCCGCAGCGAGCGATTTTTGTCGATTGCTCCATGGCAGAAACTCCAGCGCCAACAGGCGCAATCCGCCGAAGATGTGGACAGAAAGCAGGAAGACCAGACCGAATTCCGCAATCTTGACCACGGGGCTTTCTGCAAAACTCAGCATGTGATCAAGCCGCTGCGGCTGGGTCAACGCCAAGGACAAAAGCCAGAAGTGGGCAGGCAGGAACAAGGCCAACGCAAGACCGGATAGGCGATGCAGAACAAACGCCAGCCACAAGGGGTGAGAGCGGGACGGACGTATCACAGCAACGTCACGGCCATCACGGCGCGCGCGCCCATGACAAAAAGGACCAAGCAGATCGTCCAGGTCAGGAGCGACAGGGCGATGCCTCGCAGGCCCAGCCATTCATGAACAATGACCCGCAAACCAATCGCGGCATGAACCGAAACCGCAACCACGAAAACTCCGTAGAACAGAAACCAAAAGGCTGACCCCTGCGTCCGGGACAGGATTTCAGCGGAGCTAAGTCCGCCCTGTATTGCATAGATCATCACCGCGATATGACCCAACACAAGCGGGATCATCACCATCGCACTGATGCGCTGTGCCATATAGAGCCTGAGATCAAGCATCCTTGCGCCGCCTGAAGATGGTTTTCGCGGTTTCCCGTTTCAGCCCCGCGATTGCAGTCATGGGATTAAGCGCGTTGGGACAGAAGTGGGAGCAGCTGCCCATGGAATGGCAATTATGGCAGCCTGAACTGCCCGAGACGGCATCCAGGATATCCTGTTTGCCAGCGTTCTTTTCGTCATTGAAAACGGTCCAGGCACGCAGCAAGGCGGCCGGACCCAGATAATCGGAATTACCCGCAACCGTGTCACAGGCCGCGTAACAAACCGAGCAATTGATACATTCGATTCCGGCATTGGCTTCACCACGCTGCGGGTTCTCAGGATCAATTGAAACGATCGGGTCATGTCGGGTCCTGGTCGGATGATGCAAGCCCTCGGCTGCAATCCATTTGTCAAAGAATGGGTCCATATCGACGACAAGATCTTTGACGACAGGCAGATTCCGCAGCGGCGCGATATGCAGTCTGTCGCCATTCAGCACTTTGTTGACATGTGTTCGACAGGTCCAGCGCGGTGCACCGTTCACCATCATGGCGCAACTACCGCACATCCCGACGCGGCAGGCAAACCGATAGGTTAGCGTCGGATCGCTGTACTGCTGGATCCATGACACAACATCAAGAACTGTCTGATGGGCGTAGGCAGGCACCTTGAAGATCTGGTCGTACCCGCCATCGGCGTCACTCCGGCGGACAGTCACCTCTAGCCGCATGTTGTCCGTTGATCCCACCGTCGCCTCTTTGAATCGGCTTCTTGTCCGCTCTTGCATACATCAACGTGTTTGCTAACCAAATCCGATAGTTTATAACTATTTATGTAAGAAAATGTGACGAAAATGGAATGGTGCTTCAGGCCTGAAAAGGCCTTCATGATCTAAAGTGTCGTCGCTTTTCCGATGGAACCGGGTCCGCTTTGCCGGGTGAATACCCAATAGACAAAACAAATACCGCCCCACAGCGTGGCGGGTATGAACAAAAGCAAATGCACAAGAAACGCAAACGCGGCCGCCGCAACCTCAGCGTTCCCGAGTGCTTCTGTGGCCTGCATCACGAAGTAATGGAACGTCCCGATGTATCCCGGTGTCGAGGGCAACATGGTGGACATTGTTCCAACCGGCATCGCGATCCAGGCGGCGATCGGTGCGGCGATATCCGGCAGCGCGCGTGCGGCGGCGTAAAAGACGCAAGCTTCAAAGAACCACGCCAGCAGTGACCAAAAGATCAAAGTTGCCATACGGGCCCGATGCGCAAGTGACGACAGAGTCTGGAAGACGCGCGTCACCTGAGCCTCAATTTTCTCAGACAGGCCGCCATCACGCCCTGGTAAGAGGCGTATCAAGATAAGAAGCGGAGGCTGAAAGAGGCCGGGAAAAAGCAATGCAAATGCAATAGTGGCGGCAATCAGGGCGAAGGCGCCCGCGCTCCACCCCAAAAGAGCCTGAACATCGGTTTCACCGGCCCCGAACAACGCCAACGCGACCGCAAGCGCGATGATGAGGGAAAGCAGATCAAGCAAACGTTCCACCAGCAAAGTTGCAAGAACGCGCGCTGTCGGAATGCCAAGCCAGTTGCCGAAAGCCACACCTCGCAAAATATCTCCCGCACGAAAAGGCAGTACATTGTTGGCCGCGATGGACGCCATGAACGGCACCGAACAGCGTCCCCAGCTTAGCCCCGGATTGAATTGCACCAACATAAGCCGCCAACGCCAAATCCGACACACATAGCCCAAGACAAAGAAACCCACAGCGAGCCCAGCCCATGAGATCCGTGCACTCTTCAGAGTTGCCAGAAATTCGCCAAATGGCAGTGTGCGGAATATCATCCAGACAAACACACCTGAAACCGCAAACCCAACGAAAAGACTTAGCCCTTTACGAACGTTCATGAACGCTCTCTGGTGATCGCTCGACCATGGTTTTCATGTCAAATCCGATCCGATCCCGCACGATGTAAAGCGGGCGGCGTTTGGTTTCCTCATAAATCCGGCCGATATATTCGCCGATGATCCCCAGGGAAATCAATTGCACCCCGCCAAGGAAAAGAACCGCGATCATGAGCGCAGTCCAACCTTCGACCCAGGTATTGGTGAGCAAACGCAAGACAAAGGCGTAGATGATCCCCAAAAGCGCTAGAAATGCCGCAGCCAGCCCCATGCTTGTCGCGATTTGCAGTGGCTTAGACGAGAAAGACAGAATCCCGTCGGTCGCGAAGCGAAGCATCTTGCGCAACGGGTATTTCGATGTCCCGGCAGCGCGTTTCTTACGGTGATAGGGCAATGCCATTTGCCGGAATCCGACCCAGGCGACAAGACCACGCACAAAGCGGTGCCGTTCCGGCATCTCTTTGAGGATGTCGACCACCTTACGGTCCATCAGGCGAAAGTCGCCGGTGTCCAAGGGGAGTGGCGTTTCTGACAGCCGGTTCAGGATGCGGTAGAACCATCGGGCGGTTGAGACCTTGAAGGCGCTTTCGCCTTCGCGGCTGGCGCGCACTGCATATACGACCTCAACCCCGTCTTCCCAGTGCTTGATCATCTCGGCCAGTACATCGGGCGGATCTTGCAGATCAGCATCTATCAAAGCCACGGCTTCACCAGCTGCGGCATCGATCCCCGCAGTAACGGCAATCTGATGTCCAAAGTTACGCGCAAAACTCAGAACGCAAATTGTCGCATCGTTTTGGGATGCATCCCGCAAAATGCGGAGCGTCCCGTCCTTGCTTCCGTCGTCCACAAAGATGTACTCGACCCGGTAGCCGGACAGCCCCTTGGCAAAATTTTGAAGCTCTTCAAGTGTTTGCCCCAAAACTTCCTCTTCATTGAAACACGGCACAACCACCGAAATAAGTGGTTTGGAAGACGTATGGAGCGTATCGTCAGGCTTTACCTCAATCAGTTCGCAAGAAAATTGACCTGCGCCCGTATAGAAGTTTTTGGGTCAGTTGGAAAGTTTTCTGACCTGCCGCGTACAGGACTTTCGAGGCCGTGCTTTTTGTGTTTTGGCCGCGCGAAATCCCGCGTCAGGATGCTACGGCACCGGACTTTCCATGCGCATATGAGTGTAAGCCAGTTTTCACTTGCAGTGGTCGGTTGGCCTTTGGATGATGGCAAACCGACCCTGCGCAAAGGATGCCCAAATGACCCTCGCACTGCCGATCAAGGACCAGTTCATCTTACCCGAAGGCATGGTCTATCTTGATGGAAATTCCTTGGGGCCGTTGCCCAGGTCAGTGCATGCGCATCTGTCCGAGATGGTGACTGACCAGTGGGGGCAACATCTGATCAAGGGATGGAACCAGGACGATTGGATGGGCCAGCCGGTAAGGGTTGGAGATTTGGTGGGACGCTTGATCGGCGCGCCCAAAGGGTCGGTTGTGTTGGGTGACACGCTGTCAATCAAGGTGTTTCAGGCCTTATCGGCCGCGCTGCCAATGCGACCGGACCGCAAAGTGATCCTGTCCGACAGTGGCAATTTCCCGTCTGATTTGTACATGGCGCAAGGGTTGATCCGGCACCTGAACGCTGGCCACGAACTGCGGATTGTCGCGCCCGAGGACGTGCTGGATGCAATCACCGATGAGGTCGCGGTGGTGATGATCACGCAGGTCGATTATCGCAGTGGACGCATGCACGACATGACGGCGATCACATCCCGAGCTCATGATGCTGGCGCAGTGATGATCTGGGATCTGGCCCATAGCGCGGGCGCTGTGCCCGTGGATGTGGCGGCGCTGCAATGCGAATTTGCGGTGGGTTGCACCTATAAGTACCTCAACGGCGGGCCCGGCGCGCCCGCGTTTATCTATGTGCGGCCCGACATCACGACGGACATTGCGCCCGCGCTTTCGGGCTGGCTTGGCCACGACATGCCCTTTGCATTTGAGCCTGACTATCGACCGGCCAAGGACATCGAACGCATGCGGGTCGGGACGCCGCCCGTCTTGCAAATGGCGGCACTAGAGGCCGCTATGCAGGTATGGGCTGGCGTGGACATGGATGATGTGCGTGCAGCCAGCATCGCGCTCAGTGAGCTTTTCATCGCAGAGGTAGAAGCGCGTTGTCCAAAATTGACCCTTGCAAGCCCACGCGACCCCGCCCAGCGCGGCAGTCAGGTGTCGTTTGCGTTTGAACATGGCTATGCCGCGATGCAGGCGCTTATCGCTCAGGATGTGATTGGCGATTTCCGCGCGCCGAACATCATGCGTTTCGGGTTCACTCCACTTTATCTGGACGCAAGCGACGTGCGCCGCGCCGTCGATGTGTTGTCGGACGTTCTGGACAATCGTCTTTGGGATCAGCCGCGGTTTCTGGCAAAGGGCCGGGTCACCTAGTACGGCAGGCCAACATAATTTTCCGCCATCGCGCGCTGTGCCGATTCATGGCTGCGCAAAAACGCGATCTCGGCCTGCTGCATCCGCAGATCAAACGCCGATTGGTCCGGAAACCGATGCATCAGGGATGAGAACCACCAGCTGAACCGTTCTGCCTTCCAGACCCGAGCGAGCGCACGCGCAGAGTAGCTGTCGATCCCCGTTGTTTGGCCCGTTGCAAAAAACTGCGTCAGCCCTTCAAACAAATAGTGCACATCCGATGCCGCGGTGTTGAGACCCTTGGCCCCCGTGGGCGGCACGATATGTGCCGCGTCACCACACAGGAAGAGCCGCCCCCAGCGCATTGGTTCGCTGACAAAAGAACGAAGCGGCGCGATCGACTTTTCGATGCTGGGCCCCGTGACCAGATTGGCGGCTTGCGCGGCAGGAATGCGCCGCTTGAGTTCCTGCCAAAATGCAGCATCGGTCCAGTCTTCGGGACGGTCGGACAGGTCGCACTGGATATAATAGCGGCTGAGGTTCGTATTGCGCATGGAGCACAGCGCAAAGCCACGATCAGAGCTTGCATAGACCAGCTCATGATTGACCGGGGGCGTTCTGGACAAAACGCCGAGCCATCCGAAGGGATACACCTTTTCAAATGCCTGCCGCCTGTCTGCCGGAATGGTTGTGCGGCTGACGCCGTGAAATCCGTCGCAGCCCGCGACAACATCACACTCGATGCGCAGGCTTTGATCACCCACCTTAAAGGTCACGAAAGGCGCGTTACTGTCAGCGTCGTGGATCACAACATCTTCGGCGTCGTGGATCGTCTGGCCAGCAATTCGATCGCGTGCTTCATAAAGATCCCGGGTCACTTCGGTTTGCCCATAGACCGTCACCGCGTGACCGGTCAGCGCCTTGAAGTCGATGCGAAACGCCTCCTCCCCGTATGAGATCAGCGCACCATCGTGGACGAATCCTTCGCGCTTCATCCGGTCGGCCACGCCCGCCTCTTCCAGCAGGTCCGTAAATCCGCGTTCAAGCACGCCGGCGCGAATACGTCCCAGCACATGGTCGCGCGACTGACGATCCAAAATGATACAATCGATTCCGCGCGTCGCCAGCAATTGCCCCAGCAGCAGCCCCGATGGCCCGCCGCCAATAATGGCAACCTGTGTCCGCATGCGCAAAACTCCCCCCTGTCATGGCAAAGCCTAGCCGATGGCATAGCGCCGGGAAAGGGAGCCGGGTCTAACGCAAAAGCGTGATGGGTGGCCCTGCAAAAGAGAGATCGGAGTTCGGTGAGATTTGCCAGAGGTCCTGCATCACAGCGGCATAGACCTGGCGGTAATCGGTAGTGTGTGCCAGATCGTCATCGACCAGCGCGGTCAGATCAGGTTTTCGGCCCGAAAGCCCACCCGCGACAGCCCCACCCAACGCCAGCACCGGTGCCGCAGTGCCATGGTCCGTTCCGGCAGAGCCGTTTTCCCGCGCGGTGCGTCCAAATTCGGAATATGTCATCAACGTGATCCGGTCCCAAAGACCCATCTGCTGCATCGCGCGGGCGAAGGCGGAAATCGCCTCTGACAGTTCGGTCAGCAGTTCGGCGTGGATGTAGGGCTGCGCATCATGGGTGTCATAACCATCCTGCACCACCTTCAGCACCGGCACCTGCACGCCCGCATCAAGGAGCCGCGCCGCAGTGCGCAACTGCTCGCCCAAACTGGTAAATGGAAAATCCCATTGACGGGGCTGCGACGCCGCAAGTTTGCGTCGGATCGCGTCGCCGGTGATTTGCGCATTCTCATATGTCGCTAGCACATGCGCGAGCGGGCTTTGCACGGTTTTGGGGCGTACTGCGTGGGGTTGGCCCGGCAAATTGGCAAGTGTTTCAAGAAACGCGTCTTCGTCTCGGATCGCACCAAATCGACCTGCCCCGCTCAACGGTCCCATATCTCCGCCCAGAACCAGTCCTTGGGCGTCAAGATCGTTATGAAGATCTGGGGCCGCAAAGGCGTTGGAAATCCAGCCGCGACGCGACAAGCTATCAGCCCCCAGCCCCGCATTCCAGATTTCGATGGACCGAAAGTGCGAGCGGTTGGGTTCCGGATATCCAACACCTTCGACAATCTTTAGCGCCCCGTCTTCCCAAATATCCGCAAGCGGGCGTAGTGAGGGGTGAAGCGCGGTGTCAGCATCGAGCGACAAGGCGTCCTGTGCCGCGATCCCGATGGTTGGACGCAAAGCGCGATAGGCTGAATCGGTCACCGGAATGACCGTGTTCAGACCATCATTGCCGCCCGAAAGCTCGATCAGGATCAGGATGTTACCGTCACCAGACCCGGTGGTCTGCGCAAATCCGGGGGCAGAGACCAATGGCAAACCTGCCAGACCACAGCCAATGGCCGACATGAAGCGACGGCGCGAAAGGGTCGAATATGTCATCGGAATTCTCCTATTTGACCTGATAAGCGGGTGAGAGGATGAGCTGCCGCAAGAGTGCTTCGGCGTCGGTGGCAACAAGCGCGTCACGCTGCCCCTCGGCCGGGCGCGGCACGGCAAGCAACATGTCGGCAGCACGAACACTTTGGGGTCCGGTGCCGGGCAAAGCGTTCAACCAGTCTTGCGCGCTGCTGTGGGCATGAGCAGGCCGCAAAGGCTGCCTGCGCGCGGCATCGGTTGCGTCCATGTAAGCCTCCATTGCGGCGACGTCAGCAATCGCCCCGTCACCGGGCACACCGATGACGCCCGGCGCGCTTTGGGCCGCGACTAAGCGCCCGGTAGTGCCACCAATGGACGACTGCACAGCATCCGAAAGGTGGATCGCTGCGACGACAAATCGCGCAAGATCGGCAGGAACATGTTCAGGCTCGGAAGGGATGGCGCGAAACGGAATTTGATTTCCGGTTTGGGCAATCAGGTCTGGCAGATGCCCACCGAGGGCGCGCAGGAAAGCCGCATCTTCCTTGCTTACATGTAACGTCTCTTCCGACAAAAGCGCATCGGTCTCAATTTCGACCCAGTGGGGGTCGTCATCCAGCGGCGGCAGGCTGGACAGACAAGAGGGCGCACAATCGCCGATATATATAGACAGGCTGGTATAGACGTCTTCTGGGTGATGTTCGAGCCAGACCGGCAAGGACCGCCAGTCCTGCCCGTAAAATCCCAGATCAAAAAGGGTGAAGTGACCGCCAAAACCATGGCCGGGGTCGCGTATTTCCACATAAGTGGCAAAGACTTGCCCGACGCGCAGGTCGCTTGGCCCGACCGCGACCGGTTTCGGTTTGGTTGGGGCGGACATCATCAGACCGCCCGGATTCTGATGATCGTCATCTTCGAAGGACAACAGGTGTGTCAACGTCGTCGCCCGGGCCAGGGCCGTAGCGTCGTTGATCCAGGCAGTGCCTTCGGGCCAGCCTCCGACGTTTGGCGGCTGGAACAGTATCTGATCAAGGTCTTCGGCCATCCAGATCAGATCGCGTGCATCAGCGCGCTCAAGTCCCAGCGTCCGGGTCGTTCCGACCAACAACTCCATCGGGCTTTTGACCAGACGACCGCGGTTCTCCTCCGCCCAAAAGGCATCTGTCAGCAAAAGCGCCGTCAGCAGAGGCCGCAGTTCGAGGTTGTTGTGTTTCCAAAGCTTTGTCAGCCGCGTCACCTCTGCCGGGTCGGGCTGGTCCGAGATCAAGGCGCGCCAAAGCTTTTCGACGATATAGGGCCCAAACGCGGGATTGTGCAGCGTCAGAGGTGTCAAATCAGCGGGGCCAAAACGCCCGGTCTGCCCAAAGATTGTTTTGGGCCCGCCGTCATGATCGTCGCGATTGAACGTGGTTTCCGGCCGCCCTTCGTCTGCAATGGTCAAACCTGTCAACATGGCAGAGGCCGCACGGACATCGTTTTGATCATATCCGCGCCCTTCGCCCAGCGTGAAAAGCTCCAGAAACTCGCGGCCCAGATTTTCGTTGGGGGCAGCAGCGATATTGCTGCCATTGTCGAGGTATTCCAACACGGCCGGATCGTGCAGCATACCCTGTGCCAGCGCCGCGAAGTTGCCGGCGGCATGCGTCCGAAGAAAGCGGTTTTGCCGGGCGAGCCATTGGCTTTTCTCATGTGCTTCGAAACCGTTGGCGAAATGGTCGCTCCAGAAAAGAACAAGGCGCTCTGTCAGCGGGGACGGCGTTGCCACCATTTCCGCGATCCACCACGCCGAAAGCTCATGCATCTCTTCCCACCGCGCGGTGTAGAACAGATCGGTCTGGGTTTGACCGAGGGTCCAGATCAGGTCCGCAGGATAGTCCCACTGATCGGTCCAGGCTGGCATGGGGCGCTTCGGGGTCGTACGCAATCCGCCGATGATCCGGGCGACCCCTTCGGCATAGGAAAGGCCGATCATGGCATTGACCTCGGCCGGAGCCGCGCCAAATCCGGTGCGGGCAATCAAGTGCCGCGCGTCTTTTGCAGTCATGGCGTCGGGACCGGCGGTGACAGGGCCAGCGATCGTGCCCAAAAGCAGTGTTGCAACGAGGTATCTTTTGAATTTCATGGCGTCCTCTTTGATCTGACTAGCCGCTCCGGGCCGCGCAGATCGGGGATAGCACGCCAAAACCCGCCTGCGTTTTACAGGTTGGGGGCCGCATTCATACGATTTTGTATGGTTCAGGTTCTGGGCAAAAAGAGCACCGAGAACACCGCACCTTTGATATCTGGTGCAAGCGCCAACTCTGCCTGATGCAGCGCCGCAATGGCCTGCACAAGGCTTAGTCCAAGTCCATTTCCGGCAGTCCCACGGCTGGCGTCGGCCCGGAAGAAACGTTCGAATATGCGATCGCGATGCAACGGGGAAATACCGGGGCCATCATCGCCGATCTTCAAAACTATGCGCCCATCTGCCCGTTCGAGTGTCACAAAGGCCTGCGCTGCGTCACGGCTATGTTCGACCGCATTTTCCAGCAGATTGGCGATCAACTGCTGAAGCAATTCCTGATCACCCTCGATCTGAAGGCCGGATTGGACCTGCACGGTCAGGTGTTTGTCGGCATCAGCGAAGACGGGCGCAAACGTGTCGGCAAGATCAGCGACGAGTGCTGACAAATCGACGGGCGCAAAGGCCGATTTCCGCTGGCCCGCCTTCACCTCACCCAGTCGCAGCAGGGCGTCAAAGACCCGCATCAGCTGATCTTGCGCGGCCTCTGCCGCATCAACATGGGTTTCAACGGCCTGCGGATCGGACCGGTCGCGTCGGATGAGTTCGAGCCGCCCACCAATATTGGTGAGCGGTGTGCGCAGGTCATGAGCGACCCCCACAGACACATCCTCAATCGACCGGTTCAAATCTTCAACTTGATCAAGCATCTGGTTGATGCTGCCGCCCAGACGGTCGAATTCATCATGCCGTGGTGATTGCGCGACGCGCGTTGTCATCTCACCTGATGCAACGGCGCTTGCAGTCGCAGAAATCCCTTCGATCCGTTGAAAGACCCGCTGGCTGAGGACATACCCGGTGATCAGCGCCAAAGGCAGGACGATCAGCAAAAGCGCAAGCGACCCCCATTGCGCGAAGGCAACGATGTTGGCGCGCGCCTCTGGCAGGAACGCGGCGATGGTCAGCCGGTCACCGCCGCGTAGTTGGCGGGACAACGCCCGCACCGATTGCCGGATTTCAGGATGGTCCAAACCAACGATGCTGAACCCGAACTCTGCATGCAGACCCGGGAAACCGGCCACGGGATCATAGTCCGCGTTGCGTAAGGTCCACAAAAGCTGTTCTTGCTCAAGCAGTTCAAAGATAAAGTCATCCGACCAGATCACGTCTGTGTCGTCGCGAATTTCTTCATCAATCAGAGCGTCCAAGCCGCGCCCGTAATAGACGTCTTCAGCGTAGGTCATCGTTTCTTCGATGTCGGCGATCTGGTTGCGGTCAATCTGCCAGATCATCCCACCGCAGATCACCCACAAAAGCGCTAGACTGACCAGTACGAAGGCGGCACTGGACACAAGCGTCTGCTGAAAGACTGTTGATCCTAATGTGTTGTTACGTGCCGATGACATAGCCCTGTCCTCTGATCGTGCGGATAAGCTCTGACTTGAAGGGTTTATCTACCTTCGTGCGCAGGCGGCTCAGGTGAGTTTGGACAAGGCTGGTTTTGGGATCAAAGCGGTAGCCCCAGACCTTTTCCAGAAGGATCGTACGGGTCACGACCTGTCCCTGATGCAGCATCAGGTATTCAAGCAGGCGGAATTCCAGTGGTGAAAGGTCCAGCAATACCTCGCCCCGGCGCGCCTGCCTGCGGACGCGATCAAGTGTCAGATCGCCAATCACAAGATCAGTTTCGGGTGCAGCGCGCGCCGGACGGCGGGCAATGATCTTAAGCCGGGCCAAAAGCTCTGACATGGCGAAGGGCTTGATCAGGTAATCATCGGCGCCCGCCTCCAATCCCTCCACCCGGTCATCAATGCTGGTGCGCGCGGTTAGCACCAACACCGGAGTTTTGATCCCAGCGCCGCGCAGCAGTCGCAGTGCATCAACACCGTCCATGCCGGGCAGCATCCGGTCCAGAACAATGACATCAAAGTCGCGGGTCGAGACATCAAGGATGCCTTGCTGTGGATCGGTGCGCAGCACGGGGTCCCATCCAGCCTCGCGCAGTCCACGCATCAGATAATCACCGATCTCGGCGTCATCCTCGATGATCAAAACATTCATGGCCGCAGCCTAGGGCATCCCGGCAATCGACAAAATAGCCAAAAACCGTGTCAGTTGGCTGCAGGCGGCGCGCGCCAAAGCGCACCAAAAAGAGCCAGAACCGCAAGCGCGTTAGCAATGACGATACCTAAATAGATCCAGCCCGGGACCGGGCCCACTGACCAGATGTTCCCCAAGGCAAAAATGCCACCTAGGAATAGGACCAGATACATTACGTGCGCCAGCCAGCGCATGCCCCGCGACAGGCCGAAAGCACAGATACCGTAGACTACACCAACCAGCGCGAGAACTAATGCCTCAACGACAAAGCCGCTGATCAACGGGGCGACGATGTGCAGCGCCGCACTGAGAAGCAGAAAAGGAATTGCCCACTGGTATGGACCTTGAAGCAGAGTTTTCATGGGTGCCTCATTCATCGTCGGGACAAGGGGTGCCAGCGACGCCCCAGGCCAACACGTCATTGACGTGGCTTTGCAGATCATAGGGGGCCGGTTCGCGGCCGCCGCCGGGGTTCCAGGCCCAATGCAGGATCAGGTCGTGGTCCAGATGGCTTGCGGTCTCCAGATAGTCGCGACCACCATTGCGATCGGGGTCACGAAGTTGATTGCACACCTCGACAGAAGATTTGCCGAACCATTCAGCCTCGACCGGGGCCAGTTGCCAGTTCATCGCGACCTGCGGGGCGGCGTGGGGGGTATCATTCAGCCCCTCGCGATAGCTGTGGCAGGTGCTGCACTGGATCGTCTCAACCCCGATGCGGCTGTCGCCTGCATTGATATTCATCCCATGCGGGCGCGTCTTGCCATAGCTGGGTCCAGACCACATCGGGCGGTTGTCACTGCCGACATGGCAATTCGAGCACCGCGGATGAGAGGCGACCTCATAGACGCGGGCCCATGCCGAAAGGCCGTCTTCTACCGAAACAGAGCCTTCGGCGGGCGGATCAATGATGACGTTTTCCCCCGCAGCAAATACAGGGGCAGCGAAGAGTGCAGCGGCAACTACAGCCAGACCAATCGTTTTCATCTCTGGTCCCCTAAACAAAATCGATGAATTTGTGGAAGGGCATTTCGCGCAGCCGCTTGCCAGTCGCTGCAAAGATCGCATTGCCCAGCGCGGGTGCAGCGGGAGGCACCGGTGGTTCACCGAAGCCCTTGATCTTGGGCGTATTTTCCAGCGCGGTGAAGTGCATCTTTGGTGTTTGGTACATCCGCATGCCTTCGTGGGCATGATAGTTGGTTTGCTGGGCCATGCCGTCGGCATAGGTGATCTCGGAATTGATGGCGTGACCAAGTCCCCAGATCGTGCCGCCGAAAGCAAGGTTTTCAAGGTTTACGGGATCAATGACAGTCCCGACATCAGCGGCGATCCAGACCTCTTCAAGCTTGATGCCTGCATCGCCTTGGCTCACCTCGACCACGGTTGCCACAGGCACACCAAAGGAAAAGGCGTAAGCGACGCCGCGACCCCGTCCATCGCCCAGATCATGGCCGGACCAATTACACATCTCACCCACGGTTTCGAGAACCTTGACAGAAACGTCGTGCCCCATCAGTCGGATCCGTTCCAGCAAGGGATCGGCGCCGGCCGCATGGATCGTTTCGTCAAGCAACGTGTCATAGACAAAGCTGTTGGGGGCGGCCCCCACAGAGCGCCATGATGACACGGGCGCCAGCCCGGTTTCCTTGTAGGATCGCACGCGTATGTTTGGAAGATTGAGGTTTGGGACGTCCCACGCACCTTCGTGCAATTGCACATCTGGGCCGGGCAGACTGATCCCCAGGCGGGACATCTGAGACGTCAGCACCGATTGTGCCGCAATCTCAACATCCAAAGATGTGACTTGCCCGTCCTTATGTCTGCCCGTGCCGCGCCCCATTGTGATGTGGCGAGGGAAATCGTGGGCAAAGTCCTCTTCGCGTGAATAGGTCATTTTGACCGGCGTGCCGCGCATGCTGTTGGCGATTTCGGCTGCCTGTTTGACAAAGTCAAATTCCAACCGGTGCCCAAAGCTGCCGCCCATAAACATGTTGTGCAGGTGCACATTCTCAGCGGCGTGCCCGGTGATGTCGGCCACGACTGTTTCAAGCATCATCTGGACCTGATGCCCGGTCCAGATATCGACGCGTTCGTCCGTCACAAGAACGGTTGCATTCAACGGCTCTAACGGCGCATGCGCCACGTAAGGAGAGCGATATTCTGCCGTCACGGCTTCGCCAGGGGCCGCATCAACGTCACCAACGACACGGGCCTCGGCATTGAGCTTCTCACTGGTGAAGCTGTTCGACAGCACGTCCCAATGGTCCGCTTGTTCGGCCGGGTATGGCGCAGGGCCCCAATCAAATTCAATGCCGTTGGCGGCCTGGATCGCGCGCCAGGTGTTATCGGCCACAACCGCAACACCGCCGGTGATCTCGATAATGTCGATCACGCCCCTCATGTTTCTTGCGGCGCTGTCGTCATAGCCATTCATCACCCCGCCTTGTCGCGGATTGACCTTGATCGTGGCGTGCAAAAGCCCGTCCATCTGGTGATCGATGCCGTAGTTTTGGGTGCCAGTGGATTTGGCAGCCATGTCGACGCGCTGCATCGGTTTGCCAAGAAGCCGCCAGTCTGACGGATCCTTAAGCGTCACGTCCGTAACGGGCTTGATCTGTCCGGCAACTCCGGCCAGTGCGGTATAGGCCAGCGACGTTCCATCGGGCAAGATGACCGCGCCCGCTTCGGTCTTTAGCTCCGCTGTCGGGATGCCTGATTGCTGGGCAGCGGCGGCTTTCAGTGTTTCGCGGGCCACCGCACCAGCATGGCGCAACTTGTCATAGCTGTCAGGCATGGCGCTGGAACCGCCCGTGCCCATGATCGGCAGAAACGCGCGGAGCGTACCACCGACAAACCCGCGTGCTCCTTCGGCCATGTCGCTGAAGTCATATTGCGGGAACGGCACTGCGGCATCGGCAAACGCCGTGTTGAAATAGGCCTGATCCGGCACGCCGAAGCTGATCTCGACCTGGTCGAGTTCAACATCGAGTTCTTCTGCGATCAAAGCCGCCTGCGCGGAGAAGACGCCCTGGCCCTTGTCTGCGTGCGGCGCGATCAGCGTGATCTTGTCGCTGTCGATAATGACCCACGGATTAAAACTTGCCGCACCTTCCGGCAGGTCGGCAAGGTTGGGGTTTTCGAATGGGCGATTGGCACGGTAAACGCCGAATGCAACGCCACCCAGAACTGCGGCAGAGCCGATCAGAAAACTGCGGCGACCGATCGTACGAAGACGTCCCATTGCTTACGCCCCCTGCATCTTGACGGCAGCAGTTTTGACTGCGGCGCGAATACGCGGATAGGTGCCGCAGCGGCAAAGATTGCCGCTCATCACGATGTCGATGTCGTCGTCGGTTGGCGTGGGGTTCAGATTAAGAAGCGACGCGGCTTGCATGATCTGGCCTGATTGACAGTACCCGCATTGCGCGACCTGATGTTCAACCCACGCCGCTTGCACCGCATGCAATGCCTCTGGTGTGCCGAGCCCCTCGATCGTCACGATGTCGGCGCCGTCGGCCGTGGCGGCGGCAACCTGACAGCTACGGACTGCCAGCCCGTCCATGTGAACCGTGCAGGCACCACATTGGGCGATCCCGCAGCCATACTTTGTCCCGGTCAGGCCAAGTTCATCCCGCAAGACCCACAAAAGCGGCATGTCATCTTCGACGTCGACTTCGCGCGCTTGGCCGTTTACCGTCAGTCGCATGGGGCCTCTCCTCATGTTTTTGGACAAATAGGCAATTTGTGTCTAATTGACATCTCAACGAGTTTTTGTCAAATCGAATTTATGAACGATAAGACCATCAGCATTGTCAGGGCCGCTCATGCCCGGTTTGCCCGCTACGGCTATGGCAAAACCACGATGAACGACATCGCGGCCGAGGCGGGCGTGGCGCGGCAGACCGTCTACAATACGTTCCAGAACAAAGAAGACGTCCTGCGGGCCGTTGTGCGCCAATTTGGTGAAGAATCGCTGACCGCGATTCAGGCAGCCTGGGCCGATGACCCTGACCTGCCAACAAAGTTGGAAACATTTGCGCGGATGGGTCCCTTGACCTGGTTCGAGGCGGTGCGCGCCGCGCCGGATTGGGCGGAATTGCTGGAAGGCATGCACAGCGCCGCCTCCGAAGAGTTATCGGTCATGGATGCGAGCTGGAATGGCGTGCTGCGCGAGATGTTCACTGCAGAGCTTCAGACTGTGCCCGACAATCTGGATGACCTGATTGATTTTTTCTATTCCGGCAGTCTGAACGCCAAATATGGTGTGGACGATATTGACGTTCTACGCCGCCGCCTTGCGACGATCCGGACAGCCACTCTGGCGCTGTTGCAAGAACACCTAAAGGCGGCCTGATCCGTCTCGGACCGTGTTCATCCGAGAATTCTGGAAAGGGGTGGTGCCGCTGATAGGACTTGAACCTACGACCCCATCATTACGAATGACGTGCTCTACCAGCTGAGCTACAGCGGCCAACCACGGGCGAGATAGCACCACGCCCAAGCTGCGAAAAGACCTATTTTGCCTCTTCGACGATTTCAGCTTCGGGTACATCTGCATTTGCGTCGTCTTCAACAACCACCACATCTGTCGCTGGGCTTTGGCCAACGATCAAAGGCAGCATTTCAGTTCCGACCGGCATCGCGACCTCACCCGCAGGTGGGCGCTTCCATCCCAGTGTGTCAAAGGAGGCGCAATTGGCGCAGACGGGCGCCCATTCGGTATGAATGTGCTGGCAATTGTCGCAGATCCATTGCGCACCGCGCGGCGCAGTCAGGGCGCGGGTCAGCCAACCACGTACGACGGCGTCATCCGCGCCGCTGCCACGTTCGATGGCAGCCATCAGGGTCAGACCGCGCGAGGTGGGATCATCATTCACCAAGTCGCCCAAAGCGCGCTTGGCGGCAGGGAAATCCTCTGCGGCGATATGCAGTTCAGCCAGCAACATTTTGGTTTCGGGGTTGTCCGGGTTCTGCTTGGTCAATGTCACGAACCGCTTGAGCCGGGCGGTCGCGGTCTCGTTTGGTGCGATCTCGGCAAATGCGGCGGCAAGATCGGGGTGCGGCTGTGCACCCCATGCCTTGCTGAGCACGCGAGAGGCATATTTTGGCTTGTCTTGCGCAATGTAGCCGCGCGCCGCCATCACTGCGGCCGGGATCAAATCGGGTGACAGGCGATTGGCATTAATTGCAGCTTCGCGCGCCTCGATCGACTGGCCATCTTCCATGATGTCCTTGGCTTCGGACAAGGCCAGCACGGCATCACGTCGCTTGTGGACGTCACGCGGCAGGTTACCCGCCTTGAGCTTGGCACCCAGTGTTTCGCGGGCGCCTGCCCAATCCTCTTTCTCGGCCTGCAGTTTCAGCAGCACATCCTGCGTCTCTTCATGCTTCGGCTTGAGCGCAAAAGCCTTTTTGGCCAGCGCCATTGCCGTGTCAGTATCGCCTGCCAGCAGCTTTTGTTTCATCAAGCCGCGCACACCAACGAACCGGGTCTGGCCGGATTCCAAAAGCGCCTTGTAGCTTTCTTCGGCCTGCCGCTTGTCTCCGGTCATTTCAGCCGCTTGTGCGGTCAGAAGCGTCGTCAGCTCCGGGGCGTTCAGGTATTTCTTGGCCCGTTGCGCCTTGGTCAGTGCCAGGTGCCCCTCTCCCGAGGCAAGCGCCATCATTCCTTCGGACAACGCCTCAAAACCCTTACGCTCTCGGTTGCGGTCAAAATAACGCGAAATCGCGGTCTCATCCCCATTCAGGAAATGGTATGTCGCAATCAAAAAAGCCATCAATTTCAGGAACAGCCAGACCAGCACAACAAGCGCCACAAAGCCGAAAACGAGCTGCAGGGGCGACAAGGTCATTTCAACCCCGGCAACCGAAATAATCGCGCCGCCGTCAACGGTCATCAGTTGCATGGCGCCGTAAGTCAGCGCGGTGACGATGACGATGAAGGCGATAATCTTGATAAGGGACAATAGCATTACAGCGGCCTTCAGTTAGCAGACAATGAATTTGAAAGAGTGTCAGCGGCGTCAATGGCGGCGGCGCGCGCCTCTGCCTTGGCAAGCCAGTCCGACATCGCAGCACGCGCGATTTCTGGCAGGGTTCCAATCTCTGACAATGCGTCGTTCAGGCGGCCCTCGCGCAGCGCACCTTCGGCACGTGACAAGATTGCATCGACGCCATCACCCTCTTTCGGGGCGACAGATCGGACATCAAGCTGATTGCGCAGGAATGCGCCAAAGCCAGACGTCTCTTCGCCATCGACACCTTCGGCACGGGCATCCGAAAGAGCCTGCCGCGCGGCTGCGGGGAAGTCCGATTGCAGGCTGCCAAGCGTCGCCGTGCCTTCGGCAACGGCAGCGATGGCCGCTGGTGCGGGTTCACCGAGGGCCGATTCCAGCTCTCCCAACAAGCCGCCAAACGGCGCACCGCTTTCCAATGCGCCCTGAACGCGGGCAAGAGAGGCTTTGGCAGTCGCGGCACGGGCGGCTTCAACCGCGTTTTGCTCAATGGCGACAGCCTCCGCGCGGGTTGATTCCAACCGGGCAGCGGTTTGGTCGGCCACCGCGGCAAGCTCTGCCTGCTGCGCTGCAACTTGATCGCGCAGGGCCTGCATGTCAGCCTCGAACGCATCAACAGCGGTCTGCGGCAACGTACCGTCACCGCTGGGCTGACGCTCAACCGTGGCAACACGTTCCGCGAGTGCTGCGAGGTCGCTGTCGATTCGCGCGGTTGTATCGGTGAGTCCGGTGATCGCGGCGGCAAGGTCGCTGGTGTCGGTGGGGGCTGGCAAGGCGGCAAGTTCTTCGCGCAGGTCAGCGATGTCTTGGGCGGTCGCAGCAGGCTCGGCGGCTTGCTGATCTGCGTACTGCAGATAAGCCACGCCATATCCAATTCCCCCGGCAAGTAATCCTCCCAAAAGCATCGGGATGAACACGCTCTGACGGGGCGGTTCGGGCCTTACAGGCTCTGACACAGGGGTTTGCGGCGATTCTTGTGCGACGTCTTCAACGGGCTCCGGCGACTCTTCAGGCGTTGGGACAGCCTCTTCAATCGACTCTTCAACCGGAGGGGCATCAGGCGTTTCTTCGCTGATAACGTCCGCGTCAGGGCTTGCATTGGTTTCGACCGCTTCGGTCACAACCTCTTCGGCTTTTGCCTTTGTGCTTTTCCGCGGCTTTCGCGATTTTGCAGGTTCTTTTGCCACGTCCACACCCTTTTCATGACAGCCGCGCCGCCCAAAGGCGCAAGGCTTACGTTATCCCGGCCCGGTCGGACCCTCAAGCCACCTCACCGGTCCAAAATGGTGCGAAGCGTCGCAGTTGTTGCGTCGATCATCGCCCCCTCGGACGGGTGTTGCGCCGTCACGACCGTATCGCACCCCAGATCCGTGACGCAGTCGGCCACTTGATGGCTGATCGCAATCGCATGTACCGGGGGCGTCCAGTCCAACCCCCCTAGGATATGGGCCGATCTGGGCGAAAAGACAGGGGCAACAATGGGGTTTGTTCCCCGTGCGGCTGCAATCACTGCCGTGTTGGGCTGCAAAAGACGTTGGTCATAGGCCGTCAGAGAGATGCAATTCACGCCAGCCGAATTCAGCCGAGCCCTGATGTCGCCGCGTGTGTGGACGCCAGCGACGTGCAACAACGCCCCCTGCGGTCGGCGCTCTTTGAGAAGCTCAACCAGATCATCTGCGGAGCCACCCGCAGAAATGGCGTCAAAACCGATGTCACGTGCGGCTGCAGCGGTCTTGTCACCGACACACCATGCAGTTCCATGCGGCAGGCCAAGACGCGCCGCCTGCTCGACCCCGTTGGCCGACGTAAAGATCACTTGGGAGTGGGCCGGCACAGATGCGACGTCTAGCGGCACCACTTCAAACGCGGGAGAGATGACAATCGGCACATCCTCATCCAGCGCGGCCATGACTGCTTTGCCAAAGCGCTCTGCCGCTGCAAAAGGGCGCGAGATCAATAGAACCGGTGTCATTGCGCTTTGTCGTAACCTTCCCGCCGCCATTGTTTGAACGGCCTCTCAGTGTTACCTGCCAACCCACCCTGTGCAAGGTAAGGCCCGATATGACGCTCACAATACTTGGCATCGAAAGCAGTTGCGATGACACCGCTGCCGCCGTTGTGCGTGGGACCAACGTCATGTCGTCAATCGTCTATGGCCAAACCGCGCTTCACGCGGACTTTGGCGGTGTGGTGCCAGAGATCGCCGCGCGCGCGCATGCCGAAAAGATCGATCATTGCGTTGAAGAAGCGTTAGATGTCGCAGGCATCACCCTTGATGATATCGATGGGATCGCCGTGACAGCGGGCCCGGGGCTGATTGGCGGCGTCTTGTCGGGCGTCATGTGTGCCAAAGGGCTGGCAGCCGCCACAGGTAAGCCGCTGATCGGCGTGAACCATCTGGCAGGGCATGCGCTGACGCCGATGTTGCTTAAAAGCGTTCAGTTCCCGTACCTGATGCTGCTGGTCTCTGGGGGTCACTGCCAGTTCCTGATCGCGCACGGCCATGATCAATTCACGCGTATTGGCGGTACGATCGACGACGCGCCGGGCGAAGCATTTGATAAAACCGCCCGTATCCTTGGTTTGGGCCAACCCGGGGGCCCCGCGGTGCAAGACGCCGCAGCGACAGGTGACGCCACCCGGTTCAAACTGCCGCGCCCGCTGATGGACCGGCCCGGCTGCGACATGAGCTTTTCGGGCCTCAAGACCGCAATGATCCGGGCGCGCGACGGCGTGATTGTGGAAAATCAGGGTCTGACAAAGGGCGATCAGGCCGATTTGGCGGCGGCGTTTCAGCGTGCCATCGCTGATGTTCTGACCGAAAAGACCGATCGAGCGTTGACAGAGTATATGTCGCTTTCGCCCGCGCAACCATCTTTCGCGATTGCGGGCGGGGTTGCCGCCAATTCGGAAATCCGGGCACGGCTTGAAACCTTGTGCGCAGATCGTGGTGTGATTTTCAGCGCCCCACCGCTGGCCCTATGCACCGACAATGCGGCGATGATCGCCTATGCAGGTGGACTACGGATGCAGGCCGGGCAGTTGGATGATCTGAAACTTTCAGCGCGGCCAAGATGGCCACTGGACGACAAGACCCCCGCCATGTTGGGATCAGGAAAGAAGGGGGCAAAGGCATGATCGGAATTGCAGGCGCTGGCGCTTTTGGCACGGCTTTGGCGGTGTCCTTGGCGCGCGACGGCCGCCCGGTGACCCTTTGGGCGCGCAATGCAGAGGCTGCGACAGCCATGCAAGACACGCGCGACAACCCGCGCCTGCCCGGTGTGACCCTGCCGGCGCCTTTGGTGGCGACGGGTGATATCACGCAGCTTTTTGGCTGCGACACCATCCTTTTGGCAACACCGACCCAGACATTGCGCGGGTTCTTGACTGAAAACGCTGCGGGCTTTGCAGGCAAGTATCTTGTCGCATGTTGTAAAGGTATCGACCTTGGCACGCTCACCGGGCCAACGGCCTCGATCCGCGAGATCATTCCGACCGCAACACCTGCCATGCTGACCGGGCCATCCTTCGCAGATGATATTGCGCGGGGGTTGCCGACGGGATTGACGCTCGCCTGCGCGGATGAAGCGGCAGGCAAGATGCTGCAGCAATGGCTGTCGACCTCGAACCTGCGGCTCTACACCACGACGGATGTGATCGGAGCAGAGCTTGGTGGTGCGCTCAAGAACGTCATTGCGATTGGTTGCGGCGTTGCGATTGGTGCGGGTCTGGGGGACAGCGCGCGCGCCGCGTTGCTGACACGTGGCTTTTCCGAAATGCAGCGGATTGCCGACCATCTGGGCGCAGAGCCTGCCACGCTGGCAGGCCTTTCGGGTCTTGGTGATTTGGCGCTGACCTGCACGTCTAATTTGTCGCGCAACTACCGTTTTGGTCTGGCGCTTGGGGCAGGCGAGGATTTTGATAAATCCACCACGGTTGAAGGTGCAGCAACCGCCAAGGCAGTGTCGAAACTGGCGCTTGATCTGGGACTTGACCTGCCGGTGACAGCAATCGTTGCACGGCTTGCGCACCGCGAAATAGATGTCAAAACCGCTTTGCAGACACTGCTTTCGCGTCCATTGAAAGAGGAATGACCATGGCACATTGGCTTTTCAAATCCGAACCAGACGTCTTTGGCTGGGATGACCTTGTGGCAAAGGGCGGGGCGGGCGAGGAATGGGACGGCGTGCGCAATTATCAGGCACGCAACAACATGCGCGCCATGGCGCTGGGTGAAACAGGGTTCTTCTACCATTCTCGGTCGGGGCTAGAGGTCGTGGGGATTGTCGAGGTCTCCGCCCTCGCCCATCCGGACAGCACGACGGATGATGACCGTTGGGAATGCGTGGATGTCCGGGCCGTGCGCCCCTTTGTCAAACCCGTCAGCCTGGAAACGATCAAAGCCGATCCGCGGCTATCGGACATGGTGCTTGTCAAAAACTCCCGGTTGTCCGTGCAGCCTGTAACCGATGCGGAATGGGCAATCCTCTGTGAGCTTGGAGAAACAAAACCATAGCAAGTTGTTAGCGCCCGCCTATACTTGACCCAGCCAACAGGAAGGGAAAATCATGGGATTCTTGAGCGTTATTCTTGCCGCTGTTGCCGCTTTTGCGGCCGGCGCGGCCTACTACATGGCCTTGTCCAAGCCCTGGATGGAAGCGGCTGACATAGAGATCGGCGAAGACGGAAAGCCCGTCAATGATGGCCCGACGCCCTATATTGTGTCGTTTGTAATGATCCTGCTTGTCGCGGGCATGATGCGGCACACCTTTGCATTGTCAGGTATCGACAGCATCGGCAAAGGCCTTGTGTCGGGTCTTGGCGTGGGTCTTTTCTTTATCAGCCCGTGGATCTTCATCAACACCGGCTATTCCAATCGCCCGTGGAAGCTGGCGGTGATTGACAGCGGCTATGCGGTGCTGGCCGCCACTGTCATCGGCATCGTGCTGACGCTGTTCTGAAACGAAAAACGCCCGCTGATATCAGCGGGCGTTTCCAATTCCGGTGTCTGGGCTTAGCCGTAGACACTTTCTTTGCCGAAATGCTTGGTCAGCATGTAGTAGACAACGGCGCGGTACTTGTTGCGCTCGGACTTGCCATAGACTTCGATGACTTTGTTGATCGCATCCATCAGCTCTGGCCCGTCTGACAGACCCAGCTTCTTGATCAGGAAGTTGTTCTTGACGGTCTCAAGCTCGGATTCCTGGCTGCCTGCAACCGTTGATGCGTCCGCATTGTAAATCGAAGGGCCGCAGCCGATCGTCACCTTGGTCAGCAGATCCATGTCTGGCGTCATGCCGCATTTGTTGCTCAGATCGTCGGCGTACTTTGCGATCCACTCGTCTCTTTTGCCCATTATGGCTGTCCCCGTCGTTTGTGTTTTGGCCAGAAATGACCCTTTTCACCCCACCCATGCGAGGCGTTGCGGCAAGGTAATAACAGGTGGCCTGTTGGAACAAGCAAAAACAGCGGGGAAAAATCCGGTCGGCGGATCAGCGGCACGTCCCCCAGCCGCGTGATTGCAGATGAAAGTGGTCCGCGTGCAGCGCGTTGTAGTCCGGCCCCAGCGTGGTTTTGAACCAACGGCAGGATGCTTGATGGACATTCCGCAGGAATGCGCCCTTGTTCCCCACACCGTCCCAATCGCGCAAAAGGATCACCGTGTCCCCGCCCGTTAGGCGAAAACCGCGCACATCGATGGCATCTGCGGTGGCATGGGTGCTCCACCGGGTACTGTTGCCGGACGTGGTGCGCATCGGGCGACAATTGTAGCTGCCTTGGTCAAGGATTTCGGTCACGTCTGCGCCAAATGCGGCCCGCGCAGCGGGCTGGACACCGTGTCGTTCCCACATGGCCAGACGCAGGGCCGTCGCGCAGGCAGTTTCCAATGTGCCAAGCGACGCGCCACCTATGTGGGACAAGGTGACCGGGACCTCCACGCCGCAATTGGGGTTATCGGTCGCGAATTCGGTTTGGGAAGATATCCGCGCAGCTTGCTTCAGGGCCACCAGGCAAGCCTGCGGATTCGCAGCCGTCTGGGAAAGTTTCCAATCCGTCAGCGGCGTCACAGGTGCTGCCACCTGCAAAGGGCGCAACGGGTTCCAGTGATCAGGCAGGGGTGTGTCGGGATGCAGGATCGCGGCACCACCCAGAATCCCGCCGAAGATCACAACAAACACAAAGACCGCGCGAAGCACCGCGCGGCCTGTCGTTTTGGGTCGGCTGGGCAACCTGCCCGCCACTCAGTAGCGGTAGTGCTCTGGCTTGTAAGGGCCCTCGACCGTGACGCCGATATAGTCCGCCTGATCCTTCTTCAGCTCGGTCAATTTGACGCCGATCCGTCCAAGGTGCAGTCGTGCGACTTTTTCGTCCAGATGCTTTGGCAGAATGTAGACACCGGGCTGGTATTCATCACCCTTTGTCCAAAGCTCAATCTGCGCCAGCACCTGATTGGTGAATGAAGCAGACATCACAAAAGACGGATGACCCGTGGCATTGCCAAGGTTCAGCAGACGACCTTCGGACAAGAGGATCAGACGGTTGCCCGAAGGCATCTCGATCATGTCGACCTGTTCCTTGATGTTGGTCCACTTGTGGTTCTTCAGCGCCGCAACCTGAATTTCGTTGTCGAAGTGACCAATGTTGCCGACGATCGCCATGTCCTTCATCTCGCGCATATGCTCAATGCGGATGACGTCCTTGTTGCCGGTGGTCGTGATGAAAACGTCCGCAGAATCAAGCACATCCTCAAGCACGACCACTTCAAATCCGTCCATCGCGGCCTGAAGCGCGCAGATCGGGTCGACTTCGGTCACTTTCACGCGGGCACCGGCACCGGCAAGCGACGCAGCAGATCCTTTGCCCACATCACCATAACCGCAAACCACCGCGACCTTACCGGCCATCATCGTGTCGGTAGCGCGGCGGATACCGTCAACCAGCGATTCCTTGCAGCCGTATTTGTTGTCGAATTTCGACTTGGTGACAGAGTCGTTGACGTTTATCGCTGGGAACGGCAGTTGGCCGTTCTTGTGCAGATCATAAAGACGGTGCACACCCGTTGTGGTTTCCTCAGACACGCCCTGGATGTCGGCTTTTGTCTTGGTGAACCAACCGGGGCTTTCGGCCATCCGCTTTTGGATTTGCTTTTTGATGACCTCTTCCTCTTCCGAGGTCGGGACGGCCAGCACGTCTTCGCCCGCCTCCATGCGTGCGCCAAGCAGCACATAAAGCGTCGCGTCGCCGCCATCATCCAGGATCATGTTCGCGCCTTCGGGGAACATGAAGGACTTGTCCAGATAGTCCCAATGTTCTTCCAGGCTTTGGCCCTTGATAGCAAAGACGGGTACGCCCGCCTCTGCGATCGCGGCGGCGGCATGGTCCTGGGTTGAAAAGATGTTGCACGACGCCCAGCGCACATCGGCGCCAAGTTCTACCAGTGTTTCGATCAACACGGCGGTCTGGATGGTCATGTGAAGTGACCCGACGATGCGTGCGCCTTTCAGAGGCTTGCTTGCGCCAAACTCTTCGCGGCAGGCCATCAGGCCCGGCATTTCCGTTTCTGCGATATCCAGTTCCTTGCGGCCAAAGGCAGCAAGCGCAATGTCTTTCACAACGTAGTCTTTGGCCATTTTCTTGTCCTGGGTTCGTTTGAATTTCCGTTGCGCATACAAAAGAAAGGCGCCTCGGACAAGAAACCTTTTGTCACCCCACCATTCGCGATAAGAGCGGTCGAGAGAGACTGTGGGATTTCAGAACGTGAGCGACTTCTTAAGGCGGATTTACCCCGAATTCGACGCCGGTGGATATCATCATGCGAACGGGCGTGTCGCCTTTTTCACACGGCTCGCATCCATCCTGCCAAAAGACGCCCACGTGCTGGACTTCGGCGCAGGCCGTGGGCGGTTCAGCTATGGTGAAAGCGAAGGCGCGCGGGTCCACACTGATCTGACCGGTCGGGTCGCGCGGTTTGCGGCCTTTGATGTTGATCCCGTCGTCCTGCAAAACCCCGATACCGAGGACCGCCACCATGCCGATGTCGGGGCACCGCTGCCGTTCGACGACGACAGCTTTGACGTGATCTTTTCATGGATGGTGTTTGAACATGTGGCCGACCCGGCGTTTTACATGGCCGAGCTTGACCGCATCCTGCGCCCCGGGGGTTGGATCTGCGCCGGTACGCCAAACAAATGGGGTCTGACCGGGATCGTCACGCGGATGGTGCCAAATAGCCTGCATGTCGGCGTGCTTTCCAAACTTGCGCCCCAGCGCAAGGCAGAAGACGTTTTCCCCACTACCTATTTGCTGAATACGCGCGGAACCATTCGGCGGTATTTTCCGGCGACGCGCTATCAGGACTGCAGTTATTTCATGACAACCGGTGCCGCCTATCACGGCAACAAGATGGTTCTGGCGCGGTTGTGGATGTTCTACAATTGGCTGATGCCGCCATCCTTACAGCCGCAATTCCATATCTTCTTGCGCAAGGCTGGTTAGCCTTCTGCCGCAAAAACGGCGGCAATGTCATCCTGCTGCCAATGGGTGCCGGCTGCCATGATACAGGACATACCAGTAGGAAAGCTTTGGATGATGGTCCAGCTTGCGCCGTCCTGACTCATGAACACCTCAAACAGGCGCGCCTCACCCTGAAGACCGCGGCCAACCAGCCGTTCGGAATATCCTTCGCCCAATTTCTGGACAATCACATCGCGTGTCAGGCAGGTCTGTTGCGCCTGTGCGGCGGTCGTCAGACCGAAGAGAGTTACAGCAAATGCTGCACATATTTGACGTCGGGCCATTTCGAGGCTCCCATTTCGGGCGCGGTTTTCCGCGCGGACAATTTGGCCTCCCTGTCGGTTCAGCATGGAACAAAAAGACGAAAAGATTGCTAACGCCCCTTTGACCCCGCGATTATTCCAAGGCATCAAACGGTTATGGCAAAACAACCCCGCGCCTGGCAGCGCATGTTATCGGGTCGCAGGCTTGATCTGCTGGACCCCACACCCGTGGATATCGAGATTGAAGATATCGCCCACGGTCTGGCCTTTGTTGCGCGCTGGAATGGGCAGACTAAAGGTGATTTTGCCTATTCGGTCGCCGAACACTCGCTATTGGTCGAACAGATTTTTCGCGCCCAGAATCCGTCGGCGCCGATCAAGTGGCAATTGGCGGCGCTGCTGCACGATGCGCCTGAATATGTCATCGGCGACATGATCAGCCCGGTCAAAGCCGCCGTTGGCCCCGGATATGGCGTGCTGGACGACCGTTTGACGGCCGCGATCCATCTGCGCTTTGGCCTGCCCGCACAAATTCCGGCGACTGTGAAACGGCAGATCAAGAAGGCCGACAAGTTATCCGCATGGTTGGAGGCCATCCAGATCGCGGGATTCACAAAGGCCGAAGCCGACAAGTTTTTTGGCAAACAAGACCCGACGCTGGCGGGATCGCTTGAAATCCGTCTGCGCCCACCGCTTGAGGTTCGTCTCGATTATACTGAACGCCACAATGCATTGTTGGCACTGTTATGATCGTCAGACGGGTAGAGCCGCGCGATATCCCGCAGATGGTCGCCCTCCTCAATGCCATAATCGCCAAGGGCGGCACGACGGCGCATCAGCAGCCCTTCGATCATGAGAAGATGCGCCAGCATTATGTTGAAGCGCAGTTGGGAATAAGCACGCATGTCGCCGTTGTTGATGACGAGGTCGCGGGCTTTCAATCCCTTGAATACCCCGATCCTGCCCGTGGTGCCATGCCCGCAAATTGGGCCATGATCGCCTCTTTCGTTGCGGAAGGGATGGGCGGACGCGGGATTGGCAAAGCACTTTTCGCGGCGACGGTGGCCGCAGCTCAGGGCACAGGGATCGTGACGATTGACGCCACGATCCGGGCCGATAACGAAAGCGGGCTGGGCTATTACACCGCGATGGGATTTCGCGATTATGATCGTCTCGATGCGGTTCCTTTGGCCGATGGGACAAAGGTCGACCGCATCCGCAAAAGGTTTGACCTTTAACCTCACCACATCCCGATATTGCGCAATTGCGCCAGCTTGCGCTCTGCCTCGATCTGCTTGGCCTGCCTGCGGGTCTGGGGCGTCCGGTGCGCTGTCCAGTAGCTGGGCGCGTCCCAACGATCCTGACGAGTAGCAGTTTGAAATGCTGATGCGAAAATTGAAAGCATGGGATTTCCTTTCCGTTTGTCATGATCAACAAATAAGGGGTTTACAGGACCCATGCGACTCAGGAAGAATTCACATATGTTAGTTGAACTTTCATAATGGATTGGCGCACCGTTCCCTCTTTGCCAGCCTTGCGCGCGGTCGAGGCGGCAGGCCGTACAGGATCGCTGACCAAAGCCGCGGCTGAGCTGAATGTAACGCATGCTGCCATTGCTCAGCACCTGCGCACGGTCGAGGATTTCATGGGATGTACGTTGCTGGTCCGCGATGGTCGCGGCATGATGCTGACGCCTCAGGGGGCGCAGCTTTTGCCAAACCTCACGTCCGGGTTCGAGCAGGTCATCGCCAGCGTTCGGGACGTCATGGCTGATGCGACAGAGGCTCCGATTTCGATCTCCGTCACACCCAGCTTTGCTGAAAACTGGCTGATGCCGCGCATGGGTGCGTTTTGGGCGATGCACCCCGACGTCACCATCACTGTCACCCCAACCATGGAGCTTTCGGATTTACGTCGTGACGGGATTGATCTGGCGGTCCGCTACGGCCGGGGCACGTGGCCCGGCGTGAAAGCGACGCTTCTTGCCTCTGCTGATTACGTGGTTGTCGGCGCGCCCGATCTGATTGGCGACCGCAACCCGCAAAACCTGAGCGAACTGCAGGATTTGCCATGGCTCTTTGAAACCGTCCATCGAGAGACCCGGGTCTGGGCGCATGCCGAAGGGCTGGACCCGGCATGTTGTCAAACAAAAGAGCTGCCAACGCTCAGCATGGTGCTGTCTGCCGCCCGTGCTGGAGCCGGTCTTGCGATTGTATCAAAGGCCTTGGTTCAAGACGATCTGACAAGAGGCGCGTTAAAAGGCGTCCTGACCGCACCGCAGACCGGGCTGGGCTACTACCTTGTAACCCGACCGGGGATGCCGTCACCCCGGCTCAAGTTGTTCGTGGATTGGTTGAAATCTGCCGCCTAGCGCGGGCTGCGTTTGGCCAAAATGCGCTGTAGGGTCCGTCGGTGCATGTTCAGCCGCCGGGCCGTTTCGCTGACATTGCGGTCACATAGCTCATAAACGCGCTGAATATGTTCCCAGCGGACACGATCCGCACTCATTGGGTTTTCTGGCGGCGGCGGCAACGTATCTGTGCGTGCCAAAAGCGCATTCGTCACATCCCGCGCATCGGCTGGCTTAGCAAGATAGTCGGTTGCGCCAATCTTGACGGCTGCAACGGCTGTCGCAATCGCACCGTAGCCTGTCAGCACCACAATCCGGCTTTCCGGTCTCCGCTCGCGCAGCACTTCGACGACATCCAGGCCGTTGCCATCCTCTAGCCGCAGATCAACCACGGCATAGGCCGGGGGCCGGGCCGTCGCGATCGCTTTGCCGGCCGTTACAGATTCCGCCATTTCAACGGAAAAGCCGCGCTTTTCCATTGCCTTACCCAGACGCTTCACAAATGCCTCGTCATCATCAACCAACAACAAGGTGTTGTCGGGGCCCAGATCTAGCGTTTCGGTATCCATTCTCGAGATCCCTTGTTCCATACGGCTGATTTAGGGTGCCGGGCCCTGTGGTCAAATCTCAGCTTTGCGCGGCATGACAGGCCACGCGCTCGGCGACCGCGTCCGGCCCTGCATCGCGGCGAAAAAAGTCAACGAAACCGTCTTCTGGCGTGACGAAATAGGTAAAAACGGAGTGGTTCATCAGGTAGTAGTCAGGATCATCGTCACCGCGGCTATAGACGACCCGATAGGCCTTGGCGGCTGCATCGATCTGCGCGTCACTTCCCGTCAGACCAATCATCTCCGGATGAAAGTTCTGGATGTAGTCGCCGACAACCTCGGGCGTGTCGCGCGCAGGATCAATGGTGATAAAGATCGGCGTGGCGTCGATCCCCTGTTCGGCCAAAATATCCACGGCGGCTGCGTTCCGGGCATTATCAATCGGGCAAACGTCAGGGCAAAAGGTATACCCGAAATAGATCAGGCTTGGTTCGGTAATGACATCCTGATCCGTTACCGTCTGCCCTGCCCCGTTGACCAACGTGAAGGGTCCGCCAAAGTCGCCCCCGGCAACCACGCCGCCGCCACAGCCTGCGGGGGGTCGCTGCGTCAACAGGTACGTTCCGCCCAACACCGCCAAAACAGCCACACTTGCCGCGGCCGCAACCACTTTGATCATCTGGCATCCTTTCAATTGGTCGCATTGATCCCGGAAAGAGCGGGCTTTAACAATGGAACAGCGTGTCGCAGCCCCAAGGACCGGAATGCCCTCAGAAATACACGATGTCCTGCAAGAGCGCGAGCGCAGCAACTGGGTGCGACTGCGCACACTTGTGTTATTGCGCTGGTTCGCCATCTGCGGCCAGATCGTCGCAATTTTTGTGGCCGTCCGGGTTTATGGTCTCCAGATTGAGGTCGGCGCAGCCGCACTGACCATCCTTGCGTCTGTTCTGGCCAATCTTTTCTTCAGTTTCCTCTATCCAGAAAACAAGCGCCTGTCGGAGCGTGAAGCGTCCTTCATCCTTAGCTTCGACGTTATTCAGCTTAGCGTTTTGCTCTATCTGACAGGCGGGTTATCAAACCCATTCGCGGTGCTTTTGCTGGCGCCCGTGACCATTGCAGCGACCGTGTTGCACCTGTCCAGTACGGTCGTGTTAGGCATTCTAGCGATTGCGCTCACGTCGCTTTTGTATCGCTTCAGTATTCCGATCGAAACGGCGACCGGTGATGTGCTCATGTTGCCTGCGCTGTTTCAGTTCGGCTTTTGGGTCGCCTTGGTCATTGGTGTCGTTTTTCTGGCGATCTATGCACGACAGGTCACCAATGAAATGCACACGATGGGTGAGGCCCTGCTTGCGACACAGCTTGCCCTGGCTCGTGAACAGAAGCTGACCGATCTGGGGGGCGTTGTCGCGGCGGCGGCCCATGAACTCGGCACGCCGTTGGCGACAATCAAGCTGGTCAGCAGTGAGTTGATCGAAGAATTGGAGGCGCAGCCCGAGCTTCTGGAAGATGCCGCATTGATCCGCGAGCAGGCCGAACGGTGCCGCGATATTCTGCACTCTATGGGGAGGGCCGGAAAGGACGACCTGCACCTGCGTACCGCGCCGCTTGAAACGGTGGTGCGCGAGGCCGCAGAACCGCATCTCGGGCGCGGCAAACAGGTCGCGTTTTTCATTGGTGTCGATGAAGAAAGCGATGATTTGCAACCCACCATTACAAGACGCCCGGAAATCATTCACGGCTTGCGGAACCTGATGCAAAACGCTGTCGATTTCGCCGACAGCAAAGTCGAGATTTCGGCGACATGGACCGCAGATCAGATCACGATTCAGATCTCTGATGATGGCCACGGGTTCCCGCAATCCGTGATCGGTCGCATCGGCGACCCGTTTGTCCGCCGTCGAAGAGGAAGCATCGATGGCGCGCGACGGCCGGGCTATGAGGGCATGGGGCTGGGCCTTTTTATTGCCAAAACCTTGCTGGAAAGGTCCGGCGCCAAGCTGAATTTTGCAAATGGCCGTCGCCACGGACACGCGGGCTGGGCCGGGCAGGCGACGGGCGGTGCTATCGTCAGTGTTGTTTGGGACCGCATTCTTCTGGACCGCACCGCGCAGCCCGGAAAAGGTGCGCTTGGTCAAAACCAGCCGATCATCAGCTAAGTCCGCCTTAACCCGCCGTTAAGCATTTTAACCGATCCTCAAGACAACTTGAGCTGGGATTTACCATGATCGAATTAGGTTGGACTGTTTACGTCGCAGCGACCTTGTCGGCGCTGTTGTCGGCGGGGCTTATCTATGCGGGGCTGTCACGCTATTGGCCTGCGCCCAACACGCGCTTGTCTCTGGCCGGACGGCCGTCTTCGCAACCCGTGTTTCTGTTTGAGGGTCACGAATTGATTGACGCCACACCCGGGGCGGCACAACTGATTACCGACCGGCCCGAAGGCCTTTCTGAACGCGACGCACTTTTGCTTTTGCTGCAGAAAGACTTTCCCGACCTTGCCGCTGATTTTGATGACTTGCCACCCGGCGAAACACACAAGATCACGCCCTTGAACGGGACACCCTTGATGCTGACGCTGACGCATCAATCCGGCCTCAAGCGGATCATACTGGGCGCGCAAGATGGTGACGATGTCGATTTGCATTATGCGGCACTTGCCCGAACTGCCTTTGGCGAAGAACTCGCACTTCTGCGCAATCTGACCAATTCCGCGCCGCAACTGATCTGGCGCGAGGACGAACAACGCCGATTGACCTGGGCCAATCGCGCCTATCTGAACTATTCGGACCGCTGCGCGGATGACGCAGAGATTGCCGGACAGGTCTGGCCTGGCAAGCGCCTCTTTGCTGATCTCAACGTCAATCCGGGCGAGGATGGGCAAGCCAGTTTCAATCGCGTGTCCCTGCAATTGAACGGTGAGAAATCCGAACATTGGTTTGACGTCACAAGCATGCCGGTGACGGACGGAATTGTGCATTTTGCCGCCGATGCCAATGCGGTTGTGCGGGCCGAGAATGCAAAGCGCGAGTTTTTGCAAACCCTCAGCAAGACATTCGCCCAACTGTCTACCGGACTGGCGATCTTTGATGAAAATCGCAAACTCACCATGTTCAATCCCGCCCTGCTCGACATGGTGGGTCTGCCTTTCGAATTTCTCAGCACCCGCCCGACACTTGATATGATGCTCAACCGGATGCGCGACCTGCGACGCCTCCCCGAACCCAAAGACTACACCAATTGGAGAGAGCAGTTTACCCGGCTCGAAGCTGAGGCAAAGGAGGGCACATATTGTGAAAACTGGGACCTGCCCGATGGGCAAACCTTTCGGGTCACCGGCAGGCCACATCCAGATGGTGCCCTTGCGTTCCTCTTTGAAGATATCAGTGCAGAGGTTTCGCTTACCCGACATTTCCGAACTGAAATAGAGACGTCTCAGGCCGTTCTCGACACGATTCCCGATGCGATCGCCGTTTTTTCCAATGCCAATACGCTTGTCATGACGAATGAGGCTTACCGCACCTTGTGGGAAATCGACGAAGAAGAGGTGCTGCAAACGCACAACCTTAAAGACGCGATGCACACCTGGCGTGACGCCAGCCTGCCCTCGCCGATCTGGCCGCGTCTCGAAGATTTCGCCGCCACCAGTGGTCGGCGAGAGCCGTTTTCAGATCGCGTCACGCTTTTGGATGGCCGTCACGCGAAATGCCATGCGCAGCCACTCGCCGGACGACGGACGATGGTTCGGTTCGAGATCACAAAACCGACCGAACGGGTGCTGGCGCCCCTGACCTCCAAGGCGCATTCCGCCAAGCTCGCCAAACGCTGATTGGGCTTGCAGCGGACGGTGGGCGATTTACTCTGCCCTCATGCCTGCCGCGACTTGCCGTTTGATCCAACTCCCCGACGAAGCGGCGACCGCACGGCTCGCCGCCGCCATATCGGATGTTCTGCAACCCGGTGACACGGTGTTGCTGTCAGGCGAGATCGGCGCTGGAAAATCAGCCTTTGCACGCGCCCTGATCCGTAGCCGCATGGGCCCCAACGAAGATGTCCCTTCGCCCACTTTCACGTTGGTGCAAACCTACGAAACCCCTGACGCCGAAATCTGGCATTGTGATCTTTATCGCCTGACAGACCCTCAAGAGGTGCTTGAACTGGGTCTGGAAGACGCATTTGCCGCAGCCATTTGCCTGATCGAATGGCCTGACCGCCTGGGTGATCTGGCCCCCCAAAACGCGCTTTCGATGGCGTTTGAGGCAGGAGTGCCCGCCCATTCGGTGACCGTGACAATGCCCGGCAATTGGGCAATGCGGCTGGACCGGCTTCATGGTTGATTTCGCAAGCTTCCTGACCGGAACGCCATGGGCCAATTGGCATATCGCGGCGATAACCGGCGACGCTTCTGATAGATCTTACGCGCGGCTCACCGGTCCCGATGGTCACCGGGTGATCGTCATGCACAGTGGGCAGGTACTGACCGAACCCTTTTGCGCAATCGCTGAACACTTGGCTGACAATGGTTTTTGCGCGCCCGCCGTTTTGCACAGACAGGGCCCGGTTCTTGTACTCTCGGACCTGGGCGCGATAGATCTTGCCACGGCGCTCGATCAAGGCGGCGATCCAATGCAGCTTTATCGTGCCGCGGTTGATGTTCTGATCGCCTTGCGTCGTTGCGCGATGCCGGACCTTCCGCGCCTGACGCCCGATATGGCCGGTGAAATGGTGCGCATCACAGCTTCACATTACGCGCAGTCCGCAGATGGTGATGCGCTTGCCGAAGCTGTCCGTGCCAGTTTTGAACACCACGCACCGCAGCCTGAAACGCTCGCGCTGCGGGACTTTCATGTCGAGAATCTGATCTGGCGCCCTAATGAAGCCTCTGGACATCTAATCGGGCTTCTTGATTTTCAGGATGCCTTTGTTGCGCCCGATGGGTATGACCTTGCTTCTTTGCTGCGCGATGTCCGGCGGGTCGTGCCAGACAACGTTGTTCAGGCCATGACGGCACATTATTGCGCCGCGACAGGTCTTGATCCGGGGACCTTCACGTCTAAGCTCGCTTGCCTTGGGGCGCAACGCAACTTGCGCATTCTCGGTGTCTTTGCGCGGCTGATCAACGACGGCGGGAAGCCAAAATATCGCGCCTTGATGCAACGGGTCTGGCAAAACCTTTTGGCCGACCTTGCACATCCGGCCCTTTCGGATTTGCGGCAAACGGTGATTGCAAACCTGCCTCCACCCGATCAGGCTGGCTTTGCATGACGACTTTTCCGATCCTATTGTTCGCGGCGGGGCTGGGTACCCGTATGGCACCTCTCACGGACGACAGGCCCAAGCCCTTGATCAAGGTGGCGGGCCGGACCCTGCTGGACCATGCGCTTGATCTGACCCGCAGCCCGTGCGTGGATCGTCGCGTCGTCAATCTGCACTACAAGGGCAGCATGATCCGCGATCACTTGGCTGGGCAGGACGTGATTTTTTCAGATGAAAGTGCGGCGCTCCTTGATACCGGGGGCGGACTTCGAAACGCCTTGCCGATGTTGGGCGGTGACCCTGTGCTGACGCTGAACACCGATGCGGTCTGGTGCGGCCCCAATCCCATCGATCTTCTTTGCGCGGCTTGGCGCGACGGCATGCAGTCTTTGCTGCTGGTCGTCCCTCAGGACCGCGTCATAGGGCATCCCGGACAGGGTGATTTTCTACGAGGGGCAGATGGACAACTGACCCGCGGACCCGGTGCGGTTTATTCGGGGTTACAACTGACCCGCACGGACGGTTTGCATGCAATCCCGGAAGACACTTTTTCCATGAACGTCTTGTGGGACCGCGTCGCTAGGAACGCTGGCCTTTTTGGAGTCGAATACCCCGGCCATTGGTGCGATGTCGGAAAGCCGGATAGCATCGCATTGGCAGAAGCAATGCTGAAAACCCATGTTTGATCCCGCCAAGCACCCCCGCGTCTTTGGCACGGCACCCGGCGCCGATTTCGCCGCTGATCTGGTTGCAGGGCTAAGCGCTCGCGCCGATGATCTGTCGGGCGCCGTGATCTACGTGAACACCACCCGGATGCAGCGCCGCATCCGCAGCCTTTTTGATGCGGGGCCGCCACGGCTATTGCCGCAAGTGCGTCTGGTCACCGACCTTGGCTTTGAAGCCACGCAAGCCGGTATTCCGCCCCCCGTTTCGCCGCTGCGACGGCGGTTGGAACTTTCGCAATTCGTGGCCGCGCTGCTGGAAAACCAACCGGATCTGGCCCCGCGCGCTGCACTTTATGACTTGTCCGACAGCCTTGCAAAACTGATGGAGGAAATGCATGGCGAAGGCGTGTCACCCGATGCGCTCAGCAATCTGGATGTCACCGACCAATCCGGCCACTGGCAACGTGCGCTGCAATTTCTGAACATTCTTCGACCCTTCTTTGACACCGGTGACCAGCCACCGGATGCGCAAGCGCGGTTGCGACTGATCGCCGAACTTCTGGCGCGACAATGGCAAGATGCGCCACCAGAGCACCCTGTGATTGTTGCCGGATCAACTGGATCCCGTGGTGCGACACAGGTCTTCATGCAGGCCGTCGCGCGATTGCCTCAGGGCGCATTGATCTTGCCGGGGTTCGACCCCGAATTGCCACGCTATTGGGACGCGCTGGCTGATCCGCTCACAGCAGAAGACCATCCGCAATTTCGCTACCGACGCTTGCTGGACGGCCTCAACATGTCACCGGATCAAGTCGCCCCTTGGTCGCGGCAACCGGACTCTCCGCGCAACCGCCTCATCTCGCTTTCATTGCGTCCAGCACCGGTGACCCACGCATGGCGCAGTGAAGGTCCCGCGTTGGGTGATCTGATCCCGCCGACCGATCCCCTGACACTGGTTGAGGCCGAGAGCCCCCGTGCCGAGGCCGAAACGATCGCCCTGCGCCTGCGCCAGGCCGCTCAGGATGGCCAGACTGCGGCGCTAATCACGCCAGACCGTAACCTGACCCGGCAAGTTGCGGCCGCGCTCGATCGCTGGAACATCGTTCCTGATGACAGCGCAGGCCTTCCTCTTGCTCTGACAGCATCGGGCAGATTGCTGCGGCATGTCGCGGACGTATTGGGCAAAACACCAACGGCAGAGGCCCTGCTGGTGCTCCTGAAACACCCGCTGACGCATAGCGGTGAAGGGCGCAACGCGCACCTCCTACGGACGCGGCGGCTTGAAATGAAGCTGCGCCGTTACGGCCCGCCGTTCCTGTCTGCTCAGGACTTGTCCGACTGGGCGCAGACGGACGCAAAAACCGATGATGATGCGACCAATTGGGCCCAATGGATCGGCAATATCCTGACAGAGGCAGAAACAGCGACCGACGCGCCCCTGTCCGAACAACTTGCGCGGCACGTTGAATTGGCAGAGCGGCTTGCAGCAGGTCATCTGGCAGGAACCGGCAAGCTTTGGGACGAAAAGGAAGGGCGCGAGGCGCGCGCTGTTTGTGACACGATCGCGCGTGATGCGGACGCGGGGGGCGTCCTCTCAGTGGCCGATTATGTCGCGCTTTTTGGTTCTGTCCTCAGTGGTGGAACGGTTCGCGACCGCGATCTGGGCCATCCCGGCATCCTGTTCTGGGGCACGCTTGAGGCCCGGGTTGGCGGCGCTGATCTGGTGATCCTTGGCGGCATGAATGACGGTATCTGGCCCGAAGCGCCAAGCCCGGATCCCTGGCTCAACCGGCAGATGCGATTGTCCGCCGGTCTTTTGTTGCCAGAACGGCGCATCGGCCTGTCAGCGCACGACTATCAACAGGCCGCCGCGGGCAAAGAAGTCTGGATGACGCGCGCGAAACGCTCTGCCGACGCCGAAACCGTCCCATCGCGCTGGGTGAACCGATTGACGAACTTGCTGGACGGCCTGCCCGACCAAAACGGTACCGCCGCCCTTGCCGCGATGCGGGCGCGGGGACAGCATTGGCTCGCGATGGCCGAAAAGTTGGCCCAACCGGCGAAAGATGTGCCGCGCGCATTGCGCCCCTCGCCTCGCCCGCCCGTTGCAACGCGCCCGACCGAAATTTCTGTCACGCAGGTCAAAACCCTGATCCGCGACCCCTATGCAATCTACGCCCGCAAGGTGTTACGGCTCAATCGCCTTGACCCGCTCCAGCCCAGCGCAGATGCGCCGCTGCGGGGCGAGATTGTGCACAAGATCCTCGAACTCTTCATCTCTGAACGGCACGATGCCAGCGACCCGGCGGCGCTGACCCGGTTGCTTCAGATTGCAGCGCAGCAACTTGAGACCCGTTGCCCTTGGCCTGCCGTGCGACTGCAATGGATGGCCCGGATGGAACAGGTTGCGCCATTCTTTCTGAATGACGAGGCCACCCGGCAAAGCAACGCCACGTTCAAGCTGGCCGAAGGTTGGGGTGAAGCCGAAGTCGCGAAAACCGGTGTGACCCTGACCTGCAAAGCAGACCGCTTTGATGTGACCGGCACGGGCGAGGTGCTGATATACGACTACAAGACCGGTGCCGTACCTTCGAAGCTGCAGCAGGAAAATTTTGACAAGCAGCTTTTGCTTGAGGCCGCGATGGTCGAACGCGGCGCCTTTGCCGCGCTTGGCCCGATGCCTGTCGCAGGGGCAAGTTTTCTGGGGATATCCAAGGAAACAAAGGTGACGCCCGCGCCGCTCAAGGATCACCCCGCCGATACCGTCTGGGCCAATTTTGCGACGCTTCTGCAAAGGTGGCAGCAGCCCCAGCGGGGCTATACCGCACGCATGGCGATGTTCTCGGTCAACGACCCCAGCGACTACGACCATCTTTCGCGGTTCGGCGAATGGGACATCAGCGACGCAGCAGCGCCAGAGGATCTGACATGATCCGGGACGACGCCACCCAACGGCAAGTGACCGCGGCTGATCCTTCGGCCTCAACATGGCTGACCGCCAACGCGGGCTCGGGCAAGACACGCGTGTTGACCGACCGGGTTGCGCGACTTTTGCTGAATGGAACGTCACCCCAGAACATTCTTTGCCTGACTTACACCAAGGCCGCCGCCTCCGAGATGCAAAACCGCCTGTTTCAACGGCTGGGGGCCTGGGCAATGAAGGATGATGCGACCCTGCGCGATCAACTTGCCGACCTTGGCGTCGCAGGCACGCTAGACGCCCAACGCCTGTCCGCCGCGCGCACGCTTTTTGCCAGTGCGATCGAAACGCCCGGCGGTCTGAAAATTCAGACAATTCATTCTTTCTGCGCCAGCATCCTACGCCGTTTCCCGCTCGAGGCAGGCGTTAGCCCCCAATTTCAGGAAATGGAGGAACGCGCAGCGGTCCTTTTGCGTACCGAAGTCGCCGATGCCATGGCACAGGGACCTCATCGCGCCATCGTACACGACCTGATGCGCCACTTCTCTGGTGCAGAATTTGACAAGCTCCTGGCTGAAATTGCCGGACAACGAAAGTTTTTTGCCAGGCCTGTTGATCCGGCAGCAATAGCAGATCTTTTCGACCTGTCGGGCGACGCGCAGCGCGAAGATGCCCTGAAAATCGCGTTCACAGGTGTTGAGGCCAACCTTTCCTTAGCCATCCATGATGTATTTGCGGATCAGACAAAGACCTACCAGAACTTTGCTGCGGCGCTTTCCGGTCTGAACTTTCAAAACCCGGGTTGGGACGACTTTGCAGTGATCTGCAAGCTCTTCCTTTATGCCAACGACGACAGTTCAAAGTCCGTCAACTTCCCGCAGTCCAACCACAAGAAAGCGGTAGAGGCCGCCGCGCCCATATTGGATGACCTGCACGATTGGATGGATCGCACGGCAGCGGCCAAGGATTTCTTGAAATCTATGGATGCGCTTGAACGATCCCTTGCGCTTCACGCCTTTGCCCATCCGTTTCTGGCAGAATACGCCGACCGCAAGGCGGCGATGGGGTTGCTCGACTTTGATGATCTGATCAACAAAGCGGCCGCTCTTTTGACGGACAGTGCCGTTGCGCAATGGGTGCTTTATCGGCTTGATGGCGGTATCGACCATGTGTTGGTTGATGAGGCGCAAGACACAAGCCCCGCCCAATGGAGCGTGATCCAGAACCTCACGCAAGAATTGACCGCGGGTGCGTTTGATCGTGACGGCAAAGCGCGTACGATCTTTGTCGTCGGCGACAAGAAGCAATCAATCTATTCCTTTCAGGGGGCCGACCCGCGTGAATTCGACCGGATGCAGGCGCATTATGGTGCCGCTCTGGCTGACCCCGGCCCGGGGCTGCAATCCACCGACCTGCGGCACTCCTTCCGGTCGTCGGTTGCGATCCTCGATACCGTCGATGCCACCTTCCAGAATCCGGCTTACCGCGAGGCGATAGGGCAGGACGAACCCCACATCGCCTTTAAGCCCGACATGCCGGGCCGCGTCGATCTGTGGCCCGTCATCGACAAGACGGAAGCACCCGAGAAAAAGGAAGACTGGTTCGAACCCGTTGACCAGGTCAGCGCCAGCCACCATGACGTGCAAATGGCCAACCGTGTTGCGCAACAAATCAAGCGGATGATCGCGGATGAGACGCTTCCAACCGATACCGGCAGACGCAAGATCACCGAAGGCGACTTTCTGATCCTCGTCCAGCGCCGCAGTACGCTTTTTTCCGAGGTCATTCGCGCCTGCAAGGCGACCGGTTTGCGCGTCGCCGGGGCCGACCGCTTTCGCGTGGGCGCTGTGCTGGCCGTCCGCGACATTGCCGCGCTTTTGAACTTTCTCGCCTTGCCAGAGGATGATCTGAGTCTTGCCGCAACACTTCGTTCGCCGCTTTTTGGCTGGTCGGAACAAGACCTCTTTACGCTGGCCCATCATCGCCCGAAAGGCAGCTACCTGTGGGAAGCGCTGCGAAAGTCGCACCATGCGCAGACCCTTGCGGTCCTGCAAGACCTTCTCGACAGGGCTGATTTCCTGCGACCGTTCGACCTGATTGACCGTATTCTCGTGCGTCATGATGGGCGACGCAAACTGCTGGCCCGGCTGGGGGCAGAAGCAGAAGATGGCATCGACGCGCTTTTGTCGCAAGCGCTGGGCTATGAAAGCATGGGCACTCCCAGCCTTACCGGGTTCCTGTCATGGATGGATACGGACGATCTGGAAATCAAACGCCAGATGGACAATCAGGGCGACCAAATCCGCGTCATGTCCGTGCACGGATCAAAGGGCCTCGAAGCACCCATCGTCATTCTGCCCGACTGTGCTGCGCGCAAAACCGAAGTAAAGGATGAGGTTTTGACCGAAGGCGATCTGGCCGTCTGGAAAACAAAGACGGGCGATGACCCGCCAGCCATGGCAGACCTGCGCGCCGCCAAGATCACTGCGCTTAAGAACGAACGCCTGCGCCTGCTTTACGTGGCAATGACGCGGGCAGAAAACTGGCTGATCGTCGGCGCCGCGGGTGATTTGGGCAAAGACGGGGACACCTGGCACGATCTGGTGCGCAGCGGCATGGCGCATCGGGGGATGATCAACGCACAGGCGGGTGATTTGGGCATCCAGCGCGTCGCGCACGGCGATTGGCGCGCAGGAGAGGTGACGGCAGCCGTGGCGCAGGCCGCGCCGGATGTGACTTTGCCGCGCTTCGGCGATCTGCCGCCGGTGGCCCGGCAAGAAACTGTGTCACCCTCTGATCTTGGTGGCGAAAAGACGGTTCAGGGCGATCCGGCGCGCGAAGATCAGGACACGGCCCTTGCCATCGGTCGCACGCTTCACCTGCTTCTTGAACACCTGCCAACCGTCCCGCCGGACCACCGCGCGGACCTTGCGCATCGCGTCATCGCTGCGGCACCCGATGTACATCCCGACGATTTGTCTGCCCAGCTGATTACGGATGCCATGCGTGTGCTGACCACCCCCGCGCTTGACCATATCTTTACCACGGATGCGCGGTCCGAGGTGGGAATCACCGCCAACCTGCCTGCCTTGCAGGGCCGCCGTATCCATGGGGTCATCGATCGATTGTTGGTCGGCACCGACAAAATCCTTGCGGTGGATTTCAAAACCAACCGCGTCGTGCCCGCTACACCTCAGGACACGCCCGAGGGGCTTTTGCGGCAGATGGGGGCCTATGCCGCTGCTTTGGCTCAAATTTACCCCGATCATCACATCGAAACTGCGATCCTGTGGACCCAGACCGCAACGCTGATGCCGCTTCCGGCACAAATTGTTGCAGATGCTCTCGCCCGCGTGACGACATCTTGACCCGCGCCCTAGCGATCCTTACGTTCCCCACCTGACCTTGATCCATAGGAGAACACTCATGGCCACCGTAGCTGTCACTGATGCCACATTCGACGCAGAAGTGCGCCAGTCTGACATCCCCGTCGTCGTCGATTTCTGGGCCGAATGGTGTGGCCCCTGTAAGCAGATCGGCCCGGCGCTGGAAGAGATTTCCGCCGAAATGGAAGGCAAGGTTAAAATCGTCAAAGTCAACGTTGACGAAAACCCGAACTCGCCTTCCCAAATGGGCGTGCGCGGCATTCCGGCGCTTTTCGTCTTCAAGGATGGCGAGGTTGTCTCGAACAAGGCAGGCGCCGCTCCCAAAGCCGCCATTCAGGGCTGGATCGAAGCTTCGATCTGATCCAACAACTAATTCAAGAAATACAAGGGCGTCCCAAACGGGGCGCCCTTTGTCGTTCATCCGCAAAGCTGACAAACCAGTATCTTGGCCCTAGGCTTGCCCAAACGGGAGGGTGAGTTATGCCAGATCAACTCAGCGGTGGTTGCAAATGTGGTCAGGTACGCTTTCAAGCGGTTCGTTTCGATGCACCGATGTTTCGATGCCACTGCCGCGATTGCCAACAGCTTACCGGGACGGGTCATTCCGAGATGGTACCGCTGGATTTGTCATCCTTTGCGGTCAACGGCCCCTACAAGATCTATGAAATGCAAGGCAGGTCCGGCCGATCAACCTTCAGCGGCTTTTGTTCCGACTGCGGGTCTCAGTTGACAAGGCGCAGTGAACGATCAAGCGACCGTATCTATGCCCACGCATCCTCACTCGACGATCCCAGTTGGTACAAGCCCGAACGTTCAATCTACACCGATGCCGCCCAGCCCTGGGATCAGGCGTCGGTCGTCGAAAGTTCGTTGTGATCAGACAGGCCAGCCGTGCCCGCGCAGAATGCTCTCAATTCTACCCTTGGCGGTGTCACGCCCAGCGTTGATCGACATCTGTTGCAGAAACCACCACATGTAACCTGCATAGTCTGGCTCCTGATGGATCACGTCAAAGGCTTCATCCTCGCCGTCACGCATCACGCTGCCCGCGATATGATGGAAATCGATCTGGGCAAATAGCACTGCAGGTTTGCGAAAGAAAAACCCGCTGAAGGCCGCGCTTGAATTCATCGTCACAACGAAATCACAGTCCCGCAGGCATAGCTCCATCGGGCGATCAATAATTTCAATGCGTGGATGCCGCCCGATGACCTTGGCCAGCGCCATGCGGTCTGCGCTTGTGTAATCCTCATTGGGATGCAGCGTGGCAATGATCTGATGTTCGGGAAACCGCTGCGCTGTGCGCTCCAGCATCTCGACCGGGCTGCACCATTGAAACGTCCGGTGCTGCCGGATCAAACCTTGTAGCGGCACATAGATCATCTTTTGGCGAACCGCGTTTGAAGGCTTTTGCTCGTAGAGCCGACGACCCCAGAATTCGAAGAATTTATCGGCCTCATCACGATTGACCCCAGACGGATCAAAATCCGTCAATGCGACGTCCCACTCCCAGCGCTTGGACGACGTTTCAATCTGCCAAAACGGATAGAAATAGGCCCGGCGCATTGTCAGCGCGCGGTCATGGTTCGGCTGATCCATGTGATACATTGCATACCCGGGCCGCGTCTCGGCCCGAAGCCGCGCAACACCGGAATTTGGTGTGAAATGCACGGTCAAACCCGCATTCGTCAGGACCTCAACCACCAAACCAATGAAATTGTGCTCACCCTTCCGGGCGCTCTCAAGCAGCCCCGGTTCGAGGTAAAAGGTAACGTCATCGGGCTGATCCATGGGCGCCACGCTAGGCGGCAGCCGGGCCGCGTTCAAGCCCTGCCCTTGTTTGCCGCAAATCTTGCGTCCATATAAACCGCAACACGACGAAAAAGGGCGCGATATGGCTGAGAATGAATTTCCCGGGTGGCACGGCACCACGATTATCGGCGTCCGCAAGGGCGGTGAGGTTGTGATCGCCGGTGACGGTCAGGTCAGCCTTGGCCAAACCGTCATCAAGGGCACCGCGCGGAAGGTGCGACGCCTGTCGCCGGGTGGGGATGACGTGATCTGCGGCTTTGCCGGATCAACCGCCGACGCCTTCACCCTATTGGAACGGCTCGAGAAAAAGCTCGAGGCGACGCCGGGACAGCTTGCCCGCGCAAGCGTCGAACTCGCCAAAGACTGGCGCACCGACAAATACCTGCAAAAGCTCGAGGCGATGCTGATTGTTTCAGATGGCAAAGACCTCTTCGTCATCACCGGCGCCGGTGATGTGCTGGAACCAGAGCATGACATCGCCGCAATTGGATCTGGCGGCAACTATGCGCTGGCTGCCGGTCGCGCTTTGATGGACAGCGATCAGGACGCCGAAACCATCGCCCGTCAGGCGATGGCCATTGCCGCCGATATCTGCGTTTACACCAACGGGAACCTGACCGTTGAAAAAATCAGTTAACCCGCGCCACCGACAGCGGCACATTGGCCGCCCGGCACCAGACGTAGACCTCGTTGTACTCGGCGGCGTTGATGCCCGCCGGAACCGTGTAGGTCGACGCGCCGCGCATCGCCTTCAGTTCACCCATGAATGTGCTGGGATCATAAGTGCCGTCCTTGCCAAGCCCCACTACCGGGTCGGGCGCGTTATCAAGAAAAAAGTCATCCAGCAGGCTGACAGTGTCTCCGGCAATCTCTGCCGTTCCGGAAGAGGTATGGGTCGAACGCCCTTCCAACTGGCCAAGACGCCCGTGACCACCCGCGAATGCAGGTGCAGCGATCATGGTCAATCCGGTGGCGATGAATGTGCGACGGTCCATAGCATGTCTCCTTTTGCCGTTGATCGGACCCTAGCCGCCCAGCGCAGTCTGACCCATGCCCCCCACGGCATTGTGATCCATGCTTGACCCCTCCGACATCAAGGCCTCTGTTGCCGCTGGCCTGATCACAGAGGCACAGGCCGCCTCGATGGCCGCCTTGGCCCATAGCCGTAAAGGTGCGCGCGAAAACCTCGCTCCGGGGGATGAACCCTTTGAACTGTTCAAAGGCTTCAACGAGATTTTCATCGTCGTCGGCCTGATGATCCTCGCCACCGGCTGGGGCCTTGTGGTCGGCTCCATCTACATCGCCGAAATTTCAAACCCGCAGCAAGAGGCGGTGTTGTTTGGCTTTCTTGGGGCCGCCGTGCTTTGGGGCCTGTCCGAGTATTTCGTGCGGCGCCGCCGCATGGTTGCCCCGGCCATCGCGCTTTCTGTGCTGTTTGCAGGCAACGCGGCGCTGGCACTGACGGTTTATTTCGCACAGCCCTTCATGGTCGCGCGCGAAGATTACAGCAGCCTGCCCCTGCCCTTCGCGCTCGGCACCGTGGCCCTTTTGCTTTACTGGCTCCGCTTTCGGGTGCCTTTTGCCATGGCGATGATTGCGGTGGGCCTGTTCATCGTGGCCATGCTGATGGCCGCCACGACCTCTGGCACGCCGCAAGACATTTCGGACCTGTTTCTTTTGTCGGCAGGCGGCCCGTTTGCCTTTATCACTCTGGTTCTGGGTCTTGCGGTTTTTGCGGTGGCCATGGCCTTTGACATGTCTGACCCGCACCGTGTCACCCGCCGGTCCGCTAATGGGTTCTGGCTGCACGTTGTGGCGGCACCGGCGCTGGTCAACACCATGGCGCTGACACTGCTGGAACAAGACACCCAAACCGCCAATATGATCCTGCTGGTGATCCTCGCGATTTTTGCGCTTGTTGCGATCATCATTGACCGGCGGTCGTTCCTGATTGCCGCGATCGGCTATATCGTCGCCATTGCAACGACAGTCTTTGACGGCGCAGGCGCCGCCTGGACGATCCTGATGCTGGGCATCGTTCTCCTTCTTCTTGGCGCGTTTTGGGAACGCATCCGCGCCTCGCTCTTGCGGCTGATGCCCGGCTTTGTGCCGCTTCATCGGCTACCCCCCTCTTCTTTCTCAAGGGACTGACATGACAGACCTCACCCCCCGCGAAATCGTCAGCGAACTCGACCGCTTCATCATCGGCCAAAAGGATGCCAAGCGCGCTGTGGCCGTCGCGTTGCGCAACCGTTGGCGGCGCAAACAATTGGGCGATGACCTTCGCGATGAGGTCTACCCAAAGAACATCCTGATGATCGGGCCAACCGGCGTTGGTAAAACCGAAATTTCGCGCCGTCTGGCGAAACTTGCCCGCGCTCCGTTCATCAAGGTCGAAGCGACCAAGTTCACCGAGGTCGGATATGTTGGCCGTGATGTAGAACAGATCATTCGTGATCTGATTGAGGCCGCGATCATCGATACCCGCGAACACATGCGCGAAGACGTGAAAGCCAAGGCGCTTGAACAGGCCGAGGATCGTGTCATCACCGCCGTTGCCGGTACCGACGCACGCGACAGCACGCGCGAGATGTTCAGCAAGAAACTCAAGGCCGGTGATCTGGACAATACCGTGATCGAGCTTGAACTGGCCGATACGTCCAACCCTTTTGGCGGGTTCGAAATCCCCGGCCAACCCGGTGGTGGTCAGATGGGCGGAATGATGAACCTTGGCGATCTTTTCGGCAAAATGGGCGGTCGGACGGTCAAGAAACGCATGACTGTCGCGGAAAGTTACGAAGCGCTGATTGCAGATGAGGCTGACAAGCTTCTTGATGATGAAACCGTCACCAAAGCCGCTTTGGAAGCGGTCGAACAAAACGGCATCGTTTTTCTGGACGAGATTGACAAGGTCGCGGCGGGTCAGGACCGGCGGGGCGCGGATGTCTCGCGCGAGGGTGTCCAGCGGGACCTTTTGCCGTTGATCGAAGGCACGACCGTCAGCACCAAGCACGGGCCGATCAAGACCGACCATATCCTCTTCATCGCCTCGGGCGCATTTCACGTGGCCAAGCCATCGGACCTTTTGCCCGAGTTGCAGGGCCGTTTGCCGATCCGTGTCGAATTGCGCGCGCTGACAGAAGAAGACTTCGTGCGCATTCTGACCGAAACGGACAACGCTTTGACCTTGCAATACACCGCGCTGATGAAGACGGAAGAGGTCACAGTAACCTTCGCCCCCGACGGTATCGCCGCGCTGGCCAAAATCGCGGCAGAAGTGAACGAAAGCGTCGAAAACATCGGCGCGCGGCGGCTGTACACCGTGATCGAGCGGGTCTTCGAAGACCTCTCTTTTTCCGCCCCCGACCGGGCCGGCGATGAAATCACCATCGATGCGGATTTTGTCGAGGAACACCTTGGCGAATTGGCCCGATCAACGGATGTGTCGCGCTACGTTTTGTAGGTCTCTCTGCGCCGGTCGCCCCACGGCAAAGTCCGTCGACAGCCTGATGTCCAACACGCGGCTTTGCGGCGACCACATTTTGTGGTAGAAGACGCCATTCTCCATTTTCATGTCTTCAAGGGCTGGCACGCGCCGACTCTTGTGTGCCGGTTGTCGATCACCCGGCCTATTCTGGCTTGAGTCCGGGCCACACCGCCTCAATCGCGTCGCGGCCGCGGATCAGCCTTCCACACCTTTTCCCGAAAACTCTCCGCTTCCCACGGGGCGGAAAACCTGAGACGTACTCCTCATGACCTACCTCATCTTTCTGCGCGACAATTGGTCGTTCCTGCTCGCCGGGGTCATTCTGACGCTGTCGTCGTCATACGGGCAGACCTTTTTCATCTCGATCTTTGCCGACCAGATCAAAACCGCCCATGACCTGACCGATGGCGGCTGGGGGCTTTCCTATACCATCGCAACGACCGCTTCTGCCGTGGTCATGGTCTGGGCCGGGGCGCTGACCGACAGGTTCCGGGTTCGTGCCCTGTCGGTCTGTGTGATGATCGGCCTAGCCATGGCTTGCCTAATGATGACGCAAGCCCCGGCTGTCTGGTGGCTGGTTCTCACCGTATTTCTCCTGCGCCTCATGGGGCAAGGCATGCTAAGCCACCTTGCCGTCGTTGCGATGGCACGCTGGTTTGTCGCAACCCGTGGCAAGGCGCTCTCAATCGCCGCAATCGGTTTTTCCATTGGCACTGCCTTTCTGCCGATCATCTTTGCGGCGCTGCTCATCACCACAGACTGGCGACTTCTTTGGGCCGCTTGCGCGGTGATCCTTTTGGTCACGATCCCTGTGGTGACGCGCCTTTTGCGGCAGGAACGCACGCCGCAATCCATGGCCGAAGAGTCAGAGGCGCTGGGCATGGATGCCCGCCACTGGAGCCGCACAGAGGTGTTGCGCCATCCCGTCTTTTGGCTGCTGGTCCCGGCCCTGCTTGGCCCGCCGGCGTGGGGTACAGCGCTTTGGTTTCAGCAGGTCCACATCGCAGAGGTTAAGGGCTGGACTCATGTGGCTTTCGTCGCGCTCTTTCCGCTTTCTACCGCCGTGACAGTAGCTGCGACATTTGGCTGTGGCTGGGCGATTGACCGGTTCGGGTCTGCCCGGATTCTGCCATTCTACATGCTGCCATTCGCACTTGCGTTCTTTGTCACCGGTTCCGCCACGACCATCGGTATGGCCGCTGTGGGCCTTGCAATTATTGGGATCGGTCAGGGGATGCAGTCGACCCTGGCAAGCGCGTTCTGGGCCGAGTTCTTTGGCACCCGCCATCTTGGCGCGATCAAGGCTGCCGCCGGGGCCATCATGGTCTTCGGCTCTGCAATTGGTCCCGGGATCAGCGGTGTCTTCATCGACCTTGGCGTTAACTATCCAACGCAAATGGTCTGGCTGACGCTATACTTCCTGATTGCTGCCGCTTTGTGCACCATCTCTGCACGGATTGTGCATCCCCGCCTAACGCGCCCGCTTTAGGTAAACGTAGAACGCGCCATCACCGCCGTGGCGAATGTGCGCAGGCCGGATTTCAAGAATTTTGGCCCCCAAGGGCGGCAATCTTAACCATTGCGGGACATAGCGCCGAAGTACTCCGCGCTGCCCCGGTTGGGCTTCCATATTGCCCTTGCCAGTAATGACCAGAACCAGTCTTTTGCCTTCATCTGCGGCGTTGTAGATGAACTGCATCAGCGCTGGATGCGCCTGATCCAGCGTCATACCGTGCAGATCAATTCGCGCTTCGGGCTTCAGTTTGCCACGAGACATCTTGCCAAAGGCCTTGTGGTCCATCTGAACCGGCGCTTGCCTTAAGGCCTGTCCCAAACCCGGCAGCACGTCGTTCTTGCGGCTGGGGTCGGCCTTGGCCCCCACTTCAAAAAGCGGCAGCTTCTCCTTGGGTTTCGCCGGTTGTCTGGCGATCACAGGCTCCGGCTTGGGTTCTTGCAACTTGGGGTGCATTGGTTCCACCCTTCGGGCCACCTGATCCCAAATCGCGCGGTCCTCTGGCGACAAATGGCGCGGCTTTCTCATTCCAGCGGCTCGGTCACCTTGGACAGCGCATATTCGACCGGCATCAGCACGACCATACGACCGCTATCCTTGATGTTGCCCGCCAAACGCCCCGCCTCTGGCCCGGTGCCAAAGAAGATGTCCGCCCTTTGCGCTCCTTTGATAGCAGACCCGGTATCCTGTGCGATCATCAGCCGCCGCATCGGGTCGTCGCCATCCTTTTCGATCCAGACCGGTGCGCCAAGAAGCGTGACAGACGGATCGACCGCAATCGACCGCAACGTCGTGATCGACCGGTTCATCGCGCCAAGTGGACCCTTTTCCGCAGGCACCTCATTCACCTCACGGAAAAAGACATAGCTGTCGTTTTGCCACAAAAGTTCGCGCCCCGCATCGGGGTTGTCCTTGACCCAGGTCTTGATCGTCTCCGCCGAGACCTGATGCGGCTCAAATACGCCGTCCGCGATCAACCGCTGCCCGACCGATGAATAGTCGCGCCCGTTCTTGCCCGCATAGCCGACGCGGATCACATCGCCGCCCGGCAGCCTGATCCGACCAGAGCCCTGGACTTGCAGAAAGAACAGCTCGACAGGATCGGCGAGCCACGCAATCTCTAACCCCTGACCCTCCAACGGCAAATTTTCCTGAATTTCGCGCCGGGTCAGATAGGGTTGTCCCTCAACCAGATCATCAGGCAGGCGATAGATCGGGTGGGCGTATGCCTCTGACCATCCCAGATCTCCGCGGATCTCGGGTTCGTAGTAGCCGGTAAACAGCATCGGCGCGCCGTCTTCGATCAGCACAGGCTGAAAGAAGGTTTCAAAGAAATCCCGGGCCGCCGGGCCGTCTTTTGCAAAGGCACAAAGCCGCTGCCAATCAGTGCGTGGGATGTCGCCGCAGGTCTCGACAAAAGCAGCAAGGGCCGCGGCATGATCATCCGCAGCCCAGCCATCCAAATCTTCAAAGCTCAGGAACGTATAGGTCGGTTCCGCCATCGCAGCCCCCGTCAGCGCCAGGCTTGCCGCAAGCGCCCGGATCATGCGTCCGTGGCAACAAGCCGCCAGTTGGGGTTATCGCTGCCCATCACCCGCGCGAAGGTCCAGACATCTTTCTGGCGCTTGATTTCGGTATCATTGCCTTCGATCACATCGCCTGCGTTGTCACGCACTTGCCATGTCATCTCACCGGTAAAGCGGACGGTCATTTCCGCCTCTTTTGTCGCCGCATCAAGTGTCGCCTCTTGTAGGCCAAGATCGCTGATGCCCACAAACTGTGCCTCAATTGTCAAACCCTCGGCCTGACGCTGATCGACAACTTCGCTGAAGGCTTCGAACACGTCTTCGCTGATAAAGGGCGTCACGTCAGACAGATCGCCCCGCTCGAACGCCATCAAGATCATCTCATAAGCGCCGCGCGCGCCCTGCAGGAATTCGGTGACATTAAATGACGGGTCAATCTCTTTCATCTTGGCCAACGCCTTGGCCGTGTCGCTGCCTTCCGGTGCATGATCTGCGATGTCGTGATCAACGCCACCTTCGATCACCTCGAACCCGCGGCGATCTACAGCCCGTTCCGACTGTTTGGGGATCGGCGGCTTTTCAAAACCCTCGCGCGTTCCAAGCACGGACCGCAAGCGGACGATCAGAAAAATCGCAATCGCCGCAAGGACCAAAAGCTGAAGGATAGGTGCGTTCATCGTGGCCTCTTTCTGTCGCGGCATGGAAACCGCTCGGTTCGGTCCTTATGTAGGGTGGCAAAGGGGCCAAGTCCACTGTCCCGCCCGTCACAATAAGGAATCCTCATGCCGCTTTTGGCCCTCTTTATCGCAATTCCGCTGATTGAGATCGCGCTCTTTATCCAGGTCGGCGGGTGGCTGGGGCTTTGGCCCACGCTTTTGATCGTCGTTGTGACAGCGATTATCGGGTCATATCTGGTGCGCCAGCAAGGTGCGCGCGAGATGGCGCAACTGCGGTCAAGCTTCAGCGAATTGCGCGATCCGTCAGAATCGCTGGCGAATGGTGCCATGATCCTGTTCTCAGGCGCGCTCCTCCTGACACCGGGTTTCTTTACTGATGCCGTCGGCTTTGCGCTCCTCTTTCCGCCATTCCGCGCGCGGGTCTACCGCTATCTGCGATCAAAGGTGGAAGTCGCGAGTTTTCAGATGGGTCCACAGCCGTCGCAACACCCGCGCGGGCCGCAGGACCGGGTGATTGATGGAGAGTTTGAAGAGATCGATCCGGAACCCAAACCAAACCAGGATCCGTCTGGCTGGACCCGCCATTAGCATTGAGGCTTCTTGCCCCGCCTGCTAAGAGCGATCCAACTTAGCATGACGGAGACTATTCATGGCCGATGAAGCCCAACCCGCTGCAGGTGCAGACGCACCGGCGCAACCCCAGCAAATTACTAGCAAGGTGCTGGCGCAATATGTGCGCGACCTGTCCTTTGAAAACATCCTTGCCCAAAAGGGTGTCGGTGGCGATGCGCAGCCTGAAATTCAGGTGCAGGTCAATCTGGATGCCCGCAAGCGCGGCGCGGATAACCAGTACGAGGTGATCACCAAGCTGAACATCACATCCAAGACCAAGGAAAAGGGTGAACCGCTTTTCGTTCTAGAACTGGAATATGCCGGTGTCTTTCAAATTGAAGGCGTGCCAGAGGACCAGTTGCACCCGTATCTTCTGATCGAGTGCCCGCGCATCACCTTCCCGTTTGTGCGCCGCCTTGTATCAGACGTGTCACGTGACGGCGGCTTCCCGCCCCTGAACCTTGAACAGATTGATTTTCTGGCACTTTACCGTGCCGAATTGGCCCGCCGTCAGCAGGAACAGGCCAAGGTCAACTGAAGCGTTTCCAAACTGCGCCGTCGCCCAGCTCGTCGACAAAAGCGGCATGGGCGGCGGCTTCATCCTCGGTCAGGCGTGACGCCAGTGTCGTGGGTCGCGCACCCGGGCGCCATTCCTCTTCAGACGAGCTATTCGTTGTGCTCTGGCTCTGCGCCGAAAGCGCAAAGTCGGGCTGTCTGCCGCCAATCAGTTCAAGATAAACTTCCGCCAGAATTTCGCTGTCCAACAGCGCGCCATGCAATGTCCGGCTGGAATTGTCGATCCCGAACCGGCGACAAAGCGCATCCAGCGACGCCGGCGACCCCGGGAACCGCCGCCGCGCAATCGCCAGCGTGTCAATCGCCTGATCCATCGGCAAAAGCGGACGGTTCAGCCAGCCGAGTTCGGCATTCAGGAACTTCATGTCAAACGCCGCGTTGTGGATCACCATTTTGGAATCGCCGACAAAGTCCACAAAGTCCTGCGCGATATCCTTGAAAACGGGCTTATCGGCCAGAAACTCATCCCCCAATCCGTGGACGGCAAATGCTTCTTCCGGCATCGAACGTTGCGGGTTGATATATTGGTGATAGGTGCGGCCTGTAGGGACGTGCCCCAACAGCTCGACCGCGCCGATTTCGACGATGCGGTCGCCCTCGCCCGGCTCAAAGCCCGTGGTTTCGGTATCAAGTACGATCTCACGCATCTTGCTTGCCTCTGATTTGCGCAATGACATCTTCCACTGCCGCGTGGGCAGCGTCCAGCGTTACCGTCTCAATCACGAAATCCGCACGTTTGCGCTTTTCCGCATCAGGCAGCTGGCGCGCGCGGATCAGCGCGAATTGATCCTCTGTCATTCCATCGCGGGCAAGCACTCTTTGACGCTGCATTTCTGCAGGTGCCGTGACAACGACCACAGCATCCAGCCAGGCATCGGCCCCGGTTTCATACAAGAGCGGGATGTCGAAAAGCAAAATGTCGGCATCTGTTTCATGGATAAATTCTTGCCGGTCGGCGGCGACCAGCGGATGTACGATACCTTCGATTTTTCCCAAGGCGGTCGCATTTGACGCGATGATGGATTTGAGCCGGTCACGCAACACGACGCCATCCTGCACCGCCTTGGGGAAGGCCGCTTTCATCGGAGCAACAGCCGCACCACCATGATAAAGCCGATGCACCGCAGCGTCGGCATCCCACACCGGAACACCGGCTTCGGCGAACATCTTTGCGGTGGTGGTTTTGCCCATGCCGATGGACCCGGTAAGCCCCAGAAGAAAGCTCATCCAATGACAGCCTTGCGCAGGGTGTCGTCAACTTCCGGCCGGATCCCGAACCAGCGTTCAAATCCGGGGACCGCCTGATGCAACAGCATGCCAAGACCGTCGACAACCGTGCAACCGCGTGCCTCTGCTTCGGCCAAGAGTTGCGTGCGCAACGGCGCATAGACGATGTCGGTGACAACCGCGTCGGGGCGCAATCCATCCAAGGGAACGCGCAGCTCTGGTTGGCCGGTCATGCCTAGCGACGTAGTGTTTACCACGGTCGTTGCATCTTCCAGCATGTTGCCCGCTTGCACCCAATCGACCACGTTGATCCGCGTGCCAAACTCTGCCCGCAACGCGTCTGCCTTGGGCCGGGTCCGGTTCGACAGCAGTATTTCAGGTGCTCCGGCGTCCGCCAAAGCGCAGATGATCGCCCGCGCAGCACCACCTGCGCCAAGCACCGCGGTCGGTCCAGCCTTCGGGTTCCAATGCGGCGCACCTTGTTTAAGATTGGCGATAAAGCCGTAGCCATCGGTATTATCAGCGTGAACTTTGCCGTCTTCACGAAAGATCAACGTATTGGCGGCCCCGATAAGGATTGCGCGGTCGCTGATGTGATCTGCAAGCTGCATCACGGCGGTTTTGTGCGGGAGGGTGACGTTGGCACCGACAAATCCCATCTTGGGCATGGCCCGGATCACCTCTGCCAAATCGGTATCTTGCACCTTGAGCGGCAGGTACTGACCGCGAATGCCATAACGGCGCAGCCAATGCCCGTGCACCTTGGGCGATTTGGAGTGGCTGATCGGATTGCCAATCACACCGGCAAGAGGAGTCGTCTGAGTCATCCTGCCAATGTTCCGCGCAAAGTCAGATATGACAAGAGCTCTAAAAGTGGCAGTCCAAGGACGTTAAAATAGTCGCCCTCGATCCGGCAAAAGAGCCGCGCGCCTTCACGTTCGAGCTGATAAGCGCCGACGCAATGGCGGATATCTTCCCAATTGCGGGCAACGTAGTCTTGCAAATATGTGTCTGATGCATCGCGCATATGAAGACGCACGACTCCAACATGCCGCCAAAGCGGGCGGCCCTCTCCGTAGATTACCGCTGCCGACAAAAGCTGATGCGGGCGGCCCCGCATATCGCGCAACTGCATCACAGCTTCGTCTTGTGACTGGGGTTTCGACAGGATGTCCTGATCCAGCGCGAGCACCTGATCACAACCGATCACCAACGCGTCCGGGTTGCTGCCAGCGACACGGGCCGCTTTCATCTCGGCCAAGGCATCGGCGATATCACGGGGCTTGGCAGACTCAGCCTGCAGTGCCATCTTCATCGCATCCTCATCAACGCGGGGCTTGATCACATCAAATGTGACGCCCGCATTGCGCAAAAGTGTTGCGCGGATCGACGAGCCAGAGGCAAGGATGATCGGTTCTGCCATGTGGATAGTTTCCGGGATAACCGTGGGTGTGGATGCGGGAGAGGTGTGGGACGAATAATCCACGATTGCAAGGTGCGGAAAGTGTCCGGCTGTCTCACCCAAAAACCTAACAATCTATGAACGTGGGATAAGGATAAGTCGCCATGTGCAAAACTATCGCCAAAATCCGGGGTCAAGATGTTGCATTGCAAAAGTTTGGCGGTGATTGGACCAATAAGCCTTTGATTTTCTTAGGTTCCATCGATTCACAAGAATCTTTTTGGCGCGAGAAGATGAGCGTCCGGCTGGGGATAAACCTGCGCATGAAATGATAATCCCCAGATTCGGCTGGACCTACATCATCATCATCTTTCTTTTCTTTCTTTATTTATTAAGGGAGAACGAGACGTCGGAAGAGAGGATCACATGACTTGGATCATGCCATACTATGACTGGATCAAAGCATTGCATGTGATTGCTGTGATCTCCTGGATGGCGGGGATGTTCTATCTGCCACGCCTGTTTGTCTATCACGCGGAACGGGCGAGCCCGGGATCAGAACTGGATCAGACGTTTCAGATCATGGAAGAGAAATTGCTGCGGGTGATCATGAACCCGGCGATGATTGTGTCATGGATCTGTGGCCTCCTGTTGATTGCGATGGGCGCGTTTGACTTTGGCGCGATCTGGAGTTGGGCAAAGCTGCTTGCGGTGATTGGGATGACTGCGGCACATGGCTGGCTGGCCGCCCGGCGCAAAGAGTTTGTGGCAGGTCAGAACACCCGCAGCGGGCGGACCTATCGGCTGATTAATGAGGTGCCCACTGTTCTGATGTTTGTCGTGGTCGTAGCTGTGATTGTCCGGCCCTTTTAGGCGCTTGGTTGACTCATTGCGTATGGACGCTTAGATGAACTTGCGCTGCCCGTCCGGGCGTGAAGCGTTTTCCGAACCAAATAGAAATGCGTGTGCTGACAGGCGCACGGCTGGAATGTGATATGTCCCAACACCGTTTGAATCTTGCTGACCTGAAGGCACAAAGCCCCAAGGACCTTTTGTCGCTTGCCGAAGAGCTTGAGATCGAGAATGCCTCGACCATGCGCAAGGGCGACATGATGTTTGCAATCCTGCGTGAACGCGCGGATGAGGAATGGCTGATTGGTGGTGATGGCGTGCTTGAGGTCGTCAAGGACGGCTTTGGGTTTCTCCGGTCGCCAGAGGCGAACTATCTGCCCGGTCCCGATGATATCTACGTCTCTCCCGAAATGATCCGTCAGCATTCCCTGCGTACAGGGGATACGGTTGAAGGTTTGATCAAAGAGCCAAATGACAATGAGCGTTACTTTGCGCTTAACACTGTTGAGCAGATCAACTTTGAGGATCCTGAGAAGACCAAACACAAGGTGGCCTTTGACAACCTGACACCGCTTTATCCTGATGAGCGGTTGAAAATGGAAGTGGATGATGAGCATCAGAAGAAAGATCGCTCTGCCCGGATCATCGACCTTGTGTCACCAATCGGGAAAGGCCAGCGGTCGTTGATTGTGGCGCCGCCGCGGACAGGTAAAACCGTGTTGTTGCAGAACATCGCGAATTCGATCGAGAAGAACCACCCGGAGTGTTACCTGATCGTCCTGCTGATTGACGAACGCCCCGAAGAGGTGACCGACATGCAGCGGTCGGTGAAGGGCGAGGTCGTGTCGTCAACCTTTGATGAACCCGCTGACCGCCATGTGGCCGTGTCCGAGATGGTGATCGAAAAGGCCAAGCGTTTGGTGGAACACAAGCGGGATGTTGTGATCCTACTCGATTCCATTACCCGTCTTGGGCGTGCGTTTAACACCACCGTTCCGTCTTCGGGTAAGGTCTTGACGGGTGGCGTGGACGCCAATGCCCTGCAACGCCCCAAGCGGTTCTTTGGTGCGGCCCGAAACATTGAAGAAGGCGGGTCACTGACAATCATCGCGACCGCGCTGATTGATACGGGCAGCCGGATGGACGAAGTGATCTTTGAGGAATTCAAAGGCACCGGTAACTCGGAAATCGTGCTGGATCGCAAAGTGGCCGACAAGCGCGTGTTCCCTGCGATGGATATCCTCAAGTCCGGCACCCGGAAAGAAGAGCTGTTGGTCGAGAAGAACGATCTGGCAAAGACCTATGTGTTGCGCCGCATCCTGAACCCGATGGGCACGACCGACGCGATTGAGTTCTTGCTGGGCAAGCTTAAGCAGACGAAGACCAACGCGGATTTCTTCGATTCCATGAATACCTAAGCCGTGATGGCAGCCGGTACGATCTTTGCACTTGCCACGGCTGCCGGTCGGGCGGGAGTGGCGATTGTGCGCATTTCCGGCGTGGACGCCTTTGGCGTGGCGGGTCGTGTCATGTCTTCGGTTCCGGCGGACCGCGGGCTTCGTCAGATTCACGACCTGAACGGTGCGCTGCTGGATCAGGCTTTGGTGCTATCATTCGCTGGTGACGCTAGTTTTACCGGCGAACCAGTCGTGGAGCTTCATCTGCACGGAAGCCCGGCGATTGTCAGGGCTGTCCTGTCGGCCTTGGATCAAGCGGGTGGTCGTCCGGCAGAGGCAGGGGAATTCACCCGCCGCGCGCTGGAGAATGGGCGGCTCGATCTGGCACAAGTTGAAGGGCTTGCCGATCTGATTGATGCAGAAACCGAAGCGCAGCGGCGTCAGGCAATGCGGGTTTTTGCAGGTGGATTGGGGGATCTGGCAGAGGGGTGGCGCGCATCTTTGATCCGGGCCGCGGCCCTGGTCGAGGCGACGATTGACTTCGTGGACGAAGATGTACCCGTCGATGTGATGCCGGAGGTGCGACAGCTTTTGAAAGCGGTGCAGGTCGAAATGACCACTCAGGTTGCGGGTGTTGCCGCGGCGGAACGGATCAGGGATGGGTTTGAAGTTGCAATTGTCGGTGCGCCGAACGTGGGCAAATCAACGCTGCTAAACCGGTTGGCTGGTCGCGATGCGGCGATCACTTCTCATGTCGCTGGAACAACCCGGGATGTGATCGAAGTCCAAATGGATATGTCAGGATTGGCCGTCACCTTGCTTGATACGGCGGGAATCCATCAAACCACTGATTTTGTTGAGAAAATTGGCGTTGAACGGGCTTTGGACCGGGCGAAACAGGCAGACCTGCGGCTGTTCTTGATTGCTGAAGACGAGGCACTGCCTTTGCCCCTTCAAAAAGGGGATCTGGTCGTTCAAAGCAAGGCCGATCTTGGAAACTACGACGGTCTTGCCGTATCGGGACTGACGGGGGATGGTCTTGATGAAGTTGTTGCGCAATTGACGGATGAGCTTCAACAGCGTGCGGGCTCTGCCGGGGTCGCAATCCGGCAGAGGCATCGTCTTGCGATGCAGGGCGCGATCGACCAAATCTCGACCGTCCTGGATGCAATTGAATTGGGTCAACTTCCTGATCTTCTGGCGGATGATATTCGCCATGCTATTCGTGCAGTTGACATGATCGTCGGGCGCGTGGATGTAGAGGACCTTCTGGATGAGATCTTCTCAAGCTTTTGCATCGGGAAATAGGATTGTTTCACGTGAAACACTTTGACGTTGTCATCGTTGGTGGTGGGCATGCGGGGTCTGAGGCCGCTTGGATCGCCGCGCAAATGGGCGCAAGCGTGGCGATGGTGACTTTGCGTCGTGACACCATCGGTGTGATGTCGTGCAATCCGGCTATCGGAGGTCTTGGGAAGGGTCATCTTGTTCGCGAGATTGACGCACTTGGCGGCTTGATGGGCCAGGCGGCAGATGCGGCTGGTATCCAATTTCGCCTCCTCAACCGCACCAAGGGGCCTGCAGTCCGTGGTCCGCGCGCGCAATCCGACCGCGTTCTGTACAGAAAACATATTCAATCTGCCCTCGCGTCTTTGTCAAACCTGCACATTCTGGAGGGCGAAGCGACTGACTTGAAAATCACGCATGGTCGGGTTGCCGGACTTGTGTTGGCTGACGGGTCGGAAATTGCCACATCCCGTGTTGTTCTGACGACCGGGACCTTTTTGCGCGGTGTTATTCACATTGGCGATGTCGCGCGGCCTGGCGGACGGGTTGGGGACAAGGCTTCGGTCGCAATGGCACAGCGGCTGGAAAGCTTCGATTTGCCGTTGGGACGTTTGAAAACAGGCACACCGCCGCGACTGAATGGCCGCACTATTGATTGGCGCCAGCTGGAAATGCAGCCCGGTGACGAGAAGCCCAGCTTGTTCTCATTCCTCTCTGATAGTGTGACAGCACGCCAAATATCTTGTGGGATCACCCACACAAATGCGCAAACCCACGACATCATCCGGGCAAACCTGGAGAAATCTGCCATGTACGGTGGTCACATCGAGGGCGTTGGCCCACGTTATTGCCCGTCGATCGAAGACAAGGTCGTGCGGTTTGCCGACAAGGACTCACATCAGGTCTTTCTTGAGCCTGAGGGGCTGACGACCGATACAGTCTATCCAAACGGCATTTCAACGTCTCTCCCACAAGAGGTGCAACTGGCCTACGTTCGGTCGATCGCCGGTTTGCATGACGTTGAAATTGAGCAAATGGGCTACGCGATCGAATACGATTATGTGGATCCACGAGCGTTACGGCTTTCGTTGGAACTGAAGAACTGCCCGGGGCTCTATCTTGCCGGTCAAATCAATGGCACAACGGGCTACGAAGAAGCTGCAGCGCAGGGCCTGGTTGCCGCTGTGAATGCGGTCAGGGCGTCGCGTGACCTTGAAAGCATCACGTTTAGCCGCAAGGACAGCTATATCGGCGTCATGATTGATGACCTGATCTCTCGTGGTGTCACCGAACCTTATCGCATGTTCACCTCCCGCGCCGAATTCCGGTTGCTTTTGCGGGCGGACAATGCCGATCAGCGCCTAACGGCGCTGGGTCGCGACCTTGGGATCGTGCGAGATGACCGCTGGAATCAATTCACAGAGAAGGTTGAAGCGATTGACGCCGCACGCGCGACCTTGTCGGCGATGATGGTCTCTGCCCGCGACATCGCCGGAACAGGTGCAAAATTGAATGTGGACGGACCGAAACGAACGGCTTTGGATGCTTTGACGCTCACTGACTTTGGGTTTGATGAGTTGCGCGACATCGCTCCAGAAACGCCCGTTCTGCCGGAAAAGATCGCAGAGCAGATCAAAAACGATGCGCTTTATGCGAATTACATCCGTCGCCAGGAAAAAGACATTTCCGCAATGGCAAAGGATGAAGCCACGATCATTCCTCAGGATACAGACTTTGCGGCAATTGGGGGGCTTTCAAATGAGCTCGTTCAAAAGCTCGCGGCCGCACGTCCGGAGTCGATGGCTCAGGCGCGTCGGATAGACGGGATGACCCCAGCCGCACTGCTGGTGATTGCCGGGTACCTCAAGAAGATCGAGGCGAAAAAGGCCAGTTGATGCAAAATCTGATCGGGTCCGTTGATGTTTCACGTGAAACATTTGAGCGGCTCAAGACATTTGAAGCTCTGATTCTGAAGTGGTCGCCTAAAATCAACTTGGTATCGCGCGACGCACGCACGCATATATGGCAGCGTCATATCCTTGATTCCGCCCAGCTTTTCGACCATCGGCTTCCGTCCCATGGCGCTTGGGTCGATATTGGAAGCGGCGGGGGGCTGCCTGGCGTGGTCGCCGCAATTCTCCTTGCGGAACGAGCGCCTGAGATGTCGCTTGTCATGATTGAAAGCGATCAGCGCAAAGCCACATTCCTGCGAACTGCTTTACGGGAATGTGATGTCGAGGGTGTCGTTATCGCCGAACGGATCGAATCTGCGCCGCCACAGATCGCCAGCATCATGTCCGCTCGGGCCCTTGCGCCCATAACTGAACTGCTTCCCCACGCAATGCGTCATTTATCAGAAAATGGCATTGCGCTCCTTCACAAGGGGCGAAATTATGCGAAAGAGATCAAAGAGGCCGAACTTCATTGGTCGTTTGATGTAGAAACACACCCGAGTTTGACCGCTGACGACAGCCGCATTCTTGAGATAAGGAATATCCGCCGTGCCAACCCAGACGAGCCTTAATCGCGCCAAAATCATCGCGGTGGCGAACCAAAAGGGCGGTGTTGGTAAAACGACGACGACGATTAATCTTGGCGCCGCCTTGGCAGAATCGGGCTGTCGCGTGTTGGTGATCGATCTTGACCCACAAGGTAATGCCTCCACCGGTCTTGGTATCGACCATGCCAAACGCCAGGTGACAACTTATGATTTGCTGATTGGCGACGCGACGCCCGAAGATGCAATTCAGACTTCCAGCATCGATGACCTTCTAGTGATCCCGGCAACTACAGATCTCAGCTCGGCTGATATTGAGCTTATTTCCAATGAAAAGCGCAGCTTTCTGCTGCATGATGCGCTCCGGCAGTTATCGATGGATACCTACCAGCTGGACTACATATTGATAGATTGTCCGCCGTCTCTCAATATATTGACAGTCAACGCCATGGTTGCGGCTGATTCCGTCATCGTGCCGCTTCAATCAGAATTTTTCGCGCTTGAGGGCCTCTCGCAACTGATGCTCACGATCCGGGAGGTCCGGCAATCTGCCAATACCGACCTCCGGATCGAAGGGATCGTTCTGACGATGTACGACAAACGGAACAATCTCTCGCAACAGGTAGAGGCGGACGCGCGCGAAAATCTTGGCGAGTTGGTGTTCAAGACGCTGATCCCTCGCAATGTTCGTCTCAGTGAAGCGCCGTCTTATGCCATGCCCGTTTTGTCTTACGATCCGACTTCTTCGGGTGCGCAGGCCTATCGGGCGTTGGCACAGGAAATCCTCATGAAGTCCAAAGCACCAATCAGAAAGGTCAGCTAGATGGCAAAAACCACAAAGCCACGCGGGTTGGGCCGCGGCCTGTCCGCCCTGATGGCCGATGTACAGCCCGATGGACAAGCGGCGGAAACCTCGCGTCGTCCTGACCTCACCGTTCCAATTGACAGCATTCGCCCCAACCCAGACCAGCCGCGCCGGTCATTTGATGACGATGCCTTGGAGGAGCTCGCTGCCTCGATCAAAGAAAAGGGGGTCATCCAGCCATTGATCGTGCGGCGGGACCCGTCCAATGACGATATGTATCAGATCGTCGCAGGCGAACGCCGCTGGCGCGCGTCTCAACGGGCCCAGCTTCATAGCCTGCCGGTTTTGGTCCGCGACTTCGACGATACCGAGGTCCTTGAAATCGCGATCATCGAAAACATTCAGCGCGCCGACCTGAACCCGGTGGACGAAGCAACCGGTTACCGCCAGCTCATGGACCGCTTTGGCCATACGCAAGACCAGATGGCCCAGGCCTTGGGCAAAAGCCGCAGCCATATCGCAAACCTGCTGCGCCTCCTCAACCTGCCAGAGCCCGTGCTAGGCTGGCTCGCCGCCGGCAAGCTTACCGCAGGCCACGCCCGTGCCCTCGTTGGTCATGACGACGCCACGAAGTTGGCGCAACACGTGATCCAAAAGCAACTCAGCGTTCGTGATACGGAACGGCTCGCAAAGTCGGGCCTGCCGTCCGTAGGCACCAAACGCAGCCCTGCGGGGGGCAATGCGAAAGACGCCGATACCGTTCAGATCGAAAATGAACTGGCCGCGCATCTGCGTATGAAAGTGTCCATCGATCACAAGCCCGGTCAAGACGGCGGAAAATTGACGATTTCCTACAATTCGTTTGAGCAGCTGGATGATCTGTTGCGTGCGCTTAGCGGCAGCTAGCCGTCCAGCAAGCCGCGCAGCACGCCATTCAGGACCGGTCGATATTCTGCGGTGACGGCCAATGTTCCGTCGTGCAACTCCACTTGCCCCGCTTCAACTAACTTGTTGATATTATTCACATAAATATCGCCACCCAAAGCAAGAAGCCGTTCCATGTCGATCCCTGAATGAAGCCGCATCCCCATCAGCAGAAACTCGGTCAACCTTGCATCTCGGTCCAGCCGTTCCCGTGATCCTTCACCGGAACCGGTCGTCTCAACCAGGCGTAACCACTCCATCGGGCCCAGGGGTGTATCGGTTGCCCATCGCGCGCCGTACCGGGTCAGCCGACCATGGGCACCGGGACCAATCCCCGCATAATCCCCGGACTGCCAATAGATCAGATTGTGCCGACTCTCCTGCCCTACCCGCGCATGGTTTGATACCTCGTAGGCCTCCAACCCGGCGGCCGCACACATCTCTTGCGTCGCAAAATACATATCCGCAGCCACATCTTCGTCCGGTAGACCGCGCAGCAATCCCCGCGCAAACCGGTCACCAAAGGCTGTGCCCTCTTCTATCGTCAATTGATAAAGCGATAGGTGATCAGCGGCCAATCCCAGCGCCTGCCGCAATTCCATGCGCCAATCATCAAGACTTTGCCCTTGCCGCGCATAAATCAGATCGAATGACACCCGGTCAAAGACCGACCGTGCCAAATCATAGGCCCGCATGGCCTCCTTTGCAGAATGCAAACGTCCAAGCGCCTTAAGGTCCGAATCATTCAGGGCCTGCACGCCCAACGACACCCGGTTCACGCCCGCGTCGCGATACCCCGCAAACCGCCCCGCCTCAACAGAGGTCGGGTTCGCCTCCAGCGTAATCTCGCAATCATTCGCCAGTGTCCAAGTCGCCCGCACCTGATCCAGCACCGCCGCAACAAGCTCGGGTTCCATCAAGCTTGGCGTCCCGCCACCAAAGAAAACCGAGCGTAAGATCCGGCCTTCGGTTTCACGCCCAACCCGCGCAATTTCCGACAAATAGGCCGCTTGCCAGCGCGCCTGATCAATCGCGCTCACTACATGGCTGTTGAAGTCACAATAGGGGCATTTGGCCTGACAGAACGGCCAATGGATATACAGGCCAAAGCCCGCAATCTGCCAATCCTCAGGCAAAACAGCCCTTCACCAACTTGGCAAATGCATCCGCACGATGAGAGATCTTGTTCTTCTCCCACCGGTCCATCTCGCCGCAGGTGATCGTGTAACCATCTGGTTGGAACATCGGGTCATACCCATGCCCCTGATCACCGCGCATGGGCCAAACGACCTGCCCTGCCATCACGCCGGGAAACACCTCGTCGTGACCATCGGGCCATGCCAGCACCAACGTGCTGCAAAACCGCGCAGTCCGCGGATAGGGTGCGTTCACCGCCTCCAGCTCGTTCCACGTCCGCGTCATCGCCATCACGAAATCGCGGCCGTGCGGCGTTTCGGACCAATCCGCCGTGTAAACCCCCGGCGCGCCATTCAGGGCATCAACTTCAATCCCGCTGTCATCTGCCAGCGCGGGCAGCCCTGTGGCCTTTGCTGCGGCATGGGCCTTGATCTGGGCATTTCCGACAAACGTCGTCTCGGTCTCTTCCGGCTCCGGCAGGTTGTGATCTGTGTTCGAGGTGATCTTGATCCCATAGGGTGACAGCAAGTCGGCGATTTCTTCCAACTTGCCCTGGTTGTGCGTCGCCACAACCAGCTGATCCCCATCAAACCGGCGCATTAGCTGACCGCCGCCATCTGCACCGCGTTCAACTCCGCAATCCCCTTCTCGGCCAGATCAAGCAATCCGTTCATCTGAGTGCGAGTGAATGTTGATCCTTCGGCGCTCATCTGCACCTCCACCAACTTGCCGCCGGTCATGATAAAGTTGCCATCAACACCGGCCTCGGAATCTTCGGGATAATCCAGATCAAGCACCTCCTGACCCGCGTATATCCCGCAAGAAATTGCCGCGACCGGGTCAATCAACGGGTCAGAGGTGATAACCCCTGCCTTCATCAATTGGTTCACGGCTAGCTTCAGCGCGACCCATCCCCCGGTGATCGACGCACAGCGCGTGCCGCCGTCGGCCTGGATCACATCACAATCAACCTGAATTTGACGTTCGCCCATGGCAACGCGATCGACACCCGCCCGCAAGGATCGCCCAATAAGCCGCTGAATTTCCTGCGTCCGCCCGCTTTGCCCATTCTTCGCCTCGCGTCGCATCCGTGTGTGCGTGGCCCGTGGCAACATCCCGTATTCGGCTGTCACCCAGCCAAGGCCCGAATTGCGCATGAAAGGCGGCACCTTTTCGTCGACCGACGCGGTGCACAGCACATGCGTATCGCCCATGCGGATCATGCAGGACCCTTCGGCGTGGCGGGTGACACCCACTTCGATGGAAACTTCACGCATTTGGTCGATCTGGCGGCCGGATGGGCGCATGGGAAACTCCTAAAGCTTTGTTGCGCTTTTGGCTTACGCGCCCAACATTGGGTTGCCAACCCCACCCTTCTGGTTTTAATTGCCCAGCCCCTATCTGGTGACCGATGACCGACGAGAGCCCACAACTCGACAGCATGAACGCCCGCACGCGCGAAGTCTTTCGCCGCGTGGTCGAAGGCTACCTTGAAACCGGCGCGCCCGTCGGAAGCCGCACCCTGACCCGCACGCTCTCCGAACAGGTCAGCGCGGCGACCATTCGCAATACCATGCAAGACCTCGAATTCCTCGGGCTTCTGGGGTCTCCTCATACGTCTGCAGGACGCATGCCGACCGAACTGGGCTTGCGCATGTTCGTTGATGGCCTGCTCGAGGTGGATGATCTTTCCGGCGAAGATCGCAGTCGGATTGACCAAACGCTCGATTCGAATTCTGACGACGTGACCACCCTGCTCGACCGCGTTGGTTCTGCCCTTTCCGGTGTCACCCATGGCGCAAGCCTGGTGCTGACGCCTAAACACGAAGCCCCAATCAAACATATTGAATTCGTGTCGCTTGCGCCCGAACGTGCGCTTGTCGTGCTGGTCTTTGCCGATGGCCACGTGGAAAACCGCATCTTCACGCCGCCGCGCGGGCAAACACCGTCATCCATGCGCGAGGCCGCGAACTTTCTCAACGCAATTGCCGAGGGCCAGACCCTGTCTTCGCTTGGCGATATCATCACGCGCGAAATCAACGCCCGCCGTCAGGAAATTGACACGCTTGCCGCTGAATTGGTCCAGTCTGGCGCGGCGCTTTGGGCAGATGAAGGCACCGCTGATGAGCGGCTCATCGTGCGGGGCCGCGGTAACCTTTTGCCCGAATCCGAAAGCGATGTGGACCGCATCCGGACGCTCTTTGATGACCTCGAACGCAAGCGCGACATCGCCAGTTTTCTGGAACTGGCCGATCAGGGCGAAGGCGTGCGCATTTTTATTGGGTCCGAGAACAAATTGTTCTCACTTTCGGGTTCCTCTCTGGTGGTTTCTCCTTATATGAACGCCGACCAGAAGATTATCGGCGCGGTCGGGGTAATTGGCCCCACCCGCCTCAACTACGGGCGCATCGTGCCCATCGTAAATTACACCGCCCAGCGGGTCGGCCAGATGATTGCCGACCGCACCTGACAGGAAGACACGCACATGTCCGACAAGCCGCTTGATGAACCACTTAGCCTCGATGAGCTCGCCGCCGAAGGGGATGAGCTTGAGGCCGCAGGCGAAGAGGGCGTTCTGGCGCAAATCGCAGATATCGAAGCCGCGCGCGATGAGTTTCGCGACAAATGGATGCGCGCGCTGGCGGATGCCGAAAACGTCCGCAAACGGGCCGACCGCGATCGGCGAGAGGCCGAAAACTACGGCGGCTCCAAACTCGCCCGTGATCTGCTGCCCGTCTACGACAACCTGCGCCGCGCCCTGAAATCCTCGCACGAGGCCGAAGGTGACGCCAACACGGCCCTGCTTGAGGGCGTGGAACTCACCATGCGCGAGCTTTTGAATGTCTTCAAAAAGCACGGCATTGATCCCATCGTTCCCGAACCCGGCGACAAGTTTGACCCCCAGCTGCACCAGGCCATGTTTGAGGCTCCGGTGCCCGGCACCAAATCCGGTCACATTCTCGAAGTCATGGCCGAAGGGTTCATGCTGCACGACCGCCTTCTGCGCCCCGCACAGGTTGGCGTGTCGTCCATGCCGGCCTCTTAAACGCAGGCGTTTGTGGAACAGCGGGTCGCGTTCAACGGTCCCGCCTGAAACTTGACCTGAATCAACGCATCAGACCCCCGGTTTTGCGAAACTCTCTTCAAACAGAGGAGTTTCGCAATGACCAACCCGACCCATGCCTTCGATCAGGCCGAATACCCCTACCCCGACCGCATGAAAAAGGCCGATTACGAGGCCGAGAAGGCAGCGCTTCAGGTCGAACTTCTCAAAGTGCAACACTGGGTGCAGGAAACCGGTCAGAAATTTGTCCTGCTTTTCGAAGGCCGCGATGCCGCAGGCAAAGGCGGCACAATCAAACGGTTTATGGAACACCTCAACCCGCGCGCTGCCCGTGTCGTCGCGCTGAACAAGCCCAACGATGAAGAGCGCGGACAGTGGTTCTTTCAACGCTACATCCGCCATCTGCCCACCACCGGCGAAATCGTTCTGTATGACCGGTCGTGGTACAACCGCGCAGGTGTGGAACGTGTCATGGGCTTTTGCGAACCCAACGAATACCTCGAATTCATGCGTCAAACGCCCGAATTTGAACGTATGTTGACCCGCTCGGGCATCAAGCTCTTTAAATATTGGTTTTCGGTGACCCGCGATGAACAACGCAGCCGTTTCGCCGCGCGCGAAACCGATCCCTTGAAGCGATGGAAGCTGTCCCCGATTGACCGTGCCAGCCTTGATAAATGGGACGACTACACCGAAGCGAAAGAGGCGATGTTTTTCTACACCGACACGGCTGATGCGCCTTGGACCGTCATCCGCTCAAACGACAAAAAGCGAGCCCGCCTGAACGCGATGCGCCATTTCCTGTCTGAACTCGATTACCCCGATAAGGACGAAAGTGTGGTCCAGCCGCCCGATCCGCTGATCGTGCATCAGGCAGAAACGGTCGTGCATGCCTCTGACCACATCCTTGCCGCATCTCTCCACCCGAAATCCCGCAAGACGGGCCAATAACAAAGGAACATCCATGTCCCACGTCCCACATGAACTGCACGAAGAATTTCCCGAACATCAGGACAAGTTGCAGACGCTCAAGCAATCAAACGCGCATTTCGCAAAACTGTCCGAAGATTATCACGACCTCAACCGCGCCATTCATCGCGCTGAGACTGATATCGCGCCAACCGACGATTTGAACATGGCGCAGATGCGCAAAACCCGCATGCTGCTCAAGGATCAGATCTACAGCATTCTGCAATCGGTTGGTTGATCACTTAAGCAAGTCACGTAGCTCATATACCAGTGTTAGAGCCTGTTTTGGTGTCAAATCGTCGGGAAGGACCTCCTTTAGCCGATCCTCCACCTCCGACGGCTTGGACACTGTTGGCGCTGGTGTCGGGGTCGCGGCGAAAAGCGGCAAATCGTCAATGACTGCTTTACGCCCGGCCCCGCCTTCACGCTCACCCTTCTCCAGCGCGTCCAACACGACTTTGGCGCGTTCGACCACCACATCTGGCAACCCTGCCAACCTTGCCACTTGCACACCATAGCTCCGGTCGGCCGTGCCTTTGCGCACCTCGTGCAGAAAGATCACGTCGCCGTCCCATTCCTTGACCGCGACGGTCGCATTGTCGACGCCGTCCAGTTTGCCCGCCAATTGCGCCATCTCGTGGTAATGGGTGGCAAACAAGGCGCGGCACCGGTTCACATCGTGCAAATGCTCCAGCGTGGCCCAGGCGATTGACAACCCGTCATAGGTCGCAGTGCCGCGCCCAATTTCGTCCAAAATGACCAGTGCCCGATCATCCGCCTGATTCAGGATCGCCGCCGTTTCGACCATCTCGACCATGAACGTCGATCTGCCCCGCGCCAAATCGTCAGAGGCCCCGACCCGGCTGAAAATCTGGCTGACGATCCCGATCCGGGCCTCTGTCGCGGGCACCCATGCCCCCATTTGCGCCAAAACGGCGATCAATGCATTCTGCCGCAAGAAGGTTGACTTACCCGCCATGTTCGGGCCGGTCAGCAGCCAGATCGACCGCTCTGACAGGTCGCAATCGTTGGCCACAAACGGCGCGGCATCCTTTTGCAGCGCCGCCTCTACCACCGGATGTCGCCCGCCGCGGATGTCAAAGGCGCGGCTTTCGTTGATCACCGGTTTGGTCCAGTTTTCGCGTACCGCCACCGTCGCCAAACCTGTCGCCAGATCGAACTCGGACAGTCCGCGCGCCAGTGCGCCTAATGGCCCGGCGCGGTCCAAAATCGCCTCGGTTAGGCTGAAATAGAGTCTCTTTTCGATTTCAAGTGCCCGGCCCCCAGCATTCAAAATCCGTGTCTCAATCTCACTCAATTCCACGGTGGTGAAACGCACCTGATTGGCCGTCGTTTGTCGATGGATAAACGTCTCGTTCAGCGGCGGCGCCATCATCTTGTCGGCATGGGTCGCGGTGGTTTCGATGAAATAGCCCAGCACATTGTTGTGCTTGATCTTCAGGCTGGCGACCCCGGAAAGCTCGACAAACTCCGCCTGCATCTTGGCAATGACACCGCGCCCCTCATCGCGCAGCTGCCGCGCCTCATCGAGGTCGGCGTCATAGCCCGCCGCGATAAAGCCGCCGTCCCGCGCCAAAAGCGGTGGCTCTGCGATCAAGGCCGCATCCAAGAGCGCCAGCAGTTCATCATGCCCGGTCAAAGCGCCGCCCGCCTCGGCCAGAACCGCGGGCATATCTTCGGGCAAAGTCGCTGCGATGCGCCCCGCCTCCTCAATCGAGTTCCGAATGGCTGCCATATCCCGTGGCCCACCCCGATCCAGCGCCAAACGCGATAGCGCCCGGTCCAGATCATGCACACCGCGCAGATGGTCGCGCAGATCCTCGGTCCAGCGCGCCTGCTCAACAGCAAAGCTCACCGCATCCTGCCGGGCTTGCACCGTGGCCCGGTCACAAGATGGCGACGACAAGCGCCGCTCCAACAGCCTTGCACCCCCTGCCGTCACCGTCTGGTCGACCGCCGCCAAAAGCGAACCGGCACGACCCCCCGCCATCGCATGCGTCAATTCCAGCGACCGCCGCGTCGCGGCGTCAATTTGCATCGCCGCGCGCTGCCCTTCCTGCACCGGTGGGCGTAGCAGCGGCAGATTACCCTTTTGCGTGATGTCGAGGTACTCAGCCACCGCTGAAAGCGCTGCGATTTCGGCGCGGCTGAACGATCCGAAGGCGTCCAACGACCCGACCTTGTAGAGGTCACACAGCCGTTTCTCGCCACTGGTGCTATCAAACGCCGCACGCCCCAAGGTCGACAGTGATGCGCCGGATTCAGACACTAACGTGGCGAATTCGCCCTCATCCCCATCTGCGACGATCACCTCTTTCGGCGAAAGGCGCGCCAGTTCCGGCCCCAGTGCGACCCTTGGGCACGTCATCACATGAAAGGCCCCGGTTGAGATATCGACCCAGGCCAGGGCGCTGTCATCCCGGACCTGTGCAAAGGCCGCCAGAAAGTTGTGCCGCCGCGCGTCCAGCAGGGAATCTTCGGTCAATGTGCCCGGCGTCACCAGCCGGACAACGTCCCGCTTCACGACCGATTTCGATCCGCGCTTTTTCGCCTCGGCGGGGTTTTCCATCTGCTCACAAACCGCAACGCGGAACCCCTTGCGGATCAATGTCAGCAGATAGCCCTCGGCGGCATGCACCGGCACGCCGCACATCGGGATATCGTTGCCCTCGTGCTTGCCGCGTTTGGTCAGGGCGATGTCCAGCGCCGCTGCCGCTGCGACCGCGTCGTCAAAGAACATCTCGTAGAAATCGCCCATCCGATAGAACAGCAGCGCATCCGGGTATCCGGCTTTCAACTCAAGATATTGCGCCATCATTGGCGTCACTGCGTTCATCAAATCCCCCCGGACCAACACCGCCAAACTTATCTGGCTGATGTTAGCGACGAAAGTCGAAAACGAACCCGTTGCAGGTCTGCGCCCCTTGTCGCATTCTGGCCGTCACGTCAGGGAGGACGACAATGGCCGGCACCACCAAACACACACGCGAAGACGCGCTTGCGTTCCACGTGAACCCCACACCGGGCAAGTGGGAGGTGTCAGCAACCGTCCCGATGACAACACAGCGCGATCTGTCGCTGGCCTATTCCCCCGGTGTCGCGATCCCTTGCGAAGAAATCCACGCCGACCCCTCCACGGCTTACGATTATACAAACAAGGGCAATCTGGTCGCCGTGATCTCAAACGGCACCGCCGTGCTGGGCCTTGGCAATCTTGGCGCGCTCGCCTCCAAACCGGTGATGGAGGGGAAATCGGTTCTTTTCAAACGCTTCGCCGACGTCAATTCGATCGATGTGGAGCTCGACACCGAAGACACCGACGCCTTTTGCAACGCCGTCCGCCTCATGGGCCCGACCTTTGGCGGCATCAACCTAGAGGACATCAAAGCGCCCGAGTGTTTCATCATCGAACAGCGTCTCAAGGAAGAAATGGACATCCCCGTCTTCCATGACGATCAGCACGGCACGGCGGTGATCTGCGCCGCCGGTCTGATCAACGCGCTGCGTCTGTCCGGCAAGAAGATCGAGGATGTGAAGATTGTGCTGAACGGGGCAGGGGCCGCCGGCATCGCCTGTCTGGAACTGGTCAAGGCGATGGGGGCCAAGCACGACAATTGCCTCATGTGCGACACCAAAGGCGTTATCTATCAGGGCCGCACCGAAGGCATGAACCAATGGAAATCGGCTCATGCCGCCAACACGGAGGCGCGGACTTTGGATGATGCGATGAAGGGCTGCGATGTCTTTCTTGGTGTTTCTGCCAAAGGGGCCGTGACGCAGGAAATGGTGTCTAACATGGCGGAAAACCCGGTCATTTTCGCCATGGCCAATCCCGATCCAGAGATTACGCCAGAAGATGCGCACGCGGTTCGCCCTGACGCGATCGTCGCCACCGGCCGCTCTGACTACCCCAATCAGGTCAACAACGTCCTTGGCTTCCCCTATCTGTTTCGCGGCGCGCTCGACATCCACGCCCGCGCTATCAATGACGAGATGAAAATCGCCTGCGCCCATGCGCTCGCCAACCTCGCGCGGGAGGACGTGCCAGATGAAGTTGCGATGGCCTATGGTAAAAAGCTTAGCTTTGGTCGCGACTACATAATTCCGACCCCCTTTGATCCCCGACTGATCCACCGCATTCCAACCGCCGTGGCGCAGGCCGGGATGAAGACCGGCGTTGCCCGGCGACCCATCGTCGATATGGACGGCTACGAGGAATCGCTGAAATCCCGAATGGACCCGACGCAGTCGATCCTGCGCAGCCTCAACGCCCGCGCCCGTGCCGCTCAATCGACCGTAATTTTCGCCGAAGGCGACGACAATCGGGTGTTGCGTGCGGCGGTCATGTACCAGCGCTCCGGTCTTGGCAAAGCGCTTGTCGTCGGGCGCGAGGCGGACGTGGCAGAGCGGTTGAAAGCCGAAGGTATGGCGGATGCAATTGACGAACTTCAAGTGGTAAATGCCGCAAATACCCCTGATTTAGACACTTATAAGGACTTCCTTTACGACCGTCTGAACCGCAAAGGCTATGACATGCAGGACGTGCACCGCATGGCCGCGCGGGACCGCCATGTCTTTGCCTCGCTGATGCTGGCGCATGGGCATGTCGACGGCATGGTGACAGGGGCAACCCGCAAATCGGCCCATGTGTTGGAACTTATCAACCATGTCTTTGACGCCGATGCCGAACATGGTGCCGTTGGCGTCTCTGCCGTCTTGCACAAGGGCAAGATCATCCTGATCGCAGATACGCTGGTGCACGAATGGCCTGATGACGAAGACCTTGCCGATATTGCAACCGCCGGGGCATCCGTGGCGCGCGACCTCGGCCTTGATCCGCGTGTCGCTTTCCTTTCGTTCTCGACCTTCGGCTATCCGGTCTCAGAGCGCGCGGAAAAGATGCATATGGCACCTCGCGTGCTTGATGCCCGGCAGGTTGATTTCGAATACGAGGGCGAAATGACGGTCGACGTCGCCCTTAACCCCGTGGCGCAGGCCAACTATCCGTTTCAGCGCCTAACAGGTCCGGCCAACGTCCTGGTTGTGCCCGCGCGGCATTCCGCCTCGATCAGCGTCAAGCTGATGCAGGAAATGGCGGGTGCTACGGTGATCGGCCCGATCCTTTCGGGCGTCGACAAACCGATCCAGATTTGCTCGACCGGGTCCACCGTCAACGACATCCTGAACATGGCCGTGATCGCGGCCTGTAAGGTGGGATAAGCCATGGCGATCTGGAACCTCGGCTCTATCAACGCGGATCTGGTCTATGCCGTCCCGCATATTCCCGTCGCAGGAGAAACGCTGTCAGCGACCGGATTCGACACGTTTTTGGGCGGGAAAGGCACGAATATGTCCGTGGCCGCCGCCCGCGCCGCCGCCACCGTTCATCACATTGGCGCCGTTGGGGCTGATGGTGCCTGGGCGTCGCATCGCCTGATGGAATATGGCGTCGATACTCGCTTTGTCGCGACAGTTGACGCGCCGACCACCCAAGCGCTGATCTTTGTGGATCAAGAAGGTGAAAACATGATCGTCCTTGCGCCCGGGGCCAACGGGCAGATACCGCAGGCCACCCTGCAATCCGCCTTGTCAGAGGCCGAAACCGAGGATTGGCTAATCATTCAGAACGAAACCAACCTGCAACGCACGGCAGCCAAGCTTGGCCACGATATGGGATTGCGCGTGGCCTACGCCGCCGCCCCCTTTGACGCCGACCGCGTGCAGGCGGTTCTGCCGTTTCTCGATTTCCTGATCCTCAACGCGGTTGAGGCCGCGCAGCTGAAAGACGCGACCGGGAAGTCGCCCGATCAGCTGGGGGTCGAGGATGTGATTGTCACGCTGGGTGCCGAGGGTGCCGATTGGTATGGCGACGGCGGCCACCAGCACTTCGACGCGATCAAGGTCGATCCGGTGGATACGACCGGGGCAGGGGATACCTTCACCGGGTACGTTTTGGCAGGACTCGATCGCGGCATGCCCATGGCGCAGGCGATTGATCAGGCCATGCGCGCCGGGGCGCTGATGGTGACGCGGCACGGCACTGCTGACGTCATCCCGGATTTGTCTGAAGTGCTATCATTTCGACACTAATTCGGGCGTTTTCGCCCGAAATTCACTTAGGAATGGTTCGCGAACGGCGCGGCAGAGCCCCACAATTCCAGCACTCGCTGATCCCGTCCACAGGCATTGCGATAGAACTTATAGGCTTCGGCCTGCGACTTCGGTCCGCGGCGCGTCAGAATGATCTTGGTGCCCTTGTAGTAATCCTGATGGATCGCTTCGGCCTCTGTGAAGGTGCTGGCATTCAGGATCGGCGTAACAATCGTTTGGCCCAGATCGCGCCGGGCCTGCGCCTTGGCCGCTTCTGCTGCCTGACGCTCTGCTGCGTTCGCCGCGAAGATCGCGGTGCGATAGCTTGGCCCGCGGTCACAGAACTGCCCGCCCGCATCCGTGGGATCGACAGAGCGGAAGAACAGGCTCAGCAATTGGGCATAGCTGACTTGATCCGCGTCATACGTGATCCGCACCGCCTCGTAATGGCCTGATCCCTTCAACGTGGCATAGGTGGGGTTCGCCGTTGTGCCGCCGGTATAGCCCGACACCACATCGACCACGCCCTGCACCCGCTCAAAATCGGATTCGATGCACCAGAAACAGCCGCCCGCAAAGGTCGCGGTCTGGATGTCGCGGGCGTGGGCCGGTGCGGCCTGCAGCAAAAAGCCGACACCAATGGCCAGCGCCAGAAGGATCGATTTGAGAGTTTGGGTTTTCATGCACATGGCTGATCTCCTTTGTCGCAAAGTCTTGTCGTCCGCGCCCACGTCAATCAACTCACCGCCGCGTGATGTCACGTGCAGTTTACTGAATGGAATATTTCCCCACCGTGCAGGGGTTAATGACAATCAGGACTTTGGTATGTACGGGTTGTGCATCGATTGTGTACGGGATGTTGCTCATGAAAATCGCGATGTGGTCCGGGCCACGGAACCTTTCAACGGCCATGATGTACAGCTTTGGCGCGCGGTCCGATTGCGCCGTCTGGGACGAGCCGTTTTATGCCCCTTATCTGGCTGCCACGGGTCTGGATCATCCGATGCGGGATGAAATTATCGCAGCGCACGAGAGCGATCCGGTGTCTGTTGCGCGGCAAATAATCGACTCTAACACAGGCGAAAAACCCCATTTCTACATGAAACACATGCCGCATCACATGATCGACGGCGTCCCCATGGATTGGGCAAAGGACTGTGTGAACATCCACCTGATCCGGCACCCAGCTCGTGTGATTGCGAGTTATGGCGCAAAACGGGATCAGGTGACTGCGGATGATGTCGGCTTCCGGCAGCAATGGCAGGTCTATCAGGCGCTGGACGGGCACGTGATCGACAGCTTTGACATCCGGCAAGATCCTCAGGTCATGCTGGAAAAGCTCTGCGATGCCATCGGGTTAGCTTTTGATCCCGCCATGCTGTCCTGGCCCGCCGGTGGCCGGAAAGAAGATGGCATATGGGCCGCGCATTGGTACGGCGCGATCCACGCCAGCACCGGTTTTGCAGGGCCGGAAGGGCCGCTGCCGACTTTGGGGCCGGACCACACAGAAATTCTTAACGAAGCGCTGCCATATTACGAAAAATTGCACGCACTTCGTCTGGCGCCTTAAACCAATTTCGAAACTTTTCTTGGGTACACCCGTGACTGTCCCAAGCACGCAGGAAGGCTTGGTTTTCGTAAGGGGTGATCTGTTTGATCCCGGGGCCTGCGCCCCGGGGATCGCTACTTCAAACGACGATCACGCGCCGCAAGCAGTTTCAGCCGCAGCGCATTCAACTGAATAAAGCCCTGTGCGTCGGCTTGATCGTAGGCGCCTGCGTCATCTTCGAACGTCACATGCGCCTCTGAATACAGGCTGTGATCGGACCAGCGTCCTACCGTTTGAGCCAGACCTTTGTAAAGCTTCACGCGAACCGAGCCCGTGACATGTTCCTGGCTCTTGTCGATCAGCGCCTGCAACATTTCACGCTCTGGCGAGAACCAGAAACCGTTGTAAATCAGTTCCGCATAGCGCGGCATGATCGAATCTTTCAAATGCCCTGCACCGGAATCGAGCGTGATCTGTTCGATACCACGGTGCGCCTCGAGCAATACAGTCCCGCCGGGTGTCTCATAAATCCCGCGGGATTTCATGCCGACAAAGCGGTTTTCGACCAGATCAAGACGACCCACGCCATGTTTTCCGCCCAGCTCATTCAGCTTGGTCAGGATCGTCGCAGGCGACATCCGTTCACCGTTGATCGATACTGCATCCCCACGTTCAAATCCGATCTCGATGAACTCGGGCGTGTCGGGGGCATCCTCGGGATTCACGGTGCGCTGATAGACGTAATCAGGGGCCGCCTCAGCGGGATCTTCCAGCACTTTACCTTCCGACGAGGTGTGCAGCAGATTGGCGTCGACGCTGAACGGCGCTTCACCACGCTTGTCCTTGGCGACAGGAATTTGATGTGCTTCGGCAAACTCTAAAAGCTTGGTACGGCTCGACAAATCCCATTCGCGCCAAGGCGCGATCACCTTGATATCAGGGTTGAGCGCATAGGCAGCGAGTTCGAAGCGTACCTGATCATTGCCCTTGCCGGTCGCGCCGTGGGCCACGGCGTCGGCACCTTCGGCGGCGGCAATCTCGACCAACCGTTTCGAGATCAAGGGCCGCGCGATAGACGTGCCCAACAGGTAGACGCCTTCATAAAGCGCATTGGCGCGGAACATCGGAAAGACGAAATCGCGGACAAATTCCTCGCGGATGTCTTCGATGTATATCTTGGACGCGCCCATCATCTCGGCCTTCTTGCGGGCTGGCTCAAGCTCCTCGCCCTGACCAAGGTCGGCGGTGAAGGTCACGACTTCGCAGTTATATTCCGTCTGCAACCACTTGAGGATGATCGAGGTATCGAGACCACCAGAATAGGCAAGCACGACTTTCTTCGGGGCGGACATGGGGCAAGACCTTTCGCAAATCTATCGCGTGGCGCGATATCGGGTTTGCGAAACAAGGGCAAGGATGCCAATCGCTAGCCAAGCAAATGCCGCGCCACGAAATCAGCGTCACCTTCATTATAGACATGCTCAACCGCGAACTCCGGGCTAACCCAGACGGCGGTATGACCGGGCTCCGACGGTGGACCCAATTGCAGGACAGGTAGGGCGGTGAAGATGTGGCACACCTTTTCGGCCCACATGTCGTATTCGGGCATAAAGGTGAACCGGCGGAACATGCCCAGCCGCCGCGGGCGGGCAATGCGCCAGCCGGTTTCCTCAAACACTTCGCGGTGGAGCGCCTGAATGGCACCTTCGCCGGGGTCGATCCCGCCGCCGGGCAGTTGCAACTCAAAATGTGGATCGTCCTGCCAGGTCAGCAAGACCTGCCCACCCCTTGGCAAGACGGCATAGGCCCCGGCCCGCACCCGATAGCGTTGCCCGACTTTGGGTGTCTCGCCATACCGTCTGATCATAGCTGCTGACCCCTTGGACCTTGCCTTGCTCTGCCTATATAGGCGCGATATGCCAATTCCGGACACGTTAGGAAACCCCATGAGCATCAGCTCTCAAATCGCTTGGGACGATACAGTCCTGCCTTTCCAACTGGATGCCTCTGACATCCGGGGGCGCGTGGCGCGTCTTGACGGTGTCCTGGAAGAGGTGCTGCGCCAGCATGATTACCCCCCGGTGATCGAAAGCCTTGTGGCCGAGATGGCGTTGCTGACCGCGTTGATCGGTCAGACGATCAAACTGCGTTGGAAGCTGTCGTTGCAGGTGCGCGGCTCTGGTGCCGCGCGTTTGATTGCAACCGATTATTATGGTCCGACCGCTGACGGCAAACCGGCCAGCATTCGCGCCTATGCCAGCTATGATGAAGAGCGTCTTGACCTTGATGCGCCCGGTTTCGACCAGATCGGTGAAGGGTACTTTGCGATCCTGATTGATCAGGGCGAGGGCATGGCCCCTTATCAGGGCATCACGCCCATCGCCGGCGGATCGCTGTCGGCCTGTGCAGAGACTTACTTTGCCCAGTCCGAACAGATCCCAACCCGGTTCACGCTGACCCACGGCCGAAGCACGCTGCCGGGCGAAGGTGAGCATTGGCGCGCCGGTGGCGTGATGCTGCAGCATATGCCCAAGGCCTCTCCCTTGCAGGCGAAGGAAGATGCGACCGGCGAAGAAGGTCTGCTCACCGCGTCGGACATCCTCGACGCGGAAGAGGGCGAAAACTGGACTCGCGCCAACACGCTGTTGGACACGGTGGAAGAGATCGAATTGATCGGCCCCACCGTGCAGCCAACCGAATTGCTGGTGCGCTTGTTCCACGAGGAAAAGCCGCGCGTTTTTGATGCGCAGCCCATCGCCTTTGGGTGCAGCTGTTCGGATGAGAAGGTCAAGCAAAGCCTGTCGATCTACTCGGCCAAGGACATTGCACATATGACCACTGACGAAGGCATCGTCACCGCCGATTGCCAGTTCTGCGGGGCGCATTACGAATTTGCGCCCGATGTACTGGGGTTTGAGGCCACGGGTGACGGGGCCTGAGCTTGAACGCCAATTGAAAGAGGCGCTGTCCATGACGGGCCGCGCCTCTTCTGACTATGACCTAAATCATGATGTCACATTGCCTGAAGGTCGCGCGCTGACGCCAGCATCTGTGCTGGTTGGGGTTCGGGCAGAGACAGGGCATGTGGTGCTGACCAAGCGTTCGGCGCGGCTGAAACATCACCCCGGCCAGATCGCCTTTGCCGGTGGACGGCAGGACCCCGAAGATGCCGACGCCATTGCGGCCGCGCTACGGGAGGCACGCGAAGAGATTGGCCTTGATCCCGCTCAGGTTCGCGTGCTGGGCAGTCTTCCGCCCCATGAAACCGTGACCCGCTATCAGGTCACTCCAGTGCTGGCGTTGATCGACGGTGATTTCGCCCCTGTGCCAGAGGCGGGCGAAGTCAGCGAAGTATTCGAGGTGCCTCTGACCCATGTCACCAATTCCGCCAACTTCCTGATCCAGTCGCGCCATTGGCAGGGCAGGGCGCGTTATTATTACACCGTGCCTTACGGCCCCTATTACATCTGGGGGGCCACCGCCCGGATTCTGCGCAGCCTTGCGGACCGGATGCCATGACCCGGATTGACGCGCCCTGGCTCACTGACACGTCGTCTCAGGCGGTCTGCGCGATGCTGAACGATGCGGGATACCAGGCACTTTTTGTCGGCGGATGTGTGCGCAATGCGCTGCTGGGTGTCCCGGTCAGTGATCTGGATATTTCAACCGACGCGGTGCCCGACACAGTGATGGCGCTGGCCAAAAAGGCGGGGTTAAAGGCTATCCCCACAGGGATCGACCACGGCACAGTGACGGTTGTCTGCGATGATGTCCCGTTTGAGATCACGACCTTTCGCCGCGACGTGGAAACCGACGGTCGCCGGGCCGTGGTGGCCTTTTCGACTGAAATCACCGATGACGCCCGCCGCCGCGATTTTACGATGAACGCGCTCTATGCCGGGGCCGACGGCGTGGTGATTGACCCGCTGGGCGGCTTGTCCGACTTGCAGGCCGGGCGGGTACGTTTCATTGAAGATCCAGACCAGCGCATCGCAGAGGATTATCTGCGCATCCTGCGGTTCTTCCGGTTTACGGCGTTCTACGGCGACCCCGCGCTGGGCATGGACGCCGAAGGCTTGGCCGCTTGCGCAGCCGGAGTGGACGGGATTGAAACGCTTTCAGCCGAACGTATCGGGCAGGAAATGCTCAAACTCCTTTCGGCCCCCAACCCCGCGCCTGCTGTTGCTGCAATGGCCGCGAGTGGCGCGCTTTTGCGGGTGTTGCCCGGCGCGGCGCCAGACGTCCTGCCGGTCTTGATCCATGTCGAGGAAGCGCAGGATGCGCCGCCTGATCCGATCCGACGCCTTGCCGCGCTGGGCGGTGAGGTCGACCGCCTGCGGTTATCGAAACAGCAGGCGACGCGCCGGGACCTATTGTCCAGTGACTTGCCTGCGCCGGAACTGGCCTATCGTCATGGCGCGGATGTGGGGCTTGATCGGCTGATGATCCTTGCGGCCAGCCTTGGCAAAATAGTGAACCCCGCAGAGGTGCAGGCGGTGGCCGATGCTGCCTGCCAGACCTTTCCGCTGACCGCCGCTGACCTGATGCCTGACTTGCAGGGCGCGGCCTTGGGGCGGGCCCTGAAAGCCGCCGAACAGAAATGGATCGCCTCGGGCTTCACCCTGACAAAGGACGACCTGCTTGCCTGATCTGGCACTCATTGGGTTTGTGTTTTTCGGCCTGTTTTCGCCCGGTCCGAACGTCATTCTGCTCACGGCCTCGGGGGCGCGGTTTGGGTTTCGTGCTACCGTGCCGCACATCATCGGCGTGGCGCTGGGCGTGGGAATCACTGCTGCCGTGACCGGCCTTGGTGTCGGCACGCTGCTGCAAGCCGCCCCAATGTTGACGCTGATCCTCAAGATCGCGGCCAGCCTTTGGATTCTCGTCATGGCCTATCGCCTGTGGCACGCGAAACCGGCGCAGGTGGACAGCGCTGACAGACCTTTCACCTTGTTAGAGGCGGTGCTGTTCCAATGGGTCAATCCCAAGGTCTGGGCCGTGGCACTCGCCGCGCTCGCCTATATCCCGGACCTCAGCCCGATGATGCAGGCGCAAACCCTTGGCGCAACCTTTGCAACGCTCAATCTGGCGGTTTGCACCTTCTGGACCAGCACCGGCCATTTGCTGTCAAAACTGCTGAAAGACCCCGCGCTTTGGCAAGGTTTCATGCGGATCATGGCCGCCGCCCTTGTTGTTTTCTCGGGGCTGGTTTTCCTCTGACCTGATCCACGCTATATGAGGTGTCTGAAAGGCAGAGGCCCTCCCCTTGTTTCGTTATTTCGAAAGCCTCGTCGATCCCTATACGCCGTATCAGGAGACCGACCAACCGCCGCAGAAACTCACGCCGTTTCTGCGTGAATACGCGCGGCCATTTCACAAAGTTTTTCTGCTTGCGGGTCTGACGTCGATCATTATCGCGGCGATTGAGATCTGGTTGCTTTATTATCTGGGCGACCTTGTCGATACGCTGGAAGAAACAGAAACAGCAACGTTTTGGTCGGAAAATGGTCTCGAACTTGGGCTCTTGGCGCTTTTCTTGCTGACCTTGCGGCCTTTGGTGCAAGCGGTTCAGGTGGCGCTGCTGAACAATACGATCCTGCCGAATTTTGGCGCGCTTGTCCGTTGGCGGTCGCACCGACAGGTGATGCGGCAATCGGTGGGTTGGTTTGAAAACGACTTTGCAGGCCGTATCGCCAACCGGGTGATGCAGACGCCGGGCGCGGCGGGTGAGGCGTTGTTCCAGATATTCGATGCGATCACTTTCGCTATCGCCTATCTGATCGGCGCCGCGATCCTGTTGAACAGCGCCGACCCCCGATTGCTGATCCCGATGATGTTCTGGCTTGTGCCTTACCTTTTCCTGCTGCGCTGGGTGATTCTGCGGATTGCGCCCGCGTCCAAGGCCGCCTCTGACGCCCGCAGCGCGGTGACCGGACGGGTGGTGGACAGCTACACCAATATCCATGCGGTCAAGATGTTCGCGCATCATGATCGCGAACTCGACTATGCCCATGAGGCGATTGAGACCGTTCGCCAGACTTTCATGCGCGAGATGCGGCTTTATTCGATCATGGACATCGCGCTGATCCTGCTGAATGGCATCCTCGTTCTGGGCGTCGTGGGTTGGGCGATCTGGCTCTGGACCTCTGACGCGGCGACGGTCGGGATCGTTGCCGCGGCGGCCGCGATGACCTTGCGGCTGAACGGGATGAGCGGTTGGATCATGTGGGCAGTGTCGAATTTTTATCAGAACATTGGGATCGTGTCAGAGGGGATGGAGACGATTGCCCAGCCGATCACGCTGGTCGATCAAAAGGCCGCAACGCCACTGACCGTGGGTGAAGGCAGGATCATGATCCGTGATCTGTCGCACCACTACGGCAAACAGGCAGGCGGGCTGGATCACATCGACCTGACCATTGAGCCGGGTCAAAAGGTCGGCCTTGTCGGCACCTCTGGCGCAGGAAAATCGACCCTCATCAAGCTGATTTTGCGATTTTATGATGCCGAAAGCGGCGTGATCGAGATTGATGGGCAGGATGTATCGGGCGTCACACAGGACAGCCTGCGCAGCGTGATTGGCATGGTGCAACAGGACAGCGCGCTCTTGCATCGTTCGGTGCGCGACAACATCCTTTATGGCAACCCAAACGCGACCGAGGATCAGATGATTGCCGCCGCCAAGCAGGCGGAGGCGCATGATTTCATTCTGGACCTCGAAGATAACGAAGGCCGCAAAGGCTATGACGCGAAAGTCGGCGAACGCGGTGTGAAACTGTCGGGTGGGCAACGGCAGCGGATTTCGCTGGCACGCGTCATCCTGAAGGACGCGCCGATCCTGATTTTGGATGAGGCGACCTCTGCACTGGATTCAGAGGTTGAGGCGGCGATTCAGAACACTCTGCGTGGGATGATGGAAGGCAAGACAGTGATTGCGATTGCGCACCGGCTGTCGACCATTGCGCAGATGGACCGGATCATCGTGATGGAACAGGGCCGCATCATCGAGGATGGCACCCATGACAGCCTGCTGTCCGCAAACGGGCAATACGCCCGGTTCTGGGCGCGGCAATCGGGCGGGTTTCTTGGTCACGACAGGGTTGTGGCGGAATGAAGGAACGTCTTGCCAATCTGATCGATTCCTTTGCGCCAGCTGAAGGCCCGCCGCCCAACCGGCTTATGCCGTTTATGCGCTGGGCCTTTTCGGGCGGGTTCAAATACATCGGTGTCGGGGCGATCTTTTCGGTCTTTGGCGGTGCGATTGATGTGGCCTCGGCCCTGATCCTCGGGCTCGTGATCGACGCAGCACTAGCCGGAGAGCCGCAAGCCTTTTTTGGGCAAAATGTGGCTCTGTTATTGGCAGTTGGGGCCTTTTTCATGCTGGTGCGCCCGATCATTCTGGGCGCATCGGGTGTGCTGCAATCGGTGGTCATTGCGCCTGCGCTGATGAACCAGATCATGGCGCGGCTGCACCGGCACACGCTGGGCCAGTCAGTCACATTCTTCGACGATGACTTTGCTGGCCGTATTGCGACCAAGCAGGGGCAGGCGGCGCGCGCTGGCACCGATCTGGTGATCGAGATGATCCATACGGTGTTTTTCGCCATCGCCTCTTTGATCGGATCGGTCATCCTGATGTTCACGCTTGATGCCCGCTCTGCGCTGCTGCTGGCGGTCTGGGTCATCGCCTATATCTGGATGATCCGCTTTTTCATGCCGCGCATTCGCGAACGGTCAAAAGCGCGCGCGGCAGAGCGGGCGATGGTGACAGGCCAGATCGTGGACACGATCACCAACATCAAAACGGTCAAGCTTTTTGCCCATGCCGATTACGAAGATCAGGCGGCGTTGCGCGCATTGGACGATCTGCGGCAAGTCTCGGTTCAGTTTGGATGGCTGTCCGCATCGTTTCGGTTTTGTCTGATGACCTTGGCCGGGGCGCTGCCGCTGATTTTGACCGGGGCCACGCTTTATTTCTGGTCTACCGGGGCCGCAAGCGCCGGTGACATCGCGGTGGCGGGCACCATTGGGCTGCGGCTGGCGCAGATGACCGGCTGGGTCAGTTTCACGCTGATGGGCATGTATGCCAACGTCGGCGAGCTTGAGGACGCGATCCGCACGCTGTCCCCGCCGCACGGACTGGTGGACGATCCTGACGCAACCGAGATGCAAGTCACCAAAGGCGAAATAGCGCTAGAGGACGTCGTCTTTACATATGGCGGCGGCAACGGTGGGCTGAATGGTGTGTCGTTGAACGTCGCCTCGGGTGAAAAACTTGGGATTGTCGGTGCCTCTGGTGCCGGGAAATCGACACTCGTGGCGCTGTTGCTGCGGCTTTATGATTCCGAACGCGGCAAGATCCTGATCGACGGGCAAGACGTCGCGCAGGTCACACAGGAAAGTCTGCGGCGTCAGATCGGCATGGTCACGCAGGAAACGGCGATGTTTAACCGCTCTGCACGCGATAATATCCTCTATGGCAAACCGGATGCAGAATTTGATGCGGTCTATGACGCCGCGCGCCGGGCAGAGGCGCATGACTTTATCAAGGACCTGCGGGATTTTGCCGGACGCGAAGGGTACGACGCCCACCTTGGCGAACGCGGGGTAAAGCTGTCTGGGGGTCAACGGCAACGGATCGCAATTGCCCGCGCGATCCTGAAGGACGCGCCGATACTGGTGCTGGACGAGGCGACCTCAGCCCTTGATTCAGAGGTTGAGGCGAGCATTCAAACCGCCCTTGATAGTGTCATGCAAGGCAAGACCGTGATTGCGATTGCGCACCGGCTTTCGACGCTCAATCAGATGGATCGGATCGTGGTGCTTGACGAGGGCCGGATTGCAGAGCAGGGCACGCATGCCGATTTGCTGGCCAAGGGCGGGCTTTATGCGCGCTATTGGAACCGGCAGTCGGGCGGGTTCATCAATATCAAGGACGCGGCTGAATAAATGTCTGCCACAGTAGAAAGCCTGACCCATCTTGGCATGGGCCGCACGGATGCGGGCGATTTTGTGCCACGCGTTTTGCCCGGTGAAATCATTGAGGTCACAGAGGATGGCGCGCGGGTCCTAACACCATCACCCCAACGTGTTGCCGCACCGTGCCGCCATTTCAAAAGCTGCGGCGGCTGCGCGATGCAGCACGCGGCGGATGATTTTGTGGCCGATTGGAAGCTGGGGATCGTGCAAAAGGCGCTGGGCGCGCATGGGCTGACGCCTGATTTTCTGCCACTCCATATCTCGCCACCGCAATCGCGCAGACGGGCGAAACTGGCGGGCAAACGCACGAAAAAGGGCGCGATGGTCGGCTTTCACGCGCGCGGGTCCGATACGCTGATCCCGGTGCCCGATTGCCAATTGCTAACCCCCGGGATTGTGGCGCTTTTCCCGGATCTGGAGCAACTGACAGTCATCGCCGCGTCGCGCAAGGCCGAGATTGCGTTGACTGTCACCGAAAGTCAGGCAGGCGCTGACATTCTCATCGGGACAGAGTTGCCACTGACCCCGCAGCTGCGGGTAGAGCTTGCCGCATTTGCCCAAGGCAAACCCATCGCGCGGCTGACATGGGCGGATGAGCCCGTGGTCACGCTGCATCCGCCATATCAAACCTTTGGCGCAGCACTGGTCACACCGCCGCCCGGCGCGTTTCTGCAGGCCACCGCTGACGGCGAAGCAGCTCTGTTGCGCGCGGTGCAAAATGCGGTTGGTGACGCCAAGCGCATCATCGACCTTTTTGCGGGGTGTGGGACGTTTGCCTTGCCGCTTGCTGAACAGGCCGAGGTCCACGCGGTTGAAGGCGAGGCGGCGATGCTTGACGCGCTCGACCGGGGTTGGCGTGAGGCACAGGGCCTCAAACGGGTCACGACGGAGACGCGCGACCTCTTTCGCCGTCCGCTGGAACCCGATGAATTTCGCCATGTTGAGGCTGTCGTCATTGACCCGCCCCGTGCAGGGGCAGAGGCGCAGGTCGCTACGCTGGCGCAATCGGAGGTGCCGCGCATCGCCATGGTATCGTGCAATCCGGTGACCTTCGCGCGGGACGCGGCGATCCTGGCAACGGCGGGTTTCAGCCTTGATTGGGTGCAGGTGGTGGATCAATTCCGCTGGTCGGCCCATGTTGAGGTCGCTGCCCAGTTCACACGTCCGTGAAGCCCCGCTATCTGGGTCACACAAAATGGTGTATGGCTAAACGAAAGTCGGCAGCAGACCGGGGACCGGGCAGTGAAAATCTTTTCCAGACGCACAGCAATCCTTAGCGCGGTGGCGGCTTTTGTGACGGCCTGCACACCGTCAAAGTTCAAGCGCTACACAGGGCCGGAGGTCACTCGCATTCAGGTGTTCAAAAACGCCCGTGTAATGCAGCTTTTGCATCACGACACGCAGCTTGCCGCCTACAAATTCCAGCTTGGCTTTGCGCCCGAAGGCCACAAAGAGATTGAGGGCGATGGGCGCACACCTGAAGGGGCCTACCGCATCGACCGGCGCAACCCGGCCAGCCGGTTCCATCTGTCGCTGGGCATTTCCTATCCAAACGCCAATGACATCGCCAAGGCCAAAGCCATCGGCAAAAGCCCCGGTGGCGACATCTTTTTTCACGGCACGCCCGACGAATACGTCGGTGAGACCGATTGGACATGGGGCTGCATCGCCGTGACCAACGAAGAGATGGAAGACATGTATGCGATGGTGAAAAACGGCACCCTCGTCTACATCTATCCCTAGTTGGTGATCGCTGCCGTCGTGATTGGGCTGGCAGAGGGGATCGGCTGGATCGCGGCTGGATCGCTGCCCATCGTCATCGTCCACCAAAGCTTTCCTGCGGATTCCTGAAACCACGCAATGCCCATGCGGCGCGCATTGGGGTCAAGCACAACAGCGCGGGTATCAGGTTGGCGCATCCAAGCGGCGAGCGTTTCAAGCTCTGTCTCATAGCTTTCCGAGATATTTTCGCCTGTCACGCGGCCCCGGAAGCCGACACGGCGGGCGCGATCCAGGGGCGAGGACCCGTCAGAACCGAAAAGCCAGGGCCGGTTCTGTACCGACATATCGCGCGAATGGGTGGCGGCGGCGGCGTTCAATTGGCTGTCCAATTGCACCGGTGGCGCACCGGCGGCGGCGCGCAGGGTGTTCACGCTGTCCAGCATCCGGAACTGGATGTCATCGGTATCTTCCGGCCCGATGTTGTAGACCTGCGGCAGCGGCAGCCCATCGGGGCCAATCCGGCCCGACGTCCCGCTTGAACAGGCGGTCAGCCCAAGGGCGCCCAAACCAAGTAACAGATCACGTCGTAACATTGCCTCAATCCACCTTTACGTTTTGCTTCTAGTAGCCTGAAGAGCGCTGCACATCAAACACACATCGGCAATGGCCTGCCGTACTGACGTATCTTTGATTTGCGGGGCGCAGGGCAAGTGCTTAGATACCGTCAAAACCGAAATCCGCCGAAAGGATTGTGTGATGAACGAGGACAAAAAGAGCAACCTGTCGCGCCGCGGCTTTCTGGCCGCGTCCGCGGCTGTGGTCGGGACCGGCGCGGTCGCGCAAACAGCCGGCAGCACAGAGGTAGAGCGTGATATCAGCGGTGCGGTGCAGCGCAATATTTCCAGCTTTCGCTCGCTGGATTGGCAGCCCTATTTCAGCAGTTTGAAAGGGGGCGCGATCCTGTGCGATCTGCAAAGTCGCGCGCTACATTTCTGGTCCGAGGACCAATCGATCTACAAGCTTTACCCGACCTCCGTGCCGCTGACCGAAGATCTGACCCGCAAGGGCCGGACCGAGGTGATCCGCAAGGTCGAGGGCCCGGATTGGCGGCCCACGCCGTCGATGCGCGAACGCAACCCCGAATGGCCCGAATACATTGGCCCCGGCCCGGATAACCCTTTGGGAACTCATGCGCTTTATCTGTCGTGGCAGTACTACCGGATCCACGGCACCCACGATACGCGCAAGATCGGGCGGCGGTCATCGAACGGCTGCATCGGGCTTTATAATGAGCATATCGCGGAACTGTTCAGCATGACCGGTGTCGGCACGCAGGTGCTGTTGATCTGACGATCTGGGCGGGGAAAGCTCCGCCCTATACCTTCCTTGGGGCCAATGCACCTGACAACGCCATGCTCATCAGGATCAGCGGCAAGCCAATCCCGAACGTCCAGCGCAGGCCGAAGTGTTCGGCAATGAAGCCCAAAAGCGGCGGTCCCAACAGGAATGCGATGAACGAAAACTGCGCCAGTGCAGCCACGTTGATCGCGGCTGACCGGTCATCGCGCTGGGCGGCGGCCGACATTGTCAGCGGGAACATTACGCTGGTGCCCGCGCCCAACAAGCCAAAGCCCAATAGCGCCATTATGGGGCCCGTGGCGAAAAAGACGATGATCACGCCCAGCGCCATCATCCCTTGCATGACGCGGGCGACCCGCACCGGGTTATAGCGATCCACAAATCCATCGGCGACATAGCGCACGGTCGCCTGTGACAATGCGGCAGAGGCGACGGCCAGCCCGCCCATAAAGGGGGCGGTCGCGAAAACCTCGACCATATAGATCGCGGACCAGTCAATGGATGCGCCTTCCATCACCATCGCCGAAATGGACACGCCCACAAGCACCAGAATGGCCAGCGAAGGACGTGCGAACATCGGGCTCTCTTCGCTGGTGTCGGTGCCACGTTTCGCGGCGGGCTGAAAGTCTGACAAGCACAGCCAGGTGGCCGCCGTTACCAGCGGTACAACCAGCACCATGTGCATCTGTGGTGGCAGGCCCAGCCGGATCATCAATGCGCCAAAGATACCCGCCCCGAAAAAGCCGATGCTCCAGAATGCATGGGACCGGTTCATGATGCGGCGACCAAGAGCGGCCTCTGTCCTGTCCGCCTCGACATTGATCACGATTTCCAACGCGCCGATGGTCAGGCCGGCCGGGATAAGCAAAAGGAACAGCGCGACCGGACCGGTGGCAAAGATTGCCACGGCGAAAAAGACCGACAACAACGGTGTCAGCCAGAGCACAGTGCGGCGGTGTCCCAGCCTTTCGACAACAGGCGTGCCGAAAGTCAGCGCAATCAACGTGCCCAGTGCGGCCCCGATAAGTGCGAGGCCCAAAGCGCCCTCTTCAATGCCCATGGCGGATTTGACATCAGGCAGCCGTGGATAGATCTGACCCAACCCGAAGGCATAGACAGCAAAGGAGGCGAAAACGCGCTGGTGCGGGGCAAGACGGGACGAGAGCGACATGGGAGAATCCTCGAAACTTGCGCAACAACTTGCACAAACGTGCAAAACGTGCAACAGCTGTTTGCACTCAAAGAGGCCCAGGATGCTGACCGCGCAACGCAGGCAAATCATAAAAAACGAACTTGACCGGGCGGGCCGCGTCGTCGCCCGCGATCTCGCGCAGCGGTTTGATCTGTCAGAGGATACGATCCGCCGCGATCTGCGACAGATGGCATCTGCGGGTCTGTGTCAACGAGTCTATGGCGGGGCGGTTGCACCCTCCGCCGGTTCGTTGGTCATGCGGCACGATCATCTGGCGTCGGAAAAGGCGCGTCTGGCGCAGGCAGCAGTAACGTTGTTGCAGCCCGGGCAAACGGTGATGATCGACGCAGGCAGCACCAACACGGCGATTGCCCGCGCCCTGCCTGAGAACATGAACCTGACGATTGCCACGAATGCGCCCGACATCGCACATCTGCTGACGGCGCGATCCGATCTGCGTTTGATCATGTTGGGCGGGCACTATCACCCTGACCTTGGGGCCTGTCTGGGTCCGGAAACCCGTGCCGCAATCGCAACTTTGCAAGCCGATTGGCTGTTTCTGGGAACTTGCGGGTTTGAATCCACGCTTGGTGTCACCGCGTTTGACGCGGGCGAGGCCGAAGTTAAGGCGACAATGGCTGCCTTTAGCGACCGCGTCGCCATTGCCGTGACGGTCGAAAAGTTGGGGACAGCCGCACCCTTTCCGGTCTTACGGACAGAAAAGATCAAAACCCTGATTGCGGAAGACCAACCATCCCTCGCAGCCTATCGGGCCAAAGGACTTTCAGTGGTAACGCCCGGCTAACCCTGCACCCAACCTGCCAGATTGCGATCAATCACGCCGCATAGCGCGTCGATATGCGCCGGGTCGTCATTGAGGCAGGGGATATAGGTGAAGTGATCGCCGCCTGCCTCTTCAAAGCTTTCCTTGATCTCTTCGTTGATCTCTTCCAGCGTTTCGATGCAATCGGCAGAAAAGGCAGGGGCGCAGACCGCGATGTTCTTCACACCCTCTTCTTCGGCCAGTCGCGCAACCTCTTGCACGGTATAGGGCTTTAGCCATTCTTCTGGCCCAAAGCGACTTTGGAAAGTCGTCACGATCTGGGTGTCATCCCAGCCAAGCCGCTCTTTCAGCAGCCGCGTCGTTTTCTGGCATTGGCAATGATAGGGATCGCCTTCGCGCAGGTAGCGTTCAGGTACGCCATGATAGCTGCAAACCAGCTTTTGTGGCTTGGTTTCGGCTGCCGCATAGGCCCGTTCTATCGATTGGGCGAGCGCGTCGATATAGGCGGGGTCTTCATAATAGGGCTCGACCGTGCGGGTGATTGGTTGCCACTTTTCCTCCATCAAGGCGCGGAAGAACTGGTCATTGGCCGTGGCCGACGTGGCACCCGCGTAATGCGGATAAAGCGGGAAAAACAGGATCTTCTGGCACCCGGCCTCGACCATCTCGCGCACCTTGGACTTGGTGGATGGGTTGCCGTAGCGCATGCAGAAATCGACGCGCACGTCATCGCCATAGCGGTCCATCATGCGCGCCTTGATTGCGGCGGTCTGGGCCTTGGTGATCGTCAGCAAGGGGCTTTCGTTCGCCTCTTCATTCCAGATGGATTTATAGGCAGCACCAGATGAAAATGGGCGCTTGGTCAGGATGATCAACTGCAACAGCGGCTGCCAAAGCCAGGCGGAATAGTCGACGACGCGTTTGTCGGACAGAAATTCGTTCAGATAGCGGCGCATCGACCAGTAATCGGTCGCATCCGGGGTGCCAAGATTGGCAACAAGAATGCCAATCCGGGCGGGTTTCACCGCAGGGTGGTCAGCGGGGGCATGCATGGGGCAGGTCGCCGGGCGCTCTTCCGGGGTGGCGTCAAACATCGTCATGCTCCGTTCCTTACCCCGCCCAATGCAGGAGTTATAGTCTTTACGCCAACCATCATGATTTGGATGAGTCCGGGTCAAATTCCGGCACGCCAAGCGCATCGGCCAGTCGCGCCTTGGCGGAACCGGGGCGCAGGGGCTGTTGTTGGCCTTCTGCCGGGGCCCAACCGGTCAGCGTGACGATCTCGAATGTCGCGATGCCGTCTGCCGGGTAAAGCGCTTGCGCCTGATTGATGACCGCGCGGCGGGTAAAGGTCTTGATCCGCCCGTCCAGCGCATTGCCTTCGCCCATGGCGCGCAGGTCGTGCATCAGGTGCAGGGCGTCCTTGTATTCCACCGGCAACGATGCGGAATCCGCAACCGGCAAAGCAAAACCTGCCCGTTGCAACAACCCGCCCAAGTCTCGGATTTCGGCCATGGGTGCGATGCGTGGCGACAGACCCCCGGTCACCGCCACCTCTGCTTGTGCCAGCGCCGCGCGAAGTTCCTGCAACGTTTGCCCGCCAAAAAGTGCCCCGATAAACAGCCCGTCGGGCCGCAGCGCGCGGCGGCATTGCACCAATTGCCCCACCAGATCCTGTGCCCAATGCAGGGCCAGTGCGTGGATCACCAGATCAAAGCGGCCAACCTCAAGCGCCAGAGCATCCTCATCCGGGACGATGTGCGCTTCAGGAAACCGTGTTGCCCAAATCTGCGGCCAGCCGGTCACAATCGCCACGTCTGTAAAGGGTCTGTTAACCTCTTGCAGTCTTTCCTGCACTTCGTCGGCGACCCATTCGTGCAGGAAAAGCGCCGGATCAGCGGTGGCACGTTTGCGCTGGTCCAAAAGGGCCGCGCGGTCACACAGGCGGGGCGGGGTTGTCATGGCCCCCATGTAGGAGGCTTCGATGCAGTTGCAAAGCGTCATTCGCGCGATCTACCCGCCGCAATGCGTCGGTTGCGAGGCTGCGGTCGAGTCAGAGCATGGTCTTTGCGCAGATTGCTGGAAAGAAACGCGGTTTATCCAAGGCACTGTGTGCAACACCTGCGGCATGCCGCTTTTGGGCGAGGATGACGGTGAGGCCGTGCAGTGCGACGACTGCATGACCATTGCTCGGCCCTGGATCAAGGGCCGCGCGGCCCTGATCTACAAAGACAAGGGCCGCAGGCTTGTGCTGGCCCTGAAACACGGCGACCGCACCGATCTGGCAGTGCCAGCGGCGCGCTGGATGGCACAGCGGGCGGGCGACATCCTGTCGGATGATCCGGTGCTGGTGCCTGTGCCCCTGCATTGGTCGCGGCTGCTGAAGCGACGATACAATCAGGCCGCCTTGCTATCGGCACAACTGGCCAAGATCACCGGGGCAACCCATTGCGTTGATGCCTTGTACCGCCCGGTGAAGACAAAGCCGCTTGATGGCCACAACCGCGACGCCCGCTTTGCCGCGCTGTCGCAGGCGATCACTGATAATCCGCGGCGCGCCGTGCTGCTGAAGGGTCGCAAGGTCGTTCTGGTGGATGACGTGATGACCTCTGGCGCGACTTTGGCCGCCTGTGCAGAGGCATTGCTGGCCATTGGCGCAGGGCGGCTGTGCGTTCTCACACTGGCGCGGGTGGCCAAGGACGCCTAAATAGGGGCCAACAGAAGCTGCCCAAGGATGCATGCAATGCAGACCGTTGTTCTATATACCTCGCCCACCTGTGGCTATTGCCAGATGGCGAAACGCCTGTTGACTGCCAAAGGCGTGTCCTATCAGGAAATCGACGTGGCCGGTGACCCCGGCAAACGCGCTGAAATGATGCAGCGGTCCAACGGTGGCCGCACCGTGCCGCAAATCTTCATCGGTGACACGCATGTCGGCGGCTTTGACGACATGAATGCGCTGGAACGCGCAGGCAAGCTGGATGCGCTGCTCGCCGCATGAGGGTTGCCCTCCTCCAACTGTCGGTGGGGGAGGACCCCGCCGCCAACCTCAAGACGACCCTGTCGTTGGTAAATGACGCGGCGGCTGATGGCGCGACACTGATCTGCACACCAGAGGTGACGAACTGCATCTCGCAAAGCCGGGAACGGCAGCGGGCCGTGCTGTCGCGTCAGGATAATGACCCGACGCTGGCCGCAATGCGCAGGGCAGCGAAAGAGAACGACGTTTGGATCGCGCTGGGATCACTGGCGCTGAAAACCGGGGATCCTGACGGGCGCTTTGCCAACAGGTCCTTTCTGATCTCGGATCAGGGCGAGATCGTCGCAGAATACGATAAAATCCACATGTTTGACGTGCAGGTCTCTGCCACCGAACATTTCCGCGAATCCGCCGGGTATCGCCCCGGCGAACGCGCAGTGCTGGCCCGGATGCCGCAAGCGGCACTTGGCCTGACGGTCTGCTATGACCTGCGGTTTCCGCATCTCTATCGTCTGCTCGCGCAGGCCGGGGCCGATATCCTGTTGGTGCCCGCCGCCTTTCTGCGCACCACGGGTGCCGCCCACTGGGAACCGCTTTTGCGGGCGCGCGCGATTGAAACGGGATGCTTCGTGATTGCTGCCGCCCAAACCGGCGATCATGTGACGATACCGGATGACCCCTCAAAGCCCGCAGGCGCGCCGCGCCAGACATTTGGGCATTCCATGGTGGTGAACCCATGGGGAGAGGTCATTTTGGACATGGGCACCGCGACAGGCATCGCAACGGTTGATCTGGACCTTGGGGAAGTGGCACAAGCACGCAGCCGCGTTCCATCGCTGTCGCATGATCGCCCGTTTGCAGGACCCTGATGACCGACCCAAACCAGAATCTAGCCGTCTCGCTTTTTTCAGAACTGCTGGCTGTTGATCAGCTTGCCCGGATGAGCGTCGCGCGCGTCCTGCCCAAGGGGATGGAACTGTCGCACTTCATGGTGCTGAACCATCTGGCGCATAGCACTTCTGAAAAATCGCCAGCGCAACTGGCGAAATCCTTTCATCTGACGCGCGGGGCGATGACCAACACGCTCACAAAACTGGAATGGGCCGGATGGATTCATATTCGCCCTGATTGGGATGATGCCCGGCGCAAGATGGTCTCGATCAGTCCTTCGGGCCTGTCGGCGCGGGATGCCGCATTGTCAGCCATTGCGCCGATCATCTCTGATGTTGTCAGCACCGTTGGCGAAGATCGGGTCAAGACCACCTTGCCGGTCCTGCGGGCCTTGCGGTCCAAGTTGTCGGAATGAAGTCGCTCGCGCTGCGCAGTGAGCTGCTCGTCATGGACGGGCTGACCCGGCTGATCGATCACGGCGACTATTGGGTGCAGGAAACCCCGGCAGAGCCGGATTTCTGGATGGGCAACCAGTTGATCCTGAAACACACCGATATTGACGTCGCCTCGGCAGAGGCCGCCTTTACCGCGCATTTTCCAGACGCCAAACACCGCGCCATGGTTTGGGATGTTCCTGGGTTGGTCGCCAGCGAAGCCGCCCCGCCGTTCGAGGCCGTGGGCTATGAACGGGACGTCTGCGACGCGCTGACGCTTACAGGCGAAATTTCTCCGGCAGAGCCGCCCAAAGGCATCACCCTGCGCCCCTTGCTGTCTGAGGCGGATTGGGGGCAGGCGCTTGCGCTTTCGCTGGAGATTGGCGTGGAAGAGGGCCACCCTGCCGACAGCCACATCGGCTATCTGCAACGACGCAGTGCCGGGCGGCGGCAACAGGTTGCCCGCGACCTCGGCCAGTGGTTCGGTGCGTTTGAGGGTGACCTGCTGGTGGCGCAGATGGGCATCTTTCACGATGCCGCTGTCGCGCGCTACCAGCACGTTGAAACCCGCCAAAGCCACCGGCGGCGCGGCATTTGCGCTGCACTTTTGCGGCATTGCTGCTTTTGGGCTTTGGACCGTGCGCCCCATGCGACCCCGGTCATCGTGGCAGACGCGGATGGTGACGCCGGGCGGCTTTATCGCCGCATGGGCTTTGCCCATACAGAGACGATCACCGGCGTCCTGCTGAAAGGATACTAGGGTTTCGTCGCGGCGGTGACGTAGTTCACCGACAGATCGCGATCTGACATGCCCCAGGTGAAGCTGAGGAAGTTAAAGACATAGCCCTTGCGGTCCACGGGCGTCAGCCCGGCCTGTTCAAGCAGAGCGAACAGCTCATCCGGGGTGATGAACTTGTTCCATTCATGCGTGCCCTTGGGCAACCAGCGCATCACGTATTCCGCGCCCACAATTGCCATCGCAAAGCTTTTGGGATTGCGGTTGATCGTGGAGCACAGATGCAGTCCGCCGGGCTTCAGAAGTTGCTGACACGCGGTCAGATAGCCCAAGGGGTCGGCCACGTGTTCGACGACCTCCATGTTCAGGACGACGTCGAATTGTTCGCCCGCCGCGGCCATCGCCTCTGCCGTGCCGACGCGATAGTCGATGTCCAGCCCGGATTGCTCCGCGTGGATCTTTGCCACCGGAATATTGCGCGGGGCGGCATCCACACCAACAACCGTCGCGCCCAGTCGCGCCATCGGTTCGCACAGCAAGCCGCCGCCGCAGCCGATATCCAGAATGTGCAGCCCCTCAAACGGCTTGGACTGGCTGAGGTCGCGGTCAAACTCAGCCGCGATTTGACCTGTGCTATAGTCCAGACGTACCGGATTCATCATGTGCAACGGCTTGAACTTGCCCGCCGGGTCCCACCATTCGGCGGCCATCGCCTCAAACTTGGCGATTTCTGAAGGGTCGATTGTGTCGGTGGTCATTGCCTTCGCCCGCGTGTCATGGTTTCCGTCTCATACGCCCTATATAGGTCTGATATGGATAAGGTCCTGAGCCAAAAGAGCGCAACCGCGTATTTATATTCGCCGATTGACCCGTTCGATCAGCGGATGCTGGACGTTGGCGACGGCCACCGGGTTTATGTCGAACAATGCGGCAATCCTGATGGAATCCCCGTGGTGGTGCTGCATGGTGGGCCGGGGGGCGGGTGCAGCCCGGCGATGCGCCGCTACTTCGATCCAAACGTCTATCGCGTAATCCTGTTTGATCAGCGTGGCTGTGGCCGGTCGCGGCCCCATGCCAGCGTAGAGCACAACACAACATGGCATCTGGTCGATGATATCGAGCTGATCCGCAAGACGCTTGGGATCGACCGCTGGATCGTCTTTGGCGGCAGCTGGGGGGCGACCCTGGCGCTGATCTACGGGCAAAGCCACCCAGAGAGGGTGATTGCCTTTGTGCTGCGCGGCGTTTTCCTGATGACCCGGCCAGAGCTTGACTGGTTCTATGGCGGTGGGGCTGGCCGGTTCTGGCCTGACCTTTGGGATCGGTTCGAAAAGCTGATCCCAAGGGATGAGCGGGACGATATGATTGCTGCTTATCACCGGCGGCTGTTCAGCGGTGACCGGATACAGGAAATCCGCTACGCCCGGGCCTGGGCCACGTGGGAAAATGCGCTTGCGGCAATGGGCAGCGATGGCGTCAGCGGTGAAAGCCCCGCCGATTATGCCCGCGCCTTTGCCCGGCTTGAAAACCACTATTTTCACAACGATGGCTTTCTGGGGCCGGACCGCCAGATCATGGATTGCCTTGACCGGATCGCGCATTTGCCCGCGGTGATCGTACAGGGCCGGTTCGATATGATCTGCCCGCCAGTCTCTGCCCATCGCCTCGCAGCGGCGCTGCCGAATGCGCGGCTTCACATGATCGGGCGCGCCGGGCACGCGCTGTCTGAACCGGGCATCAGTGCCGAATTAGTGCGCACAATGGACAGGTTTGCGAGCAATCCCAAAGTATTGGGCCTTTAACCTTTACAGAACCAGTTTGGTCGTTAGGGTAAGGCTACGGCCACTTGGGGACAGACTTTGGGAAATGTCGCGACGATTATCATGCAGCGCCTGCTATTGGGGCTGCTGACGCTTCTGGTTGTATCCATCGTTATCTTTCTGGCAGTCAACGCCCTTCCCGGTGATTTTGCAGAACTCATCCTTGGACAAGGTGCGACGCCCGAGGCGGTTGCCACCATCCGGCGCGATCTGGGTTTGGATGAACCTCTGATCGTGCGCTACTTTGGCTGGCTGGGGGGTATCCTGCGCGGTGATCTGGGCGTGAGCTTTGCGCAGCTGAACTTTCGCACCAATCTGGGCGGGGCCGGTGATGTCGGCGTGATCGACCAGATTGCACCGCGCCTCTCGAACACACTTTTTCTGGCCTCTGTCACTGCGATGATCGCGGTACCTGTGGCGGTGACGCTGGGTGTCATGGCGGCCCTGTTCCGCAACTCGGTGTTTGACCGCGTGGCGAACATCACAACGCTTAGCTCGATCTCCAGCCCTGAATTCTTCATGGCCTATGTGCTGATCCTGTTCCTTGCCGTGCTCAACCCACTCTTGCCCAGCCTTTCGAACATTTACGAAGGCATGCCCTTTAGCGAGCGGGTCGAGAAAAGCCTGCTGCCCGCGCTGACGCTGACGCTTGTCGTGACCGCGCATATGATGCGCATGACTCGTGCGGCGATCATCAACCTGCTGGCCTCACCCTATATTGAAATGGCGCGGCTCAAAGGCATGTCGCCGATGCGGGTGATCGTCAAACATGCCCTGCCCAACGCGCTGGCCCCGATCATCAACGTGATCGCGCTGAACCTTGCCTATCTGATCACAGGTGTGGTCGTCGTCGAGGTGGTCTTTGTCTACCCCGGCATCGGCCAGCTATTCGTGGACAGCGTGAAAATCCGTGACATTCCCGTGGTGCAGGCCTGCTGCCTGATCTTCGCTGCGGCCTATATCCTGCTGAATCTGACGGCGGACATCCTGTCGATCCTCAGCAACCCACGTCTGAGGCACCCCAAATGATGACGATACTTTGGATTGCGGGTGTCCTGCTGGCTATTCTGGCCGTGGCCTGGGCATTCCGCTGGGCCGGTCAAAAGGCCACAAGCAATGCGCCCGGCTTTCGGGATATGCCGCTCAGCGTGGCCTTTGGTTATGTCTTTGGCGCGGCATTGCTGATCTGGGCCGTGCGGTTCTACTTTCAGCCGACGCAGACCGAACAGGGCGTTGCTGTCGCATCTGTCATGTTCTTCCGCTGGGCCGTGCAGGGGCTGATAATCGCGATGATCGCGGCTTTTGCTTTCAAGCAATTCGGCAAATACGTAGGCAGCGCCTGGAGCCGCAAACTCTTTCGGTCCATGCCACTGACCGCATCCTTCGGCATCCTCGTCATCATCCTGTATTCAATCGTCGCGATTTTTGCGGGCGCGATCGCACCCTATGGTCAGGCCGAGATTTTGGGTGCCGCCAACGTTCTGCCCGGTGGTGACCCGGCGCTGGGCGGCAATCCGGATTACCCACTTGGCACGGACAATATCGGCCGCGATATCCTGAGCCGCCTGATCTATGGCGCGCAGAACACGGTGGGCATTGCCTTTGTCACCACACTTCTGGCCTTTGTGATCGGTGTGACGCTGGGCTTTCTGGCGGCGACGCTCGGGGGTTGGCTGGACCAGCTTTTGTCGCGAGGCGTTGACGTGCTGATGGCGATCCCGTCGCTGATTTTTGCGCTTTTGCTGATGACCATCGCCTCTGTCTGGGCGCCGCGTTTGGGCATTCCGCTGACCTTCTTCATGGTGGTGATTATCGCCGTGATCGACAGCACCCGCGTCTACCGACTGGCGCGCGCTGTGGCGCTGAACATCGTGGTGATGGATTATATCGAGGCCGCCAAGCTGCGCGGCGAGGGGCTGGGCTATCTGGTTTTCCGTGAAATCCTGCCCAACGCCACTGCACCGCTTCTGGCCGAATTCGGTTTGCGGTTCTGCTTTGTGTTCCTGACCATTGCGGCGCTGTCTTTCCTTGGCGTGGGTATCCAGCCGCCTCTGGCCGACTGGGGCACGATGGTGCGTGATCTGGCGCCCTTCATCAACTTTGCCCAATTCGCGCCGCTGGCCGCTGTCACACCGCTTTTGGCTGCGGGTGCCATCGCGCTGCTGACCGTCGCCGTCAACTTTGTGGTCGACTGGATGCTGCACAAATCATCGGGGTTGAAGGAATGAGCACACTTCTCAAAATCCGCGATATCCGTCTTGAGGGGCGTTCTGACGAACAGTGGAACCCGATTATCAATGGCGTCGATCTGACCCTGCAAAAGGGCGAGGTGCTGGGCCTGATCGGAGAATCCGGTGCTGGCAAGTCCACGCTGGGTCTGGCCGCGATGGGATTCACCCGGGACGGCGTGCGGATCAGTAGCGGGTCGGTCGAATTTGACGGCATTGACCTTGTGAATGCCTCTGCCGCGGTGAAGCGTGGCCTTTTGGGCAAGCGCATCGCCTATGTGGCGCAATCTGCGGCCGCGTCGTTTAACCCCGCACACCGGATCATTGAACAGCATTATGAGGGGCCGACCCAACATGGCGTGATGTCCAAGGCCGACAGTATCGCCGATGGGGTCGAGCTTTACGGCAAGTTGCGCCTGCCCAACCCCGACGAGATCGGATTTCGCTATCCGCATCAGGTCTCGGGCGGGCAATTGCAGCGCGCCATGACGGCAATGGCCATGGCCTGCCGGCCTGACCTGATTATCTTTGACGAGCCGACCACCGCGCTGGATGTGACCACGCAGATCGAGGTGCTCGCATCGATCCGGGAAATCGTCGAGGAATATGACACCGCCGCGATCTACATCACCCACGATCTGGCTGTCGTGGCGCAAATGGCCGACCAGATCAAAGTGCTGCTGAAAGGGGATGAGGTTGAAACCGCCGATACCCGCACGATGCTGGCCGCGCCAACGCAGGAATACACGAAAAGCCTTTGGGCCGTGCGCAGCTTTGAGCGCCCGACCAAGCCGGCCGTGAATACGGGTGCGGTGCCCGTTGTGTCGGTGCGTAATGTCGATGCGGCCTATGGCACCGTTCCGGTGCTGCATGACGTCAGCTTTGACATCCACGAAGGCCGCACCGTGGCGGTCGTGGGCGAATCCGGGTCGGGTAAATCGACGACCGCGCGTTGCATCACCGGCCTTCTGCCGCCCAAGGCGGGCGAAATTGCCTTTGACGGCAACGTCCTGCCCGCCGATTACCGCAAGCGCGACAAAAGCCAGCTGCGGCAGGCGCAGATGATCTATCAGATGGCTGACACCGCGCTGAACCCGCGCATGTCGATTGGCAACATCATCTCGCGCCCGGTGCAGTTCTACACCGGTCTGACAGGCAAAGCCCTGCGCGCGCGTGTCGACAGCCTGCTGGACCAGATCGAGCTTGAACCGACCCAGTATTATAACCGCCTGCCCTCGGAACTTTCTGGTGGCCAGAAGCAACGTATCGGCATTGCCCGCGCGCTGGCCGCAGAGCCAAAGTTCATCATCTGTGATGAGGTCACATCGGCCCTTGATCAGCTTGTCGCCGAAGGCATTCTGCGACTTCTGGCGAAACTGCAGGATGAGCTCAAACTCTCTTACATGTTCATCACCCACGACCTTGCAACCGTGCGTGCAATTGCCGACGAAGTAGTGGTGATGAAAGATGGCCGCGTGGTCGAGCAGGGGGAAAAGAAGGCGATGTTTACCCCACCGCACCACGCCTATACGGATCTATTGTTGTCCTCAGTGCCGGAAATGGACCCTGATTGGCTGACAAATCTGCTGCAGGAACGTGGAGTTGATAACATCGGCGACGCTGCCGTTGATAAGATGTAATCCGAATCACCCCCGCTTAGGGCGGGATGATCAAAGTGGGCGCAGAACGCCCCGTATCGTAAACTAGGGAGAAAACGATGACTCAATTTAGCAGACGCGGTCTATTGAAGACCGGTGTTGCTGCCGGTGTGCTTGGCCTGACGGGCCTGCCGCTGCGCGCACAAACCCGTGGCGGCAAACTGACCGCCGGTCTGGGTGGTGCAAACACCTCTGACAGCTGGGATGGCCGGACACATTCGGACATCTTCATGATCGCATCCGCGCACGGCTGCGTGTTTGACTGCCTGACCGAAGTGGCCGCTGATGGCAGCCTGCAGGGCGAACTGGCCGAAAGCTGGGAAGCTTCCGCTGACGCCAAGACCTGGACGTTCAACCTGCGTCAGGGCGTGACGTTCCACGACGGCAAGCCGTTTGGTGCTGATGACGTGATTGAATCGCTGCAGATGCACGTGGGCGAGGATTCCAAGTCGGCCGCCAAGCCGATTGTCGAAGCCATCACCGAAATGAAGAAGATGGGCGAACATCAGGTGCAGTTCACGCTGGCCTCTGGCAACGCCGACTTCCCCTATCTGATGTCCGACTATCACATCCTGATGTTCCCTGCGGGCAACATCGAGAACGCGATCGCGCAGGGCATCGGTACGGGCCTTTATAGCGTCGTGGCCTTCGATCCGGGTGTCCGCTTTGTCGGTAAGCGGTACGAAAACCACTACAAAGGTGACAGTGCCGGCTTCTTTGATGAGGTCGAATATATTGCCATCAACGACAACACCGCGCGGATGAACGCGCTGATGACCGGTCAGGTTGACGCAATCAACCGGATCGACTTCAAGACCGAAGCCCTGCTCAAGGCGAACCCCGCCCTGCGCATTCAGGAAGTGACCGGCAACCAGCACTACAGCTTCCCGATGCTGACCGACACATCGCCATATAACGATGTGAACGTCCGTCGCGCGCTGAAGTACGGCATCAACCGTCAGGAACTGGTCGACAAGATCCTGCTGGGTCACGGTGCGGTCGGCAACGATACGCCCATCGGCCCTGCCAACCAGTACTACCACGCCGACATGGAACAGCTCGAGTTTGATGCGGACAAGGCCAAGTTCTACCTCAAAGAGGCCGGACTGGATTCACTCGACATCGAACTCAGCGCGTCGAATGCCGCGTTCGAAGGTGCCGTTGATGCTGCCCAGCTTTATCAGGCGTCTGCCGCTCAGGCCGGGATCAACATCAACGTGGTGCAGGAACCATCCGATGGTTACTGGTCCAACGTCTGGCTCAAGAAGGGCTTCTGCGCTTGTTACTGGTCGGGTCGTGCGACCGAAGACTGGATGTTCGCGACCGCCTATGAGGCTGGCGTGCCTTGGAATGACAGCCAGTGGGACGAAAAAGACAGCGCCCGCTTCCAAGAGCTGTTGCTGAGCGCCCGTGCCGAGCTTGATAGCGACAAGCGCCGCGAACAGTACCATGAAATGCAGCAGATCCTGCGTGACGATGGCGGTGTTCTGGTGCCCATGTTCGCCAACTACGTCCAGGCCGTGAACAACCGGATCGTGTCGCCTGACACGGTTGGTAACCTCTGGCAGATGGACAACGCGCGCATGGCAGAGCGCTGGTCAGTGGCCTAGGCCACCTCGCCACAATTCAACGAAACGCCCCGCCATTTGGTGGGGCGTTTTCCTTTGTGCGAACAATTTTCAGCCCGAATCTATGGTTAACAAAGGTGGAGGGGCGTTGTGTGAGAATGATTGAAAGTTGCCCGCCGTGTCGTGTTTCAAAAAGAAGTCCCAGCGTTCGTGGTTGATCTACGGAGCCGCCCTGTTGGCGATCAGTCTGGTGGCAAGCCCCGCCGCAGCGCAAAAGCCTAAAAGTACGGCTGCCAAGATCGATATCAGCATGGTCAGCTCCGATGGGCCCAGCCGCTCAAACCGCGGATCGGGGACGGCCAGCGGGGTTCTGCAGGATTCTGGTTCCGGTCTGGCCAATCATGCCTCTCGTCGCGACCGCGATAGCAACAGCACTGTCAGCCGCGCACGTTCCACACAAAATGCACGAATCGAGATGATCCGTAGCGCGACGGCTTCGGTGAACCGCGCCTTCGAAAGAACGCATTTGCTGCACCGGCAATATACGCTGCTGAGCGAAATGACGCCGGAGGAGGTCGCACTGATTTTTCCTGATGGGCAATATCTGGCGTTTTTGCAGGACGCCGCCGAACGCTATAATGCCTCGGTTGAGGTCTATTATGCCGCCGTCGCACGGCTGGACACGGCCAAGTCCCAGTTGACGGGCGGGCAGGAATTGACCGGTTCGGTCCTGTCAGAGCTGAATGCACTTTTGGGCCAGTAACGCAGGCCCTTGCGCTAGGGCAGGCCATAGCCTATATCCCGCATAACAGCGGCGTCGGCCTCCACCCCCGACACCACCGAAATCGCAACGGGCCGCGCGCCCGTTTTTTTGTGCTTGGACGACAGATGACTGACATGATCGCAAAAGCGGCCATAGATCGCCGCATCGCCGAGATTATTACCCCCGTCGTGGAAGACATGGGGTTTGAAATCGTGCGCGTCCGCTTGATGAGCGGCAAGGAAAGCACGCTTCAGATCATGGCGCAGAAACCCGATGGTACCATCGAGGTGGACGAATGCGGCCAGATCAGCACCGCTATTTCCGCCGTGCTCGATGTCGAAGACCCGATCCTGGACGCCTATACGCTTGAAGTGTCCAGCCCCGGCATCGACCGGCCCCTGACCCGGCTCAAGGACTTTGACCAGTGGCAGGGGTTCGAGGCCAAGATCGAAACCGAAGAACTGATCGACGGCCGCCGCCGCTTTAAGGGCCAATTGGCCGGTGTTGACGGCGATGAAGTGCTCATCGAGATCGAAGAAGGCACCATTGGCCTTAAGTTCGATTGGCTGACCGACGCCAAGCTGGTGTTGACCGATGACCTGATCCGCGACGTGCTCAAGGGCCGCAAGGATGCAGGCCAGATCGACGAAAGCCAGTTCGACGAGATCGAAACCATTATCGACAGCGACGAAAACGTCGCCCCGTCCAAGACAACCAAATCCAAGAAACGCCCCAGCGCGAACAAGGAGAAGACCTGATGGCAATCACCTCTGCCAACCAGCTTGAGCTGCTGCAAACAGCCGAGGCCGTGGCCCGCGAAAAGATGATCGACCCCGGATTGGTGGTCGAAGCGATGGAAGAATCACTCGCCCGCGCAGCCAAGTCGCGCTACGGCGCCGAAATGGACATCCGCGTGGCCATCGACCGCAAGACCGGCAAGGCGACCTTTACCCGCGTCCGCACCGTGGTGGATGAGGAAGAGCTTGAGAATTATCAGGCCGAATTCACCACCGACACGGCCAAGCCCTACTTTGAAGACCCCGGCAAGGCCAATGCCCGTTGGGTTCGCGAGGGCGAGACGATCACCGATTATGCTGGCGGCGCCCAGATCGGCGACAGCTTTGTGGAAGAGGTCCCACCGGTTGAACTGGGCCGGATCGCTGCGCAAAGCGCCAAGCAGGTGATCCTGCAAAAGGTCCGCGAGGCCGAGCGCGACAAGCAGTTCGAAGAATTCAAGGATCGCGCTGGCACGATCATCAACGCGATGGTCAAGCGCGAAGAATACGGCAACGTCATCGTCGACGTGGGCGCCGGTGAGGCGATCCTGCGCCGCAATGAAAAGATCGGGCGCGAGGCCTATCGCCCGAACGACCGCATCCGCTGCTTTATCAAGGACGTGCGCCGCGAACAGCGCGGGCCGCAGATCTTCCTGTCACGTACTGCGCCGGAATTCATGGCCGAGCTTTTCAAGATGGAAGTGCCCGAGATCTACGAAGGCATCATCGAGATCAAGGCCGTGGCCCGTGACCCCGGCTCGCGCGCCAAGATCGCCGTCATCTCCTACGATGGCTCGATTGACCCCGTGGGGGCCTGTGTTGGTATGCGCGGCAGCCGTGTGCAGGCCGTTGTGAACGAACTGCAGGGCGAAAAGATCGACATCATTCCGTGGAATGAGGATATGCCGACCTTCCTCGTCAACGCGCTGCAACCGGCCGAGGTGGCCAAGGTGGTGCTGGACGAAGAAGCGGGCAAGATCGAAGTTGTCGTCCCGGAAGAGCAGCTATCGCTCGCGATCGGCCGCCGCGGCCAGAACGTGCGTCTTGCCTCGCAGCTAACCGGCCTAGATATCGACATCCTGACCGAGGAGGAAGAATCCAAGCGGCGTCAGGCGGAATTCGAAGTGCGCACCAAGCTCTTCATGGATTCGCTTGATCTGGACGAATTCTTTGCCCAGCTTCTGGTGTCCGAAGGCTTCACCACGCTGGAAGAGGTCGCCTATGTCGAGCTTGAGGAACTGCTGGTCATCGAAGGTGTCGACGAAGGCACCGCTGGTGAATTGCAGGCCCGCGCCCGCGACTACCTTGAGGCCATCAACAACAAGGCGATGGAAGCTGCCCGTGCCTTGGGCGTCGAAGACAGCCTTGTGAACTTCGAAGGTCTGACGCCGCTGATGATCGAGGCGCTGGCCAAAGATGGCGTCAAGACGCTGGAAGACTTCGCAACCTGTGCCGACTGGGAACTGGCCGGTGGCTGGACAACCGTCGATGGCGAACGCACCAAGGACGATGGTGTGCTTGAACCCTTTGACGTCAGCCTGGAAGAGGCGCAGGATATGGTCATGACCGCCCGCGTGATGCTGGGCTGGGTTGATCCTGCGGATCTGACCGCCGAAGACGACGACGGCGAAACCGAAGCAGCCGACGCGGAGGCGGAGGCCTGATGGGCCTCTGATCCCAGACGCGATGACGCGGGGCGGAACCAAAAAGAACCGTGACGATGGGCCGGAACGCCGCTGCATCGTCACGGGCGAAAGCCAGCCCAAGTCCGGGCTGATCCGCTTTGTCGTCGGCCCTGACAATTCGGTGGTGCCGGATGTGCTGGGCAAACTGCCGGGTCGCGGTATGTATGTCGCGGCTGATCGTGCCGCGCTAGAGGTCGCATCAAAGGGCCAGTTCAGCCGCTCGGCGAAACAGTCCGTCACGGTGCCGGAAGGTTTGGCACAGGAAGTTGAACGACAACTGGCGCGTCGTGTGGTAGATTTGATCGCCCTGACCCGCAAAGCGGGTCTTGCGGTCTGCGGATTTGAGAAGGTGAAGGGCTGGCTTGCCGGTGGTGAGCGGGTCCGGGTCCTGTTACAGGCCTCTGACGGGTCTGAACGGGGCAAGACGAAATTATGGACGCCCGAAGGTGCCCGATACTTCGGCTGTTTGACAGCGCAGGAATTGGGTTTGGCATTTGGGCGGCAAAGTGTGATACATGGCGCGCTCGCCACTGGCAGACTCAGCGACCGTGTTGTAGAGGAAGCCGCAAAGCTGAAAGGCTTGCGCGAGATTGACGGGGGACAGAATGCCTCCGGGAAGGACAAGTAGCTAGATGAGCGACAACGACGGCAAAAAGACACTCGGTCTTGGTGGATCGCGGCCCAGCAACGTAAAGCAAAGCTTTAGCCATGGGCGCACCAAGAACGTTGTGGTGGAAACCAAACGCAAGCGCGTTGTGGTGCCCAAGCCGGGTGCGGCCAAGCCTACGACGACGGCGGCCCCTGCGGCGGGTGATCCTGCAAAGCGTCCGGCCGGTGTGTCGGATGCCGACTACGCGCGCCGGATGAAAGCCCTGCAGGCCTTCAAGGCCCGCGAGTCAGAAGAAGCTGCAAAGCGCGAAGCCGAAGAAAAGGCCCGCGCCGAGGAACGTGATCGCCGCCGGGCCGAGGCCGAGGCCAAAGAGGCAGAGGATCGCGCCCGCGAGGAACGTGCCCGCGCCAAGGCCGAGGAAGAAGAGGCCAAGAAACGAGCCGCTGAAACAGCCAAGGCTGCTGCCAATGCGCCACCCGCTGCGGCTGCTGTGCCCGGTGAGGCCGCGATTGACCGGCCCACGCGTGCGCCTGTCAAAACCGACCGCGAGCGCGACAGCCAGGACCGTAACAACAAGCCCGGCAAGGGCCGCTCTGACGACGATGGCCGCCGTTCTGGTAAGCTGACGCTGAACGACGCCCTGCGTGGCGGCGGCGGTGCGCGCCCGAAATCCATGGCCGCGATGAAGCGGAAACAGGACCGCGCCCGCGCCAAGGCGATGGGTGGCACGGTCGAGCGTGAAAAGGTGTTCCGCGACGTGGCACTGCCCGAAGCGATCACGGTGGGCGAACTGGCCAACCGGATGTCCGAACGCGTCTCTGACGTGGTCAAGGCGCTGATGACCAACGGCATCATGGCGACCCAGACCCAGACCATCGACGCGGACACCGCCGAACTGATCATCGAAGAGTTTGGCCACACCGTTGTGCGCGTTTCTGACGCGGACGTGGAAGACGTGATCGATCAGGTCGAGGACAAGCCCGAAGACCTCAAGCCGCGTGCGCCGATCATCACGATCATGGGCCACGTTGACCACGGTAAAACCTCGCTTCTGGATGCGATCCGCAAAACCCGCGTGGTTGCGGGCGAAGCCGGCGGCATCACCCAGCACATCGGGGCATATCAGGTCCAGACAGAGGCCGGTCAGGAACTCAGCTTCCTTGACACCCCCGGCCACGCTGCGTTCACGTCCATGCGGTCGCGCGGCGCGCAAGTCACGGATATCGTTGTCCTTGTTGTCGCTGCCGATGACGCCGTGATGCCGCAAACGATCGAAGCGATCAATCACGCCAAGGCCGCCAAAGTTCCGATGATCGTGGCGATCAACAAGATCGACCGCGAGGCCGCGAACCCCGACAAGGTCCGCACGGACTTGCTTCAGCACGAGGTCATCGTCGAAAAGATGTCCGGCGATGTGCAGGATGTGGAAGTGTCGGCCATCACCGGTCAGGGCCTGCCCGAACTGCTTGAGGCCATCGCGCTTCAGGCGGAAATCCTTGAACTCAAAGCCAACCCCGACCGTGCTGCCATGGGCGCCGTGATCGAGGCACAGCTTGACGTGGGCCGTGGCCCCGTGGCGACCGTTCTGGTGCAGAACGGCACGCTCAAGCAGGGCGATATCTTTGTTGTTGGTGAACAGTGGGGTAAAGTCCGCGCGCTGATCGACGACAAGGGCGACCGCGTGAAAGAGGCGGGACCGTCTGTCCCGGTTGAGGTGCTTGGCCTCAATGGCACGCCAGAGGCGGGCGACGTGTTGAACGTGGTCGAGACCGAGGCGCAAGCCCGTGAAATCGCCGACTACCGTGAAAAGGCCGCCAAGGACAAACGCGCTGCCGCCGGTGCCGCGACGACCCTTGAACAGCTTATGGCGAACGCCAAGGCGGACGAGGATGTCTCGGAACTGCCCATTCTGGTCAAGGCCGACGTGCAAGGCTCTGCCGAGGCGATCGTTCAGGCGATGGAAAAGATCGGCAACGAAGAGGTCCGCGTGCGGGTCCTGCATTCGGGCGTTGGTGCGATCACCGAAACCGATGTGGGTCTGGCCGAAGCCTCTGGCGCGCCGGTCTTTGGCTTCAACGTGCGGGCCAATGCCTCTGCCCGGAATACCGCGAACCAGAAGGGCGTCGAAATCCGGTATTATTCGGTGATCTATGACCTTGTTGATGACGTCAAAGCGGCGGCCTCTGGCCTGCTCTCTGCCGAGATCAAGGAAAAGTTCATCGGTTACGCCAACATCAAAGAGGTCTTCAAGGTCACCGGCGTCGGCAAAGTTGCTGGCTGTCTCGTCACCGAAGGCGTCGCCCGTCGTTCCGCAGGCGTCCGTCTGCTGCGCGACAACGTGGTCATCCACGAAGGCACGCTCAAGACGCTCAAGCGTTTCAAGGACGAGGTGCCAGAGGTCCAGTCCGGTCAGGAATGTGGCATGGCGTTCGAGAACTACGATGACATCCGCCCAGAGGATGTGATCGAAATCTTCGAGCGGGAAGAGGTCGAACGGACCCTCTGATCCGCCCATCACGACGATCAAAGGCCACCTTCGGGTGGCCTTTTTCATTAGTGCTATCGTTTGCGATAGGTCCTGTGGCAATCGCGGCAGGTCTGGCCAATGGCCGCAAAAGCCTCGGTCAGTTCTGCTTGTGTGCTGACCCATTGCGCCCCGGTTGCGGCCGTTTCCAAATCCGTTGCGATGGCAGTGAAGGCATCAAACTCTTCCCAAATGTTGGGCAGTGCCTCTGACTTTGGGTCCGTCGCGGGGTCCTGAAATTCTGCTGCGATTTGCCCGGCCCGCGCCGCAAGTTGGTCCGCCGCGATCTGTGCCGCGCTTGCGTCAAACGGTGTCTTTCCCGTTGCCATTTCGCCCAGCACTTTGGTTGCCGCACCAAGGTCAGACATACCGTTCATCCGCGCCAGCACTGTGGGGTCTTTCACGCCGTCGTGCGCCGCCGCCATCGTTGCCACGACAAGTACAGGCACGATCAGGGGAATATGAAATCTGGGCACGGGCATCTCCGGTCAATTTGCAAAATCGTGGTGAATTTTCTCTTAACAGAACATGGTTAAGAACGCTGCCTTAATCACGAGGATTTTGGATTTTGTCAGCATGGGTTGTGTATCGGATGTGTATCGGTTGTGACCGCGTTAACCCGCGAAAATAGGGGCATTAACCCCCGTGCGGTGCCCGAATCGTCCTGCGTTAACTTTTTGGCCTACAACCAGTCCCGCAAGATCGGGATCAGCGGGATATCTGCTGCCGGCATCGGATAGTCGCGCAACTGGTTGGCCCGCACCCACTTCAGCGCCTGACCCTCTTTTGACTGCGGCGTGCCCTCCCATTTGCGACAGGCAAACAGCGGCATCAGCAGGTGGAAATCAGCGTAGGAATGACTGGCAAAGGTCAGCGGAGCCAGACAACTTTGCCAGGTGTTAATCCCAAGCTCTTCCTGCAACTCGCGGATCAGCGCGACCTCTGGCGTCTCACCCTGTTCGACCTTGCCGCCGGGAAATTCCCATAGGCCCGCCATCGACTTACCTTCTGGTCGCTGCGCCAAAAGAACGCGCCCGTCGACGTCAATCAGGGCGACAGCAGAGACCAGAACCGTCTTCATCAAGATCGGTAATCCGCGTTGATACGGATGTATTCATGTGTCAGATCGCAGGTCCAGACGGTGGACGCGCCGTTCCCAAGCCCAAGGTCAATTCCGATCACAATATCCTGCGCTTTCATGTAGTTAGACCCGGCCTCTTCGGTATAACTCTCTGCCACCCAGCCATTTTCTGCGACCAGAATATCGCCAAAGGTGATGCGCAGTTTGTCCCGGTCGGCCATCGCGCCGGACTTGCCCACCGCCATCACGATCCGGCCCCAGTTCGGGTCTTCGCCTGCAACGGCGGTCTTGACCAGCGGGCTATTGGCTGTGGCCATCGCCACCTTGCGGGCATCGTCATCCGAGGCGGCTCCGCCGACATTGATGGTGACGAATTTCGTGGCCCCTTCGCCGTCGCGCACCACTTGATGTGCAAGGTCCAGCATCACGGAATGTAGCACCTTTTCAAAGGCTTCACTGCCGGTGACATCCACACCAGAGGCCCCTGTCGCCCCGATGATCAATGTGTCAGAGGTCGAGGTATCGCTATCCACCGTGATGTTGTTGAACGTCTGATCCGTGTGGCCCGATAACATGGCTTGCAGGGCATCATAACCGATGGCGGCATCGGTGAAAATATAGACAAGCATTGTCGCCATATCCGGCGCGATCATCCCGGAACCCTTTGCAATCCCTGCAATTTTTACCGGTTTGCCGTCAAGTTCGATGGTGGCGGTCGACCCCTTTGGGAAGGTGTCTGTGGTCATGATTGCCTTGGCCGCCCCGGCCAGCCCGGCGGGGTCTTGTCCTGCGACAAGTGCGTCAACCTTCGCGGTGATCCGGTCATCGGGCAAACGTTCCCCGATCACGCCGGTCGACGAGGTAAAGACCCGGTTTGCGCTGATCCCGGTGTGGGTCGCCACCGCCTCGCAAATGCGGGCGACGGAGCCTTCACCGGCCTTCCCGGTGAAGGCATTGGAATTGCCGGAATTGACGATGATCGCCGCGCCGCCATCAGCAGCCAACCCGGTTTTTGCCTGACAATCCAGAACGTTGGCAGATCGTGTGGCAGACCGGGTGTAGACCCCGGCAATGGTGCTGCCCGGCGCCAGAAGCGCCAGCATCACGTCCAAACGGTCTTTGTATTTTACCCCTGCCGCGGCGCTTGCAAACGTCACGCCATCAATGACCGGCAGGTCCGGAAACGCGGCAGGCGCCAATGGCGAAAGTGGCATTACTTCGGCTCCAGCAGGTCGAGGTTGTTCAACAGTTCCGGATCAAACGCGCCTTCCTCTGGTCGGGTCACTGTCGATGCGGCCTCAAGCTCTGTCAGTCGCGCTTTGATCGCTTCTTCTTGCAAGGCGGCCTCAATTTCGCGGCGGACGGCTTCAAGTTCCGGCAAAGGTTGTGTGCGCTGGTCGTTCAGCGTGACAATGTGCCAGCCGAACTGGGTTTCGACCGGCCCGGATAAACCGCCGGGTTCCAAGAGCTTAACCGCCTCTTCAAAGGCCGGGACCATCATGCCGGTTGAAAACCAGCCTAGTTGTCCGCCTGACGGACCGGACGGCCCGGTCGATACATCGCGGGCCACGTCCGCGAATTCTTCGCCCGCCTCCACCCGTTCACGGGCGGCGACGGCTTCTTCTTCGGTTTCGACCAAAAGATGCGACGCGTTCCACTCCAACGTTGGTGCGGCGCCTTCGGTCATTTCTTCGAAACGGGCGATGACAGCCTCTTCGGTGACGGCGGCAGTGGCAATCGTGTTGATCGTCTCGCCAGCCATCAGGGTGCGGCGTTCGTTGGACAGCGCATAGGTCACACGGCCCGGTTCCTCGCCCGCAGCGTCAGCCAAAAGCTGCTGCTGGATCAACTGGTCGAGGATGCCAGTGAAGAGCACATCAACAGGCAGATCGCGGTATTGCTGCGGCAGTTGGGCGCGGACGATGATCATCTCGCCCAGCGTGATCTGCGTGTCGCCCACGGTGGCCACGACGCTACTGGCGTCCTGTGCGCTGGCAGCCCCGGCAAACAGGGCGAAAACACCCGCAAAAGTCACATGTTTCAGCATTAAACGATCCCTTGATGTGCCACGCAGAGGGCGCGACGTTGACAGTGCATATCCGGCCCCTTACATCACTTTGAAGCCTCGAGGGGGCTGGTCTTGATCCCTGTTTAGGCCGGGCGCGTGGTGCCCACAAGCAACCTCCTCTCAAATAGATGTCAGACGGGTGCAGCGCACCATTTCGGAGAAGATATGCTCGGGTTTGAAACGATCAGTAAGAAAGTCTTTGGCACGCCGAGCGATCGGAAGGTGAAAAAGGCGCGACCGCTGGTCGCCAAGATCAATGCGCTGGAAGAAGAATTTCAGGCGCTGTCCGACGAGGGGCTGAAAGAAAAGACACAGGCGCTGGCCGAAAGGGCGATGGGCGGCGAAAGTCTTGATGACCTGCTGCCGGAGGCATTCGCCAATTGCCGTGAAGCGGCAAAACGGGCGCTTGGATTGCGGGCGTTTGATACACAGCTTCTGGGCGGGATTTTCCTGCATCAGGGCAATATCGCCGAGATGAAAACGGGCGAGGGAAAGACCCTTGTCGCGACGTTCCCCGCTTACCTGAATGCCCTGACCGGCAAGGGCGTGCACATCGTCACGGTGAACGATTATCTTGCCAAACGTGACGCGGAATGGATGGGCAAGGTCTATGCCGCACTTGGCCTGACTACCGGCGTCGTGATCCCGCAGCAACCCGAAGATGAAAAGAAGGCGGCATATGCCTGCGATGTGACCTATGCCACCAACAATGAGCTTGGGTTCGACTATCTGCGCGACAACATGAAGTCGGAGCTGAGCCAGATGTTTCAGCGTCCCCACAACTTTGCCATTGTGGACGAGGTCGACAGCATCCTGATCGATGAGGCGCGGACGCCGCTGATTATCTCTGGCCCGGCACAGGACCGGTCAGAGATGTACCGCGAGATTGATAAGTTCATCCCCGGCGTGGAAGAGCAGCACTATACACTGGACGAAAAGACCCGGCAGGCGACCTTTACCGATGAAGGCAACGACTGGCTGGAAGAGCAGCTAAGCCGCACCGGGCTTCTGCCCGAGGGGCAATCGCTCTACGATCCGGAAAGCGCCACGATTGTGCACCACGTCAGTCAGGGTCTGAAGGCCCACAAGCTGTTCACCAAGGACAAGGACTATATCGTTCGCGATGGTGAGGTCGTGCTGATTGACGAATTCACCGGGCGCATGATGATTGGCCGCCGTCTGTCGGACGGGTTGCATCAGGCGATTGAGGCCAAAGAAGGCACCGCGATCAAGCCTGAGAACGTGACGCTCGCCAGTGTGACGTTCCAGAACTATTTCCGGCTTTACGAAAAGCTTGCAGGTATGACCGGTACCGCGTTGACCGAAGCGGACGAATTTCAGGAAATCTATGGTCTTGGTGTGGTTGAGATGCCCACCAACAAGCCGATTGCCCGTGTGGACGAGAACGATCAGGTTTACCGCACCGCCAAAGAAAAATTCGATGGCGTGGTCAAGGAAATCAAGGCGGCCAACGCAAAGGGTCAGCCGATCCTTGTTGGTACAACCTCAATCGATAAGTCCGAGTTCCTGTCCAATCTGCTGAAAGCGGAAGGGATCGAGCACAATGTGCTGAACGCGCGCGAGCATGAAAAGGAAAGCCAGATCATTGCCGATGCGGGCAAGTTGGGCGCTGTGACGATCGCCACCAACATGGCCGGACGCGGCACAGATATTCAGCTGGGCGGCAACGTTGAGATGAAGGTTCTTGAAGCGCTGGCGGCAGACCCTGACGCGAATCCCGATGAGGTGCGCAGCAAGATTGAAGCCGAACATGCGGGCGAAAAGGAAAAGGTGCTCGCGGCGGGTGGGCTGTTTGTGCTGGCCACCGAACGCCACGAAAGCCGCCGGATCGACAACCAATTGCGCGGCCGTTCCGGCCGTCAAGGCGATCCGGGCCGTTCATCGTTCTTCCTGTCGCTTGATGACGATCTGATGCGGATTTTTGGATCGGAACGGCTCGACAAGGTGCTGGGCACGCTGGGCATGAAAGAGGGCGAGGCGATTGTGCATCCTTGGGTGAACAAGTCGCTGGAGCGTGCGCAGGCCAAGGTCGAAGGCCGCAACTTTGACATCCGCAAGCAATTGCTCAAGTTCGATGATGTGATGAACGAACAGCGCAAGGTGATCTTTAGCCAGCGCCGCGAGATCATGGAAAGCCAGGATCTGTCCGAGATCACGCAGGACATGCGTTTTCAGGTGATCGAAGACCTTGTGACCGAATACATGCCGCCCAAGTCCTATGCGGATCAGTGGGATGCCGAAGGGCTATATGCCGCGACCATCGAGAAGCTGGGCATCGATGCACCAGTGATGAAATGGGCCGAGGAAGAGGGCGTCGACGACGAGGTCATGCAGGAGCGGCTGGAAGAGGCCACAACTAAACACATGGCCGAAAAAGAAGAAGCGTTCGGAAAAGAGACGATGCGCAACGTCGAAAAGCAGCTGCTGCTGCAGACGATTGACGGCAAATGGCGCGAGCATCTGCTGACACTGGAACACCTCCGCTCGGTCGTGGGGTTCCGGGGCTATGCACAGCGTGATCCGTTGAATGAGTACAAGACTGAAGGCTTCCAGATGTTTGAGCGTCTGTTGGATAGCCTGCGCGAGGATGTCACGCAAAAACTGGGGCAAATCCGGCCGATGTCCGCCGAGGAGCAGCAGCAGTTGATTGCGCAGATGCAGGCCGCCCAACAACAGGCGGCAGCAGCGGCAGAGGGTGGCGTGGCAAGGGCAACCGCAGATGCAACCGGGCAGGGATCAACCCCGCGCGAAGGCTTTGTCGAGGATGATCCAACAACCTGGGGCAGCCCGGGACGGAATGACGCTTGCCCTTGCGGATCGGGCAAGAAATTCAAGCATTGCCACGGCAAGCTCGCCTGATCTCGGCCATATTTACGACATGTTAATACCTTTCTGCGGTCCATCTGCGGCCACGGGAGGGTGACAGTTTCGTCCCAAATCTCTTGCTGGGGAATGAAACGGACATGGCACAAACACGGACAAAACGGCAGCTGGCGACAGCGGGCGCGACGTTTGCCATCGCGCTGAGCATTGGCTTCGTCATGCAATACGGCGACGCGGTTGCGGGGCGCTGGGGTGCAGATTCACCGGTCACAGGGCCAGAAACACGCTTGGATCCCGAAACGGTGGCCATCCCGGTCGCGGCGAACGTGGCGGTGCCGACGACCTTGGCAATGCCAAGCGCGACGCTGCCTCGCTTTGAAAAGGTTGGATATTCTGAGGAACTGAGCGACGTTGAAACGCCGCAAATGTCGGTGCCAACCGCGACCGACGCGCCGCAGATTTCTCTTGCCGTGGAAGAGGCGCCACGGATGTCTGTCCCCGAAACGACCGAAGTGGCGGCTGCTAACACGGTCGCAACGGATGCCTTTGACACCCCGGAATTGAGCGCGCCAGCGCTGCCAGAGATTGCAGCGGCCCCGGCTTGCGAATCTGTCATGACTGCAACGCCCACTGATCTTGCGATGGTCGAATTGTCGCTGTCGGATGCATGCCGCCCTGACGCCGTGGTCGCGATCCATCATCAGGGCATGATGTTTCACGCAATCACAGACGCAGAGGGCAACCTGACGGTGATTGTGCCTGCCTTGGCGAAAGAGGCCTTTTTCATCGCAGCTTTTGATGACGGCGAAGGCGCTGTTGCGATCACGGGCGTTCCAAGCCTTGTCATGTATGACCGCGCAGTCCTGCAGTGGCAGGGCGAAGATGACGTGCAGTTGCACGCCTTTGAATTCGGCGCTGGCTACGGTGAAGAGGGTCATATCTGGTCTGACTCGGCTGCAGATCCCAAGCAGGCCGTGGCCGGTCTGGGCGGCTTTCTGACCATGCTGGGCGATGCCTCAGTGCCTGATGCGCTGATGGCCGAAGTCTATACCTTCCCAACCGGATTGGCACTGCGCGACGGCGCGGTCGAGATCAGCGTCGAGGCTGAGATCACCGAGCGGAACTGCGGACGCTTGGTTGAGGCCCAAAGCATCCAGCTTGTGCCCGAGGCAGAGGTTGTTGCGACCGATCTGACCATGACCATGCCGGGTTGTGATGCGGTTGGCGAATATCTTGTATTGAAAAACATGTTTCAGGACCTGACACTCGCGTCGAAATGACGTGCAGGCACTGGATCAATGATTTCTTGAAACGTGCGGCGATCTTCGCCGCACTTTTCGTTTGTGGCGTGGCCAGCGCGCAAGATGTAACGATCACCAGCCAAAACGGTGCGTTGAGTGTAACCGGGCGGGTCATCGGCTTTGATGGCACCTATCTGCAGATTGAATCGCCCTACGGTCCATTGGCCGTAGACTACACGCGTGTTAGCTGCGTTGGCGCGACCTGCCCGGACGCCGAGAACCATGTGCCAGTTGTCCGCATGTCGGGTGCTGCGCGTATGGTCGAGGTGCTGATGCCCGCGATGATCGACGGATTTGCGCGGTTCAGGGGCTGGCGCAGTACTGTGACTGAGGTCGACCCGACCCGGCTGCGGATTGTGCTGTCTGACGACGCGGGCACAGTGGGCGAATTCGCCTTGCATGGGACAACCTCCGACGAAGGCTTTGCCGATTTGATGGCGTTCCAGTCGGACATGGCGCTTTCGTTACGCGAGGTCTTGCCGACCGAGCTGGCGCTGGCGGAAGAGATCGGTTTGGGCGCGCTCGATTCAGCGATGCAAAGCCGGATTGTCGGTCTTGATGCCTTGATCCCTATTGCGGCGCCAACTGGTGTGGCGGCAATGTCGCTGACGGACCTGTCCCGCGCCTTTACCGGTGAGGCCAAGACGTGGGCCGCTTTTGGTGGCGCAGATCAGCCGATCAACCTGCATTTGGGTCCGGCACGGCACGGCCTTGTGCAGCGACTGCAGCAGGTGATTGGACGCCCCTTTGCGGACACCGTCATCCATCATGAAACGATCGCAGAGATGACAGATGCAGTCGCGCGCGATCCGGGCGGTTTAGGTGTAAGCAGTCTTGGGCAAACCGGGATCGCAGCCGCGCTGACACTGACCGACGCGTGCGGATTTGTCGCCGCACCGCGCCTGACCGCACTGAAAGCACAAGACTATCCGCTGACCGCGCCTCTGTTCATTTATATGCCCGAGTGGCGGCTGCACCCGCTGGCGCGGGACTTTCTGGCGTTTCTGCGCACTCCCGCGGCGCAGTTGATCGTGCGGCGGTCGGGCTTTGTTGATCAGGGGGCGGTGCCGATCCCGCTGGATGCGCAGGGACAACGCTTTGTCAGCGCGATTGCGGCGGCGGGCCCCGAGGTCGGGCTGGCAGAGTTGCAACGGATGGTGCGGGTGTTGACCGCGCTGACGCGGCAGTCGGTCAGTTTCCGGTTCGAGGTGGGATCAACCCGGCTGGATGCGGGATCGCGGTCAAACCTGATCTTGCTGGCCCAGCGGATCAAGGATGGTGACTACGCGGGCCGGGCGTTGTGGCTGGTCGGGTTCAGCGATGGACGTGGCGATGCCTTGGCAAACCGTGACCTGTCAAGCGCGCGGGCAGAAGCGGTCCGTCGCGATCTGATCGCGTTGCTGGGGGTATTGCCGGATGGCGTGACATTGGAAACCGAGGCTTTTGGCGAGGCCTTGCCAATGGGCTGCGATGACACCGAATGGGGACGCCAGATGAACCGTCGGGTGGAACTGTGGGTGTCAGAGTAAGCCTTCTGCGCGAAAGCTGAGTTCGCGATTCTTGCCGATGATCAAATGGTCATGCACAGTCACGTCCACCGCGAAGGCGGCGTTTGTTATCTTGGCCGTCATTTCAATGTCGGCCGTGCTGGGCGTGGGATCGCCCGAGGGGTGATTGTGCACAAGGATGAGGGCGGCGGCATTAAGTTCCAGCGCCCGCTTCACAACTTCGCGCGGATAGACCGGGACGTGGTCGATGGTGCCCTTGGCCTGTTCTTCATCCGCAATCAGAGTGTTCTTGGTGTCAAGGTAGAGGATGCGGAACTGTTCGGTGTCGCGGTGGGCCATGACGGTATGGCAGTAGTCAATGATCGCCTGCCAGCTTGAAATGACATGCCGCTGCATCACGCGGGACCGGGCGAGACGATGAGCGGAAGCTTCGACGATTTTGAGCTCAAGGATCACCGCATCACCGACGCCTTTGACGGCTTTGAGTTGCGTCACAGGGGCGGCGACAACCGCGTTGAAATCGCCGAATTGGTCCAGAAGCGCCCGCGCCAGTGGTTTGACGTCTTGCCTGGGGATGGCCCGAAAAAGCACCAGTTCAAGGAGTTCGTAATCGGGCATGGCCCCGGCACCACCCGACAGAAAACGGTCGCGCAGGCGTTTGCGATGATCCTTGATGTAAGAAGGTAATTTCGCAGGAACAGGGACGGGCTTAGCCTCGTCCAGGTCGCGAAACAGGGTGGGGCTTTCGGCGAAATGGGACATGGCCCCATTTCGCGCGATTCAGGTGAATGTTTGGTTAACGATTTGGCTGGTCGGTCTCGTCGGTCCGTTTGTCCCTCCTCGACCTAGCCCTTCATCGAATCCCAGAAGCCTTTGACCGACTTGAAGAATTTTGACCCATGTGGGTTGTTTTCTTCGCTCAACTTGTCGAATTCCTTGAGGATTTCGCGCTGGCGGCTGGTCAGGTTGACCGGTGTCTCAACGGCCAGTTCGATGAACATGTCACCTGCGCCACCACCACGCAGGGCAGGCATGCCCTTGCCGCGCAGGCGCATTTGGCGGCCAGATTGCGAGCCTTCGGGAATTTTCACGCGGCTGCGCCCACCGTCGATTGTCGGCACTTCAATCTCTCCACCCAAGGCGGCAGAGGCGATGCTGACCGGCACGCGGCAGAAGAGGTTGTTGTTTTCACGCTCAAAGAGATCGTGATTGATGACCTCGATGAAGATGTAGAGATCGCCCGCAGGGCCGCCGCGCATCCCGGCCTCACCCTCGCCCGCGAGGCGAATGCGGGTGCCGGTTTCAACACCAGCAGGGATATTGACGGAAAGCGATTTTTCTTTCTCGACCCGGCCCGCGCCATGACAGGTTTTGCAGGGATCTTTGATTGTCTGACCCATGCCGTTGCAGGTCGGGCAAGTGCGTTCAACGGTGAAAAAGCCCTGCTGCGCGCGGACCTTGCCCATGCCGTTACAGGTGGGGCAGTTCTGCGGCTCTGATCCGCCCTCGGCACCGGTGCCATTGCAGGATTCACAGCCGACAGCCGTGGGCACGTTGATTGTTTTCTGCATGCCCGCATAGGCATCTTCAAGCTTGATGCGCAGGTTGTAGCGCAGGTCATTGCCGCGCTGGGCACGGCTGCCGCCGCGGCCACGTCCACCGCCCATCATGTCGCCAAAGAGATCGTCAAAGACGTCCGAGAAGGCCGAGGCGAAGTCACCATGACCGCCGCCTGGACGGCCGCCGCCACCGCCCATGCCGCCTTCAAACGCGGCGTGGCCAAAGCGGTCATAGGCCGCTTTCTTTTCTGCGTCTTTCAGAACTTCATAAGCCTCATTGGCTTCTTTGAACTGCGCTTCGGCATTGGGGTTGTCGGAGTTGCGGTCGGGGTGAAGCTCTTTCGCTTTTTGGCGATAGGCTTTTTTGATGGTCGCCGCATCCGCGCCTTTGGCAACGCCAAGCGTCTCGTAATAATCGCGTTTTGCCATGTTCAGTCTTCCCCTTTGGGAATGGAAAAAGACCGGCCCGGTTCAAGGGGCCGGTCCATTTCGCTAGGCCGAAGCCTTAGTCACGCTTGTCGTCGCCCAGATCTTCGAAGTCGGCATCGACGATGTCTTCTTCGTCGGCGCCCTTGGGCACTTCATCCGGATCGGCCTCGCCCGCCTCTTCTTGGCTGGCCTTGTAGATGGCTTCACCCAGCTTCATGGCGCTTTCGGTCACGTTCTGGATGCCGGACTTGATCTTGTCGGCGCTTGTGTCCTCTTTTTCGAGGTCGTCTTTCAGCGCGGCAATCGCAAGTTCGATGGCCTCTACCGTGGTTGGGTCAACCTTGTCGGCGTGTTCTTCCAGCGACTTCTCTGTCGAGTGGATCAGGCTTTCAGCACTGTTACGTGCCTCGACCATTTCCTTGCGCTCTTTATCGGCCTCGGCGTTTTCTTCGGCGTCCTTTACCATGGCTTCGATGTCCTCATCAGACAGACCGCCAGAGGCCTGAATGGTGATCGACTGCTCTTTGCCGGTGCCTTTGTCTTTCGCGCCGACTGAGACGATGCCGTTGGCGTCGATGTCAAAGGTCACTTCGATCTGCGGCATGCCGCGCGGTGCTGGCGGGATTTCTTCGAGGTTGAACTGACCCAGCATCTTGTTGTCGGCTGCCATCTCACGTTCACCCTGGAACACGCGCAGGGTCACGGCGTTCTGGTTATCTTCGGCGGTCGAGAAAGTCTGCGACTTTTTGGTCGGGATTGTGGTGTTGCGGTCGATCAGGCGGGTGAAAACACCGCCCAGCGTCTCGATCCCCAGCGACAGCGGGGTCACGTCGAGCAGCACCACGTCCTTGACGTCACCTTGCAGAACACCGGCCTGAATGGCAGCGCCCATGGCGACAACCTCATCCGGGTTCACGCCCTGATGCGGTTCCTTGCCGAAGAACTTGGTCACCTCTTCCTTCACGCGGGGCATACGGGTCATACCGCCGACAAGGACGACTTCGTCGATGTCAGAAGTCGACAGGCCCGCGTCCTTGATAGCGGCCTGGCACGGCTTCATCGAGGACTTGATCAGGTCAGAGACAAGGCTTTCCAGCTTGGCGCGGGTCAGCTTCATCACCATGTGCAGTGGCTGGCCGTTGGAACCCATCGAGATAAACGGCTGGTTGATTTCTGTCGTCGTGGAAGACGACAGTTCAATCTTGGCCTTCTCGGCCGCTTCTTTCAAACGCTGGAGCGCCATCTTGTCAGCGGTCAGATCGACGGAGTGTTCCTTTTTGAATTCGTCAGCGAGGTAGTTGACGATGCGCATGTCAAAGTCTTCACCACCCAGGAACGTGTCACCGTTGGTCGACTTCACCTCAAACAGGCCATCGTCAATCTCAAGGATGGTCACGTCGAAGGTACCACCGCCAAGGTCATAAACGGCGATTGTCTTGGTCTCTTTCTTGTCGAGGCCATAGGCAAGGGCAGCTGCGGTCGGTTCGTTGATGATGCGCAGCACCTCAAGACCGGCGATTTTGCCAGCGTCTTTGGTGGCCTGACGCTGGGCGTCGTTGAAGTAGGCAGGCACCGTGATGACGGCCTGTGTGACGTCCTCACCAAGGTAGCTTTCAGCGGTTTCCTTCATCTTGCCGAGGATGAATGCAGAAATCTGGGACGGGGAGTATTTCTCACCCTTGGATTCAACCCAGGCATCTCCATTGCCGCCGTCAACGACGGCGAACGGCATGTTCTTTTTGTCCTTGGCAAGGTCCTTGTCGTCGAACCGGCGGCCAATCAGGCGCTTGACGGCAAAGATAGTGTTTTCGGGGTTGGTGACGGCCTGGCGCTTGGCTGGTTGGCCAACGAGGCGTTCGTCATCCGTAAAGGCGACGATCGACGGCGTGGTGCGGGCACCTTCGCTGTTTTCGATCACGCGCGGCTTGGAGCCATCCATGATGGCGATGCAAGAGTTAGTGGTTCCGAGGTCAATTCCGATGACTTTGGCCATGTTTCAAATCCCTTTAGCTTCAGGCGGTTTGAGCGGCGCGAACCCGTTCCGGCACCCGCGCCTTGTGTTCATGATTGGTGGGAAGGGCAGCGCCCGTCCCAAGACCTCGCGTATATAGGGTTGGGTTTGGGGGGCTGCAAGCGCCTGCACTGATGAAACAAAGGGATTTTGCGAAGAATCCGCCCCCGAAGCGGTTAACGCGACGCACCCCAGCTGAGCGAGGCGTTCTTGCGGGTATAAAACTCTCCCATCAACCCAATCGCCACAAGCGCCAGACCGATATATAGCGGGTAGGTGGAAGAGCTGAAATGTGGGTTGTAGTTGATAAAGGCAAAGCCCCGGGCCTGATCAATCGTGTGGAACAAGGGGTTCCAATCAAACAGGACCAGCATCGAAGCCGGCAGCGAGTTGGCCAGGAACATCTTGCCTGAGGCGATCATATTGGCCCGCGAATAGATCGAGCTGACAACCGTGACCACGTCCGGCATCCACGGCTTTAGGGCCAGCAGGATCAGGCCGACACCGACCCCGGTGAACCAGGACAACAGCAACATCGCCATGGCGCCGGCGGGATTGTCGATCACGACCGGGTTGAAGATGACGTGATAAAAGAACAGCACCACAAAGAGAGACAGCAGCTGCAGATAGAGCGATGACAGGGCCGCGGCAGTGATTGAAATAGCGGTCGTCATCGGCGCGTGCTGCATCATGGCGGATGCCGGGCCTTCGGATTGAATGACCGCTTGCATCGCCTTGGTATGGGTCAGGTAAAGGAAGATACCCGACATGATATACAGCAGGAAGTCGCCCCGTACGGCGCTGCCCCGCAGCCCAAGCAGTGAATACATCAGGTAGAACGTCAGTACAAACACCACGGTCTGCAACATGTTCAAAACAAGTCCCAGAAAAGCATTCCGGTGGCTTTTGCGGATATCCCTGACGATCGAGTGATAAATCAGCTCGAGCATCGCGAAGACACTGCGTCGGCGTTCGGTGGTGACGGGGGCCTGAAACATGCCGGTTCCTTTGCGGGGTCGCCCCCTGATGACACGAAATTCTTGCTGTTCGCTTGACGGCAGATCATAAGGACCGCGGTCGCGCATTTCAATCGGGCGCGTGTGGCAGTAGGCAGGATGTGACATGGACTTTGGGCAACTTACAAAAGTGATGCGACGGCTCGCGCTTGAGGCGGGTGATGTCATCATGGAAATCTATGACAGCCCGGATTTCGACGTGCGTTCCAAAAGTGACGATAGCCCGGTCACTGCGGCGGATGAGGCGGCTGATGCGCTGATCTCTGCCGGGCTTCGGGCGGCATTCCCGGATGTGGCGCTGGTGACCGAAGAACAGGCGGCAACACATGGTGAAAGTGCGAATACCTTCCTGATTGTGGACCCATTGGACGGCACAAAGGAATTCATCAAGCGACGTGGCGATTTCACCGTTAACATCGCCTATGTGGTCGACGGGGCACCGGTTGCGGGCGTTGTCTATGCGCCAGCCAAGGGTCGGTTGTTTTACACCGATGCGGCAGGCCAGACCGTTGAAGAGGCGGCCCCTTTTGACAAGGATACAGCGGGCGACACCAAACCGATATCAGTGTCTAAGCCGGACAATTCGGCCTTGTTGGTTGTGGCATCCAAGTCTCATCGTGATGAGGCGACCGACACCTATATCAGCAAATACAGTGCCGCAGACATGAAGAGCGCAGGGTCGTCTTTGAAGTTCTGTCTTGTTGCAACCGGAGAGGCCGACATCTACCCGCGCCTTGGCCGCACGATGGAGTGGGACACCGCTGCAGGTCATGCGGTGCTGAATGGCGCAGGCGGCAAAGTCGTGCGGTTCGATGACCACACACCGTTGACCTACGGAAAAGACACTTTTGCCAACCCGTTCTTCATTGCCTATGCGCCGGGCGTTGATCTGGTCAAAGGTTGATGGGTGTCCTCGTCGTAATCCCTGCGCGCTTTGCCAGCACCCGCTATCCGGGCAAACCGCTGGTGGAATTGCGCGGTGCCGACGGTGAGGCGCGAAGCCTGATCCGGCGTAGCTGGGATGCGGCGATGGCGGTCCAAGGTGTTGATCGGGTGGTCGTCGCGACCGACGATGACAGGATCAAGAATGCATCAGAGGCATTTGGCGCAGAGGTCGTGATGACCTCATCGGACTGTCAGAACGGGACTGAACGCTGCGCCGAGGCACTGGATGCGCTGGGTGGCGGTTACGACATCGTGGTGAACCTGCAAGGCGATGCGCCGTTGACGCCTGCCTGGTTCATTGAGGATCTGGTACGCGATCTTGCAGCCCATCCTGTGGCCGAAGTGGCGACGCCAGTGCTGCGTACAGAGGGCCGTGCCCTGCGCGGATTTCTGGAAGACCGTCTTGCCGGCCGTGTAGGCGGAACAACTGCGGTTTTTGGTGCCGATCACAACGCGCTCTATTTCAGCAAAGAAGTGATCCCGTATACGGGCCAGACCTATACAGATGAGGCTGAAACGCCCGTATTCCACCATGTTGGTGTCTATGCTTACCGCCCCTCAGCGCTCGCCGCTTATCCGCGTTGGCCGATTGGCACGCTTGAGAAGTTGGAAGGCTTGGAGCAGTTACGTTTCCTTGAACAGGGGCGGCATGTGTTGTGTGTTGAGGTCGAGGCAAGAGGGCGCCAGTTCTGGGAGTTGAACAATCCCGAAGATGTCCCCCGGATTGAGGCCATGCTGAAAGATATGGGTGTGGCGTGACCCATCCGCCGGTCAGCGTGGTCGTCGTCAGCCGGGGCCGACCGGCGGAACTGAACCTTTGCCTGACTGGCCTGTGCCAACTGGATTATCCGCAATTTGAAGTCGTTGTTGTTGCCGATGCCGAAAGCCGAACGGGCCTTGGTGTCTTTCAACGACGGATCAAGTTGGTGCATTTCGAAGAGCCCAATATCTCTGCCGCACGGAATGCGGGCATCGCACAGGCAGCGGGTGAGATTGTTGCGTTTATCGATGATGACGCGGTCCCCGAGCCAACTTGGCTGAGACACCTGATTGCGCCACTTTTAGACCCGAACGTGGGGATTTCGGGCGGTTTTGTGATTGGTCGCAACGGGATCAGCCTGCAATGGGCGGCCCGAAAAGTAGCCCCGGATGGAGAGGCGCAGGCGATTGAGGATTGGGGTCACGATCCCCGCGTTTTCGACCCGAAAGAGGGGGTGATCGCCAAAACCGAAGGCACCAATATGGCGGTGCGCCGCGTGCTGCTGAACGATATTGGCGGCTTTGACGAGGCCTTTGCGTTTTATCTGGATGAGACCGATCTCAACATGCGTCTTGCAGAAACGGGGATCCAAACGGCGCTGGTTCCCTTAGCGAGAGTGCATCACGGATTTGCGCAAAGTGACCGGCGGACAGCAGGCCGGGTGCCGCGCGATTTGACTGAGATCGGCGCGTCAACAGCGGTATTCCAGCGCAAGCACGCGGAAATGACGGACAAAGTCCCCGCCCGGTTGGCTCAACGGCGACGGTTATTGCGCCATATGATGGCCGGTGATTTGATGCCCGGTGACGTCAGACGTCTGCTTCGCGGCTTTGATGGAGGCTGGACAGAAGGGATGAACCGGGTGGTTGGACAACATGCCAAACTGCCCCGTCCAGACGATTTCAAGCCGATCAATGTGCCTGTGTCAGGCCACGAGGTCCATCGTGCACGTTTCTGGCAGGCAAAACGCGCGATGACGCAGGCCGCTGAGACAGTGAGCGGTGGAACACGTGTAACTTTGTTCCTGTTTTCGCTGACAACGCGCAAACATCGTGTCTGGTTCGATCCGCATGGCTTTTGGGTGCAGCGCGGCGGCCAGTTTGGCCAGTCTGTCAGGACCGGGCCACACTTTCGTTTCTGGCGGGCAAAGGCGCGGGTTGCACATGAAGCGGCTCGATTGTCACAAGTTCGCCCATTTGATGGTACATAGACGCTCAAGAATGGTCGATTCGTGTGGGGCACTTGGTTTCCGCGCCTCAGTCATTTAGAGCACAATAATAGACACGTCTTACAGGTCCGATATGCAAACCAAAGTCACCAAAGCCATATTTCCCGTCGCCGGATTGGGCACGCGTTTTCTGCCCGCTACAAAATCGGTTCCGAAAGAAATCATGACTCTGGTTGACCGTCCATTGATCCAATACGCCATTGATGAGGCGCGGGCAGCCGGGATCAAGGAATTCATCTTTGTGACGTCGCGGGGCAAGTCCGCGCTGGAAGACTACTTTGACCACGCGCCTGATCTGGAGTCTTCACTTCGCAAGGCAGGCAAGGATGAACTTTTGGAGGTGCTGAAAAGCACCAATATGGAAAGCGGGGCGATTGCATATATCCGCCAGCACAAAGCCATGGGTCTGGGTCACGCCGTGTGGTGTGGCCGTCGCCTGATCGGAAACGAACCCTTTGCCGTAATGCTTCCCGATGATGTCATTGCGGGCGAAAAGCCCTGTTTGCAGCAGATGGTCGAGGCTTATCACGAAACCGGTGGCGCAATGGTTGCCGCGATGGAAGTCTCGCCAGAGCAGACGAAGGCCTATGGCGTGCTGGATGTGGCATCGGAAAACGGGCGGGTGGTGTCCGTGAAAGGCATGGTCGAAAAACCGGCCGAGGGCAAAGCACCGTCAAATCTGGCAGTGATTGGCCGCTATATTCTGACGCCAAAGGTTCTGCAAAACATCAGCAAGGTCGAAAAGGGTGCCGGAGGCGAAGTGCAATTGACCGACGCCATCGCCGCCGAGATCACCCAAGGTCGCGACGTCTATGGTTTCCTTTTCGATGGGCAGCGGTATGACTGTGGGTCCAAGGCTGGTTACCTTGAGGCGACAGTGGCCTTTGCATTGGCACATCCGCAGCTCAAAGACGACTTTGCACGGTATCTGAGCCAGATGATTTCCTTGAAGAATGCGGCGCAATAGACACTGTTTTCGCGCCAGCAGGGCGCGAACATGACGGTTGAGCGCCTTATCGATGTATCGCGGCTGGTCAGCCGCGCCGGGCTGATTTCAACCGGCGTGGACAGGGTCGAATTTGCCTACCTGCGGCAAATTGCAATGGATACCCAGGCCAAAGGATTGGCCCGGACTGCCTTGGGGTACGTTCTGTTGGATCAAGCAGGGCTGACCGCACTTCTGCAGGCCGATCAAAGTGGCGATTGGAGAAGGCCTGATGTGCTGTCCCGATGGAACCGGCGATTGACTGATGCGGCGAAACGCGGGCAATCCTTTGTGCGCCACCACGCGATTGCAAGATGCCGTCCCAATGGGCTGCGCGGTATGCTGTCCAGGCAGATGTCGGGCACTTTTGTTTACTACAACGTCGGGCACAGCAATCTGTCGCAGCGGACACTTGCAGCCATTTCGTTGGCTGGTGGACGGTCAACAATCCTGGTGCACGACACGATCCCGCTTGATCTGCCCGACATGCAGCGGGAAGGCACAGTGAAGGCGTTTGCCCGCAAACTGGCAAATGTCGAAAGGCATGCTGGTCGCATTGTTGTGTCAACAAAGGCGGTCGCAGCGGATTGCGCGTACCACTTCGACACTGTTCCCGATCAGGTCGTTGCACCATTGGGTGTCGACTTGGCTAAGCCAGAGCCCATTTCCCCCGCGTTAGAGCCGAAAATCCCGTATTTTATGACTGTCGGCACGATTGAGCCACGCAAGAACCATGCGCTGTTGCTGGACATTTGGGAGGGGTGGGAGGATCCGCCGACGCTGCTGATTTGCGGGCGGCGCGGATGGAAGAACGAAAAGGTCTTTGCGCGTCTGGATGCTGGCATTCCCGGTGTCGTCGAAATGCCGAACCTTACGGATGGGCAAATCGCGACGCTATTGCGCGGCGCAGAGGCGCTGTTGTTCCCGTCTTTTGCAGAAGGATTCGGGTTGCCACCCGTCGAAGCGCAAGCATTGGGCACGCCAGTCATCGTGTCCGATTTGCCAGCCTGCAAAGAGGTGCTGGGAGACGGGGCCGTTTACCTGGACCCGACAGACCGCTATGCATGGGAAAAGACGTTAAAGAAGAAAAACTTGGCAGTGGCAAATGGCACAAAAATGGCCAGAACTCCCCCTGACTGGGACACACATTTCAAGCTAGTCTTTACGGATGGATGGTAAGCCGCAACAAGCGTGGCGGACAGATGAAGGAACGTAGTGGGCGTTTGGGAGACATATCGACTGCGAACGCAGCGGCGACGCTGGATCGCGCGCGGCTTTCGCAAGCGCAGGGAATTGTCGCCGGTGGTGAACCGGACGGCCCAGATTAAGCCGTCAGATATCATTGTCTTTTCCACGTTTCGCAACGAGGACCTGCGCTTACCTTACTTTCTGCAATACTACCGCGACATGGGTGTGAACCACTTTGTCATGGTTGACAATGAAAGCACCGATGGCGGCCCGATGTTTCTGCAGGAACAGCCTGACGTGTCGTTGTGGCTGGCACGTGGAAGTTACAAAAAGGCGCGGTTTGGGGTCGATTGGCTGAACTGGCTCCAGTTCAAATATGGCCACGGGCACTGGTGTCTGGTGGCTGATCCCGACGAGTTGCTGGTCTATCCATTCTGCGACACCCGACCGCTCAGCGCGCTGACCGATTGGCTTGATGCGTCGTCGATCAAGTCGTTTGGCGCGATGTTGCTGGATATGTATCCCAAGGGGCCCGTCAGCCAGACACCCTATCAACGCGGAAACGACCCGCTGGAAGTGGCAGAGTGGTTCGATAGCGGCAATTACACGATCGAACGCAATCCGATGTTCGGGAACCTGTGGATTCAGGGTGGGCCAAGAGCCCGGACCTTTTTTGCGGAAGAGCCTGAAAGAGCGCCAGCGCTGAACAAGGTGCCGTTGGTCAAATGGGACCGGCGCTATGCATATGTCAGCTCGACCCATATGCTGCTGCCGCGTGGCCTGAACTTTGTCTACGACGAATGGGGTGGTGAAAAAGCCTCTGGCGTGATGCTGCACACCAAGTTTCTGAGCACCTTCGCCGACAAGGCCAAGGAAGAATTGGTGCGGCAGGAGCATTATGCCAATAGCCACGAATACCGCGCCTACGCGGCTGCGTCAGACGACGACCCCGATCTTTGGTGTAAGTGGAGTGAGAAATACATCAACTGGCGGCAGCTTGAGATTTTGGGCCTGATGTCAAAGGGGAACTGGGCATGACGGTCGGGATCGTCATGCTGGTGCACACCGCACTGGACCGGGCGGAACTTGTCGCACGACATTGGGTCAAGGGCGGTTGTCCGGTTGTGATTCACGTCGACAAGAATGTCGATGACGCCGTTTTCACGGAATTTCAGACGGCCTTTGATGATCTGCAGGGTCAGGTCCTGTTCTGCAAACGTCATCGCTGCGAATGGGGCGCCTGGGGCATTGTTGCCGCCGCACAGTCCGCTTCAGAGCTGATGCTGAAATCCTTCCCTAAGGTTAGCCATGTCTATCTGGCGTCCGGGTCCTGCATGCCGCTGCGCCCTGTGAAAGAGCTGCGGCGCTATCTGGCCAGCCGCCCGCGGACCGATTTCATTGAAAGCGCCACGACCGCTGACGTACCCTGGACCGTTGGCGGTCTGGATCATGAACGCTTTACCCTGCGGTTTCCATTCTCCTGGAAACGGCAACGGAAATTGTTCGATCGCTATGTCGCCTTGCAGCGGCGGATCGGGTTTCGCCGCAAAATCCCCGAAGGTCTTGTGCCACATATGGGATCGCAATGGTGGTGCCTGACCCGTCAGACACTTTCGGCCATTCTGCAGGACCCTGACCGGCCGACCTATGACCGCTATTTCAAGCGCGTGTGGATTCCGGATGAGAGCTATTTTCAGACTCTGTCACGGCTTTACTCGCAACAGATTGAAAGCCGGTCCCTGACTCTGTCCAAGTTCGATTTTCAGGGGAAGCCGCACATCTTTTATGATGATCACCTGCAATTGCTGCGGCGTTCAGACTGCTTTGTCGCGCGCAAGATCTGGCCCAAGGCGGAACGTCTGTACAGCACCTTTCTGAATGACGATATGGCCGTGATGAAAGGGGCAGAGCCGAACCCAGGCAAGATCGACCGCATCTTCTCCAAAGCGGTAGAGCGGCGGACGCGTGGCCGACCTGGTCTGTACATGCAAAGCCGGTTCCCCAACAACGACTGGGAAAACGGTATCACCTGCGAGCCCTTCTCGGTTCTGCATGGGTTTACGGAGCTTTTTGAGAATTTTGAACCTTGGTTGGCCAAGATGACCGGGGCGCGGGTGCACGGGCATCTCTATCATTACCACCGGGTCGAATTTGACGGGCGGCAAAAGCACTTTCACGGGGCGCTGACGGATAACGTCAAACTGCGGGACTACAATCCCCAGATGTTCCTGACCAACCTGATCTGGAACACGCGGGGCGAGCGGCAGGCCTTCCAGTTTGCACCGACGGATCATCAAGCGATGAGCTGGAATCTTTCTCGCGACAAGAATGCGCAAATCGCGGTTGTGACGGGCAGTTGGGCAGTGCCGCTGTTTCAGTCCAATCGAAATTTTGCTGATTTGCGGCAAGAGGCCGCTGAATTGCAGCGGATCGAAAACGAGCACCTGAGCTGTCTGCGATCCCCCTATGGCAAGGCGCGGGTCCGCATCTGGTCAATGGCCGACTTTATCGAGGCGCCGATGGAGGCGCTGCAGACCGTCGTCGAAGACATGACCGGCAAAACGCTTGGACGCTTGGCAGAGGCGCCCCGAATGCACGATCTGACGGGGTTCGGCCAATTCCTGCAGAACCTCAAGAACCAGGGGATGCATCCCTATCTGATGGGCGATTTTCCCGTCGATCCACCTGCGGACAACAACGTGCCGCAGCCCCGAAAACCCTATTTGGTACGATAAAGCGTGGCGCAGTTTGATTACTTTGTGGTGTTCGCCGAGATGCGGACAGGGTCCAATTTTCTGGAGGCGAACATCAACGCCTTTGATGGTCTAAGCTGTCATGGAGAGGCGTTTAACCCGCATTTCATCGGCTACCCCGATCAGGAAAAGGTGCTGGGCATCACACAGCCAGAGCGTGATGCAGACCCAATGCGGTTGGTTGCGGCCGTCAAGGCAGCACCGGGGCTTGGCGGCTTTCGGTATTTCAATGATCACGATCCGCGCGTGCTTGATACCTGTCTGGAAGACCCGCGCTGCGCCAAGGTGATCCTTACGCGGAACCCGGTCGACAGCTTTGTCAGTTGGAAAATCGCCAGCGCTACGGGGCAATGGAAGCTGACCAATGCCACCCACGCCAAAACGCAGACGATCACCTTTGATCCTGAAGAGTTTGAGACCCATATCGCCGATTTGCAGGCATTTCAGGTCAAGCTGCTCAATACCTTGCAGCGGTCCGGCCAGACGGCCTTTTATGTGGCCTATGAGGATTTGCAGGATGTGGATGTGATGAATGGTCTTGCCGCCTTTTTGGGATCTGAGGCGCGGATCGAGCATCTGGACCGGAATCTGAAAAAGCAAAATCCGGCACCCATGTCTGCCAAGGTCGCAAATTTTGAAGAGATGGAGCAGGCGCTGGCGCGTATGGATCGCTTTAACCTGAGCCGAACGCCGAATTTTGAGCCGCGCCGGGGCCCGCTTGTCCCGACCTATGTGGCCGCCGCCACATCGCCGCTGCTGTATTTGCCGCTGAAGTCTGGCCCGGTTCCCGTGGTCGAAGCATGGATGGCTGCGTTGGACGGGGTTGAGCCTCCGGCGCTGCAGCGAAAGTTCAGCCAGAAAAGCCTGCGCAGCTGGATGAATGAACGCCCTGGGCATCGCAGTTTTACCGTTTTGCGGCATCCGGTGGCTTGGGCGCACACGGCATTCTGCGACAAGATTTTGGACACCGGTCCCGGCAGTTTCGCTGAAATCCGTGAAACCCTGCGCAAGGTGCATCGGTTGGAAATTCCGGATCACGCGCCGGACCCCACCAATGACCCCGAATATGATATGGCAGCGCACAAGGCTGCGTTCCTGACGTTCCTGAGCTTTCTCAAAAGCAATTTGTCGGCGCAAACGGCCACCCGCGTTGATCCGTGCTGGTCAACGCAATTGTCGGTTCTGCAAGGCATGGTTGAGTTCGGCCCGCCCGATATGATCCTGCGCGAGGACCGCCTGCGGTCAGACCTTGCAGGGCTCGCCGGACAGATTGGGCGCAGGAAGATGCCTGTCGTGCCTGATAACACCGATCCCTGGGCTGACAGGCTGGCCGCGATTTATGACGCGAAAGTCGAGGCCGCGACGCGGCAGGCCTTTGGGCGCGACTATCAGATGTTCGGGTTTGGCGACTACGCGGCCTGACTGGCAGAGGCTTCGGTCAGCAGCGCAAAAAGCGACGCGGGATCATTGTTTGCACGCAGCTTGGTGCAAACATCATCGCTACGCATTGTCCGAGAGACGAGTGCCAGGGCTTTGAGGTGCTCAACGCCTGCATCCTCTGGTGCCAACAGGCAAAACACCAGATCAACGGGCTGCCGATCGACAGCCTCAAAACTGAGTGGTTTTTCAAGGCGCAAGAAGAACCCCAGCACATTGCTGACCTGCGGCATGCGGGCATGCGGCAGTGCAATCCCGTGGCCAACGCCGGTTGGACCAAGGCCTTCACGTTCGATCAAGGCCTCGATCACATCGTTTGCGGGCAAGTCATAGCAGCTTTCGGCCAGTGCGCCGAGATCGTGAAACAGCCGCTTTTTGCTGGTGCAGCTGTTGATCACTTTGACGGCGCTTGGCTTTAGAATATCGGCCACTTGCATCTTTGTTCCCTCGTCCAGGCGACGGGTCTAACCCGTCGTGCGCGGGTCAATCCAACCGATGTTTCCATCGTCCCGTCTGTATACCACATTTATTCCGTTGTGCTTCTCATTGCGGAACACGACCACGTGTGTGTCGGCCAATTCCATTTGCATCACCGCTTCACCGACAGAGATCGCTGGAATCTTGGTTTCCATTTCTGCCACGATAATTGGTGCGTCGTCGGTCTTATCCGCCTCATGCGATTCATCTGTTGCGGCGAGGATATACGAGTCGGCAGCAGAAAGTTCAACAGGCTGTGACCGCTCGCGATGGTGGTCCTTCAGGCGGCGCTTGTATCGCCGGAGTTGTTTGTCCATCTTTTCGTTGCTGCCGTCAAAAGCGGCATAAATTTCAGGCTCGTGCGCGCGCGCCTGTGCGGTCAGACCGGTGGACAGGTGGATCACGGTCTCACAGACATATTCGTGTCCGGACTTGGAAAATACGACGGTCGCTTCGGTCGGGCGACCGGCATATTTCGACAACATATCATCAAGTTCGGTTTGGACATGGGTTTGCAGCGCTGCGCCAATGTCGATCTGTTTCCCGCTGATCTGATACCGCATCGTGTCTCCTTTTCGTGACGTGGCGGCACGTCGTTTGGCCTGCAAGTGCAGGTCAGTTGCGCGCCATGGGGGAGTGATGGAACCGACCGTCATTTGGTTTAGGCTGTCCGTCAGGCAGCAAGGCCTGAAAGCGGACAAGATTCTGAACCGGGTCATTCATCCCCTTCATTGAGCGTCAGAAGCACCTTGTCTGTCAATGGATTCTTGATCCAAATGGCCTGCCAATTAGTTAACGCGAAAGCCTTTTCCAAGGTAGACCCGGCGCACGTTTTCATCCTCGACAACTTCGTCTGTTGTTCCACTCATCAAGATCTTGCCGTCGTGCAAAATATAGGCGCGATCAACGATCTGCAGCGTTTCCCGGACATTGTGATCGGTGATCAGCACACCAATCCCGCGGTTCTTCAGATCTGCGACCAAAAGCCGGATTTCATCGACTGCAATCGGGTCGACGCCCGCAAATGGTTCGTCCAACAGCACATACTTGGGGCCCGCAGCCAGACAGCGCGCGATTTCCGCGCGTCGCCGCTCACCGCCTGATAGTGCGATTGCGGGGGCGCGGCGTAAATGTTCGATTGAGAACTCAGACAACAGCTCTTCCAGCCGTTCACGCCGTTTGTGGCGATCCGGGATGCTGATCTCGAGGATTGCGAGGATGTTGTCTTCAACGCTCATGCCACGAAAGATGGACATTTCCTGCGGCAGATATCCGATGCCCAGTTTGGCGCGGCGGTACATTGGCAGCGTTGTGACATCGTTGCCATCAACGGTGACGCGCCCGCCTTCGGCGTTGATCAGACCTGCGACCAAATAAAAGCAGGTGGTCTTGCCGCTTCCGTTGGGGCCCAGAAGGGCGACCGCCTCACCCCGACCGAGTGTCATACTGACGTCACGGATTACCGGCCGCTTGCGATAGCTTTTGCGCAGGTTCGTGACCCGTAGCCCTGCGTCACCATCCTGAACTGTCAAGGTTGGTGCCATCAGTTGCCACCTTGTTGAAAGACGGTCCGAACGCGGCCTGACATCTCTGCGTTGCCGGTCGTGAGGTTAATGCTCATCTTGTCAGCGGACAGGGCACTGGCCCCTTGGGTCAGCAATACGTCACCGGTCAACACAAGTGTTCCGGCGGTCAGGTCATAGTCGGCTGTTTGCGCCTCTGCTGCCTCGGTCGCGGTGACAAAGGTGACGCCGCCCGTGGCCTTGAGTCGGGCGATATCGCCGGTCGCATCGGAATAGACGACCTCTACGTTGCCTGCCGACAGCCGCAGCGCGCCCTGACCGATGATGACGTTGCCGGAAAATATCGCTGTGCCGCTGTCCTGATCGACCGACAGGTTGTCGGCGCTGACCTCAACCGGAGCGGTTGGATCGGCCGAGATGCCGCCAAGGTTGATGTTGGTCTGTGCCGATGCGGGCCAGGCGAGGCCAAGGGCAAGGAAAACGGCAATCAGGCGGGTCATCATCGGGTCCTACTCTCGGCGGGTTGCGGGGTCATATACCAGTTTAACACCTTTGGTGAAATCCATCCGCTGCCCAGTACCATCTGGCGAAGACAGGATTGTGACCTGCCCTGCCATGACTTCGCCATAGGGCGCCTGAATTTCAAGGGGCCCGTGAGAGGTGATTTCCCCCGTCGCAAGATTGGCGGTCAAACCTTCGGTTTCCATCCGGTAGCCTGACGACGTCTCTAGCCGGGCCAATCCACCCATTTCCGCGCGCTGTGCCGGGCCGTCAACCATGCCGAACCCGGCCTGGATTGTGAGACGCGTACCGTCGGCTGCATCAAGTGACAATTGCGGCGCGTCGATCGTCAGACGGTCGGCAGCCTCGGGCTTGGCCGCTGCGGCAGTAATGGCGATGATGGACCCGTCGTCGGCTACACCGGAAAACCGTGGTGCCGTGATTTGTTGTTCCTGCGCCAGCTTGTCGAGCTCTGCAAAGGGGATGGCCGGTGCCTCTGCCGGGCTCCGCGCAAAAAGGAAAAGTGTCGACAACAGCGCAAGCGCACAAAGCGGCAAGATGATCTTGAACCAACCGACCAACCTGCTGTGAAAGGTAAGGTCCTGGACCATTGGTCTAGACCACGCCGGCCCGCAGACAATCGTGGATATGCAGCACGCCCGCGATCTTGTTGGCGTCATCAACCGCGAAAAGGCAGGTGATCTTGCCGGTCATGCGCGCAACGGCCTCTTCGGCGAGCGCGGTAGGCGCGATGGTGGTGGGGTCGGGTGTCATGACTTCGCCCGCGGTTTTGGACATCAGGCCATCCATGTGGCGGCGCAGGTCACCATCGGTGATGACGCCGTCAAGGGTTCCGTCGGGCTGGGTCACTGCCACGACGCCAAAGCCTTTTTGGCTGATCATCAAGAGCGTATCACCCATTGCCGTGTCGGGGCTGACCTGCGGCACCGCTTCGCCGGTGTGCATCAGGTCTGCAACCCGGGCAAGTCGCGCGCCCAATTTGCCGCCAGGATGGAAGGCGTGGAAATCTTCTGGCGTGAACTGGCGCGCCTGCATCAGGGTGATCGCAAGCGCGTCTCCGACCGCGAGCGACATGGTGGTGGACGTTGTCGGGACCACACCAAAGCCGCAAGCCTCCCCCAGTTGCGGGATATTGATCCGGATATCGGCCTGTTTGGCCAACGTGCTGTCATCCCGACTGGAAATCGCGATGAGCGGGATGCCAAACCGACGGGTGTAGGCAACCAGATTGGCCAACTCCGGCGCTTCACCCGAATTCGACAGAGCGAGCACGATGTCATGGCGGGTCACCATGCCAAGGTCGCCATGGCTGGCTTCGGCGGGGTGGACAAATTGTGCGGGCGTCCCGGTCGAGGCGAGCGTTGCCGCGATCTTGCGTGCGATATGGCCTGACTTGCCAATGCCGGACACGATAATCCGGCCTTTTGCGTTCAGGATTTTCTGCACGGCCTGTTCAAATCCGTGGCCCAGACCGTCTGCAAGGGCGGCAAGGCCAGCGGCCTCATCTGCGATGACACGGCGCGCGATCGCCAGATGATCCTGCGGTGTTGTCATGTCAGTGCGAGAAAATGTCGACTTCGGGCCAACCGGCGAGGTCAAGCCGCGCCCGAGTTGGTAGAAAGTCGAAACAGGACTGTGCTATCTCGGCCCGGCCTTCGCGTTCCAACATCGCGTTCAACTTGTCGCGCAACTGGTGCAGGTGCAGGACGTCAGAGGCGGCATAATCCAATTGCGCATCGCTGAGCGTGGCAGCACCCCAGTCGCTTTGCTGCTGGTGTTTGGAAATGTCGATGCCGACCAGTTCCTGCAGCAAATTCTTCAGACCATGACGATCGGTGAAAGTCCGCACCAGTTTGGACGCGATTTTCGTGCAGTAAACCGGTGCGGTGGTCGCCCCGAATGTGTGCATCAGCGCGGCAATATCGAACCGGCCGAAGTGAAAAAGTTTCAACACATCGGGATTTTCCAACATTGCGCAAAGGTTGGGGGCCTCTGTCTGGCCTTTGCCAACTTGCACAAGATGGCATTCGCCATCGCCGCCGGACATCTGGATCAGGCACAGCCGATCGCGGTGTGGGTTCAGCCCCATTGTCTCGCAGTCGATCGCCACGACCGGGCCAAGATCGAGGCCATCAGGCAGGTCATTTTGGTAGAGGTGGTTCGCCATGTGGCCGTCCAATCGGATTGTTTGACATCAGATACGGCGTGTCGCGCCTCTTCTCAAGCCCGCAGCTTTGAAGACGCGGAATTCCCGCTTAACTGTGCGCCCTGGGTCTGCATCCAGTCCAGGAAACCTTCTGCTGGCATGGGGCGTCCGATGCCAAAGCCCTGGCCGATATCGCACCCCATGCCCTGCAGGCAAGCGGCATGAGCCTCGGATTCAATCCCTTCGGCGACTACATGCATGGCCATTTCGTTGGCCATTGCCATCATGGCACGAACGATGCTTTGCGCATCCTGGGCGGGGAGGGGACTGATCAGTGACCGGTCAAGCTTGAACCCCGACAAGCTGAGTTGAATGAGTTTGGACAAAGACGCATAGCCAGTGCCAAAATCGTCCAATTCCACCATGATCCCCGCACCAATGAGCCGGTCGATGTTTATCGCAGCGGCATCGTAAACACTGCCAATAAAGGTCGTCTCAAGCACTTCGATGACGATGTGTTCGGGTCTGAGACCATAGGCCGTCATATCGACCATCAGTCTATTGACGATTTGCGGATCGGCGATTGTGTCAGGGGCAGCGTTCAGCGAAAGGCGCGGAACGTCATGCCCGGCGCGCATCCAGGTTTGCATTTGGCGCATTGCACCGGTCCAGATCACCTGATCGAGTTCGCGAGAAAGGCCTTCGGCCGTGGCGAGCGGCAAAAAGACATCAGGCGCGATGACGCCCTTGGTGGGGTGTTGCCAGCGGGCCAGAACTTCAACTCCAACAAGCGACAGATCAGACATGCTGATCTGAGGTTGGAAATATGGCACGATTTCGCCCTTGCGCAGAGCTATGGGCAGCTCAGCCGCAAGCTCTTCGTTGCGCGCTCGGGCTTCACGCAGTGTCGTCGAGTAGGCCATGACCGATCCCCGAACACCTGTTTTTGCCGATTTCAGCGCAAGTTCCGCATTCGATATTACCTCAAGGGCGTTTGATCGATCTGCGGTCGCCGCAGCATAGCCAATCGACAGGCTGATCTGATAATTACGTCCGGCAATCAGAATTGGGTCTTCGAAAGTGGTGCCAATCGCCGCCGCAAACTGTGCTGGTGGGTGACGGGTCAGGATCATGAATTCATCCCCGCCGGTCCGAGCGACGCAGTCGCCGGGGTCAGCCATCCCTAGCAAAGTGTCCCGAACACGCAGCAAAAGATCATCACCGCTTTCCTGACCGGCAGCATCGTTGAAGGCCTTGAAGCGGTCGATATCGAGGTGGATGATGTGGAAATCAGGATCGCCAAATCGCAGCTCTCGCGCAATTTGATCGGCCAGATACGCCCGGTTCGGCAGGTCGGTCAGCGCGTCATGCGTCGCAGCGCGATGCAAGGCGGTGTTGCTGTGACGTAGCTTTTTCTGGTTCATGCGCAGACGCTGGGCGCTTTGACGCAGGTCACGAATAGTCGACGTAACGGATAGATGCGCGGGCAGGTAGATCAGGATCGTCAACATGACGACGACCAGAGCTGCGCACAAAAGCATCAATGTTTGGGCATGACGCAGCGCACCAATCGCGCCGCGCGAGGTATCGACATAAAGACCCACCACAGTGTTGAGGTCGCGCAGCAAGTCATCCCGTCCCAGCGCCATCATGGTTGCCAACTGCGGACCAACCGCGGCACCTGACCTTTGGCGCTCGATCAAATCGCGTCCGGCGGCAAGAAACTGTTCCACCCGCATATCCACGTAAAGCGGGTCTTGGAAATAAGCTGCTTGCAGTGCGGGTGGCAGGTTTGGTGCCCCGGTCAACGCATCGTGCGTGGCCTGCATCAGGTCAATCGTGTCAATCAAATCGGTCGGCACAACCGTCGGATCCGGCTGGTTTATGAATTCACTTGCGAGAAGCAGCGTCCGCTGTGTCAGCATCCGCATCTTTCCGGCCATATCGATGGTTTGCGCATCAACATGACCCTGTTTCATGATTGACGTGTTGGTCTGGTGGGTGGTTCCCAGCAGAACCATGACAAGGATGATGCCCGCCAAATAGCGTTTCCACAGCCCTTCCGGCTGCACCTTGCGCGCGCGTTTTTCCGCAATCGACCTGATGTCGTTGAAAATTTGCAATTTGTGATTCCCAATCGGCTGGGTGCACAGTGTCGGGAAACTCTTAAGTTTCAGTTTGTAGACAAATTTTCGGGGTTTCGCGGCACGTCACGCAGATGGGGCACCCATAGCATCGGACAATTCCGCCGCGGCAGCTTTGACAGCGGCTGCAAGTGTTTCCAGTGCGTGATCTTGTACCCTGCTCGTTGGACCAGACACGGAAATCCCGGCGATCGCCTCGCCCAGATGATCGAAGATCGGTGCTGCGATACAGCGCATCCCGATGTTGCGTTCTTCGGCATCAAAGGCATAGCCCCTGTCACGGGTTGTCGACAGATCGTCCCGAAGCTTGGCGGCGGTCGTCAGTGTCATTGGGGTGAATTGTTCCAACGTCCGGCCAGCAAAAAGACGTTCAATCCGGTCGGTATCCATCTGTGCCAAAAGCGCCTTGCCAATGCCCGAGGCATGCATGGGCGACAGTGTGCCGGGGGGAAAGAACGCGCGAATGCTGGCGTGGGTTTCGACCTGACTGACAAACAACACATCGGCATCCCGTGCGACGCCCAGGTTGGCGGTCTCGCCAGTCGTTTCCATCAAGCGACGCAGTATGGGGCGCGCGCGTTCCACCAGACTGGTACGGCGTAGAAACCGGGCACCAATCAAAAAAGCGCGTGCGCCGATGTGCCACGTCTGTTTTCCCTGCTCGAATTCCACAAGCCCGCGTCCTTCCAGCGTGATCAGCACACGATAAACACTGGCCGGAGCCTGCCCCAGATCGCCGGAAAGTTCAGAAAGAGTGGCACTGCCCATTTCACTCAACCGTTCAAATACAACCATTGCCCGGTCGAGCGCTTTGATGGTGTTTTGTGCGGTTTTGTCATCCCAGTCTCGCGGCCGCCCGCGGGCGCGCTTTTCAGTCGACACTGTTGAAGACATATTGGACCCCTTTGACTTTGAAAATCCATTTCGCCATATGAAAAAAGCAAAACACTGACAATAAAGACTTTTCTCATCCATATCAAAAATGAAAAACAATTTCAAAAAAATTGTGAGCGCTGGGACGACCCTCTAATTTGAAGACAGAATCACGGAGGAGATTCCCATGAGTTTTCAGAACCCGGTCTTCATTCCTGGGCCGACCAATATGCCCGAAGCGATCCGCAAGGCATGCGACATGCCGACGATTGATCACCGCTCACCGTTATTCGGGCAGATTCTGCATCCGGCGCGTGCGGGTGTGCAGGAGGTCCTGAAAAGCGAGACCGCAGAGGTATTCATCTTTCCGTCGACGGGGACGGGTGGTTGGGAAACCGCGCTGACAAATACGCTGTCGGCAGGTGATAAGGTTTTGGCAGCCCGGAACGGCATGTTCAGTCATCGCTGGATCGACATGTGCACCCGCCACGGGCTTGAAGTGCAGGTGGTTGAGGCCGGTTGGGGCGATGGCATCCCGACGGAAACCTTTGCCGAGATTTTGGCCGCTGACAAAGGACACACCATTAAGGTCGTTCTTGCGACGCACAATGAAACGGCGACCGGTGTGAAATCGGACATCGCAGCCGTGCGCAGGGCGCTGGATGACGCAGGCCACCCTGCCATGCTGTTCGTGGATGGGGTTAGTTCGATCGGATCGATGGACTTTCGCTTTGATGAATGGGGCGTCGATGTTGCCGTGACGGGGTCGCAAAAGGGGTTCATGCTTCCGGCGGGCCTGGCCATCGTGGGTTTTAGCGGCAAGGCACTTGAGGCGCAAAGTACCGCGACATTGCCGCGTACCTTTTTCGACATTGCGGACATGGCGAAGGGGTATGACAACAATGCTTACCCCTACACACCTGCAGTCGGTCTGATGAACGGACTGCGACTGGCGTGCGAGACGCTTTTGACCGAAGGGCTGGACAATGTCTTTGATCGGCACCATCGGATTGCGTCAGGAGTGCGCCGCGCAGTTGACGCATGGGGCTTGGAACTTTGCGCCGCCTCACCCAACCTTTATTCTGATACCGTCAGCGCAATCAAAACGCCCGAAGGATTCAACGCAACGGACATCGTGACCCGTGCCGCGGATAGCTATGGCGTGGCCTTTGGGGTCGGTCTGGGCGAGGTCGCAGGCAAAGTATTTCGCATCGGGCACCTTGGCTCGATGACCGATGTCATGGCACTTTCGGGCATCGCGACGGCAGAGATGTGCATGGTCGATCTGGGCCTCGACATCAAATTGGGGTCCGGCGTGGCTGCGGCGCAGGAATACTATCGTGGCACGCTTGGCGCGACCCTGAAGGCGGTGGCATGATGTTGGACGCCGCAGACATGATTATCCCCAGCTTTCAGGACATGTTGGCCGCCCATGACCGGATCAGGCCACATATTCATCGCACGCCGGTGCTGACCTCTTCCTATCTGAACGACCTCATAGGAGCACAGTTGTTCTTCAAGTGTGAGAACTTTCAAAAGGCCGGTGCCTTCAAGGTGCGTGGCGCCTCCAACGCGGTCTTTGGGCTGTCAGAGGAGGCTGCGGCAAAGGGGGTCTGTACTCACAGCTCAGGAAATCACGCCTTATCGCTGTCTTATGCGGCGGGTCGCAGAGGTATTCCATGCAATGTCGTCATGCCGCGCACTGCGCCGCAAGCCAAGAAGGATGCAGTCAAAGGGTATGGTGGTATCATTACAGAATGCGAACCCTCGACCACGTCGCGCGAAGCCGTCTTTGCTGATGTTCAGGCTGCGACCGGGGGGAACTTCGTGCATCCTTATAATGACCCAAGGGTCATTGCTGGTCAGGGGACTTGTTCGCGCGAATTGATAGAGCAGACCGACGGGCTCGATATGGTTGTGGCACCAATTGGCGGCGGCGGGATGATCTCTGGCACTTGTCTGACCCTGTCCAACCTCGCGCCAGAGGTGCAGATCATCGCCTCCGAACCCGAACAGGCCGACGACGCCTACCGCAGTTTCAGGGCGGGCCACATTATTGCCGACGATGCGCCCACGACGATTGCAGATGGGCTCAAGGTGCCCCTGAAAGATCTGACCTGGCATTTCGTCCGCAACCACGTCACGGATATTTTGACCGCGTCAGAAGATGAAATCATCGCTGCGATGAAACTCACGTGGCAGCGCATGAAGATCGTCATGGAAGCCAGCTGTGCTGTGCCACTGGCGACTATCATCAAAAACAAGGATCGGTTCGCAGGTAAGCGGGTCGGCGTGATTATCACGGGCGGGAATGTCGACCTCGACACGCTGCCGTGGCTGCAGTGAAAGGGATCAAAACGATGAATGCGATGACGAAACTTGAAGGCCTTGAAGTTGGCTATGATGTGCCCGCACTGCCGGGAATGGACGCCGCAGACATTCAAACGCCGGCGCTTGTGCTCGATCTGGATGCGCTGGAGCGTAATATCAAGAAAATGGGCGATTTTGCCGCCAGTCACGGGATGCGCCATCGTGTCCACGGCAAGATGCACAAATCTGTCGATGTGGCTTTGCTGCAGGAAAGCCTTGGTGGTTCGTGTGGCGTTTGCTGCCAGAAGGTGAGCGAAGCAGAGGTTTTTGCGCGCGGTGGTATCAAAGATGTACTGGTCTCCAATCAGGTCCGTGACCCTGCCAAGATCGACCGACTGGCCCGCATCCCGCACCACGGAGCAAGGACGATTTGCTGTGTCGACGATCTGGCCAATGTGGCCGATCTATCTGCGGCAGCGGTTAAGCACGGCACCGAGATCGAATGCCTTGTCGAAATTGACGTGGGCGCTGGGCGGTGTGGCGTGCAATATGGTCAGCCGGTTGTGGACCTCGCCCTTGCGATTGATGCCGCAGACGGCCTGACGTTTGCCGGAATTCAAGCCTATCAGGGCGCTATGCAGCATCTGGATGCCTATGCTGATCGACAGGAAAAGACTCAGATCGCGATTGACCAGGTTCGCGAAAGCATTGCCCTTTTGAAGGCCGCCGGACTGGAATGTGACATTGTCGGCGGCGGTGGGACGGGATCCTACTATTTCGAAAGCGCCTCGGGAGTGTTCAACGAACTTCAGTGCGGATCTTATGCCTTCATGGATGCCGACTATGGCCGCATTCTTGATAAAGACGGCAACCGGATTGATGAAGGTGAGTGGGAAAACGCGCTTTTCATTCTTACCTCGGTCATGAGCCATGCAAAGGCAGATAAGGCCATTGTTGACGCCGGGCTGAAGGCACAATCTGTTGACAGTGGCTTGCCCGTGATTTTTGGGCGGACGGACGTGGAATACGTCAAATGCTCGGACGAGCACGGCGTGGTCGCTGACCCTGACGGCGTGTTGAAGGTCAATGACAAGCTGCGTCTGGTCCCGGGCCACTGCGACCCGACCTGCAATGTGCATGATTGGTATGTTGGTGTGCGCGGCGGCAAGGTTGAAACGCTTTGGCCCGTTTCGGCCCGCGGCAAGGCGTTCTGATCCATGTACATTGTGCCAGAAAAAGACATCGCCGCCTTAATGACGCAAGAGGCGGCCTTTGACGCGGTAGAAGGCGTTTTTGCCGCGATGGCATCGCGTGATGCCTATAACTTTCCGGTGATCCGAGAGGATATAGGCCACGCAGGCGCGCTTTATGGTTTCAAGTCCGGATTTGATCGCAAGGGCCTTGCGCTTGGTCTGAAATCCGGCGGCTATTGGCCGGGCAATGTGGACAAGGGACTGACCAATCATCAGTCGACGGTCTTCCTGTTCGATGCAGATACCGGGCAATGCCGCGCCGTTGTGGGTGGCAACCTTTTGACGGCATTGCGGACGGCTGCAGCTTCTGCGGTGTCGATCAAGCATTTGGCCCGGGACGATGCAAAAGTCCTTGGCATGATCGGCGCTGGTCACCAGTCCGTCTTTCAGATGCAAGCGGCTGTCCGGCAGCGCCGCTTTGAGAAAGTGATCGGTTGGAACCGTTCACCTGAAAAGTTGGATCGCCTTGCAGATTGCGCTGACGCGCTGGGCCTACCGTTCGAAGCGGTCGATCTTCAAACGCTGGCCACGCAGGCAGATGTCATTATCTCAATCGCGTCTTCCCATGCTGCGATTTTGGAAAGCGAGATGGTGACCCCCGGCACCCACATTGCCTGCATGGGCACCGACACCAAGGGCAAACAGGAGGTTGAGGCCGCGTTGCTCGCACGCGCCACGGTTTTCACCGATGAAATTGCGCAATCCGTCGGTATCGGTGAGGCACAGCACGCCATCGCGGCAGACCTGATCGCAAAAGAGGATATTGTAGAGATCGGGGCAGTCATCAACGGCAATCACCCAGGGCGCAGCAGAGCTGACCAGATCACGCTTTTCGATGGGACGGGCGTGGGCTTGCAGGACCTTGCGGTTGCAAGCAGCGTTGTCGATCTCGCGGTGGAAAAAGGTGTCGCAATCGAAGTGGCGTTTTAGGCCAAGGGCACACGGCGCAAGCGCAGCGCGTTGGACACGACAAAGACCGACGATAGCGCCATCGCCGCGCCTGCCAGCATGGGTGACAATGTCAGCCCGAAAACCGGATAAAGCAAACCTGCGGCCACGGGAATCAGGGCGGCGTTATAAGCGAAGGCCCAAAACAAGTTTTGGCGGATGTTGCGCATCGTCGCGTGGCTCAGCGACAGGGCCGTCGCAACGCCTGTTAACGCGCCGGACATCAGAACTACGTCAGCGGATTCTATAGCGACATCCGTGCCGTTGCCGACCGCGATGCCGACGTCTGCTGTGGCCAGCGCTGGCGCGTCGTTGATACCATCACCGACATAGGCGATTTGCCCCTGCGTTGCGCGCAGGTTCTCAAGCGCATTGACTTTGCCGTCAGGCAGAACCTCTGCCACCACATGGTCAATGCCCAGCTTTCGCGCGATCGCCTCTGCCGTCGTTCGATTGTCACCGGTGATCATCGCGACGGTCAGACCTTTGGCGTGTAGGGCCGAAATCGCTTCTGGCGCGGTGGATTTAATCGGATCGGTGACGCCGATAGCGGCCACAGGTTTGCCTGCGATGGCGGCATAAAGTGGCGTGGCACCTGTGGCTGCAATTTTCGCGCCTGCTTCGGCCAGCGTGCCAAGATCGATGCCCTTCTCGGCGAACAGACGATCCGCACCTATCAGGACGTCCTGACCCGCGACCGTTGCGGCGGCGCCCATTCCGGTGATGGCGGCAAAATCTGCCACTTTTGGCAAATCCGCATCACCCGCTGCGCGAACAATGGCCTGGGCGATAGGGTGTTCGGATTGCGCTTCAACGGCTGCAAGAACAGGTAGAACCGCATCGCGCGATTGCCCATCGGCCAAGTGCAGGTCGGTCAGTTCCGGACGACCTTCGGTCAGGGTACCGGTTTTGTCGAATGCGACGATTTGGACTGACTGCAAGGCCTGCAGCGCCTCGCCTTTGCGGAACAAGACCCCGGCCTCAGCCGCGCGTCCGATGCCAACAATAATCGACGTCGGCGTGGCAAGACCCATGGCACACGGGCAGGCGATGATCAGGACTGAGACACCGGCGACCAACGCATAGGCCATCGCGGGCTCGGGGCCAAAGGCAAACCACGCCATCACCGTCAGCACGGCAAGTGCCATCACGATAGGCACAAAAATACCCGTAATCCTGTCCACCAGTGACTGTATCGGTAGCTTGGCACCCTGCGCTTGTGAGACCATTTGAATGATTTGCGCCAGCACAGTCGCATCGCCAACCGCCGTCGCGTTGATCTCAATCGCACCATTGCCGTTGATGGTGCCGCCTGTGACCTGCGCGCCGATAGTCTTTTCAACCGGTGCCGGTTCACCGCTGAGCATGCTTTCATCGACCCAGGACTGACCTGCCGTTACGGTTCCATCAACCGGCAGCTTCTCACCGGGTTTGACTTGCAAAACATCGCCCAGCCTGACTTGATCCAGCGGAAGATTCAGAACCTTGCCCTGTCGGATAACATGGGCCGTCGCCGGGCGCAGATCGGCCAGCCGTCGAATAGCCGCCCCGGTGCGCCCTTTGGCGCGCGCCTCAAGCCAGCGGCCCAGCAAGATAAGCGTTGTGATGACGGCGGCGGCCTCGAAGAAAGCCGCGCGGGTGCCGGGCGGAAACAGGCCGGGTGCAAACAGCGCCAGTGTCGAATAGCCCCACGCAGCAGAAGTCCCCAGCACGACAAGCGCGTTCATCTCGGGCGCGCCGCGCAGCAGGGCAGGCACGCCTTTGGCAAAGAACACGCGCCCCGGCCCGATCAGTACCAGCGTGGTCAGCACAAATTGGATCAGCCAACTCGTTTGATGCCCGATTGCGCCACCGATAAAGTGGTGAAACGCCGGAAAAAGGTGGCCGCCCATTTCAAGCACAAAGACCGGCACCGTAAGCGCGCCAGCTATCAATGTCGCTCGTTTGAGCGCTGCGGCCTCTTCCGCGGTGTGATCGACGGGGTCTGCGGGGGTGGCGACTTCGGCGGCATAGCCCGCGTCCGTCACGCGCTGCGCCAAAGCCGCTGCTGATGTGGCGCCCTGCGTGAATGTGACAAGGGCCTGTTTGGTGGCAAGGTTTGTGGCGGCGGATTGCACCGCCGGGTCGGCCAACAAAGCTTTTTCAACGCGGCCAACACAAGAGGCGCAGGTCATTCCGGTAACGGAAAGCGTGGCGCTTTCAATGCGCGCGGGATACCCGGCCTGATCAAGCGCAGTCACAAGATCGGCCATGGCCGTGCGCTCCGCTTTGATGGTCGCGGTTTGGCTGGCCAGGTTGACGTCGGCCTTTTCGACACCTGCAACGGCGCGCAACGCTTTTTCTGCCCGCCCCACGCAGGATGCGCAGGACAGTCCCGAAAGCTGAAGTTGCATGATTTCCGACATTTTGATCCCGCTGCGCCATCTCAAGCGACCCTACCTATAAGGAAGCGCGGACACCTCTGGTCAAGGGCGGTGGTATTCCTGACCTGCATAAATGCTTAAAAAGTGTCAAGTTTCTGGACACAGAGGCATCAGATTGTCAGTCTGTCCTCATATTGTTCTGGTTTTGGATTCTGGTCACTTCATGCATCTTTCCTCGCTGCTGCCTCTGGGTTCGCTGTTTTTCAAGCACTGGCACACGGATGATACCGAGATTGGTGTTGTCGTGGCCAAAGCCATGTTCGAGATCCGGGATGATGGCACGTTGAAGTCGATCAAACCTGCGCCCGATCTGGAAATGACCGATGCGATGAGCGACGAAGGCGGGAATGCATATCTGCTGCACGAACAGGAAATTGCACCCGCCAAAGTCGCGACGGACCTGACAATCAACGCGGTGGCCCATGCGCCCGCCGGTCAGGTGGCGCAAGATTGGGAAGTGTCAGTCAGCATCCCCGACAAGCTTCATTATGCTTGCCGTGTGCGTGGGCCCGCGCTTTGGTCGCGCGGGCTGATGGGCTGGTCCTTGTCAGAGCCGGAGCCTGTTGCACAAGTTCCGCTGACCTATGCGCTGGCCTATGGTGGCGCAGCGCAGGGGGACCCGGAAGACAAGACACCCGAGATCTATGAACTCAACCCCGCTGGGCAAGGGTTCGCGACACCTGAAAGTCTTGAGGGCAAACAAAGCTTTGCCGCGCCACAGATCGGGAACATTGCGGAATTCATGACAGGAGATCCGATGTTGCCAATGACGGTGCATGGCTTTGGTCCGGTGGCCAAGGCCTGGCTGCCGCGCCGGGCGTATGCAGGCACCTTTGACGCCGATTGGGAATCAACACGACACCCGCGCATGCCACTCGATTATGATCTTCGTTTTTGGAACGCAGCGCCCCACGCCTTGCAAATAGAGCCTATGCTGGACGGAACAGAAACGATTCATCTTGATGGGATGACCGAAGGCGGAGGCAGGCGCAGCCTGACACTACCCGGGGTCAAGATCATGCTGGCGGCAGAAGGCGATAATGTGACCAAGAACCACACAATGAAGCTGGACACAGTGGCGATTGACATCGCTGACCCGGACCCGGCACAGCATCGCGTGACGCTTTTGTGGCGCGCGCTGGTGACTGGACCGGATCGGTTCACCTCTGCCCAGCTTCAAAGCGTCAAGATCGGATAATGCCATGGATATGACCATTGCCCGGAAGCAAGGCCCCAACGCCACCATCATCTGCATGGCGCCGGACGTGTGCAAAACGCAGGTGGGCAATGCGGTTGTGCCGATCCCTTACATGATCATTTCTCGTCTGGACTGGGCCACCAAGACGGTCCCGTCCGTCAAGATTACGGATAAAGAGGCGTTCACCATGGCCTCGCGCACCAACAAGGTCGTTGGCGATGAACCCGGCACACTCGGCGGCGTCAAATCGAACGTCAACCGCGGCTGGTGCCGACCGATTGCGAACCACGGAACTGTGGTCGTGGACGGGCGCGAGCTGATCCAGAACAACAACCTTTACGAAATGAACTGCTCTGGCCCGGATGGCCCGGGCAACACAATCGGCCGGCTCTTGTATTTTGAGCCTCCGAAAATTTGATTTTGACTGAATGATTGCGGGACCAGACCAATGGTAGCAAAGACTTCTCAGGTGATGCGCGCAGCCCAGCTTGAAACTGTGTTGGGTAAGGACGTGCTGCAGTTGCGGCAGTTCAACGGCACCGACTACGTGGACGATCTGTTTGAATATGAGGTCGAAGCGCAATGCGCCGACACGTCTGTTAAACTCGATAGTCTGCTGGGCACACATGCAACAGTGATCATCGACACCAAGGACCATGGCGAGCGCCATTTTGACGGAATTGTCACCTCGGGTCGCTGGATTGGTGAAACCGAGGACCGCGCGGTGTTTCGCCTGACGCTGGAGCCGTGGTTCGCCCTGCTCGACAAACGTCGCAATCAGCGGATTTTCCACAACATGACCGTGTTGCAAATCCTTGAAGAGCTTCTTGGTACGTATTCCGGCCTTGGTGATCCTGCTTTCGACATTCAATTGATGAAAAGCTATCCAGAGCTTGAGTACACCGTGCAGTATCGCGAAAGCGATCTGGCCTTTGCCCGCCGCATGATGGAACGTTTTGGACTGTCGTTTCACTTCAAGCACGATCAGGGCAGCCACACGCTGGTGATCACCGACTCCGTTGACAGTTTTGATGATGTGCCGGGTGCCTCGCGTCCATACATGGATGTTTCCGGGCACCATGACGCGGATGAAGAACACTTCTGGGTCTGGACAAAAGCGCGCAACATGACGACCGGCGCGGTACTGCTGAAGGATTTCAACTTCAAAGCTCCCACCGCCAAGATGGACGTAGAACGCACCAGCACGGCCACTTATGCCGAAGGTCTTATCGAAGCCTATGACTACCCCGGCGGCTACCTGACCGAGAGCGACGGCAAGGACCTGATCGCGACCCGTATCACGCAGGAACGCGGCAAAGATCACAGGCACAGCGCCGAGGGCGATTGCGTCAGCCTTGGTGCGGGCATGAAGGTCAAGCTGACAGGGCAAGCTGCGAAGCAAGTCGTGGGCGAAAAGTATCTGTGCCTTTCGGCCACACATTCCTACGCCAATCAGGCTTATATGTCCGGCAGCGGTGACCCCGGTTTTGTCTTCAAAGCCGACTATATATTTGTTCCGGTCGATGAACCCTATGCGCCCGCCCGCAAGACACCGCTGGCGCTTGTCCATGGCCCGCAAACCGCGATTGTTGTGGGTGAGGGAGAGATTGACTGCGACGATTATGGTCGTATCTGGGTCCAGTTTCATTGGGACCTGGAGGGCGTTTTTTCCATGCGCTGCCGGGTCAGTCAGAACTGGGCGGGCAATGGCTGGGGCGGCATGGTGATCCCGCGCATCGGCATGGAGGTCGTGGTCGAATTTCTCGAAGGCGACCCCGACAAGCCGCTGGTGACGGGATGCGTTTACAACGGCAAGAACGATGTGCCTTACAACCTGCCCGAACACAAAACGCGCAGCACCTTTAAGACGGATACCCATCAGGGCAAAGGCTCTAATGAGCTGCGGTTCGAGGACAAAAAAGGCGAGGAAGAGATTTTCGTTCACGCCCAGAAAGACCGCAATTCGAAGATTGAAAACAACCAGTCGGAACGCGTGAACGTCAACAAGGTCGAAAGCGTTGGCCACAACAAGGCCAGCGAGATTGGCAACAACCTCTTGCAGGTTGTCGATGGCAACATGGATATCCGCGTCGGCCCCGGCAACAAGGCTGCGGTTACGCCAGCCGGGTCCTCTGACAGCCCGGAAGGTATCCCTACCGTGCCCAACGCCTACGGCAAAAAAGGCTCTGGCATGGGCGAGGGGTCGTTGAACATGGCGGTTGAGGTCAACAAGGTCCAGACCGTGGGTAAGGATCACTCCGAAGAAGTTGGCAGCAATAAATCCAGCAAAGTCGGCAAGAATTACACACTGGATGCGGGCCAGAACATCGAAATCACTGCGGGCGACAAGATCACCCTGACCGTGGGCCAAAGCCGGATTGAGATGAAAGCAAACGGAGATATCAACGTGAACGGCAAGAAGATTTCGCTGACCGCCAGCAGCCTGGTCAAAATCCTGGGCAAAATGGTCAAGATTAACTGATCCGGTGGGCCGCAATCTGATCATATTGGCCGCTGTTTGTGTGGCCCTCGCCGTTGCGTTTCTGGGATATCAGGCCTGGCAGATCAACCGGTTCGCCGAAGCGGTGGATGAAGGTCTGAACGAACTCGCACAGGCCACCGCCGATAATGCCGCTGGGGCAGATGCGAATGCCGCCCAGATCGCCGCCGAACTGAAGGAGACAACCGTGAGCACCAATTTTCCTGACGCCCCCGAAACGGTGACAGAGGTTGCAAACGCAATCATCGACGGGGCCGTTCCCACGCCTGAACAACTGGCCGCGCTGGGCGATGACCTGGACCGTAGCTGGTCGATGCCGTTCCCCTCTGACGCACCGCTTTTCGGACATACCCTGCTGCGGCAGGCCGTCCTTTCGCGAAACTTTGACGCCGCACAGGCATTGGTGGCCGCCGGTGCCAACCCACGTTTCAATGATGATGAAATAGCGTTTCTGGCCGTTACCTATCACACCGACGGCTGGCGCGTCTGGTTCCCGGATTACCGCCCCGGCATGGCATTTCTAAACCTTTGGCTGTCGTCTGGCGGCGACCCTAAGGCACGGAACATCTATTATTCGAGCGTCGGCGATATCCTGTCATCCACGCCATCGAACAACCTTGAAGCCCTGCTTGCGTTGCTGGCTGCGGGCGCCGATCCATGGGCGCAATACAAACCCCACGATGCGGCCCCTGATGACGACTTTGTCTATGCTAGCTTTTTCGAAAGTCTGGCGAACGCCAATTTGCAAAGTGCAGAGGTTGCGTTTCGGATCGCACAGGAAGGGCATTTTGCCGGTGGCCCTGAGAAGGTCGTGGATGAAATTGTTGCCAGCTACGAGCGCGTCGCGGCGCAATATGAAGATGCCTCTGGCCCGCGGGATCAGGCGAATGCATGGGGCTTGAAAATGGCGATGGCGCCGATCTTTGAGCAGATGGGCCGTACACCAGGTGATGCTGTGGCCGCCGTCCTTGCGCTTGATCTGCCGGAAGACGCCGGTGGGTTCTTTCTGGCAGAGGGCGAAATCCGTTCACCCGATGATGAAGATCAACGCGTGAACAATGACAACCAAGTCGGCAACGAGACGTGGCATGTCCGGTAGTTCCACCAGCGCAGGTGACGCGATTTCAGACCTTTGCGTGCAGCACGCGGGGCTGCTGAACCTCGACGTCTACGATAACCAGAAAGATGATTTGCCGCCCGAGCTTGCGCCGAAGCTCGACGAGGTCAAGCAATACTGGACCATGAAGTGGGAAATGAAGAACTCTGACGGGTTCCTCTGCCGGTTTTATGTGCCGAAGATGGGTAACGACAACGATCCCGATTCCGTCTGCCCCCCGGTTCTTGTCTTTCGTGGCTCTGACAGTGAGCCAGAGGATTTTGCCGAAATCGCCATGGGCCTGCGCTTAGAGTTCAATTTTGATCTCGATACGCCATTGGGGTCGGCCCGATACGTCGAGGATCAGGTTATTGATGAATCTGCCGGTGCAGGCGATTTGACGGGCCTCTCGATGGCAGAGCTTGGTCAGCGCTTGCCGCTGAAAGAAGATCTTTTCACCAACCTCAGTAGCGAAAAGACAGTGCAGGTTGGCGGGTGGCGCTGGGCGCGATCCACCCTGACAGTCAAATGGACCGCCTCTGCCGCCCTATTTTATGGGACGAACGGCGACTGGGCGGTGAATTTTGCCCAAGGGTTGGGTCAGGTGCCGCCGCAATACCAGACTGCGGGTCAGGCCGGTATGCGGGCCGCCGCTGATGCCAAGAAGGATTGGAACAAGCGGCTGATCGTCACCGGCCATTCGTTGGGCGGCGGGCTTGCTTCTGCGGCCTGTATCAAGATCCTGACGCAGCATGATGACCTGATCATGCGTTGTGATACTTTCAACGCCGCAGGCCTGCATGAAAAGACCGCTGATGCGATGGGCGGCAACCTTTCGATGGGGTCCGATGTCCCGATCCGCGCGCGCCATGTGAAGGACGAAATCCTTAATTCCATGCAGGCCCGGTCACGAATGGTACCTTTTCTGGCGGATGTTTTGGCCTGGGGCAAAAAGACCATGCCGCCTGCAATTGCCAACCCTGCGGCCTCACCGGGTATCAGCCCCGGCCCGATTGATTTTTCCGGACTCAAACGGGACTATGGCGCGGCTTTTGAGAAGATGCCGATCCTTTTCACGATCGATAACCAGAACCTTGGACCCAAGTTCGAGATTATGAACGAAATCGTGGCGCTCGCAAATTCCGCGAACGACATCAATGCCTTTGTCAGCAAGCTGGTTGATTATATCTTTGACAAGCTCAAGACGGGTGACGTGATCACCTACACAGAGGTCTACAGGATCGTACAGGGGGCCCGCAGTGGCGGTGTCAGCGGCGACATTGGCGCGCAGATCGGGCGAGCCTTCAAAGAAGGGACGCCGCCACCCGAACTAGACCTCGGGGACGAGGACTACCACAACAACATTCTGGAACCCTTCGTCAACAAACTGCTGCAAGAAGCGGTATTGTTGGGGCAGATCATGCTGGCATCAGGCATCTATCACACCTTCACGCCATGTGCGTATACGTTCCATTTGCGAAAGTAAAAATACGGTTAATCGCCCATTGGATGTATGAATTACGTGCAATTTGGACCGTTGCGCTGGTGACTACACGCCAATGGCAAAGCGACGTTAACCAATGTTTCCTGTTGATTGCAGCGCTTTACCGTGGTTCGTTCCGCGTTAACGGTTATTTTACCAAAGGATTTGCGTTATGCGTGCCCTGTTTACATCGCATCAGCCCGGGACCCCCATCAAGGCGCGGCTTCTAGGCTCATCTGCACTCGTTCTCAGCTCGGCCTTTCTGGTCTTGGCTGCGCCAATCGGTGTCGATGCGGAGACGCTTTATTACGACAACGACGGTAACGCCGGTGCGCCGCTTGGAGTTGTCGACGGAGTTTGGAATACAAGTGACGCCCACTGGAACAATGCCAGCGATGGCAGTGGCGCGAGCAGAACGTTCAAGAACAATCCCGGCGACGACGTCATTTTTGGGACAACCGGTGTCACGGTTGAGATTGAGGTCCCCGTTCGTCCGCGGTCGATTACCTTCGACGTGACCGGATATGTTTTGCGGGATGACCCAAGTCAGTTGAATCCACTGATCGTCGCAAAAGGCTCGGGCATGGGTAGCCCCGCCGGGATGTTGATTGATGTCACGAACTTTGGTGACGTCGCACAGATTTCCACATCGCTTTCAAGCGACGGAAAGACCAATAGAACCTTTACGGTCAACAGCACCGGGTTGGGCACGTTACGCCTGACCGGTGACAATAGTGCCGCTATCAGTACTCTGGATCTGCAAGGCGGCATTCTGACAAACCTTGGCGACTATGGCGGGCCGGTCCAAGTGAACGGCGGCTCTTTTGTGGCGCTTGGTGGCGAGATCATGGATCAAATCACCGTCAATGCCGGTGAGCTGAAGCTGCAAGGAGGTACCTATTCTGTCGCAGGTGGCACCGGCAAGATCGTGATCAACAACGGTCTGGTGCGGGTGCGGCATGACGCTGATCCGGCGAAAGCGGTCGACGTTGATGTCGACGGCGGTGAGCTGAATATCATGAACGGCTTTACCCTGACCGGCACAATCACGCAGACGACGGGTACCGTGAACAACGACGGCACTTATGTCGGCACCGCCGCGGTACAAGGCGGCACGTTTAACAACGATGGCGACGTCACCGGCGACATTAACGTCAGCGGCACCGGCGAACTGGTGGTCGAGGGCGGGACAATCACCGGCTCGATTACAAATCAGGATACAGGCAGCGTCACACTGAGCGGTGGCACAGTGACTGCGGGTGTCATGAACAGCGAAGGCACGACCACTGTTGATGGCGCGGTGTCCGCGGCGATCACAAATGGATCTGACACGACCACTGGCACCTTAAACATCCTTGGTACCGGCGTTCTGACCGGCAGCGTCACCAACAAGGACGGTATCGCCACCAATGATGGAGAAGTGATCGGGACGGTCACGGTTGATGGCGGGACGTTTGTTAACAACGATACCGTGACCGGCACTGCGACGGTGAATGGCGGCAGCTTTGATGCGAGCGCGGGATCAATTGTCACCGGGCTTGTCACCAACGCAGGCGGCACCATCAATGGGTTGGGCGGTGAATTCACGACTGGCGTTCTGAATAACAACGGCACTTTTGCTGTGACGGTCGATACGACTGCGCCCACGACCATTGCGGGCGGCAACGTGAACATCAGCAACGGCATCACGCTTGATGGTGCCTTTGCCAGCACTGGCGGTGTTACCAGCAATAGCGGCATCATTGATGACGCCGTGACGCTGTCTGGCGGAATAATTTTTAACAATGGCACTGGTGATATCAATTCAACAGTGACCCTGTCGAACACCGGTCGACTCGACAACGAATTGGGCGGTGATGTTTTCGACCTCGTCACGCTCAACGGTGGTACGGTCAACGACAACGGAGGCAATTTTGCCGCCGGTATCGTCAACAATTCTGGCACCGTAAATATCAATCAAGACACGTCGACAGTTGTCACAAACGAAGGCGGCCTGGTGGTTGTCAATAGTCCCCTCAATTGGACTCATAATTACGTCAGCAACAAAGGCTCGACCGATAACCTCAGCACCATCAATGGCAATGTCATGGTTTCGGGCGACGCGGGCGATGCAATTGCGGACGTCTTTGACAACTTCGGCATTATCACTGGCAACACGACGGTGGATGGCAGCGGTGTGTTTAACGCTGACGTTGGAAGCGCCATTAACGGCAAGCTGACGCTGAAAGGTGGCACGGTTAATACCGACCAGGCCAACTTTACCCAAGAAATTCTGAACCAGGGTGGCAACCTCAACGTTGTTGGCAACACCACCATGGATGTTCGCAACACAGCCGGCTTGTTGACGATCAACAATGGCCAGACAATGACTGGTGCCGTCGACAACGTTGGCGGCAATATGAACAATCTTGGCACATTGACCGGTGCCCTGAACATCAATGGCGGCACCGTCACAAGCACCGGTGATTTTGACAGCACGGTCAGACTTCAGTCTGGGGCATTCGACGGCAATGGCGGGACGGTGACCGGTCTGACAACGGTTCTTGGCGGTCAACTGAATGCGGGTGGCACGGTGTTTGCCGGTGGACTGCGTGGGCAAGGCGGCGCGATCATCGTTGATGGCAACACGACGACGACGCTGACCAATCTTGGTTCCGCCGTAACGGTCAACAGCGGTCAGACCTTGACCGGGACGGTGCTCAACAACGCCGGAACAATCACGAACAACGGCACGATCGATGGGGTCATCACGATTAATGGTGGCGAGGTCGCCAGCGGTGGGACCCTGACAGACAAGGTCACCGTTCGTCCGGGCGGCACGCTTCGCACGACAGGTGGTGAGCTTCAGGGTGACGTGATCAATTCTGGCGGAACCATTCTTGCCAATGGCGGCGATTTCCAAGGCCTCTTCCGAACCAACAGCGGTCAAACCACCGTTGGGGGTGAGATCACTGTTGCGACGTTGCTCAATGCCGGCGGCCTCGTGGGTGTCGATGCCGGGGGTGTCGTAACCGGCGATGCCCGCAACGTTTCTGGCACAATGACACAGGTCGGGCGCGTAACCGGCGATGTCACGGTTCAAAGTGGCACTTACAATGCGCAAGGCCGCGTAAACATGGACGTCACGAACACTGGCGGTGCGATTGTCGCCGACGGCATGGTCGTCGACGGAACCGTACGCAACAACGCCGGAAGTCTAACGGTTGCCGGGACTGCACTGGGGACATTGATCAACGCAGACGCACTGACCATCGACGCGGCAGGGCGTTGGAACGGCAATGTGACCCACAACAGCGGGATTGCGTCCAATGGCGGTATTGTCACCGGCGACGTTGATGCGCGCGGCGGAACATGGACACAGCAAGCAGGTTCCCGCATCGTCGGTGAGACCACGATAATGACGGGTGGTTCTGTTGTGGCAGCTGGCGGTCAATTCATTGGCGGCATCACAGCCAATGACGGCACGCTGTCAATTACTGCTGACACTTTTGCGCCCATTCGCAACAACGGTATCAATATCAACATTGGCTCTGCCTTTTCGGTAACCGGCGACTTCCGGAACAACGATGGCAACCTGACGCTTAGCGGAAAACTGTTTGGCGACCTTCACGCCCTTGGCGGAACGGTCACGACCAACGCCCTTTCGCGAGTGAACGGCGCGACGACCGTTAACGGTACTGGCACGCTGAACATGAACGGCGGTGTCTACACGGGTGAGGTGCGGGTGAACGCGGGCAACGTAAATGTCCTTGCGGATACTCAGGCCGCCATCCGCAATGTTGCGGGCGCTGTCGCAGTCAATGGCGGGGCAACCTTAAACGGCAAGTTCATTCAGTCAGGCGGCACAACGACCAACGCTGGGTCTTTGGCACAGCTTGTGACACTGAATGGCGGGACGCTGCTTAACACGGGGACCGTCGACGGAAACCTGCGCGTTGCCGGGACCGGAATTTTTGAACACAACGCCGGTAGCCTCAACGGTAACGTCGTCACCACTGGTGGCGATCTGAACCTTGATGGCGGATCCGTGGCCAATGGCATCACGATCAATGGCGGCGACGTTCATGTACAAAGCGACACCACAACCGATGTCACCAATAGCTCTGGCGATTTGTTCGTCGAGTCAGGCCAGACACTCGAAGGCCTCGTCCAAAACTTTGCCAATGGCTATGTCCGGCTTGACGGCACGATTGATGGCGACCTGGTGAATAGTGGACTGGTTGACTACTTCGGCAGCCTGACCGGCACTTTGACCAACACGGGTACGATCAACACCGATCTGGGCAATGCGCGGGCTAAGCTGACTGCCCGCTCTTCGAGCCAGGCGTTCAGCAACGCAACGCCAACCACGACAGTCGGCGCAATCGTCAACAACGCGGCCGGGACACTTGACCTCAACAGCCTTGGCTTCATTGCGGGCGTCGTAACGAACAATGGTGAGATCAATATCTCGAACGACATTGTGCTGGCCTCGCGCTCGGATGCGACCTTTAGTGGCACCAGCACGCTCAACATCAACAGCGGTACACTTGCGGGCAACATCGTTTTCCAAAATGGCGCGACCGTGAACCTGACCGATGCGACGCTGGAAGGCGACGTGACCGCGGCGACGCTGATCACCTCAAACGGCACGACCGAATTGCTCGAAGGCGCATTCCCCGGAGAGCCCGGTACAATCGGCGATGGCAACATGACACTGACCGGCTCGGGTGCGCTGGCGGTGAACGGCGATCTCTTTGCCATCTCGGGTGATTTGACAGCGGGTGACAACACGGTTCTCACCGTTGCCGATGGCGCAACACTTGAAGCGAATAACCTGACAAGCAACGGCACCTTGTCCCTTGGCGCTGGTTCAACGCTACGGGCCGGAACGTTGGGTACCAACGCGGGCACCGCGACGTTTGCTGATGGGTCGATGGTTGAAGGTGACTTTGTCAACTCTGGCCTGATCAATGGCACCGGGACGCTTACCTTTGGTGGCGCTTTGCGCGGTGGTGGACGTATTGATCTGTCTGACGGCAGTTCAACCAGTGATCGGGTCAACATTGATGGTGATCTGGGCGCGCAAACCTTCGACGTGGATATTGATCTGTCCGGCGCCGTCGGATCAGCGGACCGGATCGTTATGTCGGCTGGGTCGTTTGTGACCGGTGACGTTGTTCTGAACTTCAACGTGCTGGGCGCGGGTGGCGAGCAGGAAAATGACATCGTGGTACTGGATGCAGCTGCGGGCCAGGGCGCGATCAACGCGACAGAAACCGGTCTTCCGGACGCTTCTGATCTCTCGCTGACCGACGGCATCATTGTTTATGGTCTGACTCAGAACGATGCGGGCGACCTTGTCGTCTTTGACGCGCTGGATCAGGGTATTTCGTCTATCGCGGGGACAATCGTTCTGGCTCAGTCGCTAATTGGTTCAGTCATCAACCGCCCATCCAGCCCGTTCGTGAGCGGTCTGGCGTTTGAAGATGAAGACCCGTGTGGCGCGGGTATTTGGGCGCGTGCGATTGGCGGCTCTGCCGACGCGACTGGCGAGATTGACCAGATCAACGGCACGACAGAGCCTTTCGACAGCAGCATCTCCGCCGACTACTACGGTGTGCAGCTTGGCGGCGATTATGCCTGCTTTAATGGCTTCTATGACGGTTGGGACCTCGCCTTTGGTGCCATCGGTGGTGTAAACATCGGTAAGTCAAACCAGCCGATTTTTGCACCAGATCCCAGCCAGCCGGGCGGTCTGTCTGATATCCAGACCTCTGTGACGGACGTCGACTTTACGCAAAGCTATGGCGGCGTCTATGTCGCGGCTGTGCGTGATCGCCTTGCGGTGGACCTGCAGTATCGGATCGAAAAGACCGACTACACCGCAACCAACGTTGAGGCGGCAGGCGGTGCGTCGCTGGGCCTTACGGATGAGGCTTTCTCGTCTGATGGTCGGACCCTGTCGGGTGCGGTGGCATACGCGATCGACGTCAAGGATACGGGCCTGACATTCGTGCCAACGGTGGGCTTCGCCTATAGCCAGATCTCGACAGACCCGATCAACTTTGAGGGACGCGGCGTTGTCCAGATTGACGACTTCGACAGCAAGATCGGCTTTGTTGGTGGCACGTTGACGCGGACGAAAGTGGGCGCAGACGGCGTGTCGGCACTGACCCAGTTCGGAACCGTCACGGTCTACAATGACTTTGCCGAAAACCCGACATCGACCTTTACACGGTCAGACAACGGGGATGAGACGCTTATCTCGTCCGAGAACCTTGGCACCTATGGCGAAATCTCGGCCGGTTTGAACTACGTCAAGATCCTGCAGCCGGGTGAGTTTGGCGCGGTCAAGCAGTTCAATGCTTCCGTGCGGGGCGATATCCGGGTCAGTGACCGTCTGGAAAGCTGGGGTGTGACCGCGCAGGCGCGCTTCCAGTTCTAATGAGCTTTGGGGGCCGGGTCGCGAAACCCGGCCCTTAACATATTGATGAGGCCGCTTTTTGGGAGGCCCAAGGCTTGACCGCGAAGGGTCAAGGTTCCAGACTTGCTCGCAGCACACAGCCCATTGAAGATGATTGGATTGCAATGTCGTGGTTTAGCAAGGTTGCCTGGAAAGAAGGTCTTTTCCTACAGCCGCAACACCTCCAGCAAAGCGACCGCTATGTTGAAAAACTGATCCAGGCCCGTACGGATGTGATCACGCCCTATCCTTGGGGCATTTCGGAAATGACCGTTGACCGCGACATGGCGCAGCAGGGCCGCTTTGGCCTGCGCACCGTGACTGGCATCATGCCCGATGGCACGCCCTTTGACGCCCCCAATGCAGGCGATCTGCCCACCCCGGTTGAGGTGCCCGAAGATGCCAAGGGGCTGTCCGTCTGGTTGACCCTGCCGGATATGTCCCAGAATGGTCAGGACGTGGGTGTCGGGCCAGAGGCCGCAACGACCCGCTATGCGCTATCGTCTGCCACCGTGGCCGACAATGCTTCAAACGCGCGGGTCGAGCATCTGATTGAAACCGCCGTGCCGCGGTTGGAACTCGACGTGCGCAAATCCGCCAAGCCTGGTTATCAATGCCTGCGCATCGCCCGGATCAATGAAGTCCGCGACGGGGTCATCTCACTGGATGACACCGTGCCACCACCGGCGTTGGTCATCGCGGTTCACCCGGTCACGGTCGGTTACCTGACCCGCGTGATTGGCTGGATTGAGGCCAAGCTGGAAAGCCTTGCGCGCTATGCCTCTGACCCTTCTGCAGGCGGCGGCATGCAAGCGACCGATTATCTGATGCTGATGACGCTCAACCGCAACATCGGTGTCTTGCGCCACATGGCGACCAGTCGCGCGGTGCACCCCGAACGGCTGTATGAACATCTGATCGCGCTGGCCGGTGAGCTTGCGACTTTTGATCAGGGTGAACGGATGGCGCGCGACTATGGCCAATATGACCATGGCGACCCCAAGGAAACCTTTGGCCCTGTCGTCGCCGACATTCAGCGCGCCCTGTCACGTGATGTCGGTCGCGCGGTACGCCTGAACCTTAACCAGGTCCGGCAGAATTCCTATCTGGCCGAGGTCAACGACCGGAACCTGTTCCGCGATGCGACCTTTGTGATCGAGGTCGAAAGCGCCAAGCCTTTGACCCAGGTCCAAAGCCAGTTCCCCGAGCTGTGCAAAGTTGGCCCCAACACCCGCATGCGCGAGATCGTGACAAACAATCTGCCGGGCATCAGCCTTGTGCATTTGCCAAACCCGCCGCGGCAGATCAGGGTGGTCAGCACCAACGTCTACTTCCTGCTCGAGAAGAACACACCGATGTGGCAGGAATTTTCGACCGCGCCCGCCATCGGTATGCACTTTGCGGGCGACTGGCCTGATCTGAAACTGGAACTCTGGGCCATACCGGAGAAGAACTGATGTCAAAGGACGATGACAAGACGGTCTTTGGGGGCAAGCTGCCGCAGCAGCCTGCTCAGCCACCGCGCGCCGCGCCAAGTGGACCAAGTGCGGACCGGACTGTTATCGGTGGGGCCTTGCCGCCGCAGCGCCCGGCACCGGGCGGCGGCTTTGGCGCACCGCCTGCGGGTCCGGCTGAAGGCAACACATGGCTTGGCGGCGCGCTGCCGCCGGCACAACCCGCCCCCGGTCAGGTCCCCGGTGCCCAGCCGCAAGGGTTCTTCCCCGAAGTCCCCTCTGGCCAACCCGAACAGCCGCAAGGTGTTCAGACACCGCGCATCGCACTAGAGGAAGCGCTGCGCGCCACCGGTCTTGGCAAAGGCGGCCCAAGTAACCCACTTCTGGCCGCTGCCGCCAACCTGCTGATCCTCTTTGGTCGTCTTCGCACCGGCATGGTCGAAATGCAGGCCGAACCACTGATGAACCACGTGGTGCGCGAGATTGAGATGTACGAGCGAAACGCCGTGCAAGAGGGTGCCGACCCGCAAGAGGCGCAGATTGGCACCTATGTCCTGTGCGGCACTGCCGATGATATCGTGCAGAATTTGCCCGGCACCGATAAGGGCACTTGGCTGCAGTATTCGATGGTTGCGCGGTTCTTCCAGAAACGCGACTCCGGTGTCGGCTTTTTCCAAGAGGCCGAAAAGGCGATGCAGGCACCCGCGCAGCGCTATGGACTGTTGGAACTGATGCTGGTTTGCCTTTCCTTGGGTTTTGAGGGGCAATACCGCACCATGCCCAATGGCGCGGTGGAACTGGCCCGCATCCGGTCGGCGATTTATGAAACCCTGCGCCGCGTCAAACCGCGCCCGGATGAAGATATCGCGGTAAACTGGGCTGCGGTGCCGATGGCCGCAAAGAAGCGCTTTGGCGGCTGGCCAATGTGGATTGTGGCCAGCATCGCTGCGGTGATCGTTGTGGCGGGTTATGCGGGCATGTCGACTTACATCAACCGCGAAGGCGGGGCGCTGGCGACATCTCTTTTTCGGATGCACCCCAATGCCGCCAACATCAGCCTTGTCCGCACAGCGCCGGTGCAGGCCTTTGTGGCGCCCGTGGACACCACGCAGCTTGACCGCATCCGCGCCTCGCTCGCGCAACAGATCGCAGATGGCACCGTCGACGTGGGCGAACGGGGGGCGTTTATCTTCATCCGTGTCGGCAACACGCTTTTGTTCCGGTCGGGTAGTGCCACAGTGCGGCCCGAGTTCTCTGACTTGGCCTCGAGCATTGTCAGCACGCTGAACGCCGAACAGGGGCCAGTTCGCGTGCTGGGATATACCGATGATATCCAGCCCTCCGGTCGGGGGCAGTACAAAACCAATCTAGACCTGTCGGTTGGTCGCGCTGCCGCCGTCAAGGACGTGCTGGATGGTCTGGTGACAGACCCCGGACGGATCAGCATCGAAGGCCGGGGTGAGGCCGACCCGATTGCTGACAATGCAACGGCCGAAGGGCGCGCACTGAACCGTCGCGTTGAGATCCTGCTGGCGAAAGAGGGCACATTTTGAAGTTCTCCGCGATTTTTCGCTTTCTGAAGTGGAAGCCCTGGATGCGCATTCCGGCGATCATCCTTGGCGTCATTTGCCTCTGCCTTGCGATCTGGTTTGGCTTTGGCATGATCCCGTGGTGGCTGACGCAGGCCGTCTGGTTCCGCGCGACCGTGATCGGCATCATCCTTGGGCTGATCTTCATCGTGCAGTTCATCAAATGGCGCAAACGCCGCAAGGCCGCCGCCGAGATGGAGGAAGAGCTGGTCAAGGAACCGACCGGCGATGGCAAGGTGCTGGCGGAAAAGATGAACACCGCGCTGGCGCGGCTGAAGAAATCTGGCGGCTCCACCTACCTATACGACCTGCCCTGGTACATCATCATCGGCCCACCGGGCGCCGGTAAGACGACCGCACTGAAAAATTCCGGGATCGAGTTTCCGGTCGCAGGTGACGAAGACGGCGGCATGGAAGGGTTCGGTGGCACCCGCTACTGTGATTGGTGGTTCTCTGAAGATGCGATCCTGATCGACACGGCGGGCCGCTATACGACACAGGACAGCGATGCAGAGGCGGACGGCGCAAGTTGGGCGTCGTTCCTGCAGCTTTTGAAACGGTCCCGCCCGAACCAGCCGATCAACGGGGTCATGCTGGCGTTTTCGGCTGAAGACATGATGACGTCGACCGATGAGCAGTTGACCGAACACGCCAATATCGTGCGCGACCGGCTGGCCGAATTGCACGAAGCGCTGCGGGTCGATTTCCCGGTCTATGTCCTCTTTACCAAGGCCGACTTGATCAGCGGCTTCCGCGAGTATTTCTCGAGTTTCAGCCAGCACCGCCGCAAATCCGTCTGGGGTGTCACGTTCCAGACCAAGGACCGCAAGGCGCAAACGCACGAAGATGTAGGGCCAGAGTTCGATAAGCTCGTCAGTCGCCTGTCCGACGAGCTGATCGACCGTCTGTCGGAAGAACCCGATGGCATCAGTCGCGTGGCCATCTTTGGCCTGCCGGGTCAAATGGCGCTGATGCGTGAAAACGTCAGCGAGTTTCTGCGCCGTGTCTTTGCGCCTTCCAAGCACAAGACCAACGCGATCCTGCGGGGGTTCTATTTTACCTCGGGCACGCAAGAGGGCACGCCGATTGACCAAGTCCTCGGCGCAATGGCCCAGACTGACAACGCGACCGGCGCTTTCGCGCCCGCCTTTATGTCGGGACAGGGCAAGTCGTTCTTTATTCATGATCTGCTGAAGCGCGTGATTTTCGAAGAACGCGACTGGGTCAGCCACGATGCCCGCGCTGTCCGCCGGACGGCGATTTTGCGCACCATAGGTTTTTCTGCGATTTCATTGGCGACTGTCGGGCTTTTGGCAGTTTTCGGGTTCAGCTTTTGGCAGAACTACAACCTTGTCCAGAATGCCGAGGAAGAAACCGGCAAATACGCGCGCGCCGCGCAGGATGAAATTGCCCGGACCGAGATCAGCGACCCGGGGCTGGAACCGATCCTGCCGTATCTCGACCAATTGCGCGCTATGCCTGCGGGCTACGGCGTCGCGACAGAGCCGACGTTCTGGGAAGGCCTTGGACTAGGGCAGCGTGAACGGCTAAGCGTCGCGACCGACAGCGCCTATGCAGACGCCCTGGAACAAATGCTTCGCCCGCGTCTGATCCTTGATCTGGAAACGCAACTGCCACAGATCCGCGCCACCGGCGAACCTGCCCAGATTTACCGCGCCCTTAAGGTCTATATGCTGCTGGGCGGACAGGCCCCGCAGACGGATGACGCAGCGATCAAGGCCTGGTTCGAGGGTGTGTGGCGGGAACAGTTTTCCAGCGCCTTTGAGGTCACCCAACGCGATGCGCTGAATGCCCATCTGGATGCGATGCTGGAACTTGACGACACACGCGATATTCAAGTTGAGATCGATCAGGAAACCGTCAACGCCGCCCGCTCGGCCATTGTGCAGATGTCGCTGGCGGATCAGGCCTATGCGCTGATCACGGACCGGGCAAGTACTGCCGGTCTGGCGGATTTCAACCTTGTGCAGGCCACGGGCAACGATGCAAATCTGGTGTTCATAACCAAGGACGGAGCCGATCTGTCGACCGTCGGCGTGCCGGGTCTATACACCTATGAAGGCTATTGGTCGTTCTTCTTTGACCAGCTTCTGGACGTCCGTGACGCACTGGAACGCGACAAATGGGTGCTGGGAGATCAGGCCGATCTGGTGAATTTCGACAACCAGATGCGCGGTCTCGACCAAGCCCTCCAATCGCGTTATGGGCAGGACTTCCGCGAAGCATGGTATGCGATGTTCGGCAACATCCAACTTGCGAATATGTCTGCCGACAAACCGCAATATGATATTCTTGCCGCCGCCTCTGCGCCCTTCTCTTCCCCGATCCTGAAACTGGTCGAGGCGGTGGATGGTGAGACCCAATTGATGCGTGAACTGGAACGCATTGCTGCGGCTGCCGCAGAGGCAGAGGCCGCCGCCGAGGGGGGTGCCGCCGGTGTTGCGGGCACGCTGGGCGGAGTGTTTCTTGATGGTGCGCGGCGTCGGTCGGACCGGGCGGGTAAGGTGCTTTTGGATGCAGCCCGCGATCCCAAGAACCAGAACCGCGTCAGCGGCTCTGCCGATGGCCCCCTGCGCCCGGTGGAGCGGATTCAGGAACAGTTCCGCGACTGGCATGTGATGCTGGAGGGGGCCGAAGGCCAGCGCCCCATCGACATCGTGCTGGCCGACCTTGCCGCGATCCGTGACAACCTGCGCCTTGCCTCGTCCAACCCCGGTCAGTCCGCCGCGCTGCTGCCGCAGCTTCTGTCCAACCTCACGCGCAACAACTCTCGCCTGCCCGCTGACCTGCGGTCTTTTGTGAACGATGCGGAAAAGGATTTCCGCAACGAAGCCTCTGACGCGACGCTGGCGGAAATGAACCGCGCGCTGACCAATGAAATCGCATTTACATGTCGCGAGGAAATCGCGTCATTCTTCCCCTTCGCTGACACGCCACGGCAGATTCCGCCCGGCACGTTTGGCCAATTCTTTGGCCCCGGTGGCACGATGGACCGCTATTTCAACACTTATCTAGCGCCCCACGTGATCCGCACTGGCGATGGGCTCTCGGTTGATCCCAATAGCCCATTAGCCGACCGCCTTTCGGGTGCCACGATCCGTCAATTTGATCGGGCCGAAAAGATCCGCCGTGCCTTCTTTGCGGCTGGGACGCCAGCGCCGGAAGTCAAGATCACCGTGCGTCACGTGGACAACCACGCATCAGTTGAACAGGCGCAACTCGACATAAACAGCGCAATCATGCTGTCGCGCAAAGGTGACCCGGCAAAGGCCTTTGACTGGCCCGGTGCGGGCGGGTCTGCCACGATCCTGCTTTTCCCGTCGCTTGATCGCACATCAGCGATCGGATTTCAGGACGGTCCCTGGGCGCTTCTCCGTCTGATGAAGCGCGCTGCCTCTATTCAGGACAACGGCGGCCAGCAGCGCATGACCTTCAACATCGGCGGCCGCACGATCAGCTATGATTTTGGCTTTAGCGCTGCGACAAACCCCTTCACCATGCGTGAATTGGGCGAATTCAGCTGCCCGCAAAGTCTGGATTGATGCGATGACGGAGGGACCACAGGAACATAGCGTCGCCGTCGGGCTTTATGGCAAGCACCCGGCCTTTGGCGACTTTGTGACCAACGGTCTGCCCGATGCAGCACAGGACACTTTGGAGCAATGGCTTCACCATGTGATGCCAGCAATCCGCGACGGTTGGGGCAACGATTGGGGTCCGCTATTTGACGCAAGCCCGGTGATCCGGTTTTGGTTCGGTGCCGGATTGATCGGGCAGGTTGCACCGATCTTTGGGGTCATGGCCCCATCGCGTGACACCGTTGGTCGCCGTTTTCCGCTGGCCGCGGCGGTGGTGGGTTCGGATCAACCTGCGCCAGTGCAATCTGGTGATCAGGCGATCTATCTGGCGTTGACAGAAGCGATGCGCAGCTATGTGCGTGATCCCGGCACCGGCGCGGGGGATTACACGGCTCATGTGCAGCAGTCCGTCGCTGCACATATCCGGCCACCAGCCATCCCAAGTGAGCCGGACTTTTGGGCTGCGCGTGCCGATGGCAACCTTGACCGGTTATGGGGCGACGTGGCCGAGGTGGATCACCTGCGTGCCGCCGCCACACGCAGCTACCTGTGGTGTGAGGGCCCCGGTGGGGCCGCCGTGCATGTCACGCGGGGCCTGCCCGATGCGCCAGTCCTGGCTTGGCTGATGACAGATGCGGTGCGGGCCACCGCACCCGCCGCTGTGCCGATGCCAGCGCTTGATGAAGAACCATCGCAGGCCCCGGCCCGCGTTCCAGACATAACAGTGCCTCCAATGGCCAATAACGATGACAGCGTCGCACCTGTGCCCATGCCACAGATGACGAACGAAGGGGCAATTGATGCAGACTGAATTCTTCCTGTTTGAAACGGGCGCGGCGACTGATACGGGCCGGGTCCGTGACCACAACGAAGACAGCTATTTCGTGCGCCCTGAATCCGGCGTTTGGGTCGTGGCCGATGGCATGGGCGGACATGATGCGGGCGACTTTGCCAGCCAGACCATTACCGGCGAGATGGAGACGGTTGGTTTTTCAATTTCGGCCGGCGACCTGCAGGCCCGGTTCATGGAGCGCCTCGCTCGGGCGCATCACAAGATCGGTGATCACGCGATCAGCCTTGGTGGTGGCACAGTCGGTGCGACGCTTGTGTCGCTGCTGGTCTACGAAGACAGCTATGCTTGTATCTGGTCTGGCGACAGCCGCATCTACCGGATGCGCAACGGCCAGCTTGAACAGCTCACCCGCGACCATACAGAGGTGCAGGAACTTTTGGATGCTGGGATGATTGGCGCGGAAGAGGCGGAAAACTGGCCGCGCAAAAACGTTATCACCCGCGCCATCGGCGTTGCCGAAGAACCTAATTGTGATGTGGTCAGCGGCGAAATCAGGCAGGGCGACATGTTCCTGTTGTGCTCGGATGGGTTGACCGAACACAATGACGACAATGATATCGCAGAGGCTCTCAAACGGGGGGAAACTGCGCAATCCGCCTGCAACGACCTGATCGCGCAGACGCTGGATCGTGGTGCCAAAGATAACGTGACGGCGGTTGTGGTCCGGTGCCTACCGCCAGAGCCATTTTTCTAGGGGGGATGTGTGATGCAAAACGATACACCTGATCCCGACAAGACCGTGCCGCCAGAGGCAGAGGGCGATGACCCCTTTGCCGTCAGCACTCCACCGGCTGACACGGATCGCACCATCATCACTGATACCGCCTTGTCCGATACACCATCGGACAATGACCGCACAGTCATTGAGCCCGCATCACCTGCAGCGTCCACATCAGATGATGCGGATCGGACCGTCATTGAACCTGTCGCGCCAGATGATGGGGCTGAAGATGTCGATCGTACGGTGATAGAGCCGGTCGTCCCGGAACCTTTGGCAGAGGACCAGACACAAATCGCGGCAGCGGACGTGCCACCTTCGGTGGCACCCCCAACGGCGGAAGCTATTCCTGAGGACCCCGAAGAGCCGGAGGAAGATCCGGTCAAAGGGTTGTCATTGCCGCCGGTGACAACGCCGCCTGACGCGGCAGACAATGGTCTCGCATCGCCGCCCAAGCCAGAATTGGCAGATGGCGATGACACCCGCATCGCAACGCCTCCCGCGGCTGAGACACCGGTGGAAAGTGACATCGCTTCGCCACCTGAGGCTGAGGCGCCGCAAGAAGAAGCAGGCATCGCCAGCCCGCCCGACGTTGCCGCTGTTACAGCTGCGGCAGTTGGCATTGCCACCCCGGGTGAAGCCGCACAAGATGACGCGTCAGAGGCATCCGCCCCGCCAGAACCTGTTGAAAAGGCGAAAGAACCTTCTATCGCGCCGCCGCCGGATGACCTGTCAGACGCACCGATAGATGAGCCGACACCGCCTAAGGATGCGGTGCCGGTCGGCACCATGATCAACAACAACTACGAAATTAAAGAACTGATCAGTGCCGGTGGTATGGGCGAGGTGTTCCGCGGCGTGAACGCCTTTACGGGTGACGCCGTGGCGATCAAGATCGTGCTGCAATCACTGGCGAACGACAGCAAGATCGCAGCACTCTTCATGCGCGAGGCCAAGGTGCTTTGCGGTCTCTCTGACAATGCAATTGTGCGCTATTTCAACTTTGTCAAAGACTCCGATCTGGATCGCTTCTGCCTGATAATGGAGTTCATCGACGGTGTGTCGCTGTCCGATTTTGTGCGCGATGAACGCCCGCTCACAGAAGATGAGGCGCGCGGCCTATTGCGTCGCGTGGCGCGGGGTCTTGACCGGGCGCATCAGATGGATGTTGTGCACCGTGATTTGTCGCCTGACAACGTGATGCTGCGCGATGGCAAAGTGTCAGCGGCGGTCCTGATCGACTTTGGTATCGCCAAGTCGACCGAGATGGCCGAGAACACGCTGCACGGGCAATTGGCCGGTAAATTCAAATACATTTCACCCGAACAGCTTGGTCATTTTGGCGGTGAGATCGGGCCACGTACCGACATCTATGGCCTTGGCCTTTTGATGGCGGCGGCTGTTCGGGGTGAGCCTTTGGATATGGGTGCCTCGGTCGTTGAGGCCGTCAATGCGCGGCGCGAAATCCCGGACCTTAGCGATGTGCCGGATGGCTTGCGGCCACTTCTGGCCCACATGTTGGAACCTGATCCGGCACACCGGCCCGGGCGGATGCTGGATGTGATCCGGCTTTTGGATCATCCCGCTGATATTCCTGCAAAATATGGTGGTGTGCGGCCCGTAGCCGACGGCCAGACCCAACCACCGCAGGGACAGCTGGGTGCGCCAGCGCCGGGGCTGCAGCAACCGCCGACCCATTCCGGTCAGACCCAACCCGCCGGGCCAAGCCTTGTTCCCGCAGCAACAGATGCCACTTCTGCCAGTCCCTTTGGCGGTCCAACCGGCGTGGCCCCCGGCACCTTTGCACCGGGTGTCACAGCAGCGCCGGGCACCTTTGCGCCGGGGCAGCAAACAATGGCCGGGTCGACCCCAAGGCGGCGCGATAGCGACAGCGGCGGTGGTATCGGGCGATGGCTTTTGATCCTGTTGGTCTTTGCAGGTCTGGGCGGATTTGTTGCGTGGCAACAAGGGCTTATCCCCGACGACATGTTACCCGAAGGGCTGCGGCAAGCCAGTGCAGAAGGTGAGGAGACCTCGGCCGATCCGGTGACAGAGACGCCATCAGGACCGATGACGCGGTCCAGCTTTCTTGCGAATTATGAGGCCGGGCCTTGTTCTTATGCCACCCGGATCGCGACCGGGCCGGAGGCCGGAATTGTCGCCACATTTGGCAACAACGCAACCGCGTTTGATGGCCTTGCCGATGCCTTTGAAGCGGCTTTTGACAGCCGCCCGACGATCCGTAACGTTGAAATACCCGACACCCATTGCGCGGCACTGGACATGGGGCGGACGCTGCAACTCACAGAGGGCGCGCCACCGATTTTGGTGTTGGATTCCAATGAGATGCAAAGTGGCGGGTCAATCGTTGGACGTCTGAGCGACCGGCGCGGGCGCCCCGTTTGGCTGGTACTGATCACTGCGGCTGGCGGGGTCTACAACCTGACAGACCGGATGACCGAAGGGGCTGATGGCAGTGCGACGTTCAGCTTTGGCCTGAACAGTGATGGCAGCGGCGAACCACAGCCGCAGATGATTATGGCGGTCGCATCTGACGCGCCACTGATTGCGGCGGCGGCGGCGAACAACGGAGCAAGAGCATCCGATTTGCTGCCGTTGATTGAGGCCGAAATTGCCGGGCGTGACGGAGAGGCTGGTGCCGCCATCGCGGTCTTCGATTTGCTGCCCTAAGTGGGGGCCACAACCCGTACACAACCCATGCACAAAGTGTACACAAACTATGCTGATGCGGGTGTTAATCCGCGTTAACCGTGCGGTGGTGTCCTAACGGACGTCGAAGGGGATCATCACGAGTGGTACGGCGGTCCCGATTTCGGCCTTGAGCGCGGGAAAGAAGTCTTCGGCGAGTTGCCCGTTTTGCGTGTCCAGCGTGCGGGGCCGCGCATCGGTTGTGAGCGCGATGAGCATCTGAGAGGTGTCGCGCGCCGCGATCTCGCGCCGCATCGGCACAGCAAACCGGGCGTCGGCCCCGGCGAAGGAAAGGTAGCCGCCAAGGTCCTGCACCACGCCGTTGTCATCCACGAGCAGCAGCGTGACATAGGCACCGGCGGCACGGCCCACCACGCCAGTCAGTTCCTCGCCCGAGGGTAGGCGATCCTCGACCACGCCGAGCGAGAGGCGGAAGGCCGGGTAGCTGGTGTTTTCCCGGATGAAGGTGGCGGCAGCGCACTGGCGAGGATCAATCAACACGCCGCGTTGCGCAGGACGCGGCTCAATCTCGGACAGCACATCGGCGGCAAAGGCGGTGATCCCGGCCTCATCCGCGGCGAGCATAACGAGTTCGGGCGCGCCATCTTCGCCCTGCTGCGGCATGGCAACAAGGCAGGCGTCGGTGGTGTTGGCGCGGATCTTGGCGACCAGTTCATTAACGACGGCCTGCGGGCTGCCGGGTGCGGGCGGCTCCACCGCCGGACGGCTAGGGGCAGGGGCAGGCACGGCTGGCCGGGAGGAAACCGGTGCGATGCGGGTCGTGGTGGTGCCAATGGCCGGTGCCACGGCGGCAGGTGCAGAGGATGGGGCGATTGCGACCGGCGCGAGCGTTGTGGCGGCGGCCGACAACCGCTCTGGTGAGCCACCGTCGACCGGTGCCAGTGCCGCCACCGTGTCATCATCGGGGCGTAGCGGGCTAAGCGGTTCGGGTGCAAGCGCCGGTGCCTCTGGTGTGACAGGTTGCAGGGCCTCTGGCGCGGCCTCTGCAATTTCGGGCTGTACTTCCTCTGCCACCAGCGGTTCGGGTTCGACAGGCTCTGCGGTGAGTGGTTCGGGCGCGACAGGCTCAGGTGTGAGCGCTTCTGGCTCCACCGCTTCGGGGGTTTCAGCCACCGGGAGTTCGGGTTCCTCTGCCACTTCCGGTGCCGCCGGTTCTTCGGCGGGCACGGGTTCGGGGGCTACATCCTGCAGGCTTTCTGGTTCGTCTGTCGGGGCTTCGAGCCCTTCGCCCGCATCACCGTCTACGCCGGTCGTGTCTGAGGGTTGATCGACGGAGATGTTGTCGAATTGCAGGCTGGTGACAATGATATCGACGGATTTATCTTCTTCTGGCGGCTCGAAGAGATTCAGATCGTTCACGAAATCCAAGGCAAAGAACACAAGACCGACGTGCACGAGGGCTGAGAGGCCAAACGCCTCGACCCAATGGATCGGTTTGCCGCCGCGCCCGGTCATGTGTCTTCACCCGGGACGCGCAGGGTGACGAGCTTGAGGTCCGTGCCATCCAGCTCTGGGCGATTGACGATTTCAAGCAACGTTCCCGCCGCAGCATCACCGGAGATCAGGATATGCAGGGTCAGCGGCGCGGGCATATCGGCGATGCTGACGCCCAGAAGGTCAGGATCAAGCACCTGACCATCAAGCTCCCATGTTCCATCGCGGCCCACCACAAGGATCGGTGAGGGCAATTGATCAAGCGGCAGATCAGTGGTTTCGGCCAGATCGACGCCCTGCGCGGGCGGGTTCAAAAGCTGGCCCGTGGCCAGAAAGAAGAAGATCAGCAAAAGCACGATGTTCACGATAGCCAGTGAAACGTCTAGCTGGATCGGTTTGCGGGGGCGGGGAAGTGCCTGCATGCCTATGCCCCCCCGCTTTCAGCGATCTGGACTGAGACGACACCGGCGGCGGTCAGCGCCTCGAGAACGTAGGACAGATCCTGTACCTGCGCGGTGTCACGCAGGATCAGGACGACGGCGGCGTCCGGTTGTGCTGCGAGCGCGGTGGCAAGGGCGGTCAATTGTCTGGGGTTGAACCGCTGGCCGCCTGCCACAACTTCGCCCGCGTCAACAGTCCAGATCGCAGCGTTGGCCGGGGCTTCGGCGATTTCATCAGGGATGTCCTGACCGCTGGCCTCTGCACCTTCTTCGCCGGTGACGCCGGTACGGACGGTTAGCAGGGAATAGGGGACAAGGTTCGAGGACAGCATGAAGAAGATCAAAAGCTGGAACATCGCGTCGGCCAGAGGGGTCAACACGAAGTTGTAGCGCCCGGTGTGCCGGGGCAGAGCAACCTTTGATCGGGTCTTGGACATGCTGCCCTAGGATGGGGTGTTGGCGTCAACGCGCCCGTGGATGGCCGCAGAGATCAGGGTTTCGATCGACTGACGCTCATTTTCAATCCGGCCTTCGAGCCATGTGGCGATGAAGTAGGTGATGAGCGCGATGGCAAGGCCCGCCGCGGTGGTGGTCAGCGCGGTCCAGATGCCGCCCGCAAGTTGGGTCGGGTCAACAGCGCCATCGGCGCTGGCCAGGGTCGAGAAGGCGTCGATCATGCCGATGACGGTGCCGAGCAGGCCAAGGATGGGCGCGGCCTGCACCACGGTTTCCAATACCCGCATGCGGCTTGTCATATTGGAAAGCTCAACAAGTGCGGTTTGCCTGCCCAATTCTTCGGCAAAGTCGACGTTGTCAGGCCGGGCCCGCAATCCGGAAAAGACCGATTGCAGCACACGTGCCAGCACAAAGCGCCGTTCGGCGGCGCGGGACAGGGCGGCGTCAGCACGACCGCCCAGCCAATCCTCTAGTATGTCCTCGGCCGCGCGGCCACGGCCCACGCCCATTCGCGCGAATTGGAACACTTTGAAGAAGGCCACTGTGACGGCCAGAAGCGACATGATGGCGAGGGCGCCGAACACGGCAAGCGTGGACGTGTTCAGGGCCGAAAGGTCAGGAGCGTTCATGGAATGCCTTTGTCAGAAAACGTGCGGCCCGCGATGATGCGGGCCGGTGTTGATCAGATACCGAACTGGATCGTGGATCGCGAGGCGGTCACAAGGCCGGACAGGCAAAAGTCGCCTTCGCCCGAGCCATCGGCCAGTGTGCAGGCGGCAACGTCATTGACGACGATCCGGCTGAGGCCGGTGCAGGGCTGATCGGAAAGGTCAAACTGAACCACTTTGGTCTTGCCAATGGTCAGCGCACCAAATTCAAGCACCAGGATCCGGCTGACGACGCCATCGGCGTTGAACACAGCGACCTCATAGGCGGTTTGCGCCAGTTCCTGACCGGTTTTGTTGGTCGCGACATAGGTGAGACGGCAGCCGCCTGCAGTCGTTTCGGCAGCGTTATTGAGTTCCAGCGAGAACTCAGCAGCGTCTTGCGCAGCTACAGGCACCGCCAAGAGCGCCAATGACCCAGCAAGGACGGCGGCGCGGTGGATGGATTTCAGAAATGACATAGCTTCCCCGGACATAAAGATGTGTGGGGCAATGGTATTAGACGCATCAACGCTTTGTCTATGGTTGATCGGGGTTTTGGGGCTAGCGGAAGACCCCAACGCTCCACCCTGTTGAATCATTCATCAGGGCGCGGAGTTCATCCTGTTCCTGCGGCGGCATGTCGACGAGCGTTGTCGGGATGCCCTGATCCAGCAGCACCTGATAGGCGGCAATGGTGATGTCGTGGGTTTCCGGGAAATCGGCGATCCGCACCGTGATCAGCGTATCCCCAAACGACTGCTGAAGCTTTGCAACTTGCGCGTCATCTGCGACCGCGAAGGTGGGTAAGAGCGTGGCCAGCACGATTGCCGCGCACGCGCGAAGGGTCGAAGATTCCATATGGAATATCCTTATCTCAAATCACAGACGTCCCCAGCAATGCGTGGTCTATGGCACAATTCCGGATAGCACGCAAAGGTTGCGGCATCGTGAAGGGATTTAGGCTCGCATTCGCGCATTGGCGTTGTATCAATGCCGCATGCGCCGATTTGTTCTGCCAAGTTTTTTTGCCTGCGCGCTGGCCCTGTTGCCGGGGGCGGCCAAGGCGGCCTTTGCCGTGTGCAACCAGTCCTTTGATGTCGTCAACGTGGCGATTGGGCAGTTTGAGGACGATGCCTTTGTTACGCGCGGCTGGTGGACGATCGGGCCGAACCAATGCGCCAACGCGATCAAGGAAAGCCTGACGGCACGGTATATTTACGTCTTTGCGCAAGATGTTTTTGGCAATGAGATCATGAACGGCAGCACGCCGATGTGTATCGGCACCGCGCGGTTTGTCATTCGCGGTGTCGAAGACTGTCTGATCCGGGGGCATTTGCCCGCGAACTTTATTGAAGTGGACACCCAGCAGACAGAACGCTGGACATTGTTTTTGACCCCGCAACCCTAGCTTGAAGCGCCAGGTTGCAGTAGCCTGAAGGCGGAAGGTTTACGATGACACGAGACTGGCAAAACTTGCTGACCGGAATGACCCGCCTTTGCGGTGCGGCAGCGCTATGTCTGGGGGCCAGCCATGCCGCAGCGCAGGATCGCGCGGCACTTGTCATCGCCAACACCGGATATGCAGAGACCGCAGCGCTTGGTGGGATGCGTCGCGATACTGAAAAGGTGTCTGAGGCGCTATTTGGCCTCGGCTTTGCTGTTACCCGGTTGGAAAATGCCGCAAAGGCGGAAATTGAAGCCGCGCTGAGCGATCTGGCAGGGGCCGAGGGGTCCGTGGTGATCTACTACGCGGGCCACGGGTTCACGGTTGACGGCGTGAGCTATCTGCAGCCCGTCGCGGCCCGCGGCGAGACGCCGGAAGAAATGGCGGCGGCTTCGGTCGAGGCCGTCGCGCTATTGGGCCGCGAAGGTGAGCGCGTCGTGTTGCTGGATACCTGCCACGGTGGGGCGTCGCAGGGGATCATTGGCGCGGGTGCGCTGGATGCATCGCTGGCCGAAGTCGCGGCGGTGACGCCTGATCTGGCGCTTTTTACGACGGTGCCACCGGGCGTGGCTTGTCCGGCAGAGGCTGGTGAAGGACTGACATCGGTGCTGTTGGAACGGCTGGGCGTGCCGGGGTTGCCGTCAACCGAATTGCTACCCCCTGCACCCGCGCCAGAGGTCGAAGTTGCAGAGGATGGGACGGAAACCATCGTGCCCGACACCGGCCTTTGGGCGTCATCGACGCTGACCACCCCATTTGTCTTTCGACCGGCAACCAGCGAGGTCGCGCTGACCCAAAAGGATTACGAGATGCTTGAAAGCGTCTCGCCCTCTGCCCGCGCGCAGTTGCTGGCGATGTGGGAAGAGGCCGGGATCGCGGTGGATTTTGCGGGCGAGGTGGGTGAGGCCCCAACGGAGGTCGGCACGGTGACGGAAGAGACCGTGCGCCTGATCGAACCGGTGCGTCCTGTGGCCACGGCCAACGCGGTGTCGCCGGTCAGTGTCGCAGCCGCGAATGTGGGGCAGGTGCAGGGCGATGTGTCGATTTTGACGGTGGCCCCACAGCAAGTGTCAAACGCAGCACGGCCCGTGCCCGGTGCAGGTGGTTTGCCAGTGCCGTCGATCATCGTGGGCTACCCCGAAGAGCTGGTCGAGGCGAGTTTTGACGTGGCCGCAGAAGATGATGGGGCCGCGATCGGCGGGTCCGAAATCACAGCCGAGGATGTGGCCTTGCGCCGCGACTTTGCCGAGAACAATCGCGAACTTTATCTGAGCCTTGTGGAAAGCGGTGCGTTTGATCCACCGCAGGCCGAACTGGCCCGCGCGATCCAAACCGAGATGAAGCGGATGAACTGCTATTATTCCGCGATCGACGGCATCTGGGGCGGTGGGTCGCGCCGTTCGGTTACGCTTTACTTTGAGCAATGGGGCGGCAGTTACGCAGGCCAGGACCCGTCGATAGAGTTGTGGCGGCAAATCCTGCTGAAGGATGATGTGCGCTGTCCCGATCAGGTGATTGCAGCACCCGCACCGCGGCAGAGCACGACATCATCAACGCCGCGTCGCCAGACCACCACGCAATCGGCCCCACGCAGGGCGACGCCTGCGCCGGCCCCTGCACCCGCGCCGGCGGCCCCGGCCCGCCGTACGCTGAGCAATACCGGCGGCACCGGCGTCTTCCGCTAGGCCGGGCGCGATGATCGAGGTCGATCCCGCTTTTCAGAAATCACAGGCCCGCGCCAAAAAGCGCCGTGCGCAGCGCAGGCTCCAACGGATTGCGGTTTTTTCGGGCGGCGGGCTGGTCGTGGCGCTGCTGGCGCTTGGGGTGTTTTGGCTGTTCAGCGGCGGCGACGATGACCCGGTCATTGCCGAAGGCAGCGCGGCGGAAGAGGGCCAGTTTGTTCAGGTCGAGACCGATGAGGTCGCAGCCCCGCCGGTGCGGGCGTCGACGCCGTTTGTGGATATCGCGGGCGATCCGATGATCCTGCGTTTTGCGAGCGGTGAGGCGCAGAACAGCCTGACCTTGACCGGGCCGATGACGCTGGATGCTCGCCGGGTCGGAAACCCGCGTCCGGACCGGTTGTCGCTGGTGCGCGAGCCGCTGATTGTTCAGGAGCGCCAGTTGATTACGGCGTTGCCATCCAGCCGCGAGGATTTCGCGTTCTTTCAGGCGCAAAGATCGGCTTCTCTGAACGCGCCTGCTTTGCCGGTGACAGAGGTGGCCACGCCCGAGGATGAGCTGGATGTCGTGGTCGTGGCGGCCGACAGTGATGACAGCTGGGGCACTGCAGTCGGCGCAGATGAGGCAACGCCCGCAAGCTACGTCGAGACCCGGATCGAGAACACCACAAGCGTGTCTTTTGTGAAGCCGGAGGCACAGCGCCGTGCGCTGTATCAGGACATCGTTGTGCGGATGGTGACCGCACGCGGCATTGCCGATGTGCTGGCGACCAATGGCTTTGACGCGGATGCCGCCAAGGGCTGGGCGGATCAGATCGCCAGCATCATCCCCGAGGCTGCCGAGATGGCACCGGGGTCGATCGTGGCCATCCGGGCGCGCGAGGAACTGGGCGCGCTGGTGCCGCTGCAATTGTCCCTGTACGGGCCGCAGGGTTACATCAACTCCACCGCGCGGCGGGGCGCGCTCGGGTTTGAACCGGCAGCGGACCCTTGGGTGGACGTGGACCTTTATGCGCTGTCGTCACCAACGGCGAGCATCGCGGCACCACAGCAGGACTATCGCCTGCTGGACGCGGTCTATAGCGCGGTGATCCGCAAGGGTGTGCCGACGACGCTGGTGGGTGAGATGATCGTGATGATGTCACAGGCCTATGATCTGGATGCCTTTGCAGCACCTGGGGACGAGGTGACCGTGCTATATGCGCCCGCACCGGGGCCAGCGGGTAGCGGGCCGGGGCAGATCCTGTTTGCCGGGATCACCGGGCCGTCGGGTGAGATGCCGTGCTATGTGAGCGCCGATGATGAGGGAAAGTTCAGTTGCTTCAGCAATTCCGGCCGTGCCGGAGCGGCGGCGCAGGGCGGGTTTACAACGCCGGTGCAAGGGACCCTGACATCAAAATTTGGCCCAAGGCACCATCCGATTCTGAAGACCGTGCGCCTGCACGGTGGGGTCGATTGGGCGGCTCCTACCGGCACGCCGATTGTCGCTGCATTGGGCGGAACGCTGGCGGTGGTGGGTGACGGCGGGGGCTATGGCAATGTGATCTACATCGATCATCCGGGCGGCCTGCAGTCACGCTATGCCCACATGAGCCGCTTTGGCGAGGGGATGCGCCCGGGGCGGCAGGTGCGGCAGGGTGAGGTCATCGGTTATGTCGGCACCACGGGCCGTTCGACAGGGCCGCATCTGCATTTCGAATTCCGGCAGAACGGCACGCCCGTGGATCCGTTTACGGTCAACCCACAAGGCGGGACGGTGGTAGCCTCTGGCGGTGGGGCGGCGTCGGGCGCGGTAGAAGCACTGGTCAATCAGATCATCAAAGTGGAAAGCGCGGGCAACGCCAATGCCAAGAACCCGCTGTCCACGGCCACGGGGTTGGGCCAGTTCATCGAAAGCACCTGGCTGCGGATGATGCGGGACTATCGCCCCGATCTGGCCGGTACGATGAGCCGGTCGGACTTGCTGGCCCTGCGGACGGATCCAACGCTGAGCCGCGAGATGGTGACCAATCTGGCGCGTGAGAATGAAAGGTTCCTGTCCGGGCGGGGGCATTCGATCACGCCAGGGCGGTTGTATCTGGCGCATTTTTTGGGGCCGGGTGGCGCGAATACGGTATTGTCACGCGGGGATGGGGAAACGATTTTGGCAGTGATGGGTGCGAATGTGGTCAAGGCCAACCCGTTTCTGCGCAACTATACGGTTGCCGATTTGAAAGCCTGGGCGGATCGCAAAATGCGCGGGGCGGGATCGGGCGGCGGCTCTGTTCCGGTGGTGAGCGCACCCCGGCCGGTGATGACGGCAGAGATGAATGCCTACAAGGAAGTGATCGATCAGGTCTTGTCGGAGGCGGGTTGATCCAGAGGCGCGGGCCAGGGCCCGCACACCATGTTTTGTTTGGGGGGACGCTGTCCCCCCAAAGACCCCCCTGAAGTACTTTTGACCAGAAGAAGGAGGATGAGGATGGGACGCAAGGTTTATGAAGGTGCCGAGATCAGCGTGAGTTTCGACATGAAGCGCTGCATTCACGCGCGGAATTGCTTTCTGAAACTGCCGGATGTGTTTGACCCCGCACAGAGGCCTTGGGTGCAACCTGATAATGCGCCAGCCGAAGAAATAGCGGCGATGGTGCGGACCTGCCCGTCAGGGGCCTTGCAGTTTTCTTATGCCGATGGGCGGGATGAGGCCGCACCAAAGATCAATCGGATTGCGGTTCTGGAAAACGGGCCATTGGCGGTGGCGGGTGCGGTGTCGGTGGATGGTGGCGAGGCCGAAACACGGGTGACGCTATGCCGCTGCGGGTTGTCGAAGAACAAGCCTTATTGCGATTATTCCCATGTGGATGCCGGGTTTGAGGCGACGGGCGAGCCCAAAGCAGAGGTGTCAGGGCAGGTTGAGGAAAGCGGCGGTTCGCTGGCCGCGTTGCGCATTCCCGACGGACCCCTGAAGGTTGAGGGGAATGTCGAATTGACCACGGGGACCGGCCATAAGATGGGGCAGGTTGGAAAAGCTTTCCTGTGTCGGTGTGGGGCGTCGAAGAACAAACCGTTTTGTGATGGCAGTCACAAGGCCGTGGGGTTCAAGGACCCGGTGTAAGTCAACAGTTTGGCGCTGTCAGAGCGGGCGCTGCCCCTTCCGTCAGGGCGGACGCACCCGGCAAATCTAGATTCCAAAGAAAGACCTAATCGTAGAAGGCTTTCCAGAACTTATCGAGCTTGGTGTTGATGCGTTTGCCGTCGGTGTCATAGAGCGTTTCCTTTTGGATCGCGTCCATCAGGAGGTCGCCGCCGATGCTGCCGACAACACCGCCAACCGCGATGGCGGCAATGACACCCCAGCCCACGGGAGTGCCGACAAGAGCCAATGTCACAAGGCCCGAACCAACTGCGGCCCCGACGTTCGTGCCAACGTTATCAAGCAGGATGACGGTGCGTTCCTTGTTGTCGTTGGCGGTGTGAATTTTTGTTCCGGTTTCAACGATGTCAGCGACTTTCAGGATAATCGCGCCATTCTTGGCGAGCTTTGACATCCGATCAAGGTTCATGATTTCTTTGTTGATCTTGTGGGTGCGCACTTCGGCTGTCCTGTCGATGCGGATTGCCTGCCGCCCCGTCTTGCCGGGGGACAGGAGCGGCCGCATGACGCCAAGTTTGGCATCAGCGCGTTTGAGTGCGACCTGACGGCGGTAATTGTATTGGCCGCGCGTGATCGCTTTGGCCTGCATCTGGTAGTAACTGAGGCCGACCTTGCGGACATCATCAGCCGCAGATGCGCCGATTTTCTCGACCCCGTCGAGAAAGCCCATGGCGGAGGCTTTGAAAAGTTTGTCGGCCGAGAGTTGTTCCAGAATGGATTGGGTCACACCGTCGGATTGCGCGATCGTTTTGGCCAATTCGCCCGAGGCGGTAGCCAGATCGGGGGCGACGCAGGCCATTTCAGAGGCACTGGCCGGGGTGTCGGGCAACATGATGACCTGACCGGGGAAGATCAGATTGATGTCTGCAATCTGTGGGTTGTTGGCCTTGAAATTGGCGGTCAGGCTGGCCTGATCCGACAGAAATCTGGCGTCGCCATAGTGGGCGCGCATGATGCGGTAGACTTCATCGCCACGCCGGACGACATAGAAATTAAGAGACATGAAATGGTAAACCTGTCAGGTGGAGGGGCCGCAGGGATTGTCCATGCGGCCCGGTCGATCAGCTAAATTCATAGGCGATTGCGCCGTCTTTCATGACAACTTCAACCGCTTGCATTTCTTCGCCCGACACCATTTTGGCGAGAACCTGACGCGAGAGGTCGGGCAGGATCGAATTGGTTATGATGTTGTCGATCATGCGTCCCCCGCTGTCAGGATCGCGGCATTGGGAGACGATGTGGTCGAGCACCTCGGCGTTGAAGGTCATCTGCGCACCATGGGCCTCTTTGAGGCGTTTGATCACAGATTTCAGTTTGAGGTTGGTGATGCCGTGCAAAGCCTCTGTCGAGAGGGGGAAGTAGGGGATCGTGACGATCCGGCCCATTAGCGCGGGGGGAAAGACCTCAAGCGTGGCGGGCTTGAGAGTTTCGGCCAAGGCTTCTGAATCGATGTCATCGTTTTTGCGGCCCTGATCGGTGGCGTCCATGATGACGTCGGTGCCGACGTTGGAGGTCAAAAGGATCAGGCAGTTCTTGAAGTTGATCGGGCGGCCAGAGCCGTCTTCCATGATGCCCTTGTCAAAGACCTGAAAGAACATCTCGTGAATGTCGGGGTGGGCCTTTTCAACCTCGTCCAGCAGCACAACGGAATAGGGTTTGCGGCGGACGGCTTCGGTCAGGCGGCCGCCTTCGCCATAGCCGACGTAGCCCGGAGGCGCGCCTTTAAGGAGCGAGACGCTGTGCGCTTCCTGAAATTCCGACATGTTGATGGTGATGATGTTCTGCTCACCACCATAAAGTTCTTCGGCAAGCGCGATGGCGGTTTCGGTTTTGCCGACGCCGGAAGGACCGGCGAGCATGAAGACGCCGATGGGCTTGTTGGGGTTGGACAGGCCCGCGCGGTTGGTTTCGATCCGCTTGGCGATCATCTTGAGGCCATGATCCTGCCCGACGACGCGTTCTTTCAGGTGGTCGGCCAGTTTGAGGATGCGGTCAAGTTCATCGGCCATCATGCGGCCCGCAGGGATACCTGTCCAATCGGAGATGATCGAGGCGACTGCCTGTTCGTCGACGTGGCTATAGACCATGCGGTCGTCGGGGTTGCCCGCCTCGAGCTTGGCCATTTCGGCCAGCATTTCCGCGCGGATCGCGTCGGGATCGGCGGGGATGTTTTTAGAGACTTCGGGTGCCGGGGGTGGAGGCGCGTTTTCGCCTTCGGCGGTGTCGTCTGCCGGGGTGTCCTCTTCGTTTGCTGGCGCGCCCTCATCGGCCTCGGCGGCCTGAGCTTCTTCCTCTTCCTGGGCATCAGTGCCTTCAGCTTCGGTTAAGGCGGCGCGCAGGGCGAGGATACGGTCAACGATGATCTTTTCGGCGGCGTATTTCTCTTCGTATTCGGCGAGTTCCTTTTCCTTCGCGGCCTTTTCTTCGGCGGCCTCGGCAAGGCGTTCTTCGTTCTCTTCGCCAAGATCCTTTTGCGCGGTCTTGGAGGACATTTCGACGTCAAGCGAGACGATCGCCTCTTTCAGATCGGCGATGCGTGCGGGGATCGTGGCCTGGCTGACGGCGACGCGGGCGCAGGCGGTATCCAGAAGGCTGACCGCCTTGTCAGGCAGTTGCCGCGCGGGGATGTAGCGGTGCGAGAGGGAGACGGCGGCGACGATGGCCTCATCCGAGATGCGGACCTTGTGGTGCGCCTCCATCGGGTCGAGGATGCCGCGCAGCATGTAGCAGCAGCGGTCGACATCGGGTTCATCCACCTGCACCGGCTGGAAGCGACGGGTGAGGGCCGGGTCTTTTTCGAAATACTTGGCGTATTCGCTTTGGGTGGTGGCGCCGATGGTGCGCAGGGTACCCCGCGCGAGGGCGGGTTTGAGCAGGTTGGCGGCGTCGCCGGTGCCTTGGGCCCCGCCTGCGCCGATGAGGGTGTGCGCCTCATCAATGAAAAGGATGATCGGAGTGGGGCTGCTTTGCACCTCATCAATCAGGGATTTCAGGCGCTGTTCGAATTCGCCTTTCATCGAGGCCCCGGCCTGCATGGCCTGAATGTCCATCTCATAAAGCTTGGTGCCCTTGAGCTTGGGTGGCACATCACCGGCGGCGAGGCGCTGGGCGAAGCCTTCGACAACGGCGGTTTTGCCAACCCCGGCCTCACCGGTGAGGATCGGGTTGTTCTGGCGGCGGCGCAGCAGGACATCGACGATCTGGCGGATTTCATCGTCGCGGCCAACGATCTTGTCCGTCTCACCGGCAGCGGCAGTCATGTCTTTGCAGAAGCGGCCCAGCGCGGTGGAGGCAGAGGCCGAAGGATCACCGGCGGCACCGGCATCGCCACCACCCGAAGACAGGCCAGAGCCGTCCATCGGGCGCATGTCCTCTTCTTCGGAATCGCGCCAGAGGTTGCGGCTTTCCTTGCCGAGCGTATCGACGGAGATTCCGCCGAGGATCGGGGACAGGCGGGTCACTTCGCGCGCGAGGTTCTTGTCATTGAGCATGGCCAGAAGCGCGTGACCGGTTCTGATCTGCGCCTCGCCAAAGAAGAGCGTGGCGTAGGTCCACGCGTGGTTGAGAGTGCTCGACATGCCTTCGGAAATGCCGGGGCTTTCGGTGACGTTCTTGTCCAAACGGGACATGGCCGCATCGAGTTCTTTCAGCACCGCGCCGCGATCGAGGCTGAGCGCGTTAAGCGTGACGGAGACGTCGCAATTCTTGTTGGCGACGACATGAAACAGCCAGTGCACCATTTCGATATTGCGGTTCTTTTCGGACCGGGCGTGACGCATCGCCTTGAGGAATGCGTCGTAGCCTGCACGGTTCATCTTACCGGCATACTTTTCAATGTTGATCTCAGCCATTTTCCGTCCCCTTGGAAATTTTATATATTATCAAAGCGTTACGCGACCTCGGTCAAGGCGTATGTGGCCCCTTGCACGGGCGTGTTGGCCGGTGGCGACACACGCGGTGGCATCACGGCCATCCAGCCAAGCTCTGCGCTTTTGCCGATGGTAGCGGCCTGCACCTGATCGGCAGGCAGCGTGAGTGAGACGTTCACTTCGTAGGCGGCGCCAAGATACCAGTTCACGATGTCATGCAAGCGCGCATGTGACGTGCCACCGGGCAGGAAGGCGCGATATTCGGCCAGCGTTTTGGTGTGGATATGCAAGACGATCTTTTCCTCGACCGATTGCACGCGCGCGCCCAGATACATGTCGCGCCCCAGTGACGATCCGGCCATGCCAAGGGCGTTCTGTGCGTCTTCTTCGAAAGCGATCCAGACGGGCACGTGCTCTTCGACTGAAATATCAGCCCCAAGGTCCGTTTCGAGCATCTGTTGCAGCTTGCGCGGGCTTTTGACGCGACCCACAGCGAGCGGGGCAAGTGACAGCTTGTTGAGGTCGTTGAGGTCATCGCGGCTTTGGAACGCGGGCGTACCGATACCGAGCACGGCGCCGACGTAATCGGCGAAGCGGTCACCATCGGGATGATCGAACTGGGTGATTGCGCGGCTGTCGGACCACGCGCGGAAGAAGAGCTGCTGAAAGCGGGTGGCGAAGATATCGGTGAAGCGGACAAAGGCCATGTCGCCCGACTGCGCCCAGCGATAAACCTCTTCCGTGATATCGAGCGGCAATGCGCCATTTGAACCAAAGAAGCCGATGATGTTGTTGCGCACTTCCGGCAGGCTGCGCTTGCCGTCCATCAACCGATTGAGGTCGTTGAGCGGGAAGGCCATGAGCGGGTCTTGCCCGATGTTCACCGTCTCTTCACGCAGCGATGTATTGGCCCCGATGCGGGGTTTTCCGGTGCTGCGCTGTTCGATCGCACGCAGGAAGTTCAGGAAGCCGATCCCGTCAACGGGGTGTTCTGGCACCTCTTTGCGCGCGGGTCTTTTCATATCAACGGCCCCGATCCGGTGCGCGGCGGGAAAGTTGTGATATCACCGCGTTCCTGGCTGGCGATGATGGTCTGGGTAAAGCTGTTGACGGCTGCATATTCGGCAAGGAACCGATCAAGCACGGCCCCGAGCAAGATGACGCCGGAGCCTTCGAAAGCGCTTTCGTCGAAAGTAATCCGCACCTCGATCCCGCGGGCGGCATGATAGCTGCCCGAGCGCAGAATGGAGCGGACGACAGGGCGTGTCTGCACCTCTTTGATGCCTTGCAATTGCGCCTCTGTCACGCTGTCAGAGAGGTCGGCGAATAGCGAAAGCATCTCGCGCAGGCTGTCGGCGGCAGAAACGGCATCATTGCCATCAAGCGTGAATTGCGACAGCGACAGGTAGCTGATCAACCGCCAGTAGTTGTCGCCCGCGGTGTTGCGGTGGCCTGCATTCTTTTCGATGTCGGTGAGTGCGGCGCGAGGCGGTGTGGGTCCGGCGACCACGGCAAGCGACACCGAGACATCATCGCACATGTGAAAGTCATCGCGGGATTGCGCGATTGGCAGGTACTCCGGCAGGTGGCGGTTGGAGCATAATGTGCGCACCTGTAGGCGCTGGGCCCGCCCCTGCGCGCCGGTTTCAGGCGGCTCATAGAGCGAGATGAACGTCTCGGTCCCGCGATAGCGCTGGGTCGCGCCAAAACGGCGTTCTTTGGCGGTAGGTCGCCGCTGTCGGGTGCGGGTGGTGAAATAGAGCGCCTGACGCGGTTTGCCGATGCCTTGGGGGACTGCATAAAGTGGATGCACCGGGACCTTTGACGATAGGTCGGCGTAATAGGCGTTGACGGCAGTAACCTGATGGATTTCGTAGTGCGTCAGCGGGCTGCTGTCGGGGGTCACCACGTATTCGGTGCGCTTGCCATCCATGCGGATCTGGCTGGCCGGTTCCTCAAATAGGTTCACGGCGGGGGCGGCGTTAAGGGCAAAGTCGGCGGCCTCGACCCGCGCGGCAAGTCCCTGATTGGCGTGGCCGAATTCAAGCAAAAGCTGAATCTCCGAGCCGATCACATGCGGCAGCGTATTCTTGAGCCCCGTCAAACGCAGGCCCAAGGTTTTGCGCGGGAAGACAAATGTCTCGCGCAGGCGGGCAAAACCTTCGAACATGGAACCATTGCGCGGAAAGAGGTGGTCGTCGTCGTCAAAGCCGAGCTGTTCGATGGAGCGCGGGTCAAGGCGGACAAAAACCGGATCGCCGTGTTTGTCGAGGTAGCGCAACGAGGCCCGGTTGAGGTCACAGAAAATCTGTTCGTATAGCGCGACGGCATCGGGCAGATCGCCGATTAGATAAATCGGCAGGCTGTCGACAGCCACCTCGGACAGCGGGCCGCCGTCCTGATCGCTGTCGGCGGCGCGCGGGCGGTGAATGGTCAGGTGCAACCCACCTTTGGTGCCTTTTGCGACCTCGGATTCGCCCGCCGCGAGGAAAGGGGCGGGGCTGGCGTGGTATGTCGCGGCGCTGACCGTCAGGGGCCAGATTGAAAGCGGAGCGCAGAGGCGGTAGCGGCAAGACACGCGCTGATCGGCATCGACAAACCGGGCATCAAGATAGGCGCCCGCATCAAAGTGCAGACCGTCCACGAGGTCTTTGTTGTCGTATGGCGGATTGCCTTGCACCAACATCACCGACGGGGTCGGCATGAGTGCGTCAGGGAAAACCTGATTAAGCAGTTCCGTGGAAAACGTGCGGAATTCGTCCTGAATTTTCAGTTGCACCCGCGCGGCCATAAAGGCGGTGCCTTCCAGCAAACCGGCGACGGCAGGGTCAAGGTTCTCGCGCACCAGCCCCCCCAGACGGTCCGCAATGCCGGGGTAGTCTTTGGCGAACTCGGCAGAGCGTTCATAAAGCAGCGCAAGTTCGCGGTTATAGGTATCGCGGAATTCCTTCTTCACGTTTGCACCCGCAGTTTGGTCATCTGGATTTTGCCCGCGCCATTGTCGACCTCGGCCACGAAGTTGAGCGGTATATCAACCGGAGAGGCGGCCATTTCGGCCGAGATATCAAACGTCAGCCTAGCACCTGCGGCGTCATTGTCCTCGGATGCGGTGACTTCAAGCGTGTCGGCAATCAGGCGCGGCTCGAAGGCCAGCAGAGTTTTGCGGATCAGCGCTGCGATCTGGGCCGGGCCATCGACCGTGCCTGCAAGCTGGCTGAGGTCACCAAAGCCGAAATTCGCCACAGATTTGCGCAGATAAGGATGATCATCAAGCGGGACGGTCGCGTCCAGATTGACCGTGTTCATCAGGCTGGCCATGTCACGGCTGAGGTGCTGGCGCAGGGTCTCTTCGTCGGTTCCAGCGCGGCGTTCCTTGCTGCGCTGCGTCAACTCTCGGTCGCCGTCAATCAGCGAGTGTTCTTCCTTGGCAGCATCGCGGTCGGCGTGTGCGGCGCGGAAAACATGCATCAAAGACAGTTGATGCCGGTCCCGGGGGGCCAGCGTCTTTTCCTGCGTTCTTGATGTGGTGGCGTTCATGTCTTGGGCCTTGTCTGTCGGGCGAAGCGCTGCGAACCGCGCGGCCCGCGACGGGGCAAGTCATGCCGTTCAGGGGACGAACCGGCCCCCACACGAAGGCCGGTTCTGTTCGTTTCGCATCGGGCAGTGGTCTGCCCGGCGGATTACATCGCTTCGTTCTTGGCGATGTCCCACTTGACGTCAGGCTTGGCACCTTCTGCACCCGTATCGGTCTGTTCGATGTAGGTGTAGTCAACCTGGCTGAAGTTCAGCGAGATGTTTTCGGTCAGGCGATCTTCGCCACCGGAACCGCCGGTCGAAACCGAAGACACGATGATGTCGCTGATCTTGATGGTCATGTACTCCAGCGGCTTGTCGCCAGCTTTACGCACGACAAGTGTTGCAGTCGCGATGTGACGGCCGGTCATACAGGCTTTCATCAGCTCGGGCGAGGACTTGTCCACATACTTGGTGAACGAAATGTCCTGCACGTTGACCTTGCCGGAACCACCGCCGCCACCGATGTGGGTGGTTGCAGACTGGGACATTCCCCAGCTCCATGCGAGAACGTCAATCTCATTGGTATGCGAGGCGTCTTTCGATTCGCCGTCGATACCGTCGATCTTGAAGAACATATCAACTGCCATTGGGGTCTTCTCCTTTTAGAAATGTCGGTCTTTCTATGTGTTCCCGACAGGGGGGTTAAAATTAGCAGGGCTTAGCCACCAGATGGCAGCTTGGATACAAGGCTCATCCCGATATCCATTCCTTCCATCTGGAAGTGGGGTTTGAGGAAGAATTTACCCATGTAGTAGCCAGGGTTTTCTTCGTCCTCAATGACTTGGACCGTGGCAGCTGCCAGCGGTTTGCGGGCCTTTTCCTTTTCGCTTGCGGTCGAAGGATTGGCGGTGACGTAGTTGTTGATCCAGCTTTGCAGATCGTTCTGAATCTGTGTCCGGTCGGGCGTGCCGCCGACTTTGTCGCGGACCATGCATTTCAGATAGTGGCTGAAGCGGGACACAGCGAAGATGTAGGGCAGACGCGAGGACATGTTGTCCGAGGCTGTCGCCTCTGCATCCACGAACTTCTTAGGCTTATAAAGCGACTGACCACCAATAAAGGCCGCCTTGTCAGTGTGCTTGCGGTGGACGAGGCCGATAAGGCCCGCCTTCGACAGTTCACCTTCGCGACGGTCGGTGATCGACACCTCGGTCGGGATCTTCATGTCTTTGGCGCCGTCACCCGTGTCAAAGGTGTGGGTCGGCAGGTTCATCACCTCACCACCCGACTGCACGCCGCGGATGCGGACGGTCCAGCCGTGTTCCTTGTGCGCACGGTTGATGTTCACGGCCATGGCATGGGCCGCATTCATCCAGGCATATTGTGTGCCGGCGTGGCCATCGGTCTCTTCCTCAAAGTTGAATTCTTCAACGACGGAGGTCGAGTTCTGGCTGTAAGGCTCGCGCGAAAGAACGCGCGGCAGTGTCATGCCGATATAGCGCGAGTTTTCGCTTTCGCGCAGAGAGTTCCAGCCCGCGTAGTCGGGGGTGTCGAAAATCTCGTTCAGGTCCTGCGGGTTTGGCATTTCGGTCCAGTCGTCCATGCCCAGCAGTGCGGGCGCGGCAGAGGTCAGGAACGGTGCATGTGCGACGGCAGCAATCTTGCCCATGTCGCGCAACAGGTTCACATCACCCGAGGAGTGATCAAAGTAGAAGTCGCCAACAATCGCGCCGTAGGGTTTGCCGCCCAGCGTGTCGAATTCCTGGCTGTAGATTTTGGTGAACAGTGGGGATTTGTCCCACTTGGCACCGGGATAGCGGCGCATCTCTGACTTCAGTTCATCCTTACCGACGTTCATCACCTTAACGCGCAGGCTGCTGTCGGTTTCAGAGTTGTTGACCGTATAGGCCAGACCGCGCCAGCTTGCCTCCAGCTTTTGGAATTCATCGGCGTGGATGATCTGGTTGACCTGATCTGTCAGCTTCTTGTCGATCTTGGCAAGCATTGCCTGGATCGTGTCGATGATGTCTTCCTGCACAACGGTGTCATCGCTGAGTGCTTCTTTCACCAGCGTCGTGACCGCGTTGTCCACCTCTTTCGAGGCCTCTTCGGTGCGCGGCTTGATCGTCTTTTGCAGGATGTCGGAAAATTCGTCGAGCTCGCTCAGCGCGCCGCCTTCGACTTGTCCTTCCTGTTGTGTGCCGTCGTTTGCCATCGTGTGATGTCCCCTGTTCGTCGTTTTGATAGCACGCCAACCGGCCGGTTTGGCGCACTCCGTATTTTATGCGTTATCGGTGTTTTCGCCGTCTTCGTCGTCATCGGACCCGGCGCGTTCGGCCAAAGCGGCCATCAGTTCGGGATCGTCCAGCAGCGCGCGGATGTGGTCCTGTGCCTTGGATTTGCCGTTCATGTAGCGGGCGAGGTTGGCAAGCTGTTCGCGTGCCTCCAGCAGCTTTTTCAGCGCGGGCACCTGACGGGCCACCTGAGCGGGGCCAAAGTCATCCATGGACTTGAATTCAAGGTTCACGCCCAGACGGTCGGTGCTGTCGGGGTCAAGCTTATTTTCGACGTTGAACGACAGACCGGGGTTCACCGACGCCACATAAGCATCAAGCGTGGAATTGGTCACATCGGTAAAGTCGCGGTCGCCGATCGCCTCTTTTTCCACCGGAGAGGCATTGCCGGACAGATCGGCCATGACGCCCATCACGAAGGGCAGTTCAACGACCTTTTCGGCATCGTATGGATCAGCATAGGAAATGTTCACGCGTGGCGGGCGGTTCCGTTTGATGAAACCTGTTGCGGAATCTGAGGCCATGATTTTTCTCCCAATATTTGAAGCAGATGAAACTGCGAATGGTGGTGTGAGTCAACGGTTGTGACGGCTGCGCGGGAAACGATTCTAGTTGTTTACTCGCTTTGTATCTCAGCCGCAGGTGGTATGAGTTCCGCGACGATCGCGGAGAAGTCTTTTTCGAGGTACGACCGCGCGCGAAACAGCAGAACAGGGATCGGGCTAGCCGGTTCACGGGCGCGAAAGAATTCCTCGAGCGCGGACAGATGTCCGGCGACATCCGCGCGGTTGCCGACAATCGGGTCTTCGCCGGGGTCTTCGTCTTCGACAGTTCCCGCGAGGCTGGCGGATTCTCCGGCCAGCATCTTGAGGCGGTTCATATCCATCTTGAAGCCGGTGGCGGGGCCAAAGTCGATCATCACGCGAGGGGCATCAGCGGGCAAAAGTGTCTCAATCGCCTCGATCAGCGGTTTGCCCACCAGTAAACGGGCCTGTGTGATCAGCAACAGCGCAGGCGCAGCAGGCTCGTGGGTGGCAAAATAGGCCTCGATCGCGCTGATCGTGCGCATCGCTGCCGTGCGAGATGGAATCTTTGTGACAACGGTCGGAGCCGCAACGGGGGCGGCAGGCGTCGGTGACGGGCTGTCGTCACCGTCGGTGGAAGGGGCGTCTGCGTCATCCGCTGCGGTCGGCGTTGGATCGCTGGCTGTTTCGTCCGCGGACCATGGTTGCAGGTCAGCGCGACTGGCAGCGATCATCCCCTGGATATCAGCGATCGTCGTGACCGTCGGATCAACGGCAGGGTTGAACGGCGGATCGTTCAAAAGCCCCGCAGTCTTGATCCGCGCAAGTGCAGCAGCGGCGCGGTTCAGCAAACCGTGGGCCGCATCGACGGCTTTGGCATTACCGGGCGAGGCGAGTTCAGACGAAAGCTTGCCTGCATCAAGGCCCAATTCGCCCTGCCGGGGGTCGGATTTTCCCAGCGCTACTTGCATTCTACGGTAGCTGACTTCACCCGCGCCAGCGAGTTCGACGTATTGCAGCGGGATGCCCACGACGACTGAATTGCCAAGCTCATCCAGCGCGCCGCGCTTGTCGGTCATGTCGGTCGGGTTCAACTCGGCCGGGAAAGCCTCGAGCAGATCTGCGGTGCCTTCAAGCGCCTCGACAAAGCCGGTCAAATCGCCCGAGAGGATAGATAGGCGCCCAAGAAGCGACAACAGGCGCAGATCGCGGCTGCGCTTGAGAAGCTCTTCGATCTTTTTGCGGTCGTCCTTGAGGTTGATCGACTTCTTGTCGAACAGCACGCCGGGCGTAAATTCATCGCTGTCGCTTTTGATGCCGGGGGTGAAGTAGCGTTCTGGCATGAGCGCTTCGGCTTCATAGTAGTAGTCCAGAAAGCTGGCGTCGTCTTCGGCCTCGAGGTTTGGACCTGCGGGCGCGTCGTCAGAAATTGGGTCTTTGAGCCAATCAAGCGTCATCGTCGTATTACCTGCCCCGTCAGGTCAGCCATTCTGGCCCAGAAAGTTACTGTGACACACTGCGGTCATGTGAACGCTGGGTCAAGCAAGGGATTCCTTACCAGTGTGACATGAGTGTGGCGATGGTATTGATTTTGCAGGCTATCTTTTGGCCGATTGCACGGCAGTCCGATAGCTTTCCGCGAAGTGCTGAAGGAATTCACCAAGCATTCCGTTCTCGTGAGCGCCGACCTTGGCATCCCAGCGTTCCACAAAGGTATCCCACGCTTTCCGCTTGCCGCCACCAGACAAAAGCCCGCCAGAGCCCGCCTCTTCTTCAATCGCTTCGGGGGAAAGATCGGACAAAAGCTGGATCAATGCGGGTTGGATCGCTGCAAAAACCGCCATCTGGTGGGTGCGCACGTCGCGCAGGGCGGCATCCATACCGGTGCCGCCTTCCATAAAGCCGGGGCGGGGCTGAAGGAACATCACTTCGAGCGCTTGCGCCGCATCGGGCAGGAACTTCAGGGGATTGTTCTCTGTGTTGCCCATCATCGTGCGTTCACCGCCACGCGTGAACTTTTTGGCAGAGGCACGGTCCTGCAGCATCGCCATCAGTTCCTGACTGGCGACACGCATTGTGCGTCCTAGTTCGCGCGCGAGCGCCTCTGCGTCAGCAGCGCCATAGCTGCCGGCGGGCAGACCTGCGCCTTCGCAGAAGGCCGCGAGGACATTGCCGGTCGCGGTTTGCGCCTGTGCCGGTCCGGGTGCAGCGGGCGGCACCATGGCTTGCGGGGGCGGCGCGCCGGGAGCGGCGCCAAAGGGTGAGGCCGAACCTTGTTGCGCCGCTGGGGCCACGGGCGAAGGTGGTGGTGCGACCGGGGCATGTGGATTGACGATAAAGTCTTGCGAAAAGTCCGCAAATGGATCGCGGTTGGGCGTCGGGTTTGGATTGATCGGCGTCGCGGGCCCACCCATGGACCACGGATCACTGTCGTCGACAGGTGCGGCCATTGGCGCGGGTGCTGCGGCGGGTGCTGCCGCCGTTGGCGTAAAGCCGGTTGGTTTGGGTGCAGCCCCCTCGACCGTGGCGACGATGTAATAATGGCCGACCTGAAAGCGGTCGCCGGATTGCAACCTGTGCGCGCCTTCGATGCGGTGCCGCTGACCATCCAAAAATACGCCGTTGGTCGAGGTATCGACCAGAAAATAGGCGCTGTCGCGATATTCGATGCTGAAATGATGACTGGAGATGTGACGTTCTGGGTCGGGCAGTGTCCAATCCATGGAGGTGGAACGGCCAATTTGCAGCCCCTTGCCGGTAACGGTCACAAAGGTCGGGCCGCCGTCCTGCAAAGCGTCGTAATTGTCGATTTTCAGCGTGAGCGTCATAGATGTCCGGGCGATTCAGATGTGTGTTGACGGATCAATACACTTTGAAGAGCGATTGTGCCACGTCCATAAACCGCGTCAAATAGATCGTGCGACGGCTGATATTGGCCTGCGCCAGACACGAGAGCACGGCCGTATTGATCGCACGTGGACACCGGTGCAGCGGGACAGGCGCGGGGTCATTGGGTGCAATCGAACCACCGGACCAGCCAACAGCCAGGGCCAGATGCACACCTGGGCATTTTTCCTGAGCCCATAGCGCCTCTCGCATCAGCGCATGGCGGTTTTCCATTGTGGGTTGGCCGATCCATTTGGCAATGCCATCCATCATTTCGCGGTCAAGTGGCGTCAACACCTCGGGGATTGAGCGCAAGCATTCATAGCCCCACCAGATCGCCAACTTTGGCACAAAGGCAAAAGCCGTAAAGGTGATCGCCTCTTCCGGCGTGTTCGAACGGCGCAGGCGAAACAGAACATCCTGTGCGTCTTCATTGGCGCGGGGGCGGTCGCGGGTCAGTTCGGCCAATTGTGGGATGGCGGCAAAAAGGTCCGCCAGCGTGTCATAGCGCATGGTCACGGCGGGGGGCCGGGTCATTTCCCCTTCCTCGCCCGCAGTGCGGGCAGGACCGGTGGCTGGCATGGTATGCGTATCCAAAGCGCGACCTTAAATGCTGAGCGTGATTATCTCTGTGGCAAGTGTTCCGATTTCAGGGCGGACCGTCAAGCGCGCATTGGCTTGGCAATGTGACGACCTGCCCCTAACGTCGCAGGCGTTCGCAGTTTTCAAGGCGCTTGTGTTGCATTCCACCGATCCCACTAACACCGACCCGGACACAGGGCGCACGCCAAAGCAATGGGCGGTTCTTTTTGGACTGATCGGGCTTTGTACGCTGATTGAAGCGGTTCTGACCCTATCTGACTGGCGCGTGATCGACGTCGTGCGTCTGCGGCAGACAGCCTATGAATACGGTGGCTTCTGGCCCGGCCTGTTAGCGGATTGGCGTCCAAACTATGCCGCACAGCCTGCCACAATGTTTTTCACCTATGGTTTTCTGCACGGCGGCCCGGGACATCTGGTGGTGAACATGTTCACACTCTTTAGTTTGGGCAGCGGTGTGATGGATCGCGTTGCCGGGCGGGGATTTATCGTTGTTTACGGAGCCTCAATCCTTGGCGGTGCCGCGGCCTACGCGCTGCTGGCGCAGACCCCGCAACCCATGGTGGGCGCCTCTGGTGCCCTGTTTGGGTTGGCGGGTGCGCTACTGGCATGGAATTTTCTTGATCGGGTCAGTTTGCGCGAAGGTATGTGGCCGGTGATACAGGTCGCGGCATTGCTTGTGGCGATCAACGTGGTGATGTGGTGGGCGCTGCAAGGGCACCTTGCCTGGCAGACGCATCTGGGCGGTTTTCTGAGCGGCGCATTGGTTGCGCTGACCCTATATCGGAACGCGGATTAGTGGTGCGGATCGGACACGACAGGTCGGGCGGAGATTGCCCGGACTTGCAAAAAAAGCCGCAATCACCCACTCCCATCCGTGTATTTGACACAAGCGAGACCTGATCACGTGAAAATCGAAGCGACCGCATTGCCAGGTGTCATGAAGATCACGCCCAAGCGTTTCGGGGATGCGCGCGGTTTCTTTAGTGAAAGCTGGAAGCGGGCCGCGTTGGAAGAGGCCGGGTTGTCCTATGATTTCGTGCAGGACAATCACTCAATGAGTGAGGCGGCGGGCACCTTGCGCGGGCTGCATTTTCAGGCACCGCCCCATGCGCAGGCCAAGCTGGTGCGGTGCGGGCGTGGCGCGCTGTTTGATGTGGCCGTAGATATTCGCCGGGGCAGCCCCACTTACGGGCGATGGGTCGGCGAAGTTCTGAGCTATGAGAACGGCGCGCAGATGCTGGTGCCCGAGGGGTTCGCGCATGGTTTCGTCACGCTCGAGCCAATGACCGAGATCGTCTACAAATGCTCTGATGTCTATGCACCCGACGCCGACGGCGGGGTGCGCTGGGACAGTTGCGGGGTGGCGTGGCCGCTGGAGGGTGAGCCGGTACTGTCTGAGAAAGACCGCGCCGCGCCGACACTGGCCGATTTCGACAGCCCATTTGAGTATCAGCCATGAAGATTCTGGTGACAGGTGGCGCAGGGTTCATCGGATCCGCTGTCGTTCGACAGGCGATTGCGCGGGGTGATGCAGTCGTGAATGTCGATAGCCTGACCTATGCCGCCTGTCTGGCTAATGTGGCCGAGGCGGCGACGAGCGACCGGTATGTGCTGGAGCAAGCCGATATTCGTGACCGGGCGGCGATGGACAGGATATTTGCCACGCATCAACCCGATGCGGTGATGCATCTGGCCGCGGAATCTCATGTCGACCGGTCCATCGACGGGCCGGGGGAGTTTGTCTCGACCAATGTGATTGGCACCTACACGCTGCTTGAAGCGGCGCGCGCTTATTGGACCGCGCGCGGCAAGCCAGAGGGCTTTCGGTTCCACCACATCTCAACCGATGAGGTGTTTGGCTCATTGGGAGAAGAGGGGCTTTTCACCGAAACCACGCCCTATGATCCGCGCAGCCCCTATTCGGCCTCCAAGGCGGGGTCGGATCATCTTGTACGGGCCTGGGCGGAGACATACGGCTTGCCGGTGATCGTGACGAATTGTTCCAACAACTACGGACCCTACCAATTCCCCGAAAAGCTGGTGCCGGTGGTGATCCTGAACGCGCTGAGTGGCAAACCGATCCCGGTCTACGGCAAAGGCGAGAACATTCGCGATTGGCTGTACGTCGAAGACCATGCCAGTGCTTTGTTGCTGGCCATGGACAAGGGCGTTCTGGGGCGGTCCTATAATATTGGCGGCTTCAACGAGGTCAAAAACATCGACCTTGTGGACAAGCTTTGTACCATTCTCGATGAGTTGCGGCCTGCCAATCATCCTTATGCGGATCAGATTACATTTGTGACGGACCGGCCCGGGCATGATCAGCGCTACGCGATTGATGCCACCCGAATCGCGACAGAGCTTGGCTGGACCCCGTCGGTGACGGTTGATGAAGGTCTTCGGCTGACGGTGCAGTGGTATCTGGACAATGGCGATTGGCTTCAAGGGTTGATGGACCGCGATGGTGTCGGCGAACGGCTGGGCACCACATGACCACGCTGGTCTTCGGCAAATCGGGTCAGGTGGCGCTGGCGCTCGGCCGGAAGGGCGCGATGTGCGTCGGGCGCGAGACGCTTGATTTGGCAGAGCCAGAGCCGATTTCAGAGCTGATCGCCAAGGTTGCGCCCGGTGCTGTGATCAATGCTGCGGCATACACGGCGGTTGATCAGGCCGAAGACGAAGAGGCGCTGGCGACAGCAATTAACGGGACTGCGCCCGGACATATGGCGTCCGTCTGTGCGACGCGGGACATTCCCTTTGTGCACATCTCGACCGATTATGTCTTTGACGGCAGCGGTGACAGGCCATGGGCGCCCGATACATCAACCGGCCCGCTTGGCGCTTATGGGCGCAGCAAATTGGCCGGAGAGGTTGCCGTGCGCGCCGCAGGTGGTCGGGCCGTTATCCTGCGGACGGCGGCGGTTTTTTCCGCCGACGGCGCGAATTTCGTCAAAACCATGCTGCGCCTTGGTGCAGAGCGGGACGGGCTGAATGTTGTGTCAGACCAGATTACCGGGCCAACACCAGCCGACGCGATTGCGGCGGCATGTCTGGAGATTGCCGGGCAGTTGCAAGACGCCGAAAAAGCCGGGACTTATCATTTCAGCGGGCAGCCGAGCGTCAGCTGGGCCGACTTTGCACGCGCCATCTTTAGGGTTAGCGGGCAACGCGTTACCGTCACAGACATCCCAAGCAGCGCATATCCAACAGCGGCGCAGCGGCCGTCAAATTCAAGGCTTGATTGCGCCACGTTGACGGACACTTTTGGCATTACACCCCCCACATGGCAGCCCGCGTTAGAGCGGGTCGTGTCAAAAGTTTTGGAGGCGCGCGCATGACCGATCGCAAGGGCATTATTCTGGCAGGCGGGTCGGGTACACGGCTTTACCCGATGACGCTGGCGGTCTCAAAACAGCTTTTGCCTGTCTATGACAAACCGATGATCTTTTACCCGCTGAGCATCCTGATGTTGGCCGGTATACGCGACATAGCGATGATCACAACGCCACAAGATCAGGCACAATTTCAGAGGCTTATGGGTGACGGATCGCAGTGGGGCATCAACCTCACATGGATCGTTCAGCCCAATCCTGACGGGCTGGCACAGGCCTATATTCTGGCCGAAGATTTTCTGGATGGCGCGCCGAGCGCGATGGTGCTTGGCGACAACATCTTTTTCGGTCACGGATTGCCGGATAGCTTGATGAAAGCAGACAAAGTGGCCGAAGGCGGCACGGTCTTTGGTTATCGGGTGTCAGACCCAGAGCGCTATGGTGTCGTCGATTTCGAAGGCGAAACTGTCAAGGCGATCATCGAAAAGCCTAAAGTCGCACCTTCGTCTTACGCCGTGACCGGACTTTATTTTCTGGATGGAAACGCACCCAAACTGGCGCGCGAGGTCACGCCCTCTGAACGGGGTGAGTTGGAGATCGTCACACTGCTTGAGATGTATCTGAGTGCGGGTCTGCTCACGGTCGAAAAGATGGGTCGGGGTTTTGCCTGGCTCGACACAGGGACCCACGCGTCCTTGCTGGATGCCAGCAATTTTGTGCGGACCTTGCAGGACCGGCAAGGGTTGCAGACCGGCTCGCCCGAAGAGATCGCCTATGATGCGGGTTGGATCGACGCAGAGGCGCTGCGCGCACGGGCCGACATCTTTGGCAAAAACACCTACGGAGAATATCTGCGCAGTCTTCTGCGCTAGTACTTTCCGTACCCGTAGCCCTGATTTTCGTCCGCGAACTTACAATGGTTCAGGACAACTCCGACAACGTTGGATTGTTCTGCAATTTCGCGCTCGCAAACGTCGATCTGCTTGCTGGTGGTGGATTCCGCACGCGCGACCAAAAGCACACAATCTGTGTTTGGCAAAAAGGAGCGGGCATCGTCGTTTACCAACAGGGGCGGCATGTCAAAGATCATAAGGTCGGGGGCATATGTTCCCTCGATCTCTGCGAGCTTGGCGTTACTTTCGTCCGACGTCAGATACCGGGTTGGATCGACAGAACTGCGTGTGGCCATCGAAACGGCGACCGTTTTGCCAATCCGGAGTGCCTGATCCTGAAATGGCACATGTCCGGTCAAGACATCGCGAATGTCGTGTTTTGGCTTTTCGCCAAGTACGTTTGCAAGATTGGGTTTGCGCAGATCGAGCTCCATCAGGACGGCTGATTTAGCGCCCTGTCTTGCAATCCCATAGGCCAGATTAGCGGCCAATGTCGTCTTACCGCAGTTTGGCATCGGTGACGTGACCATCAACCGTTTCCAGCCGTTTTGCTGCATCTGTTGCAGGACCTTAGTGCGCAACACGTCAAAAGCGGAACTGGCTGTGTCGGCTTTGTGGGACACGATACGGTTGCGGGTCATGTGCCGCGCGTCCGGCGTGATCGGCTGCAACGCTGCCCAGACGTCGGAATCGTCAGGCGCCGTTGAACGAGCGCGCGAGGGCGATGCTTTCTTGCCCGCACCGGTGTGCGCTTTTCTGGACTTGCGGGCGTCTGCGATCGCCTTTTGCAGTTTTTCCATCCGGCTCTCTTTCCTAACGTCGGGCGAGGCAGGTCACAAACCGACCCGACGCATGACTTTTTGCACGATCAATTCGATTGGCATGTAGTTCGTATCGATGGCATAGATACCTGCCAAAATGGCGGCAATTGTCCCCAGGATCGCAAGCAGTTTGATGGTCCGGCGAACAACCCGACCGCCTTTGCTTTCGATAAACGGGATGGTCGCAATTGGCGTGATACCCAAAGCGTTCGTCAACTCGGCCGGGCGACGAATGGTGCGGTTCAGCAACTCCAGCAGCAGGAAAAACCCAGCGGCAGTACCAAGTCCAAGTCCGATGCCCATCATCGCCACACGGGGGCGATTGGGGCTGCTGGGTTCATCTGGAACTGTTGCGGCCTCGATCAATACGATCCGCTGGCCCCGTGCTGTCAGTTCGATCCGCTCACCCATGTTGGCCCGCGACAGGCTTGTGACGGCGTTGTCATACTGCATCCGAACGTTTTCGTAGTCGCGCTGCAATGCGTCCAATGTCACCGAGACGTTGGGTGTCCGTGCCACACTGTCAGCCACGTCAAACACCAATATCTGATTGCGCTCAATTTCATTGCTGAGGCTCTCAATACGTGAATCGATCTCTGACAACTGGAGTTCAAGTACCAGCTCGGCCGGGTTTGCCGACTGCCCACTTTCGGCTGCGGCAGAGTCAACCTGTGCTTCCAAAAGCTCAATTTGGTTGCGCAGCGAAACGACATTGGGGTTGGTTTCTGAATAGACGGTGAGTGCCTGACGCAGTTGCGCATTCAGAGCTGCCAACTGACGTTCTTCATCAGATTGCTGTACGCGAGCGCCCGTTGCGCTTAATCCGCCTGTGCGCTCAAACGCGGTCTGGATGCGGGCCTTTTGTTCAACCAGTGCCGTGCGCTCACGCTCTGCGGTTGCGATGCGTTCCTGCAAAAGCGCCAACCGGTTTTGCCGATAAGCCAGATCGCCTGGCAGGGCATCGCTGTTCTCGCGCTGAAAATCCGAGATTGCGACACTCCGCGCGTTTAACTCGTCGCTGAGCCGTTCCACTTCCTGCGAAAAAAAGTCGAGCGTATCCTCTGCCGTGTCGGTTCGCAGACTGACGTTTTCGTCAATGATCCGCGTCACAAATTCATTCACGACATTGGCAGCGGTCTGTCCGTTATCCGCTTCGAATTGAACCGAAACCAGCGTCGGTCGGGACTCGCCCCATCTGCCAGTGCCTGCAAGAAAACTGTTGATGCGGGTCCGTTCCCGCATCACGCCAACGATCTGGTCTGGAGACATGCTTGATGTATCGCCAAGCACCCGGAATCGCTGCTGAATTTCCAAAAGATTGGTGCGGGTGAACAGCCGCTGCCGAATGAACTCGATCTCTTCAGTTGCTGAAATGCGCACCGTCGAGGCAGCAAGTTCATCCGGGATTTGAGGGGTCTCAACAATCAGTCTTGCCGAGGCTTCATAGGTCGGTGGAAGACGCAGGGCGGTCGCCAGACCCGCAACCGAAAACATCAAAAAGAGCACGGCCATGACGGGCAGGCGGCGCAAAAACAAAGACCAATAGAACTTAATAAGTAACGTCATGACCCGCCGTCCTCTTCGGGGTTGGAAATCGCAACCCCCTGTAGCAAGCCGTCATTGATTACACTTTCAACAATGGTCTTGTCGATAACTTGCTGCTCTGCCGTTGCGGCATAGACGATTGCAAAGTCACACAATTTGTTGATCAGCCGGGGAATCCCGCCGGTGTGATGATAGACAAGAGCAGCGGCGCTGTCGGTAATCTGCTCGCCCGAACCACCAGCGTGTTCCAGTCGGTGGCGGATGTAGGCCGAGGTCGTATCAGCATCCATGGGTCCGAGGTGAAAGGATGCCATGATCCGTTGCGCAAACTGGCGCATGTCGGGACGAGAGATCACTTCGCGCAGTTCGGGTTGTCCGATCAGGACCAATTGCAGCAGCTCATCTGTGCGGGTGTTGATATTGGTCAGCATCCGAAGTTCTTCGAGCCCCTCAGGGCTTAGTTGCTGCGCCTCGTCAATCACCAGGATGGCGTAGCGGCCTGAGGCGTAGTTCTCGACCAGAAAGTTCTGAAGGATCTGGAACGTCTCGACGTAATTGGCTTCGCGCGGGCTGGGCACGTCGAGCGCAGAAAGCGCCCAGCGCAAGAGATCGCCACGATTGCCGTGCGCGTTTGAGATCAGGCCAACAATGGTGTCATCGGACACACGTTCGAGCAGGGCTTGGAGCAGCGTCGTCTTGCCGGCCCCGACATCGCCCGTGATCACAGTGATCGGCGCACGCGTCATGATCCCGTACTCAAGGACGGAATAGGCGCGCTTGTGTCCAGGACTCCAGAACAGGAAGTCAGGATCAGGCAACAAAGTAAACGCCCGCCGTTTCAGACCGAAGCCTTCGGAAAAGAAATCACCTATCGGCTCTGGTCCCGCATCGGCGGCGCCGTCTTCGTCCGCAGCGGCGCGCGCGCTGCGAAAGGGCGGCGGGTCAGGCTGCGGCGCAAGCAAAGGCGTACCCTTGCGCCCGAAGAGCTTGGACCAGAGCGTTTCTTTTTCGTTATCGCTGGTCTTAGCCAAGCCAATCATGCCTTCTGTATGTTGTGCACTGTCTGCCATATATTCCTGTGACAGGCATGTCTGATAGCGCCCCGATTCGTAGAACACCATTCAATCGTTGCCGAATCTGCCACAGTTCCCCTATTTCCAACCGTCATTGCCCAGTAATGAAACAAATCTTTCGGGCCGATTCATGGCGCAAACGCGTAGAAATTCATCATTTTCTGCGCAATCGGACAGTTTTTCACGGAAATGCTTAACCAAGTGTGAAGTTTCCTTGGGGATTGTTTGCAAATTTAGCGAAAATTTGCCTATAGTGGAAAGTGGCCAAAAGATGGCCGCTGGGGATGATGGTGCAAACCGGTCGAATATTGCCGGATCGTCATGCCTACACGTTAGTTATAAGTAGCTCAATTTCTGGGCGTGTTTGAGGAATACAGTTTATGTCGTTTCATGATGACGATCTTTCAAGTTTCCGATCGTCCCACCAGCCGGTCATTCTTACGGCCATCAAGTCTGTTACAAGTCCACGCGCCAGTGATCGGGTCTACGCCCGTTTCGTGAAGCCTGTGCTTGATTGCGTCCTTGTCCTTCTGTTTGCTCCGATCATCCTGACGATTGTCGGGATAAGCGCGCTGATTGTCGCGCTTGACGGACACAATCCGTTTTATGCTCACGAGCGTGTGGGTCAGGGCGGCAAAGTCTTTCGGCTTTACAAGTTGCGGTCGATGATCCCGAATTCGGACGCGCTTTTGGCAGAGCATCTGGCCAATAATCCCGAAGCGCAGCGCGAGTGGGACCTGAACCAAAAACTACGCGACGATCCGCGGATTACGCGCTTTGGGCGTTTTATCCGCAAGACCTCGATTGATGAGATGCCCCAGTTCCTGAATGTGCTGATGGGGGATATGTCACTTATCGGACCGCGCCCGTTCACCGTGGATCAGCGGTGCCAGTACACTGGCACACGCTATTTCGATCTGCGCCCGGGACTGTCAGGCCTGTGGCAAATTTCGGCGCGCCACGACAGCGAATTTGTCGCACGTGCACAATTTGATGATCTCTATGCGAGAAGCTTGTCCTTTGGCGGCGACATTCGCATTATGCTTCGGACATTGGTGGCTGTCGCTCGCGGGACAGGCTGCTAAATCAGGCGGGCAATTTACGCCCGCGCCGAGGAAGAGGTCAGACTATGTGGAATCTGTTGCGTCCGCTTGCGACGTTGTCGCTATGCTTTGTGTTGTTCGCATGTGATAGCGTCGAAGAACGCGCGGAGAAGCATTATCAAAGTGCGCTCGCACTGATTGAAGAAGGTGATTTTGAGCGCGCCGAGATTGAGCTGCGCAACGTCTTCCAACTGGACGGACAGCACATCGAGGCCCGCACAGTTTATGCCAAAATGCTGTTGGACATGGGCCGCCCTGCGCGGGCCAATGCCCAGTATTTGCGTCTGGCGGAACAACTTCCCGAAGATGCTGACGCGCGGCGCGCGTTGACACTTTTGTCGATGGACGCCCAGAACTGGGCCGAAATTGAACGGCACGGCAACAAGTTGATTGAGTTGTTGCCGGACGATCCGGTTGCAAAGATCGCTGGTGTGGCCCTTGCGTTCCGTGATGCCGCAGATGCCGAAGATGCTGCCGGGCAAAGACAGGCCGCCGATGCAGCGGCAGAACTTGTCGTTGAAAATCCTGACGTATCCTTGTTGCGGTTCATCCTGATCCAGCAGGCAATGGATGATACCGATCTGGAGTCTGCCCTTGCGCAGATGGATGAGCTTGTCGCGCTGAACAACGACCAGGTCGAGTTGCACGTCATGCGGCTGCAAATCCTCGGATCGCTTGACCGTCGTGACGAGATTGAAGAATCGCTGATCGGTTTGATCGATCAGTTCCCCGAGAACGAAGAGTTCCTGCCCGGTTTGCTGCAGTTCTACGGCAGTCAGGGCCGGGTCGATGACGCCATCGCGTTCTTGCGCGGCTATCTGGAGAAAAATCCGGGTGAATTGCAGCCAACCAACACGCTGATTGAACTCGTGACCTCTGCAAATGGTCCAGATGCCGGTATCGCCGAGATTGACCGACTGGCGAGCGCCGGTTTCAATGCAACGATTCTGGGAACGCAACGCGCACGCATTCAGTTCGAAGCGGGCGACCGCGATGAGGCTATTGCCGCGATTGAAGGGATTGTTGCCGCTGCCCAGGCCGATGTCACGGAAGATCAGGCCATTCCGGATGATCTGAACACGGCAAAGATCGTTTTGTCCCGGATGCTGCTGTCGACCGGCAATGAGGTTGGCGCGCGTCGCCTGGTGGAAGAGGTTTTGTTCGCCGATGGATCAAACGGCGCGGCTTTGAAAATGCAGGCCTCCTGGCTGATTGCGGATGATAAACCGGACGATGCGGTGACACTATTGCGGACAACCATCGACAATTCTCCTGACGATTGGGAGGCCATGTTGCTGATGGCCGACGCCTTTACCCGCGCGGGAAGCCACGAGCTGTCACGGGATTTCGTGTCGCTTGCTGTGGAGACTTCAAACAATGCGCCGGGCCCAAGCCTGCGGTTTGCCGAGTTGCTGATCCAGGAAGAACGCTTGATCTTGGCAGAGGAAACGCTGGTCGACGCGCTGCGAGTTCAGCCAGACAATCTGCAACTGCTCATTACCTTGGGCCGGGTGCAGGTCGCCCGCGAAGATTGGCCGCGCGTTGAGCAGATTGAAGGGACGTTGCGTCGGCTTGGCGGCGAAGAAGCGCTCCGCGTTGCAACGGGATTTGAAGTCACACGGTTGGCGTCGCAATCTCGTGTGAATGATGCGATGGGGCTGCTGGAGGGGCTGGCTAGCAGTGATGGCTCAATCCAGACGGTTGCAGCACTTGTCCGTGCACGGCTGGCAAACGGAGAACGGGATGAGGCGCTGGCCTTCGCCGAGGAAGCCCTTGCCGGCAGCCCGGAAGATCCCGCCCTGCGGCTGATCGTGGCATCGACGAAGGTTGGTGTCGGTCAATCTGACGAAGGTCGCGCCATGCTTGAAGAGCTTTTGGCGGAAAACGATCAGATCGAAGCGGCCTGGACCACTCTTATCCGCCTTGCGACGACAGAAGAAGACCTTGAGCGCCGTGATGCGTTGGTGGCCCAAGCCCGCGCCGCGATGCCCAATTCGGTTGCTCTGGCCTGGGGTGAAGCGAGCATCTTGACAGAAGCTGGTGACACCGAGGCGGCCATTGCGATCTATGAGGACGTATATGAGCGGGCATCGACCTCTTTGTTGATCGCCAACAACCTCGCCACTTTGCTGGCAAATACCCGCGATGACGCCGAAAGTCTGGAGCGCGCCTACGCAGTTGCACGTCGATTGCGCGGATCAGAGGTTCCTGCGTTTCAGGATACCTATGGCTGGATCGCATATCGGCGTGGCGATCCCGGAGAAGCGTTGCCCTATCTTGAGGACGCGGCAACCGGACTGCCAAATGATCCGTCGGTGCTTTACCATCTCGCGGTTGTCTATCAGGCGCTTGAACGCGAAGCTGATGCATTGAAATACTTCAATGCTGCCGTTGCGACCGATGGCAGTGCCGCGCAGTTCCCTGAAATTGCGCTTGCGCGGGCTGAGGCGGACAAGCTGATCTCGGCCGGTGTGATCCCCGCGGAATAGCGGGGGCATCGCCACAAAACCGCCATATTTCATGGGGTTTCTGTGACGGTTAGGAAACAACACCACCAAATTTGAGGGATTGGACAAGAAAACGGTTCCCTCAAAAGGCTAACGCGTCAATAAGCGTTTTTGGATGGGTGCGTTACATAGACAAGGGTCACCTGATGAAAAAGCTTCTAGTTCTTCTCTTTGCGCTGGTTTTCGCAAATGTCGCGGCTGCGCAGGACGGTTATCGCGTGAATGTTGGCGATACGCTTGCGATTGAAGTGTTGGAAGACCCCGGTCTGAACCGGAGCGTTCTGGTTCTGCCTGACGGCAGCATCACCTTTCCATTTGCCGGCTCTATTGCCGTCCGAGGCAAAACGCCGACCCAGATCGGGTCGATGATTGGCGCAGGAATTGCATCACAGTTTGCACAAGCGCCGAATGTGTTCGTTTCTGTTCGGCAATTGCGCCCCGTGGTGCAAAGCGCACCCAGGGCCCCGGCGCCTGATCCGACGATGGACGTCTTCTTTTTGGGCGAGTGGGCCTCTCCCGGTCCCAAGTCCGTTTCGCCGGGGATCACCATGTTGCAGGCTATGGCCTCAGCGGGCGGATTCACGAATTTTGCCGCACAAAAGCGTATCCAGTTGCGTCGTACCAACAAGCAGACCGGTGCTGTGAGCACGATCATCATCAACTACAAAGCGATTGCGGATGGCTCTGAGATCCTTCGCGATATCGTTTTGCAAGATGGTGACGTCCTTGTCGCGCCCGAGCGTCGCCTTTTCGAATAACACTCTGGATTCCACAGCATGACACCAAGGGCTACCCGTTTCGTACAGGCTCAGAAACGCGGATTATTGACGGTCATGCTGTGCAGCGTGGGGCTGGGTGCGCTGGCGCAGGCAACGGATGATGCCCCATCGGTCCTACGCCTGTCTGCCGGAGCAGAAACGGGCAATACGAACTACATCTTTACCGATGCGGACCTTGCTATCGTGCGCCAAACGCGCACCCAAAAGCTTGAGTTCTCGGTTTATACCCGTCTTGCCGAAGTCACGGAAAATACAAGCGACTTTGGTATCATCGATCCCCGTGTCAGCCTGAGCTACGCCGCGCAAAGCGGGCCTTTGGACTTCAATGCGCGATATTCTTTTGCCGTCAGCGATATTGATGGGCAGCTTGTCCTGATAGACGCTGATGCGCCGTTGACCGAGGACAGTTTCGCGCTTGCGACGGGAACGCGCGTCAATCAAAGCGGTGCGGTTGGGTTTGAAATTGGAGCGCGTAATCCGTTTGGCGCGCGTCTTGATCTTAGCTTTGCCGATGTTGCCTATGAAGACACGACCGACCCTGATCTGAGGGACAACACGCAACGCGGCGCCGACCTGTCATTGCGTTTTGATGTCACGCGTGTCTTCAGCGTGAACGCAGGTCTTGGTTACAGCATCGATGACAGATCGGATGCCGTAAACACAGAGCGCGAACGCCGCAGGGCCTCTTTAGGGGTTACGGCAAACGTGAACAGGGTCACTCAAGCCGATGCAACTGTCCGGTGGACGGAAATCGAGACAGCAAGAGACGACGGTGCTGGCGGACGCACCGTGACCATGGAAGATGGGTTCGGGTTCGATCTGGGCGTCACCATTGATCAACGCGGCGGGCAAAATCGTTTTGCTTACAGCCGGACAGTTGATGTTGGTGGGTCCGACGATCGACTGACATTTTCGCGCGACTCAGAACTGACCAAGACGCAGTCGCTGAGTTACACCGTTGGCGCGATCAAACAGGGCGACGATATTTCTTTCCTCGGGCAAGTCGCGTTTCAGCAGGATTTACGCAATGGCGGAGTTTCCCTGAGCGCGTCGCAGAACGGGTTTGTCAATGATGACGGGGTGCGGGCCATTTCGCGCCGGGTAAGCGGCAGCTACAACACTGCATTGACCTCGGTCAGTTCGCTCAGCGTCTCTGCTTCGCTTGCCAGCCTTGATTACAATGACCCCTCATTGGACGACGGCAGCAGCCGCAGTGCGGCGGTGACGTATTCTCATGATCTGACCCGCGATTGGAGCGTTTCTGCATCCGTTCAGCACACGGCGACAACGGAAGGCAGTGTCGAGGAGTCGAACACAGGTCTTTCGGTTATCTTGAACCGGGACGTCACGCTGTTCCGTTAGGGCAGGGCAAGATCACCCCGCCCCGCGCGCTTCAAGAACGATTTCAACGACCGCGCATGGCATTGCCATCGGGATCATATGGCGATGGTGCGATGACCTTGGCGCTCCGTTCCACCCCGACGACATGGACAGCAAGGTCGGTGCCTTCGGCGGCATGTTCGACATTGACTAACGCCATGGCGAGCGATTTGCCCGTCGTGTGGCCGTAACCGCCGGACGTGACAAAGCCGACCTTTTCACCCTGCGCCCAAATCGGTTCGTACCCGCTGGCGTCGGCATTTGTAGCATCGATTTCGAGCGTCACTTGCACCTGCGCCGGGCCATTGCCGTCGCGTTCAGCAATTGCTGCCTCTCTTCCGACGAAATCGCCTTTGTCCCATTTGATCCAGCGGTCCATCGCGGTCATGCCGGGTGTGTAGCCTTGGGTGAATTCGGCGCTCCAGATTCCGAATGACTTTTCCAGCCGCAGCGAGAGAAGCGCATTGAAGCCGTATTCGATCAGGCCTTGGTCGGCGCCAGCAGCCAAAAGTGTTTTGCGCAGGGTGGCATGATCCCCCATTCGGCAATTGATCTCGTACCCCATTTCCCCGGTCACAGACATACGGGCAACTTTGGCCCGGATCATGCCGATGTCGTAGTGTCCGCAGCCAAAGAGCGGCAAATCACCGATAGGCGCATCGGTCAGCTTTTCGATCACAGCTTTGGAGTTTGGGCCAGACAGGGAAAACCCTGCAATTTCCTCACCCAGGTCGCGAACGGTCACACCATCAGCCATATGGTCGTCAAACCACCGCATGTGCCAGCGCCGCAGGTAGTAACTGCCCATGATCCACCACGTGCCGTCGCCCCAGTTCAAGAGCGTCAGATCACCTTTCAGGCGGCCATCTTCTGCCAGCATGACGGCCAATCGGGCGCGACCCGGTTTGGGCAGGGCGGTTGCAAAAATCGAATTCAGCCAGCTTTCGGCGTTGGGGCCAGAGACTTCGAACCGGGAAAAGCCTGTGATGTCCAGAAGACCAACATTTTCGCGGACGGCCTTGCATTCCGTTGCAACGATATCGAAAGCGTTCGAACGTTTGAGCGACGGCGTCTCTTTAAACCCGGGTTCGGCAAAATAAAGCGGAACCTCCAGATCCCAGCTTTGGCCCCACTGGCAACCCGCGGCAGTCATGTCGCTATGGGCGGGCGCGGTTTTGAGTGGCCGACCGGCTGGAAGCTGTTCATTGGGGTAGGTCATCACGAAGCGGCGTGAATAGAACTGGCCTGTTGTTTCCTTGATGTATTGCTTGTTCTCGGCCCAGACGCCGTAGCGGGCCACGTCCATGCCGTAGACATCTGCCTCTGGCGCGCCATGGATCATCCATTCCGCCAACGACTTGCCGACGCCGCCGCCTTGCAAAAAGCCCGCCATCACGGCACAGGCCGACCAATAGCCGCGCAGGCCCGGCACGGGCCCCACAAGCGGGTTGCCATCGGGCGAGAAGGTAAACGCGCCGTTGACCCAGGTCTTTACGCCGACATCCTGCAGGGCAGGGTAGCGTTCGAAGCCGAGGATCAGCTCTTTCTCGATGCGATCGGGGTCTTCCTGTTGCAGTTCAAACCCGTATTCCCACGGCGCACCATCCATCATCCAGTGCTGGTGATCGACTTCGTAGATGCCCAGCAGCACGCCTTTCTGGTCTTGCCGCAAATAGGTGAAGCCTTCGAGGTCGACGGTCATCGGCACTTCAAAATCAAGCTCTTCCAGCGCCGGGATCGTGTCAGAGATCAGATAGTGGTGGTTCAGTGGTGACACGGGGAGTTCGACGCCTGCCATTCGGCCCATCTGCTTGGCCCAGAGACCCGCTGCGTTGACCACGTGTTCGCAGGAAATCGTGCCCTTTTCGGTGATAACGTCCCAGCCCTGAAGCGTCTGACGCAGTTCCAATACGCGGTTGTGCTCAATCACCGTGGCGCCGCGTTTCTTGGCAGCCCCTGCGTAGGCATGCACGGTGCCGGTGGTGTCGATATAGCCTTCGCGATCAGCCCACATGCCGCCCAAAAGACCCTCACCCGACATGATGGGGTTCAGTTCCACCGCCTCTTCCACGGTCACAAGGCGGCAGTCTTCGATGCCGATTGATTGGAAGGTGCGGTAAGCTGACTGCAGCCATTCCCAGCGATCTGGCGTACCGGCCATGGTCAGGCCACCCGTCATATGTAGCCCGATATTTTGGCCGCTTTCCTCTTCGATCTCGGAAAGCAGGTCGATGGTATAGGCCTGAAGCGCCGCGATGTTGGGGTCAGCGTTCAGCGCGTGAATGCCACCAGCGGCGTGCCAGCTTGAGCCTGCCGTCAGCACAGACCGTTCGACCAGCGCCACATCGGTCCAGCCCATCTTGGCCAGGTGATACAGCACTGAGGTGCCGACCACGCCACCGCCGACCACGACAACCCGGTAATGAGATTTCATGCGCTTCCCTCCGCTGACTCGTTACCGGCAAGCTAAGAGAGGAATCGGGCACGTGTCTAGACACTTCTGTCTAGTTGTCCGCAGAATTGCGCGACACCGCCGTTGTGGGGTTCCTTAGGGGTGATCTTCGCGGATCAGGTCGCTGACTTTCTCACCGATCATGATGGCGGGCGCGTTGGTATTCCCCGACACGATTTCTGGCATGATAGAGCAATCCGCGACGCGCAGGCCGGTGATGCCGTGGACTCGCAGACGCTCATCAACAACAGCGTCCTTTCCATCCCCCATCTTGCAGGTGCCGGTCGGGTGATAGATCGAGGCTGTATTGTTGCGTGCCCAGTCGAGCGTTGCGTCATAGTCGTTCATATCAAGCGACGAATGGGGACGGAATTCTTCGCTGATCTTAGAAGTCAGTGGCGCATTGCGCGCGATACGGCGGGCAATGTTGACCCCTTCAACGATCGTCCGGCAATCAGTTTCGGTCGACAGATAGTTGGGGATGATCTTGGGGTAAGTCGTCGGCTCAGCGCTGTTGAGGCGGATTTCGCCACGGCTTTCGGGCCGCAATTGACAGACCGACATTGTAAAGGCGCTGAACGGGTCGGCCCCTTTGCCCGGGTTTTCGGCCGAAAGCGGCTGCACGTGGAACTGAATATCGGGGGTTTCCAGATCTTCGCGGGTCTTCAGGAATCCTGTTGCCAGACTAGCCGCCATGGTCATCGGACCAGCGCGGAACATGGCATATTTCAGGGCGATCTTGGCCTGACCGAACAGGCTACGAACTTCGTCATTCAATGTGGGTTCGTTACATTTGTAGACGAGGCGTGCCTGCAAATGGTCCTGCATGTTCTTGCCGACACCGGGCAGGTCCTTTTCAACCTTGATCCCGTGTTCAGCCAGCTGCGCGGCCTCACCAATACCGGAAAGCATCAGTACCTGAGGAGAATTGATCGCGCCGCCGCAAAGAATGATCTCTTTCGCGGCCTTGATCGTTTGGGTCGCACCGCTCTTGTCGCGGTAGCTGACGCCCGTGGCACGGGTGCCATCAAGTTCAACCTTCTGCACCAGTGCGTGGGTGATAATTGTCAGATTTGCCCGATCCTTGACCGGGTTCAGATAGGCAACGGCAGAACTGCAACGACGCCCATTGCGCGCGGTCAATTGGAAAAAGCCAACACCTTCCTGCGTCTCGCCATTGTAGTCAGGGTTGAAAGGGTAACCCTCGGCCTGCGCTGCGGCGACCCAAGCGTCGGTGATCGGACGCTGAATGCGCATGTTGCTGACTGACAGTGGACCCTGATCGCCGTGAAACTCGTCGGCACCGCGTTCGTTCTTTTCAGCCCGTTTGAAAAGCGGCAGGACATCGTCCCAGCCCCAGCCCGCATTTCCCATCTGCCGCCAGCGGTCGTAGTCTTGCGGTTGGCCCCGAACATAAAGGAGGCCATTCAAGGATGACGAACCACCCAGAACTTTTCCGCGCGGCCATTCAATTGATCGACCGTTCAGACCCGGATCAGGCTCTGTCTTGTAGCACCAGTCCACCGAAGGATTGTGGATCGTTTTGAAGTAGCCGACAGGGATGTGGATCCACGGATTCCAATCTTTTCCCCCAGCTTCGAGGAGAATCACCCTATGATTGGGGTTCGCACTAAGCCGATTCGCGACAACACAGCCCGCAGAACCGGCCCCAATAACGATAAAATCAGCCTCCATAGCCTCAATCCTTCCATTTTCGAAAAAAACTCTATGCAGATTAGAAGAACCATACTAGTCTTTTTTTGAGAATAAGAGTCTCAATAATAGACAGTCTGGGAGGACACTATGAAGTTAGGGAAAAATCTTAGCGGCGTTTCGCGTCGTGACTTCTTTAAGTTGGCTGGTCAGTACGGCCTGAGCTCTACGCTGCTGGCGGCTGGTAGCTTTGGTGGTGCGATGAGCGTTGCGAACCTCGCAAACGCAGCCGAGTCGACCTATGAGAAGCGGTTTGCCAAGGAAGCCAAATTTACATTGAAGTTCGGCGCAGCCGGTTTCAACCCACAGAACCTTTTGATCGAGCGCGCAGGCGCGTTGGAATTTGCACGCGACCTGGAAAGCCGGACAGACGGCGAAATCCGCGTCGAATTCATCGGCAACAACCAGATTTGTGGTCAGGTGTCCTGTGTTGAGAAGACCCAGCAGGGGATCGTCGACATCTACGCCGCCTCCACCCAGAACTCTGCCGGTGGTGCGCCATACCTGAACGTGCTGGACTACGCCTACATGTTCCGTAACCGTGCGGACCAGTATCACTTCCTCTATTCGCCAAAGTCGCAGGCGCTGCTGCGTGAGCCTTATGAAAAGCGCCACGGTCTGAAGTTCCTGTTCAGCCACGCTGAACTTCGCGGTATCCAGCTGGGTCTGGCTTGGGAAGATCGTGATACGGTCACCAGCGTTGAGCAGCTCTTTGGTACAAAGAACCGCGTCACGGGCACACAGCTTGGCCGGATCGCCATGACCGCGCTGAACCTGAACCCGGTTCCGGTGGCTTGGGAAGAAACGCTTGATGGTCTTAAGCAGGGCCTGATCGACGGGGCAGAGACATGGGCATCCGCCGTGGCCTACGCCAACATGTCGCCAGTTGTGTCCCAGTCGGTTCACCTGAACTTCTTCTGCGGCACAGAGCACACCGCGATGTCCGCATCGGTCTTTGACAGCCTTGGCGGAGATCTGCAGGACGCTGTGATGGAATCCGCATATTGGGCCCAGACCCACGTGCAGGCCGCCAACGAGGCCGCACTGGTCAAGACGGTTGGTATGTCCGATCCGCAGCTGCCGAACACGATCTTTGCGCAGAACAACGTCCGCAACGCGTTCCTGTCGGATGCAGAGATCAAGAAGGCCGAGGAAATGTGCTCGCCCGAGTTCCAGCCCCAGTTGTGGGAAGAGTGGCGCGAGCGCCTCAACGGCTGGTCCGGTGGTCTTGATACCTATCAGGAGATCTACGACGAGGTCCGCACGATCCCAGGCGATACACTGCCCGAGAACGTCGAGCCACGCCGCTGGTGGAAAGCCTAATCCCCGGCGTTTGAGCAACGGCCGATTCCCTTTTTCAAAAAGGGGGTCGGCCTTTTTCGTCAAAACGTGGCTATAGTCGGGCACATGAACTATTAGGGAGGGGCGCCAGATGTCGATCTGGTCGGACATGAGCACCATCGTCACAGCGACGTTGAGTGGCGATATCAATTTCAAAGTCGTGCAAGCCTATCGGTCGCCTGCGGCATGGTATGTCTTTGGCGTGCTGACGCTTTTGGGCGCAGTATTGTTTTACTATCGTGAGCGGTTTGCAGAACGACTGGAAGGCCGCTTGGGCCATTCCGCGACAAAGTACACCCACCCGATCATCGCCGCCGTGCTGACAATTGGCATGCTCGCAGCTTTTCTGGACCCCATCGGCGACTTTCTCAAGACAATCACGGGCGACAATGTACGCTTTTTGGTGGTCTTCATCCCGGTCCTGCTGATCCTTTTTGAGCGTACGCCAGAAAGAACCATCGTGATCTATTGCTATATCGTCATGGCCGCGATCATCTTTATTGGTGTGGTTCAGCGTTTTGTCTTTTCCGTCCAGGTGCCTTGGTCCACAACAATTCCGCCGCTCTTGTTCATGATCATGGCGTGGTATGGCGCGACCTTTAACATCCGGATGAGGACGCATCTGAGTTTTACCGAATTCCGCACAAAGCTGGGTCGCAAAGGGCAGTTGTTCTGGCTGAGCTTTGACAACGTGCTTTGGCTTGTCTTCTGCATTATCGCGGTCACCACCACGGCGCGCGTCACCGTCAACACATACGACAACTTTGCCATCGTGCTGGGCACGGATGACATTATGCGCTGGTGGTTCATCATCACGATGCCGCTGTGCTTCATCCTGCTGGCAACGCGTGCAATCGAAAACATCAAGGAAGACTTTGGCAAGTATCGCAGCGGCGATCCGCTGATTGAACAAGCCGTGATCGGGGGGGACACCTAATGACTGACGCAACCTGGATCACAATCATCTCACTTGCGGTGACGTTCCTCTTTATGATGGGAACGCCCGTCCTGTTGATCATCTTTTATTGGGTGATTGGTTGTAGCTTTGTGCTGGACCTGACGCTCGATAATACCGGCGCGGAGCTTTTGAACGTGTTCAAAGACGGCTTTGCCCTGATGGCGATGCCGCTGTTCATCCTGACCGGTGACCTGATCAACAAATCAGGGATCGCCAAACGATTGTCCGATTTTGCCTATGCCTGTCTTGGGTGGTTGCGTGGCGGTCTTGCCATGGCGTCACTTGGCGCTTGTGGCCTTTTCGCTGCGATCTCGGGCTCCAACTCTGCCACGACGGCAACGATTGGTTCGATGCTGCACCCCGAAATGGTCAAGGGCGGCTATGACGAACGCTTCTCGGCTGCGACAGCGGCTGCAGGCGGCACGGTGGGGATCATCATTCCACCGTCGATCATCTTCATCGTCTATGGCTTCTTGATGAACTTGCCGATCTCGGACCTGTTCATCGCGGGTATCATTCCAGGGTCCCTGATGGTGCTGGCCATGATGGTGATGTGTTTCATCGTGTGCTCGATCAACGGCTGGGGCTACATCATTGCCCTGTCACTGACCCGTGTCTTCAAAACGGGCATCGGCGCATGGCTGGGCTTCTTCGCGATTGGTCTGGTGCTTTGGGGTATCTACACAGGCAAATTCTCACCAACGGAAGCAGCGGGTGTGACGGTTGGCTTCTGTATCATCGTTGGCATGCTCAGCTACCCTGCCAATAAGCTGATGGGTGTGGATGCCGAAACACCGATTGAGGAAAAGTCGGTGTCGTCGATGTTCGTGGTTGAAGGCTTCCGCCTGAAAGAGATCCCGTCGATCGTTGTCCGCTCTGCCCAGATCTCTGGCATTCTGGCGCCATTGATTGCCGTGTCTGTTGTGATGCAGCAGATCCTGTCGCTTTTGGGCGCACAAGAGGTCATCGGCAACTTTGTCACCAGCATGGGTGGCTACTATCCGGTTCTCTTTACCGCGATGGCCATGGTGTTCGTGGCAGGTATGATCCTTGAATCCTTGCCGGTCACGATCATCCTTGCCCCGATCCTTGCACCGATTGCCGCCTCGGTTGGTGTTGATCCGGTCCACTTCTCGGTGATCTTCCTTGTGGGTGCGTCCATTGGTTTCATCACGCCGCCATACGGGTTGAACCTTTATGTGGCGTCGGGCGTGACGGGGGTGCCGTACTTTAGGCTCTTGCCATTCAGCTCACTTTATCTGATTGCATTGATCAGTGTGTGGATCCTCGTGGCATTGACGCCAGCATTGGCGCTGTCGCTGCTTCCTGCACGATAAGGAGCTGCGATGCCGGACGACCAAAGCGTTGAAGAAAAGGGACAAATCCCTACGAACCTTCGGTTGTTGGCCGTAATCGAAGAGGTGGCGCGCGCTGGTGTGCCCGTCACCCCCTCGACGGTAAACGAAGAGCTGGGCCTGCCCAAGCCAACGGTGCACCGGCTATTCGCGACGGCAGAACAGCAGGGTTTCCTTCAGCGCGACATGGACGGTCGATCATATGGCCCCGGTCCAAGGCTGCGGCAGCTGGCCTTGGACACCATGACATCCGAAAGGGTGCGCGGATTGCGACTGGCGGTACTGCGTGCAGTCGCCGATAAGGTCGGCGAGACCTGCAATCTGGCAATCCCGGATCGTGACGGGATGTTCTATCTCGACCGGGTCGAGACCCATTGGCCGCTACGGATCAACCTGCCCATTGGCAGTCAGGTGCCGTTCTACTGCACCGCCAGTGGCAAAATGCATCTGTCTTGCTTGCGCAGTGACTATTTGGACCGGATGCTCAATAACATTACGCTGCGCCCGATGACGGAACGCACGATTACCGATCCCGATGCACTGCGGGCCGAGGTTGCACGGGCACGCGAGGCCGGATTCTCTACTGACAACGAAGAGTTTATGGAAGGCATGGCGGCCATTGCTGTGCCGGTCAAAGACCCGCGGGGCCGTTTGTTGGCGACGTTGTCAGTCCATGCGCCGATTCAGCGACATGACCTCAAAAGCCTTGAAAGTCATTTGGGCACCTTGCTTGATGCTGCGGCTGAGTTGGCGCAGATCGCTTCGGAATAGCGCTTGAACTTATGCCGCGGGCCGCGATGATTGAGAGAGCCAATCAAAGGATGCCCTCATGCCATATGAACCTGCTGCTGACCGCTATGACCGTATGATCTATCGCCGGTGTGGGCGATCTGGCGTGAAGTTGCCTGCTGTGTCGCTTGGGCTGTGGCACAATTTCGGAGGCGATACACCGCATGAAGTCAAGCGTGCCATGTGCCGGACCGCCTTTGACCATGGCATCACGCACTTTGATCTGGCCAACAACTACGGCCCGCCGCCGGGCAGTGCGGAACACGCTTTCGGGTCCATTTTGGCCCAAGATTTCAAGGGGTTGCGTGACGAGCTGATTATCTCTTCCAAGGCCGGATATGACATGTGGCCGGGGCCCTATGGGGAATGGGGGAGCAGGAAATATCTGATTGCAAGCTGCGACCAATCGCTGAAGCGGATGGGTCTGGACTATGTCGATATCTTCTATTCCCATCGTTTTGATCCGGACACGCCGCTGGAAGAGACCATGGGCGCATTGGATCATATCGTGCGTTCAGGCCGCGCGTTGTATGCCGGGATCAGTTCGTACAACACCGAAAAGACGCGGGAAGCTATCAGCATTCTCAATGGCTTAGGGACACCCTGCCTGATCCATCAGCCCAGCTACAACATGTTCAACAGGTGGGTCGAAACCGATGGGTTGAAGGACGCCTTGCAGGAGCTGGGGGTGGGCTCCATCGCCTTTACGCCCTTGGCGCAAGGTATGCTGACCAAAAAGTATTTGGGGGGAGTGCCCGAGGATAGCCGCGCCGCACAGGGTAAATCACTGGCCCCAAATCTTATTACGGATCAAGCGATTAGCGCGATACGCGGGCTTAACGACATTGCTGAAAGCCGTGGGCAAACGCTTGCTCAGATGGCGATTGCCTGGGTGCTGCGGGATGAAGGGATCACGACGGCACTGATTGGGGCAAGTAAACCCAGCCAGATCGAAGATTGCGCCGGAGCGGTGGGTAACCTGCTGTTCTCAGAAGAAGAATTGGCCGCGATTGATGAACTTGCGTCGGATCAGGCCATTAACCTTTGGGCCGCATCGTCAAATTCGGACAATGCGCCCAACCGCTGATAAAATGATTGACGTACCTCATTTTTGAATGTTAGGGCTGCGGATCAGGAGAATCCATGCCGCGCCCAACCATTCATGATGTAGCAGATGTTGCTCAGGTCAGCCTTGCGACGGTTGACCGTGTTCTGAATGACCGCGGGGGCGTTGCCGCCAAATCAGTTGAGAAAGTGCTGAAAGCGGTCGAAAAGACGGGCTATGTACGCGATCAGGTCGCTGCAAACCTGTCACGCAAGACAGCACAGCGGTTTACCGTCGTGCTTCCCAGTGGATCATCGCAGTTTCTTGATGCGTTGCGCTGTGCCTTGCAAAATGAAACCACGCGATTGACGGCCGACCGGATAGAATTTGAGGAACGAACCTCAGAGTCCTTTGACATAAGTGCAACATGCACAACCCTGCAACATCTCGTACACAACCCGTGCACATGCGCGGCCATCATGGCGCCGGACGCGCCTGCCGTGCACGCGGAAGTGGCCAATCTGGTACAGGCGGGTGTCAAAGTGATCACACTTGTCGCGGACCTTCCCGGAAGCGCCCGCGCGGCCTTTGTCGGCATCGATAACATCGCCGCTGGCCGGACGGCGGCGCGTTTCATGGGCCGCTTTATCAAGTCACCGAAGGGCAAGATCAAAATCATCGTCGGGTCGCTGGATGCACGCGACCATGCAGAGCGACTAATGGGGTTCCGACAAGTCATGCGCGAAAACTATCCCAAGCTGGAGCTCCAGCCGGTGGTCGAAAGCTTTGATGATCCGCGTCGCGTCCGGACATTGGCGAAAGACACGTTACGCGACGGCGTGGTCGGGCTTTATCACACAGGGGCCGGCAACCACGGGATGGCAGAGGCATTGGCCAAGCATGATGGCCCACGTCCGGTGACGATTGTGCATGAGCTGACGCCGCACAGTCGCACGGCATTGCATGATGGGCTGTTCGATCTGGTGATCGATCAGGACCCGGCCCGCGCGGCCCGCCGCGCCATTACCCTGATGCGTGATCTGTCCGCAGGTCGCCCGGTTGCTGTCAATGACGGTGACATTCCACTGAACATCTTCATCAAAGAGAACACGCCATGACCTATTTTGACGGAATTCCTACAGTCAACTTTGAGGGCGCTGAGAGCGCAAACCCGCTGGCATTCCGCCACTACAATCCCGACGAAGTGGTGATGGGCAAACGTATGGAGGACCATCTGCGCTTTGCCGTCTGTTATTGGCACAACTTCGTCTGGGAAGGGAATGATCCGTTTGGCGGCCAAACATTTGAGCGGCCCTGGTTCCCGGCAGACACGATGGAACTGGCCAAGATGAAGGCCGATGCAGCGTTCGAGATGTTCCGCATTCTGGGCGTGCCATTTTTCTGCTTCCACGACCATGATGTGCGCCCCGAAGGCGGAAGCTTGCAAGAAAGCCACGACCGACTGAATGAAATGGCCGATTATATGCAGGCCAAGATGGAAGCGGGCGGACCGAAGTTGCTGTGGGGCACGGCCAATATGTTCAGTAACCGGCGCTATATGTCGGGTGCCAGTACCAACCCCGACCCCGATGTCTTTGCCTATTGTGCCTCGACCGTGAAATCCTGCATGGACGTGACCCACCGCTTGGGCGGCGAGAATTATGTGCTGTGGGGTGGACGCGAAGGGTATGAAACGCTGCTGAACACCGATCTGTCGCGGGAATTGGAACAGATGGGGCGGTTCCTGCAGATGGTCGTGGAATACAAGCACAAGATCGGCTTCAAGGGTGCAATTCTAATTGAACCCAAACCGCAGGAGCCGACGAAGCATCAGTACGACTATGATGTCGCGACGGTATACGGTTTCCTCAAACGGTTCGGGCTGGAAGATGAGGTGAAGGTGAATATCGAGCAGGGCCATGCGATTTTGGCGGGGCATTCGTTCGAGCATGAACTGGCGATGGCCAACGCGCTGGGCATATTCGGCAGCATTGATATGAACAGGAACGACTATCAGTCCGGCTGGGATACCGACCAGTTCCCAAATAGCACGCCAGAGGCGGCACTGGCCTATTACGAAGTGCTGAAAGGTGGCGGGTTCACAAGTGGTGGCACCAACTTTGATGCCAAGCTGCGGCGGCAAAGCCTTGATGCCGAAGATCTGATTGCCGCGCATGTGGGTGGGATGGACATCTGTGCACGTGGCCTCAAGGCGGCGGCGCAAATGCTGGAAGATGACGCGCTGGAGGCACCGCGCCGCGCCCGCTATGCCGGGTGGGAGACCTCTGACTATCTGGCCGCCGGGCAGACGCTGGACGGGATTGCAGCGAGGGCCGAAGCGGCTGATCTGAACCCGCAACCGGTGTCGGGCGCGCAGGAAAAGTTGGAAAACATCGTCAACCGCTATGTTTGATTGACCCTTTGCGGTCCGGCGCATTTTGCTTATGCAGCATTAGGAGCATGGGCAAGGGCCGGACATGGGCATTGTAGACACCGCCAAGCGCCAGTTGCGCGCGCTGCAAGACCGCACGATCCCGCAGCGGGTCGTGTTCCACCATGTGCCCAAATGTGGTGGGACCTCGGCGGGGCGGGCACTGCGCAAGCGATATCTGCTAAGTCAGGCGACGGTGAAGCCCGAGGAAAGTTTTCGGGCGTTCGAGATGTTCACCGGACGCACTGACCGGCAGGCCATGCTGGTCGATGTGCTGGATCTGCGCGAACAGATGATGCTGTATCTGTTGGCGGATGACGTGCGTTGCGTGTCGTTGCATGTGCGGTTTAGCGCAGCGGCACATGCGGCATTTTCGGACCGCTACAAATTCGTGACCTTGTTGCGCGATCCGGTGGCGCGGTTCATTTCGCACTATGACTGGTCATATCAGCGGCCCAGCGCTTTTGGCCGGATCGATGAGCCGTTGGACGCCTTTTTGGAAACGGACCGTGCGCGGTCGTTGGGGGCAACCTATGGCGAGTATTTCAGCGGCTTGCCGGTCGGCGCGGATTTCGCCAGCGCAGAAGCGGTGGAGGCGGCCATCGCCAATTTGGGAAAGCTGGATGTTGTCGGTCGGCTTGATGAACTGGCGGGGTTTGAGGCTGATTTGCGCACAGCACTTGGGGTGCGGATCAAGCTGGGGCATGAGAACCGGAAGGGTGCGGCGCGGCCTGCGCACAAGACCGAAATCACACCTGACCAAAGGGCGCGGATCCAGGCGCTTTGTGCGCCAGACATCGCGATCTGGACGCGTGTAACAGGTCAGGCCTTGTGAGCGAGGATCGCAAGAGAGGCGGATTGTTGGGGGATATCCGCAGGACCCTGACAGGCAATCTGGTGTTTGCCGCGACGCAATGGGCCTTGCTGATCGTGGTGGCTCGCATGGGCAGTGCAGAGCAGGTGGGTTACATCACGCTGGCCGCTGCCATCGCGACGCCGGTCTTCGCCCTGACGGGTCTGTCCCTGCGCGACGCAAGATCGGTCGACTACGGTCGGGATAGCAGTGACCAGGACTATTTCCTGCTGCGGTCGATGATGACCACGGGCGCAGTCCTTCTGGCATTGGCGATCATTTTCGGCATCTATGGCGCCGCGCCAACCGGGTTGATCCTGGCGGCTTTGGGGCTGGTGCTGACGAAGATACCGCACACGCAGTCCACGCTGAATTACGGAATTGCGCAGCGCCGCGGGCGGTTCGACGTCATTGTCAACAGTCAGGTGTTGCGCGGCGTTCTGGGCGTTGTCTGCTTTGCGATTGCCTTTGCAGTGACCCGCAGCGTCGGCGCGGGATTTTTGGCGCAAGCGATATGTTGGTTTGCGGTCTTGCTTTGGGTAGAACGAAGGCCGCTTGCAAAAGAGGGTGTCGTGTTCAGGGCAGGTCGCCCGAACGGGCCCGAGTTGCGCCGAGCGCTGGGCCTTATGATCTGGCTATTGCCACTGTCCATCGCGGGTGTGCTGCAGATGGTGTCGCTTTATGTTCCGCGCATCGTGCTGGCCGAACATGTCACCTACGAGGCACTGGGGCTTTTTGGCGCGATCTACTATTTCCTGACGGCGATGCAGACGGTGATCCGCAGCATCTCTCAGGCATCTGCTTCGCGTATGGCGAAGGCTGCGACGTCCGGGAACGCCGCGCGGTTTCGCCGGATCACCATGGTCTTGATCGCGGGCAACCTTGGCATCGGGCTGTTCATCATTCTTGCCGCCTTCCTGGTCGGTGAGGCAGTCATTGGCGCGATCTATGGTGCCGAATATGTAGATCGCTTTTTGATCATCATGGTCGCGATTACAGCAGCACTGCAACTGGTCATGGGGTTCACGCAATATGCATTGCTGGCCAGTCAGCACTTTGCGTTGCGCCTATGGATCAACGCAGTTTGTCTTTTTGCCGCGATCGGGCTGTCGCTTTGGTTGATCCCTGAGGGAGGCGTGGACAATGCCGCCTGGGTCATCTTGTGGGTGACCGTCATTCGGCTTGTTTTGGGATTTGCTGTGCTGGGTTGGACCATGACGCGCCCACCATCCGACCCGGTCGAGGACACCGATGCGGAGACCTGAACAGATCATACTTATCACGGGTGCGCCACGCAGCGGGACGACCCCGGTCGGCGATCTGCTGGCGCGGTTGCCCCGGACGCGGATGCTTTATGAGCCGATGGGTCCAAACGGCGACACCGACATACCCGCGAGCTTTGCGATTCCTGGTAGCGCGGAGTTTGCAGCGGATGATCTGGGCGGTTTCATCAATCGGATGGCCGCCCGAACCCTACGCATGTCAGGGGTCACACGTCGCAAGCCAAATACTGCCAAGATGTCGCTTATCTATAAATTCTTGGGTACGCAGGCGCAGCACAGCTATCGCAAGTATCGCTTTGATCCTTTTGTGAAGACACTGGTCTGGAAAGATCCTTTTGCAGCCTTCTGCGCCGAACATGGTGCGATGCATGGGTTTCGCGCCGTCATGCCCGTCCGCCCACCGCTGGCACATGCAGCGAGTTTCAAGCGCATGGGATGGGTGTCGCGGGTGGCAGAGGTATATCCCCGCTACGCCGAAACCTTTGGTCCGCTTGAGGGTTTTGCGGATCACATCGCGCAGTTTGGCGAAACGCCATTGGGATCCGGTGCGCTGATGTGGCGCTTGATCCACGCGCGATTTGCGACAATGCCGAAAGCGGAACGCAATCAACTGTTTCTTCTGGATATGGAAGCCTTGGGCATGAATGAACTTGCCGGATATGTGCAAGTTTTTGACTGGCTTGATTTGGAGATGCCAAGCTCCGTGCAAAAGCTGATTGCAAAGCGCGCTTCAGGGTCAGACCAGCGACAAGGAACGGCGGGTCAGGTGCATGATTTTGAACGCAGCGCGAAGTCAACAAATATGGCGTGGAAGTCAACGTTGAGTGACGATGAAGTTGAGGTCGTCAACACCATTGTCGGCACGTTGTGGGACCAAATCCCCTTTGATAACCACTAGGCCGACCAGCGCGAGAGGTCGAGGTCAAATGCGGCTGCGAGACGCGCGTTGGCGTCTGAGAAGGACGCCTTGAGATCAGACAACACGGCGTCTTCGTTTGGCGTCACCATGGCAGGCGTGGTTGTGTTCAAACGACGGTAAAGTGCGCGCAAGGCGTTATAGGCGGCACCTTTCGGTAGGCGGCTGCGGATGGCGAGGTTGAGCGCTTGCAGGCCACGGGATCGGGGTTGGTAAGTTTCGTTCTCGCGCGGAAAGGCGTAGTCATCATAGAAGCCCGGATCGAGGCCGAGCCAGTCACAGATCGCTTTGAGAAACGCCGTTTGATCAGCAAGCAGATCATCAAAGAGCATCACCTTCATCCGATCGGGGCCAATTGCCTTTTGCCAGAGGATCAGATGATCGACGTAGGCGGCGTTGGCCAGGCAGTTGCGGGCGAGTTCATTGCCTTTGAAGTCATGGCTGCCTGCGCGGCAGGCCGCCAGAAAATCGGCAAATGACATGTCATGCGGAATCCAGTCCCAGTTGTTCTGAAAATACCGGAACAGTGAATGAATCTGTGTGGCCGGTTCTCGCAGAACAAATAGGACCGAGGGCGCACCCGGCATGTCGCGCAGGGCTGCGCGGGCCGTGGCGCTGTAGATGTATGCAGGTGTGGATTCCATGATGATCCGCGCGCCGGTCGTATCTGGGAAGTGGGCAGCATAGCCTGCAAGACCGCCACTGACATGATTGTCGGGGCGGTGCATGTGGGTTCCGGGATCGACAAGGAAGTACGTCTCTTTCTCGTGCGATCCAACGCAATCGGGATGATCCGCCAGCCAACCATGCACAGAGCTTGTACCGGCCTTTGGCACTCCTGCGATCAGGAAATTTGGCAGTGTCAGTGGGTCAGTCATCGGTGTGGTCAACCCCGATGAAGACGCAGCCATCGGATGTCAGATAAGCCGCGGTCAGTCGCCCGGTGGCGTAGGCACCGGTATCGACGGCGATCTTGCCATGACGCATTTCGGGGACATTCACGATAGTATGGCCGTGCAACACCCAAAAGCCGTCTGACCGGGCACGCTTGCCGAAATCCGGGTGACCCCAGATCAGCACTTTGTCTGGCTGGTCATCGGGCGACAGCGCGGGATCGGCCCCGGCATGCGTGATCAGCACATTCCCGCGCAAAGCCTTGCATGGCAATTCCCGCAGCCAGTCGATCATGGCGGGACCCATGGCGGCAGCGAGATCATCAGAAAGCTTTTGCAACAGTTCTGGATCGGTGGTGTCAGCTCCGCCGCTAACACCAAAACTGGCCAGCGTTTGAAGCCCGCCGTGGCGGAGCCAACGTTTGGCGGGTCCGGTCGGCTCGTCCAGAAAATTGAGCAGCATCGCCTCGTGATTGCCCAAGAGGCAAGTGATGTCAGGGCGCGCCATCAAAAGGCGCAGCACATCGGCGGTCTGATCGCCACGATCAACATAATCGCCAACGCAGATCAGCTCACTTCCTTCCGGGGCGCGGGCCAGGAGCCGTTCAAGCAGCACCGCGCAGCCATGAATATCACCAATCACAAAGCAGGGTGACGCGACCGCGACGGGCGCGAGGCGTTCTGACTGGCGTCGCGGCCATAAACGGTTCAAGAGGCTCATGAATGATCAGCAAGGGCAATTGGACTTGTTGCCATTCTGGCGCAATTTTTGGCCAAGTGGAACGGGTGTTCGCAGAATTGGGAAGACCATGGGCGAGGGCATGATATGGATGCCAAAGGGCTACTGGGAGATCGCATGAGCGTGCCGGCGACAGGACGGACTGGGATATTCGTGGCTGCGCTGGCAATGGCCACGCCCGCGGAGGCGGAAACGCTATCCTTTTACGGCACGCCTGGGCTGATTGATATGCCCAATGCCTATGTGCTCAACGATGGTGAGATCGCGCTGACCACCGCCGGATTTGGTGACAGTTTGCGCAATACATTTGCGTTCCAGATCACGCCAAGGCTGCAAGGCGTCTTTCGCTACAGCTATATCCGAGGGTTCAATTTTGGCGGTCGCGATCTTTTCGATCGCAGTTTTGACCTGAGCTATCAGATTGCAAGGGAAACGGCGACGCGCCCCGCATTGGCCGTGGGGCTGCGCGATTTCGGCGGAACGGGCATTTACAGCAGCGAGTATCTTGTGGCGACCAAGGCAGTGACGCCAGAGATCAGGGTGACGGGCGGTCTGGGCTGGGGCCGTTTGGCGGGCCGGAACAGTTTTTCGTCACCGCTGGCCGAGATATCGGACCGGTTCGCGACGCGGCCTGATGTCGGTGCGGGCGGCATCCAGACAACGGGGCAAATCGACTTTGGGGCCTGGTTCCGAGGTGACATCGCACCTTTCGCGGGTGTCAGTTGGGCGGCGACCGACAAGCTGACATTTGTGGCTGAATATTCGTCGGACATCTACGCCAAGGAAGAATCCCGCGGTTTGGGGCGCGTCGCTTCGCCTTTGAATTTTGGCGTGCAATACAAATTCGACAATGGTGTGACTGTCGGGGGTTATTCACTTTACGGGCGCGATGTCGGTGTCTCGCTAAGCTATGTTCTGAATCCTGCAAAGGCACCGTTTCCCGGAGGGCGCGGGCAAGCGCCGCGCGCGTTGTCACCAAGATCAGAGGTTGTGGCGGCCTCGACCGGGTCTTTGCAGCGCGGGTTGTCAGCGCAGGGCATGACGCTTGAGAACCTTGAAATCAGGGGGGATACGGCCCGTATCCACGTGGTGAGTTCGCGGTTCCCGGCGACCGCCCAAGCGTTGGGTCGTGCGGCGCGCGTGCTGGCCAATCGCGTGGACCCCAGCGTTGAGATATTCGAGATCACGTTCGTCAGTTTCGGGATGCCGGTCAGCACGGTCACTTTGCGCCGCGCGGATCTGGAAGAGCTTGAGTTTGATGTCGATTCTAGTTGGCGGACGTTGGCGCGCGCGCAGATTGAAGATGCCGCACCGGTTGATCCCGGCACCCGCATCAGCGGGGTTTACCCGGGATCGGACCTAAGTTGGGGGACGTTTTTCACCCCCTCGCTTTTTGACCCTGATAATCCGTTCCGTTTTGAAACCGGGCTGAAGCTGACAGGGTTCTATGCGCCAAGACCGGGTCTGATCCTGTCGGGTGAGGCTCGGTTGCCACTCTACAGCACGATTGATGAATCGACGCGCGTTTCAAATTCCATATTGCCCAAAGTCAGATCGGACGCTGTCCGCTATTTTGAAAGTGAGCGCGCGAGGTTGACCCATCTGACGGCTGAGATGTTCACACGGCCCAAGAAGGATGTCTTTGGGCGGGTGACGGTCGGATATCTTGAACAGATGTACGGTGGGATCTCGGCAGAGGTGCTGTGGTATCCGGTCGACAGTCGGTTGGCCGTGGGTGCAGAGGTCAATTATGCGCGGCAAAGGGACTTTGACGGCGGTTTCGGGTTTCAGGATTATGACGTCTGGACCGGTCATGCCTCTGCCTATTATGACTTTGGCAACGGGTTTTACGGACAGTTGGACGCGGGCCGTTATCTGGCCGGAGACTGGGGCGCCACAGTGACGTTGGACCGAGAGTTCAATAATGGCGTCAAGGTTGGTGCGTTCTTTACGCTTACGGATGTCCCGTTTGAGGATTTTGGCGAGGGGTCCTTTGACAAGGGTATCCGCATCTCGTTCCCGGTTGGATGGCTGACGGGGCAGCCGTCGCAACGCAGCGTTGGCCAAGTTATTCGGCCCGTGCTGCGTGACGGTGGTGCACGGTTGGCCGTGCGCAACAGGCTATACGACACAACGCGCGGCCTGCGAGGCGCGGAACTGGCCGATAGCTGGGGGTTGTTCTGGCGATGAGGCGCATTTTTTCTTTGATTCCGGCGATGCTTGTTGTTGGGTGCGGGGCGCTGCAACTTCCGGGCGGCCAGCCCAATGTGGACGGCACCGTGGTCGCGCTGGCGCAACAAGGCGCACCCCGACTGCAAGTGGGCATCCTGTCTTTGGGCGCGAGTACAGTTGTTGTTCGCCAGACGGTTCGGGAAAATTTTGAGACCTACGCTTCCATCGATGGCGCCAGCATCACGATGCAAGACGGTATGATGATTGCCACACGTGGTCTGGGCGGTGACATGCTAGGGTCCGACATTTCGGAATCACTGGCGACGGTTTCCAGCCAAAAGCCAGGACGGGTCACACGGTTTCATACGTTCCTTGACCCCGAAAACCGGGCCGAGCGGCGTGCCTATATCTGCGATATTGCGATAAGAGGCCCGCGCGATGTGCCCTTTGGAGAGACCCAGGTTGCAACGCAGTTGATCGCCGAGGACTGCGCGAGCCAAGACCAGACATTCCTTAACCTTTACTGGATTGATAGCAGCGGAAAAATCGTGCAGTCGCGGCAGTGGGCCGGTGACTTTGCAGGTGTGCTGACTTTCCGTATTGTGCCATGACCGGCCGCGAAGGAGACGACCATTGCGAACCTTTTTGATCTTGTGCTGTGCAGCCGTGCTGACCAGCTGCGGTGTGGCCTATAACAGCCCGTCAATCAACGCAGGCGTGGCTGATGGGACGCAGGTGCGGGTTGCGATGCTGACGGGTGAAAGTGTGCTTATTGCAAATCGCGCGCCGTACCGGCCCCGCACGCTGCCCGCGATCTTCTCTGGCACCGCAGGTGGCGGTTCTGGTCTGCGGGGCGCAGGAGCCCTGCCTGCACCGGTGTTGGATGACCCGGCACGCCCGGGATCGCTGGAGCTTCGCGTGCCACCACCTGTCGACCCCGGCCCCTATCAGATCGGGGTGGGTGACGTTGTGCTGCTGGCGGTGCCAAGGGTCGGGAATACGGTCGAAGAATTGTCTGGGTTGCTCGCCGCACAGAACGCGCGGCAAGGATATACAGTGCAGGATGACGGGTCGATCAATATTCCCGACGTGGGACGCGTTCGCATCGCCGGTCTGACCATTGATGAGGCCGAGGCGGAGCTGTTCCAGCGTCTGGTTGAGAACCAGATTGACCCGACCTTCAGTCTTGAGATTGCCGAGTTCAATTCGCGCAAAGTGTCTGTCGGAGGGGCGGTGGCAAAGCCGACGGTGGTTCCCGTCGCCTTGACGCCGGTCTTGCTGGATCAGGTGCTTTCGGTCGCAGGTGGCATCACGGTCGAGGATCAGGATTTTGCGTCGGTGCGGATTTATCGCGACGGCACGCTTTATCAGATTCCGCTGAACACGCTTTTTAGTGATCCGCGATTGCGAAACATTCGGCTGATTGGCGGGGATTCGGTTTTTGTTGATACGGCCTTTGAGTTGTCGCAAGCGCAGGCCTATTTTGAGCAACAGATCACGCTGGCACAGTTGCGCCAGACGGCGCGCAACGCGGCGCTTTCAGAATTGACGCAAGAGGTGGCCTTGCGCCGGGCCAACCTGAACGAAGCGCGCGACAATTTCCGAACCCGCAGCGATCTGGGAGCTGTGGACCGCGATTATGTCTATCTGGCCGGTGAGGTCGGACAACAGGCACGCTATGCGCTGCCTTATGAGCAGCAGGCCAGTCTGGCGGACGCGCTGTTCGACGGGGGCGAGGGGATTCCGGTGGAAACCGGTGACGTGAGCCAGATTTACGTCTTGCGCGCCTCGCCTGACCCGCGCGAGTTCGGCGCGGTCACGGCCTGGCATCTGGATGCACGAAATGCCGCGAACTTCACCTTGGCCACGCGGTTTGAATTGCGCCCGGACGATGTGATCTTTGTTGCTGAGCAGCCGGTCACGCGGTGGAGCCGGGTGATCCAGCAGATTACACCGTCATTGCTGAACACGACCGTGAACGCAGCCCGGAACTAAACCCGCGGGCTGCGCCACAATCGATCAGCTTTCCGGGATGAACCGGGGTAGGTAATCGACCGTTTCGCGCAGCATGTCCATCAGACGGGCATCTGCGTCTGCATCGGTCTCATTTGGCCGGATCGGTGTCGTCAGGCGCACCAATGCCCCGTCGGTCCGACCGGTCGCGATACCGTCGATCATCAGCCAGTATTTGGCTGCAAAATCCCATGCGATCTTGCGGCCCTTTTGGTCAAACCAATAGTAGACCATCATCCGGGTCTGGCCCTTTTGAATGATCGCCCTGTTGATCTGGAACGGCGAGTCCCAGTTCATCGCCTCGGTCATGTCAGAGCGTTCGAGCCACGCAATCTCCCATCCGCCGCCGGGCAGACAAATCTCGGGCGAGTGGACGCCGCCCTGACTTTGGTCGTTGTACCAGGCCATGAAGAGGTCAACGGTGGGTTCGTTTCCGGGGCGGGCAAACCTGACGGAATGGTAGTCGTCTGCGCCGAGGACGGCGGCGATGCCGGCATCCAGACGTTCGGCCCGACCTTCCTGGGTCCAACCGCCAAGCTGGCGTGGGAAGGTCGAAAAGTTTTCGCGATCAATCGCCATGGATCCCCGTTCGGGGGCAAAACTTTGCCAACTGACGGCCAGTCCCAACATCAGAACGGCTGTTGTGATCATCGCGCCAGACGCGCGCGTCAAACGGATGCGAGCCGCCTGAGTAGCCAGCCCATCGGTGTCGAGATCCAGTGCTTCTGCGACAGACATCCGCTCTGGTTGAAAGAACAGCATGATGCGGGCCAGAAGGAACAGGATCAGAATGCAGGCGATGAAGATCACCCACCCTTCAAAGAAGTGCGAGAATCCTTCGACCCAACCGAGCCCAAAATTGTTGACGATGTATCCCGCGACCGCGATGCGGACGGAATTCATCAAAACTGTGATTGGCGCTGCTGAGATCAGCAGGACTGCCTTGTGCCACATCGGTCCTTTGTAAAGCACCGCGAAAATGTAAGAGAACGACAGGATCGGGAAGAGATACCGCAGCCCAGAGCATGCTTCGGCCACGTGAAGCTTGTAGACCCCGAGGTCGATGATGTTGCCTTCCAGAAAGACCGGTACCGCGAGAAGTTTGAGAAACCAAACGCCCATTTCTGATGAGATGAGCTGCAACCAGGCCGACATTTTGTAGTATAGCACGCCCGGAAGGGGCAGCATGTAGACAAGGTGCAGCACAGGTGGCCAGAAGTGTTTGCCGGTGTCCCAACCAAAACTGACCAGAAGCAAACCGCCAATCCAGATGATTGTGGCATAGGCGACAATGTCGTCGATTCCGGCCAATCGCCCAAGACCACCCATGCAGATTGCTGCCAAGATCACGAGCAAACCGATCCAGCGTTTCGATTTCGGCCCCGGATCTGCCGGGTATTCCTTGAGTTGTCGCAAAAACAACAGGCCGGAGAGAATTGGGATCAAGGGCCCATGGCTGTATTCAGGCAGTTGCCAAGCCACCAGAAGAGCATCCAGGCCTTCGGAAAAGAAAACGGCCGCGCCGAGCAATGCAATCGCGAGCCAAAGAAGGCCGGGCGTTAGCCACGATGACAGGGATTTTGGTGCTGGAAGTGTGGCGTCGGACATCCGGTTACCTTGATAAATGATCACAAATACAAATACTGCATGTGATCTATACCATGTTCGTTCCGATCCGCCCAGATGTTCGAGCGTTCACGGTCGCGTCAACTGATTGTTGCCAATTCGCCGACAATATTGGCTTTTTTAGGCCCTGTTGGTGGGATCGGTGTGACTTTTCTTGTGTGCTCTCGGCGTAAGACGTCTTGCAAGCTTTTGCCAATAGGCCTCCCACCAGAAGGTAGAAGCATGAGCCAGGCCAAAGGTCAGAGCAAAGCTGATCGGGCGTTTGACAAGGTATCGTGTCAAATCGCTGCCGTTGTTCATCCAGCCCGAGATTGTCAGGAAATGATATATGTAGAGTGCGTAGGAAATGCGGGCGATATACGCTGCTATCGGACCTTCGAGGACACGCAGCAAAGGACGCAACTGGCAGTGGATCACGATGCCAACAACTGAGGCAGCAAGGTAGGGTCGCAGGTAATTTAGCGCTCCGGCATCGTCGCGGCAGGACACCATCCAAAGCAATGTTGTCATGGCAAGTATGACAACAGCGCGTGGTGAAGATGCGAGAAAGACACGAAACTTGTCACCATATGAGAGTGTCGCGAGCGCCAAGATGCCACCGGAGAGAATCTCATCAACCCGCAAATGGGTCTTGATGTTTACATATGCCCCTGCGTCGACACGCAATAGCGTGATCATTAGTGCCGCAGGTATGACGAGCCAGACAGAGCGACGACCGAGCAACAATGTCAGCAATGCCATCGCAATGTAAAAATGCATCTCGACTGACAGGGACCAGAAATGGCCAAGCGACCCACCGGTCAATCCCTCGGTCAGATAATTGGACATGAATGCAATGTTGATGCCTACAACTTTCCAAGAGATTCCTGTCAGCACCACAAGGATCAAAAGGTAGAGGACAACTGCCGGTACAATCCTTAAAAGGCGACGAATCAAAAATGTTGGCACGTCTGGATTGCGGTGCAGCATCGACACGATCAGGAACCCGGACAAGCAAAAGAACAGTGACATGCCCATTTTTGCGGACATTGCATTCAACGCCAGGTTCTTGGGTCCCAGAGGAAGCATATGTGCTGCCAAAACAAAACAGATGCTTAGCGCACGAACACCGTCCAACGCAGCGATATGAGTTGGGTGATCGTCGTTTTTACCGGAGGCCGGGATCGTTGTCATGCAGTCCTCGTGCTGCCTTGGGTCGATATGGCTGGTCCTGTTGATCCGTAGGTCAAAACCCGTGTTGGAGCAATTCTTGAGAGCTAAAGTGAGCATTTACTGTGATCGACTGGTTTTCGGGCCACTTTCCTGACCTAAGATCATGCAGCCTTGGTGGACCTTGAGCGGGGTCGAAAATGCGTGTCGGTTCGACGCCAATTCCTGACAATTGCGGCGTTTTGAGCAATCCTAAGCTGTAATCATTCCTTGTTTTGTTTATGGGGCTTTGAGGGAAGAGCATCTTCAAACCTAAGGGGTCGACATAGAGATGATGGTTTGGGGCAAAAGCCGCGGCGGTGAAGTTTTTGTAACCGTGCGTGATCAGTCGTCCCTTTTGCATGATTTGGACCAAAGATTGAAAGAAAAACAGGGGTTCTCGGTCGCAACTCTAAATCTTGATCATGTTGTGAAGCTTCGGTCGGATGTCGATTTTCGTAATGCATATCAATCACATAGCCACATTACGGCTGATGGCAATCCGATTGTTTGGCTATCGCGGTTGGCTGGTCAAAAGGTATCTCTCGTTCCCGGATCGGAACTGATTGAACCGCTTGTCGCGCTCGCTGCGCATCGTGGCGCTAAAGTCGCGCTATTCGGGGCGACGATGGAGGCATTGGAGGCCTCAGCGTCGCAACTTTGTGCCCAATATACCGATCTGGAAATTGCCTTGTGCCGTGCGCCAGCAATGGGATTTGATCCTTTGGGACCATCAGCGGCGGATGACATTGCAGCTATAGGAAATTCTGGTGCTGGCCTGTGTTTGCTGGCGCTTGGTGCACCAAAGCAGGAGGTTTTTGCGGCAAGAGCGCAAAAAGAACTGCCTGAAGTTGGCTTCGTCTCTATCGGAGCAGGATTAGACTTTATTGCAGGGTCTCAAAGACGCGCGCCTCGATGGATGCGGTCGATTGCCATCGAGTGGATATGGCGTCTTGTGAACGACCCCCGTCGGTTAGCCGCGAGATACGGGGCTTGCCTACTTGCAGTACCTGGATTGACTTTTCGTGCACTACGTTTGCGGTTCCTGCGTGGAAAAGATCGGTCTCAAACATCATAGCGCCGCAAATCAAATCGTCACATCGCCCCTGACAGAGTCTTGTAGTGCGCACTTTCCCCTAGCACCTGGGCTATTGCATCTGAAACGAGGACCGGATCGAGCCCGTCAGACTGCCGTTTCGCAAAAAGTGTGTTTTGCATCGCTTCGATGGCGTGGCGCGAGGCGTCATTCATTTGAAGACCGGCAAACGTAAAGATCCTTTCCGCGGATGCGACACGCTCCGTCATCAGGTCTTGATAAGTAATCAGCATATATCGCGATGAATCGCATAGCCGCTCTATCAAAAGTTCGTTCATGTAGCGCCACCGCCAGAGTTCGGAGACGACCAAATTGAACGTGGAAAAGCTGTTCGGGAAGTCGCTGGTGCGTTCGAATTGCTCCAAGATCACTTGGAGAGACGGCAGGTTGTCTTTAAAGACTTGTTCCGGGCCGCCACCTTTCTCGATGACATATCGAGAGAACCAAGACTGCACGAATCCCTCGGGCGGCCGCAAGACATGCAGAACTTTTTGGGATTTGTCATGGGTGTGCGTTAACGTCACCCAGGCTGGAGCCAGAAGAATCTTTAGGATTGGGTAGGCCGATCGCAGCGCCGCATGATCATAGAAGAGGGGCGACGCTGACCATTCCTCAGGTGTGGCACCATCCTGCTTTGGCAACAAGACCGATCGAATTTTGCGGCGAGACATGAGTGCCTGTCCGAGGTGAGCTCGCATTGGTGACCGAAAGAAGACCTTTTCAGTTCGAAACCTGTCGCGAGCACCGTTCGAAAATATGGCCGTTGCAAGTGCTTGTTGCCATCGGCGGCTAAAATCTGTTCCGCCGACCGTGAACATCGGATCGCCGAGGTCTTTGAACGCGGTGCCAATAAGTTCGTTTGGCTCATTGCGGCAAAACGTGTTTGGGTGGCGGTCAAGCAAGTCCAGCGCCAAGTTTGTCCCCGACCTTCCGTGCCCGACAACAATCATGTGATTTCGTTGTACCGAAGTGTCCATCACGCGCGGCCCTGAATGACATGCAGTGTCGGAAATAGCGGCTTTCAAGCTTGATGCAAAGTGTTCGCTGGTGTTTTCGCGACTGTGATGTCGTTGTGAGCAAACGACATTCGTTACTTGCGCTATAACGCCAAGACTATGATTGCATTTGAAGAACTATATACTGACCTGCACGGGCTGAATTCAAAATTGTGGCCTTTGAGACAGAGTTTTGACTGACCATGATAAAATTTCAACGAAGCAACCAGAAAGGCGTGACTCTGGTCGTGCCTGGTCGTGGAAATGAACCTCGTTTTAGCGACCGAGTGTTCAGGGACAAGGCAGTCGCATGGTTCTGATTGGGTGGATTGCTCTTTGGTCGTGGCCGGTCGTAGCCTACATCCTGTACCAGAAGCTTGATCTGGCCGCAGCGCTGAGCTGGACGATCATCGGGGCGTTCCTGTTGTTGCCGGTTGGGTTGGGCAAGGACCTACCTATCCTTCCGGTTCTCAACAAAGACACGATCGCGGTTATTTCCGCGTTCGTTTTTTCTTATTTCGCGGTCAAGATGCGAAACCAACCTGTTGATGTGCTGCCAGGTTGGCTGCCCCGCGATATCGTTGCTTTGGGATTACTTTCGATGCTGGTCATCGGGTCATTTGGTTCTGCGCTGACAAACCAGGACGTCCTTGTGTATGGATCCCGGGTGCTGCCAGGACTGCGAATATACGATGCCTTTTCGATCCTCCTGAATTCACTCATGTTGGTGATCCCGGTCTTGCTCGGGCGCAAGTTTTTGGCCTCCTACAATGCCCAGTACACTTTTGTCTTGATCTTTGCAGTATCGACACTGGCTTACACGTTGCCTGCCCTCATTGAGGTGCGCATGTCGCCGCAGCTTCATCTGAAATTGTATGGGTACTTTCCGGCGTCTTTCGCACAGCAAATGCGCGATGGTGGATTTCGCCCGGTCGTCTTTATCGGGCACGGTCTTGGTGTGGCAATTCAAATGACCTTCGCCATGATTATCGTTGCAGGTCTGATCGGGATCGATAGCGCCGCGAACCGCAAGAAATGGACCTTTGCGCTGGGTTGGCTGACGATGACGCTGATTTTGACCAAGACACTTGGTGCGTTGCTTATCGCAACGATTCTTGTTCCACTTGTCTTTTTTACACGTCCGCGGACACAGGTTATTTTCGCCGCAGTTGTCGCTGGCGTGGTTATGATCTACCCGATCTTGCGGGGCGCAGATATGATCCCAGTGGACAGGGTGATGGCGTTCGCCGAAAGCATTAATCCAGAACGCGCTGCATCTTTGAACACACGCACCGAAAACGAAGAAATACTGCTGGAGAAGGCACGCCAACGCCCGTATTTCGGTTGGGGCGGTTGGGGGCGAAACCGGGTTTTTGACGAGAATGGTTCGGACCGGTCCATTACGGATGGATCATGGGTGGTTGAAATTGGGCTTGGCGGATGGTTCCGCTATATACCAATTTTTGGTATTCTTTGTTGGCCGGTAATTGCCTTGTTTCTCTTCCGACGGGACAAAATCGACCCTATTTCGGCCATTCTATCGGTTGTCATGGCCGCGAAGCTCGTTGACCTTGTTCCAAACTCTGGGTTTCCGGGCGAGATAATGCTGATTGCGGGCGCGCTATTGGGACGTTTGGAACTGCAGTCAGCTGGACAAACGGAAGTTGACGACACCCGTGCACCTGATCCATTCGAGCGAAAGAACCGATATTCGCGAGATTTTGGTGCACCGGCTCGCACCACTGCCCTCGGCGCTCAGGTCTATTCCCGCGGTAAGTTCAAGCCGGACGGGCTCCAAGCTGACAACTTGGGAAAGTCAAGGCAAGAAAATGAGGCTTCGAAATCCTATTCACGGAAAGATTTGGGCTCGAGGTATCGAAGGTGAGCAGTGACGTTGCTGTCATCGTGGTCAATTACGGAACGGCGGATCTTACAATCAGTGCGGTCCAAAGTCTGCTTGAGTTCGGTGGTTGTGAGATTCATGTTGTGGACAACGCGTCGCCTGGAAATGACCAAGAGACTCTTAAGGTTGCGCATCATGAACGGAGTTGGAGTGAGCACGTAACCCTTTGGCTGGAGGCTGCGAACCACGGGTTCGGGCGCGGGAACAACGTGGTCCTTAACGCGTTGTCGAAAAGAGAAGTCCCGCCCGCCAGAGTGTTCTTACTCAATCCTGATGCACGTCTGCAAAACGATGCGGTTTCTTTTTTGTCCGCTACGCTTGAAAATGAACCAAGAGCAGGTGCTGTGGGCGCGTGTGTGCTGCATCCCGATCTGACACCAAACGCGGCAGCATTTCGCTTTCCCAGCTTCGCGAGCGAGATGGCGAGGGTCATCAATTTTGGACCTTTGGATAAACTTTTGCATCGCTGGCAAGTGCCTTTGCCGACTGATCGTCCCGCTGGCCCTGTTGATTGGGTGTCAGGGGCCGCGGTGATGTTTCGTTTTGATGCGATCCGCGACCTTGGTTTCTTTGATCCCGGCTTTTTCCTTTACTACGAAGAAGTCGATCTGATGAGGCGATTGCGAGACCGAGGATGGCAGGTCCTATACGAACCCCTTGCGCAGGTCGTTCATGAGGAAGGTGCCGCGACCGGCCAATATGGTGCCAGAACGGCACGGAAGCGTGATCCGCAGTATTTATATGATAGTTGGACGCACTACTTTCGCCGAGCGAACGGGCGGTTCGGAGCTTTGATGCTGGCGTTGTTCCAATGGCCTGCCGCACTTTTGAATGTGATACATCGACGGTCGCGCGGTAAAGCGCCAACTATACCACTGCGCTTTTTTAGGGATCATGCGCGATTTGTGATTTTGCCGTTGCTGCGAGGGTCGCAGGAGTGAAGCTTGCGGCAGTTGTCATTGGGCGAAATGAGGGAACGCGGCTGATACGCTGTTTTGCTTCTTTGGAAGGTCGTGCTGATCCGATCATTTATGTCGATTCAGGTTCCACCGATGGGTCCGTTGCGGCGGCAGAAGCGGCCGGTGCACAGGTCATCGCGCTGGATATGTCTTTGCCGTTCACGGCTGCTCGCGCACGAAACGCAGGTTTGAAGCGATTGAAAGACCTTGGCATGCCAGATCTTGTTCAACTAATCGATGGTGATTGTGAATTGCAGCCCGACTGGACAGAACAAGCGAGCGACTTTCTTTCTTCCCAGCCCAAAGTAGCGATCGTTGCTGGGCGCTTGCGCGAGCGATCACCTGAAGTTTCTGTCTGGAACCGCCTTGCCGACGCTGAATGGGACACCCCAACCGGGCAGGTAGATGCCGTTGGTGGCATTGCGGTGATCAGAGCTAGACCAGTGGATGAGGTGGGCGGCTTTCGTGAAGACCTGATCGCGGGAGAGGAGCCCGAACTTTGCCTGAGATTACATCGGGCCGGTTGGGCGGTCTGGAGACTGCCTGCGGAAATGGCATTGCACGACATCGCAATGACGCGGTTTGGGCAATGGTGGAAACGCATGCGCAGGTATGGTCATGCGATTGCAGAAGGGTGGATGCTTCACGGCGGAGGACCTGAAGCATATTGCAGAAATGCCGTACTTCGGAATCTGATGTGGGGCGCAGGCGTACCGATCGTTTCGCTTTTTGGGGCACTTTTTCAACCCTGGTGGCTTATTGTTCTGCTTGCATGGCCGGCACAGGTGCTGCGGCTGCGGGCCAAGGGCGAGAATTGGGAGCGTGCATTCTTCTTGATGCTCGGCAAAATCCCAATCGCACAAGGAATCTTGAGCCAACTCTGGCGCAGTAGACGCAGAACGCCATCTCAAATAATTGAATACAAGTAACTTTCGGGTTTGGACTGTCGCGACTGGTGAAGCGCGAATTGGAGTCAACCTCGTGGAAAGCCCCAGTTTAACGGTCTCGACCGGTGAGCTGGGATGCCCCCTTCCTCAAAGAGCCATTGGCTTTACGCCAGAGGCATCGTGCGGTGCTGCGAAGCATCCTTAACCTCCTGCGAGGAGGATGCAGAGATGTCGGATGATCTTCGTCTCACACATTTTGGCGCGGCCAGACGTTTGAGACTATCCCGAATTTCCCGCGCCAGGCGCACCAACAATTACAGATGAGGAACCTGCATGGATGAGTTTAAAGGAATGGCCAAGAGCCTTACCAGCCCTGCAACACTACATTTTGTCATTATGCCTGATGACGCGAACGATTTGGCCATTTTGCCTCGTGTGATCTATTGCGAGGCGGCCGGCACCCTTATGGTCCGTGACGAGACCGGGGTTGTTCTTGGCTATTCAATGGCAACGGGAGATCGGCTCGACTTTCGCGGAACGCGTGTCATGGCCACTGGTACCTCTGGCACATACTACGGTTGGTCATAATGGCGGGCGCGGGTCTTATCGGGATTGGTGCGACGCGCGGAAAGCGTCGTGGGAAAGGGCCGCGTATCAGTGCTGCGATTTCCGGACTGACGGATAATCCAACGTATGGTCTGACGGCACAGGCACTGACATCATTGAACGGAGAATTGTCCGGTCTGGTCGGTGGTGAAACCGTTGTGCACCGATGGACATTAAATGATGTGCCCATCGCTGGCGAGAACGGGCCATCATATTTCGTTCCGTCTGTTAACAGCCCGGACGTGAACGACTTGGACGTATTGCGGTATGCTCCAACGGTGGATGGCGTAGACGTGGAGTCACCTGCCCAAACAATTCGACGTGTTCCTCCGACTGCGGGCACCTTGGCTGCGGTCAATGAAACGCAGGGGAATGGCACACCCACCGTGACACTATCGAGCGGATTTTCGGGTGGAGGGCTGGTCTACACTGTCAATGTGAACTGGGTGACGGTGTCGGGCAATGTTCTGACAATCGATGATGTCGTCCGGGATGATGTGGTGACGGTCACCGCCAGCAATTCCGGCGGCGCCGCAACCGTGGACCTATCTGTCGTCATCTCCGAGGTATCATTCCCGACCACCGATCTCGTCATGACAATCGAGACGACGGTGCCGAATGAAGTTTTTACTTTGCCAATATGGGGTGGTGGTGTGGTCAATGCGACCGTGGACATGGGTGCCGGAGGTGGTGAGACGACCGTGAACGCGGCGACGGATCCGGCACTGACGGCGGTCTATTCTTCACCGGGCATTCACACAATCCGCGCACGTGGAACGATATCGCAAATCTTGTTTGGCGGCAGTCCACATGCCGCAAACCTGCGAACAATTGATTGTATGGGTCAACTTGGCTGGAGCAGAGCGATCAATTGTTTTGATGGATGCACCGGACTAACCAACGTCACTCTAGGACAATCTGATTTTTCAAGCGCAGATAACTTCTTCGCAGCATTTGCCAATTGTTCAACGCTGGTCAGTATTGATGCATCCGGGCACACATTTTCGACAGCAACTAACATGCAAAACATGTTTGCGGGTTGCTCATCGCTCGTCGCGGTCGTGGGTAATGAAGGTTTCGATACCGCTAGCGTGGTGCGCATGGACGAGATGTTCCACAATTGCCCCGCTTTGGGCGATATCGACATTTCGGGATGGGACGTTTCATCGCTTTCCGACTCTGGCGGTATGTTCAACTTCCTGACTGGATCGCCGACTCTTTCACAGGCGGTCTATGATGCCTTCCTGATCGCGGCCGCAGCCAATCCCCCACCCGCAGCAGGCGTGTTCTTTGGCATGGGCGGCTCGCCTGTGACCACTGGCGGTGCGGCGCAAGCTGCGCGCACATCGCTGATTAATGCGGGCATGTTCTTTGACGATGGCTTGAGCGCCGTACCTGACGTAATGGCGGCACCTGCGTTGTCTGTTGCAGGGACAACAATTACAGCGGTCCGCGCCGCAGAGCCATTTAACAACGGCCTTCCGGTCAATGGTTATGATCTGCGGATTTCTGATGATGGCGGCACGACATGGGCCGAGACTGACGACATCGGTGCATCTGTCGACATCACAGGCTTGCCGGCCGACACGGCGCACTTTGTGCAAACGCGGGCCTATAATTTCTTGGGTGATGGCGCATGGTCCGCATCGGCCAACATTTCAACCGAAGCGGCAGCCAGTTTCAGCATCGACCTCTCCGACAGCGAAGCGGTCTATAACTTCCCCGAAACCAACGGTCCGATTACACTTGAGTTCCCAAGTTCGCCTTACTCTGGGCAATTCACTCAGGACATTAACGCCAACACACTGACCGGAAATTTCTTTGCCGCAGAGCAAGCGGCGGGGCGTAACGTGCGCCTTACCAAGCCGGTCATCAGCGCGGACGGAAGTATCGCCAACCGCCTGAATGTCTTGCCGGGGCTCATCTTCTTTGGCGGAGATCCGCAAGAGGATGCAACATTCCAATGGCAGGATGATGGTGTGGATATCCCCGGTGAAACAGGGCTGTTCTACATCGCGCCACAATCCACTGATGGCTCTAACTTTATTGTCAATGAGACAGACAACGGCGTCACCACGGCCAGCGATCCGTTTGCCTTTACCTTCACCGTTTCAGAACCTGGCATCATGAATGCGCCTGCCGTGCGGATTACCGGTGATACGCAGATCGAAGTCACGCGCGCCGCTGCCCCGACCGACAACGGGTCTGCGATCACATCCTATGACATGGAATGGTCCGACGATGGAGGCGTGACATGGACGCCTGTGGTTGGCGTTGGTGCGGTTCACACTGTCACCGGCCTGACGCCAAACACGCAGTTCCAGGCGCGTACATGGGCGATCAATGGCATCGGCGCTGGTGGCAAGTCGCTGTCTGCCGTGACGCGAACGGCAGCGGGCGCAGCGTTTGATCTGTCGACGCTCGGCAATGTTCTTCAGATCGACCTTGATCTGACGGACGCGGCCAAGGTCTTCACTGATGCAGCACGGACAAACAACGTTGCAGTGACCAATGATGTGCCAGTCGCAATTGAGGACAAGTCGCCCTTTGCCCGGCACTGCTACATCAATTCGAACAACAACTTTTGGCAGGCATCACCACCTGGGTTGGACTGGGATCAGGCACCCTGGAACAATGTCTGGATTGAAACCAACGATCCCATTGTGTTCTTCCCGGAAATTGTTGACCTCTATGTGTCGATGACCATGAAAGCCTGGGCGCGGCTAATGCCTATGAACGTGGGCACGGGCAGTACGTTTGAACCAATGTACGGTTTGAATGGGAGTGGCAACGCCCCGACAAATGGTGCAGGCGATGTGATTTTCCAGAAAGATTTTGCAGTTATTTCGCCGTCAACTTCTGATCAGCTGTTCGACGCATTTCAGACAGACGCCCCACTCGTCGTTGCCTGCCGAAACATCAACACAGCAAATCTGATCGGCAATCCGCTACGGATGTTCAACAAGGATGTGAACTGGAACTTCCGTGGCAAGCTTGCCCGATATGTCGTGACGACACCGCTGGATGATTTGCAACGCGCTGATGTCGTCTCAAAACTTCTTTCTCAAGGAATCCCGCTATGACGACTGTTCGCGCGAAGAATTTGCCGATCGGAGGGGCGCTGACCGCCCGCGCCACTATCGACGGGACCACAATCAACACCGCAGTACCCGCATTTCGTGTCCCTGAAGACGTTACGGCCCTGCCGCGCGTCAACAGTGAGCAGCACGCGGGCGATATCCTGACGCTGGACACAACTGGCCTGACGGGCATTACGCTGACCCAATGGCGCGAAGTCGGTGGCGCAGTGCTGGGCACCGGGGCCACCTTCGACACCGCTGGCCATGCAATGACGCAGATTGAACCTGTCGTGACTTGCGATCAGGGTACGATCGTTGGGCCTGCGGTTTATGTCATGATGGTGATGGGCATGGCAGCGTCACATATCGTGGATGAACGGGCGATCATGGCGTTGGTTAACCACGGAGACGCCACGCATATTGCAGTTGCAAGCGGCCTGTGGTCTAGCCCGTCAACCTGGTTGGGCGGTAAGGTGCCGGGTCATGGCGCAAGGGTGGTGATCCCGCACGGTACGCTGCCGATTTATGACGTGCAGAGCAACAAGCGACTGGATTGGGTGCGCGTGGATGGCGGGCTTGATTGGTCCTTGGCCACGTCCACCAAGATGCTGGTGGGGGAAATCATCGTCACCCCATCAGGCGCGATCCGTCAAGGCACCGGGCCGACAAATCGAGTACCGAATGGTGTTGACCACAATATCGTTATTTCTGGTCGCAACTATGCTGACCATAGCCTGACGCCCACTGACATCGCCCTTGCGCGTGATCCGCTGATGTGGGGCCGGGGTGTTATCTGTTTGGGCGAATGGACTGCTTGGGGCGCGGACAAGCTGCCGTGGACCTATGCGGCGCACACCGTATCCTACAATGCTGGCGTTTGGACGTTCACGGGTGTCAAGGCGGGTGACACAAGCCTGACCCTGCAAGAGGTGCCAACTGGTTGGAGCGTGGGCGACGAGATTGTCATCGGCGGCACAGCGATGGACACTTATGGTCCAACGCAAGTGACCGCGAGTGCGCCGCTGGGGCATCAGGACGAAATCCGCACAATTACAGGCATTGTCGGCAACGTGGTCTCTTGGGCTGGCGGACTGGCCTACGATCATGACAATCAGGGTGGCGGCGATGATAACGCCGACTTGAACCCCGTTGTCATGCTGCGGAATGCCAACAACATCACCGTGCAATCTGAAATCACAGATGTGGATTGGCGGCGTGGCCATACCGCCTGCATGCACCATCACGCCAAGGTGGATATCTGGAACGTCAATTTCTTTGGCCTTGGCAGGACGCTCAAACGCATTGGCGCGGGCCGTCGTAAGTCCGATGGAACTTTCCGGGTCCACGTTCCCAATGTGGGGTTGGCAACGGAGGCTTATACCGCACAATCCAATATCATTTCGCGATACCCGGTCCACATGCACAAGCTGGGCTATCTGCACAGCGGGGTGCGACCCATTGTGGCGCAATGCTACGTTGAGGACGCGCCAGGTTGGGCAATGGTCCATCACGATTGCGATGTTGACATGGTCGAGAACGTGATCTTCCGTTTCGTCGGGGCCGGTATGGTGTCCGAAAGTGGGTCAGAAGTGGGCGCATGGATTGGCAATGTGGCCATGCAGGCCACGACAACGACACCAGCCGAGATTGACCTGCGGGGATCTCCCAAGATCAACGGCGGCGGGATGATCGAGGGCGATACCTTTCGCTTCGGATACGGTTTCGCAATGCGTGGCCGCGCAATGCGCGTGAACCGCAATGTGGCGGTTTCATGCTGGTATGGCTACGTCTTCCACCATCGGTTTAACGCAGGCGACAGCGGCGATGCGCTGATTGCACCGACACTCAGCCCGGAGCGCGCGCATTTGGATCTGCAAGAAGTCGGCCAAATGATCAACGTGACGCCGTCACTGATCGGCAAGACGCAGTTTTCCATGCCGGACTATCCGATCACGCATTTTGCGGACAACGAGGCAATCGGGAACTTCTCGGGCCTGTTTATCACCAAGCAGGTGTGGAACGCGAACCACGACGTGAATACCAAACTCAAGCGCTTCAAGAGTTGGGGGTTCCAATCCGCGGGTGCGGAAATTGAGTATGTCGGCGTCTACATCGTTGACCAGTTTCGCTGCGTGGCAGGGCCGGGTACCGGGCAGGTCGGGATTTCCATCGCGGCAAATGTCTATCAGCTGCATGTCGTGAATGCGCGCATTGAGGGTTGTACGATTGGCGTCCGGTTCCATCATAATGACACGATCAACGTCCATAACGATTTCACCACCGACGATCCACGTTGGGGCCTGATTGGGCTGGATGCGGTCGATTGCACGACCGACGTTTCATATCTGACTGGTGATCCCCAAAGTACGAAGCCCGGTGTGGATGTGACCCATCGCGATGACGATTGGGATGGCAATGGTTTGGACATCGATCTTGACCCGTCCGTTACTTATCCGCTCGTAGTCGGCACATGGGACACGTCAGGCTCTGGCACCAAGATCGACAATGCGGATGGTGCGAAAGTGAGCAACACAAGCGCCTTGGGGAAGCTGTTACCCAAGACCGGCAACGACACCTTTATCACCGCAGATGCGGGCCGATTTGCGGCGTTCTGCACCAAGTTTGGATACTGGCAGCACGACACCGGATCAGGGGTGCGGAACGTCCTTGTTCAACGCGAGGTGATCTCTGACCCCGCGACGGGACGTCCGTTCAAACAGGTCTTCATGATTGAGATTACCGGCGATCTGACTGGCTACACCGACAACGGAGCCTTTGAACTGGTAGCCACCCCGGTGACGATTGCGAACAAGACCGCTGTGGTTGCGGTCGATGGTTCCGTCGTGATCGACACGCTGGCCGGGGCTGTCGGTGGGAATGGCACCTTCAATCTGGACGTCGGCGACTATCTCAAGACGGACCACGGCACGGTTTCTATCGACTATGGGACCGGGCTTGTGACCTATTCGCCAGACGCGGGGTATGTCGGCACGGACGAAATGCACTTCTTTGTACATAGCGGCGGTCGTTATGGGACAGAGCGGATCACGGTGCTGATTAATGATGGTGCCGCCGGATCTCTGGAAACCTTTGTGGAGGATACGCATTTCGGCGTTGCGGATCATAGCGATGCCAACACGATTGCGGTGCAATTGGCGGTGCGGCCTGACACGCATGGCCGTCGCATTGATCTGGTGCAGTATTCAACCGACGGCGGCGCGACCTGGCATCGCCTTTGCCACGGATGGGTGCCTGAGACGCACAAGATCACGGTGGAAAGCGACGGCACCACGACCATCGCGGCTGGGGCCTACAACGTGCGCTTGCGCTACCTGACGGACTTTGATTTTGCGACTTCTGCGCCTTCGCTAGACGCTGCCGTCGGAGTGTCCTGATTGGTGGAACGGTCGCGCAATGGTATTGAGCGCTAAGAACCGAAGATGCGTAGTGGCGGACGTGGCCTGTTGGAAATGGTCAACCAAAGAACGGCGAGCACGGGCAAAAGCCAGATCACACGGGCCCCGTAGCGGCCCTGAGGATTTGATACAATCCCGGTGATGCCGGAATTGGCGATAATGCCCAATACGACGAGAATGGCAAAAACCATGAATGCGTCACGCGATGCAGTTTCCGGTGGCTTGCTGGGCATCGCCCATTGCCCCCGCCTGCTTATAGCGAGCGCGATGAGAGCAAGAAGCGCAGAATAGGAGACGAACTGCGACAGAATCCCAAGCGGACCAAAAGGAAATTTGGCGAGGTAGGCAGCGCTGCCCTGCGCAAGCGATTGGTCCGGTTCGGGCAACTCCGTATCCAACTCATCTCGCAATCGATCGGAATAAGCGAGATGCCCTGTCGAGTTGCTTTTCAGCTGGTCGATAAATCGTTCCCATGACGCACTAAATTGACCAAAGAAATCATACCTTAGTGTGTCGAGGAGAAATCCGAATTGCTGGTCCGTCATCTTCTGGCGCGTCGTTTCATCTTCGAACAGATAAACGCCGACTGCGGGATCTTCGAACCATAAAAATTGGTCAATTGTCTTTGCCTGAGTCCCAATATGGTCGCAGAACACATAGCCATTTTCTGGGCAGGTTTCTTGTAGATACTTAAGCCCCGTGCCGTCCACGATGATGCTTGCCGCAATCATCGGGAGCGCGCGAGGTTCATAGCCGTAGATGCTCTTGACCGTGAATGAAAAGACCTGAATGCTCAGGACCCCGACCATGACGCATGCCGCGCACATCGCGGCCGGCGCGAGTGCAGGGGTTCGGGATTTAAAGAGGGCCAGAATCAATCCAAACGGTATCAGCAGAAATGTCACTGCAAGATGCGAAGTGTGAGAGATCACCGAGAAGGTCAAAAGCACGACCCAGAATGAACGATCTGTCCATGCCATCCTATCATAGAAGCCAAACAAAGCGGCTGTCGCAACGATGCCGAGAGGGGCGAGGAAATCTGGCAAAAGGACCGCACAGAAAAGCCCTGTTCCGGAAACGGCAGTAATCGCCGCCAGATAGAGCGCGGGTCGATGCCAATGATCTGCAAAAAGGGCCCGCAACAGGAAAAAACCGGCAGCCGCCACAATCATTGCCTGTGCCAGTACTGGTGCAAATGGACCACCAACGACTGAAGTCGACGTCAGGAAAACCGAGTAATAGGGCGATCTCGCCATGGTAATTCGGTAGGCTTCATCACCTGCGGGCCCATCGACATTTGCCGTGGCGGTTACCGTCGAACCCTCATCAGGGTTTGCGTTTTGGGGTACGATTGCGCGTTCCATCACGGTATAGCGTGTCTGAAGACCAGTTGTGACGGAGATCGCAGAGCTTCCACCATGAAGATAGGCAAGGCTGTCGTGCCAATAGATTGGTCCACGATTGAGCAAGGCGGGCGCCAAGAGAACAATCAATGCAAGTAGCGCGATGGCAATCGATTTGCTTCTACTCTGCATGAAGTTGGACCCACTCGTAATTATTCTGGCGCTTACCGGTCGGGAAGCGGTTGCAATGAATGACACTGCGCTCAAGTTTGCGCGCAATCAGCCTATCTATTTGGCAAGACGTCAATAGTTGCAGTCGGCCCGACGTCACAATGCCCAATTTTTGTGATTTCCTACGGTTTCGTGGGTGAGTTGACGGCTGATTTGATATAGTTAAGCGTCAGATGCAGCAGAATACGAGTTCGATTTGAGCAAGTCACTGATTTCAATAGTTATTCCTTGCTATAACGAGGAAGAAGTCATCCAAGAGACAAGCATGCGGCTTTGTGCTTTGGCAGCTGCGCATGATCAATATCGCTTTGAGTTGCTCTTTGTTGACGATGGCAGCCGAGACCAGACGCTGCACATGTTGCGCGAAATTGCGCAGAATCATGATATCGTGCGGGTGATTTCCTTCGCCCGTAACTTTGGCCACCAGATCGCTGTGACGGCCGGGGTTGATGCCGCAATGGGTGATGCGGTTGTGCTGATTGACGCCGACCTGCAGGATCCTCCGGAGGTCATTCCGAAGATGATCGCGCGATGGGAAGAAGGCTATGATGTTGTTTACGGCACACGTGAGCAACGAAGCGGGGAAAGTGCATTCAAACTGGCCACTGCTAAGGCGTTTTATCGCGTCCTGAACTCATTGTCCGAGGTGCCGATCCCTCTTGACACAGGTGACTTCCGTTTGATGGGGCGCAACGTTGTTGATGTTCTGAAGTCTATGCCCGAACGGCATCGGTTTGTGCGGGGTATGGTGTCATGGATCGGGTTCCGACAAGTGGCATTGCCCTATGCAAGAGCCGAACGCTTTGCCGGGGAATCCAAATATCCTCTTCGTAAGATGCTGTCGTTTGCAATCGATGGGATCCTGTCCTTTTCATCCAAGCCTTTGCGTGTCGCAACGGGTCTTGGGGCGTTCGTATCGTTGCTGTCGCTCTTGGGGATCATGTATGCCGTCTACATGCGTGTCTTTACGGCGACTTGGGTAGAAGGTTGGACCGCAATCATGATCGCTGTCCTGTTTCTGGGTGGCGTGCAACTGATGTCACTGGGTGTCATCGGAGAATACCTTGCTCGAGTTTACACAGAAGCAAAGTCTCGCCCGCTTTACATCGTACGCGAACGCATGGGGTATGATCAGGACATTCGGCTGAATCGCCTCGATGGTCCCGTCACCCAACTGCGGTCGACCGCAGACCTAAGCAAGGGTTAATCGTGCAACCTCGCAAGCTTGCTGTATTGGCAATTGGTTTCGCGGTTTCCGCGCTTTTTCTGTGGTTGGTCTTGCGACAGTTGGATCTCGCTGAGGTCGGTGCAGCGATCGCCAGTGCCGATCCATTATGGATCGCGGTTGCCGTGATGTGTTTTGCGTTTGGATATGCGTGCCGCATCCAGCGTTGGCGGATCATGCTTTTGCCAGCTAATCCGGACTTGAGCTTTGGGCGCGCGACGGTCCCATTCCTGGCATCTTTCGCAACGAACAACGTTCTACCCTTTCGGGCAGGTGATGCTTTGCGCACCATTGCCTTTCGCAACTGGCTGGGAATTGGCCCGTCGGTCGTTCTGGCGACTTTGATCGTGGAAAGGCTTCTTGACCTTCTCAGCCTGATCGTGGCCTTCGTGATTGCTTTGTTTATTTTTCAGCATGCTGCCGCGCAAACGAATGAGGTCATTGGGGTCGGCGCGAATGTACTGATCCTGATTTCCGTTCTCTTGACCATCACGTTGTTGCGCCCGCAATTGTTCGAGCGCTTTACGCTAAGGGCCATCGCTTTGCTTGGACGAGGTGCGCCAAGAATTGCGACCCGATTGGATGGCATTACCGCCAATATCTTCACAACCCTCAAGCAGCAGGCCCAAGGCCCACGAATGCTCAAGCTACTGTTCTGGTCATTCTTTGCATGGATTTTTGAAGGCGGACTGTTTTATGCCACCGCGCTGGCTATGCCTGCACTGACAGACGCGGCAGCCGCATGGCTGGCTTTCCCGGTCGCAACACTCGCAACCCTGATCCCTGCGATGCCTGGGCATGTAGGCACGTTTGATTTCTTTGCGAGCCGTGCCATGGTGATGTTGGACAATCCGGCCACAGCCGCTGCTGCATTTGCGCTACTTGCACATTTCATTCTTTGGATATCGGCCACGGTTTCGGGCGGTATCTGCCTGTTGATTTGGAGTATCCGCCGCGATACCGGGACCAAGACACAAAATCAGGAGTTTTCCCAATGACACCTCCGAAGGATCATGGCCAATTCGGGCCACGTGAGATTGCGGTTATTGGTGGCGGGTTTGCAGGACTTTCCGCAGCCTATGACCTGGCGCGTGCGGGACATCATGTAACGGTATACGAGGCTGATGACTATGTTGGCGGCCTCGCCGGCGCTTTTGCGACCGAGGGCGAACGTCTCGACCGCTTCTATCATCACTGGTTCACAAACGACCTTGAGGTGATGGATCTGATTGCCGAACTCGGTCTTAAGGATGCGGTTGTCACCAACCCGACAAATACCGGCGTTTACTACAATACCTCAATCCTGAAGCTTTCGACGCCGGTCGATCTGCTGAAGTTCAAACCGCTGCCCTTTCTTGACCGGATTCGGTTGGGCCTGCTTACTTTGCGGGCGCGACGCGTGGCAGACTGGAAAGCACTCGAAGCGAGAACGGCGGCAGACTGGTTGCGCGAATTGGGTGGAAAACGTGTCTATGAAGTGATGTGGGAACCCTTGCTGAATGGCAAATTCGGTCCTTACGCAGAAAAGGTCTCTGCCGTCTGGTTCTGGAACAAGCTCAAGCTGCGCGGTGGGTCTCGCGGCAAAGGCGGGGAAGAGCGTCTGGCCTATCTTGAAGGCAGCTTTGCTCGCCTTGCTGAGAGTACCGCCGAAGGGATCACCCGCGCTGGCGGCACAGTAAAGACCAAGCATCCGATTGAAACGATCAATCGAGATGAGAAGTCAGGCCGCTGGACCGTCGCTGGGCCATGGGGAGAGGCGGCAAGCGATCTTGTGGTCGCCACGCCTGCTTTGCCGATTATTGCGGAGATGGTCGGAGCCTGGGCGCCAGACAGTTATCAGGATGAGCTTAACCGAATTGATTACCTTGCCAACGTATGCCTTGTGTTGCGTCTGGATCGCTCCTTGTCATCGACCTATTGGCTGAATGTGAACGACACCGATTTTCCATATGTCGGCGTGATCGAGCATACGAATTTTCAGGATCGGTCAAAGTATGGCGGCGACCATGTCGTCTATCTGTCTCGCTATCTGCCTCATACTGAGGATCTGTATGGTATGTCGCCTGACGAAATTCTGGATTATTCGATCCCCTACATTCAGCGCATGTTCCCCGCGTTTTCGCGTGATTGGATCAAACAGTTTCACGTCTGGAAAGCACGTTGGGCGCAGCCTGTTGTGGAACAACATTATTCATCACTGATCCCTGACTCGAAAACTCCGTTCGAGGGATTGCACATCTGCTCTATGGCGCAGGTCTACCCAGAGGATCGGGGAACCAACTACGCAATTCGCGAGGGCCGCGCGTTGGCCCGGCGTATCAACACAGAATTTGCGGACACATAGGTTAACAATGCGACGTGAAATGCCAGCGGCAATCGGGCTTTGGTTGATGGTAGTTCCGTTTGTTCTTGTTGGCGCGCTTGCAATACTCATGCCGCTGCCGTTTGCCATGCGCAGCACAGAGATGACGCAGAACCCCGTCGCCAACATCCCGCTGATCAGAGGAATGGGTTTTGCTTTCATTGCTGCAGGTCTGGCGCTTTGGTTCGAACGAGAGGACTCGAAAGATACCATTTGGAAAGCGAGCCTCTGCGTTGCGCTCCTGACACTCGCTGCAATGATTGCATATGCATTCAGGCTGGAAAACTGGTGGATCGACGATGCCGGCATCACGTTTTCCTATAGCCGTTCGTTGGCCGAAGGACTGGGGATCAGGGCGCAACCCTGGCTGCCGCCAGAAGAAGGGTATTCCAGTTCTGCCTGGATGCTGCTCCTCGCGGTTTTCGCGCGCTTGGGTGCGGATATTCCGTTGACTGCAAAGGCACTCGGTGTCGGTTTCTCGGCCGCGTCGATGCTGATCTGCACGGGTCTTGTTGCGCGTTTCACGCGCAGCCCGGTTGCTGCGCTCGCCTGTGGTCTTGGCATCGCAGTTACGCCGACGGTGGTTTGGTCTGCCTCCGGTCAGGAACATGCGCTTCAGGGGTTATTGCTGACGCTCATGGTGTTGTGCGTCTTTGCGATGGCGAACTGGCGTTGGCCCGTCGCCGTACTGCTTTCGGTCTATGTTCTGACACGGCCTGAGGGACCAATGATTGTGATTGCCGTCTTCCTGACGGGCATTTGGCTGACGCGGCAATCCAACGGTCGTCTTTTCAACACGGCTGACGCGGCGCTCGCCTTGTTACCGTTCTTGACTTTTGTGGGCCTGATGGTTTTTCGCGTGACTTATTTTGGGGATGTCTTTCCAAATCCGTACTACGCCAAATCGTCAGAGGCAGGCTTCATCGGCTTGATAAATCCGTTGAGTGGAGGTTGGTTTTATCTGCTGAGCGGATTGCGCGATTCCGGTGTTTTGTGGATCTTGCCTTTGATCTTTTTGGTGCGAGGTCGGCCCCCTTGGATGGTCATCGGTTTTTCGATTGTGGCGGCCCACGTCGTTTTTGTGGTGTGGGCCAAGGGCGACTGGATGGGGCAATACCGGTTTCTGATGCCGGTCTTGCCGGTCGCGGTAATGCTGGCGACATGCGGAGTGTCGCAGCTTGGCGGTCCGGGCGTGCGTCAGATATTTGGTGCATGCGCCGCGCTCTTGCTGGTTCACACCACAACGATCCAGGTTGCGACCTTCGCGACACGACCCACGACACCCATGGCCGCAGTCACAGAAGTCGGAAACGGATTTCGCAACCTTGCTGACCGGCTCCAGATTGAAGACCCCCTGCTGGCGCATCATGACGCAGGCGGCATAGCCTTTCACCGCATGGTGCGGCTGGCGGACCTTGGTGGATTGGTCAACCGCACGATCGGGATGCACATGGACGATTCCGATTTTCTGACGACCTATTTGGTCGAAGATCTGCGCCCCGACTTCGTTTTTGGGGCACGGAATTTTGCGGCAAGTTCTGGATTTGCAGAAACCCCAGCATTCGCGAAAGCCTATGTGCCGCTGATCTTCGCGGACAACCCCGGAATGGTCGCAGAAATATCATTTATACGGCGCGACCAAGTGAAAGAGGCCGACGGTGTGACGCTGGAAAAAGATGCGGACAGCCACTTGGTCAGCGTAACCGTGACCGCCTTAAACTAAGACGCATCGCAGGGCGGTAAACCTGCACGAGGTTCCCAAAATTCAAAGACCTGATAGACGGGATAGCCTGGTGCGGGTTTGTAGTAGGTCTGCAAGTACGCAAGTGCCGCATTGTTCACATTCCGATCTGCCCGTTTGACGACAACAAGCGTGGGTGCTTCGCACCGAACCTGAGCGATAAACTCTTTTGTCATCGCTTCCTGACGACTACCGTTCAAAAGCGGGTAGTTAAAAACGTATTTGAATGAGGTTGGTTGGCCGGACCAGAAATAGATGCCCGGTTCCGCGCCCCAGTGCAGAACCTTTGACATGTCATAACCTTCCGCTGCCAGCCACTGACCGACAGCGCGACTTTCGACCGTTTCTCCACCGTGGGCGTCGCGCCCGTGTTTGACATAGGCAAGCCGCTCAGGCGACGTCATATAGCCAAAACTGACCATGATCGGTGCGACCGCAATGACACTCAAGAGCCAGATCGGACGACCTGCGTAGCGCTGGGCAATCATGACACCCGCGCTGACCGCGATAAGGGGCAGGAATAGCTGATAGTAGTGATCGTAGAATTTCCCCGGTGTCCAGAACATCGTTAAAACACCAAGATAGAATGCTGCCATCAGCAAGTGGTTCGTTTCTCGGCCTCGCATCAGGTGGTAGGCACCAAACAACAGAAACACAAAGAAATAGAAAGGTAGGTTTCCCCGTCGAAGCGTGCGCTCGAGGTTGAACCAGAGCGAACCGGCATAGTCCTGATTGTACCCGAAGACTGCGTAATAGAAGCTGTCAAACGTCCCGCCTGCATAGAACGCCAGCGCAATTGCGGCCCAGCCCGCTACACCGATGATCCCAATCACACCAACGCGGGCGCACCAATGCAAGGGTTGGTTCCTCAACCCGACAATCAAAAGGGCAAGGACCGCAGTGAATGACGGGAAGACCACAAGTTGCTTGAAGGCCGAGCCTGCGAAGAACAAGAGCCCAACAAGACATGTCCGCACCCAGGTCGGCGGTGCCTGGAGCACAGGCAGAAGTAGAACCAAAGACCAGATCAGCGCGGCGTTGAGGAAGTGTTCGACGTTCGGCTGATTAATCTCAACCAGAGGGTCGCTTCCCATTATCCCGAACAGAACCGCTGCGATGATCGCGGCGTGATCACCTGCCAATTTTCGTGCTGCTATTGCCGCCCCGACGAGTGTGATCGCGAAAAAGGCGACGTTCATTGCATAGATTGCAATAGGAGATTGACCGAAAACCGCAATTGCCGCTGCATAGACCACGTACAATGCCGGGGGTTTGTGATCCCAAACCTCGTCGTAGAGCGCCAACCCCTCCAGCCACCCGGAACTAACCATTGCATAGACCGCAAGGTCTCGGCCCATCGGTTCATTGAATGAGAATAGTCTTAGAACGACGCCAAAGGCGACCATCGCAATGACGGTGGCAAACAACGCTCTGGAGCGTGTCGCAACGTCCTCGGGATGTGATCCGGCATTGTCCTTTGCGGGGCACATCGTCACGGCAATAAGCAACGCCAGAAGCCCGATAACATAACCTGGCAAACTCAAAGACATTGCGACCGACAGTAGGCAGAACACACCCCAACCAAGAACAGATTTCGGCCAGGTCTTGGTCGCGGCAAAAAATGCCAATGGCATAAAGAGAAACAGCGCACTGCGGACATGCCAGGAGAGCCCAGGGTCAAAGGCAAGTTCTTCGCCCAAATTCGGTACCATGCCTGCAGACAAGGTCAGCACAAAGGCGCAAAACGCCAGCCCAATGTACAAGGAAACGATGGCTTTTGTCATATCCAGATAAGTGGGCCCGTGCCCCATGCTGCCGCAATTTTAGTAGACCGACTTTGCACTTTGCGGCCTTTATGTCGTACTTGATGAAATGGTTAGCATAAGACCCTTCACCGGTCTATTGCAGTTGATCTCTTGCACGAAATCAGGACGTCCGGCGTCGTCAACATCTCGGCGGATGCGTGAGAGAAATCTTCGTGTTAGGAAAGACCGATTGATCACACAAAGGGCGACATATGCGGGTCTTGGTTACGGGTGGTGCAGGATACATTGGCAGTCACACGCTGGTCGAACTTCTGGCGCAGGGACACCAGGTTTGCGTTCTTGATGACTTTTCAAACAGCGCAGCAGACGTTTTGAACCGAGTCGAAAAATTGGCCGGGACACAGATCCTCTCTTATGTCGGAGACATACGCGATCGCCCTATTCTTGATCGGTTGATGCAAGAATTTCGTCCTGAGGCGGTAGTGCACTTTGCAGGCCTCAAGGCAGTGGGCGAAAGTAGCGAGAAACCATTGTTGTACTACGACGTGAATGTCGGCGGCACATGTAACCTTCTGGGTGCAATGACTGACGCAGGTTGCAATCATATCATATTTTCGTCCACGGCCGCGGTCTATGGCGCATCCAGTAAGATGCCATGTGACGAAACGCAGCCCCGCAACCCGTCTTCTGTATATGGCCGGACAAAACTCGTGGCGGAAGATGTGATCTCGGACTGGGTTGCCTCAACCCCGGGAACGGGCGCCGTTCTGCTTCGCTACTTCAACCCCGTTGGGGCCCATGCCTCTGGAGTGATTGGTGAGTCACCCAAAGGTGTTCCCAGCAACCTTTTCCCGGTGATTGCCGAAGTCGCCAGCGGTAGGCGGCAGCAATTGTCAATATTTGGGGACGACTATGACACACCAGATGGCACGTGTTTACGTGACTATATCCATGTTTGCGATCTGGCCCAGGCGCATGTTGCCGCGCTTGACTATGCCATCGGGCGCGACGGCGCGCCTGCATTCAACATCGGAACAGGGCAAGGCTATAGCGTCCGTGAGATGGTAGACGCTTTCGTCCGGATTTCAGGAGAGGATATCCCAAGTGAGATCGTTGCGCGCAGGTTTGGTGATATTCCCAAGATTGTCGCAGATCCAACTCTAGCCGCCGAAACGCTTGGCTGGAAGGCAGAGAGGGGGCTCGATGACATGATTGCCAGCACGTGGGCATGGTTTTCGTCGCGGCAATCGTAGCGGTGGACTCAGCTAGCTGCGACTGCCAAGCGCAGACTTGATGATCTTGCCTCGCTCTCTGAAAACATCATCGTCGTTGAGTGGTGCTGCGGCGCGGCGCGCGCCCTGTGACATCGCTTCAACCTTCTCAGGCGAACGCGCCAACGTGCGCAACGCATCTGCAAGCGCATCAATGTCGCCGCGCGGCACAAAAAGGCCCGCGCCGGTTTCGCCAACAAGGTCGCGAGCAAATGCGCAATCATATCCTACCAGCGGTAGGCCCGCCGCCAAGGCTTCGATCAGGCAGCGAGGCGATTCTTCTGTCATGTGGGCAAAGACAAAGACATCGGATTTGCGCAGCTCCTGCAACATATCACGGTGGTCCACAAAACCTTTGAAGTCGATCACCTTATTCAATGCCTTCGATGTCACGAGTTCACGATGTTCATCAAGCAATGCCCCTGTGCCAAACCATTGTGCCGATATTTCGACGTTGCTGGCCTGTGCTGCGCCAATTGCATTGACCCAGTGATCGGGGCCCTTGATCTGTTCAACTCGGCCCGCGTATGAGATGCGCAGGGCGTCTGCCTTGCGTCCTCGTAGCCGCAGGTCGAGCACGTCCCGCGGGATCAGGTCTGCTTTTGAGATGTGAATGTCGTGGACCATTCTCGGCTGGGTCGCGTAGCTCTGATAGTACTCCATTGTGTCCTGACCATGCAGCAGGGCAAGGGTAGAGCTTTTGACAACCTGGCGGTCGCTGCGTCGCATCCAACGATTTTCAAGCAGATGGCGCAACTGCGTCAATGGGGATCGGTTTTCCTTTTCCTGTGCGATGCGTAAAACGCGATGGGCGACGCCATCTTTGAAGACGGCATAGGGGCGGCCCATCCGCTTTGCCATGCGGCAAGCGACCGTGCCCCAGTCCCCGATGTAGCCAGAAAACCCGAACACTAGGAATTCGGACCGGTCGATCTGTTCGCGGATGGTCTTCTTTTCACGCCAGATATCCTGCGTCAAAAACCGAATAGTCCCTCGGCGCGGCAACATGACCGGCGTGACTGTCGGATGCTTTTCAAGAAAGGGCTGCAAGGGCGAGGCATCTGCGGGCGCACCACCTGGCGTATGCTCGAGCGGCGCCATGATGCGGACTTCGTCAAAGTTCTTGGCCCAAAGCCGAAGACCGTTTTGAGCTTGGGTGTCGAAAAATACCTTGTCACCAACCGCATAAAACGGCGGATGAACAAACAACAATACAGAACCCGGCGTCATCAATTTCCATCTTAATCGCTGAAGACACCATGTCACAGCCAACATGGGCTCGCCAGAGCTTTGTCGTTCAGGGCCAATGGCCGGAATGACATCTCCGTCTTGGGATCGGCGACCGTGAATTGCAGACGCCGGGTGCAGCCATCGGCATTCATGCTATCCCGTGATCCGAAGAGTCTATGCGGTCCGCAAATTCGAGCGGTTGAGCGTCTGGATTTGGTGGCACAACTCCGCTCTTGTTTTTGTTTGCGAAACAGTAGGTTGGTGAATCTCATTAACCAGATCGGCAAAAATTTGCCGGACATGACGCAACGGCGCCTTTATCGCAATGGGTGGAAACTCGCCTGCGACTCGGCGCGTTTTCTCTCATTTTTTCAACTATACTTGGGTTTCGTGCCGTCCAAGCGTAACAGAGCCGCGCGTAAATGGGGCTGTGTTTTCTTCGCTTCGGCACTTTTCTGACACAAAAAGACCGGGTCAGAGCCACGCCGTTAACCATAAAGCAACACAAATTCTTGGAACAGAATTGTTTCAGGATTTTTAGAAAAGAAGCTTCAGCGAAATGGCTACATCACACAACGTATCGATGGCATACTTGTCACATGCCACCGCCAGCAACAACTGCGCCCCCGTCGGTCCCGACCGCTCCCAAAGCGTTTCGGAGGGCTGTTAGGATGCTGTTCCTGTTTTTGAGCCTCTTGATTGGTGGCGGCCTCATCGTCGGTATGTCGGCAGGCAGTTCTTCGGCAGCGGACAATGGGCGTGGTGCAGATCAAACGCGCACAATCGTTGACGCACCTGACCGCACCGACAATGACGATTCAGATTCTTCTGACGACGATGAATCGGCTGCCATAGCAAATAACAACAATAATGCGCCCGACCACAGCACATCAGAAGAGCCCAAATCCGACGGTCATACTGGCGGTGACACAGGTGGTCATACTGGTAGTGACACGGGTGGGCATACCGGTGGTGACACGGGTGGCGATACTGGCGGTGACACTGGTGGTCATACTGGCGGTGACACCGGTGGTCATACAGGTGGTGGTGATACTGGCGGTGACACGGGTGGCGACACCGGTGGTCATACTGGTGGTGACACCGGTGGACATACCGGTGGCCACTCTGGCGGTGACACGGGTGGCGATACGGGCGGCCACACGGGTGGTGAACACACCGACCCCATTCCGCTTCCAACGTCGGATGCAGAAGTTGCTGCATATGTCGAGGCCGTTCGCCAAAGTCCGGAAACCCATTCGCACGACATGGACTCTTCCTTCGCGACAGAGCACATGGCCGCGCTTGATCTCGTGGGACGCGATGTCGCTACCCATATCGCCATTGGTCATGGTGAATGGAACGATCCGTCTGTCTGGCATAACGGTGAAGTACCAGGCGATGATGCGCGCGTGCTGATTCCCGAAGGTGTTCACATCACCTATGGTCATGTCAGCGAAGCCCGCCTCTTCACAGTGCGTGTTGACGGCGATCTCGACTTTGCGACGGACACAGACTCAAAAATGATCGTGGACACCTTTGTGGTGTCGCCGTCGGGTGGATTGACGATTGGTACGGCATCCGATCCCGTTCAGTCGCATGTCGACGTAGATATCGTTTTTGCCAATAACGGACCGATCGATACAGATTGGGATCCGCTGCTTTTGAGCCGTGGCTTGATCGCACATGGCGAAGTCGAAATTTTTGGAGCCGTCAAGGATTCCCACGAAAAGGTCGTGGACGATCCTATGGCTGGCGATACCTTTATCGACTTTGGGACGCTTCCGGAAGGTTGGGCCGTCGGCGACACCATCGTTATCGCGGGCACACACTATGACGGGTATTTTGGATGGGAAACTTCGCAAGGGTACACTCCGCCGGAAGATGAAATTCGCACCATTTCGAACATCGAGGGCGGCCGCGTTTTCTTTGATGAACCGCTGATCCATGACCATGATACGCCGCGCGCTGATCTCAAGACTTCCGTTGCGAATTATACCCGCAATGTCTCGTTCGAGACGGAAGATGCGGAAACGGCCGAAGTCTATGAGCGTGCCCACGTCATGTTCATGCACAACGACGACGTCAGCGTCAGCTACGCCGAGTTCCATGAGCTGGGTCGCACAGACAAATCCGAAGATGCCCGCGACGCAAGCGAATTTGCCGACATCGCTTTCGATTCAAACGTCAAGGGCCGCTATTCATTCCACTTCCACCGAGCTGGTATGGATGACCTCGAGAATCCGGGAATTGCAGAAGGAAATGCTGTTTTCGGTTCGCCCGGTTGGGGATTTGTCCACCATGATTCGAATGCCATTTTTGAGAACAACGCCACCTACGATACATTCGGTGCTGGCTACGTTGCTGAAAGCGGCAATGAAACTGGGGCGTGGCACGACAACATTGCAATTTTTGCAACAGGCATGAGTGGTCGTGACCCGAAGCTGGGTGGCAACGACCTTGGCAATTTCGATCTCGGCCGTACCGGTGACGGATTTTGGTTCCAGGGCCGGATGGTTGAATCGACCGACAACATCGCCGCCAGCGTGAACACTGGTTTTGTCTACTTCCATCGGGGTACCTTTAAGGAAGGTGAGAACCTGCGCTTTGACGCCGAAGTTTCACCTCTTGCAGGAGCACTCAACTATGATCCTCATGCTTTCCCGGATGATCATCCGATCATCAGCTTTGACGGCAACGAAGCGTTTGCAACCAAGGCCGGTCTCTATGTGCTCAAGTCAAATCCGCATCAAGGACATGATGTGATAAGCGTTTTCGAGGACTTCACGGCCTGGAACGTGAAATTGGGTGCAGAGTTCTCATATACCGGGCATTATTTGATCAAGGATTTCGATCTGATCGGCAAGGATCCAACCCCGGACAGCGGAATCGGTGGGATCGGCATCCTGTTTGGAAGCAACACCTACGATATGACGATCGTGGATGCGACGGTCGAGAATTTCCAACAAGGGATCAACCTGTCAAAGAGCATTCCCGGGCGCGAAGATATTCCCGAGCTTCACGACTATACCATTATTGACCCGGTGTTCATCGACGTGATCACGCCGTTGGAAAATTATGACCCATTGCATGATGACGTGATTTCGCGTGCTGATTTGCCAAATCTCACGCCTGATATCGAACTTGACGGTCCTCTGACTTACAAGGAGTTGGTTAGCGGTGAGCCCTTCGATGAGGACGCGCGCACAATCAAGATCACGGGCACTAAAACCGACAGCCTTGGCCAAAAAGAATTCCCGGGTGACATCGATGATTTCTCGCTCGATTGGTATCAGGCGCAGGAGACCATCAAGAATGAAGGTTACTACACCACTTCTGACGGTCAGAATTACTTCATGCTCGATATCTTCTTCTCAGACCGGTTGACCGGCGACATCTACGTGGAAACGCATCCGGTCTTGCTTGATCCATCGGTGCTTTTCGACAATGAGTTCAGCCACTACAAAGATGCGCCGTTCAATGGCATCATGGATCTTGATGACCCGGCAAGTCCTCAGAGCGACAGCGCGATCCTTTGGGCCACGCTGACGGATGGGCAACCCGTTCTGACGGATGAAGCGATCCGGATGCAGGAAGAACAGGACGCGCTTCACCTTGAAGAAGCCTAAGTGAACGACCCCTGATTGACCTAAATCACTGATCGCCCGACAACGGGTTAGCAGTGTGCGGCGTCAGGGGGCTCTATGCGGCGGATTTTTCGGTTTGTCTTGATGCTTTGCCTGGCGACGATACTTGCGTGTGTCGTCGTTGGCAGTCTCCTTTTGCAAGACACACCTGTGCTTGGACCGTCTGCAGCACCAAGCGCGCAAGATGTGGCAGATGCGCGCCAGCTTCTTCATGGCATTCGCACCGCATCAGACAACGCACGTGTTGCGCCCCCCATTCTCAAGACAGACACCCACCAATTGAATAGCGCCTTGCGTCTGGGCGCACGGATCATTCCAGGATTACGGGGTGAGATCGATTTGTCGGGTAAGGCACTCATTGGGGCCGTTTCGGTGCCGGTGCCTTGGATATCTGGGCAAAAGTGGCTCAATCTGACCGGACGCATGCCAGAATTCGAGGGCAAGTTGGAAGTGTCTGAGGTGACGATAGGCGGACGAAATATGCCGCCTGCGCTGATGCTCTGGCTTTTTCGGACTGTCGCAAACTTCGGATTGGGAAATCGCATTGGCGATACGGTGCTAAACGCTGCGACACAGATGTCAGTCCACGGAGAGGAGCTGACCTTCAGGCTTTCACTGGATGAGATGGGCAAAAACGGCATCATGCGTGGGACATTCGGCGCGCTGCGGGGCGCGGAAATGCCCACCAGCGACGAAATCGAAGCTTACCATCTGCGCATCCGTGCCGCGATGGCCGATGGCACCCTCGCATCGACCGGAAGCTTCATGCCCTATCTACGGTTCACCCTTTCACTTGCTCACGTGGGCGATCCTTCCAAACCGCTGCCGCAGCGATACACCGCAGCAATGCTGGGTCTTGCCAAGGCATGCGGGCCCGGAGAATTCGCATTGATTGTCGGACGCTTGGTTTTCGACAAAAATGAACAGGTCAAAACCTGGCCGACCAGTTGTGATGGCGTCACCCTGAATGGTCGTACTGATACCCGCCGACACTTCCTGATTTCGGCGGCGCTTCAATCGATCAGTAACACTGGATTTGCGTTCTCTGTGGGCGAGTTTAAAGAGCTCTACGATACGATCTCTGGCGCTGGCGGTTATGACTTCACAGATATTGCCGCCAATCTCTCGGGAATACGCCTTTCTAACGTGTTGATGGCAATGCAGGGAGAGGAATGGGAGGGTTTTCTTCCGCGGATGGCGCAAGACGGCGATGTGATTGTGTCGTTCGACGGTATCCCCTCAATGATGCCACAGGACGCCTTTGTCGAACGCTTTGGTGATGTCGACAGCCCCGCATACCTGGAGGTCTTGGCAGATATCGAACGGCGGATCGACCGACTTCCTCTCTATCGCTAAGGTTTCCCGAGGACGCGGCTGCCTGATGCAAGCGTCTCTTCCATAAATGCAACGGTCTGAACAGCAATGGTTTCTGGATCAAAGTCTTGTAGCAAAAGGGCGTGTCCAGCTTGCCCCATTTGCAGCGCAAAAGTTTCATCGGCAAAAAGACGGGAAAGTGCCTTCGCCATGGACGTTGCATCGCTTGCCGGAACAAGCAATCCGGTTTGGCCGTCGCTTAGGACATCGGCGGGACCACCGACTTTTGTACTGACAATTGCCTGCCCGGCGGCCATCGCCTCCAGCATTGTGTAGTTCAGATTTTCGTAGCGTGACGCGATCAACGCGATACCGTGGTGCGCGCGGGCCTCTGTGACACCGTGCCGATCAAGGGGGCCGACATAGCTGATTTGCGACTGCACGTTTTCGGGCAACTGCGCAATGGCCGCATCCGCATGCAGGATGGTGCCGTCCTCTTGTGCGATGCCTTTGTCCGGGCCAGCAAATGTTAGACGCGCGCCCGGGTGGATTTCGGAAAGTTGGGCGAACGCCGAGAGGACTGTGTCGGCACCTTTTAGAAAATCATAGCGCCCGATAAAGAGGATATCGTTTCTGCGATCGCGAGGGATATCACCCGGCGGCAAGGTGTTGGGCAGCACGATACCAGGAGTATCGAGTCCGGGGTACGCCTGGCGCACAGCGTCCAGAACATTCCGAGACGGCGCAATCAGTCCAGTGACCTTGCTGTAGCCCTCTGCTTCCCTCTTGACGCGCAATGCGTCGCCTTCGTCCAACGTGGCTTTGACCAGCGATTGCAGCAGCAGCCATGGACCATGCAAGGTTGCAAAAACCGGCTGTGAAACCAGGTCCTGAACCAGTCCGGCCCAACCCTGGGTTTCTTCCATCAAGACCACGTCGACACCAAAGGCCTTATCCGCCCGTCTGATCGCATCCGCGATACATCTGGCCACGCGATTGTGGACGACCTCCAGATTTCCTCGGCGCGCCCTTAGGCGGTCCCCCAGACGCCAGGGTTCTTCTTCAATCTTTATGACCGGGATGTCGTCCGGACCTTTGCCGTCCAGCGCGTAGGTCAGAATGACCGGCTTATACCCCGCGGCGCGTAGTCCGCAGGCCAAGTGATAGACCGAAGTCGCAATTCCATTTTGCGTCATTGTGCCTGGCCAGCCGGGGGTCATCAAAGCGATGGATTTGATCATGTAAACCCTGCCCAAACTTGCGCCACACCCCACCCTGCCAATGCACCCAGCAGCATGAATCCCAACGGGATCGCTTCGCGCCAGATGACAATCCAGTTTCGTTTCGTCCCCATGATCGTCAACATCAATGCTTCTGGCAGTCTGTGCAATGCGATGACCAAAAGCGATATTGTGATCGAACCAAAGATGAAGACCGCAATTGCGAGGCCAATCCACAGCGTTGCCGTTGAAGCAAGGCCTGTGATTGTCATCAGTCGGAACCGTCTCTCAGCGCTGAATGCATCGCGCAACACCAACGGTCCGGTTAATACTATCCCGACGGCGAGAAATTGCACCATTGCGGCCACGCCGCGATAGCGATCATCAAACACCAGATCGACCAACTGCGGCGCCAAGATCAACAGGCCGCCCGCGCCAAGGCCCGCGACACAATCAAAGAAAAGCCGGTAGCGATAATAGTTTCGCCTGAAATCCTCGGTTGTGGATTTCTGGATATGGGTGAAAACCTGCAACCCCATCTGCCCGTTCAGTGTGGTAAGAAAGCGCGTGAGCATATCGATCAGCTGCCGTGCGATGAAATAGAATCCGAAGGTGGACGACGTCATCACAAAGCCCAGGACCAAACGGTCTGCGGACTGAGAAAGCGCGGTGAGGATCGAATGCCCGATAATCCACTTGCCGCGCCCGATTACAATATCAAGGTGCGGTCGGTTCATATGCAATCGCATCTGCGGGCCGCGGAACAGCAGAAAACTCAGCGAAACGAGTGCGAGTGTTCGGATCACGTTGCCAATCACCAAAGCCCAGATTGAGCGAAGGTGGATCGCAAGCAGGACCGTCGCCACCAGCCCGATGACATTGACGGCGACGTAGGCAGCGGTCACGCGACCAAATCGCATCTCCCGCTCATGGACGTATTGGACCGGAGACTGAGCGCCCATGATCAGGGTCGCGGCACCCAGGCTGGCAATGGCCCAGGGCAGGTTGGGCGCAGCGTAGGGGCTGTCCTCGGCGAAGACGCCATTGCCTTGCAACAGGCCGATCACCACAGCGATCAAACACGAGATGGCTGCGATCAGCACGCCACGCAAAATGGAGACCGTCCAACAGGTCCAAAGAAACCTGTCTTCTACATCGCCTTCCTTTGTGACAACCAAGGACCTGAGCCCAAGATCGGAAAACATCTCCAGCAGATACATGTAGACAAGCACGATGGCGAAAACACCGTAGATCTCAGGTGCCAACAACCGGGTCAGCACGATTGTCGAGAACAATCTCAAACCGATATCAGAGGCGAACCGCAGGCCTGCCAGCTTGGCGGAAGTTAAAATTCGGGCGCGAAAGTTGGGTGGTTCCCCTGATGTGCCTGCGCTATCGCTCAAGTTCTTTTTCCGCCTACATACCGGATATTTCTAGCCGCTCTCCCTCAAGGGCAAGGGCCGCACTTTCTTTGTCGGAGCTCGGACGAAAAGTAAATCTAATCTATCGGCGGGCCAATCCCTTCATCGAACCTGTCAGCTTGGTCTTTACGGCAAAACCGCAAAAATTTTCACGTCAGGACGGCTAAAAACCTCTTTGTATTTCGCCGCATCTTCAAAACACCCACTGTCGACAACGTCGATGATATAGGTGACCGCCCCTAAGTTGCTCTTATGCTCGAACCAAGTTACGCAATCACCGCGCCAGGTCAGAACATCAGCAGTGCGAATCTGGGAAAAATATTTCCCATCACCTAACCATTCTGAGCCTTGCACGGTGTTCAGATTAGTGTGCTGGGACAGGTAGGGCCACCATTCCGCCTCGCGGCTGATGTACCATGGCGTAGCGGACACAATGACCGACTTGGCGTCAGACCCAATATTATCACGCGCCCAATCTGCCGCTGCCTGTACGTCCGGTGAAAGCTGCCGGAAACTGGGATTGGAGTTGATCGTCCAATACAGCAATCCGGCCAAAGCAAATGCTGATCCAAAAACCGCACCGACCGCTAGCCTTGCTGCTATTTGTTCTGCGAATTCCGTCGCGATCCTCTGCCCCAAATTCACCGTCGCAATGACGCCAAAGGCCAAAAGAATTGATGTTGGAATAACCGCCACACTATCGAAATGGCGTGGGGTGCCGATGAAGAACGCAGCAAGCATCAGTGGCCATGCGTAATCCCGACGTTGCATCAAGGCTCCAGCGCCAATTGCGCAAATAAGTCCAAGCCCGGTTGGGAAAATCTCAAGATTGAGTAGGCCAAGTAGCAGACTGGCGTCCCAATGCGCCGCATTGCTCGCGCTCTGGAATGGCCCCATCCCCTGCGTCGACACGATCCACACGAACCATGGCAACACGACCGCCGCCGAAATTCCGGCCAGCAGACATAGGATGACGAACCGGGTGCGGAACGGCAGGCTTCCCCCCACCAAAAGCAGAATTGAAACGCCAAGGACGGCGTTAATGCCCCATTCCAGATGCGACAACACCGTACCGCCAATCGCCATCCCACACGTCAGGAGCGCCGGGAAAGTCCATTTCTCACGTAGTCGGAAAGCGGCGATCAAGGCAATCAGGAACAGCAAGGCCCCGGTTGAACGCGAGATCCCACCTCCCATCAACAGGAACTCAATGGACCTTTTCTGAAGTACGATGGCCGCGAAGGCCACCAGTTGAACAGCGGGATCGTCTGTTGCTTCCCGGACAAGCACAAACCCGGCAATCATGATCATGATCGACAACGCCAGCGGATAGATGACCGCAGCATCTATCGGTGACACTCCGGCCTTCAACAATCCAGCGACCGCGAAAAATGACAAGGGCGGATAGGCGAAGGGAATGCAGGAGCCGTTATATCTTACGCAAGGATCCGAGAAGTATTCACCGTCGCGAATGTGCTCGGCAAACGCCAGAAAAAGCGCGCCGTCGTTCAGAGGGAAGAACTGTTCTGAAAATGGAAGTGTTCTAAGGGCAATCCCCACGATCGCGATAAAGACAGCAATAATCCAATAGGTTCGACCTTGAATGTGGCTCAATCTCGCCTCCGAAAACGGTACCAAAAAATACTTATCAACAGTGCAATACGGCACAGGTCAAGCCTTTCCCGACCATGGCTGTCAGGGATCTGAACGTGGTGCGGTCAGGTCACGTCTCAGATAAACGGTAAAGTCGGGATCCTCTTGAACGACGCGATATCTGGTTGTGAGGAAGTCGTCGCGTTCAGCAAACCGCGTTGAGGTATTCAGGCCCGACACACGGGGAAAACTTGCCGCATCCACAAATACTTCGGGCGGGTCATTTTCCAGCGCTTCCAGAAACGCGCGGCGGAGCCCGGCGTTGACCGGGTCGTCGACATGGTGGTGAAAGTGATCGTCTTAAAGGTATGGCGTCGCAGGCAAGACCCTCTGACGCAACATGGCGCGCACCAACCGGGCCTTTTCTTGCGGCGCAATAAACGCCTGCCAATCTGTCTTTGACAGATGAAGGGGCAGGTATTCGGTCAGCACGAAAACGAACCTTTGTTCACCGCCTGCCATGACCAGCCAGATGGCAAGCAGCACGAACGGCAAAGCAAATCCCAGCAAGGATGCGCCGATTTGCCCGATCAAGCGCCAAACGGTGTGCGAGCCAGCCTGCTGTTGCAATGAAAAGGGCGGCGAGCACCGCGATGGGTGCTCCCAACAACAGATGGGGTTTCATGGTGCCCTTGACGCCAAATAGCAAACCAATCAGCACCTGCCGCAGCCAAATCTGACTGGCGAAAGATCTCAGAGCCAAAACAGTCCCGCCAGCGATGGGGAGTAGGAGTAGTGCGACCCATATCGATTTTCAGGATCCAGCCTGGTCCCATCATCATCATGCTGCAGTAGATCAGCGGTGCAGCGGTCAGCGCGCTCGCGCCTCCCAGCGGACGCACAATCCATGCGCCAACAACCTCAATGGCCAACACGATCAAATTGGCCAATGCCATGAACGCGACATTTCATGTCAGGCCAAGTCCTGCAACCCCGGCATAAAACGCCAATGCGCCGGGCATGGAGGTTTCAAAGACATCGCGGTAGGGCGCATAACCTTGTTCCCAGATAAGCCAGCCCACATAATTCAGCAGAGGCGTGTCACGGCTATTTTCCCACCCAAAACTTGCTGCGCAGAGCGCGACGCCCAGAATCCCGTAAACCGTCGCAGCGACCAGACTTGCCCGAAACGGAAGGCGATCCTCGTTTTGTGTCACATCAATACCAGTCTGGTTAATAGCCGCCAGACCGCAGGACCCGAAACGGGTCAAATCGGATAGTCGAGATATGCGCAATCGCTTTGTCCTTGTCACCGGATTTCCCCTCGGACATCGCAAAGTTGGCTAAGGTTCATGGCGGATGATGAGATTTGTGGCACCACGCTGCCCAGGCCATCGCCTCAGTGGTGACGAGATCTGCACACATGTAGACGAAGTCCTAGAAAACATTTGTGTATCAATTGGATTGCTATCGGTGCGCGAAAAGTTGATGCAGGGCTGGTTTTGACAACACCCCTGCTCGCCGAAGTTTCGCTCTTGCTGGTTGGCTGGTCGGCTGGTGGTGCTTGGTGCGGCGTCAAGGCAAGGGGCGGCGCAGGCGCGCGCCAAACGTTAATCCTAACGCTCATTCAGACTCTTGGACTGATTGTTTTTGCACGACACGTGTACAAGTTGTGTATGCTTTGTGCCCTCTGGCGCGGTCCATTAAGAATTGTCAATTCAACCCTCGATTACGATGGTCAGTTTCGCCGTTGTTGTTTGAAGTGCGTCTGAAATTGCGATTGGGATGTCCACCTCGCCCAGATATCCGGGCTGTGGGGTATAAATCCAGCCACCCTCTTCAAATCGGAGCGCACCATACTGAGGTGGCACGATAAACGAGCGAATGACGCCATCCGAAGTGCTGTTGAAATGTGCCGGCAGCGGCAGGGGCTTGTCTGACAGTGTCCGCAAGACAGTGTGATTTGGAATGGCATAAACCCGTCCTGACCCGGCGAATGCGCCTTGAGACAAGGTGAAAAATGACCCGGCGTGGACTTCCTTTCGGCCAATCGCCCGAACCATGTATCGTGCACCATCCGCAGGCTCCGGATCCAAACTCCCTGTCGCCGTTACTGGAAGTTGATCTCCGAGTTTTTCGTACCACTGACCATGGGTCGCACGATATACTTGGTATCCCAGAACGTCTGGGTCGTCTGACGGCGTCCAATGGATCGTGTCACCCGATACGCTGACTTGTGTGGGTGGTCCAAGTACGAAGGCCCGCAGCGACGGATCGCCCAAAAGGTTGACCCAAATCGGGTTGCGCCACAAATAGTTACCTGTCGGATAGTAATCCATCGAACGGCGATAGGACCGGGTGGCTTGCCCGTTGTTGACGGTCCGAAAATGGACATCACCAATTGTGCCACCCAATCCCATCACATGCAGCCGCCAAGCGGGGCGCCCGCCCCAACCAACGGCAACAGGAAACCAGGGCTGGGCCAGCAACGCGATCAAACCATTGGACTGCGCTTCAATCTTCTGTTTGTTGCTTCCGAAGTTAATCGCAAAAACGGCCTTGTTTTCATACTTCTGCGCATATCCTGCCGTATCCCAATCGCCGAAATCCACACCCCAAAGCCAGGGTTGCTGTTCACCGACGTCGTGGTGCCCGCCAAGCCGGATCGCGCCGGGCCCGACGATGTTCCGCAGATCGTAATGCTCTGTTTCCAAATGGCCTTTTGAACCGTAGGCCTCTCTCAAATCCCCCAAAAGGCCCATACGCCAATGGTGGTTCTTGTCGAAATACGCACGCAGAAGCTGCAGCTCCAAAGCGCGATTTCCGTTGCTTGCGGGCGCAAAATCGATGCGTCCCACCTGCATCTCGATAAAGTCGCTAGGAAGCTGATTATCGAGCAATTCCCCGTTCGCCGAGATGCGCCACTTCCCATCTATGTCGCCGTAGATCAGATCAGTAACATGTGGAACCTGATCGTGCCCGTCCGGCGCAGCACTGCCGCTCCTGATCATGGGAATGTGGCCGATCAGCATCACGGCATGTTTTGCCTCTGGGTCTTCGGCGAAACGTTCGGCTAGCCAGTTTTTGATCGGAGCCATCTTTGCAAGCGCCGCGCGCGGCGCATCATTCCCTCCGCGGGTCGCCCGGACCTGCACGACGTTCCAACCATCACCTGCGAGATCTCTTGTAAATCGGGAAAGACGTGGTCCAATTGCATCCAGAATTGTGTCATCGACCACGAGATAGGCAAATTTCCGTGCCTCGGATACCGGAACGTCTCGACCGGTCACCCAATAGCCAACATCGACGATGTCTCGACCAATCGTAAGCACCTGATATTCATAAGCAATACCAGGTTCGGTTGACTGGTCAGTATAGCGCATGACAACGCCAATGTTGGGGTCAATGGTGCGCCAGCTATCGGCGCCCGTCTGTCCAAATCGGCGGCGCTGGATCATGACTGATCCCGCGCGCGGTCGCGGCGTGTCGAACCAAGTCAGGCTGACGCTCGACCCGTCTGCTGCAATTGCACCATCAAGTGGGAGGGGCTTTTCGATTGATTCCTGCGCTGACAACGTCGCTGCTGCGAACGCCAAACTGATGACAATATGAACTATCCGGCACATTTTTGAACTCTTGAGAACGAACGACGTTAACGATAAAGCTTTGATAATTTTAAGTCTTTGTCCAATCTATTCGGGCTGACAGAATAGAGCCGATGTGGCTTGGTCCGACGGGGACAAGTTAGATTGGTTCGAAGTAAAGAGGAAGGTCATTCATGCGACTGCCGGGTCAAAGAACAATTTCAAAGCTCGTTCTGAAAGCGCAGTTCTTTTTGTATCGTATTTTTAACATGTCGCGTGTGCCCGAAGAGATGCACCGCCGCGCGTTGGTGGAATCAATGGGGTTCGATGGTCAATGGGATGATCACCGTGTCTTTCAGATGAAGTTCCTGCGCGATAACGGGCTCACCAAAGACACGCGATTTCTTGAAATCGGAAGCGGCCCTCTTACCCTTGCCATTCCGTTGATGCAGGAATTGAACCCGGGCAACTACACCGGCGTCGATGTTCGCGGCAGTGTCACCAACCTTGCTTATCTTGAGATTTCAAAGGCCGGACTTGCGGGTCGAAACCCGCGCCTCATCGTTGCGACCGATTTTGGTGCGGCAGCGTTGGCGGACGAGACCTTCGATATGCTTTGGTCGTTTTCAGTTCTCTACCATCTCAGCGATGACCTTGTTGAAGACTGGTTCGCGAACGTCAAAAGACGGTTGAAGCCTGACGGGCGTTACTGGGCAAACTACAATGACGGAATGGAAGAGAGCCGGTGGCTCGAATTCCCATTCCTAAGCCGTGATGCGTCCTTTTACGAGCAAATCGCCGAGAAGAATGGCTTGTCCCTGAAGACGCTAGGTACTCTTGAGGAACTCGGATTTCAGGGGACCGGCGCTGAGAAAAACAACACAATGATTGAGGTTTCCCACAAGTCATAGGGACATCAAGCCTCTCATTTATCGGGGCTCCCGCCGATCAGATATTCAGCTTTTTGAAGATGGATTCTGGAATGGCCCGGATAATGAACATGACGAGCCGCCAGATCGGCCGGGTGTAGATTACGTTCCTTTTTACTTCGACGGCGCGGCGGACTGCGGTCGCAACTTCTTCAGGCGCTGCGGTGAGTTTTTCTGGCAGATCCATTCCTTCGGTCATTTTGGTTGCAACGAAACCGGGCAGAACGGTCACGACGTGTACCCCTTTCTTGGCTAGGCGGTTGCGCAGTCCAGACAGAAATGCCGTGAATCCGGCCTTGGAAGATCCATAGATATAATTCGTCGCACGACCTCGGTCGCCGGCGACAGAACTGATCCCGACAAGGGTGCCGCTGCCGCGTGACTCGAACCGGTTCGCGAACTCCGACAGAATTAGCGCGGGACCTTCAAAGTTGGATCTCATGACGCGGGATGCCGCTGTCATATCGCGCGCATTCTCTTCCTGTTCACCCATCAGTCCGACGGCACAAATGACAATGTGGGGCAGTTCCGGAAGTGCTTGAATGAACCCATCAAAGCTTGGCGTATCAAGAACATCAAAGTCGTGAATTGTCACGTCAACATTATGACGCAAAGCGATGTCGTCACGGTCTCCGGACAAGTTGTCGGCGTTTCGCGCGGCAAGTTGGATGCGGTGACCGGCTTGCGCAAAAGCCAAAGCGATGGCGCGCGCCATATCGGATCGCGCGCCCAAAACCAGAACTGCTTTGTTCTTCATATTTTCAGCCTCTTTGCCTGTTCGGATTGAAACGCCGTGTTGTAAGCGTTTGACGATCTCATCTGGGTGAAACCGTCAATGCGGTCGTCAGACAATCGCAAGGTGTCGGCCTGCATCCGACTGTCCTTTGCCAAATAGAACCGCCCACCATGATCAATCGTGATCGCATCCAAAGTCTTCATCAATTTCAAGGTTCGGGGTTTCACCGGGAAGTCGAGTGCGAGCGTATATCCTTCCATTGGAAAGGATATGCGGCTGTCTTGTGGGCCCAGCCGCTTTAACACGGCCAAGAAGGATCCTGCACCGGCGCGTGCGACTTCCCGCAAAAGTACCGCCATCCCGGCACGAGATGCGTCAAGCGGCAGCACACACTGGAACTGAGCGAAGCCGCGCTTTCCGTAAATCCTGTTCCAATCGAGAATGGCATCCAATGGATAAAAGTATGAATCCCAGTCAACAAGACTTTCGCCCGCATTTCGGCAACCGTTCCAATAGTAGAGGCTATTGAAGGCGCGGACAGTTGCCCCATTCATCAAGACGGACGGCAAATGAAATGGAACCGAAAGACTGCGTTTTGACCGCGTGTCGAAAGGTTTTTCTGCACGCTTATTGTCGAGATCGGCGAGCCCGGCATGTTCTCCAAGGATCAGCAGCGATCGGCCCTGCCGCGCACCACGGCTCAGACAGTCTATCCAGGCGACAGAATATGTCGCGCCATTGGAGCGTTCAAATGCGTCCATAGTGTCTTCAAGGTTCTTGGTGGGGATTGTCGTTTGCCGGATCCAACCGCTTTCGACCCGAAGCAAACGAATTCCTGCCCTCAGAATGACGCCCGTCAGACCCATGCCACCAATAGTCCAGGCGAAGGTTTCGGCGTTGGTCGAGCGGTCGCAGCGCATGACCTGCCCGTCCGCACCCATGATATCGATCCAATCGACAAAATTCCCGAAACCACCAACAACATGATGGTTTTTGCCGTGGACATCGGCTGCGATCAGGCCGCCAAGGGTGACAAATTTTGTTCCCGGTGTGACCGACAGGAACCAACCCCGCGGAAGGAAGGCGGCGATGATATCTGCAGCCAGCACCCCGGTTTCGGCCACAAGTTGCCCGGTGGTCTCGTCAAAAGAGATCATGCGGTCAAAGTGTCGCATGTTGATTGTGTTGGTGCTGCTGACCGCGCTGTCGCCGTAGGCGCGTCCGTTGCCGCGCGGGATTGCTTTACCGAGTGCCACACGTTCTTTGATCGCCTCTTCAGTGCGTGGGGCGACTTCTGTCGCTTCGTGTTTTGGGAACTGGCCCCAACCGGAAAGCATCATGACATGCCCTCCGGTTCCGGGTCATTGAAGACGAAGCGTCGGTCAAGATTGTATTTGATCACGTATCCGATTGTCAGGCCCAGAACCGCGCCGACCTCGCGCATGAACTCGGTCTTCCAGATCAGCCAAAAAGCCGCCTCTGCGCCCCAGAAGATTGCTGTGGTGATTAAGCCCATCGCTGTGTAAAGCGAGAATTTCTTGCCATGTGACTTTAACCCGGTGCTTTGGTCCGCAAAAATCCATCGCTTATCGAGCATGTACTTGACGACGAGGCCGACCAACGTGCCGCATGCGATGGCGGCAAGGAACCAAGCGGTTGTGGACCCGCCCAAGAACACAAGCCTCTGTACCGCAAGATTGGCGACGATGGCGAGTATGGCGAAAAGCGCATACCGCATGACCAGCACCTGCAGGGTCAAATGACGGCCCCCGCAAGCGCAAAGACCATCATGATGACAAGACAAAACTGGCTGATCCGATCCTTGGCAGCGAAGACAACCGGATCGTCATGCATATGTCCGCGGTGGGTCACGATTACGATCCGGCTGATCCAATAAAGCAAAACGCAACAGATACCCCACAGCATCGTGGGGTTCTTGTAAAGCTCGACCACCGAAGGGGAATTGACGTAAAGCATCATGACCATCACCGAGACATAACCGGCGCCCACTGCCATCATCGAGATGATCTGAAGGTCATCGACACTGTAGCCGCGACCGCTTGCTTCGAGCTTGCCGCGCGCGGCCATGTCCACGAGTTCGGCCTGCCTCTTAATCGCCGCCATTGCAAAGAAAAAGAAGATCGAAAAGGCCAGTAACCAGACCGACAGTGGTATGCCCGTTGCGGCGCCGCCTGCCACAATACGCAATGTATAAAGCCCTGCCAAAACACAGATGTCGACAATTGCCCGGCGCTTCAGCCCGACGGAGTAGGCCAACGTCGCAAAATAGTAGGTCAGCATCACCAATAAGAAGAGACCGCCAATCCAGATCGAAAGGGCTATGCCTGCCAGCAAGAGCCCAATGGCCATATAACCCCCATGAGCAATTGGCAGATCGCCAGCTGCGAATGGTCTGTGTCGCTTGCGCGGATGTGACCTATCGGCGCGGAGATCCAGCAAGTCATTGAGGACATAAACGCTGGACGCCACAAACGAAAATGCAAAGAATGCCATCAGGCTTGCGAAGAATGTAGCCCATGTTAGTTGATGACCCGCCAACATCGGTAGAAACACCAGAATGTTCTTAAGCCACTGGTGCGGTCGCAGTGCACGGGCATAATCGTAGGGAAGCCCATTGCTGGTCGTGATTTGAGTGACCGTCACATCCAATTTCGCTGTTTGGCTCCGCACCTTCTGGGACGCGTTCACTGCGATACCTTGCTTGGCGGCCGCCCAGACCGGTAAATCGGCGGCAGAATCCCCGAAATATTCGTATCCTCCGACGCCGTATCGTTCGATCAGGAATTCGGCTTTGGCTTTGCCTTTGAGGTTGGTTTGGCCGTTTGACCCATGCACCTCATCAAAGAGACCGAGATGCGCGGCAACCTGATTTGCAAGTTGCTGGTGGGTTGCGGTCACAAGGACAATCTTCTGCCCATTCTGCCTGCGTTCCTGCAAAAGAGCGATGACGTCTTCATCGAATGGCAAGGTCGAGACATCAATTTGAGCTTGTTCGCTCAGGACTCTTTTCAGTTCTGGTTTCCCGTTTCGCAGCGCCAACGCTGCGGTTAAAGGCATGCGCCAATCACGGCCAAAGGCGGACCACAAGCTTTCATGCAGCATATCGCTACGTAGCAGCGTCCCGTCAAGATCGACCGCAAGGACGTCAGGGTTTTCCGATGGCTCGTTCAAATCGTGTTCTTCTCTCGCATGGGCGTTGCAAAAAGAATGTTCTTAACGCCATCGTGGCGTGGCCGAAACCTCTATAATGTCAGCGGCTTAGCACCGAAACGAGGAATTTGCCAGCAACATGGCGATTCAGCCCGAAATTGTGTGATTAATGTAAATTTGGTTTTTGATACCTTGGAGTGTTAGCAGTGCTGCGACCATTCAGCTATTGTCGAGGAATTTTTCTTTGCGTGGATTGGCAGTCTGGGGATTGTCGTGCCTTATGATGCAGCAGTATGCCGGCACGGCGTCGACGCTGTGTGGGATGATTTCACCAAGCGAAGATTTCATGGGATACCCTAATTTGAGTTATAGCACTGGATCGGCGATATGAAGCGCATTTTTTGGATCGGAGTTTTGCCAGTTGTCATTATTGGCGGTCTGATTTGGGTTGGTTCATATGCTTATGAGAACAGGCTTTACGCATCTTTCAGTCATCTGATCGGCGACGAAACCAAGCGTCGGCTGAAAGATACGATCTTTGTATTCCAAACCAAACGCGAACTGGAACAGCAGAAGGCCGACCTTGAACGCCGGATAGAACAGTTGGACGATGTTCAACAACTTTTCGAAGTGGCCCTGCGCAACAACCCAAACCTACCAAGGGCGATGCCTTTCACGTTCGTGGGCAGCGAAGAAAAGCGGACCAACAAAGATGTGTTCGAGGTGATTAGTTATGAGACTCCGTTTGTGCCGCTCGACTACTTTGGCCGCCGCGCCTATCTGGAGACACATAGCGGTAATTTATGGCTGATCACTGCAAAAGGCACGGTCGGGCATGTGCCTTTGACGGATATTGAGGGCGATAGCTTTTCGATGGTGTCACGGGATACCAATCTACTTAGTCTGATCGAGAACCCCGAATTCTATGAACTCAGCGAACTAAGCATCAAAGATGCATTGGTGGTGGGTGACCAACTGCTTCTGTCCTACACAAAATCCTTGCGCCCCGGATGCATCACATTGGCCATCACGGCCGCGGACATCACCGATGATGACCTGAAGTTCAGTGACATTTTCGTGCCTGACGAATGTGTCGAGATCGAGAATGACTACGGTGAATTCTCTGGCAATCAAAGCGGCGGCCGTATGCAACTTATCGGCCCCAACCGGCTGATGTTTTCCACCGGTGAGATGCGGTACCGGGACCTTGCACAAGACCCGGAGAGCTTTTTTGGCAAGATATTGGACATTGACCTTGTGACTGGGACTTTTGAGGTTCAGTCGATGGGACACCGAAATCCACAGGGCATGTACCATGATGCGGCAGCGAACGTGACGTTCATTTCAGAGCACGGGCCTGAGGGGGGGGACGAAATCAACGTCAACCGGAAACCGCAGGGCGAGCCAGAGAACTTTGGTTGGCCGGTCTCTTCCTATGGCGAACACTATAGCACGGCGCAAAGCCTTTACGACAAGGCACCCCTTCACAAGTCCCATGAAGAGTTTGGCTTCCTCGAACCAGAAATGCATTTTGAACTGTCGATAAGCCCAACTCAGCTTTTGCCAATGGGGCCTGATCCGCGGGATCCTGACCGCTATAGCCTGATGTTGGGGACGATGGGATTTGACTACCGCGAAGGTGATGAGTCTCTTCACATTTTCGATTTTGATAAGAATTTCAAAATCATCGCCCGTGAGCGGATTGTCCTCGATGATCGAGTGCGTGACATGATCCAATTGCCTGACGGCAATCGTTATGCCCTATTTCTTGAAGGCGACTCCTACGAATTCGGGACGATCGCCATCGTCACTTTGGACCGGTGACGGGAAATCGATTGCCGGGCCACGAAGTGGTGGAGCAAATGGTCGCCAATTGCGCACGTGATTGTTCCCGCGTCTCAGGGTAGATGGGTTTCGAAGGGTCAGATGCCCAAATCTAGGAGAACTTTTTGGTGCGACGTATCTTCGTGACCGGAACGGCCGGTTTCATCGGGTTTCATCTGGCAAAGAAGTTGCTGGAAGAAGGTTTTGTCGTTCATGGCTTCGATGGCATGACCGATTACTACGACGTCGCGCTCAAGGAACGGCGCCATGCTATGTTGTTGCAATCCAATGAATTCGCGGCGACAGAGGGCAGATTAGAAAACCACGTCTTGCTAGATCGGGTGATCGATGAATTTCGCCCCGAGGTGATCGTCCATCTCGCTGGTCAGGCCGGTGTACGCTACAGCCTGGAAGATCCACGTTCCTATATTGACAGCAATGTGGTCGGCACCTTCAACGTGATGGAGGCAGCGCGAAGGCATGAAGTCGCGCACCTGCTTATGGCGTCAACATCGTCCGTCTATGGCGCCAACACGCAAATGCCGTTCAATGAAACAGAGAAAGCCGACCACCAGTTGACGATCTACGCGGCAACTAAGAAAGCCAACGAAAGCATGGCGCATTCTTATGCGCACCTTTGGAATTTGCCGACGACGATGTTCCGGTTCTTCACGGTCTACGGACCCTGGGGTCGGCCCGATCTTGCGCTTTATAAGTTCGTCGACGCAATCATCGATGGGCGGCCGATTGATATCTACAATCGTGGCGAAATGTTCCGTGACTTCACTCATGTAGATGATCTTGTGCGCGGCATACGACTGCTGGTCGATGTGGCTCCCGTTCGCCCGCAAGCTGATGCAGAGCTTCCAGATTGGGACAGCTTGTCGCCCGTGGCACCCTACCGGGTTGTGAACATAGGGAACGCGGACAAAGTGAGGCTCTTGGATTTTGTCGAGGCCATCGAAAAATGTGTAGGGCAGCCGGCGATGCGGAACTATATGGAGATGCAAATGGGCGATGTCCCCGAGACATGGGCCAATACGGAACTATTGGCCAAGCTTACGGGGTTTCGGCCGCAGACGGATATCAACGATGGCATCGCGGAATTTGTCGCATGGTTTCGCGATTATTACGACAAGTAGTTCAGGGTTTTGTGGTTTTTCCGCTCGACATTTTGATCCGCCATCAAAGAAATCCAAAACGTACATTTCCGCAGCCAAACGTGCCGCAAACGGCCTACTCTGGTGCAGACGCATTTGTGGTCCATCCCTTGACCGATGTGCCGTGGAGTGAGACCAAAGAACCAGAATGACAACACAACGCTCTCCCAATCGCATCGCCTATCTCACCGGTGTCTATCCGCTGGCATCACACACATTTATCCAGCGCGAAATCGCGGCCCTTCGCTTGCAAGGAGCCGATATCATAATCGCATCTGTCAGGCGTCCTGCAGAACAAGAAATCATAGGTGAGGAAGAGGAAAAAGCACAAGAAGAGACCTATTATATCCTCGCGCAGGCCAAGAACCCGTTTCGCCTGTTGGCTGCTCACCTCAGTCTCTTGACGCAAGGCCCGGGTCGCTGGTTGCAGGCGTTGGTACTTTCATTGCGCACAAACCGGCCAGGTCTGCGTGGGTTCATCTGGCAGTTTTTCTATTTTCTGGAAGCGGGCCTGCTTGCACGGCACCTGCAACGCCAAGGGGCGACCCACATCCACAACCACTTTGCTGACAGCAGCGCGACTGTTGCGATGCTCACTTCGGCGCTAAGCGGGGTCCCCTACAGCTTCACAATTCATGGCCCAACCGAGTTCTTTTCCCCCGAAAGTTGGTCTCTCGGTGAAAAAGTTGCGCGCGCCAAACGCGTGATCTGCATAAGCTACTTCGCGCGAAGTCAAGTCATGCTGTTCTCAAGTCCCGAGGACTGGCACAAATTGCGTATTGTTCACTGTGGGATTGATCCTGCGCGTTACGATGTTGCACCCATCGGGGACCGAAAGGGAACACGTTTCATTTTCGTTGGGCGGCTGGACCCGGTGAAGGGTCTTCGGGTGCTGCTCGAGGCATTCGAAAAGGCACGTGTCAATGTCCCCGACATTACCCTGTCAATCATTGGCGATGGTGAAGACAGAGGATGGGTTGAAGCGACCGGGCAACGTATCGGTGGAATCGATGTCTTAGGGTATCGTTCGCAATCCGAGGTGGCAAAGACCCTAGCCGCGTCTGACGTGCTTGTTCTGCCCTCCTTTGCCGAGGGGGTTCCGGTCGCTTTGATGGAGGCGATGGCGTCACGTCGCCCAGTGATCGCAACCCGTGTTGGCGGCGTATCCGAATTGGTCGATCATGGTGTTTCCGGAGAGCTTGTTGCCCCTGGAGACGTCGACGAATTGGCGAACGCAATGGTCCGATTGGCACAAAGCCCCAACGGGCTGCGTGAAATCGGCGAAGCGGGCCGCAGCAAAGTCCTGAACGAATTTGATATCCATGCCGAAGCTGCTTGGCTTAAAGCGCTCTTCGACGGCGAAGGTGGCAGCAAATTACGGCCAGACGATTTGCCGGATTAGCGCCCTCGTTCCCAAGTGGCACGATTTTGAAAGATCGGCAGCCGAACAGTCAGCGCCACCGTCGCGTAAATCATAAATCCAATCGGATCACGGACCAGCAGGTGCAGCTTCTCCGCGGTTGTCGGAGCGGTCCGCTCCATATCATTTGCAAGATCGGGACGCAGTTTTCTGATCTCTTCCAATCCCTGATCTTGACGCCTGCGCACGCGGACAAGATTCCCAAAACCCTCGGTGATGGGCCAAGAGTAGGTCGCAGGGACTCCGTACATCTCATGTGGTCGAAAGTGGTGCCGGACAAAAGAATCGTCCGCGATGACCATGGGAAAATCATTCCACCGAGCACGTCCCGCTGCGTTGACGCCATAGACGCCACAGCCTGGAACACCGGTCGCCATGAAGGGCAAACGCTCCCAAAATCGGGCGTAGCGCTCTGACACAAAAGTGTGCGCCCGCCGAATCTGAGGGCGTCCTCCTGCATATGCGGGCTCGGGCCGATCCAATGTTTCAGAGATCTGTGCAATCAAGTCGGGTGTGACGTGAATATCGGCATCGATGTAGACGCGCCTGTTGTGCAAAGCGGCGGCATCACCAGCGTTCAGAGCAATTATCTTACTGCCCTCATTCAGATCGAGGACGTCCAGTGCCCATCCATTTTCCACGAAGGCGCCTTTGCGCGCCAAGGCCTCTTCTGCGGTTGCGTCCTTGCAGCCATTAGCAACAACAATAACCTGCATGCCGGAGAGGGCGAACGATCCTTCGGGTGCACGGGAGCCCAAGATCAGGTCAAGGCAGGTTCCGATATAACCTTCTTCATTGTTCGAAGGGATGATCACAGAAATCATGGCGACACCCGAAGCGGCAGCAGTCGTTTCCTGGCAATGCCAAACATGCGACGCACCTTGCGTATGCCACCGACCCGTCCCATCAAAGCAGCATCTAACTGCGTCTGCGTCATGCCTCCTTCCAGGCAATTGCGCGGCCGAATAAATGCGCTTTGATGTGCGAGACCACGATCACTCGTGTAGAGCGCCGCAAACCCGAGATCGCGCAAATCGTGAACCGTTTGGCGATCGTAAAGACCGAAGGGTGCGGCGGCGACGGTGACTGCGACACCAGCAAGCTCTGACAGGGTGTTTCGGGCAACTTGGAATTCTTGAGTTTTCTCGGTCGGTGATAGTCCCCTCCAGTCGATATGAGCATGCCCATGCAGCCCAATTTCGTGACCCATGTTGATCAGGGAGTCCAGATCAGAACGACCTAGTGATCCAGGAGTGTCAATCCGTGAGGTCAGCAAAAAAAACACAGCCTTTAGTTTTCGCGCCGCAAGCTCTGGTAGCGCGACTTCGACATCAGAGGCGTTGCCATCGTCAAAAGTAATCAGAGGAGCATCATTGCCCATCTCCACAATCCGATCCAGCACGGTCAAGAATTCTTCCTTCGACAGCCAGAACGTCTGTTCCCCTGGTTCCAGCGTCCGCTTGGGATCTCCAATCCCGTGCAGAATAATGACGGGACGCGTGAAACCCGTCGCGGTCGAGGTGTGCATAGTTCCGGCGCTTTTCCGTTTCATCGTCGCGTTGCCTTTGGCCCTTTTCAAGCGCTGACGCGGAGATATGTCTCCGTCGTCATGTTGGACAGAATTAGCTGACATGCCGTGCCGCAACTAGCCCAAAGTTTTCAAAGAGGGTCACGCCAAAGTAATCCATGTGGGCGTATCGCAGCGATTCTTTGTCAAAGGCTTTTACCGATCAATGCGACCAGATAAAGATGAGGTAGGACTTCTGCCGTCATGGCAGACGAATGATTGGGGCCCCCGGTCAAAGATCTGAACAAAAGGTATTGTCGCGATGGATCTGTTGCCACCCGCGTCGTTGGACAAGATTTATGTTATCAATCTGATCAACCGTACGGACCGCCGGCGCGAAGTGCTGGCTGAACTGGCGCGATTTGGTCTTGGCGAAGACGATCCGTTGATCCAGTTCTTCCCGGCCGTACGACCAGATGACGCCGGACAATTCCCTTCGATCGGTGCGCGGGGATGCTTTATGAGCCATCTGGGGATTTTGGAAGATGCATTGGCATCAGGACATCGCGCCATCCTTCTTTTGGAAGATGATGCACAATTGACGGAGCTGTTTGCCACGAATTGGCGGGAGATTTTGGGCGAAGTGGAAAGAGCTGGCTGGTCCTTGGCCTACCTTGGTCACCGCATCTTGGAACCGATCACGGGTCTTCCGTCTGCCGCGACCCATTGGCGTATTTTGCCTTGGGACGTAAGCGTGCAAACAACTCATGCCATGCTGATTGATTCGCGAGCACTCGAACCGATGATTGCCTATTTCAGGGCAATGTTGGATCGTCCCGCTGGCGATGCCGCTGGTGGTCCGATGCATGTCGACGGCGCCTATAGTTGGTTTCGGCGGGCACACCCCCATCTGACGACGCTCATTTCATCTACGCAACTGATTGAACAGCGGGCCTCCAAATCAGACATTGCGCCGCCGAAAAGGATAGATCGCATCCCATTTATGCCACTCTTGCGTCGTATCAAAAACCGGGTTCGGTGACAGGATCAGGGGCAAACCCTAAGCTGGTCGCTACCAGTTTCGGCCGCTTGATACGATACCAAAAGCCGCAATATCGGATATAAGGATGCAACGGAAATGGCGGATCGATTGAAGGAAACGTGTCGATGAATCGAATGATTTACCCGGTATTGCTGGCGGGAGGTTCCGGTTCTCGACTTTGGCCGTTGTCGCGAAAGAGCTATCCAAAACAATTCGCGTCTCTTGTCGGAGAGCAGAGCCTCTTTCAGGCCTCCGCTCTGCGTTTGCAGGGTGAGCATTTCGCACCTCCGACGGTTGTCACAAACTCTGACTTTCGGTTTGTTGTGACGGAACAGCTTTCGGCGGTTGCCATTGATCCCGGTGCCATTCTGATCGAACCGGAAGGCAGAAACACAGGACCGGCTGTTCTGGCTGCTGCGTTGCACTTGGCCAAAACGGATCCTGAGAGCCTGATGCTTGTGGCCCCTTCTGATCACGTCATCCCAGACGACGCCGCATTCGCGGCGGCCGTAGCAACGGCTGCCGAGGCCGCCTTGTCCGGACAGATGGTGACATTTGGAATTCAGCCGGATCGTCCAGAAACTGGATATGGCTATCTGGAGCTTGCCGGTGCCGCGTCTGAGAATGTCGCAATTCCGCTTAAGCGGTTTGTAGAGAAACCGGACCTGAAAGAAGCAGAGCGGATGCTTGAAGATGGGCATTATCTTTGGAATGCAGGCATTTTTGTTTTTGCGACAAAAACGGTACTTGCGGCCTTTCAGTCCCATGCACCAGAGATGATAGACGCGGTGACTGAGGCCGTCGAAACGGCAAAGCCCGATTTGGGGTTCTTGCGCCTCGATCCGGATCACTGGGCGCGGGCCGAAGACATCTCTGTCGACTACGCAGTCATGGAGAAGGCCAAGGATCTTTCGGTTGTGCCCTTCTCCGCCGGTTGGTCGGATCTGGGAGATTGGGACGCCGTCTGGCGAGAAGGCAGCCCCGACAGTTTTGGCGTCGTGACAAGTGGCGATGCTAGCGCCATTGAATGCAACAATACGCTGTTGCGCTCCGAGGCGGACGGACAGGTGGTTGTGGGGTTGGGTTTAAAGGATACGATTGTGGTCTGTATGCCAGATGCGGTCCTTGTCGCGGACAAATCGCGTGCACAAGACGTCAAACTTGCCGTCAACACTCTAAAATTGCGCGGGAACGCACAGGCAGAAACCTTTCCGCGCGATCACCGTCCATGGGGTTGGTTTGACAGCCTTGCCATTGGTGACAGATTTCAGGTCAAACGGATCGTCGTGAATCCTGGTGCGGCTCTTTCACTGCAAAGCCACCACCATCGCGCCGAACACTGGATTGTAGTCGAAGGAACAGCGAAAGTGACGATCAATGAGACAGAGCAGCTCGTGTCCGAGAACCAGTCAGTCTACATTCCATTGGGTGCGGTTCATCGGATGGAAAACCCTGGCAAGGTTCCAATGGTCTTGATTGAAGTTCAGACGGGGACTTATCTCGGAGAAGACGATATCATCAGGTATGAGGATGTCTATGCCCGCGGGTAATGAGGTCTGGGATGCGCAGATCAATTTTATCAGCGAGTTTGTGTCCTTCAATTGCTCGACAGACCGGCGTCCTTCCGTCCGATTGAAATGTAACTTTCAAACCCGGCATCGATAGCGTCATTGGCACTATATATATTGCGGAGGTCTGCCATCCGCGGTTGCAACATTGCCCCTGCCAGTCGGGTCAGATCAAGTGCACGGAAGGCATTCCACTCTGTCAGGATGACCATCGCGTTCGCGCCGGTGACAGCATCATAGGCGTCATCGGTCCAGACCACTCCGGGTAGTAACGCGCGCCCTTCACGTTCCGCCTGCGGGTCCGTCAGTCGCACCTTTGCACCCTCACCAATCATCGCCGGGATAATCGTGAGCGACGGGGCCGCGCGCATGTCGTCGGTGTTGGGTTTGAACGTCGCACCCAGCACGGCGATTGTCTTGCCGCTGAAGGTGCCATCGACTAGATCTCGCAGTCGCTCGACCATGCGTGCCTTGACCTTCTCGTTGACGTCGATCACTGTCTCTGTGATCCGCATCGGGTAGCCGTGCTCTTGCCCAATCCGCGCCAGCGCTTTGGTATCTTTGGGAAAGCAAGACCCGCCAAAACCCGGCCCTGCATGCAGAAACTTGTTGCCAATGCGGCCATCATAGCCGACGCCGCGCGCAACCTCTTTGACGTCAGCGCCAGTGCGCTCACATAGCGCCGCGATCTCATTCATGAATGTAACTTTCGTCGCAAGAAAGGCATTCGCGGCGTATTTTGTCATTTCGGCACTTTCCATGTCGGTGATGATGATCGGAAAGTCTCGCAGAAAAAGTGGTCGGTAAATCGCCTGCATGATTGTCGCAGCTCGATCGCTTTCGACCCCGACAACCACACGATCCGGGCGCATGAAGTCGTCAATAGCCGCACCCTCACGCAGAAATTCGGGATTTGACGCTACATCAAAGACAAGATTGGGGTTCGCCGCGCGGATCGTTGCTGCGACTTGTCTGTTTGTGCCAACGGGTACTGTGGATTTGGTGACCACAAGAATGCCGTCAGCCGCGAACTGCGCCACCTCCGTTGCAGCTGCCATGACGTAGGACAGATCTGCATGGCCATCGCCACGGCGTGTTGGCGTGCCAACCGCGATAAACACCGCATCTGCCCCGTCCAGCGCCGTCGCTAAATCGGTTGCAAACGCCAGGCGTCCAGCGGCCACGTTGCGTTGCAGGACATCCTCCAGCCCGGGTTCATAGATCGGGACCTCTCCCGCCACGAGCTTGTCGATCTTGGCGGCATCCTTGTCGACACAGACGACGTCATGCCCAAAATCGGAAAAACAGACACCAGAAACCAGTCCAACATAGCCTGTGCCAAGCATCACAATTTTCATGGGGCGTCCTTATCTGGGCAGCTAGTTGGTATAATAGCGCGCGCCGTAGGCGCCATAAGCCCCGTATTTTCCACCATAACCATAGCGCTTCATGCCACGCGGGTTGATCTGGCTCAGGACAAGTCCCGAGATCCGCAAATTGGCATCCCGGAACAGGCGCAGCGACTCGTCCACCTGTGGTTTTGTGGTGCTGTCCCATTTGACCGTGAAAAGAACAGAATCCACATGCTGAGCGATGATCCGGGCATCCGGAACAACAAGAACCGGCGGCGTGTCGATTATGACGTGATCGTAACGCGCGCGCATGTCAGAAATCAGGGCCTTGAAGCGATCTGATGAAAACAGATCAGCTGCGTTTGTCGTTGTCTGCTCTCCACCTAAAACGTCGGCGCCAAGCAGAGGGACAGATAAGATTGCGTCTTCCAGCTTCATGTCACCGGCCAAAACCGAGACTAGCCCCTGTTGCGGCAAATCTTCGAAATAAGCCTGAAAAGTGCGCCGCCGGATGTCGCCCTCTACCAAAAGGACCTTTTTGCCCATGCCGGCAAGGTTCTGGGTCAAGGCCAAGGAATTGGTCGTTTTGCCTTCGGCGGGCAACGACGATGTGGACAGAATGATCTGGGGTGGTTGATCGGCATTTGACAACAGTACAGAGGTCCGCAAATTGCGGATCGCTTCTGCGGCGGCAGAGGTTGGTTTTTCGGCAAGATAGGTGAGCGTCCGCTTTCTGCCGCGACCGGGGATTACCGGGATCTGCCCCAGAACCGCCTCACCGGTGAATTGTTCCAGCTCTGCTGCGGTACGGAAGTCATCCTTGCCGCTTTCTCGAAATGTGACCCACAGGGCTCCGACGAAAAGCCCGACAAACGCCCCCAAAAGGGTCAACAGCGTCTTGCGCGGCTCTGAAGGTTCAATCGGCACAACGGCATCCGAAAGGATGCGGCTGTCGGCCTGTTGGATTCCTTCCTGTGCGGATGTCTCTTTCAGGCGTCCAAGAAAATATTCGTAAAGCAGGCGCGACGCTTCTGCTTCGCGCTGAAGCTGCTGGAGTTCGATCAGGTCCTGTCCTTGCCTTTCGATCTGCGCTTCCAGCGGTGCCAATGACGCTTCTAACGCGTCTGATTGCTGCGCGCTCCTGGTTGCCTCAAGTTCGGCGCGTGCAACGATTTGCGCGAACCGCGTGTCAAAAGCACTCGCCATTGCATCATCGGACCGTGCGCGCACCAAAAGACGATCAAGCTGCGGATCCGCGGCGGCTTCTGCCTGTGCGTCACGATCCGTTGCCGCGTTAAGCTGCGTGACTGTTGCGGCTGTGGTCACTTCGTTTGCCTTGGCAGAGGCAATGCGGTCGCGCAAATCCTTGATTTGCCGTTCAAGCGCCTGCAAACCCTCAACAGAGACAAGATCCGTCCCAGCGCTGAAATCCTTCACCCGTGCCTCTGCATCCTCCAACTCAATCTGCAAAGTGGCGACGCGATCTGATAGCCAACTGGTGGCTTGTTCGGTCGCCTCGAACTTCACTTCAAGCTGGTTGAGGATATACGAAGACACGATTGTGTCTGCGATCAGGGCTGATTTTTCGGCGTTTTCAGTTTCCACCGTCACCTGAAATACAAGGCTGGAAGGGACGTTGCGAACTGTCACTTGCCGCAAAAGACGGGTCACAACGGCATCTCTGACCCGTGTTGCCTCGGCGTCAGCGGACAAGCTGTTTTCAGGCTCTATCCGGCCCAGCATGCCATAAACGCGTTCCCGTATTTGGGCGCGCAGCGTGGGGGGACGAAGGTCGCCGTTGAATTCAGGGTCTTTGGTCAGATCAAGCCGGTCGACAACCTTGCCCATCAGGGACCGCGCGCGCAGCACTTCGACCTCAGAATTGATGGCAGAGGTGTCCCCTGAAAACCCGCCAACCACGCTTTGTAGATCGACCACACTTTCTTGTTGTGTCTCGAGTATCACCACAGCGGTCGCGCGATACTGTGGAATGGCAACGACGAAGGCGTAATATCCGGCCAAAAGCATGCCGATGACACTGGTCAGCAGAACCAACCACTTGCCGCGCCACAGCGTGCCCGCGATTGAACTTAGATTCAACGAATCCGGCCCGGAATGTGCGGTCCCCGCCGCGCGGCCATGAATCCCGTCGTCTTTCATTGTCTTACCCGCCCAGTTTCCCAGTCCGGTGTGCCGCGATTTCGGTCAAATAGCAACTTGGCACGCCAACCAATAGTCGCCGGGGTCCTGCCTAAATCGGCAGCATTCTGCGCGAAATTGCAGTTATTAACCATCATAGCTGCCCCCAGGTGGAATTTTGGCAAAATTATGGCCTTCTGTCAGGATATGAATTCTGCTAAGAAATCTTGGACCTTACAGATGAGGATAGTCTGATGACCATTCGTATAATGTGTGTTGCTTTGACGGCAACGGCGATTGCGACAACCACTTCGGCGCAAACCACTGATGACGGTACTGCGGCACCGCTCACCATCGATTGTGCACTTCCGGCTAACGCCGAGCTTCAGGAATGCATTGATCTTGCAGCCCTTGGGGCAACGGGTCTGATTCCTGCTCTCGTTCCACTTGGCGCAATTGCTGGCATCGGCCTGCTTGGTGCTGGCGGTGGTGGCGGCGGCGGTGGCGGCGGCGGTTCAACGCCGACAACCTCTGGGACCGGCAGCTAACTCACGCCTCAGTATTTTCGAAGAACGGCGTTGCAGTTGCAGCGCCGTTCTTTTTCATTGGTTCAAATTTTTTCTTAAATTTCCCAATCAGTTGAACAAATCTTGATGCAGAATCCGGGCGCCCTGGCAAGCCGGCGTTAAGGGCCGGTGTGACACAACCTGATCCAGCCGTGGGGGCGTTGGGATCGGTGACAATCCGATCCCCTAAAGGATTGGGTGAAAGATGCGCGTCTTCGGTTCGTGGGTATCGGTTTTTGCAAGGTCGGTATGTGTTGTCGTGGCGTTGGTCGCCGCCGGTGATCTACAGGCACAAATGACATTGGCAGATGGCACGGTTGTCATCGGCAATGATCGGGGTGGGGTCATCCGTGACCGATTGATCGAGTTGCGTAATTTGCGCGCCAGCGGGCGGCCCGTCCAGATCAGTGGCGATATCTGCTATTCAACCTGCACCATGTTGATCGGTTTGCCGCAGACTTGTGTCACCGCTGACACGACCTTTGGTTTTCATGGGCCCAGCCATTATGGCCGCCCCATGTCACCTCCGGACTTTGACTATGCCAGCCGGGTGATGGCGCATTACTACCCCGAACCACTCAAAACCTGGTTCCTGAAAGAGGGACGCAACCGGATACATGGTGTCTATCGCATGAGCGGTGCACAATTGATCCGTATGGGCGTTAAGTCCTGCACCGGCTAACCTACCGCACTTCCAAAAGCCGAACGAATGTCATCAAGCAGGAACGGCTTTTCGATCAATTGAAAGTTTGCGATCTCATCGATTTCATTGCGGTTGTAACCGGAGGCAAAGACAACGTGGGTCCCCGCCGCGGCCAGCTTGTGCCCCAACTCAGTGCTGCGCTCGCCATGGCCAAGGTTCATGTCGAGCAACGCAAAATCGAACGTTTCACTCTCAACCAAGCGGAACGCGGCGGTCAGATTATGGGCGACGCGCACCTCAAACCCAAGTTCATCGGCAAGTCCGTCAGCAACATCAAGGGCGACGATCACTTCGTCCTCAACATATAGAACCCTAGGGCGTGAGCATGTCATAGACAGTGTCATCTGGTATCTCGATCAATGTGCTGGCGGGGATACGCATCACGCAAACCAGCCCTTTCTTTTGCAGGTTGATATCAACGCTGCCATTCAGACTTCCCTCGATGGTCGACCGGATAAGCTGGCTGCCAAAGCCGTCCTGTGTCTCTTTGGCCGGGGCGGGGCCCCCGGTTTCGCGCCAGGTGAAGATGAACATGTTCTCCTCACCGTCATCCTGCTGCATCCAATTCAGGCTGACCTTGCCTTCAGGGACAGAGAAACAACCGTACTTCGCCGCGTTGGTCGCCAACTCGTGGATCGCCATGCCAAGTGATAATGCGGCCCGGGCGTTCACCGCGATTTGTGGGCCCTTCAGGTGCACACGGTCGTCGCCGTAGACATCAACCAATTCGGGCACCAGCAACTCGTGTAACTTTGCCGAACTCCAGTTCGATTGCGTCAACAGCTTATGGGTCTGTGCCAATGCCTGAATCCGCTTGGACAGGGCAACAAAGACTTCCTTTTCTTCTGTCGCGTCCCGGCTTGCGCGGGAAACAAGCGCCAGCACATTGGCCAGCATGTTTTTCACGCGATGCTGCAGCTCCTGCATCATGCGCCGAAGTTCGAACGACATGCGGGCGTGTTCGGTAATATCGCGCACGTTGAACCCGACGCCCTTGATCTCTCCCTCGGTCAGGACGGGGTAAAAGTCCGCTTCCCACACACGCTCATCATTGGGGTCCTTGGCCGTACGTCCAATGGCACGTAGGTTTTCAACTTTCTTGCCAGTTTCAAAAACCTGTTTCACCACCGGTGTGATCTGCGCGTCCATGTCCGGGATGACCTGATTGACCCGCTTGCCCAGGATATCCGCGATGTCCAGCCCGTTCATCGCGGCCAACTGCTTGTTGGCGCGGGTATAGGTCAGATCGCTGCCGATCAGGGCCATGGCCTGAGGGCTGATGTCGTAAAGCTCTTGGATCTCGGAAAAGTGCTGTCGCGCCAATTGTGTCTGCCGCTCCGCCTCGACCGCAAGGCCCCGGATTTCGGTGATGTCCACCAGCGTAAAGACAATGCCGCCGGTCAGTTCATCATCCGCCAGATAGGGCACGATCCGGGCGCGATAGACACGATCCTCGCCCAATGTGGTGTATTCCGTTTCAAGCGGGCGCCCGTTGTTGGACACTTTGGCGCAGTCGTCCATCAGCAGGCGGATATCCAGATCGGTGCCGATGTCATCGATCCGACGCCCCTGATCATTGGGCACAAAGCGGAACATCTTTTGCGCCTCAGGGGTAAAGCTGCGCAGATTCATCTCGCTATCAAGGAAAACCGTCGCGATCTGCGTACTGCTGATCAGATTCTCAAGATCGCCATTGATCTCGCGCACTTCTGCAATCTTATTATTCAGTTCGTCATTCGTGGTGGTCAGCTCTTCGTTCGCTGAACGCAGCTCTTCGTTCATCGACATCATTTCTTCGTTTGAGCTTTTGAGCTCTTCGTTGGATGTCTCAAGTTCTTCGACAGTGGTGCGGATCGTCTGGCGCGCCTCGTCCAGCTCGACCTCAAGCTCCTGAATGTATTCCGAGGGCGGGCTGACGATGGTGATAGCGGATTCTGCATCGTCAATCTCAACCGGCATCAACTGGTCCTGAAAGACCAGAAGCTGTTGCTCGTCGGGCAGAACTTTTCGGCTAATGCGAATGCGAACAGTCTCGCCGTTCATTTCGCCCTGAAAATCCTGCGCCACCGTGTCGCTCGGGTCGAGCTTTCGGTTCAGGATCCGACGTACCGCCGTCGATAACTCTGGCCGCATCAGCTTGACGATTTCAAGTTGTGGGCGACCGGGTTTCATTTGCAGATACTTGGCCGCTCCCTCAGAAGCAAAGAGCAACTCGCTAGAGTGGCTGAGCACCACGTAGGGTGGGGCGAATTCGGCCAAAAGCTGATCGGCATAAGGGTCAAGCTTCTTGGACGGTTCCTTGGGTTCAAAAGCAGCGCGGCTTGATGCGGCGCGTCCGGGACCGTTCAGGTCAAGCCGTGCAGCCTGACCGGGGCGGCGACGAAACAGCCTGTGCTTTTGTGACACCTCGTCAAAGAACTGATCGACAAGACCCGGGCTTTCGCTTGATCCAAGAAGCAGGTAGCCCTTTTCGCGCAGACCATATTGGAACACCCGCATCGACACATCTTGCAGGTCATTGTCAAAGTAGATCAACACGTTACGGCAGGTGATCAAGTCAAGCCGCGAAAACGGCGGATCTTTGATGATGGACTGGTTCGAAAACCGTACCATGTCGCGCAGGCTACTGGTGACTTCGTAGCCGTCAGGCCGCCAGTTAAAATACTTGTGTAGTAGGTTTTCCGGCACCTCATCGGCGGCAGAATTTGGGTAGACACCTTGGCGGGCCACGCGCAGGGCATCATCATCTATATCGGTGCCAAAAATCGACACCTTGCGCATCAGGTCGAGCCGCTCAATCGCATCAGCAAAAAGCATCGCAATCGTATAGGCCTCTTGCCCGGTCGAGCAGCCCGGCACCCAGATGCGGACCTCGCGGTCGGGTTCCCCGGTCTGCAGGATCTCCGGGATCACCGTGTCTGCCATCAGGTCGAAAGTGCTGGGATCACGGAAGAAACTGGTGACGTTAATCAGGATGTCCCGGAACAGGCGGTTCACCTCTGACGGGCTCTCGATCAGTCGCTTGAGGTAGTCATTCGGGTGCGTGATCCCCAAGACCGACATGCGCACAGCGATCCGGCGCAGTAGCGTCGCAGGTTTGTAATTCTTGAAGTCATGGCCGGTGCGATAGCGCACGTGTTTCATCGCGCGGTCAATGAATTGCGCGTCTGTCAGGTGCTCGGGCTCTAACCCGCCCAAATGGTTGAAATAGTCGTTCAGCACCTCGACCATTTCACCGACAGGCAACACCAGATCATGTGCGCCCGTTTCAATGGCGGAACGGGGCATGCCATCGTATTTCGCCTGTTCAGGGTCCTGAACAAAGACCAGCCCACCCTGTTCCTTGATCGCGCGAATGCCATTGCTGCCGTCACTTCCGGTGCCGGACAATACAACCGCAACGGCATTCGAACCCGAGTTATCGGCAAGTGATTCGAAAAACTGATCAATCGGGCGACGGCGGCCGCGCGGTTTCGCGAAATCTTCGGTGTGCAGAACACCATCGGCGACCGTCAAAGAATCGCCCGGCGCGATCAGATAAATGTTCCCGGGTTTAACCGCGCTCCCCTCGACAGCCGTGTGCACCGGCGTGTTGGTGCGCTTTGCCAAAAGTGAAGACAATAGACTGTCGTGGTCCGGGTCAAGATGTTGAACAATTACAATGGCATACTTGTGATTGTCCGGCAGGTTTGCCAAAAAGTCCTGAAGCGCCTCAAGCCCTCCAGCTGAGGCGCCGATCCCGATAATAAGCGGTTGCGGTCTTAATAGAAGTTCTGTCAGGTCACGTGCGGCCATCGAACTGTCCAAATTGTGTGTGTTTCGGTTAAAGTAGGGCAAGATTGGCCATTCGGCCAGTAGTCGACGATGCGATTATTCAACTTTTGCGTGTATTCGGCAACTATTCTGTAGAACGTTCCAGATACGTGTACTCGGTCTTGCGGCGGATTTCCGACGGCGGCTGCGAGGTCAATCTGGTATCTCATTTCAAGCTGGGTTAGCCCATCGGGAAAAGGAGACCCGGCATGCGTTACGCCCTTTCGCTTCTGATTTCGATGCTCGCGACGACGGTTGTCGCGGCGGATTTTGCAATCGGTGAGCTGACCGTCAGTCACCCCAAGATCCGTGAGACGGCAAAGTCGGCGATGGCAGGGGCCGGTTACCTCGCGATTACAAACAATGGACCGACCGCGGACGTCTTATTGGCGGTCGAGGCCGACTTTCCCCGCGTCATGCTGCACGACACCGTCATGGAAGGTGATGTGGCGAAGATGGAACATTTGATGTCAGTCGGGATCGCGCCCGGCGAAACAATCACATTTGAACCGGGCGGGCGTCACATCATGTTCATGGGACTGAACGGCGACCCGCTGGAGGCTGGCGAAACCGTGCCGGCGGTGTTGATCTTTGAAACGGCAGGACGGCTTGACGTTGTCTTCGATGTTGTGAGCACCGAAGACTTGGACGCGGGCCACGGGGGCCACTAGTCGCGGTTCAAAATTCCGAATTTGCGCAGTTTGACGTACAGCGATTGCCGCGACAGGCCCAGCATTTCGGCCGCAGCGACACGGTTGTTCATCGTCAGTTCAATCGCGGTCTCGATACACATCTTTTCAACCACATTGGTGGTTTCAGCGACGATATCTTTCAGCGTCGCTGACCCAACAAGTTCCATGACCGACTGCATGTTTTCATCGATAGGACCAGCGGCGTTTGCGCTGGCATCGGTGCGATTGGCTTCACGCAGCGTGAAGGCATAAATCGGTGTGCTTGCTGCCTGAAGTTCTACCACAGAAACCTCGACGCTCCGCGGGCTGCCGTATTCGCCCGCGACCTTGGTCGCATACATGCGCATTTTGCCGGACCGGGCGGCATTTTCGGTCATGACCTTAAAGTCGACAGAACCCCGCTGCAGAAAATCGGCCAGGTTGTGGCCGCGCACGCTGCTGTCGTCTGCAGTGTCCAGAAGGTTCAGGAATGCCTCGTTGGCCGAAAGAACGACGCCTGCAGCATTTGAAAAGACCATGGCGTCAGGACCAGCCAGATAAAGCTGCCGCAGATTGTCCGACAGATGATCAGCGGTGGATTCGGTTGTCCGCGTCGGGCTGATCCGGCACAGCAGCAAACGCTCTCCTGCAACGCGGAACGCCTTAGCGTGAACTTTGGCAGGCAGATTGCTGTGGCTCAGTTGCACAGTCAGCGCCTCGTCATTTTCGGACAAAGCGTGATTGGCAACCTGGTCCAGAACGCTTCCACGCTTTTTGGAGGTGAAGCCATTGGCGAAGTTCAGGCCTACCAACCGCTCGCGCGTCTGGCCCAAGAGTGTCGCCGCAAGGGCGTTGGCATCCGTGATCTTGCCAGTCTGCAACGACACCAGCACCACAGCGTCTGACGAATTTTCCATCAACACACGAAAGCGGATTTCGTATTCGCGCTGCGCTTCGTAATCGCGTTCCAGCGAAAGCTGGGCCTTGACCAACTGCTGCTGCATCTCTGCTACGGGCCGCAGGTCGCGGCCCAGCATCAGCACTGCGCCATCTGGCCCGATGCTGTGAAAACTGTAGCGCACGGGGAATTCCCAGCGCGCGGTGGCGTCCGCGTGGTTAAGCTCGACCGGGCGGACATCTGCCCTGCTTTCAAGGAATGCGGCGAACCGCTCATCAAACTTGGGGCGGGATTCGACGTTGAATGCTGCACGGATGTCCTTGCCCTCAATGTCCTCCAGCCGACGAAACGATTCGTAGTTTGGGTTGACCAGAACCGACAACACCGTGCCCCTGTCATCAATGACGATGCCGATGTCCGCGACTTCCGTGATGATATTTCCAAGGATATCTGGCGCGATCAGCGGGATCGATCCGGATTTCCAGTATTGGGTTCCCCGCGACGTCATCTCGGCACGCTTTTGCTTTGCGGCGGGTTCATCATTCAGGACACCCGTTCTTTGCTCGGGCTGTGCGCGTCTTTGGTCGTTAGTCCGCAAAGTGTTAGGGCCTCGTCGGGGTCGTTGGTCGCAAAGTCTGCCCCTGTCAGTTTCGCGACCCGGGACCGTTCGCTCAGAATTGTGCCGCCGATCACGATCGGGGTGGCATGCTCCTGATCTTGCCGAATAGAATCCACGATTTGCCGCAAGCTTTCAAGCTTTTCGCCACAACTGGCCGACAAGAAGATGGCATCGTAGTGCCCGCGCCGCGCGGCTGCCCCAACTTCGTGCGCTTTGGCGTCCAGCATCAGCCGCACTGATATGCCCTTGCGGCGCAATTGTCCCGCAACGACCACCGCGCCCAGCGTATGGTGAATGTTGTGCGAAACGACCAATAGAACGGTTGCCGCATCGGCCCGCGCAACATCGTCACCCACCCAGAACTGGCCCAACTCGCGCAGCATGGACTGCAATCGGGATGATCCGATAGTCACGGATGCAAAGCCTATCTCATCGCGACACCAACCTTCGCCAAGGCTGCGCGCAGCGCCGGGGATGTAATGATCGGCGATGACTTCAGGTGAAACCCCTTCCATCAGCAGATGACCCAGCGCCCTTCTGCTCTCGCCCGCATCAGACGATAACGCGGCAGCCTTGAGCAGCGCGATCCTGCTGTCATCATTCGGTGCACCGGGCACAGCTCCGCCTTCCGCACGCGAAGCGGCGGTGGATTCATGCGTCTGCGTCGCGCCGTCATTTCTGTGGTCATCAGGCATTCGCGCGTCCTTTCGCCGGATTCGCCTTTAAAAGCAAGAAAACCTCGGCTTCGGACATTCTCTTTCTTGTCAGAACGAATGTCAAAGTAAATTGACAGCCTTGCCGCCTTCGATTTGGCAGAACGCGGGGAATTCCAATAAATCCGGGCAAAAACTCTGTTCCGGCGGCAGGCGAGCAGCCGTTTGGGTTGGCATCCATTTGTGTAACGCAAGGTTGACACATCGTTGAAATGCCACCTAACATTTACACTAAGTGCTGTCAGAAAGGGTGGACATGTCCGCGATAAGTGAGGAAGGGGCGAGGCCAAAGGTGTCTCGGCCGCTTTACACGCCCGATCAGCGTGCGCGGCGGGACACGTCGCGTTGGACGCTGGTGCAGGGAATCCTCGCGCCGGTTCAATTCGCGGTTTTTCTGATCTCTCTGGTGCTTGTGATCCGCTACCTTTTGACCGGTCTGGGATATGATGCGGCGGCCCTTTCCATCGTCATTAAAACCGGTTTCCTTCTGCTGATCATGGTAACCGGTGCGATCTGGGAGAAGGTGGTTTTTGGTCAGTACCTTTTCGCGGAATCCTTCTTTTGGGAGGACGTCTTCAGCTTTGCCGTCATCGCCCTTCATCTGGCTTATTTATATGCACTTCTGACTGCATCGTTGGGTCCCGAAAGCCTGATGTGGCTCGCACTTGCCGCCTACGCTGCCTACGTCATCAACGCGGGTCAGTTTTTGCTGAAACTGCGACGGGCGCGGCTTGATGTCGGAGGGCTGGCATGAACGATCTGACCCCTCCGGCAAATGGCGGCTGCCGCTCGGCCCCGGTTCTCAAGGAACGCGGCCAGCGCGAGGTCTTTTGTGGCCTCACGGGTATCATTTGGCTGCATCGCAAAATGCAGGACGCTTTCTTTCTGGTTGTTGGCAGCCGGACCTGTGCGCACCTGCTGCAATCTGCGGCGGGGGTGATGATTTTTGCAGAGCCACGATTCGGAACGGCGATTCTGGAAGAGACCGATCTGGCCGGTATGGCCGACGCTCATACAGAGCTTGATCGAGAGGTCGCGCGCCTGTTGTCGCGCCGACCGGATATTCGCCAGCTTTTCCTTGTCGGCTCTTGCCCGTCCGAGGTGATCAAGATCGACCTTGCCCGCGCGGCGGAACGGCTGAGCCAGGTTCACGCCCCCCATGTCCGGGTCCTGAATTATTCCGGTTCTGGGATCGAGACGACATTCACCCAAGGCGAAGATGCCTGTCTGGCCAGCATGGTTCCGGTGCTCAAGGACACAACCGCGCGCGAGTTGCTATTGGTCGGTGCCCTTCCCGATGTGGTGGAAGACCAGATGCTTTCGCTTTTGAGTGACATGGGCATCGACAACATTCGTCTTCTGCCCGCCCGCCGGATTGACGACACGACCGCTGTCGGTCCGGGCACCGTCTTTGCCCTGACCCAACCTTTTCTGGGCGATACCCACGCAGCGCTGGAACGGCGCGGCGCACGCCACATTGCAGCACCTTTCCCGTTTGGCGAAGAGGGCACGACCGCCTGGCTCCGCGCCATCGCGACCGAATTCGGCGTCAGCGAGGATGTTTTTGACCGGGTCACGGCCGCACCGCGCGCCCGTGCCCGCAAAGCCATCGCGCAGGCCGCAGAGGTCCTGCGCGGAAAATCTGTTTTCTTTTTTCCTGACAGCCAGTTAGAGGTCCCGCTTGCGCGGTTTCTGACTCGGGAATGCGGCATGACTGCGATCGAAGTTGGCTCGCCCTACATTCACGACGCCTTGCATGGCCCCGATCTGGACCTGTTGCCCGCCGGACCGCAGATCAGTGAAGGACAGGACGTGGACCTGCAGCTTGACCGCGCCCGCGCCGCCCGGCCTGACTTGACGGTCTGTGGACTCGGCCTTGCCAATCCGTTGGAAGCTGAAGGGCTGACCACCAAATGGGCTATCGAACTGGTCTTCACCCCGGTGCATTTCTATGAGCAGGCCGGGGACCTTGCGGGTCTTTTCAGCCGTCCGGTACGCCGGAAGTCGCTGCTCCAGATGGATGCGCAGGCATGAAACTGACCGTCTGGACATACGAAGGCCCGCCGCATGTTGGTGCCATGCGTGTCGCGACGTGCATGAAGGGGCTGCATTACGTCCTGCATGCGCCGCAGGGCGATACCTACGCCGACCTGCTGTTCACGATGATCGAGCGGCGCAACCACCGTCCGCCGGTTACCTACACCACTTTTCAGGCGCGTGATCTTGGGTCCGACACAGCGACCCTGTTCAAGACCGCGTGCCATGATGCAGTTGATCGGTTTGCGCCGGAAGCGATCATTGTTGGCGCATCTTGCACGGCGGAACTTATTCAGGACGATCCAGCCGGTCTGGCCGAAACCATGGGCCTTGATATCCCCGTCATTCCGCTGGAGCTGCCGAGCTATAGCCGCAAAGAAAATTTCGGCGCGGATGAGACCTTTTATCAGATTGTCCGGACCTTAGCTGCGCCGCAAGACCGCACCGCCCATGTGACCTGCAACATCCTTGGTCCAACCGCGCTTGGCTTTCGGGCCCGTGACGATATCGAGGAACTGACCGGCCTGCTCTTTGACCTGGGCATCACCGTCAATGTCGTCGCCCCTTTTGGTGCCACGCCCGCTGATATCGCCAATCTGCCTGCGGCACATTTCAACGTGCTCCTTTGCCCGGAAACGGGTGAGGCTGCAGCGCGTTGGCTGGAAAAAGCACATAATCAGCCTTTCACTAAGATCGTGCCGATCGGCGTCGGTGCCACTCGCGATTTCATCGCCGAGGTGGCCGCCATCACGGGTTTGCCCTGCCAACCCGACGAAAGCCGACTGCGGATGCCATGGTGGAGCCGGTCTGTGGACAGCACCTATCTGACCGGCAAACGCGTCTTCATTTTCGGGGATGGGACACATGTTGTGGCCCACGCCCGGATCGCCCGAGATGAGATGGGTTTCGAGGTGGTGGGTATCGGCTGTTACAACCGCGAAATGGCCCGTCCCATTCGGGCGCTGGCAAAAGACTTTGGCATCGCAGCGCTGATCACTGATGACTATCTGGAGGTCGAAGCCGCAATCGAAGCGCTGTCGCCCGAGATGATCCTTGGCACCCAGATGGAGCGTCACATCGGCAAGCGGCTGGGCATTCCCTGCGCTGTCATCTCGGCCCCCGTTCACGTGCAGGATTTTCCGGCGCGCTATTCCCCTCAGGTGGGGTTTGAGGGGGCAAATGTCATCTTTGACACCCTGATCCACCCACTGGTCATGGGGTTGGAAGAGCATCTTTTGACGATGTTCCGGGATGATTTTGAGTTTCATGACGAAAACGGACCGTCACACCATGGGGGGCCAGCCCCCCGTCCGCCGCAGGCGGACTCCACCCGAAGTATTTCTGACCAGAAGAAGCAGGAAACAGGCGCGGATATCATGGTCTGGCTTGCTGACGCCGAGCGGGAATTGAAGAAGATACCGTTCTTCGTCCGCGGCAAGGCACGCCGAAATACCGAGACCTTCGCGGCACAAAAAGGGCTCGCAGAGATCAGTCTCGAAACCCTCTACGAGGCAAAGGCCCATTATGCGCGATGAGGTGATGCATAAGCCTTACCGCGTGGTCATTGTCACGCTGGACCAGCATTCCGCCGGACCCGCCGCCCGTGTTGCGCCCAAGCTGACGCCGCAATTTCCGGGGCTGGAGGTCACGGTACATGCCGCTGCTGAATGGGGTGAATGCCCAGAGGCATTGCAGACCGCGAAAGACGCGATTGCGCAGGCTGATATCATCATCGCCAACTTGCTATTTCTTGATGAACACGTCGCTGCGATCCTGCCTGCGATGGAAGCCCGCCGTGATGATTGCGACGCGATGGTGGGCCTGATCTCGGACAATGCCATCGTCAAGGCTACGCGGATGGGTGATCTGGACATGGCCAAACCCGCCAGCGGGGCCATGGCGCTGCTGAAGAAACTGCGTGGCGCGGGCAAGCAGGATCGTCAGTCCGGGGCCAAAAAGATGAAGGCGCTGAGGCGTTTGCCTAAGCTTCTCAAGCTGATCCCCGGCAAAAGTCAGGACCTGCGGGCGTGGTTCCTGTCGATGCAATATTGGCTCGGCGGGTCGGATGACAACATCGAAAGCATGTTGCGTTATCTGCTGGATCGCTATGCCGACCGGCCCGATTGGGAACGTGTCTCGGCCGCATTGCCGATCGAATATCCCGAGGTGGGACTATATCATCCCGACCTGCCCGGACACCATATCACCACGGATATCAAGGATTTGCCCGGTTCCGTCGCGACCCATGGCACGGTCGGCATACTGATGCTGCGCAGCTACATTCTGGCCAGTGACACCGCACATTATGATGCGGTGATCCGCAGTTTTGAGGCGCGTGGTCTGCGCGTCATCCCGGCCTTTGCCGGTGGGCTTGATGGTGGCCCTGCCGTTGAAGATTACTTTATGGGCCAGGTTGATGCGATGGTCTCGCTCACCGGGTTTTCGCTGGTTGGCGGTCCTGCCTACAATGATAGCGCGGCGGCGGTTGAGCTGCTCAAGCGGTTGGATGTGCCTTATGTCTCGGCTCAGCCGCTGGAATTTCAGACGCTGGGCCAATGGGCCGAGAGCGCGCAGGGTCTTGGCCCGATTGAGACGACGATGTTGGTCGCCTTACCCGAGATTGATGGCGCCACGAATCCCACGGTCTTTGCGGGCCGTCATGGTGAAAACGGCTGCGCTGGTTGCAAGCACATGTGCCGGAGTGTTGCGGCGCATAAGGCCATGGCCCCTTGCCCGGAACGGATCGAAAGCCTGACGGAAAAGGTCGCGCGTCTTGCCACGCTGCGGCGCAAGGCGAATGCCGAAAAGAAGATCGCCGTTGTGCTGTTTGGCTTTCCGCCCAATGCGGGGGCCGTTGGCACAGCGGCCTATCTCAGCGTTTTTGAGAGCCTTTTCAACACCCTGACCCAAATGAAGGCAGACGGATATCACGTCGAGGTGCCAGCCTCAGTCGATGATTTGCGCGACGCGATCCTCAAGGGGAACGCCCAGCAATACGGGCAAGAGGCCAACGTCGCGGCCCATGTGGATGCCGAAACTATCGTGCGTGACACGACCTATCTGGAAGAGGTTGAGGCGGCTTGGGGCCCGGCCCCTGGCCGTGTGCAATCGGATGGGCGTGGCGTCTTTGTGCTGGGTCAACACTTTGGCAATGTCTTTGTCGGCGTCCAGCCCGCCTTTGGGTATGAGGGCGATCCGATGCGGTTGCTGTTCGAGCGTGGTTTCGCGCCCACCCACGCCTTTGTGCAATTCTATCAATGGCTTCGGAATACCTATGCCACTGATGCGGTGCTGCATTTCGGGATGCATGGCGCGTTGGAATTCATGCCGGGCAAGCAGGCGGGATTGGGGGCGAAGGACTGGCCGGATCGGTTGATCGGCGAGATGCCGAATATCTATCTATATGCGGCCAACAACCCGAGCGAGGCGAGCCTTGCCAAGCGCCGCTCGGGTGCAGTGACCGTCACGCATCTGACGCCGCCGCTTGCGCAAGCGGGACTTTATAAAGGCCTTGCAGAGCTCAAGGACAGCTTGACCCGGTGGCGGTCCGTTGAAGATGCCGACGGCGCGCGCAGCGATTTGGAAGCGTTGATCCGTGATCAGGCGGCGGCCGTTGATCTGGATGCAACCAACATCGAAAAGCTATGGCTTACGGTGCAGGAAACCGAAGGCGCTTTGATCCCCGACGGGCTGCACATCGTCGGGCAGCCCATGTCTGAACCAGCCCGTGCAGAGATGCTTGAACTAATGGCTGATGCAACACCTGAAGTTGCTAACCTACTGAAAGAAGACCATGAACTGCCCGCCCTGATGCGCGCGCTGAATGCTCAGTTCGTGCCACCCGTGCCGGGCGGCGATGTTATTCGCAACGCTGGAATTCTACCGACCGGCCGCAATCTGCATGCCTTTGATCCGTTCCGGATGCCGACGGCGTTTGCCTTGTCCGAGGGCGCAAAACAGGCGGAATTGCTGTTGGAGACTCATGCTGAATTGCCGCGGACCGTGGCGATTGTCCTGTGGGGCTCGGACAATATCAAAAGCGATGGCGGCCCGATTGGACAGGCGCTGGCGCTGATGGGATGTGCGCCGCGTTTTGACAATTTCGGGCGGCTTGCCGGGGCAGAACTGATCCCGCTAGAAGAACTGGGGCGGCCCCGGATCGACGTTGTGATGACCCTTTCGGGCATTTTCCGGGATCTCTTGCCGCTGCAAACCCGGATGTTGGCCGAGGCCGCTTTGAAATGTGCGACGGCAGATGAACCGGTTGAGATGAACTTTATCAAGGCCCATGCGACGACCTATGCCGCCGAGATGGGCTGCGATCTGGAAAGTGCCGCGCTGCGCGTCTTTTCCAATGCGGAAGGGGCCTATGGGTCCAATGTGAACCAGTTGATCGACAGTTCCGCCTTTGGGGATGAGGACGAGTTGGCCGATGCCTACGAGGCGCGCAAAAGCTTTGCCTATGGGGTCGATGGCAAGGCGGCGCAGAACCCGGCGTTGCTGCAAAAAGCGTTGAAAGACGTGGACTTAGCCTATCAGAACCTCGAGTCGGTCGAGTTGGGTGTTACCACGGTTGACCATTATTTCGACACCCTGGGCGGCATTTCCCGCGCGGTGAAACGTGCCAAGGGCAAGGCCGCGCCGGTCTATATCGGCGATCAGACACGCGGCGGAGCCAAGGTGCGGACGCTGCAGGATCAGGTCGCGCTCGAGACCCGGTCACGTAGCCTGAACCCGAAGTTTTATGAGGGCCTGTTGAAGCACGGCCACGAAGGGGTTCGCCAGATCGAGGCGCATATCACCAACACGGTGGGGTGGTCGGCGACGACCGGCGAGGTGGAGCCTTGGGTCTATCAGCGCTTGTCGGAAACCTTTGTGCTTGACGACGAGATGCGCGACCGGTTGGCGCGTTTGAACCCAACGGCCAGCGCCCGGATGGCCAATCGGCTGCTGGAAGCGTCTGATCGGGACTACTGGGCACCGGATTCTGAAACTTTGGCAGCGCTGCAGGATGCAGCGGACGCCCTTGAAGATCACGTTGAGGGGGTCGCAGCCGAATGATGCCCGCAATGTCTGAACAAAACATCAAAGTGGGGCGCGGCGCCCCGATGAAAGGAGGGCTGTCATGAGCCCCAAGGATAATGTCCCAAACCTCAAAGGGTTAGACGGCGAGGGATCCGTGCAGGTGCACCAGGACGAGGATGCCAAAATCGAAGGGGCCAAGGTCTTTTCGGTCTATGGCAAAGGGGGAATCGGGAAATCGACAACTTCTTCCAACCTGTCTGCGGCCTTTTCGATGCTGGGTAAACGGGTGCTCCAGATTGGCTGTGATCCCAAGCATGACAGCACCTTTACGCTGACCGGTTCATTGGTGCCGACGGTGATTGATATCCTCAAAGAGGTTGATTTCCACGCAGAGGAACTCCGCCCCGAGGATTTCGTCTTTGACGGTTTCAACGGCGTGAAATGTGTTGAGGCAGGCGGCCCCCCGGCGGGGACGGGCTGTGGCGGCTATGTCGTTGGTCAGACAGTGAAATTGCTGAAGCAACATCACATGCTGGAAGACACTGATGTGGTGATTTTCGACGTTCTGGGCGACGTGGTTTGCGGCGGGTTCGCAGCGCCTTTGCAGCATGCTGACAGGGCGTTGATCGTGACGGCGAATGATTTTGATTCGATCTATGCAATGAACCGGATCATTGCCGCGGTGCAGGCGAAATCTTCCAATTATAAGGTAAGGTTAGCGGGTTGCGTCGCCAACAGGAGCCGCGAGACCGATGAGGTTGACCGCTATTGCAAAACGGTGGGCTTCAACCGCATTGCGCATATGCCCGATCTGGACGCAATTCGCCGTAGCCGTCTGAAAAAGAAGACTCTTTTCGAGATGCCCGACGATGAAGAGATCGTTGAGGTGCGCAAGGAATACATCCGGCTGGCCGAAACGCTGTGGAACGGGACAGAGCCGCTGGCGCCTGCACCGTTACCGGATCGTGAGATCTTCGAACTCTTGGGATTTGACTAGGCACAACCCGTACACAGCCGATGCACAACCCATGCATACGAAAGTCCTAATGGGCGTTAACGAAAGAAAGACTGAATGAGCAACTACGCCACCACACGCGACCGGGTCGAAGACTATTTCGACCGTTCCGCGACCAAGACATGGGAGCGTCTGACATCGGACGCGCCGGTCAGCGGTGTGCGGGCGACGGTGCGTGCGGGGCGTGACCGGATGCGGGCCTTGATGCTGGCGCAGCTGCCCGATGATCTGCGCGGGGCGCGGGTGCTGGATGCCGGTTGCGGCACGGGGGCGATGGCGGTGGAACTGGCGCAGCGTGGGGCGCAGGTGGTGGCGGTAGATATCTCACCCAAGCTGGTGGGCATCGCAGAAGAGCGTTGCCCGCGCAATCTGCGCGGCAACATCGACTTTGTCGCGGGCGATATGCTGGAGGCGACCCATGGTGCCTTTGACCACGTCATGGCGATGGATTCGCTGATCTATTACGCGGCCCCCGACATTGCGGCGCTGATGGGCAAGATGGCGCGGCGGGTCGATGGCAAGGTGATCTTTACCCTGCCACCACGCACGCCGCTGCTGATGGCGATGTTCCGGGCGGGCAAATTGTTCCCACGCGCGGACCGGTCGCCACAGATGGTGCCACACCGCGCGGCAGGGGTGGCAAATGCGCTTCGCGATGCGGGTGTGAAGGGCCGGTTGCGCGAAATCGAGCGGGTGAAGTCGGGCTTCTACATCTCAACCTGCCTGACGTTTGAGGGGGGCCGCTGATGCTGTTTCGCGCCGACGCCCTGAAGAAGGTCAGCCTGAACCTGCTGCCATTTAGCGATGCGGTCAGCGATGACTTGCCGTTGGGGCAGTTGCTGCGGTTGAGCCTGTTTCAGGTCTCGGTTGGCATGGCGAGCGTGATGCTGTTGGGCACGCTGAACCGGGTGATGATTGTCGAGCAGGGGATTGCGGCGACGCTGGTCGCCTGCATGATCGCGATACCTGTCCTCGTCGCGCCCTTGCGCGCGCTGCTGGGGTTCAAGTCCGACACCTATCGCAGCGCAATCGGATGGAAGCGCATTCCGTATCTGTGGTTCGGGACCATGTGGCAGTTCGGCGGTCTGGCGATCATGCCGATGGCCTTGCTGGTGCTGTCAGGCGACCGCGCGATTGATGCCGATTGGGCCGGATACCTTGGCGCGGGGCTGGCGTTTCTGCTGACCGGGCTGGGCATGCATATGACCCAGACGGCGGGGCTGGCGCTGGCGGCTGACCGCGCTACGGAAGAGACAAGGCCCAAGGTCGTCGCGCTACTTTACGTGATGTTCCTGATTGGCATGGCGTTGAGCGCCATCGTGATCGGGGCGCTGCTGCGCGACTATTCCGCGCTGCGTCTGGTGCAGGTGGTGCAGGGGACGGCGGTGGTGACGCTGCTGTTGAACCTGACGGCGCTGTGGCGGCAGGAACGGGTCAAGCCGATGTCAAAGGCGGAACGTGAGGCACCAAGGCCGCTGTTCCGCGATGCCTGGGCCGATTACGCCGCTGGCGGTGATGCCGGACGGTTGCTGGCGGTGGTGTTCATCGGAACCATGGCCTTCAACATGCAGGATGTGCTGCTCGAGCCTTACGGCGGTGAGATTTTGGGGCTGAGTGTCAGCGCCACCACATTGCTGACGGCCACATGGGCCGGGGGCGCGCTGATCGGGTTCTGGATGGCCGCAAGGTGGCTCGCCGCGCGGCTGGACCCATACCGGATGGCCGCGCGCGGCATTCTGGTGGGGCTCGCCGCCTTTGCCGCTGTGATCTTTGCCGCACCGCTGAATTCGAGCGTCTTGTTCTATGTCGGAGCCACGTTGATTGGCTTTGGCGGCGGTCTGTTCGGGGTCGCGACCCTGACGGCCGCCATGACGATGCCGACCGCAGGTGCTGCGGGTCGGGGATTGGCCCTTGGTGCATGGGGGGCTGCACAAGCCACCGGTGCCGGGCTGTCCATCTTTATCGGGGGCACCTTGCGTGACCTTGTGAACCATGCCGCTGGGAACGGCACTTTGGGAGAGGCGCTCGCCACGCCTGCTACTGGCTATTCGGTTGTTTACCACACCGAAATTGGCCTGCTTTTCATCACCCTGATCGTTCTGGGACCCCTGGTAAGGGTCCGGGCGATGACTACGGAAACCTCTGCCAAGCTGCAGCTGGCAGACTTTCCGACCTGACCAACGAGAGGACACGATATGGTTGGTAACACATTCTTTGGCGACTTCGATCTGGCGAGCGCCGCGATCTGGATGTTCTGGATCTTCTTTGCGGGGCTTGTCTATTACCTGCAGACCGAGAACCAGCGCGAGGGCTATCCCCTGCGCGATGACGAGGACGGCGTGCCGGCGAACGAAAGCTTGCTGCCGTTGCCCAAGGCCAAGACCTTTAAGCTGCGCGACGGGCGCGGAGAGTTGACGGTGCCGAGCCTTGATTATGAGGCCAGTAAAATGCGCACCGATCTGGCGCTGGCCCCAAGTGCGGCTGCGACCGGGTCGCCGTGGGTCCCGACGGGTGATCCGATGGCCGATGGTGTCGGACCGGCAAGTTGGGCGCCGCGCCGCGATGCGCCGGAACTGGACGCCCATGGTCATGCCAAGATCAAGCCGCTGTCGATGTTGGATGATTTCCACGTCAGCGCCGGGCGCGATCCACGCGGATTGGCCGTTGTGGGCGGTGACGGAGAGGTCATTGGCCGCTGCACCGACATGTGGGTCGATGTGCCAGAGGCGCTGGTGCGGTTCCTGACCGTCGATCTGAACCCCGAAGGCAGCGGCAAGACCCGGTTGATCCCGATCAACATGGCCAAGATCGGTACTGATCGTGTGACCGTACGCAGCCTGCATGCCCACAACTGGGAAGGGGTGCCGACGATCAAGGACGCGGGGCAGGTGACCCTGCTCGAAGAAGAAAAGATCATGGCCTATTACGCGGGCGGCACGATGTACGCCAAGGGCGAGGCCTGACCAAGGGGGCGGCCTCGCCAGCCGCCCTTGACCACCAAAGGGGAGCGACATGAGCCACGACGACTTTAACTTTGAGCCCATCCGGGGATTGCCGGAAGAGCTTCCGCAGGATGAGCATATTCTGTGGCAGGGCTCTCCCGATGCGTGGATGCTGGCGCGCGAGGCCTACAAGATCCGCTGGGTCGCGGGCTACTTTGCGCTGCTGTCGGTGTGGCGGGTGGGTGTGTCGAGCACAGAGTTCCCGTTGGGGATCGCGCTGATGCATGCGGTGCCCTTTGTGGTGTCGGGGCTTTTGGCCTGTGGGGTCCTGTACCTGCTGGCCTATGTTCAGGCGCGGTCGGCGGTCTACACGCTGACCAACAAGCGGGTGGCGATGCGGATTGGCGCAGCACTGACCATGACGCTGAACCTGCCATATAGCTGGATCGGGACCGCATCGCTTGATCTGCGCAAATCCGGGCATGGAACGCTGGCGTTTGAGCTGATCGGCGACACGCGGTTGTCGTTCCTGATGACTTGGCCGCACGCGCGGCCATGGCGCATGGCGCGGACTCAGCCGGCGCTGCGCTGCATCGCGGATGCACAAAGCGTGGCGCAGATTTTTGCCGATGCCGCCGAGACACGGATCAGCCAGCCGGCGGTGGCACGACATGAGGGCGGTCACGGCGCCGTCGCAGCGGAGTAGGGGACATGAGCCAGCTTGAACAACAGATGCGGCACAGAGACCGCGAGATGGTGCCGAAGTTTCTGGTGCAGGCGATGTTTGCGCTGATGATCTGCAGCCTTGGATTGGTGAGTTACGCCAAGCTGACCGGCGTGCCGCAGACCGGTGTGCTGGTCGCGGCCGAGGTCGTGCAGAGCCGCGATATCGTGCTGCTGGGCGACCGCAGTGGCGTCTATCGGGTCATGGCTGATGGTAATCAGATCGCGGTCTCGTCAGAGGTTAAGGCGGGTTTTCTGGGTGTGATGGGGCGCGTCATCGACCGCGAGCGGCTGGTGCATGACGTGGAAAGCGATGCACCCGTGCAGGTCGTGCGCCGCGCCAATGGCAACATCGCCATTCTGGACCCCACCACGGATATGGCCGTGGAACTGATTGGATATGGGCAAGATAACGTGGCGGCCTTTGCCCGGCTGCTGGACTGAAACCGCGATGGGGTTAGCCGCCCTATTGCTTTGTGAAAGGGAACTCACATGGGACTGATTACGCGGAGTAAAGAGACGGCACCCTGTACGGTGACGATCTCGCACAGGTTTGAAGAACTGTCGGCGCATGTCCGGCTGGACAATGGGGCGGTGATCCACCCCGGTGATACCGTGCAGGTACAAGGGCCAGAGATCATGGCCGCCTTTGGCGAGATCGTCGAGGAACAGCGCACCGCCGTGATCACACGGGCCAGCAAGCTGGAGCAGATGTGGACGCGTGCCACGGGTGATCTGGAATTCATGGAGTTGTGTGAATTTTCGTTCAGTGAAGAGGTGATGTCATGAACATGCATTCATCCGAGGCGACCACCGCCGAAGAAGCCATCGCCGCGCAAGAGGCGCTGCCGCCGCTGACCAACGAAGAGGCGACAAAGGTGGCAATGTCGAACACGCTGCTGACCCCGCGGTTCTACACCACCGATTTTGACGAGATGGACGCGATCGACGTCACACCGGTGCGGGCAGAGTGGGACAAGCTGATTGCAGCGATGAAGGCGGACCCGAACCGCGGGCATTTCAAGAAAAACGAAGACTGGGACACTGTCGATTGGGACGGGATGGAGCCTGCGCTGAAGGCCGAGTTCATTGATTTCCTGATCTCAAGCTGCACGGCGGAGTTTTCGGGCTGTGTCTTGTATAAAGAAATGAAGCGGCGCGGGTCGAATGACGACATTACCACGCTGTTTCAGCTGATGGCACGGGACGAGGCGCGGCACGCGGGATTCATCAACGATGCGCTGCGCGAGGCGGGGATTGCGGTGAACCTGGGGTTCCTGACGCAGGCGAAGAAATACACCTATTTCCGGCCCAAGTTCATCTATTACGCCACCTATCTGTCCGAGAAGATCGGCTATGCGCGGTATATCACCATCTACCGGCATCTGGAGGCCAACCCCGAGCATCGGTTCCATCCGATTTTCAAGTGGTTCCGCGAGTGGTGCAATGATGAGTTTTCGCATGGAGAGGCCTTTGCCCTGCTGATGAAGACGGACCCGGCGTTGACGGAAAGCCGGGTGAACAAGCTGTGGATCAAGTTCTTTTTGACGGCGGTTTATTCGACCATGTGGGTACGGGACCATCAGAGGCCCGAATTCCACAAGGCGCTGGGCGTCGATCCGGCGTGGTATGGGCAGGAGGTGTTTCGCAAGACGTCCGAAATCTCCAAGCAGGTGTTTCCGATGACGCTGGACATCGATCATCCGCGCTGGATCCCGCAGCTGAACAAGATGCAGGCGGCCAATGTGCAGATTGCGCTTGGGCGCAAACAGGGTGGCTTTGGTGGTTGGGTCAAGCGCATGGCGGGGTCGGCCAGAGCCGGGATGGCGTTCCTGTCCTTGCTGACCATTCCGGTGGAGACAAACGAGGTGCCGCAGAGCCCAAGGTTGGAGCCAGCCTATTGATCGTGACGCCTGATCATATCTGGGTGGGGGGCCCGCCCCCCCACCCCATACGGGGGCTTTGCCCCCGGACCCCCAGCATATTTGTGTTCAAAAGAAAGGGGTCTGTGTGAGCTGGATTGCGGCCCTTTTTGCGCTTTTCGCCTGGTGGTTTTCCACCGGTCTGATCCTGTTGGTCGTGCGCCGTGCAGATCGGACAGGCGGGCATATGCTGGCCGTGTTGGCAGGGCTGCCTGTGGCGTTGATAGGTGCTGCCTTTGTGCAGGTGTCACTGGGGCTGAACACGGTGGCGGGAGCCTATCTGGGGTTTATCGGGGCGCTGGCGATCTGGGGCTGGATCGAGCTTGCGTTTCTGGCGGGCATCGTGACCGGACACGTGCGGGAAGACTGTCCGCCGGGATTGGTCGGGATCGCGCGCTTTGTGCGGGCGTTTGGCACCGTGTCCTACCACGAGCTTTTGTTGGTGGTCGGGTTGTGGGCGCTGATCGTGGCAAGCGACGGGGCAGAAAACCGGATGGCACTGGCCACGTTTCTTGTGCTGTTTCTGGCGCGCATCTGCGCCAAGCTGAACCTTTATTTTGGCGTGCCGCGGATCAACACCGAATTCGTGCCCGACCGGCTGGCACATCTGAAGAGCTATTTCACCCGCGGCCCTATCACGCTGGCCTTTCCGGCGGCGGTGACGGTGCTGACGGCTTTGCTGGCGGTCTGCGCCGAGCGGCTGTGGAACGCGGGAAGCGAAGTGACAATCGCAGGCTTTGGCCTGCTGACGGCTTTGGCAGCGCTGGCGCTGCTGGAGCATTGGCTGATGGTGGTGCCGCTGCCGGATGCAAAATTATGGCGCTGGATGTTGCCTGCGCCCAAGACGGAACCTCACAAGGACAAGACCCATGGATTTTGACGCGCTGTTTCACGCTCAGTTGGAGACCCTGAAAGAAGAGGGGAACTATCGCTATTTCGCCGAGTTGGAGCGCAAGGCGGGCAAGTTTCCGCGTGCGGCGAACCACGCCGAGGACGGGGTGCGGGATGTCACGGTGTGGTGTTCGAACGACTATCTGGGCATGGGACAGCACCCCAAGGTGATTGAGGCGATGTGCGAAGCCGTCAAGCGTACAGGCACCGGCGCGGGCGGGACACGCAACATCAGCGGCACCAACCACGACCACTTGCTGCTTGAGGCGGAACTGGCCGATCTGCACGGTAAGGAAGCCGCGCTGTTGTTTACCAGCGGCTATGTCTCGAACTGGGCGGCGCTGAGCACGCTGGGGTCAAGGCTGAAGGATTGCGTGATCCTGAGTGACGCGGGCAATCACGCCAGCATGATCGAGGGTATCCGCCATTCCAAGGCGCAGAAAGTGATCTGGAAGCACAATGATGTGGCGGACCTTGAGGCGAAGCTGGCGGCACTGCCAAGCGAATGCCCCAAGATCGTGGCCTTTGAGAGCGTCTATTCTATGGACGGGGACATTGCCCCGATCAAGGAGATCGTCGATGTGGCCGAAAAATACGGTGCGATGACCTATCTGGATGAGGTGCATGCGGTGGGGCTTTATGGGCCGCGCGGCGGCGGTGTGTCGGAGGAACGCGGGCTTGCGGACCGGATCACGCTGATCGAGGGGACGTTGGGCAAGGCCTATGGCGTGGTCGGCGGTTATATCACCGGGTCGGCGGCTTTGTGTGATTTCATCCGCAGCTTTGCCAGCGGGTTCATCTTTACCACGGCGTTGCCGCCTGCTGTGGCAGCCGCCGCACGGACCTCGATCGCGCATCTGAAGGGGTCGGACATGGAAAGAGCCAAGCAGCGGCGCCAAGTGGCGCTCTTGCGCAAGATGCTCGACCGTGAGGGCATTCCGCACATGATGAACGAAAGCCATATCGTGCCGGTCTTGATCAAGGACCCGGTCAAGACAAGGATGTTGGCAGATTATCTGATGGATGAATGGGGTATCTACGTGCAACCCATCAATTATCCGACTGTTCCCAAGGGGACAGAGCGGTTGCGGTTCACGCCGTCACCGCTGCATACGGACGCTGATATTGAATATCTTGTGCGGGCTTTGGCATCTTTGTGGAAGCAATGTGCGATTGCGCATGCGGTGGCATGAGCGGGATCGCGTCAAATTTTTGTTTCCGGGGTGGACCCCGGGTTTTCGAGCGCTAGTTTGGCAACAGACTGGGGCAAACGGTCAATGATTTTGCTTCTAAGGGAGAAGACTATGAAGACTTTGAAGATTGCGGCTGCGCTGAGCGTTTTGTCAGCACCCGCCTTTGCGGATGGCCATGCGGCCACTGGCGATGCGGCGGCTGGTGAAGAGCAGTTCAACCGCCAGTGCGTGGCCTGCCACGTTGTGATGGACGACGCAGGCGAAGTTCTGGCCGGGCGCAACGCAAAGACGGGTCCGAACCTTTACGGGGTCGCAGGCCGCACCATCGGAAGCCTTGAAGATTTCCGCTACGGCGACAGCATCGTGGAACTGGGCGAAGCGGGCGAAGTCTGGACCGAAGAAAGCTTTGTTGGCTATGTGCAGGACCCAACTGATTGGCTGCGCGAAAAGCTGGACAACCGCCGCGCGCGCGGCAAGATGGCCTATCAGGTCCGCAAGGAAGAAGAGGCGATCAACCTTTACGCATTCCTTGCGACATTTGGCGCGGAATAAGACCCGCGACAAAACGACGGTTTTTTGGGCCGCTACGGGAAACCGGGCGGCCCTTTTTCATGGGCGCGTAATGAGGTCCGCAATCAGGGCGGGGTCCTCTTCATGGGCAAGGTGGCCCAGCGTGTCGAGCGCGGTTAGCCGCGCGTGCGGCATTTGCGCGGCGGCCTCGGCACTGGTGCGGGGCGGCACGGTTTTGTCGAATGCACCGGTGATGAAATGGGTTGGCGTGACGATATCAGGCAGGGCGGCGACAAGCGGGGCGAGATCCCATTGCGCCATCATCGACAGCGTTGCGTCGACGTGGCCGCTATCCCGGATCAGGCGGAGGTAGAGCGCTTCTCCCTCGGCGTCGATGGTTGACCCGGTGCCTTTGATCAGGCGATGCACGGTGTCAGGGCTGGCTGTGTTGGAAAAGACGCTGGCCGTCAGCGGCGTCATGGCGAGCGCCTTGGCGAGGAGCGGAAAGAGAAAGCCAGCGACGCCCTTGAAATTGCTCAAAGCGGCATTGATGCCGGTGATCCGGTCAGGTCGCAATCGCTCGGACATTTCAAGTGCAATCGCAGCCCCTGCCGAGTGGCCGACAATATGGGCGGGCTGCCAGCCCTGCGATTGGCAAAGTGCCAAAAGATCAGCGGCCATGGCGGGTAGCCCAAAGCGTTGCTGCGCGCCTGACTGGCTGAAACCCTGGCCGGGCAAATCTACTGCGATGACGTGGTGGCTGGCCGACAGAAGGGGGAAGATGCCGCGCCAGCTTTGAGCGGCACCCCCGGCACCGTGGATCAACAGGATCGTTTCGCCCTTGCCCGCCTCTTGCACGTGCCAGCGATGCGGGCGGCAAAAGACCTGTCGGCTGTGGGCGGACATGGGCCAGTCGGACGGCGGCGGCCAGCGCATGGGTCAGTCACCAAGGGCGTCAGAGACGGCGGCGGAAAGGCGGTTCGCGTCCGCGCGCGGCAGCGGCAGATAGGGCGCCTTGAGGGTCTGTGACAGGGATTTGAGCGCCTCTGCCGGGCGGTTTCCGGTGTCGATTACAAGCGCGTCGACGCCATTGGCGCGAATGGTGCGCGCCATATGCTGGGCATCATCGGCTGCAAGCACGCGGTTGGCGGATCCGTCACGCGCAATGTTGGCGCGGCCATCGGTGAGAATGCAAATGGTGGGGGTCAGGCCCCTGCGCTGGGCCTGCAATGCCTGCTCCAGCGCTGACTGCAGGCCAGCGGCAAGAGGTGTGCCGCCCCCACCGGGCAGGCTGGCCAAGCGGCGCTTCGTCTGCACAAGGCTGCGGGTGGGCGGCAAGAGTACTTCGGCCTCTGTCCCGCGAAACGATATCAGCGCGACATGGTCGCGGCGGGCATAGGCCTGCGCAAGCAAGAGCTCAACCGCGCCCTTTGCTTCTGCCAGACGGGCGAGAGCTGCCGAACCCGACGCGTCCACGGCGAAAATCAGCAGGCGGTCAGAGCGTTCCTCGAACCGTTTGGCGCGGATGTCGGAGGCGCGGATGTGCAGCCCCTCGCGCCCGGTGTCGTGGCGGCGGATGGTCTGCCATGGCGCGGCGGCGCGCAAGGTCGCCACAAGGTCGATGCGGGCGTCATCGCCTTTGCGTCCGGCGCGGGATGGCAGTGGCCGGCCCCGGCGGTTGCCTTTGCGAGCGGCACCAGTGCCATTGCCCTTGCCAGTGCGGGCCCGCAAAGCGGCGACACGATCCAGCAAATCGTCTGGCAACATGGCGCGGATCGCGTCCAGAAGGATTTCATTCGGGATGTCGAAGTCCGTGTTCTGGGTCTTCTCGCCCGCATCAGGCTCTGTTTCTGGTACCGGCGCGGGCGGCTCTGCCTCTGGGATTTGCGTGGCGCGGTGGGCCAGTGTCAGGGTGCAGGCGGCGGTGATATCGGCGTCTGAGAGGGCCGTGCGGCCATGCAGGACCGCGTGGGCCTTTGCCGCGGCCAGTGCGAAAGCAGGCGCGCGCAGGCTGTCGATGCCGCATTGCGCCGCGGTGGTGACAATCTGCGCCAATTGCGCAGGCGTATGCAGCACCGGGTAGGGCCGCGGCGTCTTGCCCTTGGGCGCGATGGCGGAGGCACGGCTGATGCCGGTCAGATCAACCTCGAACGCTAATCTTTCCTGCAACGCGGGGGGCAGGGTTTCATCCGGAGCGGCACCTTCGTCGAGCGCAATCAGCGGCCCGCCTCCGGCGTCAAGATGCGCGGCAAGACGGGCTGCAAAGCCCGGTGGCGTGCGTTCGGCCATGGTCAGCAAAATCGGGCGCGGGCCCTGCAACAGACCCTGTTTCTGGACGACGCGGCCAGCGGCGAGTGTTGCGGACAGGTCAAGCCCGCCGTGCAGGACATCATCGGTCATTGCCGGGTGCAGCTTGACCAGATTGCAATCCAGCACCGCGAGGCTGCCAAGAAATCCATCGCGAACGGGGCCTGCGCGGGCGCGCAGCGTGATGCCGCCAAGGGCAGGATCAATTGCCAGCAGGCGCAGGGCCAGAATGGCCTGATCCCAGGGGCTATCCGAGGACATCTTCGACCACGCGGGTGACGCGTGTGCCAGAGCCGGCCTCGTCCAGCGGATCGCGACGCAGACGGTGGCGCAGCGACATCGGGGCCACGGCGCGGACGTGGCCGCGGGTCAGCGCGGTGTCATCGCGGAAGGCCGCGTGGGCCCGCGCCGCCTTGAGCAACGTCAGTTCGCCACGCAACCCGTCAGAGCCGAGGGCGAGGCACAGTTCGGCCACATCGCGCAGTGTCTGTTCGGGTGTTTTGAGCCGTTTCAATGCCTTGCGGGCCTTGAGAATGCGGTCACGGATCGCCGCATCTTCGGCCTGCCAGCGCAGCATGAAGGCGGCGTTGTCATTCTCGTAAGCATCGCGGCGCTTGATGACCTCTATCCGTGTGTCGATGTCTTTGGGGCTTGCGACTTCGACCGATAGCCCAAAACGGTCAAGCAGTTGCGGCCGCAATTCACCCTCTTCAGGGTTGCCGGAACCGACGAGCACAAAACGCGCGGGATGGCGGATGGACAGGCCTTCGCGTTCGACGACGTTTTCACCGGATTGGGCCACATCAAGCAGCAGATCAACGATGTGATCTTCGAGCAGGTTCACTTCGTCGATGTAGAGATAACCTCGGTTTGCGCGGGCAAGCAGGCCCGGTTCAAAGGCCTTTTCGCCATGGGCCAGCGCCTTTTCGATGTCCAATGCGCCGGTCACGCGGTCCTCTGTCGCGCCAAGGGGCAGATCGACCACGGGGGTTGGTTTTTCGGCGGTGCGTTTTGACCCCAAACCGGCCCATTCGGGCACCAGACCGGGCTTTTCGCTGTTGACCGGGCAACCTTTGACCGCGCGGATCGGGGGCAAGAGGGCGGCCAATGCGCGGACGGCGGTGGATTTACCGGTGCCCCGGTCGCCAAAGACCAGCACGCCGCCGATGGACGGGTCGATCGCGGTGAGGATCATCGCCTGTTTCATCTCTTCCTGACCGACAATCGCGGAGAAGGGGAAGGGCTGTGTCATGCGGCCTCCAATGCTGCAAGGGGGGATGCGCCGCCCCATGTGCCCATGTCCGAATGGACGTTGAAACGGGCAAAGAGTTCTTCGGCAAACCAGTCGCCGGTGCGGACGGCCTTGATCGCGGCACCATGCGGGCCGGTGCGGGCAAAGGCATCCATGCTGGATTTGTCGGGCCAGATCGAAACGGTGATCTGATCGAGCATTGGAAGCTCTCCGATCCCGATCTTGAAGGCGACGTTGGGGTCCTGACCAATTTTGGCTGAAATGTCAGGCACTTGCCGCCAGAAACGCGGGATGATCCGGCGGCGGATGGCGGCGCGGGTCAGGGCGACCATGGGACCGGTGGACTGATCGGTGGTAGCGGCAAAAGGGACGCTGCCGTCCCATTGTCCGCGGACCGACGTCGGGGTCAGCAGGATCGACCAGCTTTCAGTGGCACGGGCGCGATAACGGGCGAAAATCGGCGCGGTTGAGACCCTGTTGCGGGCCGTTTCGGCATCGGGCCAGACCGCGAGAATGGCGATGACGGCGGGGTTCAGGGTGACGTTGAACCCTTCGCCCTTGCCAGAGCCGCAAAGCTTCCAAAAGCCGATATCGGGTGTGGCGGCCAGTGGTTTGCGCCCCTGTGCCATCATCATCAACGCCCACGCGCGGGCAGAGAACCCGGTGAAACGGTAAAAGGACAGGGTAACGATCTGGCTCACAGCGCGGCTTTCGGTGTCAACTCACCCTGACATTTGACGCGATTCCGGGGGTATATGTCAACTTAACCCCGTAAGATGATTGTCAACTAAAGCTGACATATCTAGGCTGTGGCTATGGAATCTACCAATGATCCCTCTGCCGTTGTGATTGGTGCCGGGCTTGGCGGGCTTGCGGCTGCGATGCGGCTGGGGGCCAAAGGTTATGACGTGACGGTGCTGGACCGGCTTGACCGGGCGGGCGGGCGCGGGTCAAGCATCAGCAAGGGTGGGCACAGGTTCGATCTGGGGCCCACGATCATCACCGTGCCACAGGTCTACGAAAAGCTGTGGGCGGCCTGCGGACGAGATTTTCATCAAGACGTCACGTTGAAGTCGCTGGAGCCCTTTTATCAGATCCGCTGGGGCGACGGATCGGTCTTTGAGGCTTGCAGCGACACGCCCCGGATGGAGACAGAGGTTGCCAAGTTTAACCCGGGCGACGTGGCGGGGTATCGGCGGTTCCTGAAAGACAGCTATCGCCGCTATGTCGTGGGCTTTGAAGGGATGCTGACCAAGCCGATGCATCGGCTGTGGGAGACGGTGAAGGTGCTGCCGGAGTTCGCGATGTTGCGGGCGGATCGGTCGATCCTTGGGCTGGCCCGGGCGCGGGTAAAAGATGAACGCTTGCGCATGGCGTTATCGTTTCATCCGCTTTTTATCGGCGGCGATCCGATGAACGTCACCAGCATGTATGCGCTTGTCGGATACCTCGAAAAGGAATTCGGCGTGCATTACGCAATGGGTGGGGTGCAAGCAATCGCGGATGCGATGGCGAAGGTCGTGCGCGCGCAGGGCGGACAGATCAGATTTGGGGCCGAGGTTGACCGGATCGAAGTTGCAGACGGCAAGGCGCAGGGTGTGACGCTCAAGGGTGGGGAACGGATGACAGCGCCGCTGGTCATCAGCAACGCCGACGCGGGCCACACCTATACCCATCTGCTGCGGGATGCGCCGCGCAAGCGCTGGACCACCAAGAAGGTCAAGACCCGCAAGTGGTCGATGGGGCTGTTTGTCTGGTACTTTGGCACCAAGGGCACGGCGGCAAAATGGGCCGACGTGGGTCATCATACGATCATGGCCGGACCAAGGTATGAGGGGCTGCTGCGGGACATTTTCATCAAGGGCAAGCTGGCAGAGGACATGTCACTTTATGTGCATCGCCCGGCCGTGACGGACCCAAGTGTCGCGCCTGCAGGGGATGATACGTTTTATGCGCTCAGCCCGGTGCCGCATCTGGGGCATAAAAACCCGGTCGATTGGGCGGGCGAGGCCGCGGGTTACAAGGCCAAGGTGGCCAAGGTGCTCGAGGGGCTGATCCCCGGCTTTCAGGATTATCTGACCGAAGAGGTTGTCTTTACGCCTGAAGACTTCCGCGACCGCTATCTGTCGCCGAACGGATCAGGATTTTCGATAGAGCCGCGCATCCTGCAAAGCGCATGGTTCCGGCCGCACAATGTCAGCGAAGAGGCCAAGGGCCTTTATCTGGTGGGCGCGGGCACGCATCCCGGCGCTGGCGTGCCGGGTGTTATCAGCAGTGCAGAGGTGCTTGACGCTCTGATCCCCGATGCTCCGGCGCGGCCCGCGATGAAGGTGGCGGCAGAATGATCCGGGCTGATGATCTGCACCACTGCCGCGAGGTGATCCGCACCGGGTCGCTGAGTTTTCACGCCGCGTCAAAGCTATTGCCTGCCAATGTGCGCGACCCGGCGCTGGCGCTCTATGCCTTTTGCCGCCTTGCAGATGACGAGGTGGACGAGGGGCAACACAAGGCGGCGGCGGTGTTGCGGCTGCGGGATCGGTTGGATCTGGCCTATGCCGGGCGACCCAAGGATGCACCGGAAGACCGCGCCTTTGCCGCGATCGTCGAAGAGTTCGAGATGCCGCGTGCCTTGCCGGAGGCCTTGTTAGAAGGGTTGGCGTGGGATGCGGCAGAACGGCGCTATGCCACGCTGTCGGATGTACGCAGTTATTCCGCACGGGTCGCAAGTGCAGTGGGTGCGATGATGTGCGTGCTGATGCGCGTGCGTGACCGGGACGCATTGGCGAGGGCTTGCGATCTGGGTGTGGCAATGCAGCTGACCAACATCGCCCGCGACGTGGGCGAGGATGCGCGCGCGGGCCGGATTTATCTGCCGACCGACTGGCTGGCCGACGATGGCTTTACGCCCGAGACGTTTATGGCCAACCCGCTGCCGACGCCCGAGGTGCGGCGCATGGTCAAGGCACTGCTGGCAGAGGCGGACAGGCTTTACCGGCGGTCCGAGGCCGGGATCAGCGCCTTGCCGCGACGCGCGCGCATGGGCATTTGGGCCGCACGGTTGATCTATGACGGGATCGGCGGTGAGTTGCGCAAGCAGCACTACAATTCAATCAACTTCCGTGCCCATACGGCGACATGGCAAAAGCTGATCTGGATGGGTCAGGCTGGTGCGCTGGCCGCGGTGTCATCGGTGATGCCACGCCCCGCGTCGATCTACGCGCCAGCCTTACCAGAGGTCGCCTTTCTGGTGGATGCCGCCGCAAGGGGTCAGCGGAATGAGCCGCGTTCGGCTGCTGTCATCGGCGTGCTCGCTGAACTGGCGGCGCGCGACAACATTGGCAAAGGGTCGCCGCAGGCGTAAGCATCCCACAAAGGAGTGCCGATCATGGACTGGATGCTGTTTGCGTTGTTTTTTGTGGCTTGCGGCGCGGCGGGTGCCACGGGCGCGCTGTTTCCCACGGGTGAGTGGTACAAGGGCTTGAACAAGCCCACTTGGGTGCCGCCCAACTGGGTCTTTCCGATTGCTTGGACCAGCATCTACATCCTGATGTCGTTCGCGGGCGCACGGGTCGCGGTGCTGGATGGCAGCGGCTATGCGCTGGCGTTCTGGGCCGTTCAGATCGCGTTCAACACGCTGTGGACGCCCGTGTTCTTTGGGTTACGGCATTGGAAAGCCTCGCTGATGGCGATGGCGGGGCTATGGTTTGCCGTGCTGGGCTGCATGATCACGTCTTTCAGCCTCGATTTCTGGGCTGGCATGGCCTTTGTGCCCTACATGGTCTGGGTCTGCATCGCGGCGGCATTGAATGTCAGCATGGTGCGGCTTAACCCCGATCAGAAGCCGCTGGAGTTCAACAGGCTATGACGCACCAAAGACGACCTGGTGCATGACGCGGCCCGGTGTAAGGGTGAAAGCCCCTGCAAGGATCAGGGCAAAGCAATAGACCTGCACCATGTTTGACTTGTGTTTGGCGATGTTGCCCTTTCGGGCGTGGTAAAGTCCTTCGCCGACACCCCAGAGCGTCAGAACTGACAGCAAATGAATCGGGCCAAAGCGGCCGACCCAGCGGTAATCGTAGATGAAAAAGCTGGTGAGGGCGACGATCAGCATCGCCCCGATCCAGCCCCGACCTAACAAACGGTGCAGTCCCGTTCCTTTCGGAAGAGCAAATTGCAAAGCGCCAAGCACCATTGCAACAAGCGCAAGAATGGCATGGACAGGGATCGGTTGGGCGGCGGTCAGCAGGGGGTCAAACATGGCGGCACTTTGCTATTCGCAAACGCGGGACACCAGACCCCTTGTGGCTGCCTGAAATCTCTGCGATTTTTGGGGATGGAACATCACATCAAATCTTGGGCTGAGGTGGCGCCGCAATTGGTTGCAGTGGCGGCAGGGCGTGCGCCTGCTGATCTGGTGGTGCGCGGCGGCAGGTTGGTGAACGTGCAAAGCCGCGAGGTGCTGGACGGCTGGCAGGTCGCCGTGACCGAAGGGCGCTTTGCCTATGTCGGGCCGGACGCCAGCCATTGCATCGGGCCAGAGACGCGGGTGATCGACGCGGACGGGCGTTATCTGATCCCGGGCCTGTGTGACGGGCATATGCACATCGAAAGCGGGATGCTGACCCCGGCAGAGTTCGCCGCCGCCGTCATTCCGCATGGCACGACCACGATGTTCACCGATCCGCATGAGATTGCCAATGTATTGGGCCTGCGCGGCGTGCGGATGATGCATGACGAGGCGCTGATGCAGCCGGTCAATATTTACACCCAGATGCCAAGCTGCGCGCCCTCTGCCCCGGGGTTGGAGACGACGGGTTTTGAGATTTCCGCTGAGGACGTGACCGAAGCGATGGCATGGCCCGGAATAATTGGCTTGGGCGAGATGATGAACTTTCCCGGCGTCATCAATGGGGATGCTCAGATGCTGGCGGAAATGGCCGCGACGATGAACGCGGGCAAAACCGTGGGTGGGCATTATGCCTCTCCTGATAAGGGGGTGGCCTTTTCGGCCTATGTCGCGGGTGGCGCGTCGGATGATCATGAAGGCACCGCAGAGGCGGATGCGATTGCGCGGGTGCGCAACGGGATGCGGTCGATGATGCGGCTGGGCAGCGCCTGGTATGACGTTGAAAGTCAGATCACGGCGGTGACGGAAAAGGGGCTCGACCCGCGCAATTTTGTCCTGTGCACCGATGATTGCATGGCGGGCACGCTGGTGAACGACGGGCATATGAACCGCGTGGTGCGACATGCGATTGAATGTGGTTGCGACCCCGTCGTGGCCTTGCAGATGGCGACGATCAACACCGCCACGCACTTTGGCCTGGAGCGCGAGCTGGGCAGCATCGCACCCGGACGCCGCGCCGATATGATCTTGACGTCGGACCTGCGCGCCTTGCCGATTGAAGAGGTGATCGCGCGGGGCCAAACCGTGGCGCGGGATGGCAAGATCACGGTGGACTGCCCCCATTACGCTTGGCCCGATGATGCCCGCGCGACCGTACACATGGGCAAGACGCTGGCACCGGTTGATTTTGAGGTCACGGCCCCCGAAGGCCGCAACCGCGTAACCGCGCGGGTGATTGGCGTGGTCGAAAATCAGGCCCCGACAGAGGCGTTGGAGGCTGATCTGCCAGTGGTCGATGGGGTTGTTGAAGGCGCGAATGGCGTTTGCCAGATCGCGCTGGTCGAACGCCACAGGGCCACAGGCGATGTAGTGAACGGCTTTGTCTCTGGTTTCGGCTATGACGGATCGATGGCCATGGCCTCGACCGTGGCGCATGACAGTCACCATATGATCGTGGTCGGCACGGACCGTGCGCTGATGGCCAAGGCCGCCAACCGGCTGGGCGAGGTCGGCGGGGGCGTCAGCGTCTGGAAGGATGATGCCGAGATCGCACTGATCGAACTGCCAATCGCTGGCTTGATGAGCGACCGCCCCGCCGCCGAGGTCGCGGCCAAGGCGGATCAGATGGTCGCGGCGATGGCGGCCTGTGGCTGCACACTGAACAATGCTTACATGCAACACTCTTTACTGGCGCTTGTTGTGATCCCATCGTTACGGATCAGTGACCTTGGGCTGGTAGATGTGACGAAATTTGAACTGACTGACCTTTTCAAGGAAACAGAATGAACGCTGACCCGACACTGACGCTGCGGACGCCCGAAGCGCCCGCCCCAGAGGCTTTTACCGATCCGGCCGCCGCCGTCGCGCGGTTGCGCGCGCTTTATGACACTGCGGTAAGCTTTCTGTCGGAAAACTTTCAGGCCGTATTGGCCAGCGGTCAGGCAGAGGCCCGGTATCGGGCCTTTTACCCGGAAATCCGTCTGACCTCGACCAGCTTTGCGAGCACTGACAGCCGGTTGTCCTTTGGCCATGTGGCCGAACCGGGCGTCTACGCCACAACCGTCACCCGCCCGGATTTATTTGGCCATTATCTGGAACAGCAGATCGGGCTACTTCTGGAAAACCACGGCGTGCCGGTGGTGATCGGCGTTTCAGAGACGCCGATGCCGGTGCATTTCGCGGTGGCCAACGATGATGACGTCAGCGTGCCACATGGTGGCGCGATGGAGTTTCCGCTGCGCGATATCTTTGATGTGCCCGATCTAAGCAACACCAACGACGATATCGTCAATGGGACGGGGTTCACTTATCCCGACGGTGCCCGCCCGCTTGCGCCATTCACGGCACAGCGGATCGACTATTCACTTGCCCGCCTGTCGCATTACACGGCCACAAGTGCCGAGCATTTTCAGAACCACGTACTGTTCACCAACTACCAGTTCTATGTGCAGGAATTTGAGGCCTATGCGCGCGAGGTTCTGGCCGATCCTGACAGCGGCTACACCAGTTTTGTCAGTACCGGAAACATCGAGATTACGGACCCGACCGCCGCATTGCCGGTGCCGGCCAAGATGCCGCAGATGCCGACCTATCACCTCAAGCGCAAAGGCGGTGGTGGAATTACGTTGGTGAACATCGGGGTCGGGCCTTCAAATGCAAAGACGGCGACCGATCATATCGCCGTGCTGCGCCCCCATGCCTGGCTGATGGTCGGGCATTGTGCAGGCCTGCGGAACAGCCAGCGATTGGGCGATTTTGTGCTGGCCCATGCATACCTGCGCGAAGATGCGGTGCTGGATGCTGATTTACCTGTCTGGGTGCCGATCCCGCCGCTGGCCGAGATTCAGGTCGCGCTCGAAAGTGCGGTGGCCGATGTGACCAAACTGGAAGGATATGAGCTTAAGCGGATCATGCGGACAGGCACGGTCGCGACACTGGATAACCGCAATTGGGAACTGCGCGAACATGAGGGCCCGGTGCAGCGGCTTAGCCAGTCGCGCGCTGTGGCGCTGGACATGGAAAGCGCCACGATTGCCGCCAACGGGTTCCGGTTCCGCGTACCTTATGGGACGCTTTTGTGTGTGTCGGACAAACCGTTGCATGGTGAATTGAAGCTTCCGGGCATGGCTTCGACCTTCTACAAGACCCAGGTGGCCGCGCATTTGATGATCGGAATTCGCGCGATGGAACGCCTGCGCGACATGCCGCTGGAACGGATTCACAGCCGGAAATTACGCTCATTTGAGGAAACGGCCTTCCTCTGACGCCGGGAAATGCCGAAAAACAGCGAAAAACCCCTTATTTTCACTTGCCAGAGGCCACAAAACGTTGTGGTGTGCCACTACATTCCGTTATCATCGCGGGCAGAGGCCCCATAGATCGGGCAAACTAGGGAGACCAGAAAATGGCGACGAAACCAATGACAAAAGCGCAGCTTGTCACTGCATTGGCCGAGGAAATGGGCGCAGACAAGAAAGCGGCTTCCGCTGCTCTGGACGCTGTGACCGGCATCATCACCCGCGAAGTCGCTGGCGGTGGCGCTGTGACCCTGCCCGGTGTTGGCAAGATTTACTGCCGCGAGCGCCCCGAGCGCATGGTGCGCAACCCCGCCACCGGCGAGCAGTTCAAGAAAGAGGCCGACAAGGTGGTCAAGATGACCATTGCCAAGGCACTCAAAGACAGCGTGAACGACTAAGGCGTTTGTCGATAACTTGAAAAAAGGCCGCTCTATCGGGCGGCCTTTTTGTTGGAAAACCGCTCAATTTGGCGGCAAAACGCTGACTTTGCACGGTTCTTGGGCGTTAACCCTGTGAAGTGTGGCGAATCGTAGCGATTCGGAGTACGAAGTCGGCTAAGGGTATGAACATTCTGTTAAGTCGTTGTCGTGAAGTAACGTCATCTTCGACATCATTCAAATTGCCGATTTTGTGGAGTCGGATCACAAGATGAACCAGTTGCGTGAGATCACAGTCGACGACATCACCGTCGCAGGACAGGTTGTCCCGGATCGGGCTGCGTCGAAATCTGTCTATGCCCGCGTGTTGAAGCGGCCATTCGACCTTGCGGTGTGCATCCTGCTTTTGCCGGTGGTCGCTCCGATCGTCACGCTCTTGTGGGTCCTTGTCCGCAGTGACGGTGGGCGTGGCTTTTACGGTCATATGCGCGTGGGACGCGATGGAAGAATGTTCCGGTGCTGGAAGCTGCGGTCGATGGTGCCGGACGGCGACAGGGTCCTGGCGGACCATCTTCGCAACAATCCGGACGCATATGCGGAATGGTCACAATCCCACAAGCTCAAGGTCGATCCGCGGATCACCCGGATCGGGCGGCTGATGCGCAAGACAAGTTTGGATGAACTGCCCCAGCTGTGGAACGTTCTGACCGGCGACATGAGCCTTGTCGGGCCGCGCCCGGTGACGGAAGAAGAGCTGGATCGTTACGGCGCAAGTCGCTGGGCGTATGAGGCCGCTAAACCTGGCATCACTGGGTTGTGGCAGGTTTCGGGACGCAACAAGGTCAGCTATCAACGGCGCGTGGCGCTTGATGTGCGTTACGTCGAAAACCTGAACTTTGCGCACGACTTGCGCATTCTGGCCCGCACCGGGGCTGCGGTCTGGCGCGGCACAGGCGCCTAAGCCAATCATCACAAATCTTGCAGGACCGGCCGAATTAGGGCCTAAGTCACGTTGAGGGTCAGCGGGGCAGGCAGTGGATTTCAAAGCGATCTTGATGGGGCTGGCCTTTGCCGCCATGTGGTCTTCGGCTTTCACATCGGCGCGGGTCATTGTCGAGTATGCGCCGCCGCTGACCGCGCTGGCGCTGCGCTTTCTGATCTCGGGGTTGATCGGCGTGGCCATTGCGATGGCGCTGGGTCAATCCGCACGCTTGTCCCGCACCCAGTGGATTGGCGTCCTGATTTTCGGCGTTTGCCAGAATGCGCTTTATCTGGGGTTGAACTTCATCGCGATGCAAACGGTCGAGGCGTCGCTTGCCGCCATCATCGCCTCGACGATGCCCTTGCTGGTTGCGGTGGCCGGGTGGCTGATTTTTGGAACCCGCGTGCGTCCATTGGGGGTTGCCGGCCTAATCGCAGGTTGCATCGGCGTCAGCCTGATCATGGGCGCGCGGTTGCAGGGCGGTACTGACCTCTTTGGCATCCTGCTTTGCGTGATCGGTGTCATCTCGTTGACTGTCGCAACGCTGGCCGTGATGGGGGCGTCATCGGGCGGCAATGTCCTGATGATCGTGGGATTGCAAATGCTGGTCGGCAGTGCAGTGCTGTGGGGCCCGGCGCTGGCTCTGGAAAGTTGGGAGGTCACCTGGACCTGGCAGCTTATTGTCGCGTTTGTCTATACCACGCTGGTGCCCGGGCTGGTGGCGACGTTGGTGTGGTTTCTGCTTGTTGGGCGGATTGGCGCGGTGAAAGCCTCTACCTTCCATTTCCTTAACCCGTTTTTGGGTGTCGCAACGGCCGCGGTCCTGTTGGGAGAGACGCTGGGGCTGACAGATGTGCTTGGCGTGATCATCATCGCTGGTGGCATTCTGGCGGTCCAACTGAGCAAACAGCCCGCCGCGCCCTGACTTCTTCTGGTCGAAAATACTTTGGGGGTCTGGGGGCAAAGCCCCCAGCCGGTCGCTGCCAAAGGCAGCGAAACCTGATCAGCCGATCTTGCCGCGCACACCGCCGGTCTGACCCCGATCCAGCAGGATGTGATCAAGGACCACACAGGCCATCATCGCTTCGCCCACCGGGACGGCGCGAATGCCGACGCAGGGATCATGCCGCCCTTTGGTCACGACGTCGGTGGCGGTCCCGTCCATGCGGATGGATTTGCGGGGGCTCAGGATAGAAGACGTCGGTTTGACCGCAAAGCGCACAACCACATCTTGCCCGGTGCTGATCCCGCCCAGAATGCCGCCCGCGTGGTTCGACGAATAGACGGGCTGCCCGTCGTTCCCCATGAAGATTTCATCCGCGTTTTCGCGTCCCGTCAGGGCCGCTGCCGCCATGCCTTCGCCAATCTCAACACCTTTGACCGCGTTGATCGACATCATTGCAGCAGCCAGATCGGTATCAAGTTTTCCATAGACCGGCGCGCCAATTCCGGCGGGCACGCCGCGCGCGACAACCTCGATAACGGCACCTACGGAATTGTGGTCATCCTTGCGCAGCCATTGCAGGTATTCTTCCCATTCAATCGCCGCCACAGGATCAGGGCACCAAAAATCATTCTGCCCGATCACATCCCAGTCAAAGCGGCTGCGGTCGATCTTCTTTTCGCCCATCTGCACCATGTAACCGGTGACCTGAACATCGGGCATGGCGGCGCGGGCAATGCCGCCTGCGGCCACGCGCGCCGCGGTTTCGCGGGCAGAGGACCGGCCACCGCCGCGATAGTCGCGAAGCCCGTATTTCTGGTGATAGGTGATATCGGCATGACCGGGCCGGAACGTATTGGCAATGTCCCCGTAATCCTTGGACCGCTGATCGGTGTTGCGGATCATCAGCTGGATCGGCGTGCCGGTTGTGCGGCCCTCAAAGACACCTGACAGAATTTCAACCGCGTCAGGTTCGTTGCGCTGAGTGGTATTCTTGTTTTGACCGGGGCGCCGTTTATCCAGCCAATGCTGGATCATTGCGGCGTCAATCGCGACGCCGGGCGGGCAGCCGTCAACCGTGGCACCAAGGGCAGGCCCGTGGCTTTCACCCCAGGTGGTGAAGCGGAATAGATGACCGAAGCTGTTGATCGACATTGGCGCGTCCTTTGTTCGCGCCATCCGATATTGCAAAGCCGCGGGCGGGGGAAGCCCCCGGACGTCTTGACGCGGTCAAGTGTTGCGCTTTGAGTGTGGGCATGTTGACCAACTCCGACATTGCCGAACTGACGGCCTTTCGCCGCGACCTGCATCGCCGGCCCGAGATTTCGGGCGAAGAAGTTGAAACCGCGCGCACCATCACAAAGGCACTTGCCGGTCTGCAGCCCACAGAAGTACTGACCGGGTTGGGCGGGCATGGCGTGGCAGCGGTGTTCGACAGCGGTCAAGCCGGGCCAACGGTGCTGTTCCGTGCGGAACTCGACGCGCTGCCAATAGACGAGCTGACCGAGGTGGACTGGCGATCCGAGGTGCCGGGCAAGGGGCACCTGTGTGGCCATGATGGCCATATGACATTCCTGTTGGCGCTGGGCCGGATCCTCAACCGTACACCGCCCAAAACCGGGCGGGTCATCTTGATGTTCCAACCGGCAGAAGAGGATGGCAGCGGCGCGCGTGCCGTCGTGGCCGATCCGCGATTTGCACAGATCGCGCCCGATTGGGCCTTCGCCATTCACAACGAACCGGGGCGGCCCTTTGGGTTTGTGGCGACACGGGCAGGGTTGATCAATTGCGCCTCGCGCGGGTTAGAGATCAGGTTGGATGGTAAAACGGCCCATGCAGCGGAGCCCGAAGAGGGTACATCGCCGGGCCTTGCCGTGGCCGCATTGATCCCGGCGCTTGGGGCACTGGGGCCAGGTGGTCCACTTGCCGACGACTTCCGCCTTGTCACCGTGACCCACGTGCAATTGGGCGAGCCGACCTTTGGGGTTGCCCCCGGCCAAGCGGTGATCAACGCCACCTTGCGGGCAGCGCGGGACGATGCATTGGACGGGATGGCGGCAGAGGCTCGGAAACTCGCGCAGGATCAGGCACAGGCGCATGGTCTGGCGGTTTCATTCGCCGATTGCGATGTCTTTGCTGCATCCATCAATGACGCGAAAGCAACCGAGGTGGCACAGGCGGCGATGGACAAGATCGGCGTGCGCCACGGGCCAGAGGGATTGCCGATGCGGGCGTCCGAAGATTTTGGCGTCTTTGGCTGGGGAGCCAAGGCAGCGATGCTGTGTCTCGGACCGGGAGAGGAATTTGCGGCCCTGCACAACCCTGACTATGATTTTCCCGACGATTTGATCCCCGTCGGGGCACATATTTTTGAGCAGATCACCCGGGATATTCTGGGCTAACACTAGTGTGCCGCCGGAAATTGCCTATATCACGCCGATATAACACCAATTTGAAGTTCGCCCGTTGGAGGCCAAGATGTCCGAACCCACCGCTTCGCCGACGCCATTGACGTTTCAGGATGATAAGGGGGCGGGGCGGTCGACATGGATTGCGGTCATCCTGACGCTGGCCGTTGTCGGCTGGATGGGAAGCGGCTTTGTCGCCCCGGCGGATGATGCAGACCAAAAGGTTGAACGACTGGAGGTCGCACCGGTCTCGGTCGCGGTGCGGCGATCTGTTGCTGAGGCGGTCACGCAATTCTTTCAGGCCGAAGGGCAGGCCTTGCCGGACCGTGACAGCGCGTTGCGTGCCGAGACCACCGGAGATGTCGCCGAAGTCTTTGTTGAGAAGGGTCAGAATGTTTCGCGCGGGGACATGATTGCCCGCATCTCGGTCAAACGGGCCGAGGCGGATTTATCCCGCGCAACAGAGGACCTGAACCGCGCGCGCGAAGACCTTGCCGACACACAAGCGCTATTTGAACGCGGGGTGGCGACGGCTGATCGTGTGTCACAGGATCAGGCAATGGTGGATTCTGCCGAAAATCAGGTCATCGCGGCACAGGATGCAGTGGACAACGCCATGATCCTGGCGCCCTTTGACGGGCGGATTGAGACGCTTGACCTGGATCCGGGTGAATTCGTGTCAGCCGGGACAGAGATTGGCCGGATCGTCGACAACACGCCGCTGACGGTGTCCATTCAGGTGCCGCAGCAATCCCTGAATGCCATTCAGGATGGTCAGCCAGCAACGGTAGCCTTCATCACCGGCGAAGTCCGCGAAGGGGTCGTCAGTTTTGTTGGCACGTCGGCTGCGGCAGAAACGCGGACCTTTCTGACCGAAATCGAAGTGCCAAACGAAGACGGTGCGATCCCTGCAGGCATCTCGGCCGAAATCAGCATCCCGACAGGTGATGTGGTGGCGCATTTTCTGTCGCCCAGCATCGTATCGCTCGACACCGATGGTCGGCTTGGCGTCAAGACGGTGGATGCCGACAACGTCGTGGCCTTCTTTCCCATCGACGTCGTCAGTGCGCAGATCGACGGCGTTTGGGTGACGGGCCTGCCCGAGACGGTGGATATCGTGACCGTTGGGCAAGGTTTCGTCAGCGAGGGTGAGGTCGTCTCACCCCAGCCAGAGGAGCCGCAATCATGAACGCGATCATTGACGCTGCATTCTCGCGGTCGCGCGTGGCCGTCATGGCGCTTTTGCTGATATTGGGCGTTGGTGCTTTGGCCTATAGCGCCATCCCGAAAGAGGCGAACCCGGAAATCCCGATCCCGCTTTTCTATGCCTCGACCAGTCTCGATGGGATCAGCCCCGGCGATGCAGAGCGTCTGCTGATCGAGCCGATGGAGACAGAATTCGGGTCGATCACCGGCTTGCAAGCGATGGAGGCACACGCCTCTGAAGGGTTTGCCAGTATCGAGTTGGAGTTTAACCCCGGTTTTGATGCGCAGGAAGGTCTGGACAAGGTGCGCGAGGCCGCGGATCGCGCCAACAGCGAACTGCCCGAGGGCGCGCAGGATATCACGATCACAGAGATCAACACCGCGCTTTTCCCGATCATCACGGCCATTCTGTCCGGCCCGGTGCCAGAACGGACGCTGAACAATCTTGCCGATGACATGAAGGACCAGCTTGAAGGTCTGAGTGGCGTGCTTGAGGTTGATATCGGCGGTCAGCGCACGGAATTCATGGAGGTCCTGATCGACCCCACGGTGTTCCAGACATATAATTTGTCGTTTGATGAGCTCATCAGCCAAATCCAGCGCAATAATCGCCTGATTGCGGCGGGCGCGATCGAAACCGGGGCGGGCCGCATCGTTCTGAAGGTGCCCGGTCTGATCGAAGATCTGGATGATGTGATGGCGATGCCGATCAAGGTGCGCGGCAATGCGGTGGTGACTTTTGCTGATGTCGCCACGATCCGCCGCACGTTTGAGGACCCCAGCGGATTTGCCCGGATCAACGGCCAGCCCGCGCTGGCGCTAGAGGTCAAGAAACGCTCTGGCGCGAATATCATCGAAACCGTGCAAGAGGTGCAGGCGCTGGTGGATGAGATCAGCGTTGATTGGCCCGACACAGTTGAAGTCACCTATCTGCAGGACCAGTCCGAGCAGGTGGAAACCATGCTGAATGATCTGGAGGCGAACGTGATCGCCGCGGTCATTCTGGTGATGATCGTGGTCGTTTTTGCACTGGGGCCAAGGTCATCATTGCTGGTGGGTCTGGCCATTCCCGGTGCGTTTCTGGCCGGTGTCACGGCCTTGTGGGTCATGGGTTACACGATGAATATCGTGGTCCTCTTTTCGCTGATTCTGGTGGTGGGGATGCTGGTGGACGGGGCAATTGTCACGACAGAACTGGCGGACCGGCGATTGCAGGAAGGGGCCAGCGCGAAAGAGGCTTATGCCTTTGCCGCCAAACGCATGGCCTGGCCGATCATCGCCTCGACCCTGACCACGCTAAGCGTCTTTTTCCCGCTGCTCTTTTGGACCGGGATGGTGGGCGAGTTCATGAAATTCCTGCCGATCACCGTGATCCTGACGCTTTTTGCCTCACTCTTTATGGCGCTGATCTTTATCCCGGTGGTGGGTGGATTGATCGGCAAGCGGCAACCGCAATCGGCCAAGGCCAAGGCCGCTTTGCACGCGGCAGAGGCGGGCGATCCGCGCGAGATCGGCGGGCTGACGGGTGCCTATGTGCGCCTGTTGCAATGGGCGATCCTGCGACCAGCCGCGACCGTGCTGCTGGCGCTGGCGATGCTTTTGGGCACTTTCCAGCTGTATGGGCAATTCGGCAGCGGGGTGACGTTCTTTCCCAACGTTGAACCCGAATTCATGCAGGTGCAGGTGCGGGCGCGGGACAATTTCTCGATCTTCGAACGTGATGCGCTGGTGCGCGCGGTGGAGGACCGTGTGCTGGGCTACGACGAAGTGGCGAGTGTCTACGCCCGGTCTATGATGAGCGCGGGGCGTGGTGATGAAGAGACGATCGGCACGCTGCAGCTTGAACTGACCGATTGGGACACAAGACGCACGGCGGCGGAAATTGGTGAGGATATTCGCGCAAGTGTTGCGGATATCGCGGGCATTGATGTGCAGGTCCAGACCGATAGCGGTGGCCCGACAGATGGCAAGCCGATTAGCCTGGAGGTGACGGCCAAGTCGCCCGAAACGCAGGCAGAAGCGGTGGAGACGGTGCGCCGCCTGATGGATGAAATCGGGGGGTTCACGGACGTCACGGACACCCGGCCCTTGCCCGGTGTTGAAGTGTCGATCAACGTCAACCGAGCTGAGGCCGCGCGTTTTGGTGCCGATGTCAGCCTGCTGGGGCAGGCGGTGCAACTGCTAACCCAAGGGATCACGGTCGCGGACTATCGACCTGATGACACCGATGGATCACTGGATATTCGGGTGCGTTTCCCGCGTGAAGAACGGTCGCTGGCGGAATTGGGCAACCTGCGGGTGCCGACGTCATCGGGGCTGGTGCCGATTTCAAACTTCGTGACGTTTGAGCCGTCAGAGCGGGTCGGCACCATTGTCCGGCTGGATCAGAAACGCGTGGTCACGATTGAATCGAACGTCGCCCCTGATGTGTTGGTGAACGATCAGGTTCTGGCGTTAACCGCAGCACTCGAGGAGACGGGTTTGCCCGATGGGGCCAATTATGCGTTCGCGGGCGAAGCAGAGGATCAGGCCGAGACGATGGTGTTCCTGATGAGCGCCTTTGCCTCTGCCGTGTTCCTGATGTTCGTGATCCTCGTGCTGCAGTTCAACAGCTTCTATCAGGCCTTTGTCGTGATGAGCGCGATTGTCTTTTCCATCGCGGGTGTTCTGCTGGGGCTGATCGTGACAGGCCGCCCGTTTGGGATCGTGATGGTCGGGATCGGCATTATCGCGCTGGCGGGGATCGTGGTGAACAACAACATCATCCTGATCGATACCTACAACGACATGCGCCGCGCAGGCCGATCCGCGAAAGAGGCGGCGCTGCGGACCGGCGCACAGCGTCTGCGGCCTGTTGTCCTGACCTCTGTCACCACGGCGCTTGGACTTATGCCGATGGTGATTGGTGTGAACCTGAATTTTGGCACGCGCGAGATCGTTTATGGCGCGCCCTCCACACAGTGGTGGACAGAATTGTCCAGCGCGATTGCAGGCGGATTGGTCATCGCCACGGTGCTGACACTGGTGGTGACACCGGCCATGTTGATGCTGGGGGCAAATATGGCCGAACGGCTGGACGCGCGGCGGCAAAGACGTCTTGTCGCGGCGGAATGACCCACTTGCCCTTTGTCTGACATGACCCTAGGTTCCCCCGTACCTCGGGGGGGCCATCAGGCCTGAGATTGCGAAAGCTGACCCGTTGAACCTGAACCGGTTAGGACCGGCGGAGGGAAGGTCTTGCAATTCCGCAGTCCCCCATTCGCCTGCCCGCTCATGGAGGACGATATGAAAACCACCCTATCCATCAGCGTTGCAGCAGCCCTGTGCGCGACAAGTGCCATGGCCGAGACGCCAACGCTCAACGTGATGACCTACGACAGCTTTGTCAGTGATTGGGGCCCCGGCCCGGCGGTCGAAGCGGCATTTGAAGAGATCTGCAACTGCGATCTGGTGTTTACCGGCGCAGGCGACGGCGCGGCATTGCTGGCGCGACTGCAGTTGGAGGGCAAAGGCAGCGACGCCGATGTTGTTCTGGGCCTTGATACCAACCTGACGGCGGCGGCGCGCGCGACGGGCCTCTTTGCCCCGCATGGCGTGAGCGCCGAACTGGACTTGCCGATTTCGTGGGACGATGCAGAGTTTCTGCCGTTTGACTGGGGCTACTTTGCCTTTGTCGGCAACGCGGGCGAAGATGCCGCAACGTCCCTGAAGGCACTGGCCGAGAGCGACGCCAAGATCCTTATTCAGGATCCGCGCTCTTCCACGCCGGGTCTGGGCCTGCTGATGTGGGTCAAGGCCGCCTATGGGGATGAGGCGGCAGACGTCTGGGCGGCGCTGGCCGACAACATCGTCACGGTTACGCCCGGCTGGAGCGAGGCTTACGGGCTGTTTCTGGAGGGAGAGGCTGACGCGGTGCTGTCCTATACCACCTCGCCTGCCTATCACCTGATCGCCGAAGAAGACGACAGCAAGGTCGCATGGGCTTTTGACGAGGGCCACTACATGCAGGTCGAAGTGGCCGGAAAGCTGGCCGGCACGGATCAGCCCGAATTGGCCGATCAGTTCCTTGCCTTCATGGTGTCAGACGGATTCCAGTCGATCATCCCGACGACCAACTGGATGTACCCTGCCAAGCTGCCCGCCGAAGGGCTGCCTGCAGGTTTTGAAACTTTGGTGACGCCGAACAAGGCCCTGCTTTTGTCATCCGATGCCGCTGCCGCCGCCCGTGACGGCGCGTTGGAAGAGTGGCGCGCGGCGCTGTCGCAGTGATCCAAAAGCTGCCCGCATGGCTGGCGATGGCGCTGGTGCTGGGGTTGACCCTTGGCACCCTTGCCGCAGTCGGCTGGCGGGCAGAACTTGGTCGCGGATTATCCGCGGCTGATTGGGCGGCGGTCCGGTTTACAATCACACAAGCGATCATGTCTGCGATGCTGAGTGTGGTGCTGGCCATCCCAGCGGCCCGGGCGCTGGCCCGGCGGTCGTTTCGGGGGCGGCGCATTCTGATCACGCTTTTGGGTGCGCCGTTTCTGTTGCCGGTCATTGTCGCTGTGCTGGGTCTTTTGGCGGTCTTTGGGCGCGGTGGCGTGATCAACAGCGCGTTGGCCGCAGTCGGTCTGCCGCAGATCAGCATCTACGGTTTTTGGGGCGTGGTGCTGGCGCATGTGTTCTTCAATTTGCCCTTGGCGGTGCGGCTGATCCTGCAAGGCTGGCAGGCGATCCCGGCAGAACGTTTCCGGCTTGTCGCCTCGCTCAACGGGTCGGTCTTCCGGCTGTTGGAAGTGCCGATGCTGGCGCGGGTCGTGCCGGGTGCGGCACTGGTGATCTTTCTGATTTGTCTGACAAGCTTTGCCGTGGCGCTGACGCTGGGTGGCGGACCAAGAGCCACGACTGTGGAGCTTGCGATCTATCAGGCGATCCAGTTCGATTTCGATCTGGGGCGCGCGGCCCTGCTGGCCTGCATCCAGTTCGGACTGGGCTTGTCGGCGGCGTTTGTGGCGTGGCAGGTCACGCCGACCCAAGGCATGGGGCGCGGCATGGACCGGATTGTGCAGCGGTGGGATCAGGGACGCGCCGCCGTTGACGCCGCAGCCCTGTCGCTGGTTGCGTTGTTCTTGCTGTTGCCGCTTGCGATGGTGGTACTGCGCGGCGTGCCCGGCCTGATCGAGATGCCGAGTGCAGTTTGGGCCGCCGCGGGGCGGTCGATCATGGTGGCGACAGGTTCGGCCGGGTTGTGTGTTGTCCTTGCCGTTGCATTGTCCTTGCGCGGCGGCGTGGCGGTTTCGGTCATCGGGGTGATGCCGCTGGCAGCCTCTGGGCTGGTGATGGGGACCGGTCTTTTTGTGTTGGTCTATCCTTTTGTCTCGCCGCGGAGTGTGGCCCTGCCAGTGACCATTCTGGTGAATGCCACGCTGGCGCTGCCCTTTGCCGTGCGGGCAATCGGCCCAGCGGTCGCGGATGTGAAGGCGGACTATGGAAAGTTGGCCGAAAGTCTGGGGATGCAGGGATGGAACAGGTTGCGCATCGTTGTTTTTCCGCGCATCCGAAGGCCCTTGGGGTTTGCGGCAGGGTTGGCTGCGGCGCTGTCGATGGGGGATCTGGGGGTGATCACGCTGTTTGCGGGCGAGGCACAGGAAACGCTGCCGCTGGCCATGTACCGGCTGATGGGGTCCTATCGGATGGAGGCGGCGGCAGGCGCTGGCCTCTTGTTGCTGGCGCTGTCACTGTTGCTGTTCTGGCTGTGCGATCAGGGAGGCCGCCGCGATGCTGACGCTTGATGGATTGCGCATCTTTCTGGGTGCATTCCAGCTGTCTGCCAATCTGACGGTGCAACCGGGGATTACGGCGATCATTGGCCCATCTGGCGGTGGCAAGTCGACGCTGCTTGCCGCGATTGCAGGATTTCAGGACGGGGCAGCCGGCCGCGTGCTTTGGCAGGATCAGGATATCACCGACGCCGCGCCCGGTGCGCGCCCGATCTCGACGCTTTTTCAGGACAACAACCTGTTTCCGCACCTGACAATCGCACAAAACGTTGGTCTGGGGCTACGCCCTGACCTCAAATTGTCACAGACGGATCTCTTGGCGGTGGCAGAGGCGCTGCGGGCCGTAGGACTGGACGGCATGGAACAGCGCAAGCCCGCCGCGATGTCAGGTGGCCAGCAAAGCCGCGCGGCCCTTGCGCGGTTGCTTGTGGCGGATCGACCCGTGGTCCTGCTTGACGAACCCTTTGCTGCACTTGGCCCCGGCATGCGGGCCGAAATGCTTGCGCTTGTGCGCGAAAAGCTGGTCGGGCGCACGGTGCTGATGGTGACCCATGACCCTGACGATGCACAGCGTGCGGCGGATCAGGTGATTTTGGTCAGTGCCGGTGTCGCTGCCCCGCCTGTGCCGACGCAGGAACTTTTTGCAGACCCACCCGAAGCGCTGAAAGCCTATCTTGGGAAATAGGCGCTTATAGATCGCGAAGGCGGGAGCGCGTCGGTTCCGGATACTTTGCCCGCAGACGTGCCCAACGTTCGGTCTGGCTGTCCACCCCGGCGCGCAGGGTGATCAGGGACCAATCCTGCGTTGTGCGCACCAGTGCCTCATGAGGACTGATCTCTTGGTTCATGGCGGCATCAAGCCAGTTGTTCAGCACGCTGAAATACTCGCTTTGATTGGCCAGATAGAGGTCGGGGATTGAATTTTGCAGGCTCTCACGGTGCACATCAAGAAAGGGGTCTGAATAGACCTCTCGGATGATCGGATCCGCGTAGTGTTCTGTGCGGAATGGATCAAAATAACCGTCCCGGGCCCGGACTGAGTGGGTTGAGATATCAGGGCTGCTGGCGAACAGTGAAAAGAGATAGGCGATCTCAGGTTCGGTGCTGGCCTGACTGACAACATAATCCCAGCCCCAATTAAAATAGGGCGCACGCAGGATTTCCCCGTCAACCACGCCCCCGGGTGTCGGACCAAACACGAGGTCATCGCGGATCGCGGACTCAGGGCCGTTCAGATACTTCTGCGTGCCGCCCCAGCCGATGTTGCAATAGACATCACCGCGGCCAAAACGTTGCCAATTCTCGAAAAGGCCCAGCGTGGCGGCTTCGGGGACAAGAAATGCGGATGCGGCAATCAGCTCTGTCAGGGCGGCAACGCCGGCCTCACCGGCAATCTGCGGGGTCATATCAGGCGCGAAGGGCCAGACGCCCTTGGCATGAAATCGCACCCACCATTCCCACGCGAGGTACCCGGACACCCGAAAAAGCGCACCGCCATAAAGGCCTGCGTCGGGCCGATGAAAAAAGGCCATCTGCTGATCAAGTTCTTCCCAGGTGTCCGGGATTGTCAGTGGCGTGCCAGTTTGCGCCAGATAGCGGTCCTGTTCGGCCGGATCATTCAAAAGCCGGGCATTGTAGAACATGACGTAGGTGTCGCCATCAGCCTGAAAGCCATAGATTTCGCCATCATAGGTATCGCCGACATCAAACAGGACCCCGCTGCGCAATCCCAAAGGTTCGTGACGGCGGGCAAAATCAGTCAGGGGCCGGATGGCCCCGGCATCGACAAGATCGGGCAGCGCATAGGTTGCGGGCAAGGCAACGTCGTAGGGCTGATCATTCGTAAACGCGCTAAGGATCAGATGCGTGTTGATGTCGTCCAGCGCAATCGGATGAAGGTCGACCGTGATCCCGGTTTTCTCTGTAAACGCAGCAATCACGGGTGCGACGTTGGCCTCTGACCCCACGGGAACAAGAAAGCGCAGGGCGACGGCGCGCCCGGCTGCAAGGGTCTTGGCGCGCTCGGCGGCATAAGATGAAAGCTGTTCAATACCCTGCGCTTTTACCTTTAGCGGCGACATGGAAAGTGCACCCGCCGCTGCCGCCCCCTGCATCACCCGACGACGGGTGGGAAATAATGGCCTGTCACGGTGTAAGGGCAAGGCTCGCTCCTTTGGGTATTCAATGGACGCAATTTACCCTAATGAGTTGTAGAGTATCAATTGAGTGCTCAAACGCTAGCGTTAGTTTGTCGCCATGGAGACGGTATTGAACCAATCACGCCTTGGCATTTCCAGCATCGCCGCCCGACTGCGCCTCGTGCTGTTCACCGTTGCGCTGTTGATCATCCTTCTGCCGACGATCGTCAATTACGCCACTGGGCAGCTTATTGATCGGCAGGAAGAGGCGTCCAGCAATCTGATCGAAAGCGAGTTTCGTGAAACGCGTTTGATAAGGGAATTGAACCGGATCGCGGGCGAAGCGCGCAACATCACTTTCTTGCAGCGAATTGACCAGGTGCGATCTGCGACCGGGACGCTTATCAGCGATGTAGATGCGCTGGGACAAGCGCTGTCTGATCCTGATGGGGGTGCTGCAGCAAATGCCAATGCCATCCTGACCCAGCTTGACGCCTATCAGGCCGTGGTTGCGAAAGTTGCGGACATTCAGATTGAGCAATTGGATGCGGAAGCAAGGCTTGCAAGTCAGACCCTTGATGCCCGGGAAGAGGTTGGCGCAATGCTCGCGCTGCTGGAAACCGAGCTGGTCGCGCAGAAGATCGCGCTTGATCGCGATATCTCGGCATTGGCGGCCAGCAATGACGCCGCGACAGCGTCCAGGGTGCAACGCACTTTCAGCGATCTGCTGACGCTGAATAGCATCGCTGACGCGGCAGAGGGCGAGCGTCTGTTCATCGCGTCCATTGGCCAGAACATTGAAGGGATACGCCCGCATCGCTTGCAGGTCAGGTCAAAGCTGGTGATTCAGAACCTTGCGACGCAGATCGCCAAGCTACAGCGCGGACCGACGCAGACCGCACTTGCCGAACGGGCCATCGCGACCTCGGACATCATGTTGGGGACCGATGGTATATTTGATCAGATCGCCCGATTGCAGAACGCGCGTGCCGAAGGGCAGGCCGGGCTTGACGAACAAAAGGTGCTCACCGATGGGTTGCTGGAACTGGCGCGGGGCCAAACAGAAGGCACCTATCAGGACGTGGTGGCGGCCAGCCAGCAGGCACAGGCGTTGGTCGTGCGTGCAAGGACTGCGACAATTCTGATTACCGGGCTGGCCAGTCTTTTGATCATCGGTGTGTTGGTGATCGTGGTAGAGCGACAATTCAATCGGCGCATCGGGCGGCTGACCCGCCGGGTTCTGGCAATCGCAAAGGACGAGCCGGATGTCGTTGGTGCGGTTCCAGAGGGCAATGATGAGTTAAGCGCGATGAATGGTGCGCTTGAGGTCTTCAAAAGCAACGCCGCAGCCTTGCGGGATGCCAATGCGTCTTTGGCAATGCGCAACAGCGAGGTCCGGCAACTTGGGACGCGGTTGGAAACGGTGCTGGATACCGCCTCGAGCGGAATCCTCGCTTTTGACAAGGAAGGCCGGATCATTCTGGCCAATCGTCCGGCGCGTCACTTTCTGGGTGGCATCTCTGACCCAGCCCCTTTTGACCGACCGCCGGATGTGACGTTTCTGGACCGCGAAAATCTGGCGCCGCTTGATGCGTCCTCTGACCCGATCAACCGGGTGCTCGCGGGCCAAATCCTCAACCACGAGATCGCGTTGATGGAACGGGTGGGCGTCGGCGACGGCCGGTATGTGCGGCTGACCAGCAACCGGGTCGAAGACCCGGGATCGACTGTGCGCATGGTTCTGGCGATTGATGACGTATCAGACGCAGAACAAAACCGGCAGCAGATCGAACGGGCAAGCCGTTTGGACGCCCTGGGGCAATTGACCGGTGGTATTGCCCATGATTTCAATAACTTGCTTGCCACGATCCAATATGCAGTTCAACTCGCCGCGGATGGAGACGACCCCAAAAGCCGGGAAGAATACACGAAGGTCGCGCTCGATTCCGTGGAACGAGGCGCACAATTGTCGGGGCGGCTTTTGTCATTTGCAAAGCGTCAGCCGGGCAAGTCGCGCTCTCATAGCGTCGAAAAGCTGCTGGAAGACTTTAAGGTCTTGGTCGGGCCGACCATTGAGTCCGCGATCAAGATCAATTTCCGCATCGATGACCCTGACATGAGCGTCTTTTGCGACGATGCGCAATTGGAGAACGCCCTGCTTAATCTTGTGCTGAATGCGCGTGACGCCATCCTGCGCGAAGGGGTGGGGAACGAAATTACGGTGGCTGCGCGCAGCGTGACAGAGCTGCGGTCACCCGGCACAGAGCGCAACACCGAGGCCGATCGCTATCCCGGCACGGTGCTGGAGGCAGAGCTGCGTCATCAGGAGGAGGGCGGCATCGGCCAGTCCTATCGTTATGTGGAATTCTCGATTTCGGACAATGGTCCGGGCATGACGGATGCGATCAAGCGCCGCGCGCTTGACCCGTTTTTCACAACGAAATCAACCAATTCCGGGACCGGGCTTGGCCTGTCGATGGTCTATGGATTTGTTCAGCAGTCGGGGGGAGAGCTGCGCATTTATACAGAGCCGGGGCAGGGCACGACGATGCGCCTGATCTTGCCACGTGGGTCGGATCTGGACGAACGCGAGGGCCCGATGGAACGCCATGTTCCCATCGCCGGTGATGGCCAATTGATCCTGCTGGCCGAGGATGAAAAACCGCTGCGTGAAGCCTTGGAGGATATGATTGTCAGCTTTGGTTACACGGTCCGGTCAGTGGACTCCGGCAAGGCCGCATTGAAACTGGTTGAAGAGGGCGAGGCCTTCGATCTTTTGCTGACCGATATTGTGATGCCCGGAGGGATCAGTGGCTTTGAGCTGGCGGCAGAGGTGCGCAAGATGCGGCCAGATGTTCCGATCCTGTATATGTCGGGATACGCCGCTTACACCGACCGTGAAATGGGCCATGTCATCGCGCCGTTGCTGCAAAAGCCGTGCTCACCAAGGGCGCTGGCCGAAAATTTGCGCGATGCGCTGGCGGCTGAGCCCTCAGATGCTTTCATAGAATGCGGCCCCCCTGCGCAGGCCTGAAATTGGTTCCGGCCTATTCCGTTTCGCCCGAAGAGACGCCGACACACCGGACTATTCTTGCCTTGCAATGATCCGCAAGCGTGACCAAGGATCAGAAAATGGACGAACCGAACAGCCTTGCCATCGTTTATCATTCCCGGACCGGTGGCAGCCGCCAGATGGCCGATGCGGCCGCCGCCGGCGCCCGGCCCGAAATTCGGACGCGTCTTCTGTTAGCCAGTGAAACCGAGGCTGACGATCTGCTTGTGGCAAAGGGGTTCTTGTTCTGTTGCCCTGAAAACCTTGCCACGATGTCCGGGGAAATGAAGGAATTCTTTGATCGCTGCTACTATCCGCTTCTGGGCCGGATCGAAGGCCGACCCTATGCGCTGATGATCTGTGCGGGTTCGGATGGGACAGGCGCGGCGCGGCAAATCGCCCGGATTGCAACAGGTTGGCGTCTGAAAGAAGCGCAGCCGCCCTTGATCATCTGCACAAACGCGCAAACGGCAGAGGCAATTCTGGCGCCCAAGACCCTGACGCATGAGCAACTGGAAGATTGCGCAGCGCTGGGCGCCGGACTGGCAGCCGGTCTGGCGCTGGGGGTGTTTTGATCTGGGACCTTCTCGATTTCGGCCCTGGCCGCGCGCCAATGTCCGGCGCTGCTGTTGCCGGACGTTAAGTCGATACGTGAGAGACGTCCTTGTCCGGGGAATAGATGTCCAGAATGTTCCAGTGCCCGGTCGTTGGCGTCGGGTTATTGATCATCGGCACGTCCAGGACGGTGGGGCGGCCAGAGCCGATGGCGGCCTCTAACGCGGGCAGCAATTCCTGTGCGGAGCGGATCCGCACGCCGTCTGCGCCATAGGCGCGCGCGATTTCGGCATAGCACGGTCCGTTGGTGGGTGCCGCGGGCGGGCCGGGAAAGGTCGTGCCATACGTCAGACCGTAATGCGCCTTTTGCAGCCCGGCGATGGTTCCGAAGGCATTGTTGTTCATCACCAGCCAGACGATGCCGAGGTTCAGTTCGACGGCCGTTGCCAACATAGAAGGGTTTTGCCCAAAGCCGCCGTCGCCAACGAGGCTAAGGACAACTTTGTCCGGGGCGGCAAGTTTGGCCCCGATGGCCCCCGGCGGACCAAAGCCCATCGTGGCAAAGCCGCCGGGTGTCAGGATCGAACCCGGTGTCAGGATGTCGAATTGCTGACCGACGCCGTTCTTGTTCCAACCGACGTCGGTCGTGATGATCGCGTCGCGAGGGAGCGCCTTGCGTGTATCGGCCAGAATACGCTCTGGCATCATCGGGAAGGCGGCAGATGTCTGCATCTCGAGATTGGAGGCCTTGAAGTTTTCGCGGAACGCCGCGATCTCGGCCTTCTTTTCGGCCCGGTCGAAGCCCTTTGGATACATGTCTTTCGCCACTCGCAGCAGAACGCGCAGTGCAGCCTTGGCATCCGCAACCACGCCGATCTCGGTCGGGTAGTTGCGACCGATTTCTTGTGGCTCGATGTCGATGTGGATGACCTTGGTATCATTTCCCTTCGCAGCGATGTTGAAAGTGTATCCGGGATACCAACTGGAACAATCGGCCTCTTTGAACCGCGTACCCACGGCAAAGACGCAATCTGCATTCAAACAGGTCTGGTTCACCAGCTCTGTACCCCAGAACCCGGTCATGCCCATCACAAGAGGGTGGTCATCGCGCACGGCACCTTTGCCCATCAGCGAATGCGCAATGGGCAGGCCCATATGTTCGGCAAAGGCCTCCATCTCGGCAGAGGCCTGCGCAAGCAGGATCCCGCCGCCAATATACGCGACGGGATCCCTGGCGGCTGCCAGATCACTCACAATCCGGGCCGCTGTTTCGTCGTCGAGCGAAGGCTTGACGAGTGCTTTGGTGTTCTTTGCAACCCGGTCAAAGCTGTCCGACGGGATCACTTCGCTGAAGATGTCCATCGGCACATTCACCAGAACCGGGCCTGGTTGGCCGCTTTCAGCAAGATGAAAGGCCTTTTCCAGGATTTCGGCCATCAGGTCGGCACGATCCACGCGCCAAGCGCGTTTGACGAAGGGGCGATAAATCTCCCACTGGGCTGCATCCGCGTGCAGGTTGACCTCTTGATGCGGATGCTTGCCGTAGTAGTGCGTGGGGATATCACCCGCGATCACCACCATCGGGATGCAATCCAAGGCGGCGTTGGCGACGCCTGTGGCGCAGTTTGTCAGGCCGGGGGAGAGGTGCGACAGCACCACCGATGCGCGGCCTTGCACGCGGGCATAGGCATCGGCGGCGTGGCTTGCGATTTGCTCGTGCCGCACAGTGATGAAGTCGATAGGGCTATCCGCCAAAGCGGCCAGCACGGCGATGTTCGTGTGTCCGCACAGGCCAAAGACGTGTTTAACGTCCCGCCGTTCAAGGGCGTCGACGATATGTTCCGCGACGGTTTTGCCGTCCAGTTTGCTGATTGTTTTTCCGTCCGGCATCACGCGACCTCTTGTCCGTAGAATTCACCGAACAGTTCTTCTTCTGAGGGGCGATCCTCTGGGATCGGACGGCTGACCCAGGTGTAATTCATCATGTGTTTCATGGTGACGTTCTCGTTTGTGATGTTGCCACCCCAGACGCCACATCCGAGGCTGGAGGTCATTGGCATCCCGTTGGTCCAGGCGCCTGCATTGGCCTTTGATTGTGGCTGGCGGACCATCATCCGGCTGACCGGTGCCAGACGCGCCAGCCGGTCGATATTCTCATCGTTATGGCTGTAGATACCGCAGGAATGGCCCTTCCCGCCCGTGTTGTAGATCGCCGCGACCGTTTCGAGCGCATCGTCGAAGGTCGCGAAGTGATAAAGCGCCATCAGGGTCGTCAGCTTCTCTTTTGAGAATTTGTGCTCTGGCCCGATCTGGCCCTGATTTTCCACCATCAGGAACTTGCGATCCTGGGGGATCGAGAAACCCGCTACGTCTGCGGTTTGCTGTGGGCGGCAGGCGATGGTCGGGAAAGTGCGGTTGCCCTTTTCGTCCCACATCGCCGCCTCTAGCAGCGCCTTTTCTTCGGGCGAACAGAGATAGCCGCCCTCGTCGATCAGCGCCTGCACCATCCGGTCGTAGATCGACCGCTGAATGATGATGTTGCCATCGGCCGAACATCCCGAGCCGAAGTCAGATGTCTTGGAGATGCGCGTGTTCCGGGCAGCAATCTCGATATCCGCGGTCTCATCAATGACGATTGAAGAGTTGCCCGCGCCGACACCGTAGGCAGGCTTGCCGCTGGAATAGGCAGCCTCCACCATTGGTTTGCCGCCTGTGGCCAAGGTCAGGTCGCAGATTTTCATCAGATATTGCGTCAGGGGGATCGACGGTTTGCGGATCGCCTGGAAAAGGTCCTCTGGCGCACCGGCAGCGCGGCAAGCGGCGCGCATCACTTCGGTCATCTCCCACGTTGTTTGCGCCGTGCGCGGATGAGGCGAAAAGATCACCGCGTTGCGCGCATTCGCCGAGGATACGCCCGTCACTGGCGGCGTCATCGCCGGGTTGGTCATCGGGATGAGCGACGCGATGACACCCACCGGCTTTGCGTATCTTACCAGTCCCTTTGCTTCGTCCACGTCGACGATGCCAGTAGACGGCGTGCGCAACACATCGCGCAATACCATCTGGATCTTGAAACGCTTTGCAGGGCGGCCGTTGCGGTCGCCGATACCGCTTTCATCCACGCCCTGTTCGGCCAGCCGGGTGAACGTTTTCTCGTTTCCGGCGTACCACGCAATCGCCTGACTTAGCCGGTCCAATTGGTCCTGCGTCCAGTCTTCGATCTGGGACTGGGCGGCGCGGGCGCGCGCCAGCAGGTCATGCGCATGGGCCTTTTCGTCTTCTGTCAACTCACGTGCCATTCACGGCTTCCTCTCAAGGCTTGGATGTTTCAAGGTCAGGCCGCGAGTGGCGCGGAAACCCGGCGTTTGGAACGGGCTGCGCCGAATGTCTGTTTGGCGTGTGTCAGGCAGCGGCGGGCGTGTTCTTCGTAACCAAGTTCCACAACCCGGCTCTGGTTGGGCAGTTCGATGGAATAATTCATTGGCGGGCAACGCTCGATGATGCCGGCAAAGTCGATCCACCCTTCGCCGGGATAAAGTCGTGCGTCACGTGCCAGCTGGATCATGCCCTCGCGCGTGTCGGCAATGCCGGGCAAGCAGTCAGAGATGTGCAGGAAATGCAGCCACTCAGGCGGGACATGCAAAAGTTCACCAAGATCGACACGGCTGAGATGCAGATAAAGTGTGTCCACCAGGATGCCACCGTTGGGCCGGTCGGCGGCGCGCACGATATCAAGCACTTCGTCCAGCGTTCTGAGGCGCGAGAATGACGGAAACTCCAGGTCGATTGTCAGGCCAAAGGGCGCCGCCAGATCGCAGGTCTCGGCATAGACATCCAACAGAAAATTCCGGTCGTCCCGCCGCGTAGTCCAGGCCGACATGATCATGTGACGCGCGCCCAGTTCTCCACCAAGCTCAAGCGCCGCCTCAAAATCGCGCGGGTCGCAGTCTTCGGTGATCCGGGCCAGTTCGATATCCAGCACCTGAAGCCCCGTGGTTTCAAGTGCCGTTTTCGTGGCCTGCACCTGCGCTTTGTCCAACGCAGAATGGGCGAATTCCCCGGGGACGTTCATGGAAATCAGGCGCGGGCTTACGGCATCGTACCCAGCGCGTGCTGCGACGTAGACCAGTTCCGCCGGGGTGCAGTTAATCAACGTCAGATGGGCAAGGGAAAAAAGCGGCTCGCTTCGGTCGGCTTGCTGGACATCTGACATGGGTGGCCTCCCCGGACCGAGTCACTATTCTCCTATTATTTACAAAATGTCAGATATTTTGTAAATCATCAATTATCAGATTCTCACCCAAGTGCCGCCAGCCTCATTCGACTGCACACTGGCAGCAATGAACCGCACGCCTTCGGCCCCATCGGCAACGCGTGGCATGCCAAGCCAACCGTCGGGCAGCTCGCGCCCATCAAGGCGGGCGGCCACGGCCATGGCGAATTCGGTATAAAGATTGCCCCACGCTTCGATAATCCCTTCGGGAAAGCCCCGTGCGGATCGGACAAGCCTTTCTGTGGCAGACGAAACCCCATGCCCGTGGCCACGGCTGATGACACGGTCGGGTTCCCCAAACCGGTTGAACTTTAACCGGTCGCAGTCTTCCAAACCCCATTCCAGCCCCCCTTCAGAGCCAAAGACGCGGAGCCGCAAGCCGCCGCGATTACCGGGTGCGAGCCGTGTGGCCATGAGCGTCCCCGGTACATCACCATGACGGGTCCAGGCGAAGAAGGTATCTTCTAACTGCTTTGGCGCACCGCAAACGTGAAATTCGGCGCGAAGTGCAGTCAGGGGGAGGTGACTGACAAAGCTCGCCAGATGCGCCGCGTGCGTGCCGATGTCGCCAACACAGCTTGTCTTGCCCGACTTGGCCGGATCAAGCCGCCATTTCACATGAGGGGCGTCGGCCACACCTTCGGGCGTCATCCAGTCCTGCAAGAACTCGACATGGATTTGGTTGATCTTGCCGATCCTGCCCTCTGCCACGATTTCGCGCGCCTGCCGGATCATCGGAAAGCAAGACATGACATAAGAGACGCCAAAGACGCAGCCGGTCTGATCCACCAGCTTTGCAAGGGCTTCCGCCTCGGCCACATCGTTGGTCAACGGCTTATCACAAAGCACGTCAATCCCGGCCTGCAGGAATGCTTTCGCGCAGTCGAAATGCAGGTGGTTTGGCGTCGTGATCATCACCGCGTCAACGCCATCGTCTCTGGCCGCTTCGGCAGCGGCCATCACAGAGAACGAAGCGTAACAGCGATCCTTTGGAAGATACCAACTTGTCGCCGCCGCTTTGGCACGGGCCGGGTCGGACGAGAACGCCCCGGCGACAACTTCCCAGCGGTCAGTCATCCGTGCGGCCATGGCCTGCATCCCTGCAATGCGGCCACCACCGACTACGCCCAGACGCAAACGGCGGGACAAGCGAGGAATCGGCGCATCAATGTCAATCTGATCTGGCAATAGCATGCTTCAAACCTCCGGCGGAACTGCGCCCTCTGGCAGCATTTCGACGGCCATGAAAACCGAGGGCGTGATGGTTTCGAATTGGTGCCAAGGGTAGTTCCCGTCGGCGTCATACATGGGCCGATGGGTCGCGCCCGGGGCCATTGGTTCTTCGAGGTAAAGCGTTTCGACGTCTTTCTCGCGGCATTGCTGCATCTTGCCGAAGCCGATGATTTGGGTGTGCACCTCGCGGAAGCCCGGCACCCGGCAAAAGGCGTGATCGCGATGCAGACCAACATTCAGCGGTACGGCCGCGGAATGATAAAGGGTAAAGCCAAACTGCCCGATCCAGACCTTGGGCGACATATAGTGTTCGAGACCACGTAACCGTTCCTCGCCACGCACCTGATACGCCGACGGCCAAGTGTCCCGGATGCGGGAAAGGAGGGCGGTTTCGTCACCGTGGTCGGCAAATCCTTCGATCAGGACGGCATGCGCCGCGTCGCGAACCTCGGTATCCTTCAGGATCGCCGATTGCAGCGTGCCAAGGGTCTGTTCACGAACCCGAAGGGGTGCATCAGCGAGATTCAGAACGATGGTTTTCCCGGTGATCTGGTGGATGTCCTCATCTTTGAGGATACGGATGGCGAAAAACGGATCGCCGATGGTCAGCGTTTCGATGGTCATGGCACAGTTTTCAGATCGACATTCAGGCCTTGTTCTTTTGTCTCGGCCAGCATCGGTGGGCGGGTGCAGGTGCTTTCGATGTCCACAAAGCCGCCCAGGTTTGAACTTTGCAGCATCCCCTCCATGACCTCGCAAAGATGCAGGCCAAGCGCGCCGCTGGCGCGGGGCTCTCGTCCTTCGCGCACGGCTGCGGCCAAATCCGCCAACCCGATGCCACGCGCATCAAAATTCAGCCCGTGTGTATTCTCGGCCACCTCCCATTCCGGTGGTGCATTCGGCCGGGGCCGCATTGTCCAGCGCGCGGTGTCGCGGGTACGCACCCAGACCGGCCCTTGAAAAATATTGGCACCATCGCCCGGATCAGGATCAGGGATACAAACTGTGCCTTTGGTGCCGTAGATTTCCAGACGCGGCGTTTCACTTTCCCAGACGTCGAAGCTGACCATCATCTGCCCCACAACACCGTTTTCGAACGCGATCAGACTTAGGCAATGTGTGTCGACTTCGACGGGCATTCTTTGGCCTTTCCGGGGGCCGTTTTCGATCAGACGGCTGGCTTCCCGCTTGCGCCCCAGCCCGGCAACCCGCGCAATCGGGCCAAGGCAGAACACCATGGCCGCAAGATAGTATGGGCCGAGGTCCAGCAGGGGCCCGCCGCCCTTGGCATAGTAGAAATCCGGGTTCGGGTGGTGGCGCTCGACCCCGCTGGTCGGCACAAAGGCGGATACCCCATGCGGTTCGCCGATCACGCCGCTATCCAGAAGCTTGCGGAGAGTTTGCCAGCGTCCGCCAAAGAACGTATCCGGCGCACTTCCTACCTTCAGGTCGCGCGCCTTCGCCAAATCCTGTATGCGCTGCCCTTCTGCCAGATCGGTGACAAAGGGTTTTTCGGAATAGACGTGCTTGCCGGCCTGAAGCGCTGCCAGACTGATACCCGCATGGGCCGCCGGGATGGTCAGGTTCAGCACGGCGTCGATGTCAGGATCGGCGATGATCTCTTCCGGTGTCATGACACGCGGCACGCCGTGCTCTGCCGCCTTGGCGCGGCTTTCGTCCATGTTGAGGCTCCCGCAGGCCGTGATCTCGACGCCTGCAAAATCCCTGATGTTCTTGAGATAGATGTCGCTGATGCGACCGGTGCCTATCAGACCGACCCGGAAGGCTTTCGCGCGCTCACACATTGTCCCCCTGTGGTGTGTATTCAGGCAAATATGCAGGCGGCATCGGCCCCTTGTTGCGTCCGCCCTGTTGCATTTGTTCCCAACCGTGGGCCAGAACGCCGACCGACCGGCTCAGGCAAAACAAGCCTCGCGATAGTGGTGGCGGGAAGCCAAGCTCGCAAAAGATCACGGCCGTCGCGCCGTCGATGTTCATCGCAATCTCTGCGCCGCGGGCGCGACCGATTTCAGACTGCAATGCCTCTCCGATTACGGCGAACCGGCCCGATACGGTGCCTGCCTCCGCTGCCTCGCGGACCAATTTCATCAGACGCGGCGCGCGCGGGTCGACGGGTTTGTGGAACCGATGGCCGAAGCCCGGAACGATCTTGCCATTGGCCTCGCGCCACGCGCCGAGGCCATTGCGCGTGGCGGCCCGAAGCCCTTCGCCAGCATCCATGCGCGCAGCGACATCCTCGTAAAGCTCTGCGCATTGTTCGCCAGCTCCGCCATGGACATCGCCCAGCATATTGACGCCTGTCGCCATGACGTTGTTAAGGCCGATGCCGCAGGTTGCCGCCATGCGCGCGGCGGCAATCGACGGTGCCTGCGGACCATGATCCACACCTGCGACAAGGGCGCACTCCAGCAGCGCCGCCTGTTCTGGCGACGGCAGATCGCCGCGCGTCATCAGCCAGATCATCTGCCCAAAGCTGACGCTGCCAATCAAATCCTCGATCGGATGCCCGCGAAAGGCAATCCGACCGGGTGCCATGTCGATGATCGCGGTTCGCCACCAGTGGCGCACCGCGTCGGCGTCTTTGCTCATGCCGCCTCCGTCTCTTTCAGATGACGCATCTGCGCGGCCAGCCGGATCGGTGCATTGCGTGCGCCGTAGCCTTGGTAGCCCCCTTTGCGCGCCACGATTTCAAAGAAGAACCCGCCCCAGAACGGGGCCGAATAGATCTGAAAATACTCCCCCCGACCGTCGCGGTCATAGAGGATGTCACCGGCCCTCAATTTGGTGACCAGATTGTCGTCCATATCGAAGCGAACCCGCAGGTCTTCATAGTAGTTTGCGGGCATTGCCAACCGTTCAAATCCGGCGGCGGCAAGCAGATCGGATGTCTCGAAGATATCATCGCTTAGAAACGCCAGATGCTGCACGCCTGCGCCAAACCCTTGTGCCAGAAAGGCACCTGCAAAGGTGCGCCGCTCTCCTGCGCCATTGAGGTTCAACCGAACTTCGCCTTCCGGGCTGGCCAGTGCCTGACTGAGAATGATGCCCGACGGGTCGGCCACGTCGACCACGTCTGCCTTTTCCATCTCAAAAGTCGACAGGTAGTAAGTCAGCCAGCTTTGCATCTCTTGGTAGCGCATGGTTTGGGCGACATGGTCGATGCGCCGGAGGCCGACGGGCTGAACGCTACGTTCCTTTGGTACGGGATCGAACTCGATATCCCAGACGCGATGCAGGTCGGACTTCTCATCGATGAAGTGCACAACGGACCCGCCAACGCCTTTGATGGCAGGAATATCCAACTCGCCCGTCCCGACGGGTTGTGAAAATTCGGGCGCACCAAGGGCCGTGGCCCGCGCCACCGTTTGTTCAGCGTCCTGAACACGCAATCCCATGTCACAGACGCAGGGCCCATGTTCGGCGCGGGCTTTGGCGGCGAAGCCCTTGGATTCTGAGTTGACCACGATGTTGATTGCGCCCTGACGCCAAAGCTCGACCGATTTGGACCGGTGCTGGCGTTCCTTGCGAAAACACATGGTTTCCAGAAGCCGCGCGAGACGGTCATGGTCAGCGCCTGCGGCTGCAAATTCAAGAAATTCCAGACCGGTTGGAGTGACGCGCGGTGGTAGGCCTTCAAGCGGATGTGCCAATGCAGGCTCACGTATGGCGACCTCATCCAATAGCGAAGCCAACGCGCGAAATGCATCCCGGGCGTGGGCCGCCCGGCTACCTTCTGCGGTCGCCCCGACGCGGGCGATTGACCACGGGCCCTGATAGCCTGATCGCGCAACGATCCGGACAAAACTTGCCAAGTTCAGCCCGCCTTGCCCCGGCAACAGGCTGAAGTGGCTTTTCAGACGTGTGATATCAAATTCAAGGGCAGGGGCGTCAGAAAGCTGGACATGAAATATCTGATCTCCGGGAATGTCCCGCAGCCGGGCAGCCTGTTCGCCCCCGGCAAGTGAAAAGAATGAATTCAGCGCGATACCAAAGGCGGGGCTGTTTACGGCCTCAACGATCTTCAGCGCGTTCAGCTCGGTCGTGAGGTGCCGCGCCCAAGGCAAAGCAATCAAGGCGGCGCGACAACCTGCGCTGCCAACGCAATCCGCCAATTCCCGGAAGTCTTCGGTGATCTGTGCGAAATCTGATGATGCTTCCGGATGTGTGCTGCTTCCGATCAGCAGCGTTCGGGCACCAAGCGCCGTCATCAGGTCCAACTTGTGCTTGAGGCGCGAAAATGCGGCCTTGCGGGCATCGTCAGTCAATCCCTCGAAATCATGGAACGGCTGCATGACCTCGATGTTAAGGCCCAGCGCGCGCGCCAGCTTGCCGATCTCGTCCGCGCTGCCTGCAAAGCCTGTCAGATCGGGTTCATAAAGCTCGACACCAGAGAACCCCGCCGCCGCGATCTGTTCCAGTTTCTGCGGCAGATCACCGGGAACATTCGTCGTTGCGACCGAAAGCCGGGTCATCCCTGATACCCGAACAGGCGCGGCAGCCACAGGACGATGTCCGGAACGAGGATCATGAGGAGCAAAGCGCCAAGCAGAACCGCAAGGAACGCCCAAACTTCGGCGATGATCTCTTTCAGCGGAATTCCTGTGACCGCATTGATGACAAACAGAAGGATGCCATATGGCGGCGTGATCAATCCGATCATTGAATTGACGACAATCAGCACGCCGAAATGCACAAGGTCGATGCCCAGTTCGCGGCAGGTCGGAATGAAGAGCGGGATGATGACAAGGATGATGACCGTGGCATCCAGAATACAGCCCAAAAGCAGCACAAGGATGTTTACCAGCAGAATGAACATGAGCGGGCTGATGTCAGCGCCCGAGAACATGTCAGAGATTGCCTGCGGCACGTTTTCCTGAATGACGACGTAGGTCAGGATCATCGACGCCCCGATGACCAGCCCGACAGAGGCCGCCGAGCGCGCGCTTTCGACGAATATTTGATAAAGCGTTTTGATCTGGATCGCGCGATAAAGGCCTGCCGCAACGATCAGCGCGTAAAGAGCCGCGATTGCCGCCGCTTCTGTCGGTGTGGTCACACCTGAATAGATGCAGCCAAGCAGGATGACCGGCATCAACAATGCGGGCGTTGCGCGTGCCGTAAGTTTCGGCAACTCGCGCAAGGGAACCGGCTCTTCCTGCCCAAAGCCGCGTCTGTGTGAGATGACGAAATTCATGCCCATCAGCACGGCACCCATGACCAGACCCGGAACGATGCCTGCCAGAAACAGGACACCAACGGATTCGTTGGACACCAGCGCATAAAGCACCATGGGAATGGACGGAGGAATGATAGGTCCGATGGTGGCGGTCGCGGCCGTGATGGCAGCCGCATAGCCACGGGTGTAGCGCCCGCTTTTGACCATCATGTCGATGATAATCTTGCCGATCCCGGCGGCGTCGGCCACGGCAGAGCCGGACATGCCTGAAAAAATCAGGCTGGCGACGACGTTCACATGACCCATTCCGCCCCGGAAGCGCCCTACAAGCGCGATACAGAATTGCAAAAGCCGATCCGAGATTGTTCCGGCATTCATGATGTTGGCGGACGCGATAAAAAGCGGGACAGCCAGCAACAAGAAGCCATCAAACAACCGTTGCACCATTGTGGTTCCGGCGATGGCCAAATCCTGTCCGGAGACCCCAAGATAAACCAGAACACCGACGAGGATGGCATAGGCAACTGGCGTGCCAATGGCCGCCATGCCAAACAAAGCGGCCATGCCGAGGATCAGCTCAGGGCTCATTGATCCAACTCCGCCTTGTCGGTCTCACCGCCAAGCAACTTTTCCATCTCGGTCTCGGGTGGACCAAAGCGCAGCACCGTGTAGATGCGCCAAAGATAGCGCAACGTGGCGACGATCATCAGCATCACAAAGGGTGCAAACAGCCATTTTATCGCGATCTTGTCGCCGGTAATCGGCATCCGAATGGTTTGAATTTTCTTCAGGTCCATCAGGCGGTTTGCGAACACCGTTTCCCACATGGCGGGCAGAGAATAGAGCATTGCAATGACCATCAGGACGGCACTGACCAGCGCAAGAACTTTGCGGACATGTCGTGGCACGGCCAGATAAAGGACATCAAACGCGACGTGGTCGGATTCTCGGACGATGAACGCGCAGCCGAAGAAAATCACAAAGACCCACAGCAGAGAGATCAAGACCACTGACCATCCGATGGGTTCGAGAAACGGGACGTACCGGAACAGAATTTGCAGAAGAAACGTGAAAAAAATCGCCGCCAAAGACATGGCGGCGATGAACTCTGCGCCACGGGTGAACCATTCTTGAAGCTTCTTCATCTTGGCTCTCCCGAGGCTGGCTGCTCGTGGCTTAGTTGCCCAGCTCGTTGATGCGATCCAGAACACCCTCGGGCCAGGATGCCGCAGCTTCGCTGCCGACATACTGCGCCTGCACATGGGTGCGGAACGCTTCAAGGTCCGGTGTGTAGATTTCAACGCCTTGGCTACGGATAAAGTCGGCCAGATTGTTTTCCTTGTCGAGCTGCTTCAGTCGGCCATAAGCAGCGGCAGCGTCAGCGGCGCGCTGAACGACAAGCTGCTGGTCCGGGGTCAGACTGTTCCATGTCTCGAGCGAGAACGCGATATAGTTCAGGTCAACCAGATGCGACGTGAGCGAGATTTGCTTGGTCACCTCATAGAACTTCTGGTCAACAACGGTCGGAAGCGGGTTGTCCTGGCCGTCAATCGCGCCCGATGCAAGTGATGTATACACTTCCGAGAAGGCCAGCGGTGTGGGCGATGCGCCAAGGGCAGCGCCGAGGAACTGCCATGCATCGGTACCGGGCATCCGCAAGTTCACACCTGCCAGATCGGCCGGTGTCTGCACGTCCAGTTCATCGCGGGTTTGCCGCAGGTTCACGTGGCGGCGGCCAAGGTACATGACCGACAGCAGCTTCACGCCAAGCTCGTCTTCAACCTTTTGCTTGAACGGGTCCATCAGCGGGTCATTGAAAACGCGGACCTGATGTGCTGCGTCCTGATGGACATATCCGGTCGCAAAGATCGAAAATTCCGGGAAGAACTGTGCCAGTTCCTGCGCAGAGGCGATCGACATGGTCAGATTGCCACCTGCGATGGCTTCCAGCTCAGTGCCCTGTGCGAATAGCGTGCCGTTGTAACCGGCCTGATAATCGGCAAAGGCCGCCACCATCGGCGCAAAGACTTCGGCCATGGCAACAGAACGCTGATCTGTTTCAGAGCCGGACGTTGCCAATGTAAATGTCACTTTGTGCCCGTCTGCAGCTGCAGGAAGCGCAGAAGCCGCCAAGCCAAGTGCGGCAACCGAGGCGATCGCGGCACGACGCGTAAATTTCAACATGAGGTTCCTCCCTTAAGTTTTGCGCCGCAACGGGCGTCGCGCTGATTTATGCCCCATTTTCCCTATTTTGCAATATGTTTTACAAAATATCTGATATTTTGCTTATGCGCAGGCGAACTCCGCAGATTTGCGTCCGGCTTCATCGGTCAGGGAAACCTCGCGACCAGTCGCGGATGAAAGCGCCACAGCCTCGACCACCTCGAGCGACCGCAGACCCTCCCAGCCAGACACCAACGGTTTTTCACGCCCTGCGATCACAGCAGCGAAATGGGCCAATTGGACCGCCAGTGGATCATCCATCTTGCACGTCAGAACCTGCGACGAGATCGGCGTCCACCAGTCTGGCGCATTCGCGTGTTTCCAGACCCGCAAATCGGGCAGGGACATTCCGCCTTCTGAACCGCCTATCAGATAACAGCTTTCGGACGTGGCCGGGTATGCGGCGTTTTCTCGGGCCGTCAGCTCCCAGCTCCACGGCGCAACGATGCTGTCCGAGACAGAGATCGTTGCAATCGCGCCCGAGCGGAACCGCAGGACGGCCGTCGCCAAATCCTCATTCTCGAAGCCCCGGCGGGACGGAACCGCAATGGCCTGTACGGATGTGACTTCACCGCAAAAGTGCCTCAGCAAATCAACATCGTGAACAAGATTAACAGAAATGGGCCCCGCCCCTTTCTGGGTGCGCCAAGGGGCAACCTCGAAATAGTGGTCAGGCTTGTAGAACCAGCATGTCGCCTGAACTGCCCGAATATCCCCGACGGCACCTTCTGTCAGCGCACGTTTCGCCGCCTGGACCATCCCGTTGTGGCGCCTGTGATGACCCACAAGCATCGGAACACCGGCATTGTCCGCAGCCTCGGTCAGCTGCCGCGCGTCCTCGGACGTCACGGCGATAGGCTTTTCGATCAGAACCGGACAGCCCGCGGCAATGCATGATAGGCCCTGCTCCAGATGCAACGGCGTTGGGGTTGCAAGCAGAACACCGTCCGGTTTCGACGTCTGAAGCATTTCCTCGAGTGAAGCGAAGACCGGCACGCCCAGCGTGGCCGCAGTTGCCTGGCCTTCGGCGCTTGGCTCAACAATCGCGGCCAATGTCATGTCTGGCGCCCGCCTGAGCACCTCTGCGTGGCGACGTCCGACCAGACCAAATCCCGCAACCGCGATCTGTATCTTCTTTGACATGCTCTGGCCTCTCCGCCGCCCGACTCTCTGTTTCGAGCAACCTACATGAATGCAACACGAAATCAATAATGTCAGATATTTTTAAGAGCGACATATCATTCAGTGAATTGCAGCTTGTCGGGCTTTGGGGTACTTTGTCAGAGATCCCAGCAGCCAACGGATGATAAGAAATGGCAAAATCCCTCAATGTCGTCGGCGCGTCGACATATCAGCGCATCAAGCGTGACGTCATCTTCGGGGATCTCGCTCCGGGATCTAAGCTAAAGCTGGATGGCCTGCGCGAACGCTACTCTGCGTCGATGTCAACTTTGCGGGAAACACTGAACCGGCTCGCGAGTGAAGGGTTCGTTGATGCGCAGGATCAGCGCGGATTTTTTGTGACGCAAGTTTCCCGCGAGGACCTGATCGAGATTGCCAACCTGCGTGTGCTGCTTGAATGCCATGCATTGCGGCTGTCGGTCGAAAAGGGCGACACCGACTGGGAGGGCAACCTTGTCGCCGCGCATCACAAGCTGCACCTGATGGAACAGAAGATGCTAAATGGCGACGACAGCCAGAAAGAGGACTGGAAGCGTTACGACTGGGAATTCCACCTCGCCATGATCGAAGCTTGCGGGTCGAACAACCTGCTATCGCTGCATGCGGTTCTTTATGACAAGTATTTGCGTTACCAAATGCTCGTCCTGACCAATCGCGGCGAGGAAGCTGTGGAAGAGCATCGGGACATGTTCAACGCCGCACTCGCCCGCGATGTTGAGCGTGCAGCGCAAACACTACAAACACATATCGAGAAAGGCTTGGAACACACACTCGCGGCGTTCTGAACCCTTCCGAAATGCTTTTGTCCCGCTGCGAGGAGCGGAACCGGAATGGCCCTGTTTTGACTGGACCACAGGTCGTCACATCGGGAAGTCAGTGGTGAGCCGTGCAGGATTCGAACCTGCGACCCACTGATTAAAAGTCAGTTGCTCTACCAACTGAGCTAACGGCCCACTAGGGCGGCTACTTAGAAACACAGGCGCACCGGGTCAACCCCACAAATGCCAATGCGACTGGATAACTTTGCAGGCCTCGCATATATGCCCGGGCATGAGTAACGCGCGTCACAATCCTTTGCCGTTCATGAAGATGCACGGGCTTGGCAACGATTTTGTCGTTGTCGATCAACGCATCGTGGATGCGGCTGTCGATGCCGATATTGCCCGCGCGATCGGCGACCGCCACCGTGGGGTAGGATTCGATCAGCTTGCGGTGATATCCGAAGGCGCTGATCTGCACCTCACGTTCTACAATAGTGATGGGTCGACATCGGGGGCTTGCGGCAATGCGACCCGCTGCATTGCACGGTATGAGATGGACCGCACCGGTCGGGACGCGCTGACGATCACAACGGAACGCGGCACCTTGCAAGCGGTGGATGCAGGTGCCGGGAAGACCTCTGTCAACATGGGTCAGCCGCAGTTGAACTGGGATGAGGTTCCCTTGGCCAGCAACATGGATACGCTGGAATTGCCAATTGACGGCGCGCCGACCGCGACGGGCATGGGCAACCCCCATTGTACTTTCTTTGTAGAGGATGCAGAGGCGGTCGATCTTGCTACACGCGGCGCTGAAATCGAAAATCACCCGCTTTTTCCGCAACGCACAAACGTGCAATTCGCCTCTCTTGTCGGGCCGGATCATCTGCGGATGCGGGTTTGGGAACGTGGGGTCGGGATCACGCTGGCCTCTGGCACGTCTTCTTGTGCCACCGCCGTGGCCGCGGCCCGGCGCGGGTTGACCGGGCGCACCGTCAGGATTGATCTGGATGGCGGTCCTATTGACGTTGACTGGCGTGACGACGGGGTCTGGATGACCGGTGCGACGGCTCATGTGTTTGACGGGGTCTGGCATGGCTAAGCCGCCGGTCTTTTCGAACCATGGTTGTCGGTTGAATGCTTATGAGACGGAAGCGATGAAGGAACTCGCCACCGCCTCGGGTCTGCAGAACGCAGTGGTCGTCAATACCTGCGCGGTCACGGCCGAGGCGGTGCGCAAGGCCAAACAGGATATTCGCAAACTGCGCCGCGCGCACCCTGAAGCGCGTGTCATCGTGACGGGCTGTGCGGCCCAGACCGAACCCGCGACTTTTTCGGCGATGGATGAGGTCGACGTTGTGATCGGCAACACCGAAAAGATGCAGCCTGCAACCTGGTTGGGGCTGATTGGCAAGACAGAGCCAGTTCAGGTTGATGACATCATGTCGGTCACAGAAACGGCGGGCCATCTGATCGACGGCTTTGGCACCCGCAGCCGCGCCTATGTTCAGGTCCAGAACGGTTGCGATCATCGCTGTACCTTCTGCATCATCCCTTACGGGCGGGGTAATTCCCGTTCTGTCCCGGCTGGTGTTGTGGTCGATCAGATCAAGCGGCTGGTGGACAAAGGTTATCAAGAGGTGGTGCTGACGGGCGTTGATCTGACGTCCTGGGGCGCTGACCTTCCCGCTGCGCCCAAGCTGGGTGACCTGGTGATGCGCATCCTGCGCCTTGTCCCGGATCTGCCGCGCCTGCGGATATCTTCGATTGATTCGATCGAAGTTGATGAAAACCTGATGCAGGCCATCGCAACAGAACCGCGCCTGATGCCCCACCTGCACCTGTCGCTCCAGCATGGCGATACCTTGATCCTCAAGCGGATGAAACGGCGCCACACCCGCGACGATGCGATCCGCTTTGCAGAAGAGGCGCGCGCCGTGCGGCCCGATATGACCTTTGGCGCCGATATCATTGCTGGCTTCCCGACCGAGACGGATGCGCATTTCGCCAATTCACTTGCCTTGGTGAAGGATTGCCACCTGACCTGGCTGCACGTGTTTCCCTACTCTGCCCGTCAGGGCACGCCTGCGGCGCGGATGCCCGCGGTCAATGGCGCCACCATCAAGACCCGTGCCGCTGCCTTGCGCGCTGCGGGACAGGACGCGGTTGCCCGCCATCTGGCGGGGCAGGTGGGGCAAACTCACGCCGTGCTGATGGAAAACCCGCGCATGGGCCGCACACCTCAGTTTGCAGAAGTCCACTTCGGCACCGATCAACCCACCAGCCAGATCGTCACCGCCCAGATCAAGAGTGCGACGCGGGAAAATCTAGTCGCTTAGGCTTTCTTTGGAATAGAAATATGCCCGCCGGAGGCACCCGACAGATGCAAGACATCCCGATCCTTTGGTCTTTTCGCCGATGTCCCTTTGCAATCCGGGCGCGTCTTGCGATCTACGCGGCAGGCGTGCCTGTGGCGCTGCGCGAGATCCTGTTGCGTGACAAACCCGCGGCATTTCTGGCGGCATCGCCCTCGGCCACTGTGCCGAACCTGCAAGCGGATGTCACCTTGGACGAATCCCGCGACATCATGCTGTGGGCTCTGCAGCAAAACGACCCCCGAGGATGGCTGACAAAGCCAGACGAGGCTGCCGCCCTGATCGACCTCTGTGATGGCCCCTTCAAGGCAGCGCTGGATCACACCAAATACGCGGTGCGCTATCCGCATTTGGACGTCGTGGCAGAGCGCGGCAAGGCCGCCAATATCCTGCAGGCGTGGAATGCCCGGCTTGCCACACAAGACTATTTGACCGGTCCCACGTTCACACTTGCTGATGCGGCCCTGCTGCCGTTTGTCCGGCAGTTCGCCAATATCGACAGGGCATGGTTTGACGATCAGGACTGGCCACATCTGATCCGATGGCTTGACGCTTTCCTTGCGTCGCCCGACTTCGCCGCGATCATGGTCAAATATCCGCCTTGGCAACCGGGGCAGGATCAGGTCACATTCCCCGACCCACAGCAAAGGACCGCGCCATGAAACTCCTGATCTCTCCTGCTTCGCCTTTTGTCCGCAAGTGCCGCGTGTTGATCCGCATGACGAACCTGACGGACACGGTGGAAGAGGTAGAGGTCAGCACGACACCCTTGAATTCGGCGCCAGAGGTGCTCGCCGCCAATCCCCTTGGTAAGATCCCCGCTCTCATCCGCAACGATGGCCCAGCGATCTACGACAGCCGCGTGATCACGCGATTTCTGGACGACCACGCGGGCGCCGGGCTTTATCCCGCCTCCCGCCTGTGGGAGGTGCTGACGCTGGAGGCAACCGCAGACGCGATCATGGATGCGACCGTATCGATGTCTTACGAGGCGCGGCTGCGGCCCGAGAACGAACAATCCGCTGACTGGGTCGCGGCGCAATGGGGCAAGGCACATCGCGCCATTGCCGCGATCAACGACCGCTGGATGAGCCACCTGTCCGGTCCGCTCAATATGGCGCAGATCGGCACGGCCTGTGCATTGTCGTATATTGACTTGCGGCATGATGCGCGGGGCTGGCGTACCGGTCACAAGGCGCTTGCGGATTGGCACGTGGATTTTTGTCAGCATCAGGCGATGATCGACACAAAGCCGGAATAAATCCGCCCCGCTGGCGCCATAGTCGGCAAGTCAAATGGCGCTTATGAACCGATTGCATCGCCTGCTGCGTCGTCTTGCGTTGATGGTCGCCAACTTGTCGCATCCCAATCCGTCGATCCTGGGGCCGGGCGCGCTTGCGCTTGGTCTTTGGCTTCTGGTCCCAATGGTTCAGCCCGACGCGCCGCAAGCCTGGACTTTCACAATTGCCTTTTGCGCAAGCCTCGCCGCTCTTATCGGGCGCAGGTGTTACGGGCACTATATTGCGGGGCATACAGCTTTTCAGTCATGGACCACGTTGCTGACTATTGCGGCGGCCCTATTGGCGCTGACAACCGTGTTGCTGTGGAAGCAGGACATCCTGTGGTGTCAAAGATTGGTCAGCGTTCAGATGTGCTTTCTGGCGATCATCCACCTGCTATGGCTACGGCGGCCGGATGACGCAGACACCGCATGGGTTTGGGGACCGCTTGCGCGGCCAGAGCAACACCGCCTGCTTTCAGCCGGAACCGCTGTTCTCGCGTTGATGGCGCTATTGCTGAATGAGACGATGATCCGCTTTGCGTCACCGATGGATTGGATTGTCGCATGGGCGATTTGCCCGGTCGTCTTGCACTACGCCAACGTCTTGATGATCCAAATCGCCATTCTCAGCGACGAACCCGCCAGCCGATAGCATCGAATGGTCATCATCCGTTGGTCATCTAAAAGGAAAAGCTGATCCCGACGTTCACCGCATTGGTGATGACATCCGTCTCCAGCGTGCCGCCACCGTCAAGATCGGCCGTGTTTTGGGAATAGGTGCCCTTGTATTCGCCAAAGACCGACCATGAATCGTTGATCGGATAACTTGCACCCGCAATCCACGTCGCCGCCGGGCCTGTCACCTGATAGCCAAAGGTTTCCGTTGTGCCGTTCGAAACCTCGACATGTGGGACCGCCACACCCAAGCCGCCGCCCACGTAAGGCGTGGCGACACCCAACGCACCCGGCCAGCGCCGGTAGGCGTTCACCGTCAAGGTGTTTAAACCATCCGTGAATTCGAGCGTTTCAAACGGTGTGCCGTCAAGCTCTCCATCTTGCGGGTAGATCTTGTTGTGCGCGAAATCGATGCCGTAGCCAAAGGTTTGCGACCGCCACAACGTCGCGCGCCAACCATAGTAGGGCGGCGCATCAAACGAACGACCTTCCCACCCGATAAAGGTGCGGGCGGGGTAGGCGGAATCACCTGAAATGAACACGTCAGAATGCGGCGCGTTCTGTGCGCCGCCGTAAAAGCTCAACTCAATCTCGGCGCTGACGGGCGCCGCGAAAAGGAGCAAAATGATCGTGCCTAGTCGGGCCAGCATGAGAATCGTCCATTCTCTGATCAGGTCAATTTGGTGTAGAGCGCACGCGTTACTGTCACAAGTGTTTATGAATCAATCATTAATCAACGCTTGGTGATGTGTCAGCCATGCGTCAGAAACTGCCTGCGAAACAGCGATTTTTCGCAACATTGGTCTGATATTAGGGCGATTGCACAGGAATCTGGCACCCAATGGCATTCACATCACCGAAAGGACGATACCACAACAACCACCCTGCGCGGGATTGTCCGCTGGACGAGGGCGGAGAACGGGGCTAGATAACGCCCGAATGGTCGGCAGGGCTCTGCCGCCCCATGTCTTTGCATTGGGTCTTTCTGGCCCGCAACAACCGGAGATGCACCTCGTGTCACATGCAGACGAACATCAGGGCACACGTCGCGACTTTCTTTACTACGCAACAGCAGGCGCTGGCGCGGTGGTAACGGGCGCGGCAGTCTGGCCGCTTGTCGATCAAATGAACCCTTCTGCCGATGTGCAGGCGCTGGCCTCGATCCGCGTTGACATCAGCGCCATTGATCCCGGCACACAGATCACCGTGCTGTGGCAGGGCAAACCGGTGTTCATCCGTTCGCGGACCGAGGAAGAGATTGCAGAGGCGCGTGCTGTCGATGTTGACACGCTGCCCGATCCGGACGCCAACAACGAGAACCTGGGCCCGGTCCCTGCGACCGATGAAAACCGCGCCATGGACGAAGACGGTATCTGGCTGGTCCAGATGGGCGTTTGTACCCACCTTGGGTGCGTACCGCTTGCCGAGGCGGGTGATTTCCACGGTTGGTTCTGCCCCTGCCACGGGTCGCACTACGACACCTCCGGCCGTATCCGCAAAGGGCCAGCGCCGCGCAATCTGCCCGTCCCTGTCGCGTCCTTCGTGGACGACACCACGATCAAACTCGGTTAAGGAGAAAGACCATGGGTGGCATTCCCCACGACCATTACGAACCGAAGTCCGGCGGAGAAAAGTGGCTGCACAAGCGCCTGCCGATCCTGGGCCTCGCTTATGACACACTGATGATCCCCACACCCAAGAACCTGAACTGGATGTGGATCTGGGGCATCGTTCTGGCCTTCACGCTGATCCTGCAGATTGTGACCGGCATCGTGCTGGTGATGCACTACGTGCCGCATGTCGACATGGCGTTCACCTCTGTCGAGCATATCATGCGCGACGTGAACGGCGGCCATATGATCCGCTATTTCCACATGAACGGCGCGTCACTCTTCTTTGTGGCCGTTTATGCCCATATGTTCCGTGGCCTTTACTATGGGTCCTACAAGGCCCCGCGCGAAGTCACATGGATCATCGGTATGCTGATGTATCTGGTCATGATGGGCACCGCCTTTATGGGCTATGTGCTGCCCTGGGGTCAGATGTCGTTCCACGGTACTGCTGTGATCACCGGCCTCTTTGGCGCGATCCCCTTTGTGGGCGACAGCATTCAGACGTGGCTTTTGGGTGCGGGCGCCGTTGGCCAGCCTGCGCTGAACCGCTTCTTCTCATTGCACTATCTGCTGCCTTTCGTGCTTCTGGGTCTGACCATGGTGCACATCTGGGCGTTCCACACGACCGGCAACAACAACCCCACCGGTGTTGAAGTGCGCCGCACCTCCAAGGAAGACGCAGAGAAAGACACGCTGCCTTTCTGGCCCTATTTCGTGATTAAGGACCTTTTTGCGCTTGCGGTGATCCTTGTGGTCTTCATGGCGATCGTGGGCTTCATGCCGAACTATCTCGGTCACCCCGATAACTACATCCCGGCCAACCCGCTGGCGACGCCTTCGCATATCGTGCCCGAATGGTACTTCCTGCCGTTCTACGCGATCCTGCGTGCCTTTACGGCAGACGTCTGGGTTGTTCAGATCGTGAACTTCCTGAGCTTTGGCATCATCGACGCGAAATTCTTCGGCGTGCTGGCAATGTTTGGCGCGATTGCGGTGATGGCACTGGCGCCTTGGCTGGACACATCCCGGGTCCGCTCTGGTCGCTATCGTCCGATGTTCAAGTGGTGGTTTGCGCTGCTGGTCGTCGACTTCATCGTTCTGATGTGGGTTGGCGCGCGTCCTGCGGAGTTCCCATATGACTGGATCTCGCTGATCGCTTCGGCCTACTGGTTTGCATACTTCCTTGTGATCCTGCCGCTGCTTGGCGTGATCGAAAAGCCGTTGCCGCAACCGGCCACCATCGAAGACGACTTCAATGCGCACTACCCGGCGAAATCGGATGGCAAACCTGCTGCCACGCCAGCCGAGTAAGAAAGGACTTATGACAATGATCCGTCACCTGACACTTTCAGCCGCAGCAGCGCTGGCCCTCGTGGCCAGTCCCGCGATGGCCGCCGAAGTCGAAACCGAGATCGAGGATTTCGCATTCTCGTTCGAAGGTCCGTTTGGCAGCTATGACCAGAACCAGCTGCAGCGCGGCCTGAAGATCTACACCGAGATCTGTTCGGCTTGTCACGGTCTGGAACTGGTTGCCTTCCGCAACCTGCATGATGAAGGCGGGCCTCACCTGCCCGAAGACCAGATGTTCGCCTATGCAGAGCAGTATGAAGTCTTCGATCAGGCGCTCTTCGATGGCGAGGGCGACTTCCGCCCCGCGACCCCGGCAGACAAGTTCCCCGGTTCGTCGCTGTCCAACGCACCTGACCTGTCGCTGATGGCCAAGGCACGCGCCGGTTTCCACGGCCCTTACGGCACTGGTCTGGCGCAGCTTTTCAAGGGCATGGGCGGGGCGGAATACATCGCCTCTTTGATGACCGGCTACCATGAAGAGCCTGAGTGCGCGTTGGAAATGGACCCGCCGATGGATGGTTTCTACAACGTGGCCTTTGCATCCGGTGGCTTCCCTGCGACCTGCATCGACGAAAAGGGCAAGCACATGGTGCCCGGCTCGTGGATCTCTATGTCTCAGCCGCTTTGGGGCGAGGATGTCGACTTTGACGACGGCCACTCCAACAGCTTGGAACATGAGGCAGAAGACATCGCCGCCTTCCTGATGTGGACGGCGGAACCCAAGCTGGTTGCGCGCAAGCAGGCCGGTCTGACCGGTGTGATCTTCCTGACCATCCTGTCGGTCCTGCTGTACCTGACCAACAAAAAGCTTTGGGCACCTCACAAGCACAAGGACGACTAAGCGCGTCCCGCCGACATTCCAAAGGCCCGCCCGAACAGGCGGGCCTTTTTGTTTTGAATGACAGACAACGCGCCGATCACTTTACAACCGGGCTGGTGCGGTCAATAAGTTGATACCGGTAACATAAGGAGCCCCCGACATGGCAAAATCTCAGATCGGTCTTATTGGCCTTGGCACCATGGGGGCGGCGCTGGCGTCTAATATTGCCGACAACGGGTTTGATATCGCAGTGTGGAATCGCACAACGTCGGTCACTCATGATTTTGCCAAGAATGCCGGGCCGCTCGCGCCGAAGATCACGCCGACCGACACGCTGGAGGACCTTGTTGCGGCCATCGCCGCTCCGCGCGCCATTATCCTGATGGTGCCCGCCGGACAGCCAGTGGATGACCAGATTGCAGCACTGCGGCCGCTGCTGGACGCGGACGACCTGATTATTGATGCGGGCAATGCGCTTTTCCACGACACCAACCGTCGCGCCCGCGAAGCGACGGGACCATTTCTTGGCATCGGTGTTTCCGGCGGAGAAGAGGGCGCGCGCTTTGGTCCGTCCATCATGGGCGGCGGCAAGCGTGAATACTGGGACCGCGTGGCCCATATCCTGGAGGCGATCAGCGCCAAGTACGAAGGCACGCCCTGCGCGACCTGGATGGGTGAAGAGGGGGCCGGACACTTCGTGAAAGCCGTCCACAACGGCATCGAATACGCCGATATGCAAATGATCGCAGAAGTCTATGGCGTCATGCGCGATGGCTTGGGCATGGACGCCGCCGCAATCGGTGCCGTTTTCGAGGGCTGGAACAACGGCCCGCTCAAATCCTACCTGATTGAGATTTCGGGCGCGGTAGCAAAGGCCGTCGATCCTGACACTGGCCAGCCGATGCTCGAGGTTATTGTCGACGCCGCAGGCCAAAAGGGCACAGGCCGCTGGACCGTGATCGAAGCGCAGCAACTCGCCGCACCGATCCCAGCGATTGAGGCCGCTGTCGTGGCCCGTAACCTGTCGTCTCGGCAAAAGGAACGTATCGCGGGCGAAGCCGTCTTTGGCACGGCGCCTGAACCCATGGGCGACACGTTGACCCTTCAGCAGCTGGAAGGCGCGCTGATTGCCGGCAAGGTGCTTTGCTACGCGCAAGGCTTTGCGATGATCGAAGCGGCGTCTGATCAATATGGCTGGGCGCTGCCGCTGCCAGAGATTGCGCAGGTCTGGCGCGAAGGCTGCATTATCCGTTCTGATATGCTGAATGATATGGCGGCAGCGCTGGGCGAGGATGCGGATCGCAATCTGATGCTGGCCCCGATCTTTTCGGCCTATCTGTCCGATCACCACGCTGCGCTTCGCGCTGTTGTGGCAGCGGGTGCGCTTCATGGCATTGCCATGCCAGCGCTTGCCTCCGGTCTGGCCTATTTCGACGCCATGCGAACCGCCCGGGGAACGGCGAATATGATACAAGGGCAGCGGGACTATTTTGGCCGGCATGGATTTGTCAGGGTCGATACCGGTGCCACTGGTCAGCACGGACCGTGGGCCGACTGACCCGCCTGCGATGACATGGACCGGCAGCAGGCAGGACTTGCCGCGGGCAGAAAAGCGCCGACCCCTTAAACTAGGGCAATAAGATCGGCCGGTCTTAAAGGTTGATTCACCGTTCGCTCGCTAATGTCCCGCGACCGAAACCTTGGTGAGAAATGCAAACCGATCCGGTTCAGATCGCAGAAATGTCGGCCGTGCAAGAATTGATCTCGCGCGATGTGCTGACGCATATGTACGAAAGCGCGACGCCGCAGCTTTTCTCGTTTGATGCCCAAACGCTCAAGCTTATCTCGGCCAACCGGGCCGCGCGGGTGTTTCTGGGCAAGGATATGCGGCGTCTGCGGCACAGATTGCCCTGGCAGATTTGGCCTTTGATTGGTGAGGATCGGTTCTTGCGGCTGCTGGCTGCCCTGCAACGTCGCCAAAGCCAAAAGGTTGACCTTTATCTGCATCAGGACGGGCCCGAACCCGTCGTCCATGCTGTCACCGTGCTTTATCAGGACACCAAGCAACCAACCTACGTTGTCACCATTCGCGACGTGACCCGGCTCAGCCAATACAAGCGTGACGCCGCCGCAGCAGAGCAACGGCTGACCACCGCCATCAACGCACTGTCAGACGGCTTTGTGCTGTATGACGCGGATGAAAAGCTGATCCTGTGCAATAACACCTATCGTGAGATTTACAGCCTGAGTGCTGCCGCGATGGTGCGGGGTGCCAAGTTCTCGGACATCTTGCGGTTCGGCCTCGATAACGGCCAATACGCCGAGGCTGAGGGCCGGGAAGATGCCTGGTTGGACGAACGGATGCGCGCCCATCGCGCTGGCAATGTGGACATAGAACAGCAACTGTCTGATGGGCGCTGGCTGCGCATTGTTGAGCGCCCGACAGACGATGGCGGCCGTGTTGGTCTTCGTGTCGATATCACCGCACTCAAGGACCAGCAGGCCCGGCTTAGCAAGATGCTTTTGACCGATGACCTGACGGGCCTGCGAAACCGTCACCAACTGGCCGCCGAAATCTCTGGGCTGGTTGATGGGCTCAACCCGCGTGAAAGGGTCGCGGTGCTGCATGTTGATCTGGACCGATTTAAGGTCGTCAACGATGTCTTTGGCCATGACGCGGGCGACTTTGTGCTGTGCACCTGTGCCGACATCATGGCCGGTGGGCCGGTGCCGCCGCGCATTGCCGCCCGGGTTGGCGGTGATGAATTCATCTCTGTTCTGGTGACCCAAAAGTCCAAGAATGAAGTGCTCCGCTATGCCCGGCAAATCAGCAAGCGGATCGCCGAGCCCATTGGCTTTGACGGGCACCAATGCAATGTGGGTGCCTCGATCGGCATCGCCTTCGTTGAAGACCCCGGCGAAAAAGCGGCAAGCGAGGCTCTAACCGCTGCTGACATCGCACTTCATCAGGCCAAACGCGGCGTGGCCCGCGGCGTTGTGACATTCGAACCCGCCATGCGTACCGCCACGGTGCGCAACAGCGAAGTGGCCCAGAAGATGCAGATCGGCATCCAGCGCGGAGAATTCCTGCCGCATTTCCAACCTCAGGTGAACGCCCGCTCTGGCGGGGTCATGGGGTTTGAGGCGTTGATCCGCTGGATCCCGCACGACGGAAAACCGGTGCCCGCCGGTGAATTTCTTGATGTGGCCCAAAACGCCGGTCTGACCGAAATGCTTGATGACATCGTGATGGATCAATCCTGCCAGGCAGTGCGCTTTATGCTGGATTGGGGGCTCAAATCGCCCTGTGTCAGTCTGAACATGTCGATGTTGCAGGTCAGCGATTCCAACCTCGTCGACCGGCTTGAGTTCTTTATGAAAAAGCACGGCATCAAGCACCGGCATCTGCGGATCGAATTGCTGGAATCAACGCTGCTGGATGAACGTGCCGCGCATATCATCGAAAACGTGCACAGCATGATCAAAGCGGGTTTTCGCGTCGAACTTGATGACTTTGGCACCGGCCATGCGGCGATTGCCACGCTGCGCAAATTCTCGGTCAGCCAGATCAAGATCGACCGGAGCCTGGTGCGCCACATTGATCAGGATGATGAATTGCAGACCATCACCTGCGCGATTGTGGATTTGGCCAAAAACCTTGGTATCTCGGTGCTGGCCGAAGGGGTCGAAACGCAGGCCGAACAGGATATGCTGCTTAGCTTCGATTGCGACACGGCGCAGGGGTATCTGCACGCAAAACCCATGCCCTTACCGGAACTGCGTCAGTATCTGGCAGACCGTGGCGATATCCGGATCACCTGATCGGCGCTCGGTCAGGGCGTCCGCAACAGGGTCTGGCCCAGTGACAGCTTGGGGCTAAGCGTGACAACCGCCTCGCCATCCACGATACCCTTGGTCCGCGCTGCGATGATCTGTGCTGCCTTGACGCCAATCTCGTGACGGCAGGCATCCATCGTCGCCAGTTTGCGCGGCAGACCGTCAAGCAATTCAACCCCGTTGAAACCGGCAAGCCCGATTTGCCCGGGCACGTCGATCCCTTTTTCCAGCAGATAAAGCAGACCGCCTGCGCCGATCATGTCATTCGAGAAGTATAGGAAATCGAGGTCGGGGTTCCGCTCCAGCATTTCGGCCGTCATTTCCCGGCCCTTGGCCAAGGCAGATCCACCGGAATAGAAGTCCTGATCAACGATCTCGACCCCTGATTTTGCAAGGGTACGGGTGAATCCTTCGAACCGTTTGCGGGCACGGTGATCAAGCGGCATTTTGGTACCCATGAACCCGATCCGGCGATACCCGGCGTCCAGAATGGCCTCTGCCATCTTGCGTCCGGCGCGGCGATGCGAGATGCCAACACAGGTATCCACCGGTTCGCCGTCTGTATCCATGATCTCGACCACTGGCACGCCGGCCTGCGCCAGCATGGCACGTGACGGTTCTGAATGCTCAAGCCCGGCGATGATCACACCCGCCGGCCGCCAAGAGAGCATTTCGAAAAGAACCTTTTCTTCCTTTTCGGGCAGATAGTCCGTAACACCCACAACCGGTTGCAAAACGGTATCTTCCAGCGTCTCAGAGATGCCGGACAGCACTTCGGGAAAAACCATGTTCTTAAGCGAGGGAATGATCACCGCCACAAGGTTCACGCGGCTCGACGCGAGGGAGCCCGCGATCTTGTTGGGCACATATCCCAGCCGCTTTGCCGCCTCTTGCACTTTGGCCCGGGTCGCCGCGCTGACGTCGCCCTTGTTCCGCAAAACGCGACTTACGGTCATTTCGCTGACGCCGGATGCTTCGGACACATCGCGCAATGTCAACGGGCGGCGGGGAGGGATGGTCACGTGGGTCCGTCCTGATCTTTACCTTTGCGTTGCACCACACTTATCTGCCTGATGCGCGGTTGTAAAAGCCAATGCGACAGGATTGGTTGACCGTTTGCGCAAACAAGGGGATATCAGGTGTGTGGTCCCGTGGCTCAACTGGATAGAGCAGCCCCCTCCTAAGGGGCAGGTTGCAGGTTCGAATCCTGCCGGGATCACCAAGGACAGGCCGTTGAGCGCCGCTGTTGCCCGCAAGGACGGGCAATGCGCCCCGCCCACCGTCCCGGTCAGGCGACCCGTGGCAGGTGTGGAAACTCAAAACGGATGTTACGCGTCACGCAGCGCATAAGAGCGTCAAGGTCCAGTGTTGATCTGGCATTAGGCCGCTGGGCATGTCGCCGCAAACCGGCTGGTTCGGCAAGCTCACCCGGGCGCGTGGTCGCCATGTGCAGGACGCCGTCGCGGGCAAGAGATTTGTGCAGATGGGTCGCCGTCTCTGGTCCGATACCCAAAGCACTTGCAATTTGCGCTGGCGTCCGCGCATTGCCCGCCCGGGCATAAAGGCGGGCCCACCGGTACTGCGTTGCAGTCGGCGAGGCGGGCGCCGCCGCCACAGTCATCGTGGGCAGAAGCGGGGTTGCCAATGTCGCCCCGGCACTGCCCAGGAAGGAACGGCGGTTCAGCCTTGGCATCTGCGCCCCTAGCTCATCCGGATGACATCTTTGTCGATCGCCAGCATATAGCCCTTGCGGGCGATATTCTTGACCAAAAGCTCGCTGACCATCTGGTTGCCCAGTGTATCCCGCAAGCGCTTGATCCGCGTGGCGCCCGCGGCCTCGTCACAGTCGGCGGCGTCGCGGCCAGAGATCACACCTTCGATCTGTGCCCCCGACATAACCTCATCATCCATCCGCGCCTCGGCCAGAACCGATAAGGTCTCAAGCGCGGCATCAGTCAGCTTGAACTGAAAATCGTTCAGATAGACGGCCTTTTCATCACGCGAGATGTGCAGAGAGTTCACCTCGATCCCCTTGCGTTCGATCCGGCCCATACGCCGGTTCAGCGCGATCAGCATCATCAGAAAGGCAACAGCCGCGATCAAAAGAGCCGTCGAAAACACCAGCAAAACGAAGATCACAAACCGATAGGACGACAATGTATCGGAAAACGCGGTGCCAGAGCCCGCGAGAATTTCAAGCAGCTTGATTTCGGCGTTCGAGGTCAGGTTGTCGTTCTCGATGAACAATTGTTCCACTCGCGCATTGAAAGCGTTGGCGTCGGGCAGGTTGATGAACAAAAGCACCGCGGCAACGGCAAGGATGACAACAATGGCCACGATTCCGCCAACCACAATCCGGTTGCCGATCTCGCGGGCCTCAGTAGCGGAGGAAGTAGTCACCAGCGCTGTCCTTTCGTTCCTCTAATCCGGCATCATCAAAGACGCCCAGCACATTCAGCAGGGTCCAGCCGTCAGCGGCCAGGCGATCCGTCAGTTGGGCCGTTGCCCGCTGTGGCGTGCATTCACCGTTCACCTCGGCGACACCATAGTGCAGCCGCAAGGGGTTATCCTGCTTGGCCTTGTAATCGGCATAGCAGGCGGCCTGCGCGCCGGTCGCGGTCAGGAACAGCAAGGGGATAAGGAAAGTCAGCGTTTTCATGGCTCTCATATCGCTTGTGTTCGCCCTGCTATTCAATATCGCGCCATGTTAGCCGGGCCGAAATCCGATAACCAGTCCAAGTTATTGTGTGGCGGCAATGGCAGCCCCCAGATTGGTTTCACCGGGCGTCCTGCACCTCTGCTAGGGGCGCGCTAACGAAAGGTGAAATGATGTTCAAGACAATGATTGCAGGCGTAACCGCCCTTGCCCTGACTGTAACGCCGCTGCAGGCGGAAGAATTCAACAATGACGATTTTGGCAAATTCCTGTTTGGTCTTGTCGCCGCTGCCATTGCCGTGAACGCGATCAAAAGCCGCAACGATTCTGACCCCGCACCGCAGGCTACGCAGCTGAACCCGCGCTATGAACCACCCGTGGTGCGCAATCACGGCGGCCTGAATCCACCGCGCATCAACCCACGCGGCAACAACAATCATGTGAACGCCCCGCGTCACGGGCGCAATGTTCTGCCGCGCGCCTGTATCCACCCGATTGAAACGCGTTATGGCACGCATCGTGTCTTTACCCGCCACTGTCTCAACCGAAACGGAATCAACGTCGATGCGTTGCCAAGACGTTGCGCTGTGCAGCTGCTGAACAAGGACGGCAACGCGCGCTACGGCTTTGACCCGACCTGTATGCGCGATCAGGGCTTTGCCATTCGCAACATCCACTAACCCGGATCGGGGTGCGGTCCATGCCCCAGTGACCGCAACCTCGTGTCGGGGGCGTCAGGTTCGGACATGGCCTGACGCCCCCTTTTTGACTTGCACGGCCCTGCTGGCTTTGTCCACAACGGGTCATGTTGTCCCTGACCCCCAGCTTTGACTTTGAGACCGCGGCGCATCTGCGCGGCTTTGCGCGCGTGGCCGGGGTGGATGAAGTCGGACGCGGCCCCCTTGCCGGACCTGTTACAGCGGCGGCCGTTGTTCTGGACCCCGCGAACATCCCCGACGGCCTGAACGACAGCAAGAAGCTTAGCGCGAAGCGGCGCGATGCGCTTTATGACACACTGCTGGCCCACGCCGATGTCTGCATTATCGACGTCAGCGTGGCCGAGATTGATCAGCACAACATCCTGCGCGCCAGCCACATTGCGATGGTGCGGGCATTGGCCGGTCTGCGCGAACCGGCGGATTATGCGCTGATCGACGGCAACATGATGCCGCGCGGCCTGAACCTGCCCGCCGAGACGATCGTGAAAGGCGACGCACGCTCTCTCAGCATCGCGGCGGCCTCAATTGTGGCCAAAGTGTGGCGCGACCGTCTGATGGTGGATTTGGCGCAACAGCATCCCGGCTATGGCTGGGAGAAAAACGCAGGCTATCCGACGGTTGAGCATAAAGCGGGACTCAAAAGACACGGTGTCACTCCACATCATCGCCGTTCGTTTCGACCTGTCCACAACATCTTGTGCCAAGCAAAAAATCCAAGTGATTGATTCAATTTATTTATTGCCAGCGAATCGCCTCTGACTCACATTAGGGTCAACCAACGAGCGGGAAAATCCGCCGGGGACGAAGAGGCAGATATGACGACCAAAACGAAGGTGCCGGAGGCGAAATCGCTTCCGCTCAACACTATTCTTGACGGTGACTGTATTGAGGTCATGAACAGCCTGCCCGCTGGCTCGGTTGACCTGATCTTTGCTGACCCTCCTTATAACCTGCAGCTCAAAGGCGAATTGCATCGCCCCGACAATTCAAAGGTCGATGCCGTTGATAACGACTGGGACCAGTTTGACAGCTTCAAGATCTATGACCGGTTCACCCGCGATTGGCTTGCCGCCGCGCGCCGTTTGCTGAAACCCAATGGCGCGATCTGGGTCATCGGCAGCTATCACAACGTGTTCCGTATGGGCGCCGAATTGCAGAACCAGGGGTTCTGGATTCTCAACGACGTCGTCTGGCGCAAATCGAACCCGATGCCGAACTTCCGCGGCAAGCGTTTCACCAACGCGCATGAGACGATGATCTGGGCCTCCAAGGAAGAGGCCAGCAAATACACCTTCAACTACGAGGCGCTGAAAGCCCTGAATGAAGGCGTGCAAATGCGCTCTGATTGGGTGCTGCCGATTTGCACCGGGCATGAACGTCTGAAAGACGAAAACGGCGATAAGGCGCACCCGACGCAAAAGCCCGAAAGCCTGTTGCATCGCGTGCTGGTTGGCACGACGAACCCTGGCGACGTGATCCTTGACCCGTTCTTTGGCACAGGCACAACCGGTGCGGTCGCCAAGATGCTGGGTCGCGATTTCATTGGGATTGAACGGGAAGCCGCCTATCGCAAGGTCGCCGAAAAGCGCCTGTCAAAGATCCGCAAGTTCGACAAAGAGGCGCTTGAGGTCAGCACCTCTAAACGTGCCGAACCGCGTGTCGCCTTTGGTGTGTTGGTCGAACGTGGGATGCTGCGTCCGGGCGAAGAACTCTGGAGCCTGAACGGCCGTCACAAGGCCAAGGTACGCGCTGATGGCACACTGGTTGGCGACGATATCAAGGGCTCAATCCATCAGGTCGGCGCGCATCTGGAAGGCGCACCAAGCTGCAACGGCTGGACCTACTGGCAGTTCAAACGTGACGGCCAAAAGGTTCCCATCGACCTGTTGCGCCAGCAAATTCGGTCAGAAATGGCCAAACACAACTAGGAATACCGCCGGTGCCTGTGGCCCGCTTGTCCAACGTGGCAAGTCCACAAGCACATAACTTCACCCCGCCCTCGTGGCGGGGTTTTTTCTTTTCATGCTATTCTGCACCCAATCAGGGGGTGAATCATGGATACCAAAGTTCTTGTCGGCACCACCAAGGGTGCATTCATTCTGACCTCGGCTGACCGCAGCAACTGGACCATTGATGGCCCGTTTTGCGATGGCATGCCAGTCAACCATGTGATCGGTGATGCTGAAACGGGCGACGTCTTTGCCGCTGCGGGTGGTGGTTGGTTTCCTCTTGGTGTCTGGCGTTGCGCAGATGGCGATTGGCAGTTTTTCAAGGACTCGTTCGAAGACGCGGCAGAGGGGCTTTGGTCGCTCCGCCCCGCAGGCGACGTGATTTATGCGGGCACCAAACCGGCAGAGCTTTACCGCAGCCATGACCGTGGTGAGACGTGGGTCCGCATGCCCGCCCTGACCGCACAGGACGGTGCCGCCGACTGGATGCCGGGGGCTGCTGGCCTGACGCTGCACACGATTCTGACCGATCCCACCGATCCCGCGAAAATTTGGGTCGGCATTTCAGCGGCGGGCTTTTTCGCCTCTGAAGACGGTGGCGCTACATGGGAGCCGCGCCTGCGGCGCAGCAACGAAGACAGCACCAATCTGCCCGATTTTCACGGTGAGCCTATGGGCACGACCGAGATTTTTACATGCGTTCACAACGCCGTTCGCGCCCCCGGCACCGGCGATCTGATCTATCAGCAAAATCACCACGGCACGTTCCGCAGCCCCGATGGCGGCAGGAACTGGACCGCGATCACCGACGGCTTGCCTTCGCTGTTCGGCTTTCCGATTGGCGTACATCCGCGCGATCCGCAAACAATCTGGGTTTTTCCATTGAACGGTGATGACAGTGGTCGCTACCCGCCGGATGCCTCTGCCGCGGTTTGGCGCTCGCGTGATGGCGGCACGTCTTGGCAGGCCTGTCAGAACGGATTGCCAACCAAGGACTGCTTTTTCACGGTCCTGCGACAAGCAATGGCCGTCGATCAAAGCGATCTGGCCGGGGTCTATTTCGGCACCAACTCAGGCTCCGTTTTCGCCAGCATTGACGAAGGCGACACCTGGTCCGAAATCGCGCGTCACTTGCCGACGGTCCTGTCGGTCGAGGTGATGCAGCGCTGACGTCTATCGCCGCTTCTCTCCCCGTTCAAAACCGCTAAGGTTGGGGTGAACCGAAAGGAATGCCGATGACAACCGCCCGCGCGATCACCCTTGCCAGCCGCCCACAGGGGCAACCCGTGCCCGAGAATTTTGATCTGACTGATATTGACCTGCCCGCACCCACGACGGGGCAATTCCTTGTGCAGAATACCTGGCTTTCGCTTGATCCTTATATGCGCGGCCGCATGGATGACGCCAAATCCTATGCCGCTCCGGTCGAGATTGGCGGCGTGATGGAGGGCGGTGCCGTGGGCAAGGTCATCGCGTCTGAGAATTCGCAGTTCCCCTTGGGAACGATCGTCACCGGTCAGTTTGGCTGGGCCACACATGCGTTGAGCGATGGGGTCGGCGTCCGGCAGGTGGACCCATCTGTCGCCCCTATTTCGACGGCGCTGGGTGTGTTGGGAATGCCCGGCATCACGGCCTATGTCGGCGTCAACGACATTTTGCAGGCCAAAGCAGGCGAAACGGTTGTTGTCTCTGCCGCCACGGGTGCCGTTGGATCGCTTGCCGCACAGTTGGCCAAGGCCAGGGGCTGCCATGTCATCGGCGTGGCCGGGGGTGCGGACAAATGCGCCTTTGCAGTCGAAGAGCTTGGTCTTGATGCCTGCCTTGATCACCGCGCCCATGACGTCAAATCGCTTGCCGCTGCGCTGAAACAAGCCGCGCCGGACGGCGTCGATTGTTATTTTGAAAACGTTGGCGGCAAGACGACAGAGGCCGTTGTCACCCGGATGAACACCCATGGACGTATCGCACTTTGCGGCATGATTGCATGGTACTCGGGACAGGGCATCGCCGATGCGGCACCCTTGCCGATGATGTGGCGCAATATCCTGACCCGCCGTCTGCGGGTGCAGGGCTTTATCATCTTTGACCATTTTGACCGTTATCCCGCATTCATCGCCGACGTCGCCCCCATGGTCGCCGATGGTCGGGTCAAGTTCCGCGAAACCGTCGCAGAGGGCCTTGAAAACGCGCCAGCGGCGTTCATGGCCCTGCTGAAAGGCGGCAACTTCGGCAAGCAGCTTGTCCGCGTCGGCCCAGACCCCTGATGGTTCAAGCGTGGACATGACGGTCGAAACGGTCCGCAAGCTGATCGGGATTGAGGCAGCGTTGCAAAGCCTCGCCACCAAGATGGCCGGACTGTTGGAAGACCCGGTGCCGTCGGACCATGGCCCTGAGATTGCAACGATCTGGCAGAACATCGCAAAGCACGAATGGCCCTATGCCGAACTGTTGCGCGACTTGCGACCGGGGCCGCAGGACTATGCCATCGATCAAAGCGCGCTTTCGGCGGAACGCCGGATTCTGCAACGGTCCGGGCCGGTTCGGGCCAAGCAATGGGGCCGGATCAGGGAATTGGTCGCGCGGCAAATGGTGCCCTATGCCGAACCCCTGATCACAGAAAACAATAACCGGATGCGCGGCCGTGCCGATGGCCATCTTTACAATATGATGCGCGCGCTCTTTGTGCTGGCCAATCCCCTGGCAGAAGACCGCGACCGCGTGCCCGCGCTGAACCACCGCGATATCGGGCTAACTGGCCCCTATTTCGTCAATCTGATGCAGGCCGTCTATCGCTTGCACCGCGCCCAAGGCCTGCCGCGCCCCGCGCGCTTTATCGACGTTGGCTGCGGCGGGGGTACCAAGGTCTTTGTCGCCTCATCCTTCTTCGAATACTGCGAAGGGTTGGAGTATGACGCCGGTTACGTCGCCCATGCCCGTGACTGGCTGGATCGTGTCGGTGCGCCGGGGTGCACGATACGGCAGGGCGACGCGCTCGATTACACCGAATTCGCCCGCTTTGATGTCATTTACATGTATCGCCCGATCAAGGACCGCGCCCTGCAAGTGCGGCTAGAGGGGCAGATCCTTGAACAGGCCCGCCCCGGCACGATCATCGTGGCCCCCTTGAACTATTCGCTGACCCGGCGACCCCAGACGCAGGCGACGCCCCTGCTGGACACCATTTTCCTTGCGCATAGCACGCCCGGAGAGGCCGACGCACTGCGCCAAAAAGCAGAGACCATCGGACCCGATCAAGGTCTTGATGACCCGCTGGAAGCCGCTGAAATGGGGTTCTGGCAGCCGATCCTCGCGGCCTCTCGGCGTCGGGGGTTCGAACCCGCGCCCTAGCGGGGCATTGGGTTCGTCGCCTCTTTGTAGGGCGTCCAATCGGTGATGTCGGGATAATATTGCGCGCGCCAGTTCTGCACCCGTGGGTTCATGATCTTGCGCCAAAGCGATGGCGACAGCGCCGCCATCGTCATCACCGGATAGCCGTAGGGTAGCTGCGGCGCTTCTTCGCGGGTGTAAGTCTGCAGCAGGGGGAACCGGCGGTCAGGCTTATAATGGTGATCCGAATGCCGTTGCAGATTGATCAACAGCCAGTTCGATGCCCGATGCGCTGCGTTCCATGAATGGCGCGGCTGCACGTGTTCATATTTGCCATCGCCCAAATGACGGCGGGTCAGGCCGTAATGCTCAATATAATTGACGATCTCCAACTGGAAGATTGCCCAAACCGCCTGCGTGCCAAACAGGAACAACCCCCATAGCCCGCCAATCCAGATCGCGGCGACCAGAAACAGCGCCTGCAACCCCCAATAGCGCCAAAACGGGTTGCTGGGGTGAGTCCATTGCAGGCCCTTGCGGGCGAGCATGGTCTTTTCGGCCGTGAAGGCCGAGGCATAGCATTGCCGCAAAACGCGCGGGAAAAACCGCCAGAACCCCTCGCCGTAGCGCGCGGTGACCGGGTCCTTTGGCGTGGCCACATAACGGTGATGGACCAGCAGATGCTCGGACCGGAAGTGCGAATAGAGCACAGAGCCAAGCAGGATATCCGCCATCCAGCGTTCGACCTTTGGTTTCTGATGCATCAATTCGTGGCTGAAATTGATCCCGACCGTGCCCGTGATAACCCCGATCCCTGCAAATAGCGCCCACTCTTCCCACGCGGCCAGGTGGTCGGTGCGGCTGACATAAAATAGGACACCGAAGATGGTGATGATCTGCACCGGCGTCCACACCATCGTGACCGCGCGATACCAGAACAAATGCGCTTCATCGGTCTGGGGATCGGCGTTTTTCGTATAAAGCCCGGTGATCAGATCGAGGATCGAAAACAGATACCATGTGGCCGCCGGTAAAAGCACCAGCGTCCAGCCCCCATTGACTGCCGCAATCCAGGCCAATGGCACCAGTGCCATGCACAGCCAAAATGGCAGCACGGCGGGCAGATTGGTCGCTTCTGGCATATCTGGTGTTGCGGTCATTGCAGCCTCTTGCGCGGTTGCATCAAACTAGCCTGCTGTGCGGCACCCCTCAATCGTGGCGTAGCGTCGCGGCGGCCAGATCGAAGACTTTACGCATCACAGTTGGCAATGATGTGGGCGAAAACTGTGAATTGTCGATGAAGACACCACGGTCGGGGGCGGCACCATCAGAGACACGTGCCGTCAGAATCGTCAGTTCCAGATGGAAATGCGTGAACGTGTGACGCGCCGTTGCGTCCAAGGTTTCCCACTGCGCCGCTATTGGCGCATCGGGCTGCGGCGCATCCGACCAATCCGATCCCGGCCAACCCAGCATCCCACCCAAAAGCCCCTTTTCCGGCCGCGTCTCCAACAGCCAGGCGCCATCTGCGCGCCGCGCCACATAGGCAATGCCATAGCGCGTTGGGGTCTTTTTCTTCGGCGTCTTCTTGGGCAAATCAGCCGCCGTGCCCGCACTGCGGGCCGCACAACCATCGCGCCACGGGCAAATCCCGCAGGCCGGGTTCTTGGGCGTGCAGATTGTCGCGCCAAGGTCCATCACCGCCTGCGCGTAGTCGCCGGGCCGGTCCTTTGGCGTCACTGCCTCTGCCAGCGCCATCAGCTTTGGCTTGGCACCAGGCAAGGGTTCGTGCAGGTCGTGCAGCCGGGCCATGACCCTTTCCACATTGCCGTCCAGCACGGTTTCGGGGGCGTCAAAAGCAATGGCCGCCACCGCACTCGCCGTGTACGGGCCGATGCCTGGCAGGGTCAGCAAGGTCTCGCGTTCCGCTGGAAACACACCGCCGTGATCCGCGACGACCGCGCGCGCGCATTTCAACAGGTTCCGCGCGCGCGCGTAATAGCCAAGCCCCGCCCATGCGGCCATCACATCGGCGTCTTCTGCTGCAGCCAGATCGCCGACCGTTGGCCATAGCCCGATGAACTTGCGCCAATAATCCCGCACTGCGGCCACGGTGGTCTGTTGCAACATCACCTCTGACAGCCAGATGCCATAAGGGTCCGGCCTTTGCCCGCGGGCCCGATCCGCTGGCCCCACACGCCACGGCATCACCCGGGCATGAACATCGTACCATTCCAGCAATTCTGCGGCGCGGTCACGCACAAGTTATCCCCCGAAATCGTTGCGCCCCTGTATTGGCGCAGGTTTCGACATAGACTAGACCAGAGAGATGAAACAGCCAGGCGCATATCCCAAACGCGGCAAAGGTTTTGCCCGCGCGGCAACATTGGTCCAATCCCGTGTGCGCAGCGCCAGCGAAGGGCGTGGCTTCGCCGAAACGCGTCTTTTGACCCATTGGGCCGAGATCGTCGGCGCAGACACCGCAAAATGCGCGACACCCGTGAACGTGACCTATGGCAAAGGCGGCATGGGCGCGACGCTGACACTTTTGACGACAGGGGCCATGGCCCCGATGCTGGACATGCAACGCGAAGAGATCCGCGAAAAGGTCAACGCCTGTTATGGCTACCGCGCCATTTCCCGGGTGCGCATCACCCAAACCGCACCCACCGGCTTTGCCGAGGGTCGCGTCGCCTTTTCGCCCGCACCCAAGGTCAAACCCGCGCCCGATGCGCAGGTTCTGGCCAAGGCCGCGGCTGTATCGCGTGATGTCGCCAGCGACGACCTGCGCACAGCCCTTGAGGCGCTGGCCACAAATGTCCTATCCAAACACAAATCTTAACACTTAGAGGTATCCAGATGGATCGCAGACTTTTTATTGGCGGTGGCGCCGTCGCAGTGGGCCTTGGTGCCGCTTGGGTGGTCCAGAATGGCCGCACGTCCAGCCAACCGTCGGAACTGCTTGTCGGCATGGCCAATGCGCAAGAGGCGACAGGCGATGCCTCGATGATCACGGACATGGTGCTGGGCAGCGATGATGCCACGGTCGAGGTGATCGAATACGCCAGCTATACCTGCCCGCATTGCGCGTCCTTCCACGCCGGCCCCTTCAAACAGCTCAAGACCGACTACATCGACACCGGCAAGATCAAGTTTGTTTACCGCGAGGTCTATTTTGACCGCTTCGGCCTCTGGGCATCGATGATTGCGCGGTGTGGCGGCGACACCAACCGCTTTTTCGGGATCTCGGACATGATCTATGAAAAGCAACGCGAATGGACCGCCAGCGGTGATCCGGCCACAATCGTGGAAGAGCTCAAGAAGATCGGCAAGGTTGCGGGCCTTGATGATGCGACGCTGGATGCCTGTATGCAGGACGCTGACATGGCGCAAAGCCTGGTGACCTGGTTTCAAGGCAACGCAGAACGCGACAGCATCAATTCCACCCCGTCATTTGTCATTGACGGCACTAAATATTCCAACATGTCCTATGCTGATTTCTCGGCACTTCTGGACGACAAGATCGCGGGCTGATGCAGCCCCTTGCGGGTCTGAAAGTCATTGAATTGGCACGGATTTTGGCGGGCCCCTGGGCTGGCCAAACTCTTGCCGATCTGGGGGCTGAGGTCATCAAGGTCGAAGCGCCCGCTGGCGATGACACACGCCAATGGGGCCCGCCGTTTATCGGTGCCGATGCGGCCTATTTCCACGGGTGCAATCGCGGCAAAGCCTCGGTCGTCATCGATTTCCGCACCCCGGAAGGGCAGGACAAGCTGCGCAGGCTCGTTGCCGACGCCGACATCCTGATTGAAAATTTCAAGGTCGGCGGTCTGGCAAAATACGGGCTCGACTATGACAGCCTCTCTGCGCTCAATCCGCGCCTTATCTATTGCAGCATCACCGGCTTTGGACAGGATGGCCCCTATGCCAACCGGGCGGGGTATGACTACATCATTCAGGGCATGTCCGGCCTGATGTCGGTGACGGGCGACCCATCCGGTCAGCCGCAAAAGGTTGGTGTGGCGGTCACGGACATTTTCACCGGGCTTTATGCCAGCACAGCCATTCTGGCGGCTGTGCATCAGCGGCAGGTGACGGGGCAGGGGCAGCAGATTGATCTGGCCCTCTTTGATGTTGCGACAGCCGTGATGGCCAATCAGGCGATGAACTATTTGGCGACCGGTGACGCGCCCGCGATGTTGGGCAATGCGCACCCGAATATCATGCCTTATCAGGTGTTTGACTGTGCCGATGGGCATATCATCATCGCATCCGGCAATGACCGTCAGTTCGGGAAACTCTGCGATCTTTTGGGTGTTCCGGACCTTGCGACGCAGTACCCGACCAACGCCGATCGCCTGCAAAGCCGCGATGACCTGACCGCCAAACTGACAAAGCGGACCAGTCAGATGACCAAGGCTGACCTGCTGGCCGCTTGCGAGGCGGGCGGCGTCCCTGCCGGGCCGATCAACAACATGGCAGAGGTGTTCGCCGATCCCCAGATCGTGGCGCGGGGCATGCAGGTTGATCTGGACGGCGTGCCCGGCGTCCGGTCCCCGATCCACATGTCGGGCGGTGACACCACGCCCAAGGGCCCTGCGCCGAAGCTGGGGCAGGATCAAGATATTCTGGACGGCTAAGTCTTTGGTTTGATGCCAATATCTGCCAGCTTGGCATCCAGCGGACCCCAGTCATCAAGTTGCAAACGCACGGGCAGTGTCAGAACTTTGGCGCGAAAGGTGTCCGGCAGACGCACTGCGTCCTTCTCGGTTGTGACCAACTGGGCGACGCGCGTCTTGGCCTCAAGCTCCAGCCGGGTCATCAGCGCCTCTGTCAGCGGCTGGTGATCCTCCAGCGCCTCACCGCGCACCACATCAGCCCCCATGGCGCGCAAGGTCTGAAAGAACTTTTCCGGATAGCCAATCCCGGCAAAGGCCAGCAGCCGCAGGCTTTGCCATGGCATGCCCGTAATCAGCGGCGTCAATTCTCCGGTCAGGTCTGGCGGGGCCTTGGGCCATCTTTGGCGGAACCTGTCCTGGGCGGCGGTTGCACCGATCGCAAGCAGCAGATCCGCGCGCCGCAAACCGGTCGCAACCGGTTCGCGCAGGGGCCCCGCCGGCAGAACACGGCCATTGCCAAACCCTTGATGGGCATCCACGACAACAAGGGTTAAGTCTTTCGCCACGCTTGGATTTTGAAAGCCATCGTCCAGCAGAATGACCTCTGCCCCTGCGGATTGCGCGGCTTGAACCCCTGCGGCGCGGTCCTTGGCGATCCAGGTCGGGCCGAAGGCCGCCAGTAAAAGCGGTTCATCCCCGACGTCGCCTGCCGAGTGCGTCCTCGGGTCCACCTGCAGCGGTCCTTGCAAGTGCCCACCGTAGCCGCGGGATACGGCATGCACGGCATGGCCCCAACCGGTCAGCCGCTCCACCAGCGCGATTGCGGTCGGCGTCTTGCCAGTGCCGCCCGCATTAATGTTGCCGATGCAGATGACGGGAACGTCGGCCTTCAGACTTGCCGTTTGTGCCACACGCCGCCGCGTCGCCGCGGCATATAGCGCGCCCAATGGCGCCAGCAACCGCGCTTGCCAACCCGGGCGATCGGGTGGCAATGACCAAAAGGCGGGCGACCGCATCCTAGCGCCCCATATGATCAAGCTGGTGCTGGATCAGGCCCACCAACCGGTTGCTGATTTCCGCCCCGCTTGAGGTCACTTCCCAGCCTGCGACAGCCATCTCGGCCGCGCGATCAGCAGACAGCAGTTGTTCGATGCTTTGCCCCAGCTTTGTGGCCTCCGAAATGCCAAGACTTGCACCGGCGCGCAGCAGCCGTCGAAAGCGGTCTTCGAATGGATCGGTCTTCAGGCCATGCACGATAACCGAACCCAGGGCGGCGGCCTCAAAGGGGTCATGGGTCGCGCCGCGATCAAGCGTGCCCACCGCATAGCAGATCGGGGCCAGCCGCAGCCAAAGCCCGTCTTCGCCATCCAGATCGGCGATATAGACCTGACTGGTTTCATCGGGTTCATCCCCGGCGGACCGCAGCCCCGCGTAATAGCCCATGTTGCGGAATGACTCGGCAAAATCCTCTCCAAAGATGGGTCGTTCGGGGACGATAATCAGCATCAGGCGGTGGGATTTGCGCGTCGCGTGGCGGTGGGCGACGGCAATGGTTTCAACGTCCTCAAGCCGGGCCGCCCGCGCCAGCCAGACCGGGCGGTTCCCCAAGGTCTGAGAGATTTCGTGCCGCTCGGCCTCATTATGGGGCAGAATCCGTCCGCCTTTTTCAAGCGGCCCGACGGCAAAGACCTGATCTTCCGGAACGCCCAGTTTACGCAAAGTGTCTGCAGCCCGGGCGTCGGTCGCGAACGAGGCGGTAATGCCAAAAAGCGCCGGGCGCGCGCCCGCTCGAAACCAGCCGCCGGTCATTTCGCGCAAGGTATCGGGCCGCGCTTCGACGGTAATCACCGGGGTTTTCACCGCCTCACAAGCCGCCAGAATCTGGGCGTCGATCACACCGCCTACAAGGATCACCATGATGGGTCGATGTGTGGCCAGAAAAATCCGCAGCGCCCGCCCGCCCTTGGGGTGGGGCATGGTGGGGTCGTTGCGCTGGGTAATGATGAACCGGACCGGGTCACCGTCCTGATTGACGCGTTCGCCCAAATCGGCAATGGCAGGCAGGCGTGTGGGATCCTCACACCGGACCCAGACAAGCGCCTCGTCCGGATTTTGCCCCCCGACTGCTGTCATTTCAACGACTTAGCTGCCCAGCTCTTCGGTCGGCGAGGCGGCGGTCTCTTCATCCCGCAGGCGGTGGATGTGGGCGATGAAATACCGCATATGCGCGTCGTCAACGGTGCGCTGTGCGGCTGACTTCCATGCGTTGTAGGCCGAGTCGTAGTCGGGAAACATCCCAACAATATCAATGGCATCAACGTCCTTAAAGGCGTTCTTGGTGGGGTCGATCAGCTCTCCGCCGAAAACAAGGTGCAGGCGTTGGGTCATAGGGCATATCCGTGATGTCTGGTGTTAGCGTTGCCCCAACCTATGCCGCCAATGACAGATGCACAATGTGTGCACAAATCCCGGCTTCCCTCGTGCGGTCGATCACGGCCAAGCCGGAGTGCGGTGCCGCGGCTTCAAACCAGCAGATCGTAGGTCACCCATTTGGTCGCGACCGCTGTCCGGTCATAGACTTTGCGGGCCCGTGTGTTGTCTTCTGCCGTGATCCAGCGGATGACACCCCAGCCGCGTTTGCCGCCTTCGGCCTTTATCGCCGCGATAAGCGCATCTGCGGCACCTGATCCTCTGGCCGCGGGATCGACAAACAAATCGTCCAGAAACCCGCCCGTCGCTGCAGCAAGTGGCCGGGCAAAGGGGCGGATGTGGGCAATGCCGATCAATCCGTCATCCGTCTCGGCAACGAGGCCTTCGACTTCATGCGCGGTGTCCATTAGCCAGCCCCAGACCCGCTCTCGCATGTCTTCGGTTTGGGTCACCTGATAGAAATCCGCATAGGCCGCGTAAAGCTGCCCCCAGGCGGCGCGGTCGTCGGCTGCGACGGATCGAATTGTGATGGTCATGGTGTCCCCGTCCTGATGGCTCAAAGGTTAACTTAACGCCGGTTAAGACTTTCGTCAGCACGGGATGTGTACGGTTTGTGTATCGATTGTGCACACCAATCGGTGCGTTAAATGTCCTGGCCCTTTTCCAGCAAGTCCTGCAGCAATTGTTCTTGCAGTGCGATGCTATCGCCGCCACCAAACTGGGCCGCTCCACCATGGAAGACCGTGCCATAGGTCAGCGCGATATTCACCGTCTGCCCGATGCCAGAGATCAGCTGATCGCGCTCTAACTCTTTGAGCGGATGGATAAAAACGCCCCACAGCTGGCCCCTTGCGATGGCATAACGGGCATCAAGGGCCGTGTCGAAATTGGCTTGCATGACGCGGGCGAGCTCCTCTTGCGTCATCCCCTCAACCCGTCTGATGGGCACCATGGCGCGCATCCGGTTCATCGCGGGGTCGGCAAAAACCAGTACCGGAACATCCTGAATCGTAAAGGAAATTCCACCACCCTCCGGACCGGCATCGGGATCCAATGCGGTGATGATTTCGATCATCCGCGCCATCGACATGGGCGGTTCTGTCTCTTGCGCTGCCAGTGGCGTTGCGACCAAAGCCGCGATCAGGAACAGGGGTTTAAGCATGAGGGGCCTCCTGCCGGAAAGGCTACCCCATCAGGCCGCACACGGCCTAGCCAAACTTATGTGACCGGATATTTCGCTGCCACAGCTTTGACCGCGACGGCCACCGCATCTGCAATCGACAAATCCGAAGTATCAATCGTCAGCGCATCACTTGCGGCCATCAGCGGTGCCGTGGCCCGGCTGGAATCGCGGCGGTCACGGTCTTCGACTTCGGCCAGTACGGTTTCAAAGGCTGTCGAAAATCCCTTTTCCGTCAGCTCCTTATGCCGTCGCCCGGCGCGGGTTCTGGCAGAGGCGGTGACGTAGAGTTTCACCTCTGCGCTGGGGCAAATCACGGTCCCGATGTCGCGGCCGTCCAGCACCGCGCCGCCCTCGCGTCGGGCGAAATCCTTTTGAAACTGCACCAATGCCGCCCTGACCTCCGGGATCACGGCAACCTGGCTTGCGGCGTCAGCGACGGCCTGCGTGCGCAGGTCGGGGTTCTCCAGATCGCGCGGATCAAGCGCTTTGGCGACGGCCAATGCTTCACCACCTGCGATCACGCCCGCACCCACCGCACGGTAAAGTAACCCGGTGTCGAGATGTGCAAGGTTAAACTCTTTCGCAACCGCCCGGCTGATCGTGCCTTTTCCCGCTGCGGCAGGGCCGTCGATGGCGACGGTAAAGATCATCCGTTGCTCCGCACCAGTTGCGCGCCAAGATCGGCCATCAGCGCTTCAAAAATCGGGAACGACGTTGTGATCGGCCCGCCATCGTCCAGTTGCATCGGCTTTTGTGTGGCCATGCCCATGACCGCGAACGCCATGGCAATCCGGTGATCCAGTCGGGTCTCAACCAAGGCGCCACCCGGTAGATTGCCATGCCCCAAGCCATTGACTTTCCACCAGTCTTCGCCCTCTTCGACTTCAACACCTGCGGCGCGCAGACCCTGCGCCATCGCGTCAATTCGGTCGCTTTCTTTCACGCGCAGTTCCTTGACGCCTTGCATGTCCGTCACGCCCTCAGCAAAGGAGGCGACAACAGACAACACAGGGTATTCGTCGATCATGCTCGCCGCGCGTTCCGGCGGCACAGCGACGCCCTTTAGGTTGGGCGAGAATCGCGCGCGCAGGTCGGCGACGGGCTCGCCGCCTTCCTCGCGCATGTTTTCAAAGGTCAGATCGGCCCCCATGTCTTGCAGGGTAAAGAAAAGACCGGCCCGGGTCGGGTTCAGCCCGATATTTGGCACCAGCACGTCTGACCCCGGCACGACAATCGCGGCGCAAACCGGGAAGGCGGCAGAGGATGGGTCACGCGGCACGGTGATGTCTTGCGGGGTCAGTTCCGGCTGACCCTTCAGCGTGATCACTCGGCCCTCTTCGGTTTCCTCAACCGTGATATCGGCCCCGAACCCGGCCAGCATCCGTTCGGTATGGTCGCGGGTCGCTTCCTTCTCGATCACAACTGTTTCGCCCGGCGCGTTAAGCCCGGCCAGCAACACGGCAGATTTGACCTGCGCAGAGGGGACAGGCGTGGTGTAGCGCACTGGCACGGGGTCGACGGCCCCAACCAGCGTCATTGGCAGACGTCCTTTTTGCCGCCCCACAGCGGAACAGCCAAAAAGCGCCAGCGGATCCGTAATCCGTGCCATCGGGCGGCTGTTCAGCGATGCATCGCCTGTGAAGGTCGCCGTGATCGGGGACGTCGCCATCGACCCCATGATAAGCCGCACACCAGTTCCGGAATTGCCGCAGTCGATTACGTGGTCAGGCTCTGCAAATCCGCCGACACCCACGCCTTTGACCGACCATTCGCCGGGGCCGTGCTGGGTCACTTCGGCGCCAAAGGATCGCATCGCCTTTGCCGTATCCAGCACGTCATCACCTTCCAAAAGGCCGGTGATCTGGGTCTCGCCCACGCTCAGCGCGCCAAGGATCAAAGACCGGTGAGAGATTGATTTGTCGCCCGGCACATGGGCCACACCCTTGAGCGGGCCACAAGGCCGGGATGTCATCGGAATAGGGGTGCCGTGGCTGCTCATGGATCGTCCTTCCTCACTTCACCGCGTGATAACGCAGGGCACAGGCAGGGTCCACGCCCCGCACTTCTTCTGGTCAGAAATACTTCGGGGGTTTGGGGGCTGGCCCCCAAGACATCACATCTTGCGGAAGGTCAGATAATGCTGAGGCCGCCCTTCGCGGATCGCCTTTTGCTCATATCGCGTGGACAGCCAGTCAGCCCAAGGTGTGCGCCAATCATCCGGTCCCTCGGCCAGCCAGTCAAAGCCCGCCTTTGGCACCTCTTCCAATGTTTGGCGCACGTAATCAGCGATATCGGTCACCACCCGCAGTTCGGCCCCATCGGCCATCACGCGGTGCAGTGGGATCAGGTGTTCTGGCGTTACAAACCGCCTGCGGTGGTGGCGTTTCTTGGGCCAGGGGTCGGGGTAATTGAGGAAGACCTTCTGAAGGCACCCATCTGGCAGCACATCAAAAAGATCGCGCACGTCACCGGGATGCACGGCAAGGTTTTCAACCTCTGCCGCGCGGATCTTGCCCAGCATCATGGCCACCCCGTTGATGAAGGGCTCACAGCCGATAATGCCGACATCGGGGTAGGTCTTGGCCATATGTACCAGATGCTCACCCCCGCCAAAGCCGATCTCAAGCCAGACCGGCTTGTCGCCAAAAAGTCTGGGCAGGTCAATCGGGTTGCGATCGGGGTTGTCTTCCCAGGATACCGCGCCGGGCGACAGCGCGACCAGATCGTTATCAAGGTAGTCTTTCTGGCTGTCGCGCAGGGTCTTGCCCTTGAACCGGCCATAAAAGTTGCGCCATGGCGCGCCGCTGGGATGTCTGTCTTTGCTCATGGCCGCGCCTTAGCAACCCCGCCCTCCAAAGGCAACAAAGGCGGCCCGAACGGGGCCGCCTTTGCATTTTGGATATTTACCCGTTGATCTTAGACAGCCTTTTTCAAAGCCTCGACAAGATCGGTCCGCTCCCACGAGAAACCGCCATCGGCATCCGGCTCGCGGCCAAAGTGGCCATAGGCCGCAGTGCGTTGATAGATCGGCTTGTTCAGTCCCAGATGGCCCCGAATGCCGCGTGGGGTCAGGTCCATCACCTGTGGGATCGCCGCCTCGATCGCGGCTGGCGCGACTTCTCCGGTGCCATGGGTGTCGGCATAGATGGAAAGCGGTGCGGCCACGCCAATGGCATAGGACAGCTGTATCGTGCAGCGTTCTGCCATGCCTGCGGCCACGACGTTCTTTGCCAGATAGCGCGCGGCATAGGCGGCAGAGCGGTCGACCTTGGTCGGGTCCTTGCCGGAAAACGCGCCGCCGCCATGCGGGGCCGCGCCACCGTAGGTGTCCACGATGATCTTGCGCCCGGTCAGACCCGCATCCCCATCGGGGCCGCCAATGACGAATTTGCCCGTGGGGTTCACGTGCCAGACCGTCTGATCGGTCAACCAACCATCAGGAAGAACCTCATGAAAATAAGGCTCCACAATGGCGCGGATGTCGGCGCTGGACAGGTCGGGGTCCAGATGCTGGGTCGACAGCACCAGCGACGACACGCCCACCGGCTTGCCGCCCTTGTAGACAACCGAAAGCTGGCTTTTGGCGTCGGGCCCAAGGGCCGGTTCGGTCCCATCTTTGCGGACCTCAGCGAGACGCCGCAGGATGGCGTGGGAATACTGAATGGGCGCTGGCATGAGCGCGTCGGTTTCGGTGGTGGCATAGCCGAACATGATCCCCTGATCGCCGGCACCTTCGTCTTTGTCGGCTGCCGCATCGACACCTTGGGCGATATGCGCCGATTGTTCGTGCAACAGGTTGGTGATCTCACATGTGGCGTAGTGAAACTTGTCCTGCTCGTAGCCGATGTCCTTGATACAGGCACGGGCGATATCTTCGATCTGGCCCATGTAATCCTTGAGCTTGGCCTGATCTGACAGGCCCACTTCACCGCCAATGACGACGCGGTTGGTCGTGGCAAAGGTCTCTGCGGCCACGCGGGCCTCGGGTTCTTCGGCCAGAAATGCGTCAAGCACGGCGTCGGAAATCCGATCACAGACCTTGTCAGGGTGCCCCTCAGAAACGCTTTCAGAGGTGAAGATATAGTCGTTACGTGCCATTGGAATGCTCCGATAAAAGTTACTTTGCCACGTCAGGAAGCCGTTGTGACAAACCAGTCGTTTCGATACGCGGCCGCCCTGAAAGGGTCAATCACGAAATGCGACGCCTGCGCCAAGACGTTGCGGCCAGTGACAAAATCGCCAGCAAAATCACAGGAATGTCGCCATAACGCGCATAAAGCGGCTGCGCTGTGGCGGGCGGCAGGCGGACATCCAGCGCGCTGGCCTGCCCCAGCGGGATCTGCGCAGTGATCCGACCCTGCGCGTCAATCATCGCGCTGATACCGGTGTTTGCAACGCGCACCATGGGCACGCCCTGTTCGATTGCGCGCAACTGCGCCTGTGCCAGATGCTGATAAGGTCCTGCAGCGGTGCCAAACCAGGCGTCATTGGTAATCAGCACCATCAGCCGGGGTCGCTCGTCATGCCCGACCTCTTCGGCGAAAATGCCCTCGTAGCAGATCAGGGCGCGGGCTGGTCCGATGCCCGGAATTTCGACGAGTGGCTGGACACCGCCGGGGCTGAACCCGCCGCCGGTAGAGGCCGCAAGCCCATGAATGCCGAACCGGTCCAGCCATTCACCAAAGGGGATGTATTCGCCAAAAGGGGCCAGATGGGCCTTGTCGTAAATCCGGTCAATCACGCCACCCTGCCCCAGCAGGATGAAAGAGTTGTGATATCGCAGGCCGTTGCTGCGGTTGATGCCGGTGATCAGAGGGACACCGCCTGCCGCCTCTGAGACCAGATCCAACTGCGATTGCGCAAAGTCGAGCAGCGTCGGTATCGCGGTTTCAGGCCAGACGATCAGGTCGGGCCTGTCCCCATCCCCTGTCATGGCAAGCATGCGGTCAAAGTAGAACTGCCGCCTGTCAGGGTCCCACTTTTCATTCTGCGGGACATTTGGTTGCACCAGTCGAACCAGCGGTCCGTCATGGTTCGGTGCTGCACCGGGGTTGAGCATGATCCAACCCAAGACCGTCAAAGCAGGACCAAGCAGCGCCAACCACCGGCGCGCAGCGACGGCGGCAATCGTAAACGCCAGGACAAGCGTCAGGAATGTCAGCCCGTGCGGGCCGACATAGGCCGCGGCTTGCGCAAGGGGGGTGTCGACCCAGATGTGTCCGATCAGCGCCCATGGAAAGCCAGTCAGGATCAGGGATCGCGCAGCCTCTGCCAATGTCAATGTCATAGCGAGGCCAAATGCGCCGCTTTTCAATTTGGAAGCGATCCAGGCGGCAGCGCCCCAAAACAGCGCCGCACCGCTTGCCATCAGCGCAATCGCAAACGGGGCCATCCAGCCCGTGCTGGCCGCATCCACAAGAAAAGGCTCAATAATCCAGCGCAGTGTGAGCGCGAAGTAGCCCAAGCCAAAGGCCCAAGCGGTGCCAAAGGCCCGTCCCGCGTTCGGCGCCATGGCGTAGACGCTCAATAGTACCGAAAGCGCTGCAATAGCGATCCACCAGACACCCAAAGGCGCTTGCCCCAATCCGGCTAATGCGCCAAGGCCAATCAGAATGCCGGCGCGCCGCCAGCGCGGGCCGTCATGCAACCATGACGCAAACCTTTGCATCCTAGCCCTTTGGCATCCGCACCCGCAGGCGCTTAATCCGGCGCGGATCGGCGTCGAGCACTTCGAATTCTATCCCTGCCGGATGTGGAATGACCTCGCCGCGTACCGGGACATGGCCAGACAACATGAAGACCAGCCCGCCCAGCGTGTCGATCTCTTCCTCGTCGATATCGTCATGGTCGGTCAGGGCCATGCCAATCTCGGCTTCGAAATCTTCAAGATCGGTTTTGGACAAAGCCAGATAGGAACCGTCACTTTCCAGCACCCAGCTCTTCGCCTCATCCACGTCGTGTTCGTCTTCAATCGCGCCGACGACCTGTTCGATCAGATCCTCGATCGTGACCAGCCCGTCGGTGCCGCCGTATTCGTCGATCACCAGTGCCATATGCGTTCGTTCGGCCTGCATTTTCTGCAGCAGCACGCCCAGCGACATCGAAGGCGGCACAAAAAGAAGCGGCCGCACGAGATCGCGCAGGTCAAAGTCTTTGCCTTTGCCGTTGAAGCCATACCCCAGAGCGAAATCCTTGAGGTTCACAAAGCCGATGGGCGTATCAAGTGTGCCATCAAAAACGGGCAGGCGCGTTAGCCCGCAATCGCGAAATACTTCGACCAATTCGTCCTGACTTGCGCCGACCGGTGTCGCCTTGATGTCGGCGCTGGGGATCATCACATCCTCAACCCGCATCCGGCGCAGGTTCAGCAGGCCAAGTGTAGGGGCCTGTGGAACGGCGCGGCCGTTTTCGGCCACTGGTGCATCACTGTCGTTTTGGGGATTGAGTGCATCAATCAAGCGGCTGAAAAAGCCGCGACTGTCTGCCTCATTTTGATCATCCTGCGCGCGCTGCGCCGCGTTAGACGATCCGTCGTTGGTGTCGTTCATTGTCTCCAGCCATCTAGCGGTTCGATGTGAACCTAAACCCTATATGGGTCAGCGATGCCCATATTGCCAAGTATCTGTGATTCCAACCCCTCCATCAGGGTGGCATCCGCGTCACGCTCATGGTCGTAGCCCAAAAGGTGTAATGTGGCGTGAACGATCAGATGTGTGGTGTGATTTTCCATGGAAATGCCTGCGGCTTTGGCCTCTGCCGCGCAGGTGTCATAGGCGATAGCAATGTCGCCCAACTCCGGGTCCTGCGCATCAGGTGGCGCGGGCGTTTCGCCATCTAACGCAGCGCCACGTTCTTCTGACGGCCACGACAACACGTTGGTCGGCTGCGGTTTACCGCGAAAATCGGCGTTCAGCGCCGCAATCCGCGCATCATCGCAAGCCATCAGGCTGACCTCCCAATCGGAGGGTGTGAGGCCCACGCCTTGCAGCGCTGCAGCCACAGCCCTTTCGGTCAGCGGGGCAATGTCGATGCTGTCCCACCGGGGATCTTCGACAATGCAATCGCAGATCACTTCGCCTCTTCCGCCTCGTAGGCTTCGATAATCGCAGCGACCAATGGATGACGCACGACGTCTTTTGCAGTGAAGTAGTTGAAGCTGATCTTGGGGATCGACTTGAGCAGCCGCTCTGCGTCCCACAGCCCCGAGGATACGCCGCGTGGCAGGTCAATCTGGGTGCGGTCGCCGGTGATGACCATGCGCGAGCCTTCACCCAGACGTGTGAGGAACATCTTCATCTGCATGGAGGTCGCATTCTGTGCCTCGTCCAGCACAACAAAGGCATTCGACAGCGTCCGCCCGCGCATAAAGGCTAGCGGCGCAATTTCGATCCGCTTTTCCTCGATCAGCTTAGCCGCTTGTTTTCCGGGGAGAAAATCGTTCAGCGCGTCATAGAGTGGCTGCATGTAGGGATCGACCTTGTCCTTCATGTCACCGGGCAAATAGCCCAGCTTTTCGCCCGCCTCGACGGCTGGGCGTGACAGAATAATCCGGTCCACGTGGCCGTTTATGAACATGTTCACGCCGACAGCGACGGCCAGATAGGTCTTGCCCGTGCCTGCAGGGCCGATGCCAAAGGCCAGTTCATTGTCAAAAAGGGATCGGACATAGGCCTTTTGCGCCTCGGTCCGCGGCTCGACCAGCTTTTTGCGGGTCTTGATTTCGACGCGGTCGCCGGTGGCCCCTTTGAACAGTTCTTTCTGGTCGCCGGGCTCTGTGGGGTTTTCAGGTCCTGGATTGCCCATGCGAAATTCCCGGTCAATGTCGCCGGGCTCCAGCGATTTGCCTGCTTCGAGCCGTTGATAGAGCGCTTTGAGCACATCCATCGCTTCTTTGCGCGGGGATTCCTCGCCGATAATGGCAAGCTGGTTGCCGCGCCGAAGAATCTGGACGCCGGTCTGGGATTCGATGGTGGCAAGGTTACGGTCGTATTCACCGCACAAATCGATCAACAGGAAATTGTCAGGAAATTCCAGCAGGGATTCCGAAATGTCGTCAGCGGGGGGAAGGGCGGTTGTCGCCAATCAATTCTCCTCATCGCAAAGTGGCTGATTCCATGGTGGCAAGGCCATGTCGGAGGTGCAAGGGACAGCTTGGTAAATGTCATCATATTGAGACAAAAAAGGGCCGCAGCGCGGCGCTGCGACCCTTTTGGATGCAAAATCCGACGCGTTTAGAGTGGGTCAGGAATGTTTGTGCCCTGACGGAAGGGGCCGGTCGCTGTGTTCGGCGGCGCAATGCCGGAACAGACAGGGCGGCCATCGGGTGTCAGGCGTTCGGACAGGTAACCCTCGATCCCGTCATCAATGATCCAGTGGTCACAGCCGTTGGGGTCAACCCAGATACCTGCCACCAGCGTGGAAAGGTTCTTGGCGTCGGTGCCAGCGTCAACAAAGCGCTCGGCCCCGGTACGGTTGCCACCTTCGATACCCAGTGCGCCAATTGCACCGGCACAACCCGAAACGGAGAGGCCAGCAACCAGAAGGGCGGAGATTTTGAATGCGTTCATCGTGCCGCTCCTTATTTCACACAGTAGATTTCAACGCGGCGGTTCTGCGCGTAGGCAGCTGCCGAGTTTCCGGCCGCCCGGGGGCGGCGCTCACCAAAGCCGCGCACATCCACAACGCGCTTACCAGCCGCCTGTGCAATGCCTGCCACCATGTTGGCGCGACGCTCAGACAGACGCATGTTGTATTCATCCGACGCGTTGGCGTCCGTGTGGCCATAGATCAGGAAACCAAAGGCATCCGCCTGATTGAAGAAGTCCATCAGCTGCGCCTTCGCGTGCGCAGGGATCCAAGGTTCATCATTTGCAAAGAGCGTATCGGTTGGGATCACGCCGCAGATTTCGGTGCGGTGGCAGACCGGGCTACCATCGCGCTTGCGGTGCGGTGACATGAAGCCTTCAAAGCCGTCGTCCATGACCCAGTGTTCACACCCATCGGGGTCGATCCAGATGGTTGGTGTGTATTCTTCGCCCTGAATGACGCGCTGTTCCTGCGCTATGGCAGGTCCCCCGACCATGCCCAGCACGAGTGCGGCTGCCAGCGCCGACTTTGCTTTTTGAAACGATAATGCCACGGCATTTACCCCTTGATGTCTCTTGGCGCGCCGTGAGCGGGCGCGCGGTTATGTCCCACACAGCAATCTTAGCGTAACTTTAGCAAGGTCTATGCCCGAGAAAAGACATATTTACCATATATTGTGTCCAAACCGGCAACAGTTTTGCTCGATCGGCGGAATTGGGTGACCTAAGGGCAGGAAATTCGAGCAGAAATGCGGCAATATGGCTGGATTTAGCCTGCGGCCGCCAAAATCTCGCCTTTAAGGGAGTTTGGGCTGGTTTGCGTGATTCTAACCGGGATGACCTGACCCAAAACACTGGACGGTGCCTCTGCATAGACCGCGTGCAAATAATCCGATTTTCCAATCATTTGCCCCGGTTCGCGCCCGGCTTTTTCAAACAGGACCTTCACATCGCGCCCCACCATCGTCGCCTGAATTGCTTGCTGCTGCGACCGCAAGAGGGCCTGCAAATCCTGGAGACGTGCGTTCATCACGTCCTCTGGCAATTGTGGCTTCTCTGCTGCAGGCGTGCCCGGGCGGGTGGAGTATTTGAAGGAATAGGCCTGCCCATATTGCACCTCTTCGATCAGCGCCATGGTGTTAGCAAAGTCCTGATCGGTTTCACCCGGAAAGCCCACGATAAAGTCGCCCGACAAGAGGATATCGGGTCGTGCAGCACGGATGCGTTCGATGAGTCGGATATAGCTTTCGCCGGTATGCTTGCGGTTCATCGCCTTGAGGATACGGTCAGAACCTGATTGGACCGGCAAATGCAGATACGGCATCAGCTTGTCGCAGGTGCCATGCGCCTCGATCAGCGCGTCATCCATGTCGTTGGGGTGACTGGTGGTAAAGCGGATACGCTCCAACCCGTCGACTTTATCCAGTGCCCAGATCAGACCAGCAAGGCCTTGCGGGTGTCCGTGATAGGCATTCACGTTCTGGCCCAAAAGCGTGATCTCTTTCACCCCGGCCTCGACCAGTTCTTGCGCCTCGCGGATGACGCGGTCAGCGGGGCGGCTGACCTCTGCCCCGCGGGTATAGGGGACGACGCAAAAGGCGCAGAACTTGTCGCAGCCTTCCTGCACCGTCAGAAAGGCGGTCGGGCCGCGCTTGGCCTTGGCTCGTGTCTTGAGGGTGTCGAATTTGTCGTCTTCTGGGAAATCGGTGTCGAGCGCTTTTTGCCCCTTGGCCACGGCTTCTTCCATTGCGGGCAGGCGGTGGTAGCTTTGCGGGCCAACGACAAGATCAACCAGCGGCTGGCGGCGCATGATCTCTTCGCCCTCGGCCTGTGCGACGCAGCCGGCGACGCCAATTTTGAGGTCCGGTTTTTCCGCCTTCAGCCCCTTGAATCGGCCCAGTTCGGAATAAACCTTTTCCGCAGCTTTCTCGCGGATGTGGCAGGTATTAAGCAGGATCATATCCGCATCGTCGGGCGTCTGCGTTTCGACATAGCCCTGCCCGCCAAGCGCCTCTGACATGCGTTCGCTGTCATAGACGTTCATTTGACAGCCGTAGGTCTTGATAAACAGTTTCTTAAGGGCGGACATGGTTTTTTCCATTACGCGAGGGGATGATCGCGCGGGTTCTATCCGGGCCGGGCCGCACTTGCAATGACGCCCGATCCGCGCGACCTTGCAGCAAAGAGACAGGCAAACGACAGCAGATGATCTATGACAGCCTTCAGGCCCTGACCCGTGACGCCAAAACCGCCCTTGGCAAAGGGCCCATTGCGCTGATCCTGCTGGAAGACGAGGTCGAGGCTGACAGCACCGTCCGACACCATCTTGATTGTGGCTTTGGGGCAGTCGTTGTGTTTGGGGCCGCGGACATCACGCTCAGCGAAGAGTTGACCGATCAAGTGGCGCGCGTCCACCACGACATGCTGACCGACGCGGCGCTGGAAATGGCGGTTAATGCTGTCATCAAATCCGCCCCGGGGCGTTGGATTTATTACGGCTACAACAGCGAATATCTGTTCTTTCCGTTCTGCGAACACCGCACCGTCGGCGAGATGCTGGCCTTTGCCGCAGAAGAACGACGCGATGCAATGCTGACCTATGTGGTTGACCTTTACGCAGGCGATCTGGATGCGCATCCCAATGCGGTGTCGCTTGAAGACGCGCATCTGGACAAGTCAGGCTATTATGCGCTGGCGCGCAAGGACAATCGCGGCAATGTGCAGGAACGGCAATTGGATTTCTTTGGCGGCCTGCGTTGGCGGTATGAAGAACATGTGCCTTGGAAGCGTCGCCGGATTGACCGGATCGGGTTGTTTCGCGCCAAGCAGGGGCTGACGCTGCAGCCAGATCACACCTTTAATGAGCTCGAATACAACACCTATGCCTGTCCATGGCACCATTCCATGACTGCGGCCATCTGCTCGTTCCGCACGGCTAAGGCGCTCAAACGCAATCCCGGGAGCGGGTATCAGATCAACAGTTTTCGCTGGCGCAATTCGACGGCGTTTGCCTGGCATTCGCAGCAGCTGATGGATCTTGGATTGATGGAGCCGGGGCAGTGGTTCTGACAGCCTAGGCGGCGGTATCCAGTTTGGAGGCCTGATCTGGGTTGAGAGGGATCGTGCAAAATGGCCAATCCTCTGCCCGTTTTACAAGTCCATCATCAACAGCTGCTTGCCGGATCACACCTTGATATAGTGCCATATCGGCGGGCGTGTTGATCGGACATTCCCAATACCGACGCTGCCAAAGCCCTGCGGTTTTTGCCCCACGGGGCAGGCGCGCATGCCGCGAGAACGTGGTTTTGATCATCTTCCAGCGTTTGGCATAGTTGAGGTCTTCGGGCGGCAATGTCCAGATTGTGTGCAGTCGGTTCGGCAAGACCACCGTTGCCCCGATGTGAAAGGGTGCGACCTGTCTACAGGCCCGCATCGCAAGCCGCAGAAGATCAATCTGTGTGGTCAACAGTTTCGCGTTTGGATCCTGCAACCGCACAGTAAAGAAGAATGTCGCACCGGGCACGATGAGAGGCTGAAACCGAGACATGTCTCAATTTCAGGCAGAAGTGGTAAATAATCCGTTAACTTTTGGCCCAAGGGCGTTAACAAACTTAACCGGATTTAGGTTTTCAGGTGCGGCGCAGCCGGATCACGACATCAACGCTGGCAATCTCTGCGCCCGCAGGCGCACCGGGCAAACGGCCGATTTCGAGCTGATCTGCCGGAGCATCCGTCAGCTCTGCGGTGTCTTCCCAATAGAAATGCGGGTGATCGGTCATGTTTGTATCAAAGTAGCTTTTGGAGCCGTCGACCGTGATCTCGCGCACAAGACCCGCGTCGCAAAAGGCCCGCAGCGTGTTGTAGACCGTCGCAAGCGAGACTTTTTCGTCAGTACGCGTGGCAGCGTCAAAAAGTCCCTCGGCTGTCACGTGGCGGTCCTGACCGTCGCCCACCAGCAAGGCGGCCAACGTCACGCGCTGCCGCGTCGGGCGCAGATCGGCGGTTGCGAGCCAGGCCGCACCCCGGCGCGTCTTGTCATCTGTTAGGACCAAATCGCTCATATCCCTACCAATATGGGGAAAATGCCCCCCGGATCAATGTGTTTGTCAGGGATCATCGCCGCCAAGCTCTTCCCAGATGTCCTGAACCCAGCCCTTGATCACCTGCGCCTCTTCCCAGCGATTTGACATTTCGCGGCCGTCCGAGCCGGTCATCGCGTATTCCGGCGGCCCGAGTTCGCAAACAAAGATGCAGTCGCCGGTGGCATTGCGGGCACGCCAATCGGCCAGTCCCTCGCGCCACCAGCCTTTGAAAAGGTCCACCCACTTCTGGTGTTGAGGGAAACCCAGTTGCAGCTGGATTTGCTGGCGGCTGGCGACACGACCCTGAAAGCTATCGGACCGCTGCAAAACACGGCTGATCAGCGCCATGTCGTGATCGGACAGAGGAAACCAGAATTCGCGGTCGACCACATAATGGCTGAGATCAGCGCAAATTCGCATCTGCGGGATGCGGTCAAGCAGTTGCAGCGTTGTAAAGAGGTCGTTGGTGATACAATTGCGATGAGTCTCGAATTGCACCAGAACGCCGATCTGATCGGCCATCTCGATCCAGGTCTCAATGACAGGCACCATGTCGTCGAGGGCGATTGGCATCACCTGCCCGATGATATCGACAAAGGGTGCGCCAAAGTCCTGCGCCATGCGCAGTGTGTCGTCCATACTCTCGATGGTTGTGGGAAAGGCCACGATCAGCGGGGTGAGGTTCTGCGCCTCCATGTGTGGGCGGACCTGATGGGCCACGGCCACATCTGCCGCACCGAGATCAATCGCCATCCCGTCAAAGCCTGCGCCTGCTACCATTTCACAGACCTGATCATAGGGCAGTTTCACACCGCTCTGATCGTGCGGTTGCATCGCCCAGAGCGACGTATAGACCTGCAAGCGGCGGCTCATAATCAGGCCTCAACACGCATCGTACGCCCACCGGACGCAGGCACGATCCAGACTTCATCCATCGGGTATTGGCTTTCGTCCTTGGCACGTAGTTTCTTGATGACCTCGATCTGAAACTCGATCCAGCCCATGCGGTGCACCTCGCCCGCCTGCGCCTCGATCTTGGCGTTCAGCTCGTGCAGCTTCCAGAACGGCACCGCTGGAAAGGTGTGGTGCGCCGTGTGATAGGGCATCTGCCAGCACAGCCACTTGATGAATGGCCCGGCACGGGTACTGCGGGTGTTCTCGAGAATGTCACTTTCGTGGCTTAGCCCCAGATGTTCGATGGTGTTTTGCAGTTGATGCACCGGCTTGGTCAGCACCATGGGCAACAGCCAGAAGGTCAGCGGCCACCACGACCCGGCCAGCAGCGCCACCAGCGCGATCACCGCATAGCCCAACACATGCAGGCGGCTTTCGCGGATCACTTTTGCCTCTTCCTCGGCCCGGATAAAGGGTTCCACAATCACGCCACGGGCACGGCGGATAACACCGAACACGCGATTGCGCCAATAGGTGATCCCGCTGAGCCACAAAAGATAGGTGGTGAGCGTATAAGGCTCGCGCACCAATTCGCCGTCCCGCTCCCAATCCTGCGTATATTGGTGGTGGGCGAAATGCATGACCTGATCGTAGTCGCGTGGGAAAATCTGGATGAACCCGATCACCCGGCCCCAAAACGTATTCAGCTTGCGGTTTTCGAAAACGGTCGCATGGCTCAATTCATGCTGGCCCGCGTAGGTGAAATTCAGCAGCACGCCCAGCGCGAACCCCGTCAGAAGAACCCACCATGTCCCCATCGCCCACGCATGCAGTCCAGCTGCCACCGCGATTGCCACCAGAAAACTGCCCATTTGCTGCCAGCCCTTGGTGTCCGACCGCGCAGTCAGTGCCCGCAGCTCCGGTGGGGTCAGCAGCTTGCGACGTGAAAATTGTGCTTCCATCCTCGCACCTCCTGCAATGATCCTGCCTCTCGGGTTGCGCCTGCGCAAGTGTCGCCGTGAAATTGCCCAAGACCGGTCATGTCTGCTGCTATTTTGGGGTGCAACCTGCGCGAAAGGGACGTTTCATGCTCATCTTCGCGCGCATTCTTTATCTTTTCTCCGTTGCCCTTGCCTTGGGCTGCATCATTGGTTTTGCGCTGCTGACGGGTCGAAGGACCACTCCGATCATCGACGCCCCGGAATTCATTCCCTGGACCGTGATCGGGCTCATTTTCAGCGTTGGCCTGGCCTTTGTCGCACAAGTACTGGGCAACGACCTTGCTCCGCATCTGCCGGGGGGGCGCAAACGGGCCGCGGTTCCCAGCCGGTCGGCCGACCGCGCCAAGACTGCACGGCCCTTCGCCGGCGACCGCGCCGATGCGCAGATGGTCTATGACTACATCACCGGACAGGGCAACGTGACCAAAGAGGAAAATGGCAGGGCCTATCGCCGCTGGAACATGGCGCAAGAAGCCGCGATGACTCCGCAACAGCGCGCGCGGCGTGATGCCATCGCCAACCTCAAGGTCGACGCGGCACCCTGCCGCTTGCAAGTACTTGTCCCGCCCGTGCCGTCGGACAGCTGGGTCGGCGGCAACCCGTCCTTGCCGCCCGACATGCCCTGGCCGGACGTCGACGGCAAACCCGCCAGGTTCTATGCTCAGATTGCGGCCCACCACCTGCCGCCCGACATCTGGGGCTGGCAAGGTCCGCGCAGCGGCTGGTTGTTGTTCTTTGGCGGGGACGAGGAATTCGGCGACGGTCTGATCCTACAAACGACCGAACTGGGGCAAGAGCGCGAACGCCCCTACGGACAGGTTTTCCGCTACTACCGCTTTGGTCGCTACGATGATCAGGCCTTGCAAATGATGGGCGATCAGGGTCTGCAGCCGCCCCGATGGCCAGTCAAGGTCGTTCCATCCGATATGGAAACGCGCCGGGCCGAAATCGCCGAACGCCTCCCGGGACAGGGCTTTGATCTGAGCAACGAAGCCTGGCTGCCGTTTGATTGGCCGACCCTTGGCATCTTTGTCTCCGAACTGATCGGCCAGATCCACTGGGACCTGCGGATCTATCGCAAGGTCACCGCGCCCGACAAGGTGGCGGTAGAGGGGTCGCGGATCGCGGCCCTTGATGCGGTCCTGCCGTCTCTTGAAACCCTGGCCGAGTTGATCCGTCGCCGCGCGGAAACAACTCCATTCACTCTTGCGGAACGCGATCGCATCCTGCAGCCGATCCTTGATCTTCAGCACGACGCGCCGATCTACGACAACGGCGTGCTCAAGGGCATGGGCAAGGTGCGGGTGACGGGTACCCTGCGTAATTCCGAATACGCGGCCCTTCATGACCTGCGCGCGCGGCATGTCTACGCCCGCGACCCCGATGCGCTTCACCCGCCGGTGCGGGCACTTTATGAACCGCAATGGCAGGCCATCGCCGCGGAAGAAGTCATTACGATGGGCGGCAGTGCCGCAAAATTCGAACGTGACGACGCGGTTATGCTGGAACTGGTGCCCAGCCGCCTGTTCGGCTGGACGTTTGGCGATCTGTCAAACTTCGCGATCTTGCTGGGCAAAGGTGATCTGCTGGATGGGGCTCTGGACAAGGCCCAGACGGTCAACAATCACGGGCTTTAGCAGCGGCCCTTGCCCCGCCATTCCCGCTAGTGGTAGTGGTCGGACAAGCGCAAACAACTAGAAAGCCCCCGATCATGGCCGATTTCCCCACCAGTTTCGACAAAGAGGGCCTGCTGGCCTGCGCCCGTGGCGAATTGTTTGGCGAAGGCAATGCACAACTGCCTGCCCCGCCGATGCTGATGATGGACCGGATCACCGATATCTCGGGCGACGGCGGCGCGCACGGCAAGGGCCACGTGGTGGCTGAATTCGATATCACGCCTGACCTGTGGTTCTTCGATTGCCACTTCCCCGGCAACCCGATCATGCCGGGCTGTCTGGGCCTTGACGGCCTGTGGCAGCTGACCGGTTTCAACCTCGGCTGGCGTGGATGGCAGGGGCGCGGTTATGCGCTGGGCGTGGGAGAGGTCAAGCTGACCGGCATGGTGCGCCCGGACCGCAAAATGCTGACCTACAAGATCGATTTCACCAAGGCGCTACAGACCCGTCGCCTGACAATGGGTGTCGCTGATGGGATCGTCGAGGCCGATGGCGAGGTGATCTATCAGGTCAAAGACATGAAGGTCGCTTTGTCGGAAAGCTAACCCGTTTCGCTTGCTGCGCGGTCGATCAGCCAGTTCATCACCGCCGTTACGGCAGGATTGGTTTTTGTGCGGCGTTGCATGAGGACGTAGAAGTCATTTCCGCCAGCCTCCCAGGTTTTTCCGATCTCCACCAATCGGTCCGCGGCGAGGTCATGAGCGACCAGAAAACGGCTGACAAGTGCTGCGCCTTGGCCCGCAATCGCCGCGTCAACGGCGAGGGACGTTTGGCTGAGGCGCAATCCACGCTGCGATGCGTCTGGTGTGCCAAGAAAGGCAAGATATCCGGGCCAAAGATCGTGCGTGTCGTGTATCTTTGGCAGCTTGGAAAGTAGCTGGAGGTCGTCTGACCGGACCGCTTTGCCGATAAGATGTGGAGCCGCCACCGCGACAAGCGCTTGTTTGAATAGATGCGTCACAGAGAGTGAGGCGCCAAACGGTGGTGAGCCCTGACGGACTGCAAGGTCGATGCCATCGCTATGAAAACTCGACACCTTTTCTGTCGCCAAGATGCGGAGATCGACCTGAGGATGCGCGGTGGTGAAATCAGGCAGATTGGGGATCAGCCATTTTGCGGCAAAGGTTGGTGTGACGCTGATCAGGACTTTGTTCGGCTCTGGTTTCAATTCGGCCGTTGCTGCGCGCAGCTCGGCAAACACTGCGGCGATCCGGCTATGATAGCTGCGTCCAACAGCCGTGAACGAAAGGCCATTAGGCACTCTTTCAAACAGGACCATACCCAGCCGCGCCTCTAATTGACGGACCTGCTGGGCGACAGCCCCTTGTGTCACACCAAGTTCGTCTGCTGCGGCGCGAAAACTCAGGCGGCGCCCTGCGACATCAAAAGCTCGCAGGCTGTTGAGGGGAGGAAGTTCAGCCATATGACAGTAGTAATTCTACTGTCACGAAACATCAATTCTCAATCGATTCATCGCCCATCTTCAAGCATGTAGTTACCAAACGCGAGAGGATATTGAAAATGACAGTAGAAAAAGTAGCCTTGATCACGGCAGGTGGAAGCGGCATGGGCGCAGATGTCGCCCGAAAGTTGGCAGGCGATGGTTTCAAGGTCGGTGTCCTCTCCTCCTCTGGTAAGGGCGAGGCGCTTGGCGACGAACTTGGCGGCTTTGGGGTCACCGGTTCAAATCTTGATGACGACGCTTTGACCGCATTGGTTAAGGGTGCGGTGGACCGATGGGGCCGCATCGATGTCCTTGTCAATTCTGCCGGTCATGGACCGAAAGGTCCGGTTCTGGAGATCACTGACGATGACTGGCATCACGGCATGGAGGTGTATCTGATGAATGTGATCCGCCCGGCACGGCTGGTGACGCCAGCGATGCAGGCACAGGGCGGGGGTTCTATCATCAACATTTCAACATTTGCGGCGTTTGAACCCGACCCGCTTTTCCCGACATCAGGGGTTTTTCGGGCCGGGCTTGCCGCGTTCACCAAGCTTTACGCGGACAAGTACGCCCCCATGAATATCCGGATGAACAATGTTCTTCCCGGGTTTATTGACAGTTTGCCCGAAGCAGACAACCGCAAGGCGCGCATTCCTTTGGGACGCTATGGGCATGTATCCGAGGTCTCATCGCTCGTGTCGTGGCTTGCTTCGGAGGATGGTGGCTACATGACCGGCCAAAACCTGCGACTTGACGGAGGGTTGACGCGTGCCGTCTGATGTTGTCGCCCACCACCCGTCACACGAACGTCTTGTCTTTGCGGTCAAATGGGGTGCCTCGGTGGTTCAGATCATGGGATACACGGCAACAGGGTTCGGATGGACGCCGTGGAACCTTTATCTTTTCATTGTCGGCGTTGTCGGGTGGTTCGCTGTCGGTGCGCTGTGGAATGACAAGGCGCTGATGCTTGTTCATCTTGTGGCGCTCTGTGCGATGATTGCCGGAATGACCACAAACTGACGTGCGAAGTGGTGATCGGCCAAAAAGGGGCTTCCTGCGGGACTTCCTTGGAGGCGGGCGCTAAATCTGCCGCGTGGATTAGGTGTTGCCTAGGCCAGCGCGGACAGAAGTTGCGCGTGGACCGCGCCACCGGCAAGCACGCTGGGGTTTTGCGGATGCGCATTGTTAAAGCGCAGGTCGGCACCGGTGTGGTCAGTGACCACGCCACCTGCCTCTGTCACCAAAAGGGTGCCGGCCGCGATATCCCATTCCCAGGTGGGGCGCAGGGTCAGCATTGCGTCAAACCGGCCCGAGGCCGAGAGCGCCATGCGGTAGGCCAGGGATGACCGGAATGTCCGCTTGAAAGGTGGCGGCGCCCCGTCCTGCCAAAACCGGGCATCAAGGTTCGGCTTTGCGGTCAGCACAGCAGTGCGGGCGGGGTCGGGTTCAATGCTGGCGCGGATTGGTGTGGCGTTCAGAAATGCGCCGCCGCCCAGTTCGGCGCTGTAGACCTGATCACGCATCGGCATCGCGACCACGGCGGCAATGGGCGTTCCATCTTCGACTATGGCAATGGAGTGTCCCCAATCCTTGCCGCCCTCAATAAAGGCACGGGTGCCGTCAATCGGGTCAACGACAAACAGCCGTTTGGAAGAGAGGCGCGCGGCGCTGTCCTCGTCCTCCTCGGACAGCCAGCCATAGTCAGGCCGGGCAGCGCGCAGCATGTCGTGCAGCATTGCGTTGACCGCAAGATCAGCAGCGGTCACGGGACCCGCGTTGTCAGCCTTGTCCCAGATCTGCGGGCTTTGACCGAAGTGTGATTTGGCGATGTCACCGGCGCGGCGTGCGGCGGCGATGAGAAGGTCAACGTCAGTCTCCGGCAAGGGTGAGGCCTTCGACCAGAAGCGACGGCACCACACGGCTGAGGTGCGTGCGGGCATCATTGGCGGGGGTGATGTTCATCAACATATCGCGCAGGTTGCCTGCTACAGTAATTTCATTCACCGGGTGGGTGATTTCTCCATTCTGGACCCAAAAGCCAGAGGCACCGCGCGAGTAGTCGCCGGTGTTGGGGTTGATGGTAGAGCCGATCATTGACGTCACAAGCAGCCCCGTGCCCATGTCTGCAATGAGCGCGTCGCGTGTCTTTTCGCCCTGGGTCAATGCGACGTTGGTAAGGCTGGGAGAGGGCGGTGCAGACGTGCCGCGCGCGGCATTCGCGGTTGATGGCATGCCAAGCTTGCGACCGTTGGCCAAATCCAGAGTCCAACCCATGAGCACTCCGTTATCAACGATGGCCCGCTGCGCGGTCGGCAGGCCTTCGGCGTCAAAAAGTTTGGAGCCTGAGGTGCGCGCACGGTGCGGATCCTCGATGACCGAAAGACCTGTCGGCAGGACCTGTTCGCCAAGCGCATCGCGCAACCAACTGGAACCGCGCGCAATGGCAGCGCCTGAGACGGCTTGCAGCAAGTGGCCGATCAGAGAAGAGGCGATCCGTTCGTCGAACATCACCGGATAAGCGCCGGTTTTGGGACGTGTCGCACCGGCGCGCGCCACGGCCCGTTCAGCGGCGGTGCGGCCGATTTCTGCCGCGTCGCGCAAGTCAGCCTGAAAGATGCGGCTATCGTAGTCGTAGTCGCGTTCCATGTCGGTGCCGGTGCCAGTGATCGCAAGGCAGGAAATGCCCCGATCAGTGCGGGTGTAACCGGCGTCAAAACCGTTGGTTGCAGACAAGTGAATGCGGCGCCGGGAATAGCCCGCGCTGGATTGCTGAACCTGACTGACACCGGGATTGGCCAACGCTGCTGCTTCGGCACGGGCGGCATCGTCCTGCAAATCGGCAGGTTCGGGTTCGGGCGTGGGATCAAAAAGTTCGAGCCGGTCGGTTGCCGTATCAACGGCCAGCTGTGCGGCCTCTGCCAGCCCAGCATAGGGGTCCTCTGGCGCGATCTGGGCCATGGCGACAGCGCGTTCAGCCATGGTGCGCAATGTGTCCGGCTTGGTGTCGGATGAGGATACACAAGCCTGTCGGTTCCCGATCAGCACGCGCAGCCCAACCTCAATCCCTTCAGAGCGGTCAGCATGTTCAAGCGCACCGCCCCGCACGTCGATTGAAACAGAAGTGCCGTCGACGGCAATTGCATCAGAGGCATCCGCACCCGCGGCGCGGGCTTCGTCCAGCAGGCGTTGGGTCAGTTCAGAAAGTTCGGTCATGGGCTTCCCTTTGTTGTCCACTGAGGTAGTCCGATGGCGACCAACCCGCAAGGGCAGAGGGTCGATCGGCGGCATGGTCCTTGGCAGATCGTGAAGGGTCGCGTTATCAAGTCCGGGCGTGTCGGCGCAGCGTTGATTGCCGGAGGCCGGATGCATCGCATCATCATCACAGGTGCCAATGGGGCCGGGAAGTCGCATTTGGCGGCAAGGCTGGGAGGCGCAGTATCCTATGACGCAATCAAGTTGACCAAGGATTGGGTGCAGCGGCCAAGAAAAGAGATTGACGCCGCGTTGGCAGAAGTTGTCGCCCAAGACAAATGGATTATTGAAGGCGGGCCAAGCCTGCTGCCAACTGCTTTGCCAAGGGCGGAGGCTGTGATCTGGCTTGATCCGCCAGTGTGGCGGCGAGCTTGGCGGTTGGCAAAGCGACCTTGGCAACATCGGGGGACAACCAGAACCGAATTACCTGAGGGCAATGTAGATAGAGTCTTGCCGCAGTATCTATTTGGCTGGCGCAGTCTTCGGCGTGATCAGATATTCCGTGCGGAAATATCAAAGGCGCTGGCCGGAACCAGCGCCCCTGTCTTGCAGTGTCGTTCGGCGGCGGACATCAATGCCGCCATCCGAAAGGTCAACGCATCCGCTGGCCGTTGACAATGACGTGACCCTCGGCGTTGACCTCAACCACGGTTTCCAACTGATCTTCGCCAACGGTGCGGGCGAACATGCCCATCATCATGCGCGGCATCATGGCATCCTCTTCCGCAACAAAACCGGCAGCGATCAATTGGTCGATGACCGCATTGACGCCGGTCGCGGTCACGGTCGCCGTGCCCTCGGGCCGCGGCATGCCGGGAATGGTCTGAAAGTCTGTGGCGTCAAATGTGAAAGCGCCGATCGCATTGGCGGTCGCACCAAACGCCGAGACGGCGATGGTGTTGATCGAGACAGATTCTGGCATGATCGGTGGCAGAGGAGCATCCTCAAGCGCTGCCAGTTCTTCAAAGTTGAGCAGGTTCAGGCCCCACAGCAAGCTACCTGAGAGGTCAATCGTCAGGTCGATGGGGCTGTGATCGAGCGCGTTGCCCGCGTCGAAGATCGACCAGAGCTGTTCGTCTATTGTGATGCCTTCAAGACTAAAGGCATATTTGAAGTCTTGCGCGGTGTCTTGGGCCACAAGCGGGATGGCGAAATCAGCCGTCAGGGCGTTGCCGGAAGCCGAAATCGGGAATGGCATGACGTTTTGATCCGTCATTGTGAAATCAAAACCGTCCGCTGCCGCTTCGGCGCGCAGGCCGGAAGCATCCATAGAGAAGGTGCTTGTGACATTGCCTGCTGACTGCACCTGCTCGGTTGTCAATTCGCCATCCATGTAGCTGAGCGATGTGCCGGAAGAGGGGCCAGCCACGCTGGACGCTGTGACCGACAGGCCTGCCAAGAGTGCCGGGGTCAAATCAAGGATGTTCATGTCAGGTGGCAAGACGATGGTGGCTTTTGTGGTCAGCTCTGCCCCGGAATTTGTACTTTCCTGTCGGATGGGTCCGGCTTCAACGACGAACTTGGTGTCTGCCGCGCCATTGAGCATGTCGGTAACGATGGTTACGTTTTCGCCTTCTGTGATGCGGGTCGTGCCGCTGTAGCCAGCGCTGGTGAGCTCAAGGTCAAATGTGACCTCTTCACCGGGGACCTGCAAATCATTGACCAGCATGTCGAGCGTGTCGGCACTGCTGGTGTAGGTGACGTCGCCAGGGTCACCAGAGGCGACGCTGCTGGCACCCGTTTGCGCCAAAGTGATATCGGCAGAAATCAAACCGTCTTCGCCGGGAATGTCCGCGGCGAGTTCCATCACATAAGTCGCGGGCGTCGTAATCGCCACGGTGCCATCACCTTGGGCTGTCAGCGTAAAGGCAGGCATGGTCAGTGTCGCGCTGCCGCCTACAACCGGGTAGGTCACACGCAGCACGGCATCGGTGATCGACAGTGCATTGCCGTCGGCGGTTGGCGTGCCTTCGAGGGTCATGCCACCAGCGGCATAGGCGGCGGACATATTGTCCCAGACATCCTGTGGAGTGACATCGGCGAAGGCCGTGGCAGGAATCAGGGTAAACGGCAGGGCAAAGCGAGAGAGTTTCATGTGGTATTCCGGTTATTGGGGGAGTGATCCTGCGCACGCCGACGTGCGCAGGGATTTGCGTTTAGCGAATGCGTTGACCGTTGGCGATGACATGACCTTGGGCGTTGACTTCAACGGTAGAGGAGAGTTGATCATCGCCGGTTGTACGGGCGAACATGCCCATCATCATGCGTGCGCCCATGGCCTGATCTTCAGGCAGAAGACCCATCTGGATCAGCGTGTCGATCAGCTTGTTCGCGCCTGCAAGGTTGAGCGTGACAGAACCCTCTGGTCGGGGGAAATCCGGGATCGTCGTCAAGTCATCGTTGTCAAAGGTGAATGCCCCGGAGCCGTCCAGCTTGGCCCCGACCGCGCTGACCAGCAGTTCATTCAGCGACAGGCTGTGAAGCTCGCCCGGTACATCGGCCATCGCCATGGCATCAGCCTGTGCTGGGTCCATGATGTCAAAAAACAGTTTGGCTGTGCCAGCAAGGTCCAGCTTGATCGTCGCGGGATCACGGGGAAGCGCGCCGGCGGGGTCACCCATACCCCAGATCTCATCATTGATAGTCAGATCCGTCAGGTTGATGCCAAATGCAAAGTCCGCAGGTTCCTCGGTCTTCGACAGGGGCATTTCGAGCCCGACGCCATATTCCGACAATGAGACCGCAAGGGGCAATTCCATGCCGGGGATCGGCACATTGGGGAGGACCGTATCCACCGCAATATCGCGGGTCAGGACATTGTAGCTGAGGTTCTTGTCGTCAAAGGTCACGGCCACCTCTGCCGCGCCGGTGCTGGCACTGCCAGCAATCGCGTCTTCCTGATCGGTGATGTCAAAGATGTAGCTGCCATCGGCAAGGCCGTAATCTGCCGAGATGGCAAAACCGGTCAGGTCCAGATTATCTGGGTCGTCAAAGGTCATACCCTCAGGCAGGTCAACGTTGGCATCGACGAAAAGCCCGTTGATCTTGCCAGAGATCAGCACGGTGCCGTCAGAGTCTGGGTCTTTGACATCCACCAGAATGTCCACCGATCCCATGGTCATGGCATAAGCCATATTGCGGACATCACCGGTGGTGACGACGTAGTTCCCAGTCACATCGTTGGCCGCAAAAAGAACGTCGGCGTCGATGGTCTGGCCGTTCTCTGTGATGTTGTCGACTTGAAAGCTGTATTTGTCAGCCGACAGCGCATAGCTGATCGCTTCGGGTTCACCCGATGCCGACATGGACAGGCCGCTGTGTGTCACTGACATATCCGCAGTCGAGCCGTCGCTGCTGGAAATCGTAATAGGATAGTTTTCTGACATGGTGATCGCGACAGTGCCGTCACCGTTTTCGGTAAAGGTGATGTTGCCCATATTGGCTGTCACCGCCGTATCGCCATCGTCCATCGACAGGCCCAGATCAGTGACCGTCACGGTGCCATCACCGATGTCCTCGGACCCGATGGTCACGCCCGCTTCTCCATATAGGTCAAGGTTCGACTTCCAGTTTTCCCACACATCCACCGCCGTGACATCGGCGAGGGCTGCTTGTCCGCTTAGCAGGGCAGTCAGGCAGACGCCGGTCTTGAATGTTTGCTTCAGTGTCATCAGGGTTACCTTTCGGAAAAACGGGTTCTATGAATAATTTGCCGCATCACAGGCGGGGTCAAGGTCGGAGCATTTTGATCCAGAGAATATGACCGCACAGTGGCGACCGAAAGGGAAAGCGATGAAAAATGTCGATTTAACGGGAAAAACGGTGCTGATTTCGGGAGCAAGCCGGGGGATCGGGGCTGCTGCCGCGCGAACTTTTGCAGGTGCCGGGGCCAATGTCGCGCTTTTGGCAAGGACGCGGGATGCGATTTCGGATCTTGCGGGCGAGATTGGCGAAAGAGCGCTGGCGATCCCCTGCGATGTGTCGCGCTATTGGGAAGTCGAGCAGGCCGTCAGCGCCACCCGCACCACCTTTGGCGGGCTTGATGTCGTGATTAACAATGCGGGCGTCATCGATCCCATCGGGCATTTGTCGACCATCGACCCGGACGCATATGGCCACACCATCGACATCAATCTCAAAGGCGTGATGCACGGCATGCGCGCGGCGCTGCCGGGAATGATTGCACAGCGTTCGGGCACCATCATCAACATCTCATCCGGAGCGGCCCACGGACCTGTTGAAGGCTGGGCGGCCTATTGCAGCGCAAAGGCGGGCGCGCTCATGTTGACCCGCGTCGGCGATAAGGAAGCGCGCGATGCGGGGGTACGGGTGCTTGGCCTGAGCCCCGGGACCGTCGCCACAGAGATGCAACGCGAAATCAAGGCCAGCGGCATAAACCCAGTGAGCCAGTTAAGTTGGGATGACCACATTCCGCCCGAATGGCCCGCGCAAACATTGCTTTGGATGTGCACGCCAGCGGCGGACGCCTATCTGGGTGGTGATGTCTCTTTGCGTGAAGAGGACGTGCGGCGCGCGGTCGGCCTGATTTGATCCGGGTTGAGAGAGAGGGTGATCTATGGATCATCACGCTGGACCGTGCCGACAAGGCCAACGCGCTGACGGCTGATATGTTGACGGAACTCATTGGCATTTACAAAATCGCGGGCGGTGCCAAGGCGGTCATCCTGACGGGAGAAGGAAGTGTTTTCAGTGCAGGCGCGGATCTGGAAGAGGCGCCCAAAGGCCTGGCCAAAAGTCCATTGTGGGAAGAGCTTTCCACTGCAGTTGCGGCCGCGCCCGGTCTGACGGTTGCCGCGCTCAATGGCACGCTGGCGGGCGGGGCGTTTGGGATGGCCTTGGCTTGCGATTTGCGGATCGCGGTACCGGGGGCGAAGTTCTTCTATCCGGTCATGAAGTTTGGCTTTTTGCCGCAGCCCTCTGATCCGAAGCGTCTGCGCGCGCTTGTCGGGCCGTCGCGCACAAAGTTGTTGTTGATGGCCGGGCAGAAATGGACGGCGGATCAAGCGCTCGATGCGGGACTGGTCGACGGCGTTTTTGATGATGTGATGCCGGTGGCCCGCGAATTGTGTCAGGCAGCGTTGGGCGCTGAACATGCACATGTAGGTGCGATCAAAGGGCTTATCTAATCCGCGCGGCGGAGCGCAAACGCGCGGATGCTTACGCCCAGCATCACGCCGCCGCCCAGCACAAAAGCCGCACCAATCGTCGTGGTCGAGGCGAGCCATGCCCCAATGAATGGGGCGGTCAGCAGGGCCAGCGTATTCGCAGCTTCGGACAACGCGGTGATCTGACCGATTGTACTGGCATCGGTGTTGTTCTGGATTACGGCCCTGAATGGCACCACCATCATAGCCGTCGTGACGCCTAGCACAAAAAACACTGTCAGGAATGCGGGCAAGGCGAGTGCGGTTTTGGTTATCTCGGCCAAGCCAAGCAAGATCACAAATGTGCCGCCGATCAAGGCCGCAGCCGCCACGAGAAAAAATGGCTGCGGCACGTCATCGAACCGGGCCAAAAGAGCGGCGCAGAGCACCCCACCTGCGCCCACAGCAGCAAGGCTGAGACCAAGATGGGTTTGGGTGAATCCAAGGTCACGTGTCAGCGGCGCGATCAGGTTGTCATAGAAGAACATGGCGAAATAGCCTGCTGCCATCATGAAAAGCACGGCACGCAAGATTGCGCTCTTCCGCAAAAGTGCGGGACCAAGTCGCAGTCCCGCCCAGAAGCCGGGTGCGCCGGTGCCAGACGCCACTGCAGGCAGCTTTGGCAGTCGCAACAAGAGTGCTGCAGCAAGAAGCGACACCCCTGCGTTGGCCAGAAAGACGGTTTGTGGGGCCACCCAGATCAGCATCGCGCCACCAATCGACGGGGCCAGAATCTTTGAGGCCTGATTGATCCCATGGCTGAGTGCATTGGCGCGAATGCGGGTTTCAGGCCGAGACAGAGCCTGCAATGCGGATTGGTTCGCGGGCGTGTAAAAGGTGTCAACGGCGCTGCGTAGGGCAATTAAGGCCAGCAACATCGGCCAGTCCGAGGCCAGAAAGAACGAACCCGCAGCTAGGCCGCGCCCAAGATTGGCGAGGATCAGGATCAACCTGGTGTCAAAGCGATCGACCAAAGCGCCTGCAATGGGGCCGACCAACAGATAGGGCAGACCCATCGCCACGGCGAGCAAAGCGAACACATAGGTATCGACCTGCCAGACAAAGGCGAGCAAAGCGCTGATCGCCACGACGTCGAGCCAGTCCGCAAAATCCGACGGTATCTGGGCGGCCAAGAGCTTGCGCAAGGCCGCTTCGTCGCCGTTATCCATATTTGCGCAGTGCTTCCATTTCGATGGCAAGGCGGGTTTGCAGATCGGCGATGACCTTCATTTGTGACTTGCGTTCTGCAGGATCGGTCAAGGTTTTCAGATGCGCCTGCGCGTCGGAAATTTGCGTCTTGAGCGTCACAGCAGGCGGTTTTGCCTGTGCTTCAGTCATCATGCGGTTCAGAAGCGGATTTTTGGGGTCGCCGGTCAGATCAAGCGGCTTGCCTGCGCCGGGCAGGTCATCAAAATCGCCACGGGCAGCCGCCCCGGCCATCATTTTGTTGATCAGATCGTCAAGCGGATGGGTCATCTTGGCATGTTAGGGCGCGGTGCGCCGATTGCCCATCCTATCGCCGCCTGCCCGGTGTGCGACTGATGAAGCCGGGCGGACGATTGGCAACCCAGGCCACAAACTTGGCAAGTCGGGGGTGGCTGCGCAGCGCTTCAATCGTGTTGTAACTCCGGGCAAGCTCTGCCTCGCTGAGCGTGGCGTGGATTTCCTTGTGGCAGATATGGTGCAGCAATACGGTCGGCCCGCCTTTCCCGCCTTTGAGTTTCGGGATCAGATGGTGGGCACTTTGCGGCACATCCACCGGGATAGGGCGGCCACATAGAGCGCAGATCGGCCAATCAACTGTCATAACGCTTGAGTCCTAACGCCATGCACGGCAAGAGGTAAAGCAGGACGACCGGGGACATCGGACATGGACAGCGACATCATCGAAACCGCGCGCGGCTATTTGGATCAAGGCCTAACAATCGCGCAAGATTGGCTTTTGTCGCCTGCTGCGTGGTCACAGTTCGGGCTGCTGATTGCGGCTTATCTTTTGGCGCGTCTGATCAACCGCTTTCTGTCACGCCGGATCACCACGCTTCTGACCCCGCCCGAGGGGTCGACGTCGATTCTGTCGAAGGGGCGGCTTTACCTTCTCATGTTCCTGCCGCTGTTGCTGCCGCTGCTGGCCTACGGGCTGACCGCGATTGGCGAGCAGGTGACACGGTCGATCTTTGGATCGGGCGCTGTGATTGCGTTTGGCAAGCGGGTGTTTATCTTTTTGGCCGCCCGTGCGCTGGCCGAAAAGATCATCAAGGAACCTTTCCTGCGGGCCCTGGCAAAATATGTCGTGGTGCCGATTGCGGCCCTCTATGCGCTTGGCATCCTTGACGATGTCTCGCTGTTCTTGACGGAGACCACGGTTGGCGTCGGGAACATCAAATTCTCGATCATGGCGATTGTGCGCGGGATCATTGCGGGCAGCATCCTTTTTTGGCTGGGCACTTGGTCCAACAGCCAGACCGCGACCTATATCGAAAAGCAGCCCATGCGCCCCGCGATCCGGCAGTTGCTGGTCAAGGCAGCAGAGTTTGCGATCTTCGGCCTCGCCTTCCTGTTGCTGATGAACATCATGGGGATCAACCTGTCCTCGCTTGCCATTATTGGGGGCGCGGTTGGTGTTGGTCTGGGCTTTGGTCTGCAAAAGATCGCGTCGAACTTTATTTCTGGCGTGATCCTGCTGCTGGAAGGGCAGGCCACGGTCGGCGACTACGTGGAGCTGGACGGCGGAGAGGCAGGCACGATCATCAAGATGACCGCGCGCGCCACCATTCTGGAGACCTATGACGGGCGCTGGATCGTTGTCCCGAACGAGGATTTCATTACCACTCGGGTCGTGAATTACTCTGACAGTGGCAGTGCCAACCGGCTGGAAGCAGAGTTCAGCGTCAGCTACGACACTGATATCAACAAGGTTCCCGATCTGGTCCAAAAGGCAGTGCTGAAGCATCCCGGCGTCTTGTCAGAGCCGGAGCTACCGGATGTGGAGCTGCGCGGCTTTGGCGATAGTGGGATCAATTTCGCGGTGGAGTTCTGGGTTGAGGGGATCGACGACGGCAAGAACAAGTACACCAGCGACGTCTTGTTCCTGATCTGGAATGCCTTGAAGGCCGAAGGCATTGAAATTCCCTACCCACAGCGCGTCGTCGAGATCAAAGGCGGCTTCCCGGCACTTGAACAGGCGTGACCACGGCCCTGATCATCGGTGCGGGTCCAGCGGGGCTGATGGCGGCAGAGGTGTTATCGGGCGCAGGGGTTGCAGTGACCATCGCCGACCGGATGCCGTCACCGGCGCGCAAATTTCTTATGGCGGGCAAGTCCGGGTTGAACCTGACCAAGGTCACAGACAGCTTTGACAAAGCATTCGGCAAGATGCCAGCGGCGTTAGCCAGGGCCCTTGATGGTTTTGGACCAAAAGAGGTGATGGCTTGGGCCGAAGGGCTGGGGCAACCGATTTTCACCGGCTCTACCGGTCGTGTCTTTCCCAAAACGATGAAGGCCTCTCCACTGTTGCGGGCCTGGTTGCGACGGTTGGAGGCGCAAGGGGTAACCTTGCATACGCGGCACCGATGGATTGGCTGGCGGGACGGCGCGGCGCAATTCGCGGATCATCCGCCGATCAGCTCTGACATCTATGTGCTGGCACTGGGCGGTGGCAGTTGGGCGCGGCTTGGGTCGGATGGGATTTGGATGGATCACATGACGCAGGTGAGCCCGTTCCGGCCTGCCAATTGCGGGTTCGTGGTGAATTGGTCCGCCCACATGACCCCGCATCTGGGAAAGCCGGTGAAGGGCGTTGCACTCACGGCAGGTGATCTGACATCTCGTGGCGAATTTGTGATCTCTGCCCGTGGTGTCGAAGGCGGCGGGATTTATGAGATTTCAGCCGCGGCGCGGGATGGTGCGCCGATGATGCTGGATCTTCTGCCCGACCTTTCACTTGCGCGGGTGCAGGAGGTACTGGCTAAGCCGCGCGGCAAGGCAAGTCTTAGCAATCATCTGCGCAAGACGCTGCGTTTGGACCCCGTCCGCTTGGCGCTGTTGAATGAATTTGGCAGACCCTTCGGGAATAATTTGCCACATCTTCTTAAGGATTTGCAAATCACCCACCAAGGGCCGCGCCCATTGGACGAGGCGATCTCGACCGCTGGCGGGTTGCGGTTTGATGCGCTCAATCCCGATCTGATGTCTCTTACCCAGCCTGGCCTTTTCGCTGCCGGAGAAATGCTGGATTGGGAGGCGCCAACTGGCGGGAATTTGATCACTGCTTGTCTGGCAACGGGGCGGCACGCGGCACTTGGTGCTTTGAAATGGGCAGGCATTGAGCCGCCCGCTCTTTAAAAAGACGATTCCAATCTGATTCTCGCCGGGTTAGACACATCATCAAGCAGTTGAGGCGGGGGTTGCGACATGCGCAGCGGGTACGTGCGGACAGTTGGTTATGCGGCGATGTTACTGGCGTTGGGTCACACCGCGCAGGCGCAGGACAGTGGGCCCTCTTACACCTTCTTCGGCACGCCGGGCCTGTTGGAAATGCCCACAGCCGAGAGTGCAGCGCGCAGCGAGATTGCAGCGACACTTAGCTATGGTGGCTCTTCGGGCTATCGCGCTACGTTTCACTACCAGTTGACAGACCGGCTATCCGGCGCGTTCCGTTATGCTTCTTTTGATCAGTGGTCGACGGTGGACCCGGCAAATCCGGATGCCACAACAACGTTCGAGACCTTCGACCGCAGCTTTGATCTGAAATACCGACTGACCGATGAAAGTCGCTATCTGCCCGCCATTGCCGTGGGCCTACGTGACTTTTTGGGAACCGGTCGGTTTGGCTCCGAATATATCGTCGCGTCCAAAAGTGTGGGATCTCGTCTGATCGTCACAGGAGGATTGGGCTGGGGCCGTATGGGCACCTACAACGGGTTCGACAACCCGCTTGGTGCGATCAGCCCAGATTTTGAAACGAGGCCTGTCTATCAGGATCGTGAGTTCAGCACCGAAGACAACATCGTTGGTAACGGCGGAACAGTGTCGACCAACCAGTTCTTTCGCGGCGACGCGGCTTTTTTTGGCGGTGTCGAATACCAGATTTCTCCAACGCTGGGGTTCAAGGCGGAATACTCCTCAATCGCTTATGACAAGGAAACCTTTACTCCGGCGGTTGATCGGACCTCTCCGTTGAACGTTGGTTTGTCCTACCGTCCCCGTCCGGGAACAGAGCTGAACCTAGCCTATCTGTATGGAACCGATATCGCGGCGAGCGCGTCGTTCATAATCAACCCCGAAAAGCGCCCCACGTTCAGCGGGCTTGATCCGGCACCTGCGCCGGTGCGGGTGCGCACGGCGGATCAGCGTGCGGCACAAACCTGGGACCAAGCCAAGCAGCCTGAACCAGCGGTGCGAGCTGGATTGACCGAACTTCTAAAGGTTGAAGGGCTGACGCTGCTGGGGCTTCAGATCACCGACCGGACAGCGCGCTTGCGCTACCAAAACGACCGCTTCCGATCAGAGGCGCAGGCCATGGGTCGCGCGGCCCGGATGATGACGCAGATCATCCCGCCCTCGGTCAATACCTTCATTCTGGAACCCAGTCAGCGGGGCATCCCGCTGTCGGCTACCACCCTGCGGCGCAGCGATATCGAAGCGTTGGAAAACCGCGTTGGTGCTGGCACCGCCCTTCGGGAACGGGCAAACATCGGACCGTCGGGCGGCGATGACGGGCTGGTCTTCAACCCGGTCAACGGGCCGCGATTCCAATGGGGTATCGCGCCATATATGGCATTGATCCTGTTTAATAAAAATGAGCCGCTGAGCGCAGACGTCGGCCTGGCGTTTGATGCAAAATATCAGATTCAACCAAACCTCGTTGTCTCTGGCCGTGTGCAACAATCCGCGTTTGGGGAACAAGAACCTCTCGATTTCTTCGACAACCCTAATGACTATGTCAACGTGCGGACTGATACAGCCTATTTCGGACGGCACGGGGGGCCGACACTGGAGCATCTGACGCTGACCCACTACAGCCGTCCGGCCAAGAATCTCTACGGCCGCATCACGGCTGGTTATCTGGAGCGGATGTATGGAGGTGTCTCTGCCGAGGTGCTGTGGAAACCAGTCGATAGCCGTCTCGCCATTGGTGGTGAACTTAACTATGCGGTGATGCGGGATCAGGACATGGGGCTTGGTTTCGCCCTCTACGAAACACAACGAATTGATGGCACCAAGACGCGGGTCGAAGTCGGCGATTATGAAGTCGTAACCGGACATGTGTCTGCCTACTACGATCTGGGGCGCGGTTTTCAGGCGCAACTTGATGTTGGTCGTTACCTTGCTGGAGATTGGGGGGCGACCGTTGCGCTGGATCGGGAGTTCGAAAATGGCTGGAAAGTGGGCGGCTATTTCACGCTGACCGATATGCCATTTGACGACTTTGGCGAGGGGTCCTTTGACAAGGGCATCCGCGTAACGATTCCATTTGACTACTTTATTGGCACGCCATCGCGGAAGACAGTGGATACCACGCTGCAATCCCTATCGCGTGACGGTGGTGCGCGATTGAACGTCGACGGACGTCTTTATGAGATCGTGCGCGACGGACATACGGCTGATCTCGATGACAGCTGGGGACGGTTTTGGCGATGAGGAGATTTTTGACCGCAGCCCTTTTGGTCGGCGCGGCGGCCTGTGGGCCCCTGAACGAGGGCAGTGCTGCGCGGGGCTTTCTGGGTGTGGTGCAGGCGCGGGTGGCCGGGCTGACCGGGCAGGGGGCTGCTCAACCGGCCGCGCCGGTTCTGACGCGCGCTCAGGCAGATGCCAATCCCGGTGCGTTTCTTTTGGTGACTGCTTATGGCGGGAATTCGGTGGCGTCACTTGTTGTCGCGTCGGCAAACGGCAACCGTGTGACGTGGCTCAGCGCAGATAATGTCGCGGTCACATTGGAAAATGGAATCATCGTTGCGACCCGGGGATTCCCTCGTGATCTGATTGCAGCAGATGTTTCCGGCGTGCGTGCGGCAATTGCAGCAGGCGGCGGAAACGCGCAGCGAATCCATGAAACGATCACCGATCTCGACCAAATTTCGCAGGAGGTGTTGCAGTGCAGCATCGCATTAACGGGGTCCGAAACCGTCGAAATTTTGGGCAAATCCACGCCGACCCGTCGATTTGAAGAGTCGTGTCGCGGTGAAAATACAGCATTTTCAAATACTTATTGGGTTACCTCTGTTGGCGCTATCATAAAAAGCAGTCAGGCAGTTTCGCCAGCTACAGGATTCCTCGTTCTTGAGCGCCCGTAATGTGGCGCAGTCGGGCCTAGAATCCAATTAGTGGCTTGTTTTGACGCGAAAACGCCGATAGACAATTCGTGATCGTCAATCAAAGTGCATCTAATTGGAGTACCGACATGCGCCTTACCACTACTCTCGCCGCCGCAGCTGCTATCGCTGTAACTGGTGCCGCTGCCAACGCTGGTGGCCTGGCCCCTGAAGTCATGGAAGCACCCGTTGTCGTCGTCGACACACCTGCTCCCGCTGGCTCGATCAACAGCGGCTACGTTGTTCTCGGCCTGCTGGCAGCCCTGGTTGCTGCTTCCGGCTCTTTCTAATCACCCGATTAGAAGCTTGAATTGGAAGGCTGGCCCCGTGCCAGCCTTTCGCACATCTGAATATACGGAGATTTGACAATGCGTATTACAACTACTCTTGCTGCTGCCGCTGCTATCGCAGTTGCTGGTTCCGCCGCCACCGCTGGTGGTTTGGCTCCTGCCATCGACAACACACCCGTCGTCGTCGTCGACACCCCGGCACCTGCTGGTTCCATCAACTCTGGCTACGTTGTGCTGGGCCTGCTGGCCGCACTGGTTGCCGCTTCGGGTTCTTTCTAAGACCTGATCGCCAAAGAATTCAGTCAAAGGGGCGTGCCAATGAGGCGCGCCCTTTTGCGTTTCTAGCGGCGGGCCATCATCGCAAGGCGGATGAGCGTGCGCTCCATCAACGCATGGGTCGGCGCGCTAGAGGCGCTGCGCATCTGCAGGTCTGTATCGGTCAGCGCAATGAGCGCGCGTTCCAACCGGTCGCGACCCCATTGTCCGGCTTGCCGCGTCATCTGATCGCGCCGCGGGCCAAAGACCGGTGGGCGCAGCTTGCCGACGCCCTGACCGGGGCCGCCGGGGTCGGACGCAACCTGATGTAACCGGCGGAAGTGGCGCATCGCACCGATGCAAAGGGTCACGGGTGCAACGCCCTGCGCATAAAGTTCCTGCAGTGTCGGCCCAATCGCCTGCGCATCGCCGGTAGCGACAACGTTGATGATGTCGTCGACGTCGACCTCTGCTGATTGCGGAGCATTGGCCTGAAGCTCGACCACGGTGAGCGGGGAGGTATCGCCCCGCTTGTAGAGTCCCAGCTTTTCCAGTGTCTGGCGAAAGTCGCCCGGCTGCAAGGATTGCGAAAGCGCGGTCACGGCCTCCATCACGTCGCGCGGCACGTCCGTCAGGCCCGCCTTGGCGAGCGCCTCTTCGATGTCGGCGCGGCTGGGCGGGTCGTCATAAATGCCGATGGCGACGGCAGCGCGATGCCCCTCGAACACTTTGCGCAGCGCGGACTTTGCGGTGAGCTGTCCTGCTGCGGCGACGATTTGCGCATCACCCGGTTGCCAGTCAGCAAGGGCGGCGTCGAAGACCTTGGAGAGACCATCGGTCGCGCCTTCGACAAAGGCGACACGCGGTCCGGGAAAGAAGCCCTGCGCCTTGAGTGCGTCGTTCAGGATCGCTGGATCCTTGCGCAGGTCCGCAGCGGCGATGCGGGTCAGGCGCATCTCTTCCTCGGCATTGGGGCCGGTCAGAGCCGCTATCACTGCTTGCCGCTTGTCAGAGACGCGGATGGCATCCGTTCCAAAGATCAAGAGACCGGCATGGGCGGGGTCGGGATTCTTCAGATAAGCAGCGGCATCGCGCCCGGTCAGCTTCATCGTGGCAAGTCCCCGGCGGTGGCTTTCAGGTCGGCAACGATCAAGTCGGCAAGTGCGATTGAAAGCCGCGCCTGCGCATCCGTCGCAGCAACCTGCGTGGCCACGGTGGATCCGGTGGCAGAGTAGCTTGTGAAGGATTGTGTATCGCCTTGGAGCAGTACACCGCCGTCGTTATCGGCGAGGGTCCAATTGGCGAAACCCCGCAGGTTAATCCGCGTGGTGTCGCCTTCTGTGGTGATCGCTGCGGCGGTCTGCTCCGTGCGCAAAGTCACGTTAAGGAGGTATTTTGGCACCGTCGTTGCACCCAAACGATCCGTCAGGCGGCTGCGCAGACGGAATCCGGCGACTGTGTCCGGTGACGTCACTGATACGGCGTTACGCAGCGGGGTCGACGCACCGCCTGTCCCAAAGGCCGGGGTGAAGCCACAGCCTGCCAGCGCCAACAGCCCAAGAAGGGCGGCACGGCGGGCAGGCAAGGCGGGTTCAGACGACAATGTTTACGATCCGGCCGGGAACAACGATGATTTTTTTCGGTGTAGCCCCGTCAAGTTGCCGCGCGACGGTTTCAAGCGCAAGCGCCTCAATATCCGCTTTGGCGGCATCGGCGACGACCTGCACCTCTGCCTTGCGTTTGCCGTTGATCTGGATGGGCAGCGTCACAGTGTCTTCGACCAGCATGGCGGGGTCAGCGACGGGCCATGCCGCATTGACGATCAGGCCTTCGCCGCCCAAAAGCGCCCAAATCTCCTCTGACAGGTGCGGGGTCATAGGGGCCATAAGCTGCGCCAGAGTGCGGGTCGCCCAGCGTCTGGTGTCTCCGCCCGCCTTGGATTTGGCGAGTGTGTTAGTGAACGCATAGAGCTTGGCGATCGCTGCGTTGAAACCAAACGTTTCGATCCCTGACGTCACATCATGAATGGCCTTGTGGGTAGCTTTCGTCAGGTCCTCATCGGTTGCTGTCGCGCCCTCTTTGGATGTGGCAGCGTCGTTCGCCAAGCGCCACACGCGAGCGAGATGTTTGGAGGCCGCCTCTGCACCAGAGGCTGTCCATTCCACGTCACGTTCGGGCGGGCTGTCCGACAGGACGAACCAGCGCGCAGTGTCGGCGCCATAATCGCGCACGATATTGGCAGGGTCGACGACGTTGTTCTTGGATTTCGACATCTTGGCAGAGGGGATAACCTCTACTTCTTGCCCGCCATCGATTAGGAAGGCTTTGCCGTCGCGTTCCTCCACAGCCTCCGGGTAGTGGTAGGTTGGCTTACCACCCGTGGAGGAGGGCGTCTGATAGATCGCGTGGGTTACCATGCCTTGGGTGAAAAGCGCGTCAAACGGTTCTTCGGTCCCTTGTGGCAAATGGCCTGTCATATTCATCGCCCGGGCGAAGAAGCGGGAATACAATAGGTGCAGAATCGCGTGCTCGATGCCACCGATGTATTGGTCGACGTTCATCCAATAGGCGGCATCGTCGGCAACAGTGGGCGTCTTGGCACGTGGCGAAGTGAAGCGCGCGAAATACCAGCTCGAGTCGACGAAGGTATCCATCGTGTCGGTCTCGCGCTGCGCGGGTTTGCCACAGGACGGGCAAGCGCAGTCGCGCCAGGTTGGGTGCCGGTCGAGCGGGTTGCCGGGGATGTCAAAAGAGACATCATAGGGCAGCTCAATGGGGAGGTTTTCTTTTTTCTCGGGCACGACGCCGCAGTCGTCACAATGCACAACAGGGATCGGGCAGCCCCAATAGCGTTGACGCGACAGGCCCCAGTCACGCAGACGGAATTGAGTTTTGCCGGTGCCCCAACCGTTGTCTTCGGCAAAGGCAATGGTGGCGTCAATCGCCTCTTGCCCGGTGGCTTCTGTCAGGCCTGCGAAGTGGCTCACCCAAGTGACCTTTTCGGTTTTGGGGGGCACGAAAGCTTCGGTGGTGACCGGGGTGGCATCGCCCAACGCAAAGAAGGTGTCGATCACCGGCAAGTCGTATTTCCGGCAAAAATCAAGGTCGCGCTGGTCATGCGCGGGGCAGGCAAAGATTGCGCCGGTGCCATAGTCCATCAGGATGAAGTTCGCGATCCAGACCGGCAGATGCCAGTCAGGGTCCAGCGGGTGCTGCACCGTCAGACCGGTGTCAAAGCCCAGCTTTTCGCCCTTTTCCAAGGCTTCTTCTGTGGTGCCGCCTTTGGCGCATTCGGCGCGGAAAGCCTCAACCTTTGGGTCTGTAGCGGCGAGTTCGCGGGCGAGCGGATGGTCGGGCGAAATGCCGACAAAGGACGCGCCCAACAACGTGTCGGGGCGGGTCGTATAGACGGTGATCGGGTCGCCACCATCAGTGCGCTGGAAGCTGAATTCGAGACCGCGGGATTTGCCGATCCAGTTGGCCTGCATCAGTTTGACCTTGGCGGGCCAATTATCGAGCCGGTCAATGGCGTCGAGCAACTCCTCGGAATAGTCGCTGATCTTGAAGAACCATTGGGTGAGTTCGCGCCGCTCAACCTCTGCCCCGGAGCGCCAGCCTTTGCCGTCGATCACCTGTTCATTGGCGAGCACGGTCATGTCGACCGGGTCCCAGTTCACGGTGGCTTTCTTGCGGTAAATCAACCCTTTGGACAGAAAGTCGATGAACATCGATTGTTGCTGGCCGTAGTATTCGGGGTCACAGGTCGCAAGTTCGCGCGACCAGTCCAGTGACCAGCCCATGGGCTTCATCTGTGCCTTCATGTCGGCGATGTTCTGATAGGTCCAGTCCTTGGGGTGGCCGCCAGAGGCCATGGCGGCGTTTTCGGCCGGCATCCCGAATGCGTCCCAGCCCATCGGGTGCAGGACGTTGTGACCGGTGGCAATCTTATAGCGCGCGATGACGTCGCCCATAGTGTAGTTGCGAACATGCCCCATGTGGATCCGGCCAGAGGGGTAGGGGAACATTTCCAGCACGTAGTACTTTGGCCTGTCGTCGGTGCGGATCGCCTTGAAAGCCTCGGCGTTATCCCATGCGGATTGCCATTTGGGTTCGATTTCAGGGGGTGCGTAGGTGGACATCGGATCAGACTTTCAAAAGAAAACGCCGGGCGGCTGGCCCGGCGTGGATATAGGCCAAATGGGCGCGGCAGGCTATAGGCGGCCGTCCGCAATGCGAAGCTGGCGCGCGCGCGATAGGATCGCGTCTTCGACGGCGCGCTGGGTTTCCACCGAAGCGGCACCGTTGCGGGTTTGCAGTGCGACATTCAGCGACCGGGCATCAAGCGCAGGGTCGGTGATGTAAATTGTGGCTTTATAGGCGCGACGGCCCCCGGGTGGCGTGCCGTACCCCGTAACGATGACACCTGTGAAGGGGTCCACCGACTGGATCGGAAGAAAACTCAGGACATCAAGCGAGGCAGCCCAGAGGTAGCGGTTGACTGCAACGCTTTCTGAGCCGGTTGTACGGGCAGCCTGGCGCACGGCCTGATCGGGAGGTGTGCTGCCGCCGAGACCAAGACTGCCAAAGGGGCTGGAACTACCACAGGCGGAAAGTGCGGTGATCAGTGCTACGGCCAGCAGGGGCTTGGTGATACGGATGGCTGGTGTCACGATTGAACCCTCGTCCCATTCAAGTCTTGCGCAAATGTGTAGCGAAGGGGGGCAGGTGCCACAAGCCTATTGCATTGTTTCGCAAGGCTTTGAGGGCAGATGTGGCCAATCACGTTGGCCCAAAAAGAAAGAGCGGCCCCGAAGGACCGCTCTGCCTTAGATCAGGTACATTCGATTAGAATGCAAAGGACACTTCGATGGTTGTGCCTTCTTTGTACTCTGGGCCGCCCAGGTCTTCGCCCAGAACGGTGTCGTCGCCGTCGTCAGCGTAAGAAGCCAACAGCGATGCGCCGCCGCCCAGGTCGTAGGTTGCTGCTGCGTAGAAGCCCATGTCGTCACCGTCAACGTCGGTGCCGAATGCGCCAGCCAGAACCATCAGGCCGTTGCCAACGTCGTAAGATGCGTCGAGCTCGTAAGAAGCAACGTCATCTGCGCCAGCTTCGCCACCGTCAACGTCGTATGCAGCGGACACGGAGATCGGGCCGTTTGCATAGTCAGCGGACACACCGTAGTTGTCTTCAGCAACGTCGTTCATGCTGTAGTAACCGCCGATGACCACAGGGCCAACAGGGTAAGACACGGAGATGCCGGTCGAAGTTTCGGTGTCGTCGGTCAGGTAAGACACTGCGATGTCAGCACCAGCGAAGGAAGCCGAACCGCCCAGACCGATGATCTGAGGTGTGCCAGCGAACTCTTCCTGGTAAGCGAACTCAACGCCGAAGTCGCCGAAGGAACCAGCAACGTGAAGCTGCATGGCGTCCAGGCTGTCTTCTGCAGTTGCGCCGTCAGCGTCGAGGCCATAGGACACAGCGGCAGTGAAGCCAGCGATGGTTGCTTCACCAACGAGCATGGCTTCGAAGCCAGCAACGTCGAAGTGAACGTCTTGGTCGTTGAAGCCGGTGACTGTGTCGCCGTCAACACCGCCCCAGCGGTCTTCTGCGACTGGGTCCAGATCACCAACAGACAGGCTTGCGATGTCGGAAGACAGCGACAGAACGTAGCCACCAGATGTCAGGTCCTGACCGGTGTTGCCGTCAGCAACGTCGAAGTCGAAAGTTGCAGAAGCTGTCAGGCCGTTGTCCAGAGCTGCAGACATGGTCACTGCAACGTTTGCGTCCCAGTAGAAGCCGTCACCAGCAGCGCCGCCGCCGAGATCGCCAGCGTCGTTATAACCCAGAGTAGCGGAACCGCCGAACGAGACGCCGGATTCTGCGTGAGCGTCGGCCGCAGCGGCGCCAGCGAAGGCAACCAGAGCGGTCGAAGTAAGAAGGATGCTTTTCATGGATGATTCCCTCGTGTTTGCATTCCCAAGATGCCAGAACGTCCGGCATTGAGTGTGTAATTGCGCCTTACGGGCTGCACACTCAAGTTATTTGGGGCCTGCGCATAAGGGTCCGGGGAAAATGGTGCATCTGTGTCACACACACTTTTTGCACGAATCCGGCATGACTTTGGCCCGCGTGGGGCTTATTGAAGGGGAAATTGCGAAACATTCAATGGATTCAGGAGCATGGCATGTCCTTGTCAGAGATACAGGCACGTGTGAACGCGGTAGCGGCCAAGGTAGGGCGCGCAGCGTCGGAGATTGAGCTGATCGCCGTATCCAAGGTGCAGCCTGATGCACGGGTGCAAAAAGTGTTGGAATCAGGTCACCGCAGCTTTGGAGAAAACAAAGTGCAGGAGGCAGCGGGCAAATGGCCGGGGTTTCGGGCGCAATTTGATGGAATCACCCTGCATCTGATCGGGCCGCTTCAGACCAACAAGGCACGGCAAGCCATGGGGCTGGCGGATGTGATTCACACACTTGATCGCCCGAAACTGGCCAAGACGATGGCGCGGATCGCTCAGGAAGATGGGGCCTGTCCTGATTTGTTCGTTCAGGTGAACACCGGCGAAGAAGATCAGAAAGCGGGTGTGATGCCAGCAGAGGCCGATGGCTTCATCGCCGATTGTCTGGCGTTGGATTTGCCCGTGAAGGGGCTGATGTGCATCCCCCCAGTTGATGAGGAGCCTTCGCTGCACTTTGCGTTGCTGTCCAAGATTGGCAAGCGAAACGGGCTAAAGGGTTTGTCAATGGGGATGAGTGCCGACTTTGAGAGTGCCATTGCACTGGGAGCCACACATATTCGTGTTGGCTCTGCCATTTTTGGCGCGCGTGATTACGGGTGAGCCAAGAATATGCTCCGCCGCAGGAACCGCTGGTCATCCTGCATGACGATCACGAGGTGCTGCTTGTCGATAAGCCCAGCGGTTTGTTGTCGGTGCCGGGAAAGGGCGCGCATTTAGCCGATTGTCTGATTGCGCGGGTTCAGGCCGTGTTTCCAACGGCGTTGCTAGTTCATCGGCTGGACCGTGACACATCAGGCGTGATGATCTTTGCGCTCACACCGCATGCGCAGCGGCATCTGGGGCTTCAGTTCGAAAAGCGCCAGACCAAGAAGGTCTATGTCGCGCGTGTTTGGGGTGAGATGGCGGAAAAGACGGGCACGGTTGATCTTCCGCTATGCGTGGATTGGCCGAACCGGCCAAAGCAGCACGTCGATCATGAGAATGGAAAACCTGCCCAAACCGATTGGCGCGTCGTTCGTGCGCGGGATGGGGAAAGCCGTGTGCGGCTCATGCCGAGAACCGGCCGATCCCATCAATTGCGGGTGCACATGATGGAACTGGGACATCCAATCCTTGGCGATCCGTTTTATGCGACGGGTCCGGCACGGGACCATCCGCGCCTGATGCTCCATTCAGAATCGCTGCAATTCCGACACCCGGACGGCGGGGCAGGGCTCAAGATTTCGGCAAAGGCGCCATTCTAGGATCGTGTCATCGATGCGCCTGCGGCGCTGGGGACCTATTCTGCAGCGATGTCCCAGCCCGAGACAGCTTTGACCTCTAGGAACTCCTCAATCCCCCACAAACCGCCTTCGCGGGCTCGGCCCGACATCTTCATGCCGCCGAATGGCGAGCCAGCGGCGCGATCCATGCCGTTCATCTCGACCATGCCGGACTTGAGCGCGCGCGCCATGCGGTTGCGCCGCGCGCCATCGGCTGTCTGGACATAGTTGGTCAAGCCATAAGCGGTGTCATTGGCGATGCTGACGGCCTCTGCCTCATCGGCAAAGGGTATGATCGACAGGACAGGACCGAAAATCTCTTGCTGGGCAATCGCCATATCGTTGGTGACGTCGGCAAAAACGGTGGGGCGTACATAGTAGCCCCGGTTGACACCCTCAGGTAGGCCTGTACCCCCCGCGACCAGACGTGCGCCCTCGTCGATGCCCGTCTGGATCATACCTTGTATCTTGTCCCACTGCGATTTGTTGACGACTGGGCCAATGTGCCGACCGGGTTCCGAGGTGGGACCGACATTGACCTTGGCGGCGACCTCGGTGGCCTCATCAACCACGCGGTCGTAGATTGAGGATTCAACCAACATACGGGTAGGCGCGTTGCAGGACTGGCCAGAATTCTGCATGCAGTGCAAAACGCCACGCTTGACCGCTTTGGCATCAGCATCGGCGAAGATGACATTGGCGCCCTTGCCGCCCAATTCCAGTGTGACGCGCTTCAATGTTTCAGCGGCAGCTTTGGAGATTGCAGTTCCAGCCCGGGTCGATCCGGTGAAAGATATCATGGCGACATCCGGGTGTGTCGATAGTTGGGTGCCGACCCCCAAACCATCACCGTTGACAAGGTTGAAGACACCAGCGGGCACGCCCGCGTCGTGGACGAACTCAGCAAAGAGTAGTGACGAAAGAGGTGCTTCCTCTGATGGTTTAAGCACAATCGTGCAACCGGCAAGCAGTGCAGGGATCACTTTGAGCGTGACCTGGTTCATCGGCCAGTTCCATGGCGTGATGAGGCCGACAACGCCGATCGGCTCCATAATGATCCGGTCGTTCGGGGCGTCGTCACGCAGCGGCCGGTCCCACTCTACGGCTTCTACGGCCTCAAGGAAATTTTCAAGGTGCCAAGGCAGACAGGTGGCCTGGGATTTGCGGGCCAGATCAATTGGTGCCCCCATTTCAACGCTGATGGCCTGTGCCATCTCTTCTTCGCGCTTGTTGTATTGTTCCAGGATCTTGGCCACGAAGGCCGCACGCTCTGCGGGCGGGGTGGCAGCCCAGGTTGGGAAGGCCTCGCTGGCGGCTTTGACGGCTGCATTTGTGTCAGCCTGATCGCCCAATGAAATCGTGGCGCAAACCTCCTCACTGGCAGGATTGATCACATCACAGGGGCGAGATGCCACCGGCGGCACCCAAGCGCCATTGATGTAGAAATCTGTCGTGTTGATCATGGCAAAGCCTCCTGCCGTCATTTGCTGCATCGTGTCACCACCCGCGGGGCCTTTCAAGCAAGACCCGCCCGACATATGTTGATCTCAAACGCACCGCAGCCAATAGGAGAAACGCCATGAGCTTGCGCATTAACGACACCATCCCCAATCTGACGGTCGAGACCGACCAGGGCACCGTAAGCCTGCATGATTTTGTCGGCGACAACTGGGCTGTTATCTTCAGCCACCCCAAAGATTTTACACCGGTTTGCACCACTGAATTTGGTGCTGTGGCGCAATTGGCAGACGAATGGGAAAAGCGCGGCACAAAGGTGCTGGGTGTTTCAGTCGATGGCGTTGAGGACCACAAAAAGTGGAAGGGTGACATCAAGACTGCAGGTGGCGCTGATCCGACCTTTCCGATCGTCGCGGACACAGGACTGGAATTGTCCAAGGCGTTCGACATGTTGCCAGCGGAGGCCTATCTGCCCGATGGTCGGACACCCAATGATACCGCCACGGTGCGATCAGTCTTTATCATCGGGCCAGACAAGCAGTTAAAGCTGAGCATGACCTATCCCATGAACGTCGGCCGCAACTTTGCGGAGGTCTTGCGAGCTCTCGATGGACTGCAAACCGCAGCGGGGCAAGGTGTTGCTACGCCCGCCAACTGGAACGTCGGTGATGATGTGGTGATCCCTGTCGCAGTGTCCGACGAAGATGCGAAAGCCAAATTTGGCGATTTTCGTACGGTTCTTCCGTATCTGCGCATGACCAAGCTGTGAACGGCATCTGACAAGAAATTAGCGGGCCCCTGACATCCGGGGGCCCACGACTTGGTCTGCGATTCCTCGGAAATTTCTGAGTTTACCGTTTTGAAGGCTTCTTCCGGCAAGAATGATAATTCAACCGTGGAGATGCCGCATGTATGGTTTGGTCAACAATGGGGTGCGCAAGTTCATCGTCGATACCCATGGCGAAGCGGTCTGGCGCCAGATTTGCCAGAAGGCCGAAGTGCAGGATGACGAGTTTGAGAACCTGACCGCTTACAGCGACGATGTCACTTATTCCTTGGTCGGTGCGGTGAGCGAGGTGCTTTCGCTACCTGTGCCTGATGTGTTGGAAGTTTTTGGACAGTACTGGGTCGGGTTTTCCAAGTCCACGGCGATCGGCAAGTTGATTGATCAAGGCGGCGAAACCCTGATGGATCGCATCCGTGGACTGGACGAAATGCACGAGCGGATCCAGATGACCATGCCGCATCTCAATCCGCCCTCTTTTGAGTTTGAAGAAAGGCCAGACGGCAATCATCGATTGAAATATATCTCGCCGCGAGAGGGGCTTGCACCAATGGTGGTGGGATTGCTCCATGGCATGGCTGAGGAATGCGGCGTCGGTATTGATGTGGTCCTCTGCGAAAGCCGCGACGACGGCGCGGAGCACGACGTTTTCACCATCCGCATTGAAAGCCAAGCAGCGACAGCGGCCTGATCCGATGGGCGAAAACCTAAACGTCGCGGAGTTAGCATCGATTGCATTCTCGGCCGATGATCTTGGCCGGCTGATGCCGTTTTTCATGCTTTTGGATGATGCCGGGGTCATCAAGGCAGTTGGGCCAGCAATCCAAAAAGCTGTCGCACCGGCGGAAATGGTCGGCCGCCCCATTTTTGATATTATTCGTGTCTTGAAACCAAGATGGCATGACCCTGAATGTGGCCTGCGCGACGTCCTTGGTGAACGGTTGAAATTGGAACTCCGGGACACCACAGAACCAGCATCCGCCACCTTGTTCGGCATGGCGATCGATGTTTGGCACAATGGTTTTCCCGAGGTTCTTGTGGCCGCGACGCCTGGCGTCAATGCGCGGGCATTTGTTGAGCAACGCGGGTTGAAAATCTCTGACTTTGGACCCGTTGACGGGAGTGCAGACCTTTTGCCGCTTTTGGCCATGCAGGCGGACATGCTCGAAGACAGCAAGAAGAAGTCAAATCATCTGATAAAGGCGCGCGACGCGGCGGAACGGCTGGCAAACCATGATGCGCTGACGGGTTTGCCAAATCGACGAGCATTCATGAGCAAACTGACGTCCGCTGTGGGGCGCGGACCGGTCGGCATCGTTCATGTCGATCTTGATCGATTCAAGGAAATTAACGACACCTATGGGCATGCGGCTGGCGACGCAGCGCTCCGACATGCCGCAAGTGCCATCAGCGAAGTTTTTGGAGGCGAGGGTGATTGCGCCCGGCTTGGTGGTGATGAGTTTGTCGCCATGTTGGAACACCCGCCGTCCGATGAAGATCTAAAGCGTATGTCCCAGGCGCTTCTTGCGCGCTTGAAGGTCCCTTTCGCACCGGATTATGGCCAGTTGACGATCGGGGCCAGCATTGGAATTGCTCGGGCAGATCCGTCGGATAAGCTGACTGCGGATGATCTGCTACACCATGCGGACCTGGCGCTATATGAGGTCAAGCGTTCTGGTCGGGGGCAAATTTCTGTTTGCTCTCCAGGTTTGCTAAGTGAACAGCTCGCCTTTCAATCTCTGACAACTGATCTCAGGCGCGCCTTGGCCGAGCAGGAGTTTGAGGCATATCTGCAGCCCCAGATCATGGCAGAGACTGGCGAAGTCGTCGGATTTGAAGCGCTGGTGCGTTGGAACCACCCAACGCGGGGTTTGCTGTCTCCCGTTCATTTTCTTCAGCAGGCTGAGCGGGCTGGATTAATGCGAGAGATCGACAGCCAAGTGCGGGAATCGTCGATACGCACGCTGGTCGCCAGCGAATCCTTCGATAAACCGATCCCTTTCATCAGTCTGAACGTTACTATCGAAGATTTGGTGGACGCAAATTTTCGCAACAACTTATTGCAGTTACTGGACACCAACGGTCTGGGCGTTGAGCGCATTCAACTTGAAATCGTGGAATCCGTGCTGTTTGACACCAGTCCCGAAAGCATTTCAGCGGCATGCCAATCGTTGGTTGATGCTGGGTTCCTTTTGGCGCTGGACGATTTCGGAACCGGTCACGCGTCTGTCTTAAGCCTGATGAACCTGCCTGTGACTACAGCCAAAGTTGACCGGGCATTCGCAAACGGCGTCGCCCGAAACGAACGGACCGCCGCCATGGCGGAGGCCTTGATCGGGATCGCAAAGACGCTCGGCCTCGATGTCCTGGCCGAAGGTGTCAATGACCATGAGGACGTTCGTCTTCTGCGCGAAATGGGGTGTGAGTATTTCCAGAGCTATCTATTTGGCCGCCCGATGGCGCCACAAGAAGCGTTAAATTGGCTGGAAGGAAAAGAAGCGGCAACCTGCGGCGTCTTCGGAAAGCGATGATCCCCTGTCCATTGGGATCAGATTAAAGCCCCAATCAATCACAGCAGCGGAACTTTTGGTCAGATCACCGTCGTTCATCAAATTGAGCAAACCCCAATGTGAATTGGTTCCTGATCACCGGTTCCGATTTGAAAACGGTTGGTCGCCGCGCCAGTCAGTTCCTTAGAACAAATAGACGCGGGTGTTGACCGGCACGACCGCATACAACTCTGCCACGTGCTCATTCGTTAAGCGGACGCAACCCGATGAAAAGCTCTTTCCAATGGTCTCCGGCTGCGGGGTTCCGTGAATGCGAAAGTAAGTATCGCGTCCCCGATTGTCATGCAGGTATAGCGCCCGGCTTCCCATGGGGTTCTTCGGGTGGCCGCCGGGCAAACCCTTGCTGTAGGGACCGTAAAGATGTGGTTCCAGTCGGATCATATTACGCGTCGGCACCCAACTGGGCCATTCGGCCTTCCGCCGGATCGTCAACACTCCGGTATAATTCCGTCCCTGATCACCGATCGCGATGCCATACCGACGTGCCCGGCCGTTTCCCAAAGTCCAATAGAGATAGAAATCATTCTTGACGACGTGGATTTCACCGGCTGGCAATTGATCGTTCACATCAACGTCCTGAGGCCGAAATCGGTAAGGAATGCGCGCGGCATGTGCGACCGATGGGGCTGCAAGGAAAGAGGCCGCAGCCGCGGCGGCAAAGTGGCGTCTTGTCAACATCGTCTGACCTGCTCGTCTGTGCCCCTTGAGGGCATTTTTCTGAGCGGCTGAATACCATCAGTCCCGATTTCCGCCGAGAGGGTGATTTTTGCTGCATCTGCGCGGTGTGGGATGTGGGGCACAGTCACACGGCTGCGGCAACAACGTACGAACGGTCAGAAGAACAGTGTCAGCCCTGTCATTGAGACGATAAGGAACAGCACTGTCATAATCCCACCGGACTTGACGAAATCGATCACCTTGTAGCCAGCTGGACCCATGATGAGTGCATTTACCTGATGGGTTGGTATCAGGAAAGAATTCGACGTCGAGATTGCGACCGTCAAGGCGAAGACTGCTGGATCGCCGCCTGCTGAAATGGCGATTGAAACCGCGAGAGGCACCAGAAGGACAGTCGCACCAACGTTCGACATGACCAGAGTAAATGCAGTTGCGAGCACCGCGAGTCCGGCCTGCAACCCCCAAAGCGGCCAGCCGTCCAGAAGGACAAGCACATGCCCAGCAATCCAGTTGGCGGTCCCTGTATTCTGTACCGCCTGGCCCAGTGGGATCAAAGAGGCCAACAAGAAGACCGTGCTCCAACTTACGGCTTCGTAGGCTTCATCAATTGACAGGACGCGGCTTAGGACCATGCCAACGGCACCGGCCAGCAGGCACAACGAAAGCCGCACGTCCGAGAACAGGATCAGCCCAAGCGCAAGCAGGAAAAATACCAATGCCCAGCCAACTTTGTGCGGGCGCAATTCTTCCTGCGGAAAGTCGGAGGTGACGACGACAAAATCGCGGTCTGACTTCAACCGGGTGAGGCGGTCCCATTGCACATGAACGACCGCTGTGTCCCCGGCCTGAAATGGGACCCGTCCGATATGAGTCGCGGGGTGGTCATCTGTCTCGACATGGCTCAGCGTGTCTTCGCCCCTGTGAATGGCCAAAAGCGACAGGCCGTGGGTTTGGCGCAGGCGCAGGTCAATCGGCGCCTGCCCGATCACGGACGACCCTGGCGGGATCACGACTTCGGCCACGCCCGACTGTGTGGCGGCAAAGTCATCAGCGAATGCATCGAGCTCTGGCATGATTTCCAGGCCATAAGGTTCTGCGAATTCTTCCTGCACAACGCGGCGCAGGCCCAGGACGGCCAAACGGGCTGGGGCTTCGATCGTCGTGTCTGCCATCGGTGCGATGACTTTGTGGCCGCGATACGAGGTGCCGAGAATGTACATGTGATGCGCAACCATCAGATCCGACAGAGTATGTCCGATAAGGATGGATCCCTCTGGCACGCTGATTTCGAACATGTCAGCCCGCAAACCATAAGTGTTTTCGATATAGGCCTGCATCGAACGCGCAGATCCGCCATCGGCGCCGCGGTCACGCTGTGATGGCAGCACCCATCGTCCAAACAAAACGAAATAGAGCACACCGGTCGTGACCAGCATCACGCCGATCGGCGTGACAGAAAACAACCCAAAGGGCTGCATCTGTTGATCAGCCGGAAGCGTGTCATTTGATGCAATCAACAGGTCATTCAACAGGATCAGTGGGGACGACCCGACCATGGTGATGGTACCGCCCAAAATGGCGCAGAATCCCATAGGCATGAGCAATCGGCTCATCGGGATTTCTGTGCGGGCAGAGATGCGACTGATCACAGGCAAGAACAGGGCGGCCGCACCAACGTTTTGCATGAAAGAACTGATGACGCCAACGACGCCTGAAACAATCGGGATGATCCGCGCCTCGGTCGTGCCACCCCGCTTGATGATCAGTGCCGCGACTTTGGACATCAACCCCGTTTTGTCGAGCCCGGCACCGATGATCATCACGGCAATGATCGACATCACCGCATTGGATGAAAAGCCAGAGAACAGGTTCGAGACATCTGCCAGATTGCCAAGGCCGGGCATGTAGCTCAGTGCGCCAAGCAGCACCATGACGAGCACCGCAGCAAGGTCGATGCGCACGATTTCAGAGACAAACAGAAAGACCGTGAGAGCAAGCAGCGCCAAAACTGCCATCATTTCAAACGTAAGTGTAAGTGATTCCATGACGTCTCCTGATGCCAACCTAACCGCATCGTGCTTTTTCTGCATGGCCAAGTTTGGTTTCGCATAGGGCCAGTTGCGAGAGGCAGGCTGGTTTCTTTGATCCGTAACGCAAAAGGCCCCGGCGTTTCCACCGGGGCCTTAGATTTTTTAAAGGAAGCGCGCTTACTCGGCGTCTTCTTTCTTGGCTTCTTCGCCGGTCTCTTGATCGACAACTTTCATCGACAGGCGCACCTTGCCACGATCATCAAAGCCCAGAAGCTTGACCCATACTTCCTGACCTTCCTTGAGAACGTCGGAAGGGTGGTTCAGGCGGCGGTTTTCGATTTGCGACACATGAACAAGGCCGTCGCGCTTGCCAAAGAAGTTCACGAATGCACCAAAGTCCACCAGCTTCACGACGGTGCCTTTGTAGATCTTGCCTTCTTCCGGCTCGGCCACGATGGACCAGATCATATCGTGGGCTTTCTTGATTGCTTCGGCGTCGTTGGATGCGATCTTGATGATGCCGTCGTCGTTGATGTCGACCTTGGCACCGGACACTTCCACGATCTCACGGATCACCTTGCCGCCAGAACCAATGACTTCACGGATCTTGTCGGTGTTGATCTGCATGGTCTCGATCTTTGGCGCGTGCACGCCCAGATCGTTGGACGTGGACAGCGCTTTGCCCATCTCGCCCAGAATGTGCATCCGGCCTTGCTTGGCCTGCTCCAGCGCTTTTTTCATGATCTCGGGCGTGATGCCCGCGATCTTGATGTCCATCTGAAGCGAGGTGATGCCGTTCTCGGTTCCTGCGACCTTAAAGTCCATGTCACCCAGATGGTCTTCGTCACCCAGAATGTCGGACAGGATCGCATAGGACCCATCGTCTTCCATCACCAGCCCCATGGCCACACCAGCAACAGCTGATTTCAATGGCACACCGGCGTCCATCATTGACAGCGAACCGCCGCAAACAGAGGCCATCGAAGATGAGCCGTTGGATTCGGTGATCTCGGACACAAGACGAATGGTGTAGGGGAAGTCGGTTGCCGCGGGCAGAACCGCCTGCAACGCACGCCATGCCAGCTTACCATGACCGATCTCACGACGTCCCGGAGGGCCCACACGACCAGCTTCACCAACCGAATAGGGCGGGAAGTTGTAGTGCAGCATGAAGTTCGACTTATACATTCCCGACAGCGCGTCGATCATCTGCTCATCATCGCCGGTTCCCAGAGTGGTCACGACCAGACCTTGTGTTTCACCGCGTGTGAACAGGGCAGAACCGTGAGTCCGGGGCAGGATGCCGGTTTCGGACACGATATCGCGGATTTCATCCAGCGCACGCCCGTCGATCCGCTTGCTGTCTTTCACAACAGCACCGCGCAGGATGCCCGATTCCAGCTTTTTCAATGCCGACCCAAGGTTCGGATCTTCTTGCTGTTCTTCGGTCAGGCTGGCGACAATCGCGTCCTTGGCGGCAGAAACAGCACCGGTACGCTCTTGTTTGTCGAGGATCGCATAGGCAGCAGCCATGTCCTTTTCACCGGCGGCTTTCACCGCTTCGTAAAGGTCAGAATAATCTGGCGGCTGGAAGTCAAACGGCTCTTTCGCGCATTCCTCGGCCAGATCTATAATCAGGTCGATGACCGGTTGGATCTGCTCGTGAGCGAAGGTCACAGCGCCCAGCATTTCGTCTTCGGTCAGCTCGTAAGCTTCGGATTCGACCATCATCACGGCGTCTTTGGTGCCGGCGACGACAAGGTCCAGACGCTGCTCTGGGTTCATGCGCAGGTTATGCATGTCGTCCATTTCAGGGTTCAGGATGTAGTCGCCATCCTCGAAACCAACGCGGCAAGCCGCAATCGGGCCCATGAAGGGCGCGCCGGAAATGGTCAGCGCAGCAGAGGCTGCGATCATTGCGACCATGTCGGGGTCATTGACCAGATCGTGGCTCAGCACGGTGCACATCACCAAAACTTCGTTCTTGAAGCCGGGGACAAACAGCGGGCGAATTGGACGGTCGATCAGGCGGGCTGTCAGCGTCTCTTTCTCGGTAGGACGCGCCTCGCGCTTGAAGAAGCCGCCGGGCACTTTACCGGCGGCATAATATTTCTCTTGGTAGTGCACGGTCAGCGGAAAGAAGTCCTGGCCGGGCTTGGGTTTCTTGGCAAAGGTTACGTTTGCCATGACGCTGGTTTCTCCCAGCGTGGCAATGACTGAACCGTCTGCCTGACGGGCAACCTTGCCTGTTTCCAGTGTCAGAGTCTCAGGACCCCACTGGATGGATTTTTTCACTTCGTTAAACATCTATCGTCTTTCTGAATGGGCCAGTCTCGGCGGTCCGAGTGCCCTATGAATTGGCGGCCCCATGCCGCCGACCCCTGTCCTTTGTATGGTGCCGGGGTCAGGGCACCACGTCTCAGATAGGCGCGCCATACACGGGATTGGTGTGTTTGGGAAGAGGGGCGTTGTGTAGGTCAGAACCAATAGTCGTCCAGATACGCATGATAGGCGGCAGGCAGCTCAACCGCCATCAACCCTTTCACAATGGCTAGTCCCGCAACTGGGCCCGCCAACAGAACCACCCAAGCGATCATCCGCTGTGCGGGGCGGCGATGCAGGACCACCGCCATATGGGCAAACAGGGCCGCGACCCCGAGGATGTAATACGGGGCAAAGTACCATTGAAATGGTGCGCGGCTGACCACAGCAGCGGCCCAATACGTATTGGTGTCAATGGTGTCGAAGACCATCCGGGTCAGCAGTGTTGCCCCGATATGCTGGACCAGAAAGAACGCGAGGAAACCGCCAGAAACGATCTGTAAGCGTGGCCAAAACCGTCTTGGCCAGCCACGTTGCCACAGAAGTCGCAAGCCAAATGCAATCTGGGAAACAAAGGCAGCCAACAGCAATGGCTCTATGATCGGGTTGCGATAGATGCCGCGCAGCGCCTCCATCCCCCATATGTGCCACTCCGCCCCGGCAAAGATCAGCAGGTGATTGCCAAGATGCGCGGCAATGAAAGCCGCAAGGAGCATTGCCGTCACCCGGTGAAGTGATCGCAATCTGGTCATGTCCGTGCTCGTTCGGCCGTGATCATCAGCAACGGGATGCCCAGAAAGATCACCCACTGCGGCATGGGCCAAAGCGTGCCGAGGTCAGCGATCCCATAGCCCAGAAAGATCAGCGCAAAACCGATTTGCATCGCCAACATCATGGCGACCAAAGGGCGGCTTTCGCGCCTGGCCAGCCAGAAAAGTGCTGCCGCAAATAGGGCCAGCATCAGCGTGATCGCGTGCCAGACCACATTCGTAACGGCGATCACCAGCGGATCAAGCGTGCTGGCCCGGATCGGGTTCATCACCTCGGCGCCTCCAATAAAGACGTGGATCAGCACAGTCAGTGTCATCAGCATAGCAGCAGTAAGGTGCCAGCGATTGAGGTGGGTCATTTTGGCCTCGTTGCAATAACATACGCTACCGTATGGAATCACCGTTTGCGAAAGTCAATACGGGACCGTATGGTCCGTCCATGGCCAAATCGTCGAGACTCACAAAAGAAGACTGGCTCGCTGCCGGGTTCCGCGCCCTCGCCACAGACGGGCCTGCGGCCTTGAGGGCTGAGGCTCTTGCCCGCAGCCTTGGAACGACCAAGGGGTCGTTTTATTGGCACTTCAAGGATTTGCCGGACTACAAGCGCCAGATGTTGATGCTCTGGCGCACCAAAGTCGCGACTGAGGTGATCGACGCGGTCGAAAAGACCCCCAGCGGCGCCGCGCAATTGCAAGATCTGCTGATCCGCGCTGCGGGGCCAGCACCGGCCGCTTTTGGCGGCCGCGCGATTGAGCCTGCGGTGCGTGCATGGTCACTGACCGACCCGGATGTCAAAGCGGCGCTGGCCGACGTTGATGCCATCCGCTGCGCATTTGTTGCCAAACTGCTTTCCGATATGGGCCTGACTGACCCGCATCTGCCGCAGGCAGTTTATGCGGCATACCTAGGCCTTGACGATCTGACCGCAAAAGGAAGTGGCGACATCGCGACTGGACTGCCTGCACTGATGACGCTAATTCTGCGAGCGGCTCCAGGCAATTGACCCTCGCCATTGCGTGCGCTGCCACCTAAGGTCGGCGCATTCTTTCTTGGACCCTCCCCCATGCTGCAAATCATCGTAAACTCGTGGAACGACCGCCTCCTGCGGCTCGCCTTTCTTTGCATTACGCTGATGGGCATCGCGGTTGCGTCGATCACGCCATTCCAGTCCGTGATCGGGATCGAGCGTCTTGGCTTTTCCAACGCCGTCTACGCGCTGGTCACGACAGTCGGCGCGCTGTTCAGCGTGCTCGCCTCGGTCGCAGTGGGCATCTACACCGATCAGACCGGCCGCTATCGCGAGTTTCTAATGGGCTGCACCGTAGTCGGTATCATCGCTGCCTCTTGCGTGTTTTTCCTGCCTGCCAAAGCCACCTTTGTGCTGGCGCACATGGTGCTCTTTCCGATCGCGTCGACCACCTTCACCCAATATTTTGCGATGGCGAGTCTGTCAGCGGCGAACAACCCAAAGCTGGACAAGGACGTCAGCCTTTCGCTGGTTCGCGCCGCCTTTGCCGGGGCGTTTGGCTTGACGCCGCCGGTCCTGGCAATCGCGGTTGCGGGCGGTATGGATCTTTTGTCGGTCTATGGCTTTGTGGCGTGCATCAATGTGATTGTCCTGCTGTTGGTGGCAAGCTCATGGCCGCGTGATCAAAGCGCTCTGAACCAGCAATCCGGGCTGGGGTTCTTTGCATCCCTGCGCGAAGTCTCGGAGTGGCGGGTCATCGCGCGGCTTGCGCTCATCGCGGTGATCATCGGGGTCAACGCGCTTTACAATATTCTGCTGGGCCTGCTGATCCTAAACAACCTTGGCGGGTCAGAGGCGGACGTTGGCTGGTTCGCTGGCGGCGTTGCGTTGGTAGAGGCACCGGTGATGCTTATGGCTGCAGTGGTGCTGCGTCATGTCACCCGATCTGGGCTGATCTTTGTCGGTGTCGCAATCTATGTGGGTTTCCTTGCCCTGCTTGCGGGCATGCCTGATATGACCGCTGCGTGGTGGATGATTATCCCCGGCGGTATCGGGGCGGGCATCCTGTTATCGATCACAGTGGGCTATGTGCAGGACCTCATGGCAGATCGCCCCGGTGCGGGGTCGGCGCTTGTGTCCGTGTCGCACTTTGGCGGAACGATGTTTGCCGCCGGAGTCTTTGCGGCATCTTCCGCTTTCACGGATTACGCTGGCACGGCGTGGATCGGTTGTGCTTTGGCACTTGCCGCCGGTCTGGCCCTGTTCGCGATGGACGGGGCGAAGCTGCGCAAAACCCGACAGGCCGACAACGCCGCGTGAAACGCAAAACGCCCGCGTAACCGCAGGCGTTTTCCATCTTGAAACGTTTCCGGTCGCGTTTAGCGACGCAGACCCAGACGCTTGATCAGGTCCTGATAGCGGGCCTCGTCCTTGCTACGGGTGTAGTCCAGCAGCTTGCGGCGCAGGGCAACCATTTTCAACAGGCCACGGCGGCCGTGGTTGTCTTTCTTGTGGGTCTTGAAGTGCTCAGTCAGGGTGGCAATCCGGCTGGACAGGATCGCAACCTGCACCTCAGGAGAGCCTGTATCGCCTTCTTTGGTGGCGAATTCTTTCATGATCCGTGCTTTTTCTTCAGCAGTAATCGACATCGGGGTCTCCTTCGTTAAAGGGTTGATGGCGCGATCCGGGATGTCGTCCAGAAAGGCCCATGGAGGGTCCGGCAAGGGCGATTCCCTGCGCAGATGCGTGCGTTTAGGCAATAACGCTTCAGATTGAAAGTGTTTTGTGCGCGCGAGGGCGCGTAGGTTGCACCTAAAGCGCCACCAGCCTCACCGAAGTCAGATCTAGAGTGCTGAGGCCGCCCAATGTGGCAATCGCCTCACCATTGGCCAGAAGCACCAAACCGTCATCGCCCAGGGCCGTGCTCAAAGTTGGCGGCACCGTGTCATATGCCACCTCCAGCACATCCTCTTCCGGGTCGAAATCGGTGATCACGGCGCCAGCACTTTCAACGACAGAGAACGTATCGGCCCCCGCGCCACCGGTCAGCTCATCGCCGATGCCTGCATTGATCAGGTCGTCGCCTGCGCCGCCGATCAGGATGTCGCCGGTTGCGTCTTCGCGACTTTCCAAAATGTCATGCCCATCGCCACCGTCCAGCATATCAGAACCCGCACCGCCCGACAGGACATCGTGACCGGCGTCCCCGTGCAACACGTCGTTCCCCGCACCGCCGGTCAGCCAGTCGTCGCCCAGTCCGCCTTCAAGTCTGTCATCACCTTTGCCCCCGAACAGCACATCATCCCCAGCGGCACCTGACAGCACGTCATCTCCGTCTTCGCCCAAAAGCATGTCGGCCTCTTCCGACCCGGCCAGCCTATCCTGATCGAGCCCGCCCCATTTTTCATTCAGTTGGTCCCTGACCTCCGGTGGTTCAGTTGCAACTGGTGACGGGGCATCGGCGACACCCTCACCTTTGAAAGTGATGGGAACCAGAGGCGTCGCACCTTCTTCGATTTCGATCTTTTCCTGTCCGGGCATTGCATGGCCGTCTTCTGACAAAAGGTCGCTGACACGTAATATGTCACCGTCATTCTTATCGGATTGACTGTCTTGGTCTTCGGTCACTTCTGCGTCACTGCTGAAATCAACGAACATGGCGGCGGTAAGCGCCGCACCGATCAGGCCAAGAATTGCGAACATGACGACACACCTTCCAACGGTCGCCCCCGACCTCGCGCGTGGATACCATACCGCAGGTGGATTCTGGCCGGAAAACTGTGCAGTTGGTTAAGCGTCTGTGAAGAACGGCAGGAAGGCCCGCAGCACTGCCTGCGGGTTCTCCTCCATCGCGAAATGGCCCGAGATACAGGATTCGCCGGTCACCTGTGGCGCCCAAGCCCGCCACACGCTCAAGGGATCGCCGGTTTGGGCGGGAAATCCACCTTCGGCCCAAAGAAAGTGCATCGGTGCCGCGATCTGGCGACCCTTGTCGGCGGCATCCAGTGCCCGATCAAACGTCGCCCCCGCCCGATAATCAGCACACATCGCATGCAAATGCGCGGGATCCAGCGCTTGCCTGGTGTAACTCTTCAATGCCGCCGGACTGAATGGAGCCAGAGATTTGGTGTTGTTCCAGGCGCTTAGCGTCCATTCGATATAGCCTGCGGGGTCCGCACCGATCATGCGTTCCGGCAAGGGCGCGGGCTGCGCCAGAAAGGTCCAGTGATAGGCCTTGAGCGCCAGATCGGCATTCCAGTTGTCCCAGAAATCTCCGGTTGGCACGATCTCGATTATCCCGAGTTTTTCCAGTCGGTCGGGATGATCGAGCGCAAACCGATAGGCCACGCGTCCGCCCCGATCATGGCCGAGGATATGAGCACGTTCCAATCCAAGTGCATCCATGAGTGCTGCGATATCAGCCGCCATCTGGCGCTTGGAATAGGTGCTGTGGTCATCGTTATCTGGCGGCGCGTCGCTGTCGCCATAACCGCGCAGGTCTGGGACGATAACGTCAAAATGCGTGGCGAAATCGGGTGCGACCTTTTCCCAGCAATGATGGTTTTGAGGATAGCCGTGCAGCAAGATCAGCGGCGCGCCGGTGCCTGCACGGTGCACGGAAAGGGTCACGTCACCGCAAGAAATGCGGAATTGGTTAAAGCCATCAATCATCGGTCCACCGGATCAGAGGTTGGGCGTAGGCCACATACAGCGGGTGGCGCGGATGTCCGTCCTTTGTCAGACCAAGATGGAAAAGCGGCTGGCCCGTGTCACGCAAAATCTGCGCCACCTTTGGCCCTCGCGTACGGTGCGCACCGTGCGTGCCCCATGCGGCCAGTATGTCATCGGCCCATGCTGCGCCCTTGGTCAGGGCTGCGTTATTGTCCGGTCCGTTGGGTTCTGCGTGTCTGCGCATCGCGTGGGGGTTCGTTTCGCGCAGTGCAAAGATGTTCGTCACCCGGAACGCGGCATAACCCAGCGCCCTGGCACGCCGTTCGCAGCGTTCTACTGTGGGGTCATTGGCCAGCTCTGTAGCCTTGGACGGATTGAGCATCACATAAAGAAGCCTGCGTCCTGCGCCCCATTCCCGGGTCAGGTCATAACGGTAAGTCTCACAATCCGAATAACTTGCCGACGACAAGCAAACATCCGACCGATGTTCCCGAATTATCATCCGGTGACAAAGACCCGGCTGGGCTGAATCTTGCCACCCAGATATTGCCCGACCGCGATAGCCTTACCGTCGTATGAGGCCCAGACATCTTCACCATAGTTCGCATCACTCGCGATAACCTCGGCAGGGTTGCCGTTGCGCAGTTTGGCGACGCTTTCCGCGAGACAACGGACCTCTGGCAGATCGGAAAGCCCCACCTCCAACGGCAATAGTCGCGTATCCAGGTCTGGTGTGCGTGCTTCTGCATCCACCTGTTCCAACGTGACGCCATCAGCAGCATCGAAGGGACCTGACCAGATGCGCCGCAACTCGCGCACATGGCCGTAACAGCCCAATGCTGCCCCCAGATCCCGCGCGATCGAACGCACATAGCCACCTTTACCGCAGGTCATTTCCAAGGTGACATGATCCGCATCGGGCCGGTCGACCAGTAACAGTTCCTCGACCCATAGGGGTCGCGCTGCGATGTCCATCTCTTCACCATCGCGCGCGCGTTTATAGGCCCGCTCGCCGTCAATCTTGACGGCCGAGAACTGCGGGGGCACTTGCATGATGTCACCAACAAACTGGCCCAGGGCGCCTTTGATCTCATCATCCGTGGGGCGGTTGTCGCTTTGCGCAATCACCTCGCCCTCGGCGTCGTCGGTATTGGTGGACTGCCCCAGCCGCACAGTGAACTGATAGGCCTTTAGCGCGTCGGTGATATAGGGCACTGTCTTTGTTGCCTCACCCAGAGCCACGGCCAAGACACCAGTCGCTTCGGGATCCAGGGTCCCGGCATGGCCAGCTTTTTTCGCTTCCAATGCCCAGCGCACCTTGTTCACCACCGCAGTTGAGGTGATCCCGGCGGGTTTATCCACCACCAGCCAGCCCGAGATATCCCGGCCCTTTTTTCTACGTGCCATGCAAATCTACTCCACCACACCGACGATCGGGCCAAGCTGAAACCCGATGTCCGCCCGCCCGAGTTCGGGCGCATAAAGCCTGCTGACCTTGCCGTCAAAGTAAAGCGCCTGTCGCAGGCCCAACACGTCGCGGAAAAACCGGCCAAATGTGTGAAAATTGATTGGATCGTTGGAAATCACAAACACTGCACGGCTGTGATCATCTGCGGTGCCAACTCCATTGCGGATAAACTGGGAACTTCCATTGGGGATAAAGCGAGGATGCAACTCGCCGTCAATCACCAGCATTGGTCCTGATTGTGTGGCGAAGCGGCAGGCAGGCGGATTTGCCTGATAGGTCAGGCTTTCAATCACCCGCGCCGTGCCGTTGCCAAAGCAGAATACGCCATTGGGCAGCAGCCCAAAATTGCCGGGCCCGTCCGAGGTAATCAACCGCTGCGTTTCCACCCCATCGGCCAGAAACAGTCCCACCGGTGCGCGGTCGTCGTGATACATGCCAGCATTCATCGCGAACCTCAGCGCGCCGTCTGCATAATCCTCGACCGCACCGAAACTACCCAGAACGTCACCATTGGCGTTAGTGTGAAAAAGCCGCAGGTCTTCGCCCGCATTCACTGTGCAGGCAGTCAGGCTGTGATCCTCAAACGACAAGTCCTCGCAAATCACCGCTGCCGCTGGCGCAGCCCACAGCGCCAGCAGAGCCGCCAGCACCCGCATCAGTCGTCCAGATCCTGCCGGACGTGGCCGTCTTCGAACAGCTTCCGCGTGGCATCCATGCGATCAAATGTATCGTCGATTTGAAACCGGATTTCGGGCGTGAACTTAATCGACAAAGCCTTGCCCACCTCGCGGCGGATTTCGTGCCGGTTCTTGCGCAAAAGCGCCAGCATCTCTTCTTTGCCCTCTCCGCCCAGCGGCAGCAGATAAGCCGTTGCGACGCCCAAATCCGGCGAACACCGCACTTCACCCACGGTGATCGACATGCGCTCCAGATCAGGATCGTGGATTTCGCCTCGCTGCAGCAACTCTGACAGACGGCGGCGGATCAGTTCGCCAACGCGCAACTGTCGTTGAGAAGGGCCGCGCCCTTCGGATGATCGGTTCTTTGCCATGGCGTCCACCTAAGCGTTCGGGCGCGCGTTGCCAAGGTGCGATGGTCCTTCTGCAACTTTGTGCAAGCTCTGGACCAGTGGCAAAGGCTTTGTCATAGCCTCCGCATGAAAACCCATGTTCTGAAACCTGCCCGCGCGGCGCGGATGTCAATTACCCTCCCGGCCTGATCGACCGGGCCGGGTGGCTTGAAATTTTAGAACAGCGATGGCGCGAGGAGCGCCCAAAAGAAAGATGGTTTTCATGAACAATCCAACACCAACATTGCATATGTTTTGCGGCAAGATCGCGGCAGGAAAATCCACGCTGGCCCGTGCTCTGACGGACCGTGACGGCGCAATCCTGATCAGCGAGGATGACTGGCTCAGTACTCTGTTTGAGGGCGAGATAAATGCCATTCCGGATTACCTGCGCGCTGCCGAACGCCTGCGTCGGGTGGTCGCGCCGCATGTTGTGGTGCTGTTGCGGGCGGGACAGTGTGTTGTGCTGGATTTTCCGGCTAACACAGTAGCGTCGCGGCAATGGTTGCGGGACATTCTTGCGCAGGTTGCAGTGTCCCATCAGATGCATTTGTTTGATCCCCCCGATGATCTGTGCCGCGCCCGCCTTCGGGCCCGCAACGCGCGTGGCGATCACCCCTTTGCCGCAACAGATGCGCAGTTTGATGAAATTGCCCGCCACTTCGAGCCACCGACGTCCGTGGAGGGGTTCAATGTTGTCGTGCATGACGCCGACCAATCCCTTTCCAGCCCGGGCACGCCGGGCTAAGAAGTCGCAACCAAAAGGAACGGATCAATGACAGATTTACCGGGGATCGTGGTGACAGGGGCGTCTGGCCGTATGGGGCAGACGCTGATCAAGCTGATCGGTGACAGCGACAAGGCCCAGCTGGTCGCTGCGTTAGAGCGACCCGGTCACGATTGGGTCGGGAAAGATGTTGGCGTTGCCATCGGGGGCGCGGCGATTGGTGTGACTGTCACTGATGATCCGCTGCCAGCCTTCGCGCAGGCGCAGGCAGTGATCGATTTCACCTCGCCCGCCGCAACGGTTGCGTTTTCAGAGTTGGCAGCACAGGCCCGCGCCGTGCATGTTATCGGCACGACGGGTCTGACCGATGAAGATATCGAGACCATCGGCCACGCCGCGCATCACGCGGTCGTGGTCCGTGCCGGCAATATGTCCTTGGGTGTGAACCTCTTGACTAAGCTGACCCGCATGGTGGCAGAGGCGCTTGATGAGGACTTTGATATCGAAGTGATCGAGGCGCACCATCATCACAAAGTGGACGCGCCATCCGGCACCGCCTTGATGCTGGGTGAAGCAGCGGCGCAGGGGCGCGGCGTGTCCCTTAAGGACGTGCGTGATAGCGGCCGCGACGGGATCACCGGCGCGCGAAAGCGCGGTGACATTGGATTTTCCGCCATTCGCGGCGGCGACATCATTGGCGAACATGACGTCATGTTCGCCGCCCCCGGTGAGCGCATCGTATTGCGCCATATGGCCACGGACCGGGCATTGTTTGCTCGTGGCGCCATTCGCGCGGCCCTTTGGGGTCAGGACAAAAAGCCCGGGCATTACGACATGATGGACGTATTAGGGCTTTAGGCCAGAAGCTGCCGGGGCTGTCGCGAAAACTGAACCAAGGCGGCCCGTCCATCGTATCTTTTGCAAAGATGACGGAGGACCCCGATGAAGACCGCACTGACCATTGCCGCGATTGTCATTGGATTTGCGTTGCCCGCAGAGGCACAAGACTATCGCCCCGTAACGGACCAATCCGAGTTTTTGTCTCTGATCGGCGACAGGAACTTGACCAATCGGTTGTACAACCTGACGCTGGAAGTGGCGCCTGCTGGACAGATCAGCGGGTCGGCGATGGGCTGGGACGTGACGGGCACCTGGTCCTGGGAAAACGGATACTTTTGCCGAGAAATGTCATGGGGCGGTGATCCCATCCCGTATAACTGCCAGTTGGTCGAAGTGGCAGGCAATGAAATGCGTTTTACAACCGATCAGGGTGCGGGGGACAGCGCGTCATTTCGTCTGCGCTAGGGTCGGCGCAGGATAAAGCCGCGTTTCGCGTCACCATCAAACCCAAGACGCGGATAAAACCCGTGCCCGTCCGCCGATCCACTCAGCAGCATGACTTTGTAGCAGTCTGCGGCCCAAGCGGCGCCAATGGCGTGGTTCATCGCTATCCTGGCATGGCCCTTCCCGCGATGCGCAGGGTCGCTCACCACGTTCTCAATTAGCGCATAGGGGCGCTGGGCGCGGGTCATGTTGGGCAAGATGTGGATCGTACACATCGCCGTCAGCTGGTCTGATATGGCAGTCCCATGCAGCGACGTGCCGGGATGTGTCAGGATATTGTCCAGCACGGGCTGAGCGGCGCTTGCCTCTGGAAAGCGCTCGCGCGCAACAAGGTGACCGTAAAGGCGCATAATTTCGGCTGCATCAGCCCGCGTCAGGCGGCGGGCGACGGGGTCAGAAGTCAACCGCGATGCCCTTTTTTTCCCAATCGCCATAGCGGACAGGCTCTGGGCCTTCGCGGCCCCCATATTCTTTGGGTGTTTCTGCATCGCTCGCAGCGCGGCGACGCTCTTCGGCCTCGGCCAGCGCGCGCTGGGCAGCGGGGGGTAAATCTGTCGTCTTGTCGGTCATGATGCAGTGATATACGCCGCAGGTCATGACAGACAAGCCTGACACATCCGGCATCGCTCCGCGTCGAGCCGCCCACCACTTGCTGCAACAGGTCACGACAGAGGGCCGGTTGATGTCTGAACTCGTAGGCAGTGGCGCGCTGGATCGGCTGGATGCGCCGGATCGTGCCCGCGCCCAGCGGCTCGCGACCGATGGGTTGCGCGGGTTGGACCGCGCGGATCGGCTTCTTAAACCGCATCTGAAGAAAAACCCGCCGGTCTTCGTGCAAAATGCCTTGCGCCTTGGTGTGGCAGAGATTGGTGCAGGCGAAGCCCCCCATGGCGTCGTCAATGCCTACGTCGAAATTGTTGCGCGCAACAAGCGCACCAGCAATCTCAAAGGGTTGGTCAACGCGGTGTTGCGCAAAGTGAAGGCAGAGGATTGGGCCAAGGCGCAGACACCAATCATGCCGCCATGGTTGCGGCAGCCCTTGGTCGCTGCATGGGGGCGCAAGGCGATGGCTGGGATGGAAAAGGCGCATTTTGCTGGTGCGCCACTTGATCTTTCGGCCAAAGACCCAGTTGCCGTCGCAAAAGCCACGGGTGGCATGCTTTTGCCGACGGGATCAGTGCGGCTGGCAGACGCGGGGCAAGTCTCGACCCTGCCAGGTTACGCCGCAGGTGACTGGTGGGTGCAGGATGCCGCCGCCGCGATCCCGGTGAGCCTGCTGGGAGACGTGGCAGGGCGATCAGTGCTGGACCTTTGCGCAGCACCGGGCGGCAAGACATTGCAACTGGCCGCAAAAGGCGCGCTGGTGACAGCCGTTGACGCCTCTGCCAGCCGCATGGCGCGGGTGGCAGAGAATTTGACCCGTACCGGGTTGCAGGCTGAAACCCGGATCAGCGATGCCTTTGATGTGACCGGTCAATGGGACGCGGTTTTGCTGGATGCACCCTGTTCTGCAACCGGCACGATCCGTCGGCATCCGGACCTGCCCTATGCCAAGGACGGGGCAGAGTTTGCCATGCTGATTGACCAACAAGCCGCCATGATCGACCATGCATTGACCCTTCTGTGTCCCGGCGGGCGATTGGTTTTTTGCACCTGCTCGCTTTTGCCTGACGAAGGTGAGGTGCAGGTGGAAGAGGCGCTGACCCGCCATAACCTGACCGCAGATCGCGCTGCATTGGATCGCCCCGGTCTTGATCCTGCGTGGATCACCGAAGAGGGCGGACTGCGTTTGCGCCCAGACTATTGGCCAGAACAGGGCGGAATGGACGGGTTTTATATGGCGGTTCTTGTCAAAGCGGCGTGACAGAGAAGTTAACGCAGGTTAATCTGTGACAAAGAAGGCGGCATTACCCCGCTCAAAGAGGCAGCAGAAATTGGCCGATCCGCAGACATGGCGTGCAAGACGCACGGCTTTCATGCATCGCGTTGCCGCGCGCCGTGCGGCGCGTGCAAAGCCCGCGACGGCTTTTGTGACCGCGCCGGAGCCACGCACAATCGGCCATTTCGCACGTGGTCGGCAACTTGTTGCCGGGAACCTCTTGTTTGCCGGCACGCTGACGGAAACCAAGGATGGATCCGTCTGGGACATTTCAGGCGATGCGCTGGTGACCTCTGAAACGCAGGGCTGTGCCTGGCTGGATGATCTTGCTGCAGTCGGCGATACCCGCGCGCGTGAAAAAGGGCAGGCCTGGGTGCAGGACTGGATCACACGCTACGGCAATGGTTCCGGCCCCGGGTGGACACCGGACCTGACCGGGCGCCGTCTGATCCGCTGGATCAACCACGGCATTTTTCTGCTCCGTGGCATCGAAAAAAACGAAAGCGAGCGGTTCTTTCGCAGCCTTGGGCGTCAGACCCTGTTTCTTTCCAAGCGCTGGCGCTCTGCTCGGGCCGGGCTGCCGCGCTTCGAGGCGCTGACCGGCATGATCTATGCGGGTCTGTCGCTTGAAGGCATGGAAAAACACGTCGGCCCCGCAATCGTCGCGCTGGCCGAGGATTGCGACCGCCAGATTAACGGACAGGGCGGCATCCCGACCCGCAATCCAGAAGAACTGCTAGAGGTGTTTACCCTGCTCAATTGGGCAGTGCAGGCCATCGGCGAATCGGACAGGACACCGCCTGCGCCGCTTACGGATGCAATTGCCCGTGTCGCCCCAACGTTACGCGCCTTGCGCCATTCTGATGGCGGGCTGGCCCGGTTTCATGGCGGCGGGCGCGGGATCGACGGGCGGCTTGATACGGCATTGGCAACTTGCGCGGTACGCACCCAACCGGGCGAGGGGTTGCATATGGGCTATGTCCGGGTTAGTGCCGGACGAACCTCTCTGATCGCGGATGCGAGCCCACCACCAACAGGCGAGCCATCGGTGAACGCTCATGCTTCGACGCTGGCGTTTGAACTGACTTCCGGTCGTCGCCCGTTGATCGTGAACTGTGGATCAGGGGCCAGTTTTGGTCCCGACTGGCGCCGTGCTGGCCGGGCAACCCCCAGCCATTCTACGCTTGGGCTGGCAGGCTATTCTTCATCCCGTCTTGGCGCGCCGGGCCGGTTGTCGCAAGGCCAGCAGGAAATGCTTGTCGATGCGCCGGAACTGGTCCATTGCGAGGTTTCAACCCTTGACGACGGCAAGCGATTGGAGCTGTCTCACAACGGGTTTCAGCCGACCCATGGCCTCACCCACGCTCGTATTCTCGACATGGCAACCCATGGTCGCGGCCTGGTAGGCGAAGACCTCATCACCACGCTAAATGACAGCGACAAGGCCCGATTTGATCGTGCCCTCGATATGACGGCGCTTCAGGGCGTGCCCTATGCCATCCGTTTTCACCTGCACCCCGATGTCGAGGCTTCCGTTGATCTGGGTGGGGCGGCGGTATCGCTGGCGCTCAAATCCGGTGAGATTTGGGTGTTTCGCCACGACGGCACCGCAGAATTGTCGCTTGAACCCTCAGTTTACCTCGAAAACGGGCGAATAAAGCCCCGACATGCGCAACAGGTGGTTTTATCCGGGGCCGCAATGGCCTATGCGACCCGCGTGCGCTGGACGTTGAGCAAGGCGCAGGACACGCCTGATGTGGTCCGCGATCTTGCGCCTGCACCCGGCGGCTTGGACGACTAAACCCTGGGGACCCTTGATGACTGACCTTTATCCCGTGCGCCGCGCGTTGATTTCCGTATCCGACAAGACTGGCATGATTGATCTGGCTCGTGCATTGGCAGACCACGGTGTTGAGCTGCTGTCGACCGGCGGGTCGGCTCAGCAAATGCGGGACGAAGGGCTGGATGTTAAAGACGTGGCCGACGTTACGGGCTTCCCCGAAATGATGGATGGCCGGGTGAAGACCCTGCACCCGGTCGTCCATGGCGGGTTGCTCGCCGTGCGCGATAACACGGGCCATGTTGCAGCGATGGAGGAGCACGGCATCGGTGGGATCGACCTGCTGGTGGTCAATCTCTATCCGTTCGAAGCGACAGTTGCCAAAGGTGCCGATTTTGCCACCTGCATCGAAAATATCGACATCGGCGGTCCGGCGATGATCCGATCTGCCGCCAAGAACCACGCCTTCGTCAATGTGGTGACGGATGTTGCCGACTACGCTGAGCTGCTGGCCGAGCTTGCCGCGCATCAGGGTCAGACCACGCTTGCGTTCCGTCAGCGTCTCGCGCAGACCGCCTATGGACGCACCGCCGCATATGACACTGCTGTTTCCACATGGATGGCCGGGGCGACTGATCTGGCAGAGCCGCGCCGTCGGTCTTTCGCTGGTGAACATCGCCAGACCATGCGCTACGGCGAGAACCCGCATCAGGCGGCGGCTTTCTACACCGACGGCACGGACCGCCCCGGGGTCGCGACGGCGATCCAGCATCAGGGCAAGGACCTGTCTTACAACAACATCAACGACACCGATGCGGCGTTCGAGCTGGTGGCAGAATTTCAGGACGGCCCCGCCGTCGCCATCATCAAGCACGCCAATCCCTGCGGCGTGGCTCAAGGTTCCACCCTGCTAGAGGCCTACCAAAAGGCCTTTGATTGCGACCGGACGTCTGCCTTTGGCGGGATCGTTGCACTGAATCAGCCGCTTGACGAAGAAACTGCCAAGGCCATCGTTGAGATTTTCACCGAAGTGGTCATCGCGCCGGGCGCCTCTGACGAGGCCAAGGCCATCTTTGCAGGCAAGAAGAACCTGCGCCTGTTGACCACTGACGCGCTGCCGGACCCGCGCGCGCCAATGCTGACTTACCGTCAGGTTGCCGGGGGCATGCTTGTGCAGGACAAGGACACCGGCCATGTCGCCGATGACGATCTGCGCGTTGTGACGAAGGTCAAGCCGACTGATGCGCAGATGGCGGACCTGAAATTCGCGTGGAAGGTTGGCAAGCACGTCAAATCCAACGCCATCGTTTATGTCAAGGACGGGGCAACTGTTGGTGTTGGTGCGGGTCAAATGAGCCGCTTGGACTCCGCATTGATCGCTGCCAAAAAGGCCGAACGCATGGCCGAGGCGCTGGGCCTGCCAGCGGCGTTGACCAAGGGCTCTGCCGTGGCGTCTGACGCGTTTTTTCCATTTGCCGACGGCCTGATGGAAGCTGCCGCCGCCGGGGCGACTTGCGTTATTCAACCCGGCGGGTCGATGCGCGATGACGAGGTGATCGCCGCCGCAGATGAGGCGGGCATCGCGATGGTCTTGACCGGCATGCGCCATTTCAAGCACTAACGGTTCAGATCTCGGCCCGGGCCTGTCCCGGGCAGCCCCTGAACGCTCCCCCAGCGCAGGGGCATGACCTTCACCCGGCGGCGGGGGACTGCCTAGGATCAGAGCGCGGTGCTCTGGACCCGATCTGGACACGCAACATGCGCCTTCTTTTCTGGACAGCCACATGGGTCTTTGCCCTTGATCAGGTCACGAAATACATCGTGGTCCAATGGCTTGACCTGTTGCGGCGACAGGAAATTGAGGTCTTTCCGCCGTTTCTTGTCCTACGGATGGCGTGGAACCGGGGCGTGAATTTTGGCATTGGCGCGGGCCTCGATATGCGCTGGGTTCTGATCGTCGTGGCGCTTTTAATTTCCGCGGCGGTGGTGATTTGGCTCTGGCGCTCGGGCAGCACCAAATGGGGCTACATCGCTGGTGGAGTACTTGTTGGCGGTGCGCTAGGCAACGTGCTTGACCGGCTGATCTATGGCGCAGTTGCGGATTTCTTGAACATGTCCTGTTGCGGTTTCACGAACCCCTACGCCTTTAACGTGGCGGATGTCGCGATCTTTGTAGGCGCCATCGGGCTTGCCTTTCTGCCTGACGGCCAAAAAAAGAAAAGTCCTCGGAAGAAGGCCTGATTCATGGCAACAAAGCTGATCTGGCTGTCCGATCTGCATTTTGTAGTGGATGGGTATGTGCTGGGTCACGACCCGCGCGCGCGACTTAATGCTGCGATTGACCTGATCAATTCCCACCACGGCGATGCGGACTTTTGCGTGATCTCTGGCGACATGGTCAATCGCGGGACAGAAGGCGATTATGAGGCCCTTGCAACACAGCTTGACCGGCTGCGGGTGCCGGTGCTGCCAATGGTCGGCAACCACGATGATCGCGAGCTCTTTGACACGCATTTGCCGACACCGGAAGGTCTCAACGGCTTTGCTCAATACGTCGTTGAGACGGCCGATGGCCTTGTCGCCTGCCTTGATACGCTTGACCCCGGAGCCGATAGCGGCGCCTTTTGTGCCGCGCGCAGTGCCTGGCTGCGCGATCTGCTGGGGCAGGGGCGTCCCACATGCATCTTCATGCATCATCCGCCGATGTCGCTCGGGCTGCCGATGCAGGATCAGGATCAGCTGGTCAGTGGCGACGATCTTCTCGATCTTGTTACCTCGTACCCCAATGTGACCTATCTGATGTTTGGGCATGTGCACCGGCCCATCGTGGGCAATGTGCGCGGCATCCCTTTTGCAACAATGCGTGCGGTTTCTTATCAGGCCCCGCCGCCAGTGCCTGCGTGGGACTGGTCCACCTTCGTCCCTGCGGCGGAAGCACCGGCGCTGGGCGTTGTCATGTTGAAAGAGGGAGAAGTAACTCTGCAATACTACGACATTTGCGCTTACAGCGTTGGCACCACAACCAGCTAATCCTTTCATGTTTTCAAGGCGTGACGCCGCCTGCGCAATCGGTTATCCATTCTCGCAATACGATCAAAGGGATCACAATGCGTGCGATTGTCTTGGCCGGGGTGGCCGTTCTGTGTTTATCTGCCTGTGGTGGTGGAACCTTGCGCGATCTGTCGACTGGCTCGGATGGCCCGGATGAATTCAGCGTGTTGCCAAGTGCACCACTGACGATCCCTGAGAACCTTTCGACCCTGCCGCCGCCGACGCCGGGTGGCACCAATCCGGTCGACGCCAACCCCAAGGCAGAAGCGATTGCCGCCCTTGGTGGCAACCCTGCGGCGGCCTTTGCCGGTGGCGTGCCAGCGGCTGATGCTGCGCTTGTCGCCCATGCTGGGCGCAAAGGTGTGACCAGCGATATCCGAGGGCTGCTGGCGTCCGAAGACGCAGCGATCCGGGCGTCTGCAGGGCGATTTGGCGGAATTTTTGGTGGGGATCGCTACTTTAAGGCATATGCCGGACAGGCCCTGGATGCTTACGCGACGCAAACCCGTTTCCGAAATTTGGGTGTGGCGACAACGACAGCTCCGCCTCAGTAGGACCTACCTGACGCCTCGAAGCCGCGGGGCTTTATCGCGTCCGTATCTTGGCTTGAGCCACCATTGTGGCCGGCACGCTTTCGATAAACCCGGCTCACATCCGCGTTTGTTCCATTGCGTCCAAGCTGTTGCGGTCTAAGTTACCCCTCACACACCGCAGCACAGGACCGCACATGACGCGCTTGATTGCCCTTGCCCTCGCCCTTTTTGCTTCTGCTTCTGCCGCCGAAGAGGTCACAACCTACACGCTCGACAACGGCATGGATGTTGTGGTGATCGAAGATCACCGCGCACCCGTTGTGGTCCACATGGTCTGGTACAAGGTTGGATCGGCTGATGAACCTGTTGGGGCATCAGGTGTGGCGCACTACCTTGAACATCTGCTTTTCAAAGGCACCGAGACATTGGCGCCGGGCGAGTTTTCCGCCACCGTTGCCGCCAATGGTGGCTCTGACAACGCCTTCACCAGCTACGACTACACAGCCTATTTCCAACGCGTCGCGGCAGACCGTTTGCCGTTGATGATGCAGATGGAGGCGGACCGCATGGCCAATCTGCAAATCACCCAGGAAGATGTGGATGTCGAACGGCAAGTTGTGCTGGAAGAACGCAACCAGCGCACCGAAAACAATCCCGGCGCTTTGGCGCAGGAACAATTTCGGGCGGCGCTTTATCAAAACCACCGCTATGGCGTGCCGATCATTGGCTGGCGACACGAAATGGTGGATCTGTCTCTGCAAGATGCGCTCGACTTTTACGACCTCTACTACAGTCCCAACAATGCGATCCTTGTGGTTGCGGGTGATGTACAGCCAGGAGAGGTTCTGGCACTGGCAGAACAGTACTATGGCGTGATCCCTGCCGAACCCAACCTGCCCGAACGGGTCCGTCCCGAAGAGCCGCCACAGCGTGCCGAACGCCGGATCACCTACGTCGATCCCCGGGTCAGCCAGCCCTATCTGACCCGCAGCTATCTTGCCCCCGAACGCGACCCCGGTGCACAAGAAGAAGCCGCCGCGCTGGTCTATTTGTCTGAGCTGTTGGGGGGGTCATCTTTCACCTCTGCCTTTGGTAAGGCGCTGCAGTTTGAAACCCAAACCGCCGTTTATTCCAACGCGGGATATTCCGGTAGCGCGCTTGACGATACCAGCTTTGGGGTCACAGTCGTGCCGGTGCCGGGCGTGACCCTGTCAGAGGCAGAGGCGGCCATGGATCAGGTCATCGCCGACTTCATGGCAAACCCGATTGATGCCGCAGACATGGACCGCATCCGGAGCCAGCTGCGCGCCTCTGAAATCTACGCCAAAGACAACGTGCAGGGCCTTGCCCGCCGCTACGGCGCCGCCTTGACCCAAAGTCTGACGGTTGAAGACGTTCAGGCATGGCCGGACATTCTGCAAGCCGTCACCGAAGACGACATCAAAGCTGTGGCCGCAAAGGTCCTTAACCGCGATCAGGCCGTCACTGGTTGGGTTGTTGCATCTCAGGAGGACGCGAAATGATCCGCTTTGCCTTGACCCTTTGGGTTGCCTTCACCGCCTCTGCCGCCATCGCTGCCGTTGACATCAAAGAAGTGACTTCACCGGGCGGTATCGACGCCTGGCTGGTCGAGGAACCCTCGATCCCCTTCACCGCGCTTGAGATTCGCATCCGTGGCGGTGCTTCCTTGGATGAGCCCGGAAAGCGCGGTGCGACAAATCTAATGATGGCGCTGATCGAGGAAGGCGCCGGTGACATGGATGCTCAGGCATTCCAAACACGTCGCGAGGAACTCGCAGCCTCTTTTCGGTTCCGCGCGGGCGACGATCTGACCTCAATATCGGCTGAGTTCCTCACCGAAAACCGGGACGAAGCGCTAGCGCTATTGCGCGAGGCCTTGGTGAACCCGCGTTTTGATCAGGATGCGATCGACCGCGTGCGCGGTCAGGTCCTCTCGGGGCTTGCCGCTGATGCCAAAGACCCCAACACCATCGCCTCTGACGTCTTCAACGCTGCCGCCTTTCCTGGGCATCCGTATGGATCAGTCATGGATGGAACAGTCGACAGCGTAACCGCGCTGACCCGTGACGACATCCTCACCGCCCACCGCAACGCACTGACCCGCGACCGGATTTATGTGGGCGCCGTGGGCGACATCACAGCAGAAGAACTTGGGCCGCTGCTGGATGCCCTTCTTGGCGACCTTCCTGCCGAAGGTCCGCCACTCCCCGCAGAGGTCGAATTTGGACTTGGCGGTGGAACGACCGTAATCGACTTTGAAACACCCCAGTCAGTGGCGCTTTTTGGTCATACCGGCATCGAGCGAGATGACCCTGACTATATGGCGGCCTATATTATCAATGAAATCCTCGGCGGCTCGGGTTTTGACTCCCGACTGATGACCGAAGTGCGCGAAAAGCGGGGCCTGACCTACGGCATCCGCAGCTATCTTGTGCCAAAGTTTCACGCTGAAATGGTGATCGGGCAGGTGGCCTCTGCAAACAACACCATCGCACAGGCGATTGAGGTCGCGACCGATGTCTGGCGCAACTTTGCCGAGAATGGCGTGACCCAGACAGAGCTTGACGAGATCAAGACCTACCTGACCGGTGCCTATCCGTTACGTTTTGATGGCAATGCTGACATCGCCGGTATCCTCGTTGGCATGCAGTTGACTGGCCTGCCACCGGACTATGTCATCAACCGCAACGACATTCTGAATGCGGTGACACTTGAGGATGTGAACCGCGTTGCGGCGTATCTGTTGCAGCCCGACAACCTGCACTTTGTTGTGGTCGGTCAGCCAGAGGGGCTCTGACAACCGCTTAACTCTGCGCCAGGACTGCCGCTTCTTGCGCGGGGCTCATCCCGCAGGTCAGGTTGACGGAACGCCGCTGGCGATCCCACGCCAGTGTCCGGGTGATCGTATGGGTCAATGAACGCAGTCGCAGGCCTGCTGTTTTGGCCTGGTCGATGTTGACCTGCAACATGCTGGCGGCCTTGCCATCATCGGGCACGACAAGCGGCAGATCAGACCAAAGCGCGATGCCCGCCGCGACAAAAGCTCGCAACGGCCGCCCAATCAACCGAGCGCCCGATCCTGTTGTTGTCACGATCTGCTCCAAAACCATTTGCAGATCCATGACCTCTCCGGTCACGTTCAAAACCCCACCTTTGCCTGAGACCGCCAGATGCACCAAAAAAGCGCCTGCATCATCGACATCTATGATCTGAACTTTTTGCTCTAGCGGGAACGGCACGTCGCCGTCACGGTCAAGCCGGCGCAGCCAATAAGCGAAACGGTCCATGTAATCGTCAGGCCCAGCGATTAAACCCAGCCGAATGAGGGCCGCCCCTGCCACCCAATCGCACGCACGAACTTCGCAACTGCGCTTCAATGGGCCGTAGTCAGCCCCATATGCCGCAGCATCCGCCCCATTTGGTCCATCGCCATGAACGGCGATGCGATCCTGTGATGCTGGCGTCGCAAGCGCGGTTTCATCACTGTCAGGCTTCGACAGGTCATCATATGCCGATATGGAAGAGACCAACACGTAATGCGCAACTGATCCAAGCGCATCGCGCAACCGGTCAACATGCTTGGGGATATAGGCGCAGGTATCAATCACCGCATCAAACTGACCGGTCAGATCTGGCATCGCGATGCGGTCAGCGATCACGGTCGCGGCCCCCTCAGTGACCGGCTTGCCACCTCGGGTCAGGACCGTCACATCATGACCCTCCTTAACCGCCGCGCGTGTCGCTGCCCCGCCCAAGAAACCCGTTCCGCCAACGATCAGAATACGCATTCCGTCCCCCGAATCTATGTAAGTTTCAACTTACATGGCTATTGATCTGGAATGCAAACCAGAGGAGGCGCACAGTTTGTCGTGGATGGGTGAATTAGGGACGCGGACATGAATGTCTGTTGAAATCGTCCAAATTCACGAAAGTTCCGCAAAGTTGAAACATCTGCCAGGATTAACCAATTGTTCACCCTTGCGGGGTCACCTACTTAACGTGACGGTAACAAACAGGGAGCGTGCGATGCGTGATCTTGGTTGGTTCCTGCTCAGTGGTCTTGTAATCGTATTTTGGCTGTCCTTTGGCCCGCGCGTTGCGGCGGCCGAGTTGACGATTGGACAGATGCCGCTCTGGCCAGCGAATTCATTGGTGGGTCTGGTATAGTGTCTAACCACGCCAAAGGGGCATTGACGCGCAGTGTTTCCGGCTAGCATTTCTTGCCGATGGCCGTTGATCTACCCTGCGACTAACCCCGGATCTGTCCGTTTTCCACTCGTAGAATCGGCACGGGCCATGCTATAAATTGTGTCATGTCCGTCGCTGACCCCCAGATAAAGCCCGCTCCGGTGATCCGGCAGCTTGATGAGGCCGCCATCAACCGCATCGCGGCCGGAGAGGTGGTGGAACGTCCGGCCTCTGCCGTGAAGGAACTGGTCGAAAACAGCATCGACGCAGGCGCCACCCGGATCGAGATTGTGATGGCGGATGGAGGCAAGACCTTGATCCGCGTCACCGACGATGGCTGCGGAATCTCACCCCGTGACCTGCCACTCGCCCTGTCGCGCCACGCCACATCCAAGATCGACGGCTCTGACCTTTTGAATATCCACTCTTTCGGCTTTCGAGGAGAGGCCTTGCCGTCGCTCGGCGCGGTGGGCCGTCTGACGATCACCAGTCGCGCTGGGGATGATGCCGCGACGATTTCCATTGCGGGCGGGCAATCCGGCCCGGTCAAACCTGCCGCCCTGAAAAAGGGCACCGTGGTCGAACTGCGTGACCTCTTTTATGCCACGCCCGCGCGGCTGAAATTCTTACGGTCCGACAGGGCCGAAAACCAAGCGATCGCGGATGTGGTCAAGCGCCTCGCGATGGCCGAACCCTTCGTCACCTTCATCCTGCGCGATACCTCTGGCGGTGATCAGCGCACGACCTTTCGCGCCGACGCGCAGACCGGCGACCTCTTCGATGCGTTACATGGCCGTCTGCGCAGCGTGCTTGGCCGCGAGTTTGCGGACAACGCTGTACCGCTCGATGCTAAACGCGACGGCTTTCATCTCACAGGTTATGCGGCTCTGCCGACATATTCTCGCGGGGCCGCCATTGCGCAGTTTCTCTTCGTCAACGGCCGTCCGGTTCGCGACAAGATGCTGCTGGGTGCGCTGCGTGCGGGTTATATGGATGTGCTGTCGCGTGATCGCCACCCGGTGGCGGCGCTTTTCATCGATTGCGATCCGACGCTCGTTGATGTCAACGTTCACCCTGCCAAATCAGAGGTCCGTTTTCGTGATCCCGGCACCGTGCGCGGCCTGATCGTTTCAGGCCTCCGGCATATGCTGGCAGGGGCTGGCCACCGCGCGTCCTCGACCGTGGCGACCGCGACCCTGGGCGCGATGCAGGCCCCGCCCGTGGAACCCCGCATCTACCAGATGGACCGGCCCCGCAGTCAGTTCACGGCGCAATCCATGACATTCCAGTCCGGATTTGCCGAACACCGCTCTGCCCGCGTTGAACCCCCTGCGGATGAAGGCGCATCAGCAACCGAAGAGGCGTTGCCGCTAGGTGCCGCCCGTGCGCAACTCCACGAAAACTACATACTTGCCCAAACCGAAACAGGTATGATCCTCGTTGACGCGCACGCCGCGCATGAACGGCTGGTTTATGAAAAACTCAAGACCCAGATGTCCGCTAGTGGTGTCGCGGCGCAGGCCTTGTTGATCCCGGAAATCGTTGAACTGACCGACAACGAAGCGGCCCCAATCATCGCCATCGCCGCCGATCTCGGCCGCCTTGGCCTGACGATCGAACCCTTTGGCGGCGGGGCCATCGCCGTGCGTGAGACGCCCGCCCTCCTTGGGGAGGTCAACGCGACCGCCCTGATCCGGGACATTTTGGACGAACTCACCGATCAGGGCGACAGCAAACTGCTCGAGGGTAGGCTTCACGCCATCTTGTCCCGCATCGCCTGCCACGGTTCTGTCCGCACCGGCCGCCGCATGTCCGCGCCCGAGATGAACGCGCTTCTACGCGAGATGGAAGCGACACCAAATTCGGGGCAATGCAACCACGGACGGCCAACCTACGTTGAACTCAAGATGACCGATATCGAACGGCTTTTTGGGCGCACATGATTGAAATCGCTGGTCAGACCATCAATCTCAGTGACCCGCTGGTGATCGGCATCTTTATTGCTGCCGTGTTGACGACCCTCATCGTGATACTGCTAATTCTCGCCGTCCGGCGAGCGGGGCAATCGGCTCAGGCCGTCAACTTTGTCGCCACGCAGGTCAGCCGGTTGGGCGATGACGTGCAAGTGTTAAACGCCAACCAAAGCCAATTGGCAGGCAACATCCAGACCGTCTCGGATGCACAAGCCAACGCACAAGTCCGTGTCATCCAGACGATGGAGGCGCGCCTCGCCGAAGTGAATGCTCAGGTTGCCGAACGTCTGGCTGACAACGCACTCAAATCCGCGCGGTCGTTATCGGACATGCAGGAAAAGATGCGCGAAACCCTCACAGGTTCGTCTGAGAAATCGACCAAGCAGCTGACCGAGTTGCAGGAACGGTTGGCGACCATCGACAAGGCGCAATCCAATATCGAAAAGCTCTCAGGCGATGTGCTGACGCTGCAGGACATTTTGTCCAACAAGCAGCGCCGCGGCATGTTCGGCGAAATCCAACTGACCGATATCGTGTCAAAGGCGCTGCCAGCTGATGCCTACGCCTTGCAGGCAACGCTGTCGAACGGCAAGCGTGCAGACTGCTTGATTCACCTGCCCAACCCACCCGGTCCGATCGTGATCGACGCAAAATTTCCGTTCGAGGCTTACGAGGCGCTTGCCGCGGCGGACACGCCTGAAATGCAAAAGATTGCATTGCGTGAACTTGGCAACGCCGTTCGTGTCCATATCAAAGCGATATCAGAGAAATACATCATCGAAGGCGAAACCGCCGACGGCGCGATAATGTTCCTGCCGTCAGAGGCTGTTTATGCCGAACTCCATGCCCGTCTGCCCGCCGTCGTCCGCGAAGGCTTTGACGCTCGTGTCTGGATTGTCTCGCCGACCACCTGCATGGCGACGCTCAACACTATGCGCGCTATTTTGAAAGATGCCCGGATGCGCGAACAGGCGGGTGAGATTCGCAAAGCGCTCAAGTTGCTGCACCGCGATGTTGAGATCATCGGCGAAAAGGCGGGCAAGTTGGAAACTCATCTGCGGCAGGCGGGTGATGATGTCTCTGGCGTCATCACGGCCGCGACGCGCGCGGGCAAACGCGCCGACCGTCTGGACAACTTCGACTTTGAGGAACTGGCCCCCGATGCTGACGATACCGTTGTCCCTCTTGCACCTCCGGGCACCTGAGGGCAGGATCAGCCCGACCCGAGCCCGGAGAATGCCATGCGTATCGTCCTCGTCCTGTCTGTGCTGACCCTCGCTGCTTGCGCGCCAAAGATGCCGCCCGCGGTTGATCAAGAGGTTCCGGCAGTGAAACGACTTTGGGCGAGCGCTTTTTCCGATCAGCCCTTTGACACCGGCCCTGTTTCGATCCTGACCGAAGAACACGGCGAACTACACACTTATACGCTTGCGCCCTGCCGGGGGGGTAAGACGGTTTGCGCAGGTTCCATCCATGGGCGCGCAGGCGTGCTGCAATTGTCCGAGGATTATGCTGTCGTGACAGGCGCTTACGCCGGTCGAACGTTTTACCTGTCGCCCGGCGGCGACGGCTGGATGAAAAAGAACAGTGCCTATGTCCCACTCGCTTGGGACGATGAAGGCCCTGTTTCCCGTTGGGCTGTGACCCGTGTGACCGATCAGGGACAGGGGCTCGAAACCCTCACACAATAGAACGGGTGGCATTAACTATTTCGCCGTAAATCAAATGTTCAGTTGATATATGTCAGGTTTGCTGTATCGCAGGTTAGCAGCAGTAATAACGGCACACATGACAATAACAAAAACGCCCGCCATCGATACGGCCCGTGACTGGGTGCGTGTCCTCGCCAAGTACCGTGAACCCAATACGATGCGCAGCACGTTTGAGCTTGCGATCAGCCTGATCCCTTTTGTGGTGCTTTGGGTGCTCGCTTGTTGGGTCGCGCAATACAGTTATCTGGGTGCGTTCCTGATTTCCGTTGTGAACGGTGGCTTTCTGCTTCGACTTTTTTGCATTCAGCATGACTGCGGCCATGGCTCTTTTTTTGACAACCGCAATGTGTCCGACTGGGTCGGACGCTCCTTGGGCGTTCTGACGCTCACGCCTTACGACGTCTGGCGGCGCAGCCATGCGATCCATCACAGCCACGCAGGTGATCTGGCCCATCGTGGGTTGGGCGACATCATGACCCTGACGGTCGAGGAATATCATCAGCGCAGCCGCTTCGGCCGGTTCCTTTACCGCGCCTATCGGCATCCGATTGTGATGTTCGGCATTGGCCCCAGCTATATCTTCTTGCTGCAGAACCGTGTGCCGAAAGGTTTCATGGATCAGGGGAAATCCTACTGGATTTCAGCCATGGGTACGAATTTGTCGATCCTGGTTGCAATGTCGGTGATTGTTTACTTTGGCGGTTGGGCCGCGCTTTTTCTTGTGATGTTGCCGTCATCTTTGGTCGCGGCCTCTGTGGGGGTGTGGCTATTTTATGTGCAGCACCAATTTGAACAGACCCATTGGGATGAGCATGACGACTGGCAATTGCACGAAGCGGCGTTGCACGGCAGTTCGCACTATGACTTGCCACTGATCTTGCGCTGGTTTTCGGCCAATATCGGCATCCACCATGTGCACCACCTGTACAGCCGCATCCCTTTCTACCGCCTCAATGAGGTGCTGCGCGATCATGAGGAATTGGTCGATTGCAGCCGGATGACGCTGATGGAAAGCTTTAAGTGCGCCAGGCTTGACCTTTGGGATAGCGCCAACCGTCGGCTCGTATCGTTCAAGGCGGCGCGGCAACTCGCCCCCATCCCGGTTCGCGCCTAAACACCAGCAAAGAAAAGGCCCCGGCCAATCGACCGGGGCTTTCGCATTTCGTCTGTGTGTGAGGGGGACCTAGATCCCGACGAAACGCTGCACGATGCGGGGCATCAGACCATTGAATTTCAATGGCGCATCCGTGGCCGCCAGACAGATGCAATCCATCCCGGCTTCGGCCACTGGCGTGTGGTTCAAGTCTTCATTCGCAACCTCAACGTCGCCTGCGGCAAAGCGGTCGGTTTCATCCACGAACGCGCCTTGCAGCACCAGCGTCAGTTCCGTGCCGCGATGACCGTGATCAGGCACAGCGGTGCCTGCGGGGATATGCAGCAAGCGGACGGTCGCGCCTTTCGACGTCGGCAGGACTGCCTGGCTAACGCCACCACCGATCTTGCGCCATTTCACCGCGTCCAGATCGCCATTCACGTAGTCCTGCAGCGGTGTCGGGAAAAGGCCACTTGTGCGGGGGCGCACCTTGGGAGCGGACGGAGCATTGGCGATCTTGTCCAATGTCGCGGTCAGACTGTCCTCTGCCATCTCGGCCGACTCGGAGGTCATCATGACCTCTCCGCCCACGGCCTCGAATTCGGCAAGGGCAGCGCGGCAGTCGTCACACATGCTGATATGCGTGGCAACGACCAGATTGAACGCCTCGGGCAAGGTGCCCGCAGCATAGCCCATCAACAGGGCGTCGGTCAGGTGGTGCTTAATCTCTGTCATCTGCTTTTTCACTTCATAACGTGGCGCAGGCGTTCCAGCGCCAGGCGGATACGGGATTTGATTGTGCCAAGCGGCAGCCCTGTCTCTGCAGCGATTTCACTATGCGACAAGTCCCCAAAATAGGCCTTCTCGATCAGCGTTCGCTGTTTTTCGGGCAATTCGGCCAAGGCCGCGCCCAGTTTTTGTGTCTCTTCCTGTAAGACCAGTGCTTCAGCCTGATCAGGCTCCGCTTCTGGCCCCCAAGGAAGCTCTTCCGGTTCGGGCCGGCGTTCCTTGCGCAGGATGTCAATCCGACGGTTCCGCGCGATCGTAAATATCCAAGTGCCGACGCTGGCTTTGGCCGGGTCGAACATTGCTGCCTTTCGCCATAGCGTCGCCATCACGTCTTGTGCGCATTCTTCGGCCATGTCGGGGCTGGCACCTGACTTCATCAGGAACGACTTCACCCGCGGCGCGAAATGCGCAAACAGCTCAGCAAAAGCCTCTCGGTCTTCGCTGTCGCGTATCGCCACAACATGGGCGACCCACATCATCCGCTTGGCCGGGTCCGTCTTCTTCAACCGTTTTGTCCTCACAACGCCAGAATGGCACGCCTTTTCAGGACCATACCGGCCCAACGCAACCGCTGCATCTGCTTTCGCGCTGTCTTTTGCTACCGTCAACATGATCTCTCTACGGCAGGAAAAGCACTTCGGATCACTTAGACTCTGTGTTTTCCTCAAAAACACATCCGGTCCGCATCGCGTGACGTAGTAGAAGTAACGAACGAAACGATAAGGACTTTCCATGCCATTTGAGACTGCAACAGCGGCACCTCGCAAGGTGGCCGTCATCGGCGCTGGAATATCCGGGATGGGGGCCGCGCATATGTTGGCCAAGGATCACCGGGTTGTGCTGTTCGAGGCAGAGCACCGCTTGGGCGGCCACGCACGAACCCGCATGGCGGGTCCGAACCGCGACGTGGCAGTCGACACTGGCTTTATCGTCTTCAATTACGCGAATTATCCCAACCTCACAGCGCTTTTTGAGCACCTCTCCGTGCCCGTTGAACGCAGCAACATGAGCTTTGGCGCCAGCTTTGACGGTGGCCGCTTGGAATATGCGTTAACCTCGCTCGACGCGCTTTTCGCCCAGCGGATGAATGCAGCAAACCCGAAGTTTCTGCGCATGGTTCGCGACATCCTGCATTTCAATAAACACGGGCTTGCTGCAGCAAATGATGAATCCCTGACCGTGGGTGGCTTGCTCGCCAAGTTGGGCCTCTCGGATTTCTTTCGTGATCACTACCTGTTGCCCTTCTCTGGCGCGATCTGGTCCACACCTAAAAAGCAAATCATGGATTTCCCCGCCTATGCCCTGCTGCGGTTTTTCGACAATCACGCGCTTTTGGGCGTTCATGGTCAGCACCAATGGTACACCGTCACGGGCGGCAGTGTTGAATATGTAAACCGCCTAGGCGCCGACATGGACCGTCGCGGCGTTGATATCCGTCTGGGCACCCCGATCCAAACCGTGCGCCGGACACCCTTCGGCGTCGACGTCAAAGCGGCCGGTGACTGGGAAAGCTTTGATGAGATCATCTTCGCGACCCACTCAGATGATACGCTTGCAATGCTTTCGGACCCGACCCCTTCGGAAAGGGCGACATTGGGCGCGATCCGCTATCAACCCAATGATATCATTCTACATTCAGACACAACGATCATGCCAAAACGTCGGCAGGTCTGGTCATCATGGATCTACACCGAAGATCGCGGAAAGCGCGCCGACCAGATTGACCTGACCTACTGGATGAACTCTTTGCAGCCCGGCATCACTGGCGGCGATTTCATGGTCACACTGAACTCCACGCGCCCGATCCGCGATGATCTGATCTGGGATACCGCAACCTTGCGCCATCCAGTCTATGATTTGGCAGCGCTGGAGGCACAGAAAACTGCCGCGGCGGTCAACGGCTCTAACCGCACGTGGTTCTGCGGCGCATGGATGAAGAACGGCTTTCACGAGGATGGACTGGCCTCTGCCTATGACGTTGTCCATGCGCTGAACGCTGTCGAGAGAATGGAGATGGCCGCAGAGTGACACATGTCCAGCACATTGCGGGAGAGACCTATCATGGCAGGCGCGGGGCGGTGAAAAACGCCTTCCGCTACTCCATAGATTATGTGCTTTTGGACGCAGAGGCTGAACTGCGAACGCCCCGTCTCTTTGCCCGCAATGGTGCCGCGCTGATGTCCTTGCAGGACTGGGACCATGGCGGTGCGCCCGGACAGGGCCGCGGCGCGGCTTGGGTCCGTGACATACTTGAGGCGCATCAAGTCCCGCTGAAAGGTCGCATCGAATTGCTCGCGCAGCCGCGTCTGCTGGGCCATGTCTTCAACCCGGTCAGCTTCTGGCTGTGTCATGATGTCGAAGGTGCGCTGCGCTGCGTCATTGCAGAGGTCACCAACACTTTCGGTGATCGTCACAGCTATCTTTGTGCCCATGACGATTTGCGGGCGATCACGAAGGACGAAACGCTCGCCGCGCAGAAAATCATGCATGTTTCGCCTTTTCAGCCAATTGAAGGTGGATATGTCTTTCGATTTGATATCTCCAAATCCGACATTCATATCATCATCGACTATTCACGTGGCCATGGCGGCGTCATCGCCACTCTCAAAGGCCCACGCGCACCGCTCACGAACAGCGGCATCCTTTGGGCCGCCCTGCGCCGCCCATTCGGCTCCCGCCGGGTGCTGACACTGATCCACTGGCAGGCGATCAAGCTTTGGTGGAAGGGTGCCACCTTTCGCAGCCAACCAACCCCCCCGGTGGATGAGGTGAGTCGATGACCGCCGCACGCCGTTGGCGTGCAAGCGAAGAGGCACCGGATTCCGCCATCGCCGAACGCTTGCCCGCCTATTCGCTTTTCGCCGCGATCATCAGCGCGGCGGGGCTGCCGATCTACATCTATGCACCGGCCTATTATGCCGAAACCTTCGGCGTTAGTCTGACCGCACTTGGCGGCGTATTGTTTGTGCTGCGCCTGATCGACGTCATACAAGATCCGGCCCTCGGCTGGGTCAGTGAGCGCCTGACACGTGGCAAGGCGCTGGCCGTCACCGCAGGGGCGGCTTTGCTCGCCCTTTCGATGATCGGTCTTTTCGCGATTGCCCCTCCAATTGACCCGCTTTGGTGGTTTGCGATCACCGTCACAGGACTTTTTAGCGCGTTCAGCTTCCTGACCATCAACTTCTACGCCACCGGCATAGCCAAGGCGGGCAACGCTCCCACGGGCCACGTCCGACTTGCGGCGTGGCGCGAAACCGGGGCGCTTTTGGGCGTCTGCATTGCCGCCATTGTGCCGACCGTGCTCATGGGGGTGACTGGAAGCCCCTTTGCCACCTTCGCCTATGGTTTTGCAGCGCTTACTGGGCTGGCTGCGCTATATATGTGGCCTGAATGGCAGGGCCGGATGACCCAAAGTCCCATGGGCATCCGCGACATCTTGTCAGACCCGTTGGCCAAGCGTCTGCTGATCCTCGCCCTCTTCAACGCCACACCCCTGGCCGTCAGCTCCACCCTTTTTCTCTTTTTCGTGGATAGCCGATTGGGCGCTGTCGGTTGGGAGGGGCCCTTATTGGTCCTGTTTTTCCTGGCCGCGGCCGTGTCTGCCCCGGTCTGGTCACGTCTTGCGACCCGCTTCGGCCCCAAGTCAGTGCTGCTGACGGCCATGGTCCTTGCGGTGCTGTCATTTGGCTACACGCTTACGCTCGACACCGGCGACTTAATCCAGTTCGGGATCGTCTGCGTATTAAGTGGTGCAACGATCGGAGCAGACCTGACCCTCCTTCCCGCCATGTTTGCGAAACGCATGGCGCAGGTCTCTCCCAACGGCGGACAGGGCTTTGGGCTGTGGTCGCTGGTAAACAAACTGACACTGGCCTTTGCCGCTGTGGTGCTTTTGCCGCTGCTGGAACAGGCCGGATTTGCTGCCGGGACGGCGACGAACCCACCCGGCGCGCTGACAATGCTGACACTCCTTTACGCAGGGGTGCCATGCACACTGAAACTCGTGGCAATCGGCCTGCTGGCTGCCACCAAACTAGAGGACACATGATGTCACTCGCTGCATTTCTGATCGGGGCCGCCATGGTGCTGATCGGCCTGATTGCCAAGTCCCGCTATGTGTCCTTCTGGGCGCAAAAGCCACGTGACTATGTCGACGGACCGACATTCAATATCCGCGACACCTTCCAGGGACCAATCGAATGCGAAGGCATTATCTATGGCCCGCTTGGCCGCGTAACCTCGCGCTTTGTGGCACAGTTTGATGCGCAGTGGGATGGTAACGTCTGCACCATGAAAGAGGTCTTTCACTACGATAGCGGCAATGTGCAGAACCGCGTCTGGACGCTGACGCTGGGCAACGACGGCCGGATCAAAGCCGAGGCTCCGGATGTGATCGGGGCAGGCTCTGGTCAGCAGACCGGCTCTGCTGTGCTGCTCAATTACCGCATCAAACTCAGCGATGAGGCGGGTGGCCATATTCTGGATACAACCGATTGGATGTATCTGATGCAGAACGGAACCGTGATGAACCGCAGCCAATTCCGCAAGTTTGGGATCAAAGTGGCCGAACTTGTCGCAACCATGCGCCCGGCCCATGCCCGCTCGGCCGTGGCAGGCGAATAGATGCAAAATTGGCAGGGCAAACGCTATTGGTTGGTCGGCGCAAGTGAGGGTCTGGGTCGCGCCGTCGCCCATGTCATGTCTCGCGCCGGTGCAGAAGTAATTGTCTCTGCGCGCAGCGAGGACCGCCTGAAAGAGCTTGTGGACGAACTGCCCGGCACCGCGTCTTTTGTCACCGTCGATGTGGCCGATATGGATAGCGTCAAACAGGCGGCAGCTCAGGTCGGTCAGATTGACGGTGTCGTCTACCTTGCCGGTGTCTACTGGCCGATGAAGGCGCAGGAATGGGACAACGACAAGGCCGACATGATGGCACAGGTGAATTACCTTGGTGCCTCGCGAGTCGTTGGCGAAGTCATCCCCCATATGGTTGAACGCGGCGCGGGTCACATCGTCCTGACCGGCTCATTATCTGGTTTCCGTGGTTTGCCAGGTGCAATTGGTTATTCCGCATCCAAGGCGGGCCTCATGGCGCTTGCCGAATCGATGCAGGCCGACTTGCGGACCCATCCGATAAAGGTGCAGGTTATCAACCCCGGTTTCATCAAGACCCGTCTGACGGACAAGAACGACTTCAACATGCCGTTCATCATGACACCCGAGGATGCGGCGAACGAGGTCTTTGACCACATGAACGACGACGCCTTCAAAAAGTCATTTCCGATGGTGTTTTCCTGGCTCTTCCGATTGTCGCAATTCATGCCTGACTGGATGTATTACCGGCTCTTCGGCGCAAAATAGCGCATCGCGAAAAAGCAACCGGGCCTTTGTGCTATACTGCGTTCATTCGTTCACGATTCGATTGATATTTTACCTTGATAGGCCCATCCATTTTGCGGGCCGCACGCCGTTCAAAATGGCTATTTTATTTATATAGACGCGATTTTCGCGACGGTCCCGGCGTGCCCACTTCAATTTCAGGAGGAACACGATGCCGACATTGACCAGCTGCATTTTTGAGAACCGGTCGTTCACTGGTGCGGCCAATTGCAACAGCGTCAACTTTCCGGCCAATGGCTGGGCCTGGGTGACATGGGGGTTCAGCGACCGTCGCGCGTCGCTGGCGCGGGTCCGGCAGGACAGCGATATCGTCATTGCTCTGACCCCCGTGCTTGATACCGCAGCCAATCGCAGCCTTGTGGATGCCAATCTGCCGTCAGGTGCCCGTCGGATCACCGGGATCCGCGCCGGAATGGTGCCCTATAGCGAAACCTGGGGCGGGCGAAACCAGCCTGCACGTCATCCGGCCTGGCGCGTCCTTGTGGACCTTTCGTTTCGCGTGGACATCGATCTGCCGTGGTATTGCTTTGCTGGCGGCAACGACACCAAAGCCACAATCCACTACTACCTCTTCGTGCGGCTCAATGCTGCGGGCACGCTTGTCGCAACCGTCGATCACTGGGAATGGAACCGTACCGAAGGTGCGGGCCTATGCGGAGGAGAGGTCGCAAGCCGTCTTAACGCGGGCGTGCCCAATGGTGTCGGACCCTTGCAGACCGCGCTGACCAATGCGGTCGCGCCGTTTTCATCCTTCAACTTTGGCGACATTTACTTCCTGCCCGGTGACGGGCGTACCTCTGGCGTGGATGAGGTTGCCGATGTGCGCAACGAGGCCGCCATCATTTTGATCAGATAGGAGAGAGGACCATGGACTGCAATTCTGGAAAACGCAAAGCCGTCGCCGACGCCCTCGTAGAACGCGTGACCGAGGTCGCAAAAGAATTCGGCCTCAAGGACCTCGTGGTGCACCGCGAGGCGAACCCGGTTCTGGTTGCCGCGCGGGGTGAACTGAAAGGCAAAAAGGCCAAGGATGGTACACAAGACTGCGAACGGATCGAATTTGTGTTGCAGATCTCGCCTGATATCGCGCGGGCCGAAGTGGCAAGTGTCATTGGCGCCGATCTGACACCGAACGCGGATCTCGCCGCGCATCGCGCCTTTGACCTGTCCGACGTTGTTGCACAGGACAGCGTCGCGCGCAGCGCGCCGGAACCGGACGACGATCGGTGCTAAAATCCCCAGAAGGGGCAGGCCAAAGGTCTGCTCCTTCCGCAATGGGGCGACTTGCGCCAGATCAAAGTGGCGCACCCACGTGTGACATAGCCTGCGGTCAACCGACAGGAGGATCACATGCTTGATATTGCCACCAACAAGGTCGCCGAAGTCATTATTCTCGCCCGCGAAATGGACCGGGCAGAGCCCGAGTTCGACAGCTTCGTTTCGCGTCTGAATGTGGACGAACAGGCCAACCTTGTGGCGTTGATGTGGATCGGCCGGGGCACCTTCGATGCCGCAGATATCGGCGATGCCATCCTTACCGCCCGGCAAGAGGCGACAACACCAACGCAGGACTACCTCAAAGGCTCGCCGCATTTAGCCGATCACCTTGAAAACGGACTGGATGCATTGGGGATCGACGTGCGCGGTGCAGAGGACGACGTTTACTAGACTTTTGCGGCTGTCGCATCCTGCGAAGAGTGGCTGACGCGCTGGTGGCTGAAACCGTCCCGGTCTGATCCAGTGGCCTATCACAAGCCGCGATCAGATCGCCTGCAGTCAGCGCGCTGCGATTCCGACTTGTCTTAATTTACTTCCCCTCTACTGTCGGCGCATGGGAGCAAAGCGCCTTCAATCCATGCGGTCATCTGCCAGCAACGCGACGCTGCGTTTGCTTGCCGTGCGGGCAAGGCGACCGGGTCGAATTCCATTTTCAAGAATGCGGGCGGGGCCGGGTCACATCTAACTGACCCATCTCGTGAAATTGAAGCATTTGAAAAGGACACACCATGTCATCCCATGACCGTACACCCTATCTGCGCTACGCAGACGCACTCCGCCATCCGGGCGATTTTTCCACCGCGACCGCGTCGTTCTTTAGCGAAGACGCAAACATCAACATTGTCCATCCGTTCAATGCGTTGGAAGGGGTAGAGAATTACTTCTCCAGCTTTGTCCGCCCACTTCAGCAGGCATTCGATGGGCTTTACCGTCGCGATGACATCCTGATGTCCGGCCAGTTCGAAGGGGCGCATTGGATCAGCGCAACGGGTTACTACGTCGGGCATTTCGTCCGCGACTGGATCGGCATCAGGGCAACGCAAACGCTAAGCTATCTGCGGTACGGTGAATTTCATCGCATAGAGAATGGTAAAGCCGTCGAAAGCTACATATTCCTCGACATTCCAGAATTCATGATTGCGTGTCATCAATGGCCGCTGACTGTCGGTCCTGGTCTGTCGCGCGGATACACCGGGTTAATTCAGGGACCGGCAAGCAGGGACGGCTTCATCACACAAGACTGCGATCCCGCGGAAGGGCAGCGCAGCTATCAGATCGTGACGGACATGCTTTTGCGTCTGGCCACCAAAGACGAAGCATGGCGACCCTACTGGCACGAAAACATGATGTGGTACGGTCCGGGTGCATTCGGCAGTTTTCTGGGGGTCGAGGAGTTTGCGTCGTTTCAAGTTCCTTTTGAATCGCAGTTTGAAGGGTGGTCCGGCGGGTTATCAAACAACGGGATGACACAGCACTTCACGCGTTTTGGCGAAGGTCACTACACCTGTTCGGGCGGGTGGCCATCGTTAACCGGCGTCAATGTGAAGCCTTTCCTTGGTCAGGGGCCGACGCAGGAAAGAGTGTTCATGCGCGTGTGTGACTGGTGGCGCCGCGAAGAAGGGCTGCTTGTTGAAAACTGGGTCTTTGTCGATGTGCCACATGTGTTGTTGCAATTGGGATATGATCCCTTGCCGCATTGGCCGGACTAGGAAAGAGGGATCGGAGGGCCTGTCTTCGGGCCCCCCAAAACTGGCTTGATGTGTCAGGCAACCGCATTTCCGAAAGAAACGGTTGGTATTCGGATGCTGCACTGCGCCCGCAAATGCCGCGTTTTTGTCACCTGACCTGAGTAAACGTCAGCCCTCTGCCACCGGCTTGTTGCCCAAAACACGCTGTTGGTACAGCGCCGACACCTGCTCTTTGCGGGCCGCGATCAGCTCGGGTGACGCAGGCTGTCGCGCGCGTTCCAGATTGGCATAGGCAGCATAGGGGTTGTGTGGCTTGGACGTGGCCTGACGGTTGCCAGTCAGTGACACATCGTTCAGGTCATGACCTGCATAGGTCGAACCGAGTGGCCCGAATGGCGGCGGCCCATAGGAATTCTCGCGCGGGTCAGATGGCAAGATCATGAACACCAGCAACACGATCCAGCCAAACGGTACGATTCCGATCAGCCACCAGAACCCCGACTTGTCGGTGTCGTGCAACCGGCGCACGGTCACCGTGAAATGTGGGATGATATTCACGAGAAGCCAGCAGCTTGTGAAATACGCAAACGGGTTCAGCGAAATCGGCTGGAACGGGTCGTAGAGATAGGCGTCAAAAGAAAGCGCGGCGATCAGGATAATGAAATACATCAACTGGTACCACCAGTATTCAGACCGCTGCGCGCGGCCCTTTAGGGTGAAATACTTGCTCATGACCGAATCGAGCGCTGCAAAAGGTCCCATGTCTTAGCCCTCTGATGGGTATCTGAATGGGTGCAGGCTAGGGTTGTGCTAGGGCGGAATTAGGGGCGGATCAGGGCATTTCCTAGGCCGGTTCTGATCTGGATCAGGCGGATTTCGCGCCGATCTTGGTCTCGGTTCCCTTGCGCAGCCTTTGGATGTTGGCCCAGTGGCGGGCGTAGATCAGTAGACCAAGGATGCAGCCCAGGATGAAAATCTGGCCCTGTCCCAGAAATACAGCCGCGATTGGCGTCCACCCTGCCGCCAACAACGCGGCCAGCGACGAATAGCGGCCAACCGCCGCCGTCGCGAGCCAGATCACAGCCGCCGCCAGCCCGGCAGGCCAGGCCAATGCAAAGATCACACCAAAATAGGTGGCCACGCCCTTGCCACCCCTAAACCGCAGCCAGATCGGAAAGCAATGCCCGACCATCGCCGCCAAAGCCCCAACCTGTGCGGCCAATTCGCCCCCCATTGCATAGCCCACGGCCACTGCCGCTGCACCTTTGGCGGCATCCAGCAGCAGCGTCAGCGCGGCGGCTTTCTTGCTTCCGGTGCGCAGCACATTGGTGGCCCCGATGTTGCCTGAACCGATGCTGCGCAAATCGCCCAGCCCCATGACCCGCGCCAGCAGGATGCCCGCCGGGATAGTGCCCAGCAAATAGCCGATCACAGCCACCATCATCAGGATGTTACCGGCGACATCCAAACTTGGCATGTCAAAGCCTCCCGCTTACTTCGACGCCATTCACCCACGTCCCAAGCACCTTGCCCTGCATCCTGGCGGCGTCAAAGGGGGTGTTCTTGGATTTCGACTGCAGTGTGGCCCGGTCCAACACGAATGGCGCATCTGGGTCGAACAGCACCAGATCGGCGGGGCAGCCAATCCGCATTCGCCCGGCGGCAAGCCCCAAGCGGCGCGCGGGGTTCAGCGCCATGGCCCGGAAAAGCTGTGGCAGTGTCAGATGCCCCTCGTGATAAAGTCGCAGCGCTGCGGGCAACAGGGTTTCCAGCGCCACCGCACCGCTCGCCGCTTCTTCATAGGGCAAACGCTTGCTTTCCTCGTCCTGCGGCGTGTGCATGGATGAAATGATGTCGATCAACCCATCCGCCACTGCCTGCACCACCGCCAGACGGTCATCTTCGCCCCGCAAGGGCGGCTTGAGCTTAAAGAATGTCCGGTAGTCGGCCACATCAAGTTCGTTCAGCGTCAGATGATGCACGCCGACGCCAGCGGTGATGTCCAAACCGTTGCGTTTTGCGCGTTCCAGCGCGGGCAGGGCGCGGGCGGTGGTAATCTGGTCCGCGTGGTACTTCGCACCGGTCATCTCTAACAGTCCGATGTCGCGGTCCAGCGCCATGCGCTCAGCCATGGGCGAAACCCCGGGCAATCCCCGCAGGCTGGCGAATTTGCCACTGGTCACGGCAGCGCCCTCGCTCAAGCCCGGGTCCTGCACATGGGCGATGACCAATGCGCCCAACGATTTGGCATAGGTCAGGGCGCGAGAAAATACCTTGGTATCCACCACGACCCGGTCGCAGTCTGTAAAGGCTACTGCACCCGCATCCTGCAAAAACCCGATTTCGGTCATCTCGCGGCCTGCGCGGCCTTTGGTGAGTGCGGCCATCGGCAATACATGCACGGGTGCGTCCTCTTGCGCGCGGCGCTCGACAAACTCCAATGTTTCGGGCGTATCAATCGCGGGCAGCGTATCGGGGCGCGTCACAATTGTGGTCACCCCACCCATGGCTGCGGCCCGACCCGCACTCCGAAAGCTTTCTTTGTGCCGCTCTCCCGGCTCTGAGACTTTCACACCAATGTCGATAATGCCCGGCGACAGACACATGCCGCCACATTCAATGACCTGCGCCCCTTTGACCTTTGGCGTGTCTTCGTAGACGCCGGTGATCACCCCGTCTTCAACCAACAACGCCCCGATGCTATCGGTCAGCGCAACCGGTTGGATCAGGCGGGCATTGGCAAACAGGGTCTTGGTCATGGCGGGCCATCTGAAAGTGGTTTGGCACGGTCTATGGACCCAGCCAGCGCAGGTCAATCACTGATGAATTTGCTTGTGACCCCAGCGTATGAAGGTTTTCGGGCAATGCCCCGCCTTGAAATTACGGCTTAGCCCTGAACGACGTCATTGATAGCCAGTTCAAGGGCGTCAAGCGCGCCTTCCATTTCAGCCTCTGTTGCGATGAATGGCGGGGCCAGCAGAACGTGATCGCCCACCTTTCCGTCACGCGTTCCAGGCATTGGATAGCAGATCAAGCCATGTGCAAAGGCCGATTTTTTCAGCTTGCCAGCAATGCCAAGCGCGGGATCAAAAGGCCGCTTGCTGCCCCGGTCTGCAACAAACTCGATCCCCCAAAATAGCCCCCGTCCCCGGATGTCGCCCACGTGGACGTGTTGGCCAAATCGTGAACGCAAGGCGCGTTCAAAGAAAGAGCCGATGTCCTGCACGCACGCGATCAAGTCGTTTTCAAGGATCTCTTTCACAACCGCCAGCGCGGCAGCGGCGGCCACAGGATGGCCAAGGTATGTGTGACCATGCTGGAAAAAGCCGCTCCCATTGGCGATCGTATTATAAATCCGATCAGTACAAAGCATTGCGCCGATAGGTTGGTATCCGGCCCCCAAGCCCTTTGCGATTGTGACAATATCGGGCGCGATCCCCTCCGCCTCACATGCAAAGAGGTGGCCGGTTCGTCCCATGCCGCACATGACCTCATCCAGGATCAACAGCAAGTCATATTGGTCGCAGATTTCGCGTATTCTTTTGAAGTATCCTGGCACCGCTGGCACCGCACCCAGCGTCGCACCAACGACTGGCTCTGCCACAAATGCCATCACTGTATCTGGACCAAGCCGCTGAATTTCTGCTTCAAGTTCATTCGCAGTGCGCTGGCCATAAGCCTCTAGCGTCTCACCCTCCGCCTGTTCGGCGTAGGCATAGCATGGGGCGATATGGCTCATCTCGACCAGCATAGGTGCAAACTGCGCTTTTCGCCAGGCGTTGCCACCGGCTGACAGCGCGCCAAGCGTGTTGCCATGGTAGCTTTGACGCCGCGCAATAATGTGTTGGCGCTGCGGCTCTCCGCGTTCCAGATAGAATTGTCGCGCCAGTTTGATCGCGGCCTCGACCGCTTCTGATCCACCAGAAACAAAATAGACGCGGTCCAGATTACCGGGCGCGTTGGCGATCAGCAGATCGGCCAATTCCTCGGCCGGATGTGATGTGAAAAACCCGGTATGCGCAAAAGCCAGTTGGTCCACCTGATCCTTGATCGCTTGCGTGACACGGGTATTGGAGTGTCCAAGACAGGACACCGCCGCCCCACCGGAGCCGTCAAAATATCGCTTCCCGCTCTTGTCGATCAGGAATGGCCCTTCTCCACCTGCGGCAATTGGCAAAGTGGCGTGACAATGACGGGGAAAGACGTGGCTCATGTTATGTCCTCTTCTGGGTTTGCGGCCCGCATCAAGACCGATGACCGTCGCCGAGGTTTCGGACACCCGTCAAATTGATGAAGCCGCTTTCGACGCTGATTCACAAGGGCAGATACTCCGCTTGAAATGGATAAGTGCCACCCGTCGGGAAGATGGTGCCGGTCACGATAATACTGGACATATGTGTCTATTGCTGGAATGCTTGAGGCATTAGATCGTAATTTCTGACAGGGCTGAAATACGATTCATCTGATCAGGAAAAAGGCACCATGTCGATGCACACGACGGAACAGTCAGGCGGAAACCGACGACGCGGACGCAAGGCAAAAGTTGCAGCGAGGTCGGATCGGGTCGTCGACTACAGGACACTCAAGAATCCTTTTCCCCCCATGGACGTGTTTTCGTCTGATGAGATCTCCAACATGCACGACACCGCCTTGCGCATGCTTGAAGAGCTTGGCGTAAAGGTCTTGTTGGCAGAAGCCCGCGCGATTTTTGCAAAAGGCGGCGCGCGCGTCGATGAAACGACCCAGATGGTTCATATCGGTCGCGATATGGTTGAAGCCGCGCTTGCCAGCGCTCCCAAGTCGATCAAGTGCCGGGCTGGCGCCCGCGAACGCGATCTTGTCCTTGAACTCGGCAGCCTCGTTTTTCAGCCCGGCGCGGGTGCCCCCCATGCCACCGATCTGGAGCGGGGGCGCCGTCCCGGCTCGGGCCGTGACTATCGGGAATACACGCAGATTGCGCACCACTTTGACGTCTTTCAAATGATGTCCCCTTCGGTAGAACCGCAGGATATTCCGACCCATCTGCGCCACTACTTTACGACAGAAGCGCAATTGACGCTGACGGACAAATTTCCGTTTCTCTTTTCGCGCGGCACACCGCAGGTGATGGATTGCTTTGAGATGTTGAAAGACTTCCGCGGCCTGTCGGATGATGCTTTTCTTGCCAATCCCAGTAGCTACACGATCATTAACACCAACAGCCCGCGCACGTTGGACATGCCAATGGCACAGGGGCTCATTGACTTCGCCCGCCACGGCCAACTGAGCATCGTGACACCCTTCACATTGATGGGGGCGATGGCACCGATCACGGTTGCCGGTGCGATCACGCTCAGCCATGTAGAGGCATTGGCAGCAATCACCCTGACCCAATTGACCCGCCCCGGCGCGCCGGTCTGTTATGGGACTTTCACGTCAAACGTCGATATGAAGTCAGGTGCGCCTGCATTCGGCACACCAACCCACTTCCAAGCTTCACTTGCAGCAGGGCAACTTGCGCGGATGATCGGATTGCCGTGGCGCTCGGCGGCAGGGTCGGCAGCGAACACAAACGACGTGCAGGCCGCGAACGAAAATCAGTTTGGGCTTTGGGGCTGCCTGATGGCGGGGGCCACCGTGATCATCCATTCAGCAGGTTGGCTGGAGGGCGGATTAAGCGTGTCCTACGAAAAGCTGGTCACCGATGCCGAAGTGCTGAACATGGTGGCGGAGCTATGTGCCGGGCGACAGGCCGGCGCGGATGAGATCGGGTTCGAAAATGCGTTGTCGCATGTCGATCCAAGCGGCCATTTCTTTGCGGCCCCGCAAACCATGGAACGCTACAGCACAGAATTCTATGAACCCATCGTCCACGACTACGCCAACTTCGGCACTTGGACAGAACGCGGTGCAAAAGATGCCAATGTGCGCGCCACTGGCGTCTGGAAAGAGATACTTGCCGCTGACAATCGGCCGCCGGTGGACGCGGAAAGGCTGGACGTTTTGCGCGCTTTCATCGCAAAACGTACATCCGAAGGTGGCGCGCCACCAGAAAGTTGAGCAATGAACAAACGTCCCGACCCAATTCTAAGCCGCGATGATCCGGACAAGGACCCGTTGGTCGGAAACATCAAGGTCACGCGCGAAGATTGGCTCAATCTGGCCCGTGATGTTCTTGTCCACGAGGGCGTGGGAGAGCTGAAAATTCTGGCACTCAGCAACCGCATGAACGTGTCACGCTCCAGCTTTTATTGGTACTTCAAGAACCGTGCAGACCTGCTTTCATCACTTTTGGATGAATGGGAGGCGCGCAACACGAAAACCATTATCCAACACTGCGCTTTGCCAGCGGATGAGATCAACGAAGCGGCCTGCAATTTTTTCCGATGTTTTGTGGACCCGGACCTTTTTGATCGTGGGCTCGACTTTGCCGTGCGCGAATGGGCCCGTCGAGATACCAGCGTGAACCACTTAATCGAGTCGGCAGATCAGGCCCGGTTGCATGCAATCAATGAAATGTTCTTGCGCCATGGATACGCGGTGGAAGATGCCGATTGCAGGTCCCGAATCCTCTATTTCATGCAGATCGGCTATCATGCGGTTGAGTTGCGCGAAACGATAGACGTGCGCCTTGGGCGTCTGGGCGGGTTTCTCAAAGGGTTCACCGGCCAAGACGCAAGCGATGCCGTTCTGGCTCGCTTCAGGGATTATGCGCTGTCTCGAACGGACAGATAGTCTGACGACCCCCTATTCGTGCCGTGCGCGCCACTCTTTCCAACGCAGGACACTGTTTGCACCCAGCGATTGAAAGGGTTGCGGCGGCAATCGCTTGGGACGGTTCTGCGCAGTGAAGTGGCGGGTGATATCGCTTTGCACACCAACCGCCAGTTCGGCTGCACCGATCCCGGTCAGCGTCCCGCGCGCAGTACCCAGCCCGTTTTGCACACAACCCGAAAACAGACCGTCATCGATCTGTTTCATCACCGCGACCCCGTTCAACGACAGGCAAAGCTGACCCGCCCAAGTGTATTCCATCCTCAGGTCCGCACATTGCGGAAACCGTGACGCAAACTTCTGTTGCATGACACGTGCCGCGCGCGAAACATCGCTTTTGCGGACTGTCTGATCTGGTCTAAGCACTGCACAGGTGCGCGTGACGATCCGGTTGCCGCCTTGGTTGCTGTCAATCCGGCGCACGGTCGTTCCCATTGGATCAGCCGGGGTCACGCCCCAGCGATTCTGCCCGCCGAGTGTTTGAAGCGTTTCAGCGTCCAATTCGGGTGTCATCGTCGCAAACAGGAAAACGTGCATCAAACGTCCCGTCGCAAATCCAAAGCTTTCGAGATGCCCGTTCACGGTCAGGATCACCCGGCCCGCATTCACCACGCCTTGGGGGGTCGTGACGTGCCAGGTATTACCTCGCCGCTCAGTCGTGGTGACAGCGCTGTTTTCATGGATCTTTATGCCATCGCGGGCCAATCCCGCCGCCAGTCCCCGAATATACCCCGCAGGCTGCAGCATCGCAGTGCCGGGGGTGTAGAGCCCTGACCGGTAGTAGCGTGATCCGGTCACGTCGGTCATGTCTGCACTATCCAGCATTTCTGATGTCTCACCCAGAGACTCCAGGTGTTTGGCGTATCTCAGATTGTGGGCATGTGCCGCATCGCTGACCGCACCGTTGATCTTGCCAGCGCGATCAAAGAAGTGAGGATTGATCTGGTATTCCTCCACCGCTTGCGCCGCAAACGCGATGGCCTGACGGTTGAGCGTGATCATGGCGGCATCATCGCTACTGCCCGCATAGTCGCTTGAGCTTAAGTCGTGCGGCAGATCAATCATGAATCCAGAATTCCGCCCGGCGGACCCTTCAGCAATTCGGCCTGCGTCCAGCACGGTGATGGACGCGTCGGGTACAAGTTGCACCAGACGACGGGCGGCTGACAGACCGGCAAAACCCGCCCCGATAACCACAAAGTCAGCGGTCCCGTCCTTCTTGATCGGCGGATACGATGCGCCATCTCCAAGAATGGCGTTCCAGGCCGCTGGACCTTTCGCATTGGGCAAAGGTGTCACGCGTCGTGCGGTCATGACTCGGCCACGGCTGCTCGATGGACCGTCTTGGCGAAGATTGACACAATTTCAGGGTGTTGCATGATCATGTTGCATTCTGTGCCCAAGCATCGCCCGGTGCTTTGCCCAATGGAAAGTCCATGCCCGGCGGCGTTACAAAGGATTCAATAGCACTGCGCGACAGCTCCCAATGTTCTATGGCCAGACGGGCTGCAGCCTCGGCATCGCCATTCGCAATGACTTCGATCAACTGGTCGTGTTGATCCGCTGCGATATTGCGTTCTTGTCGCATCGCGGCGTTGCGAGGGTTGTAGAACGCCATTCCGATCCGCGTGTGGTCGATCAAAAGTCGCCTTAGACTTGGGGTCAGGAACTCGTTATCTGCCATGTCCCCAATGATGGCGTGAAAGCGTTGGTTCGTCAGCGCGCGTTCTGCTGCATCGCCGTCACGGATGGCCTGGCGAAACCGAAATTGTGCGTCTTTCAACTCAATGATCTGTTCCGGTTTGGCGTTCTCCGCGGCCAGGCGAGAGACTGCTGCATAGATCATGGGCGCAGAAACAAAGAAATTGCGCAGTGTCTTATGTGTCATCGCTGCGACCTGCGCGCCTCGGTTCTTGTGCAGGACGAGATAGCCTTCACCAGCAAGCTTGTTGAACGTCTCGCGCAACGGGGGGCGGGAAATGCCGTAGACCTCTGCCAGTTCTGCTTCGTCAAGATATGACCCGGGCTGCAACTTTTGCGTCAGAATGCGCTGGCGCAAATCTTCAAGGCAGGCAGCCTTCGCATTCATCTTTTGCCCATCCACATGTTTTCGGTCCCGTTGAGTCGCCACGGGCAGCATCAATCACAAAATACTTATTGTCTACAACGTTTGGTTTGCGTGAGGGGAGGCTATTCAGCAACGTATTCGTGCGTACTAGCCGCCAACCCAGATCATCAGACCCACAAGCGACATCATGACCAACAGGGCAATCGTCGCGACCATGCCACCGATGCGGGCGTCCGATGATTTGGCACGAGGTTGCGGGGTTTCGATAACCCCTTTTGCAGCATCGCTTTCAAGTGGCGTGGGCGCGGTCAAGCGCACGCTGTCTCCAATCGTGGTCACATGCTGAACACCTGCACCAAGGGTGAGTGTTGTCGCCTTCCCACCCGTCGCCCGGCTGAGCAAAAGTAGAATTGTACCTTCCAACCCCTGCATCATTGCAAGATCAGCAGGGTCCGGTGTCAGGTCGTATCCATTTCGCAAGAAATCAGCGAACGTCATGTCCCCCAACGATTGCGTATCAAAAACATCAATGAAATCGGTATCCAGATCCGCGACACCAAGAATACTTTTGAGGGCAGGTGGGTTCTTTTCCATCAGTCCAGGCGGGACCGGACCTGTGATGGCAAAGACACGGATTTGGCCGTGGTCCAGTGCCGGGATTTCAAGGCTCATACCATGACGCCTGCATTCGCCTTGCGGTCCGCCTTCAGGTTCCGGGCGAGCAGATCCATCGCCGCCATGCGCACGGCAACACCCATCTCGACCTGCGTCTGAATCACGCTGCGATTGATGTCGTCGGCGATGGTGCCGTCAATCTCGACGCCGCGATTCATCGGGCCAGGGTGCATCACGATGGCGTCGTCTTTCGCGTGAGACAGCTTTGCGAAATCCAGACCATACCGATGAAAGTACTCGCGCTCTGACGGGATGAAGCCACCATCCATCCGTTCTTTTTGAAGCCGTAGCATCATGACCACGTCAACATCACGCAGGCCCTCTTCCATGCTGTCGAAAACCTCAACGCCAAAATCCGCAATGCCACTTGGCATCAGGGTCGGCGGTCCGATCAATCGCACCCGGTTTTCCATCTTGCCAAGCAGCATGATGTTGGAACGCGCAACGCGGGAATGGGCAATGTCGCCGCAAATAGCCACGCTGAGCCGGTGCAGTCGCCCCTTTGCCCGACGAATCGTCAAAGCATCCAGAAGTGCTTGGGTCGGGTGTTCGTGCCGTCCATCACCCGCATTTAACACCGCACCGTTCACCTTTTGCGCCAGCAGATCGACGGCACCCGAATTGGGGTGGCGGACGACCAGCAGATCAGGGTGCATGGCATTCAGCGTCAACGCGGTGTCGATCAGTGTCTCGCCCTTCTTGATCGAACTGGCCTGCATTGCCATGTTCATCACGTCCGCCCCTAGCTTCTTGCCCGCCAGTTCAAAACTGGCCTGCGTCCGGGTCGAGTTTTCGAAAAACATATTGATCTGCGTCATGCCCGCCAGCACGTCCTTGTGGCTGCGGCCTGCGCGGTTATGGTCGGCGTATTGGTCCGCAAGATCAAGGACTTCGGTGATCTCATCCGGGGCAAGGTATTCGATGCCAAGCAGATGGCGGGCGCGGAAGGACATGGGCAGCCTCATGTGTTGTCGCGCTCTTATAGGTGCGCAGACGCAGGGCGGCAATGGTGGGGGATTGCGGCTGCGCCGCCGCATGCTGCGGGCGGGGAAGGGGGGCCAGCCCCCCATCGGCCAGGGCCGATTCCCACCGAAGTATTTCCAACCAGAAGAAGCCAAAGGACTGCCATTCCAGCCGTGAGCGGCGTAAGTTAGGGCATGGAATCGGCGAACTCATATTGGGCGGATCGGGCACTGTTGGAATGGCAGGTCGAACTCGGCGCCGATGAGGCGTTGGAAGAATTGCCTGTGGATCGCTATGCCTTGCAAGTTCCGGTCGAGAAATCCGTTGAAAAGCAGGACATTGCCGCAGCACCAGCGGCGGTGAAACCGGCAGAAGTGGATGCCTCGTTTGAAGCGCGCCGCGCGGCTGAGGCCGCGGGATCGTTGGAAGATTTGGCCGCCGCCATGACCGCCTTTGAGCATTGTGAGCTGAAACATGGTGCCAAATCCTTTGTTTTTGCGGACGGACAGCCCGGTGCGCGCGTGATGATCATCGGCGAGGCACCAGGCCGACAAGAGGATGTTGCTGGCAAGCCCTTTGTCGGACAGGCGGGGCAGCTTTTGGACAAGATGCTGGCGGCCATCGGACTGGATCGATCAGCGCAAGCGCTTGAAAATGCAGTCTACATCACCAACGTTCTGCCGTGGCGGCCGCCGTCGAATGCCACGCCCACGCCCGAAGAGAATGCGATGATGCTGCCGTTTCTGGAGCGGCACATCACACTGGCAAACCCGGATTTCTTGGTACTGATGGGCAATACGCCGTGTCAGGCATTGCTTGGGCGTGCCGGGATCACGCGGATCCGGGGCCAATGGGTTGAAGCAGTGGGGCGCCCTGCCTTGCCAATGTTCCATCCGGCCTATCTGCTCCGTCAAGGTGCCGCCAAGCGGGAGGCCTGGGCGGATCTGCTGCATCTGAAATCGAAATTGAGGGGATAGGATATGAGCCGCATTGATGAAACGCTCCCCTTTATTCCGGTCCGCATTGCGATCCTGACTGTCAGCGATACCCGCACGCCAAAAGATGATCGCTCTGGCGATGTCCTTGTTGGTCGGCTTGAAGACGCGGGCCACAGCCTTGCGGCGCGGACAATCCTTGCGGACGAACGTGACCAGATCGCCGATCAATTGCGCATGTGGTGCAGCGATCCCGAAATCGACGTCATCATCAGCACCGGCGGAACCGGACTGACAGGACGTGATGTCACCGTCGAAGCACACCGCGACGTCTACGAAAAGGAGATTGATGCATTTGGCACCGTTTTCACCCATGTCAGCATGGCTAAGATTGGCACCAGTGCTGTGCAAAGCCGTGCGACAGGTGGGGTGAGAAATGGCACCTACCTTTTTGCGCTGCCCGGTTCTCCTGGGGCATGTAAGGATGCTTGGGATGAAATTCTGGGCAGACAACTCGATTTTCGGCACATGCCCTGCAATTTTGTTGAGATCATGCCGCGCCTGGACGAACATCTGCGACGGAAGTAACGCGCGCTCACGTTTGAACCAAAGGGTGCTGGCCGCCGTAACAATATGGCCTAAGCTTTAATGCCTGTGACAAAGGATGCATTGCATGCGGTTCCTGAGACGATCCTTGGTCGGTGTCTTCCTGTTGTCGGTCACGCTTGGCCTCATGGCGCTGGCCGGCAATACGATACGCGGCGCGGTAGAAACCCGGATGAGCGCCGAGCCCCGCAGCTTTCCGCAGCGTGAGAGAGTATTTGCGGTCAATGTCGTGACCTTGACGCCTGAACGTCTGACCCCGGAACTGACGGTTTTTGGTGAATTGCGTAGCACCCGCACGCTTGATCTGCGCAGCCCCGTGGGCGGCACGGTCCTTGCGACGGCAGAAACACTGGTTGAGGGCGGTGCGGTTACGCAGGGGGAATTGTTGTTGGCGATCGACCCGACGACGGCGGAAGCCGCGCGGGACAGGACAGCGGCGGATTTGCAAGATGCAGAGGCAGAATTGCGCGATGCAGAACGCGGTCTGCTGCTGGCACAGGATGAGTTGCGCGCAGCAGAGCAACAGGCCGCATTGCGGGAAACCGCGCTGACCCGGGCGCAGGACTTGCAGACCCGTGGTGTTGGCACGGCTGCGGCGGTCGAGACAGCGGAACTTGCTGCGTCATCGGCAAATGCTGCGATCCTGTCGCGGCGGCAATCGCTGGCCAATGCAGAGGCGCGCGTGGACCAATCGACAACCCGACTGGCGCGAGCGCGTATTGATCTGGCCGAGGCGGAGCGGACCCTGGCAGATACGCAGCTATTTGCGGTCTTTGACGGAACTCTGTCAGATGTGGCCGTCTCGCCCGGCGGACGGGTCACGGCCAACGAACGGATCGCCACTTTGGTCGATCCGGACCGGCTTGAGGTGGCGTTCCGTGTGTCAACATCGCAATACGCACGGCTCTTGCGGGATGGGCGGTTGCCCGACCTCCCGGTGCGGGTCAGCCTCGATGTTCTGGGCGTCGATCTGACGGCCGAGGGTCAGATCAGCCGCGAGGGCGCAACAGTGGCCGAGGGGCAGACAGGTCGATTGATCTTTGCGCAATTGGATGCCGCCCCGGGTTTCCGCCCCGGTGACTTTGTTACCGTGAGCGTCGCCGAACCGGCCTTGGATAACGTTGCTTTGGTGCCCGCAACGGCAGTTGCGGCGGACGAAACCGTACTGGTGGTAGGAGAGGACAACCGGCTGCAAAGTCAAGAGGTCGATCTGCTGCGACGCCAAGGGGATGATGTGATCATCCGTGTGGGCCGACTGGCGGGCCAACAGATTGTGGCCGAGCGCTCTCCGCTTTTGGGTGCGGGCATTGGGGTGCGGCCGATTGATCCCGCCGCTGCGGTCACGCCACCGGCGGAACCGGAGTTGATCGCGCTTGATGACGAACGCCGCGCAAAGCTGGTGGCCTTTGTCGACGGCAGCCGGATGCCAGACGCGGTGAAAACGCGGATCATGGCGCAGCTGGAGCAAGACGAAGTGCCCTCTGACGTAGTGGCGCGGCTTGAAAGCCGGATGGGTAGCTGATGGCTTACCGCGAGGGCACAGACACCAATATCGGCGGACTGTTGTCCTATTTCACGCGGCACCGGACTGTAGCGAACCTTCTGCTGCTGTTGATGCTGGCCGCCGGTTTGGTGGCGTTCCCGAACATGCGGGCGCAGTTCTTTCCCGACGTGGTGGTGGACGACGTTGACATCACAGTGCGCTGGGACGGCGCCGGGGCAGAGGCGGTAGATGAAGGTATCGTGCAGATCCTTGAACCTGCGCTACTGGCGGTGGAAGGGGTCACCGCGTCCTTTGCGCGGGCCACCGAGGGGCGCGCCTCGCTCACGCTGGAGTTTGAGCCCGGCACCGATATCGAGACGGCGACCGAGGACGTACAATTCGCACTCGATAGTGCCACAAACCTGCCCAGCGACGCCGAAGATCCCGAAATCCGCCGTGGCGGTTGGTCGGACCGGGTTACGGATGTTGTAATTTCCGGGCCCGTCAGCGTGGATCAATTGGCCCGCTTTGCGGATGAATTCGTGGTGCGCCTGTTTGCGGCAGGTGTGACACAGGCCAATGTGCGCGGGGTCGCGGCACCTTCGACGGTGATCGAAGTGCCCTCGATCAACTTGATCCAGCACGATATTTCGATGGCAGAAATCGCGGACCGGATCGCAGAAGAAGCGGTCGGCGATCCCGCAGGTGACGCCGGCGCCAGTCGGGTGCGGACTGGCGTTGCGAAACGCACAGCCGAGGATATCTCTGCCATCGTGCTGCGATCAAACGCCGACGGATCGAACCTGACAGTGGGCGATGTCGGCGCGGTGGTGGTTGAAGGCACTGATCGCAATCAGGCTTACTTTGTGGGTGATGATCCGGCCATACAGGTGCGGGTAAACCGGTCCGCCACCGGTGACGCCATTGGGCTACAACAAACGGTGGAAGAGGTCGCGGCAGAGATGTCGGCGACCTTGCCACAGGGCGTCCAGATTGAATTGACCAACACCCTTGCCGAGCAGATCACCGGCCGTTTGAACATTCTGATGGACAACGGGCTGATGGGACTGGGGCTTGTGCTTGCGCTCTTGTTTTTGTTCCTGAACGCCCGCACCGCCTTCTGGGTCGCAGCAGGCATTCCAGCGGCGATGCTGGCGGCGGTCGCGCTGATGTATGCCTTTGGGATCACGATCAACATGATCTCGCTTTTTGCACTGATTATCACCTTGGGCATTGTGGTGGATGACGCGATCGTCGTGGGCGAACACGCCGATTTTCGGGTCCGCCAATTGAGAGAGACCCCGGTAGAGGCGGCAGAACGTGCCGCCGTGCGCATGTTCAGCCCGGTCTTTTCCGCGACACTCACGACCATCATCGCCTTTTTTGGCCTTGTCATCATCGGCGGGCGCTTCGGTGACCTGATCGCTGACATTCCTTTTACTGTGATCGTTGTACTGGCCGCCTCATTGGTCGAATGTTTCCTGATTCTGCCGCATCATTTGGCCCATTCGATCAAAAGCGGGGCCCAGCGGCCTTGGTACGACTGGCCGTCTCATATCGTGAACCGCGGCTTTAATTGGGTGCGCGAAAAGCTGTTTCGCCCCTTCATGGCAGGTGTGATCTGGGCACGGTACCCGGTGGTCGCCGGTGCAATTCTGGTGCTGGCAAGCCAGATTGCCCTGTTCATTCAAGGCGACGTGCAATGGCGGTTCTTCAACGCGCCAGAGCAGGGACAGGTGACCGGAAACTTTGCCATGCTGCCCGGTGCCACGCGCGATGACACAGTTGAAATGATGCAGGAAATGCAGCGCGCGGCCAATGATCTGGGCGCGCAATACGCCGAGAGGTACGGCGCCAATCCAGTGGAATTCATGATCGCGCAAATCGGTGGCAATTCGGGCCGGGCCATCGCCGGGTCAGATCAAAAAGACGCCGACCAATTGGGGGCGATCTCGATCACGCTGATTGATGCCGACAGCCGCCCCTATAGCAGCTTCCAATTTGTCGGAGAGTTGCAGGAAAGTGTGCGCCAGCACCCGATGGCGGAAACGGTCAGTTTTCGATCCTGGGGGCGGGGTCCGGGCGGTGACAGCCTTGATATCCAGATGTTCGGGGCCGAACCAGAGCAACTCAAGACCGCAGCCGAGGCCTTGAAGTCAGAGCTTGCGCAATTCGCAGAGATCAGCGGTCTGGAAGACAGCCTGGCCTATGACAAGCAGGAATTACTGCTCGATTTGACGCCGCAGGGACAGGCACTGGGGCTGAACATCGACGGGCTGGGTCGGGTGCTGCGCAACCGTCTGGGCGGGATCGAGGCCGCGACCTATCCGGTGGGGCCACGCTCTGCTGCGATCCGGGTTGAACTGCCACCCGGAGAGTTGTCGGCGGATTTTCTTGAACGCACGCTCATCCGCACCAACAGTGGCGACTATGTGCCATTGGGCGACGTTGTGACGGTGACCAGCCGCACCGGGTTTTCGGTCGTACAACGCGAAAACGGGATCCCGCTGATTTCTGTGACCGGCGATCTGGATGATGAAGACGCCGAGCGCGCCAGTGATATCCAGAAGATCATCAATGAAACGATCCTGCCGGACATTCAGGAACGCTTTGGCGTCGATACGCAACTGTCGGGCCTAAGCGAGCAGGAAAGTCGGTTCCTCACAGATGCGCGCAACGGGCTGATCCTTGTGCTGTGTGGCATCTTCCTCAGCCTTGCTTGGATTTTCGGGTCGTGGACCCGGCCCTTGGTCATGATGGCGATTATACCCTTTGGCCTTGTCGGCACAATTTACGGCCACAACCTCTGGGGCATCCCGATGAGTATGTTTACCGTCGTGGGACTGATCGGCATGACCGGGATCGTGATTAATGACAGTATCGTCTTGGTCACAACGATTGACGAATACGCAAAAGAGCGTGGGCTTGTGCCAGCAATTATTGATGGCGCGTCCGACCGGTTGCGCCCGGTTCTGTTGACCACATTGACGACGGTGCTAGGCCTTTCGCCCTTGCTTTACGAAGGGTCCAATCAGGCGGAGTTCCTCAAACCCACTGTGGTCACACTGGTCTTTGGTCTTGGGTTCGGCATGTTCCTTGTGTTGCTGATCGTGCCCTCGTTGATGGCGATGCAGGCCGATGTTTCTAAGCAAGTTCGCTCTGCGCGTCGGGCCTTGCGGGGGCGCAGGCCGGCGATGTTCCTGCCAGCCTTGGCAGGTGCGCTCGCGGCGGCAGCGCTTTTTGCGGGCACCGTCGCGCCGGTTTTGTGGACAGGACAGCCATGGGCTGTGGCGGCAGAGGCATTGCCGATTTTGAACGGTGGCCTTGCGACTGCCTTTGGGATTTTTGTGGCGGGGCTGGCGGCGATTCTGATGGCCGTCTATGTGCTGGCGGCAATCGTCTTTGGCCTGCGTCGCGCAGCTTAGCCTGCGCTACAGCCCTGAATGTCAACCGCGTGATCGCTGCCCAGGACGGTTACTCTCACCGCGGATCGATCAAGGGCAAAACCGCCACCGGACACGTGTACCATATCCACAGTTGCGGTCAGTTGCCCGCCTGAGCGGGCAACATCCGGCTCTGACACCCAAACCAGCGGATCGCCCGCCTCAATCACCACCTCTTCAATGCGGCCCGCCTGTGGCATCGACAGGGTTGCGGTCAGCGTCAAACCATCCGCATTGGGAGAGACCGCGCAGGTTGCGGCAGTTACAGATGCCTCTGCTGCGGTAAGCGGTCGGTTGACCAAAGAGGCCACAATCACCGGATCCCGTTGTCCTTGCGCGGGCAAGGTCAGATCGAAGGGCAGGCGCACTGGGATGCAAATTTCTTCGCAGACCCCGATATCCAGCATCCCGGTCAGCGTCATCTCACCCTGCGCATTCGGCGTCAGCTCAACCGGCACCACGACGCCATCGGTATAGCCAATGGAACGCATACCCGATTGGTCAAACACTTCTGGCACCGGCCAGATGAACCGGGCGCTGCCAACATTATTCGACGCGGCAAAGTCGATCTGTGGCGGAATGCCTGCATCGCCGGGTGCGCGCCAGTAGGTTTTCCATCCCGGCGCGAGGGTGATCTGCAAACCGGCCACATGCGTGCCGTCTGCCGTGCGCCAACCGGGCAGGACATCAAGGCGCACGATATCATCAAGCGTCTGAGCGCTGGCAGGTGCAGCCAGCAGGCAAAGGGCGGTCATCAGGCGTTTCATACACCCCTCATCAGACAAAAGCTTTGCAATGGGAAATCACGAATGGGCGAATTTCTGTCATCTGACGCCCTTGCGCCCTTGGTCCCGCCGCCCCATCATTGGGGGATGAAACCCACCGACAGCAATCTTTGCGGCAAGCTTTTGATCGCCATGCCTGACATGGGCGATCCGCGTTTTGCCCATAGTGTGGTCTACATGTGCGCCCATTCCGAAGACGGCGCCATGGGACTGATCGTCAATAAACCGCAAACAGAGATTCGGTTCGCGGCCCTGCTTGAACAACTTGATATCGACCGTGCACCCGGGGCCCGCGACATCCGTGTGCATTTTGGTGGCCCGGTCGAGATGGCCCGGGGTTTTGTGCTTCATACGCTGGACTACCGGTCCGAGACTGGCACGCTGGACGTGGATGACGGCATCGGAATGACCGCGACACTGGACGTGCTAGAGGACTTGGCGCGCGGCAAGGGGCCTGACACCTCCATGCTTGCACTGGGCTATGCCGGTTGGGGGCCGGGGCAACTCGAGGATGAGATCGCTCAAAACGGCTGGCTCTCTTGTGATGCGCGTTCTGACATCATCTTCGGTCGCGCGAATGAGCATAAATGGACCGCTGCGCTCAAGGTGCTTGGGATTGATCCTGTCCTGTTGTCGTCGACAGCTGGCCGGGCCTAATCAACGGGTTTCGTCTGCCGCCGCGTCGATGTAGCGTTGGACAAATTCGACGGGGGCGTCCATGACCGATTTTCTGCTTTTGGCTTTCATTTTTCTGTGTGCCGGTGTTGTCGCTGTGCCGATTGCAACCCGCTTGGGGTTGGGGTCGGTACTTGGCTATCTGATCGCAGGCATCGTGATCTCTCCGGTCTTGGCGTTGTTGAACGTGGACGTCCTCTCGATCCAGCATTTTGCAGAGTTCGGCGTGGTGATGATGCTGTTTCTGGTGGGGCTGGAACTGGAACCAAAGGTGCTTTGGTCAATGCGCAACCGGCTGATGGGGTTGGGCGGCGGACAGGTCCTTTTGACGATGTTCGCGGTCGCTGGGATTGCCATGGCCTTTGGCCAACCTGTCACCTTCGCGATTGCGATTGGCATGGTCTTTGCGCTGTCATCGACGGCTATCGTCTTGCAAACATTAAACGAAAAGGGGTTGATGAAGTCCGACGGCGGGCAGTCTTCATTCTCTGTGCTGTTGACTCAAGACATCGCCGTGATCCCAATGTTGGCGCTGCTGCCGCTTTTGGCGATGCCCGACCTGATGGATATCGGATCTGACGTTGCCCACGGCGCGGATGCTGGCCATGCGGTTGAGGCGGGTGCGGACAGCCACGCCACCGATGACCATGGCGACGCACATGGTGATGACCACGGCGACGGGCATGGATCAGGGATGAGCCTTGTTGCCGGGCTGAATGGGTGGCAGACGACGCTTGTGACGATTGCTGCCGTGGCATTTGTGGTGTTCGCGGGCAATTCGCTGACCCGGCCCATTTTTCGCTTTATTGCCGGTGCGGGTCTGCGTGAATTGTTCACCGCTGCGGCTTTGATGATGGTCGTTGGCATTGCGCTGCTGATGTCACTGGTCGGTGTCTCTGCCGCGCTTGGGACCTTTATCGCTGGCGTTGTTCTGGCCAACAGCGAATACCGGCACGAGCTTGAAAGCGATATCGACCCGTTCCGTGGCCTGCTGCTAGGCGTCTTTTTCATGAGCGTCGGTGCGGGCATCGACTTTGCGTTGCTGTTTGCCAACCTCGGCACGATCCTTGGGCTGACGCTCGGCCTGATGGCGCTGAAGGCCATTGTGCTTCTGGGGTTGGCGTTCGTCTTTCAGATCAAAGGGGCGGACAAGTGGCTTTTCGCTCTGGGGCTGGCTCAGGCAGGCGAGTTTGGTTTTGTACTGCTGTCGTCGATGACCGCAGGGCAAATTTTGCCGACGGCGCTGGCCGATCAGCTGCTTTTGGTTGTGGCCCTCTCGATGCTGCTGACGCCGGCTCTGTTCATCCTGTACGACCGCGTAATCGCGCCGCGCTTTTCCGAAGCGCAAGAGCGGGAAGCCGACGAGATCGAAGAACAAGGACAAGTCATCATCGCAGGCCATGGCCGCGTCGGCGGTATCGTCGCGCGCATGACGCGGGGTGCGGGTTTCAAGACCACGGTGGTGGATTATTCTGCCGCGCAGCTTGAGATGCTGCGCCAGTTCGGCATCCGCGCCTATTTCGGTGACGCCAGTCGCCCCGACCTTCTCGAGGCTGCGGGGATCAAGGAAGCCAAGCTTTTCGTGATTGCGATTGATGACCGGGACCGGATCACCGAGATGGTGCATTACGTTCACACCAACTACCCACAGGTCCATATCATTGCGCGGGCTCGGGATCGGCATCATGTCTACGAACTCTGGGCCGCAGGTTGCCGCGATATCATCCGGGAAACCTTTGACAGTTCGATCCGCATGGGCCGGTCCGCATTTGAGGCGTTGGGGATTCCAAGCGAAGAGGCAGAGACGATGGCGCAAGGACTTCGGGCGGACGATGCGACCGGCATGATTCTGATGGCGGAATCCTTTGATCCCGACATTCCGCCGACCGAGAATGAGCCCTACATGAAAGCCGCGCGGGTTCTGATCGACGAACAGGAAAAGCTCTATGCTGAAGGACGACATGCCTTCGGCAAACTGCGCGAGCGAATGCGGGAACAGGGGCAGGACGCAGACGCGGCCATTGCCGCCGCGCGCAAACAACGGGAAGAGGAAGAAGCCGCGCGCGCCGGAAATGCCCTGAAGACCTAAGTCTTTTTGGTGCGCGATTTCAGGATCGCAATCAGTGTCAGAAAGGCGATCAGCACGGTATCAAGGCCGGGTGCGGTGAATTGCGCTTGCGGACTGCCAGCAGGCAGGTCCGGCGCTGCGCTGACCTGAACCTCGCGCAGGGCGTTCGTGACCTGCTGAGGGGCAAAGGCCATGGCGTCAAAGTCCTTTTCCAGTTTCGCCTTGGCCTGCCAGTTTTCCATCGCTTGCGCGACGGCCTCCATGATCTTCTGTTCAGCCGGGCCGCCGCCATATAGGTCCTTGGTCAGCTCCGCCAGCTTTGTCGTCGCCACCATCAGCGCCTTGGCAAGCTCTGCCACGTTGCTTTCCTGACTGCCCAGCCGCTGTTTGGCCGCAAAGGCATTTGCGCCAAAACGGTCCTGCTGATGACGCATATGATTGAAATGGCTTTGCGATTTCAGATTGCGTTTGATTGTTTCGACAGTTTGTTCCCAACCAGCGACCTTGGCTTGCAGGGCAACAAAGGCCGCATCGCCGGGCTTGGGCCGATCACCAGGCAGTGACAGGCGTGTGGCCTCGATCTGGCTGGCAAGGGCGTGGATACCGAAAAGTTTGTTCTGATGGCTCATATGTCAGGGTCCTTTGAAATTGGACCCAGACTACCGGTCTGAGATGTCAGCGCAATGACGGGTCTAGCTGTCGTCACCCGCCACAAGCGTGGTCAGGATGGCCTTTGCGCTGTCGCTGGCCCAATCCGCATCACCCTGCAGGCGCGCAATCTCGTTGCCTTCGGGATCAAGGATCAGGGTTACCGGCAGGCCCAGCACGCCCAGACTGCGGGCGAAATTTTGCCGCTCGTCCGTGTGTTTGGGCAGGTTTTCAACGCCGATGTCGGCGAAAAAGGCGTCAATGCCTGCGCGCGGGTTCCGGCCAGTCGCGACCGTTACGACGGCCAGATCATCGCCGCCCAATTCCGCCTGTAGCGCCTCAAGATGTGGCATTTCCTTGCGACAGGGCGCGCACCAGGTGGCCCAGAAATTCAGCACGACATATTGCCCCTCGAAGGCGGCCAGCGTCATTTCTGATCCGTCTTCATGTGTAAAAGCCACGTCTGATCCGGGCATCGGCTCGCTGTGAAAGGCCAGTTTGCGCATATCGCCTTCACGGAGTGCCTCAAGCGCTGCGTTGTCGGCACTGGCAGGGTTTGCCACCAGACACAGGGCTGTATAAAGCAGGGCTGACTTTAGATTGCGCAAGGGACGTCCTTTCATGACCAAGGCTGCGAATACGATGTGGGGTGGGCGGTTTGCTGCCGGACCGGACGCGATTATGGAGGCAATCAATGCCTCAATCGGGTTCGACCAGCGACTTGCCGCGCAGGACATCGCAGGGTCGCGCGCCCATGCCGCCATGTTGGCGGCCACGGGCATCATCTCATCTACCGATGCGGATGCGATTGGGGAAGGGCTACTCACCATAATGTCAGAGATTGAAAAGGGTGACTTCGCGTTCTCAACCGCGCTTGAAGACATTCACATGAATGTGGAGGCGCGTCTGCGCGCGTTGATTGGCGAACCTGCCGGGCGATTGCACACGGCGCGCAGCCGCAATGATCAGGTAGCGGTCGATTTCCGGCTGTGGGTGCGGGATCAGTGCGATGCGGCTGATGCGGCCCTCCTCGCGCTGCAAGCAGCGCTCCTCGGGCAGGCAGAGGCGGGGGCCGATTGGGTCATGCCCGGGTTCACACATTTGCAGGTGGCGCAACCGGTGACCTGGGGCCATCACATGCTGGCCTATGTTGAAATGCTGCAGCGGGACCGGTCGCGCTTTGCCGATGCGCGGGCGCGCATGAACCTCTCGCCGCTGGGGGCGGCGGCGCTTGCAGGCACGTCTTTTCCAATTGATCGCGAGATGACAGCCAAGGCGTTGGGGTTTGATGGGCCCATGGCTAATTCGCTGGATGCGGTGAGTGACCGGGATTTCGCGCTGGAATTCCTCGCCGCCGCCAGCATCTGCGCGATGCACCTCAGCCGCTTGGCCGAAGAACTGGTGATCTGGTCGTCTGCCCAGTTCCGCTTTGTGAAGATGTCAGACAAGTGGTCCACCGGTTCCAGTATCATGCCGCAAAAGCGCAATCCCGATGCCGCAGAGCTGATCCGCGCCAAGATCGGCCGGGTGTTCGGAGCCAATGTCGCGTTGATGACGGTGATGAAGGGGTTGCCGCTGACCTATTCCAAGGACATGCAGGAAGATAAGGAACAGGTCTTTGATGCCGCTGACAATCTGATGCTGGCGCTGGCGGCGATGGCGGGCATGGTGGGCGATATGACCGCCAACCGCGACAGCCTGCGTGCGGCCGCCGCAACAGGATTTTCCACTGCCACCGATCTTGCGGACTGGCTTGTGCGCGAACTTGGGCTACCTTTCCGAGAGGCCCACCACGTGACCGGGTCGCTGGTGGCGCTGGCCGAAAGTAAGGGGGAGGATTTGCCCGATCTGACCCTTGCCGAGATGCAGGCTGTGCATGACGGTATTACCGAAGGTGTCTTTGATGTGCTCGGGGTCGAGAACTCTGTCGCGTCACGGATGAGCATCGGTGGTACTGCGCCTGCGCGCGTGCGCGAACAGGTGGCAGCGTGGAAGGAACGACTAAAATGAAGACGATAATGGCGCTTTGCGTGTTTGGATTTGTCGCGGCCTGCGGGGCAGAGGGTGATCCATTGCGTCCCACGGCGGGACTTGGCATCGGGATTGGGCCGGGCGGTCTGAGTATCCGGCCCAACGTTGGCGTGACCGACGGCACCAGCCGTGTCGGCTTGGGTGCTGGTGGCGTTAGTGCTGGAACCCGTGCGGGGCCAGTAAGCGTGGGCGGCACGCTCTGATGTCGCCTTTGCGGTGGGTCTGGTTGTTGCTTGCCATCTGGGGTGCGATCCACCCGATGTATTATTTTGTGCAGTGGTTCATGACCGAAGGCTGGTCGTTGTCCGCGATGGTGGATGCTTGGCATGTGAATGCAGCGTCCAGCGGGCTGGTCTGGGATTTGACGATCGCCGCGGTCACGCTGACCGTCTGGATCATGGCAGAGGTCGCGGTGCGGCGGAACTGGCTGGCGCTGGTGGCGATCCCGGCGACCTTTTGCATCGGGGTCAGTTGCGGCCTGCCGCTTTACCTGTTTCTGCGCGCCAAGCCGATCACTTAGACCGGCGTGCGCCGCTCTTGTCGGGCAAGCCCGCCAAAACGCCCCGCCCACCGTCCCGGTTCTGCCTCCGGCGGAAGTATTTTTAACCAGAAGAAGGGTTGGGCTTTGCGCCCTATCTGCTATGTCTGGCCGCGTTTGTTTGGGTAAGGTCAGACATGGATCATTTTCTTTATCGTGATGGGGCCTTGTGGGCCGAGGATGTGCCGGTGGCAGAGATTGCCGCCCAGGTCGGCACGCCGTTTTATGTCTATTCTGCGGCAACCCTCTTGCGGCATTTCAAGTTGTTCGACGAGGCGCTTGATGGCCTTCCGCATTTGGTGTGCTTCGCGATGAAATCCTGTTCAAACCTCGCTGTGCTCAAACTTCTGGGCGACGCTGGTGCGGGAATGGATGTGGTGTCAGGTGGGGAATACCGCCGCGCAAGAACCGTGGGCGTGCCGGGTGAGCGCATTGTTTTCTCGGGTGTGGGCAAGACGGCGGACGAAATGAAGCTGGCGCTGGAAGGCGGCATTCGCCAGTTCAACGTCGAAAGCGAGCCCGAGATGGAGCGGCTGTCAGCGGTTGCCACAGGGCTGGGCAAGGTTGCGCCGATCACCATTCGGGTGAACCCGGATGTGGATGCCAAAACCCATGCCAAGATCGCCACCGGAAAATCCGAGAACAAGTTCGGCATTCCGATTGAACGCGCCCGTGATGTCTATGCCATGGCCGCCCGGTTGCCAGGGCTGAAAGTCGTCGGGATTGACGTGCATATCGGGAGCCAATTGACAGAACTCGCGCCCTTTGAGGCGGCCTATAACAAGGTCGCCGAATTGACCGAGGTGTTGCGGGGGGACGGTCATGAGATCAGCCGCCTTGATCTGGGTGGCGGGCTGGGGATCCCCTATACCCGATCAAACGAGGCACCGCCTTTGCCGACAGACTATGGCGCATTGATCAAACGCACGGTCGGCCACCTTGGGTGCGAGGTCGAGATTGAGCCGGGGCGGCTCATTTCGGGCAACGCGGGGCTGATGGTGTCGGACGTGATCTACGTCAAGGAGGGTGCCGACCGGCAGTTTCTGATCCTTGATGCGGCGATGAACGATTTGATCCGCCCGGCGATGTACGAGGCGCACCATGACATCGTGCCCGTCATCGAGCCGCCTGCAGGTGCAGAGCAAGTGGCCTATGACATTGTCGGTCCGGTTTGCGAAAGCGGCGACACCTTTGCCAAAGGAAGGATGATGCCGCAACTTTCGCCGGGCGATCTGGTGGCCTTTCGCTCTGCAGGGGCCTATGGCGCGGTCATGTCCTCGGAATACAACTCGCGGCCGATGATCCCCGAGGTTCTGGTGCAAGGCGATCAATTTGCGGTTATCCGCGCACGACCAACCTTTGACGAAATGCTTTCGCGCGATACCATACCTACATGGTTGTAGCGGTTCCCGCTGCCGCCACCACAATTGGAGAGGTCCGCTGACCCCACCGCCACCGTATCGCCACCTGAAATGGCCCGTGGCCCTGACCCGTCTGGGGATGGGCGCGGAGGCGATTGTGCGCGCATTCTGGCCGCTTTGGACTGTGGCTTTTGTCATCACGGCACCGCTGTTCTTTGGTTGGCATGATCTCGCAGGGGTTGAGGTCTTTTGGGCCTTTGTTGTGGGATCTGTGTTGGCTTTGCTGGCCGCCCTGATTTGGGGTGTTCGCAGATTCCGGTGGCCGCGACGCGATGCGGCGGTGGCCCGCGTGGATGCGCAATTACCCGGCCGCCCGATTGCCGCCGTGGCGGACCAACTAGCCATCGGATCAGGCGATCCCGCCTCAGAAGCTGTCTGGCGCGCGCATTTGGAACGAATGCAGGAAAGGACCCGCGCAGCCCGGGCCGTGTCGCCTGATTTGCGGGTGTCGGACAAAGACCCTTACGGGCTGCGTTTTGTGGCGCTCCTTTTCTTTGTCTGCGCGGTGCTTTTCGGATCGATCCTGCGTGTGACTTCGGTGGCAGAGATTGCCACAGGCGGCGAGCAGACCCTTGCAACGGGCCCCGTCTGGGAAGGTTGGGTCACACCCCCCGCCTATACGGGCAAGCCGACGATATACCTCAACGATGTGCCCGCGGGCGGATTGCGCGTTCCCGACGGGTCAGAGATTACCCTGCGGCTTTATGGCGAGGTTGGCGCACTGACCGTGGCTGAAACCGTCTCGGGGCGCACGGCCGAGATCGGTGCTGCCTCGGATGCGCAACAAACCTTTGTCGTTACCAACTCCGGCACTCTGTCAATTGACGGCGAAAACGGTGCCACCTGGGAGATTACGGTGATTGAGGACCTCTTGCCGCTGGTGGAACTTACCGGCGGGATCGAGGCGGACGCCATGGGCGAGCTTAGTCAGCCATTTCTGGCCATGGACGACTATGGCGTCGAAAGTGGCACGGCAGAAATTGCGCTTGATCTGGTCAACGTAGACCGGCGGCACGGGTTGACGGTCGACCCCGACCCCAAAGAGTTGCTGGTGCTTGACCTGCCGATGCCCTTCACCGGGGACCGGACAGATTTCGAAGAGTTCCTGATCGAGAACCTGAGCGAACACCCACTGGCCAATTTGCCGGTGACACTGACGCTTGATGTGACCGATGCCGCAGGGCAAGTCGGGCAGGCAGAGCCGGAACAGATGATCCTGCCGGGGCGGCGGTTCTTTCAGCCTGTCGCCAAGGCGGTCATCGAACAGCGCCGTGACCTGATGTGGTCCAAGGCCAATGCGCCGCGCGTGGCGCAGATATTACGGGCGGTGTCGCATCGACCCGACGACCTTTTTACCAATGAGACGACATATTTGCGCACCCGCGCGATTATTCGCCAGCTTGAGACCTTCACGAAATTTGGCCTGTCCGACGAAGGACAGGATGAGATTGTGCAGGCGCTTTGGGATCTGGCAATCCAGCTTGAGGATGGCACCCTCGCGGATGCCCGCGAACGGTTGCGGCGGGCGCAGGAACGGCTGGAAGAGGCGATGCGCAACGGGGCCAGCGACGCCGAGATTGCAGAGCTGATGCAGGAACTTCGTGATGCGACCGATGCCTATATGCAGATGCTTGCCGACCAGATGGACCCGAACGAGGATGGGACAGATCAGGCCGACAATGGCGAAAGCCGCGAGATTGGGCAGGACGAAATTCAGGCCCTGATGGATCGGATTCAGGAGTTGATGGAAGAAGGCCGAATGGCCGAAGCCCAGGAACTGATGGAGCAGTTGAACCAATTGCTCGAAAATCTGCGGATAACCCAAGGTGAGGGTGGGCCGGGTGGACCGCGCACGCCGGGTCAGCAATCCATGCAGGATTTGGCCGAGACCTTGCGCAATCAGGAAGACCTTTCGGATGATGCCTTCCGCGACCTGCAGGAGCAGGGACAACAGCAAGGGCAACAGGGTCAGCAAGGACAGCAGGGCCAACAGCAGGGGCAACAACAAGGCCAGCAAGGGCAGGGCCAACAGGGTCAGCAGCAGGGCCAGCAAGGCCAAGGCAGTGGCACCGGTCAGGACGGGCAGCAGGGCCAGCAGGCCGATAACGGTCAGGGCGGCGAAGGCAGCGGAGACGCGCCGGACGGCCGGTCGCTAGCAGAGCGTCAGCAGGCCCTGCGCGATGAACTTAACCGTCAGCGTGGGAACCTACCGTCGCTGGATGGTGACGCTGGTGATATTGCACGGGACTCGCTCGACCGGGCCGAAGGTGCGATGGAAGGCGCAGAAGAGGCGCTGCGCGAAGGCGATCTGGCCGAGGCCATAGACCGTCAGGCCGAGGCCATGAATGCCCTGCGCAATGGAATGCGGTCGCTGGGCGAGGCGCTGGCGCAAAACCAGAACACCGAGCCTGGTCAAGGCAATGCCGAAGGTGAGGCCAGCGGACAAGCGCAACCCGGCCAGCGCGATCCACTGGGTCGTCAGATGGGCAACACCGGGCAGTTTGGGACCGATCAGAACCTGCTGCAGGGCGACGACGTCTACCGCCGCGCCGAAGAGCTTTTGGGCGAAATCCGCAGACGCTCCGCCGAACAGGACCGCCCCGAGGTTGAAAAAGACTACTTGCGGCGCTTGCTCGACCGGTTTTAGCCGTCCTGCCCTTCCAGCATCACCAGTAGTTTCTGCATCTGGACGTCGAACCAGATGCGCAGGCTGTCAACGGCTGCGACATAGGCGTTCAACACGCCTTCAAGCGCGGGAACGGCCGCAATGATCTGATCTGCAAAGACATAAATCGCGATCAGCACCGCAAAGACGATCAACACACCAAAAAAGCCAAAGCGGAACCCCCGGCGTTCTTCGGCCTCTTCCTCTTCGGGCAGTGGCGGTGGTGCGTCACGCTCGGACTCAGAGCGGAGCGTTGCGTTAATGTCGTCAATATCAGGCAGCAATTCGCGCCGTGATCCGGCGACAGTTTCGGCCACGGCAGCGGCGACGCTTGCCGCTGGTTCTTCGCCTTTCAGCCGCGAAATGCGCTCTGCTGATTCCGCCTTCTTGGTCTCGGTCATCGTGGGCATCTCGTCGAGACCCAGATCGTCCTGACGTTGCAACCCGGTTTCCGCCTCTGCGGCGCGGTTGGCCTCTTCTCTCGCAGCCTCGGCCCGCAGAATTTGCGCAATGGAATCGTCGATGGTTTTGCGTGGCGGAAGATCGGGTGGCGCGCTCGCCTCTTCCTCTTCGTCTGCTTCTGTCGGCGGTTCTTCGGCAGCGGGCTCTGGTTCTGGTGTCGGCTCAGGCTCCGGTTCGGGCTCTGGTTCAGGCGCGGGGGCCGGTGCGGGCGCTTCCTCGACAACCGGCTCTGGGGCGTGAAGCTCTTCTTCGGCCGCGACCGATGCGCCGGGGCTTTCGAACCATGTATGGCCGCAATTTGAACATTGGACATCGCGCCCCTGAGCGGGGATCACATCATCCGAAACCTCGTACTGTGCACCGCAGTTGGGGCAAATCAGTCGCATTTATCTGTCCTCGCGGCCTGCCAACCGCTTCTTTTGCAAGGCATTGTTCCGCTTTAGTTAACAATGTCCGTCTCGAACGGAAAGGATTTGCGCACCCTTGACCTGCGATATGATTGTAACCTGTTGCAGATTTGGGCAAAACGGGCGGGTAATGGCGGGGAATTCACTGTGATCGAGCTTGAGGACGTGGCCTACAGCTATGGCGGAGCAGAGCTTTTTGCGCAGCTCAACCTGTCGTTGGCCCCGGGGTCCTTTCATTTCTTAACCGGCCCGTCGGGGGCAGGCAAAACCACGCTTCTCAAACTGTGCTACGGTGAATTGCTCGCGACCTCCGGTCAGGTTCGCCTGTTCGGAGAGGACGCAGCATCGCTGCCGCGTGACGGTGTCGCCATGGTCCGCCGGCGGATTGGCGTCGTCCATCAGGATTGCCAGTTTCTCGACCACCTGCCGGTATCCGAAAACATCGCCTTGCCGCTCAAGGTCGCGGGGCGTGAAGACGAAACCGGCAACAATCTGGATGATTTGATGATGTGGGTCGGGCTGAAGGCACAGGCCAATCAGACCCCACCACAATTGTCCGGTGGCGAACGCCAGCGCGCCGCATTGGCCCGCGCCGTCATCATGTCGCCCGAGGTGATTATCGCCGATGAGCCTACCGGAAACGTCGATTGGGAAATGTCTCAGCGGTTGCTGACCTTGCTGGTAGAACTCAACAAGATGGGCAAGACGGTGTTGATCGCGACACATGACCTCAACCTGATCCGCACCGCGAAAAATCAGGTGAGCGCCCGGGTTTTGCGGTTGAAAGACCGGCGGCTGCAGCTTGCGGGTGCAGAGTTATGAGGGTTGATCCGCGCCAATTGCTGGACCTTGTCGTGGGCGATCCGCAGGCCGAACGCGCTGTGCCACCGACAGGTTTTACCGCGCGCCTGACGCTCTTTACTGCCGCCGCCATGGCCTTTCTGGCGGTCTTTGCATTGGCTTTGTCCATGGCGACAGGCCGCCTTGCAGACCGTTGGTCGGAAGAACTTGCGCGGACCTCCACCTTGCGCATTTCCGCGCCTGCAGATCAGGCTGCCGCGCAGCTTCGGGCGGCGATTACGCTTTTGGAAACGACGCCGGGGATCGCCGCCGCACGTGCCCTGACACCTGATGAGCAGCGCAGCCTGCTCGAACCCTGGTTTGGTCCCGATCTCCCCCTGGAATCACTGCCGATACCGCAGCTTGTTGAAATCATTGAAGAAGGCGGCGGCTACGATGCGACCGGCCTGCGCGCCCGGCTACAGGCCGAGGTGCCGGGTGCGGTGCTTGATGACCATACCCGTTGGCGTGAACCGCTTATTTCTGCCGCCGGGCGGCTTCGGTCGCTGGGGTGGTTCGCCATTCTGCTGATTGGTGCTGCGACGGCGGCCATGATCACACTCGCCGCGCAATCGGCGCTGGCCGCAAATGCGCAAGTAATCCGCGTGATGCGTCTGGTCGGGGCCGAGGATGGCTATATCGCGCGGGCATTTGTTCGGCGCTTTACCGGTCGCGCGTTTCTGGGCGCCTTGGGCGGCACCGTCATCGGGATGTTGGCGGTGGCCCTGTTGCCCCGGGCCGACGACATCGGTGGCTTTTTGACCGACGTCGGATTTCGTGGCGCGGGCTGGCTTTGGCCGCTTCTGGTGCCGCCGCTGGCCGCCGTTGTCGCCTTTTTTGCTACGCGCGCCGCGGCCCTGCGCACTTTGAAAGAACAATCATGATGTATGGCATTCAATGGCTCCGTTCGCTGGCCTTCAACGCGATGATGTATGTGATGATGCTGGTGATCGGGGTGATTTATCTGCCCTGGGCCATCTGGTCGGCAGAGGGCGCTGTTGCGGCCTGTCATCGTTATTGCGTGGTGGTTCGCTGGCTGGCGAGATTGATGATCGGGCTGAACACCGAAGTGCGCGGCAGGCCTCCAACGGACGAGGTGATGATCGCGGCCAAGCACCAGTCTTTTCTGGATGTCATTGTTATCTACGGTGCGGTTCCGCGCGGTAAGTTCATCATGAAAAGCATCCTCAAATACGCACCGATCCTGGGATGGTTCGGTTTGCGCATCGGCTGTATCCCGGTTGACCGCGGCAAACGCGGAGCGGCGATCAAGCGGATGCTGGCGGACGTGAAATCCGGAAAGGTGCAGGGTGGTCAGTTGATTATCTACCCTCAAGGTACGCGAGTTGGGCCGGGAGTATTTGCCCCCTACAAGGTTGGAACGGCAGCACTTTATGGCCAGATGAACCAACCTTGTGTGCCGGTCGCCACCAACATCGGGGTGTTCTGGCCAAAGCGGGGAGTCTATCGCAAGCCGGGCAATGCCGTGGTTGAGTTTTTGCCGCCGATTGCACCCGGCCTGGACAATGCAGCCTTCCTTGAACGGCTTGAAGGCGACATTGAAGAGAACTCCAACCGCCTGAACAAAGAGGCCGGATTTGATGGCTGATGTGATCGCCGATATCGCCGCGCTTGAGGCGCTTTACGGAACCCCCGGCAAGGCTTCGATCATCAAGGTCACCGATCACCTGACACCAGCCTATCGCACTTGGATTTTGCGCAGCCGGTTTTGCGTCCTGACAACCGTGGGCCCTGAAGGCACCGATGGCAGCCCGCGCGGCGATGATGGCGCAGTGGTGCAGGAACTTGATGCCCGGACCCTGCTGATGCCCGATTGGCGCGGCAATAACCGTATGGATTCACTGCGGAATATCGTGACGGACGGGCGGGTCAGCCTGATGTTCATGGTGCCGGGATCTAACAACGTGATGCGGGTCAATGGCCGGGCCGAAGTCTCTATCGCGCCTGATCTGCTGGCCCGGTTCAGCGACAAGGGCCGCGCGCCACGGTCGGTGATCGTGATCCATATCGCAGAGGTCTACAGCCAATGCGCCCGTGCCGTGATGCGGTCAGAAATCTGGACGTCCGGTGACCAAAGCGCGGGCCTGCCGACTGTCGGCGACATGCTGGCCGAGGTCGAGGACGGTTTTGACGGTGCCGCCTATGATGCCGAATGGCCGGGACGGGCCGCAAAGACCATGTGGTGATCAGGCAGCAAGGCCCTTGGCACCAAGTTGCAGATACTTCTGTCGCCGATCCGCACGCACCTTCTCGGGCGATTGGGACGATAGCTCATTCAGCATCGCCTCTATCGCTGCGCCGACGTTCTTGATTGTCGCGTCCCGGTCACGATGTGCGCCGCCCAAAGGCTCTGGAATGATCCGGTCACAGACGCCTAACTCATTGAGATCCTTGGCCGTCAGCCGCAAAGCCTCGGCGGCTTCGCGCATCTTTTCGGCATCTTTCCAAAGGATCGAGGCGCAGCCCTCGGGGCTGATGACAGAATAGATCGAATGGTCCAGCATCGCGACCCGGTTGGCAGTAGCAAAGGCCACGGCACCGCCTGACCCGCCTTCACCGATCACCACAGAGATCAAAGGCACGCTGAGTTCGAGACACTTTTCGGTCGATCGTGCGATCGCCTCTGACTGGCCACGCTCTTCAGCGCCTTTACCAGGGTAGGCGCCGGGGGTGTCTACAAGGGTGATGACCGGCAGGCCAAAGCGGTTGGCAAGGTCCATCAGGCGGATCGCCTTGCGATAGCCTTCGGGCCGGGCCATGCCAAAATTCCGCTCAATCCGCGATTTGGTATCATTGCCCTTTTCATGGCCGATCACCATCACGGGCTGGCCGTTCAGGCGGGCAAATCCGCCCATAACCGCATGGTCATCCGCGAAATTCCGGTCGCCGGCGAGCGGCGTGTATTCAGTGAACAGCGCGTCGATATAATCCTGGCAATGGGGTCGGTTCGGATGCCGCGCGACCTGACATTTGCGCCAAGGCGTTAACCCTTCGTAAAGGGATTTGAGCAGGTCTTCGGCTTTACGATCAAGGGCAGCGGCCTCTTTCTCGACGTCCATTTCCTCGTTTTCGCGGGCCATCGCGCGCAGTTCTTCGGCCTTGCCTTCAATCTCGGCCAAAGGTTTTTCGAAATCGAGATATTGCGTCATTCATTGCCCCTGCTGCGGTTCCTGCCCGATATAAGGGGCCGCAAGGTCAATTTGCAACGTGGAAGGCAGTTTAACCGGCAATCATTTCATATTGCTTAACGATGACCTCGGCCTGCTTGATCGAAGCGATGTCAACCAAACGACCTTTGTAAACCGTTGCCCCTTCGCCATTTTTCTTGGCTTCGTCCATCGCAGCGAGAATTTCGCGGGCCTCTGTCACGGCCTCATCTGACGGGGTAAAGACCTGATTGGCCAGCGCAATTTGCTTGGGATGGATCGCCCATTTGCCGACCATGCCCAATGTTGCACTGCGGCGAGACTGGGCGAGAAAGCCTTCATCATCGGAAAAATCGCCAAAGGGACCGTCGACAGGCAGCACACCATGGGTGCGGCAGGCGGCGACAATAGCGGTCTGGGCCCAGTGCCAAGGGTCGCTGTAATGACGCGTATCCCCTTGCAACATATAATAATTTTCCTGCGTGCCGCCGATGCCTGTCGTCTGCATTCCCATCGAGGCCGCGAAATCCGCAGCGCCCAGCGACATGGCCTGAAGGCGGGGTGAGGCGGCGGCGATGTCTTCTACATGGGCGATGCCTGCAGCACTTTCGATGATAACCTCCAGCGCGATGGGTTTGGTCCGGCCCTTGGCCGCCTCAATCGCGGTGACAAGCGCGTCGACGGCGTAGATATCTGCAGCGCAGCCCACTTTTGGGATCATGATCTGGTCCAGCCGGTCGCTGGCCTGTTCCAAAAGGTCGACCACATCGCGATACCAGTAGGGTGTATCAAGTCCGTTGATCCGCACGCTCAAGTGTTTGGTATTCCAGTCAATTTCATGTGTGGCCTGGATAATGTTGGCGCGTGCCGCGTCCTTGTCCGATGGTGCGACAGAGTCTTCGAGGTCAAGGTTGATCACATCCGCAGCAGAGGCCGCCATCTTTTCAAACAGCGCCGTGCGCGAGCCCGGGCCAAAAAGCTGGCAGCGGTTCGGACGGGCAGGGGCAGCGGGCTGTAGACGGAATGACATGGCGTGTCCTTGTTCGTTTATGTCGCGAGCGTTGCTTGCCGGGTTAGATTATTGCGCGATGGACCGCAAGGATCATTTTGCAGGTGCAGCATTATCGCCAATGCACAACCCGTCCGCAAAGCGTACACAACCCGTACACAAACCATATGCATGGAAGTGTTAAGTGGCGTTCAGCACCGCGCGGTGGGCCAAGGAATGACCCAACCTCCGATCAGGACTTTAACGCCCCGCTTTCGGTTCAGATGCCGGCGTCAACGATCGCCTTGGCGAGGACCGGCACGGTCTTGGCGTTAAGACCGGCGATGTTCATCCGGCTGTCACCGACCATGTAAATCCCGTGATCGGCGCGCAGCTTTTCGACCAGATCGGGCGTGGTGCCCAATTGGCTGAACATGCCACGGTGATCGGCGAGAAAGTCGAACCGGTCAGAGTTCGTCAGACGGCGCAGCTCATCCGCCAATTGCTGGCGCAGCGCGAGCATGCCGTTGCGGGTCTCTTCCAGCTCTGCCTCCCAATCGGCGCGCAGGGCGGGATCCCCGAGGATCGTGGAAACAACGCGCGCGCCATGATCCGGCGGAAAGGAATAGTTCTGCCGGTTCAGGAAGGCGAGGTTTTGTTGGGTCAGCGCCTGCTGATCGGCGTCCTTTGCCACGGCCATCAAGATGCCGGTGCGTTCGCGGTAGATGCCGAAGTTTTTGGAACAGGACGCGGCGATCAGCACGTTGTCAAAGGCAGCGGCCACCTTGCGCGTAGCGGCGGCGTCTTCGTCCAACCCGTCACCAAAGCCCTGATAGGCGATGTCGATGAAGGGGATCGCGGACTTTTCCTTGATCAGTTTGATCACGCCATCCCATTGCGCCAGCGTCAGGTTGGCACCGGTGGGGTTGTGGCAGCAACCATGCAGCAACACCACGTCGCCGGGCAGTACCGCACCCAGATCGGTCAGCATGCCGACGTAATCGACATTGCGCGTCGCGGTGTCGAAATAGCGGTAGGTTTGGCTTTTCATGCCTAGGTATTTGATGATCGAGGGATGGTTCGGCCAAGTTGGGTTCGAAAGCCAGACAGTCGCACCGGGGGCGGCCAGTTTGATCAGTTCCAGTGCCTGACGAATGGCCCCGGTGCCGCCCGGTGTGGCGACAGCGGCGACGCGGGCGTGGTCCACGGTGTCAGCCAGCACAAGGTCTTTCATGGCTGCGCCAAAGGCCGGATCACCGGCCAACCCGGTGTAGGCCTTGGTGGTCTGGTCCGCCATGATCCGGCGCTCTGCCTCTTTCACGGCGCGCATCACGGGGGTGTTGCCGGTGGCGTCCTTGTAGACGCCAACGCCCAGGTCGACCTTGGTGTCGCGCGGGTCTTCGCGGTAGGCGGCCATGAGGGCCAGGATTTTGTCAGCGGGTTGGGCGGAAAGCTTTTCAAGCATAGGGTGGGTCCTTAGGGATGACCGGCGCAATGGGACGAATCTGGTGCGGGAGGCACATCTGTGGAAATGCCAGAGCGGTCGTGGCATGGCAAGAAAAGTTGGGGGACTTTGGCCCGCGACGGGTATGAGGCGCGATAATTAGCCCGGCTAACGGTTTTGGGCCGATCTACCCTGTGGCGATGGGCAGGTCGTCGTACATGCCCCATTCCGACCATGACCCGTCATAAAGGCTGTGATCAGTTTTGCCGATCCGTTCCAGCGCGAGGCTGAGGATCGCGGCGGTGATACCGGACCCGCAGGTGGTGATGACCGGTTTGGTCAGGTCCGCGCCTGCAAAGGCCTGTTGCAGCGCGGGTGCATCTTTCATCGTGCCGTCGGCGTTCAGGAGGTCCTGATAGAAAACATTGAACGAGCCGGGGATGTGACCGGCGCGCAGGCCCTCGCGCGGCTCTGGCGCAGTGCCTGCAAAACGCGCGGGACTGCGCGCGTCGATCACGGTGTGATCGCCCAACTTGGCGGCCCGGGCCACTTGGGTAACATCGCGCACCAACTGGTTCTGGCGGCTGACGGTCATGTGGCGATCGCGGATCACGGGGGGCAGGTCCTCGACCGGGTGACCCTCGGCCTGCCATTTTGGCAATCCACCGTCCAGAACGGCGACCTCTGTCTTGCCCATCAGGCGAAACAGCCACCAGACACGGGCGGCTGAGAAGAGCCCTGCAGTGTCATAGACAACCACCTGATGGCCATCGCCCACGCCCATCGCCCGCATCCGGGACATGAACTTTTCCACCGGTGGGGCCATATGGGGCATCTCGGATCGGTGGTCAGAGATTTCATCAATATCGAAAAAGCGCGCGCCGGGGATATGGGCCGCCTGATATTCTGCTTTGGGGTCCCGGCCATCGGCGGCCATGTACCAAGAGGCATCAAGGATACGCAGGTCAGGGTCCTTGAGGTGATCTGCCAGCCAGGACGTGCTGACCAGTGTTTTGGGATCGTCCGTCATATCGGCACCTGCGCTAACCCTGTCATGCTTGCCAGCGGGGTAGCGCAGGGGGCGGATTGAGGCAAGGGGAGCCAGCAAAAAGGGCGCCCCAAAGGGACGCCCGAGTGTGAGTGAAGTGAATGATGTGGCTTAGCCAGCCATCTTGTTTTTGATAAAGCCTGCGACGAGCGTCAGGATGATGCCGCCTGCACCACCGCCACCGATCTGGCTGATCAGCCCGCTCATGTCGCCGCCCATCAGGCCAGACAGTGCGGCACCGCCGCTCACACCGCCGACTAGGCCGGCAATCGTGTTGCCAAGGCCGCCCAGCGACATGTTCTTGACGCCTGCACCAGCGGCGTTCCCGCCAACGGCACCCGAAATGGCCTGAATGATAAGTTGTTCCATCGTCCCTATTCCTTCTTTCGGGACCATGGCATTGCGCGGCCTTTCACGCGGTCCCGCACGCAAAAGGTTAAGGGACGTTAATCTTTTGAAGGGCGTGCCTCATAGGGGAGAAATCGCCTTGCGTTCCCGCCTAACTGTCGTGGCGCAGCAGGCGCTGCTTCTGCCGGGCCCAGTCACGTTTCGCGTCAGTGGCGCGTTTATCGTGGTTTTTCTTACCTTTAGCGACGCCGATCTTGAGCTTTACCAGACCACGGTCGTTGAAATACATCACAAGGGGAACCAACGTCATGCCCTCGCGTTTGGTGGCGTTCCAAAGCTTGGACAGCTCTTTCCGGCTGACCAGAAGCTTGCGTTTCCGGCGCGGTTCATGGGTAAACATGGCCTGCTCGTAGGGGGCGATATAGGCATTCGTCAGCCACAATTCGCCGTCATCAACGCTGGCGTAGCTGTCGGCAATATTGGATTGGCCAGTGCGCAGGGACTTAACCTCTGGGCCCTGCAGGATGATGCCGACCTCGATATCGTCCTCGATCGCATAGTCATAGCGCGCGCGCCGGTTCTCGGCGATCACCTTGTAATTCTTGTTTGTGTCTTTTTTGGCCATAACGCCGCAGAGATAGGCGATGGACGCCGCCCCCACAAGCCATAGGATGGGGCAAAGCGGAGGGCAGATATGTTTGTGCAGATCGCAATGGGGGCCGGATTGTTACTGGTGTCGATCCTGATCGCGGGCATCAGTTTCTGGGCGATGGAGGTGGCGATCCTGCGGTTTCGCCCATGGCTGGCGCGCGCGCCGCACCATCCCAAACTGCTGGTCGTGCTGCTTACGGCGGCGATCTGGATTCTGGTGCAGCTGACAGTCGGTGTCTGGCTGTGGGCGCTGATGTTTTTGGTGTTGGATATCTTTGCAACGCTGGAAGAGGCGGTCTATTTCGCGTTGGTGGTCTTTACCACGCTGGGGTTCGGCGACATCCTGTTGCCGCAGGATTGGCGACTCTTGGGGGGGATGGCCTCGCTGAACGGGCTGCTGAATATCGGGCTGGTGACGGCGGTGCTGGTGGAGACGATGCGCCAGATCAAGTTGCACCAGATGGAGCAGAGTTCATGAGCGTGCCCGTCCTGACCAACGCCCACGCGCGGCGCTTGTTCCTGCATCGCCACCAGTTGTGCCATGCGGGCGGTGGCACCGGCCGGGGCGATGATCTGGCCGGGCTGCTAGATGATCTGGGGTTTGTGCAACTTGACAGCGTCAACACCTTTGCCCGTGCCCATGATCTGATCCTCTGGGCGCGGCGCGGGTCCTATCGCCCCAAGGCGCTGGGCCATGCGCTGGGCCGGGACCGGCGTGTGTTCGAACACTGGACCCATGATGCCGCCGCCGTCCCAATGCAGTTCTACCCGCATTGGAAGCTGCGTTTTGACAGGGATGCGGCACGGCTGCGCGACCGCTGGGCCAAGGACCGGCGGGCGGGGTTTCTGGAAAAGGCAGAAGAGGTGCTGGCACAGATCGCAGCCCACGGCCGCTGTTCCTCCAGCGATGTGGGCACGGACGAGGTGAAGGGATCGGGCGGTTGGTGGGACTGGCACCCCAGCAAGACCGCGCTGGAATACCTGTGGCGGTCCGGCGCGCTGACGGTTTGTCACCGGCAGAACTTTCGCAAGGTCTATGATCTGCCGGAACGTGTGATCCCGACGGAATTCCTGAATGCGCGGCCCCATCCGGACGAGACGATTGACTGGCTGTGCGGTGCCGCGCTGGACCGTTTGGGGTTCGCGACAAGCGGGGAGTTGGCTGCATTCTGGGATACCGCGACGCCCGCAGAGGCCAAGGATTGGTGCCGCGCAGCCTTGGCCGATGGCCGGGTGATCGAGATTGACGTCGAAGGTGTGGACGGCAAGTTGCGGCGGTCATTTGCCCGGCCTGACGTGATGGAGGCAGACGCGCCTGCGCCACCGGGCAAGGTCCGGGTCTTGTCCCCCTTTGATCCTGCGCTGCGCGACCGCAAGCGGGCCGAACGGCTTTTTGGATTTCACTACCGGATCGAGATTTTCGTGCCCGAGGCCAAGCGGCAATTCGGCTATTACGTCTTTCCGGTGATGGAGGGCGATCGCCTGATCGGACGGATTGATATGAAACGGGTCGGTGAGGTTCTGGCCGTGCGCGGGTTCTGGCCAGAGGCTGGCGTGCGCATGGGGGCGGGGCGCACCGCAAAGCTTCAGGCGGAACTGACCCGTGCGGCGCGGTTTGGCGACTGCAATGAGGTCCGGTTTGACGACGGCTGGCTACGTTGCGGCGGTTAACGCTTGTCCAGCCGCCGTGCGCGCGGCACAAGTGACCAGAACGCGAACCGGCACAGGGACAGCCATGACCAAGCACCGCCTTTTGACAGAATTCGGCATGGGCACGTCGCTGCGCAGGCAGGATTATACGCAAGCCGCGACGCGCGCGCTGCAGGACGCGCTGTGGCACAATTCGATTAATCTGGCAGAGCTGTTTGACCGCCCGAAGACTGACATGCTGATCGACGTGGAAATCGGCGTGCAACAGCCCGATCAGGTCGACACCAGCAAGCTGGCTGAAATCTTTCCTTATGGGCAATTCACTTTTCACGTGGTCCAAGGCGGTCTTGATGTGCCACGCCCTGATGGCAAGCCTACGGTGATTGCCAACGTCGCTATTCACGTGTCGTTCGAGATGGAGCCGTCATGACAGATCAGCGTTTCATCATCGAAATGGGCATGGGCAACGACCTTTATGGCATGGATTATCAAAAGGCCGCGGCACGGGCGATTGAAGATGCGATGCGCCATTCTTCGATCCCGGTGTTCGAGGTTCTGGGCATCTCGCATGGTGACATGCGCGTGGCGGTGACCATCGGTGTGCAAGAGCCGGACAAGATTGATACCAAGGCCCTCGCCAGTCTTTTGCCAAGGGGCAAGGCGGTCGTGTCAGTCACGCAGGGTGGTCTGAACTCGACCCATCCGCAAACCGGCAATACCATCGTCATCGCGACCGCCGCGATCGAGGCGTTCTTGCCCCATCAAGGCGCAAACTGGACCCCTGCGTGAAGCTGACGGCGGAACATCGCGCGGCTTTGCAGGACGTCCTGCAATGGCGGCGCGACGTCCGCCATTTTCGGACCGATCCGGTTGAAGCAAAGGTTTTGGACCGGTTGCGGGCGGCGATGGATCTGGCGCCATCTGTCGGGAATGCACGGCCCTGGCGGGTGCTGCAGATCGAAACACCTGCGCTGCGCAAGGCGGTCATCGCGAATTTTGACACCGCCAATGCCGAAGCCGCCAAGGCATACAGCAGTGCCAAACGCGCGGCATATGACAAACTCAAGCTTGCCGGTCTGCGCGATGCGCCAGTGCATCTGGCCGTCTTCACCAAAGTCGATCCCGTGGAAGGGCACGGGCTCGGACGACAGACGATGCCCGAGATGCTGAGCTATTCCACGGTCGCCGCGATTCATACGCTCTGGTTGGCGGCGCGGGCTGAAAACATTGGCATGGGCTGGGTGTCGATCCTTGATCCCAGCGCCCTGCACCAGACTTTGGGCGCGCCCGCCGATTGGTCGTTGACCGCCTACCTGTGCCTTGGGCATGCGCAGACTCAGGACGACACGCCGCTATTGCACCGAACCGACTGGCAGGAAAATACGGCGACCCGCTGGGAGACCCGCTAGCGCTGACTTGCCGCCAATTCGCTAAGGCTTTGCCCGGTGCTGAGCACGTCGGCGTCCAACACGCATTCGATCACTGCGACCGTGCCGCTGGCCTTGGCGCGGGCAAATGCATCAGCAAATTGCGCGCCGTCTGTAACCGTCTCACCATGGCCGCCATAGGCGCGCGCAAGGGCGGCGTAATCAGGTGAGGCGCATTCGGTCCCGGACACCCGACCGGGATAGGTCTTTTCCTGATGCATCCGGATCGTTCCGTAACGGCCGTTGTTCATGACGATCACGATGGGTTTTGCCCCATGTTGCCTAGCCGTCGACATCTCATTCAGGGTCATCTGAAAGCAACCGTCACCGGCCAAACAAATCACATCACGGTCTGGATGTTCCAAAGAGGCTGAAACAGCCGCCGGAAAGCCATAACCCATGCTGCCAGATGTCGGCGCAAGTTGGGTGCCATATCGCTTGTGCACAAAATAGCGGTGTAGCCATGCGGCGTAGTTGCCCGCGCCGCTGGCAAGGATCGCGTCCTCTGGCAGGTTGTCAGAAAGCCACGAGATGACCTGTTCCTGTTTGACCGCGCCGGGGCTTTCCTGCGGGGTGATCCAGGCTTCATAATCGGCGCGAGCCGAAGTCACCAATTTTTTGCGGTCAGAGACTGGTTCGGCCACCGCCAAGAGGTTTTTTATCGCGATATCGGCGCGGCAAACCCAACTGAGCGTTGGACCATAGACGCGACCCAGCTCATCCGGGTCGGCGTATACGTGCAGGATCGTCTTGTCGGGGTTGGCGGGGTCCAGAAGCGTGTAGCCCTGCGTGGCCGTATCCCCCAGCCGCGTTCCGAGCAGCAGCAGGCAGTCAGCCTCTTTCACCCGCGCGGCAAGGCGGGGGTTGATGCCGACGTTCAGGTCACCGGCGAAATGTGGATGCCGGTTGTCGGCATAGTCCTGCCTGCGAAAGGCGGTGACGACAGGGGTCTGCATCACCTCTGCAAAGGCCATCAGATCGACGGCGGCGGCGGCATTCCAATGCGGGCCGCCGACAACAATCAGCGGGCGTTCGGCGTTGCGCAATTCAGTGATGAAATTGCTGGCGCTGTCAGGATGCCCGGCGTCATCGTGCAAAATCTGGCCGCTGAAATCAGCGACATCGGCTGCGGCGCTGAGCATGTTTTCGGGCAACGCCAAAACCACCGGGCCGGGACGCCCGCTAAGCGCGACGCGCCACGCCCGCGCGATGTATTCAGGCAGGCGGTCCGTGTGATCGATCTGAGCCACCCATTTGGCCAGCCCGCCGAACATCGCGCGATAGTCCACCTCTTGAAAGGTTTCCCGGTCGGTCTGGCGGTTGTCGATCTGGCCCACGAACAGCACCATCGGTGTGCTGTCCTGCATGGCCACATGCACGCCAGCGCTGGCGTTGCAGGCCCCCGGTCCGCGGGTCACAAAGCAAACGCCCGGCTGGCCGGTCATCTTGCCATAGGCCTCTGCCATCATCGCGGCACCACCTTCATGGCGACAAACGACGTTCTGGATGCCACTATCGTGCATCCCGTCCAAGGCCGCCAGAAAACTTTCACCGGGTACGGAAAACACCCGACGTACGCCAAGCCTGACCAGTTGATCGCTGAGTATTTTTCCGCCGTGCCGCATCATCACCGTTATCCTTTCGCGCCTGAGCGCACATTGGGTGAGCGTCACAGGAGAGACAAGTCACTTGGCACTGCTGATTTCCGCGTTAGGTCTGGAGCAATAAGAAAAGGACGACGACCATGACCACATTATTGGGGATTTCAGGCAGCCTGCGCGCGCAGAGCACCAACACCATGCTGTTGCGCAATGCCGCCCGCATTTTTGCCGCAGACACGTTTATCGAAGGCAAAATTCGCCTGCCGCTTTACGATGGTGATCTGGAGGCCGCAGAGGGCATACCGCAGGCGGTGCAAACGCTGTCGGATCAGATTGCGGCAGCCGATGCCGTCATCATCGCAACGCCGGAATACAACAAGGCGATTCCGGGCGTTTTGAAGAATGCGCTTGATTGGGTCAGCCGCACGGCGGGGAAGCCATGGGATGGAAAACCGCTGGCAATCATGTCTGCCACAGCAGGCCGGTCGGGCGGGGAACGCACGCAGTTTTCGCTGCGGGATGCGATGTTCACCTTTAGCCCGCGCATCATTCATCAGCCAGAGGTTCTGGTTGCCAACAGCAGCAAGCAGTTTGACGATGCCGGAGTGCTGATCAATGAGATCAACCTCAAAGGCCTGACCGCCCAGATGGAGAAGCTGCGCAGCATGATCTGAGGTCAGGACCGGGTGGACAATTCGATCAGGTTGCCATCGGGGTCGCGCAGATAGATGGACATGATCGGCCCCTGCGCACCAATGCGCGGCACCGGGCCATCTATGACTCGGTCACCCAGATGGATCAGCCATGTCGCCAGCGACACTTCGGTCAGAAAACACAAATCAGCGCTGCCGGGCAGGGCGACGCGGGCTTTGGGTTCAAATTCAGCGCCCGCCTGATGCAGGTTTATCTTCTGCTTGCCAAAAGTCAGAGCCGTACGCAGTGACCCATCGGCAGGCCGAAAGGTTTCCACCCCCATGCGCAGTACGTCGCGATAAAAGGCCGTCGTCGCCTCAATATCGGCCACTGTCAGTACCAGATGATCCAAGCCGCTGATCTTCATCATTTGCACCTTCACCCATTTCCTGCGACCACATAAGAATGACTGTGCCGCAAGATCAAACGCTTAACGATGTCATGGACCCGGCCCGCGCCCGTGCGCTGCAGGCGACGTTGGGCGAGGTGCCGACAATCAGGTCTGGCGACCCGCTGCCGCCTTTTGCCCACCACATCTATTTCTGGGACCCGCAACCGCCAGCCGCACTTGGCCGCGATGGCCACCCGGCAACCGGTGCGCTGATCCCCGACCTTGGGTTGCCGCGCCGCATGTGGGCAGCGGGCAAGCTGACATTCCACCGCCCGCTGTTTGCAGGCATCCGCGCGGAAAAGGTCACCCGCGTCGATAGCGTGACCCGCAAATCGGGCCGTTCTGGCCCGCTGGCTTTTGTGCGGCTGCGTCATGACATCCGCCAGCGTCAGACCCTCGCGGTCACCGAGTTTCAGGAACTCGTCTATCGCCCGGATGAGGCCGCAACGACGCCAGCCCCACCAAAAGCCCCCACGGATGAGACCCATTCCGAGATCGTCAACGCCGATCCCACGCTTTTGTTCCGCTATTCCGCGCTGACCTTTAATGGTCACCGGATTCACTATGATCAGGACTATGCGCAAGCGGTTGAGGGCTATGCGGGGCTTGTGGTGCATGGCCCGTTGTTGGCGCATTTGCTGATGGGTTTTGCGCAAAGGCAGTTGGGCGGGCTGAGCACGTTCAGCTATCGGGCCACATCGCCGCTGATCGTGACCGAGCAGGCGACGCTTTGTGGTAAGGATGGGTCATTCTGGGTGCGCGGCCCGGATGGCAGGCTGTGCTTGCAGGCCAGCGCCGCGGCCTAGAACCGCACGTAGCCACGGCGCGCGTTGTTTTCACATAAGAACGACAGCCCCGCGCCATAGGTTATGCGGTAGTCGGCATAGACGCCTGCGCAGTCGTCTTCGGCGTAATGCACGATGATAACGGGCTTGCCTGCAGCCGCAAAGGCCTGCGCGCCCGCCTTGTCCCACCATTGCAGATCATCGGGATAGGATTCGTAGGTGGCACCGTCAAAGATCTCGGCCCCCCAGACCGTGCTTTTCGCCATGCATTTCAGACCTTTTGCATGGGCATATTGGCAAAGCGCCTGATAATACCGCATCCCCTCTGGCTGGGTCACGGATAGGGCGTATTCGGCGACGTTGTCGGTATCCTCGGCCCAGTCCATGTTGTCGAATTCGATCCAGTCAAATCCCCAACCCGCGATGCGATCAATCCGGGCCTTCATGACGGACAGGGCCAGCGGACCGGCGTCCGAGATGAAATACTCACCGTCCCATTCGCCCCATTGGCGCTGTGCGAGAGCGGGGCGCAGGAGGTCGAAATCATCGCGCCAGTTTTCGCCCGTGCCGATGCTCATATAGGCCGCGACCTGATTGCCACTGGCGTGCAGCGCGGCGACTTGGGCGGCGGCTTCTTCGGGGTCGAAGAACGGGTCGAGCAGCACATAGGCGTCACGCGCCTGGGACAGGATGACGTCGATATCGTCGGTTTCATAGTTTTCCTGATAGGCCGCGTTCCAGACCGTCATCGGCGATTGAGCCATGGCCCGAAACGGCAGGGTTAGGGTCGCGAGGGTGAAAAAAAGGCCGAGACGGCTGAAAAAGTGGTGCATGACAAATCCTTTCGCGCCTCAGACTAGCAGCCGGACGCGGCGCCGGGTGCATGTCGCATTGCAGACGAAAGGATCAGTTTGCGCGGAACCCGTCGGGGATCGTGTCACGGTCGTCCAGCACCAGATCGGCCATGACCTCACCGACTTTGGGGGCCATGCCAAAGCCGATCTTAAAGCCGCCATTGGCAATGAAGGCACCGGGGATCAGCGGGTGGGGACCCAAAAGCGGTGCGCGGGATTTGGCGAGGGGGCGGACACCCGCCCATCGGATGATGACGGGGGCGTGGGCCAGCACCGGCATGGCCGCTTTGGCACGCGCGATCACGTCATCAAGGGTTTTGTCCGTGGCTAAGGGGTCAGTAAACTCACGTTCCGAGGTGGAGCCAATGGCAACGGTGCCGTCGCCATGGGGAATGATGTGTAACGTATCGGCGAAAAGCTGCGGGGCGCCGCGCGCGTCGAATTCAAGCAGCGCGGCTTGCCCTTTGACACCGTTGCCAAGCCCATCCAACCCTTGCCAGCCGGTGGCCCAGATCACCTTGCCAGCATCTTCGCCTGCGGTCGTGATGGTGCCACCCAACGCGGCAACGGCGCCCGCCAATGCCGTCGTCGCCTGTCGCGGATGGATCAGGGCGGACAGCGTGTCGTGGATCAATAGACCGGTGGGGGTGGGCGGTTCCCATGCGGCTTCGCTGGCGTCGACGACCGACCATGTGGCGTGGTCGCCCCAGTGATCCTTTGCGGTGATGGCACGACGCTGGGCGAGCGCCACAGCGGCATCATCGGCCAAAGGCTGCAAGCGGCCGGAGCGCGCGTAACCCGTTGGCAGACCGCTCAGGTCAGCGACGCTTGCCCAGAACGCTTCGGCCATCAGCAGACTGTCCAGTTGAAACGCCTTTTTTGGGTTCCATTGTTCCGGCACATGTGGGGCCAGCGCACCAACGATCCCGCCAGAGGCACCGGCCGCCACGCCGTGCGGGTCGATCACCTGCACCCGCGCGCCGCGCCGCGCACAGGCATAGGCCACCGAAAGGCCAAAAATTCCCGCGCCGCGAACAGTGACGTCTCCGATTGCCATTTGGTGCGTCCCTCGTGCAATGTTCGCCACGATACCTAAGGCACCATTCCATGACCGACCAGACCGCATCGCTTGACTGGCGCGACACCGACAACGGTGCCGTTCCCGTCTCAACCCAGTTTGACGACCCGTACTATTCGCTGGCCGGTGGCCTGGACGAGACGCGGCATGTGTTTCTGGCAGGAAACGACCTGCCCGCGCGGTTCGGCGGGAATTTCCGGATTGCAGAGCTTGGCTTTGGCACCGGATTGAACCTGTTGACCACCTGGGCGGCGTGGGAAGGTGCGGGCGCACCGGGGTCATTGCACTTTACCAGTTTTGAGGCCTATCCAATGGTCCCTGCCGACATGGCGCGGGCGCTGGACGCCTTCCCGGAGGTGGCCGATCAGGCCGATGCGCTGTTGGCGCGGTGGCGCCCTGGTGCGGAGCCGGTGAATGTGACAGAGCGGTTGACGCTGCATGTGATCACGGGTGACGCGCGGGAAACCCTGCCGCAATGGTCCGGTGTGGCAGACGCGTGGTTTCTGGATGGGTTTTCGCCGGCCAAAAACCCCGCGCTTTGGGAGCCGTCACTTCTGCAAGAGGTTTATGCCCATACTGCACCGGGTGGGACGGCGGCGACCTATGCGGCGGCTGGTCACGTGCGCCGTGCGCTGGCGGAAGCGGGGTTCGAAGTCACCCGCGCGCCGGGCTTTGGCCGCAAGCGCCACATGACAAAAGCAAGGCGCGACTGATGCAAAGCAATACCCGCCTTGGCATCGCGCTGATGTCGCTCACCATGCTGATCTTTGCCACGCAAGATGGTCTCTCACGCCATTTGGCGGGGGAATATAACGTCATGATGATCGTGATGATCCGCTATTGGTTCTTTGCGGCCTTTGTCATCGCGATTGCCCGCAGGCAAGCGGGGTCGATCCGCGCGGCAGCGGCCACGCGGCAACCGGTGTTGCAGGCTTTTCGCGGCGTTCTGCTGGCGCTTGAGATCAACGTGATGGTGCTCGCCTTTGTCCTGCTGGGATTGGTCGAGAGCCTTGCGATTTTTGCAAGCTATCCGCTCTTGGTGGCGGCCCTTTCCGGGCCGGTTTTGGGGGAAAATGTCGGTTGGCGGCGGTGGACAGCGATTGGCGTGGGGTTCGTCGGGATCCTGATGATATTGCAGCCGGGCGTTGCCGTCTTCAGCCCGCACGCGCTGGTGGCGCTGACCTCTGCGTTGATGTTTGCGCTTTATTCCCTGCTGACGCGCTATGCCGCACGGCAAGACAGTACAGCCACCAGCTTTTTCTGGACCGGCACGGTGGGGTGCGTTGTCACCACCGCGATCGGCATCAGCTTTTGGGAGCCGATGATGGCACGCGACTGGATGCTGATGGCAGTGCTGTGCGTGACCGGCGCCACAGGCCATTGGTTGCTCATCAAGACCTATGAGGTTGCCGAAGCGAGTGCCGTGCAGCCCTTTGCCTATCTGCAACTGGTCTTTGGCAGCGCGATTGGCATCTTTGTCTTTGGCGAAGTGTTGGAACTGCATGTGGCCATCGGGGCCGCCATCGTCGTGGCCGCCGGGGTATTCACACTTTTGCGCAGCCGTCGCGTGATGGGCTAGCCGCCCGGTCGTGCGATAGGCCGGATGCCGGTCGGGCCGGTGGGCGCCGCAGGCCGCGCGGGCCGGGCCACAGCGCGCAAGGGCGGCGCGTCCGAGGTGCTGACAGATTGCCGGGTCAGCGCGCTTTCGCCCTGCACCGGGGCCTCTCCGCGTGCGAAGGGGCGCACAACCGGCTTTTCGCCATTGAGTATTGCGGTGAACCGGACCGGACCGGTTTCACCAGTCAGGCGGGCGCGATAAACCGGGATCGATTCTGCCACGCGCTGCACATAATTGCGGGTCTCGCGGAACGGGATGTGCTCAATCCAGTCAACGACGTCGACCTCACCCAGCCGGGGATCGCCCCGCTCGTCCATCCAGTTTTCAGGACGGCTTGGCCCCGCATTGTAGCCCGCTGCGATCTGCACGACTGACGGGCCAAATTGCGCCGTAAGTTCCGCCAGATACCGATCCCCCAACCGTGCGTTATAGGCCCAGTCACCGGTCAGGCGCGGGCGGCTGTAGGCCACGCCTTCAAAGCCTGCGACCTCTTCGGCAGTCGCGGGCATCAACTGCATGAGGCCAAGCGCGCCGACAGGGCTGCCGACACCGGCGTTGAACTCTGATTCGCGTCGCGCGATGGCAAGGGCGAGCGCCGGTTCGACCCGCAAATCGGTGTCCGCCAGCGGGTGCAGAGGAAAGTAGATGCTGGGGATGACCTTGCCTTGTGTGACGGCAGCTTTGCCCATGGCGACGGCGAAATAGACCTCTTCCGCGTCGTTCAACCCCGCGCCGATCTGGGCCAGTTGCGCGGCTGGCAGGTCGCGGCCGATCTGGACAAAGAACTGCGTGGCCGCCCCGCGTTCCTCGGCGGCCAAAAGGGTAAAGGCGGCCCTGATAAGCGGCGTGTCCATCAGCGCGTCATCCCAGACGCCGGCCGGACTGGCGAGCACCGGGTCAAGCGGTTGCCCCAGCTTTTCGGCGGCCAGCAGGCCGTAAAAGGCGGTTTGATGCTGGGCTGCCTCGGAATAGGCGGATTGCGCGGCATCCGAATTGCCCAGAACGGTGTGCGCCCGCCCTTGCCAATAGGCCATGCGCCCCACTGAAATCGGGCTGTCCACCGCCGCGCGGGCAGTGTCGAAATGCGCCAAAGCTGCGGTGGCATCATCCAGATAGGTCAATTGCAGATAGCCCGCGAGCCATTCCAGATCGGCAAAGGATGACCCTTCGGTCAGGTGGTGTTGCGATGCCAGTTCATAGGCGACATCGGGCCGCCCCTCGCGCATTTCCCAGCGTGCAAGCGAGCGCCGCCAACCAGACCAGCGAAACGGCTCTCCCAAGGTGTCGGCGGTGGCGGAACGCGCGCGCAGGATTTTCACCGCAGCACTGCGGTTTCCGGTATCGGCAAGCCAATTGTAGTGGTCATAGGCAAGGCCGGGATGGTCCTGCAGGGCAGGGGGCACGGCTTTGACCGCGTCATCAATGCCGCCGATCTTGCGAATATAGGCGATGCGCGCCTTGGCCAGCGCCTGCTGGTCTTCGTCCAGCAGGTCCATCATGCGCTGCGCCTCTGACGTGCGCCAGCGCCAGAGCAGTTGATCCATCCGGTCGGCGTGGATTGGTTCCAGCAGATCGGCAAAACCTTCGGTCAAAACCTCTTGCCCGCTATCGGTCAGGCGCAGGTCGCGCCATGCGGTCTGGATGGCCTCTTCAGCCTCTGCGATGCGTCCCTTGGCGATCAGCGCCTCTGCCAGCCGCACCGCCCCTTCGCCGGTGCGTGGCGGCTCGGTCGCAAAAAAGGCAAGGATCACGTCCGGATTGGTGCCTTTTGGCAAAGCCTCTTCCGCGCGGGCGCGCAGCGCGGACTGCGCGGGCCAACCGGGGTTTGCCACCAGAAACGTCGCATATTGTCCGAACGTGCCGTCGCCGCTGCGCAACTGGATCCAACGCACCAGGTCTTGCGTCACCGCATCATCCGAAAGCGCCATCGCGATATCATAATCGCCTGCATCCGCAGCTTTGACCGCGGCGACAGCATCCGCGTCGATGGTTTGCGCGCTGAGCGGTGCGGCCAGAAACCACAACAGAAAAAGAAAACAACGGGGCATATGAAGACGCGTGCGGGGGAACATCACAAATGATCGTATCGAAACCGGCCAAACCTGCAACGCACATTCTTGGCATTCGGCGGAAAGGCGTCTAGTGTCCGCGCGATTTAACCGGGGCAATCCTGCCCCCCACCAAAAGGAAGCGCGTCATGTTCAAAGGCTCTTTGCCCGCCCTCGTCACGCCGTTCACGGACGGCCAGGTGGATCTTGATGCGCTCAAAAAACTGGTGGACTGGCATATCGATCAGGGCTCGCACGGGCTTGTGCCTGTTGGCACGACGGGTGAAAGCCCGACACTGACCCATGCAGAGCATGATCTGGTCGTCAAAACGGTCGTCGATCACGCCGCGGGCCGGGTCAAGGTGATCGCCGGGGCCGGGTCCAACAACACCGCAGAGACCGTGCGCCTTGTGCAGGCGGCGAAAGAGGCGGGGGCCGATGCCGCACTGGTCGTGACACCCTATTACAACAAGCCGACGCAGGCCGGTTTGATCGCGCATTTTACTGCGGCTGCTGATTGCGGCTTGCCGATCATCATCTACAACATCCCGGGCCGGTCCTCGGTTGATATGTCAGTGGCGACAATGGCCGAACTGGCCAAGCACCCGATGATCGTCGGCGTCAAGGATGCCACCGGCGATCTGGCCCGCGTGCCGAAACAGCGCCATCACTGCGGCGCGGATTTCATTCAGTTGTCGGGTGAGGACGCCACGGCGCTTGGCTTTAACGCCCACGGCGGGGTTGGCTGCATCTCTGTCACCGCGAATGTCGCGCCAAAACTCTGCGCTGAATTCCAGGAAGCGACGCTGTCGGGGGACTACGCAACAGCGCTGACCTATCTGGACCGGCTGATGCCCCTGCACGAGGCGATTTTTATGGAGCCGGGGCTGGTTGGTGCGAAGTACGGCATGTCACTGTTGGGCATCGGCAATGAAGAGGTGCGCGCACCCCTTGTGGGTCTGACCGACGGCACCAAGGCCGCGATCCGCGATGGCATGGTGCATGCTGGCCTGCTGAACTAACGCGCGGTTGCGCCACATAGGGGCAGCCGATAGCCTGCCCCTATGAAACAGGTTCCCAAAGAAACGACGGACGAGGCGCTTATTCAGGAATTCCTGAACAAGGGCGGCAAGGTCAGTGTTGGCAAGACAAAGCCGGCCCCGGCAGAACTGGGGCTGAGCAACAATGTCTGGGGTAACAAGCTGACCCGCGAAGAAAAGGCCGCCCGCGACAAGAAGTAATCCGGCCTGGCCCTGATCGGTGTGACGGGCGCAATTGTCATTGCCCGGCTGATCGGGTTTTCTGTGCACCGAAGGGTCGGCGCGACGTTTGCCCGGCAATCGGGGTGACAACATGGCAACCGCAAAAAACGTCCTGTGGATCATGGCCGATCAACTGCGCTGGGACTACCTGAGTTGCTTTGGCGCGACACATATCGACACCCCGCATCTGGACCGGCTGGCGGCCAAAGGCGTGCGGTTCAACAAGACCTACGTGCAATCGCCCATCTGCGGGCCAAGCCGGATGAGTTTTTATACCGGGCGCTACGTGCGCAGCCACGGATCAACCTGGAATGGCTTTCCTTTGCGGGTGGGTGAGATCACGCTGGGCGATCATCTGCGCGAGTTGGATGTGACCTGCGCGCTGGTCGGAAAAACGCATATGATCCCTGATCGTGAGGGCATGGCACGGCTGGGGATCGAACCCGACAGCACGATTGGCGCGCTGGTCAGCGAATGCGGGTTTGAAGTGGTCGTGCGCGACGACGGGCTGAATAGCAGCGACTATCCCGGTCGCCATGGCACGGACTACAATGCCTATCTGCGCAGCCACGGATTTGACGGTGAAAACCCGTGGGAGGAATGGGCCAACAGCGCCGACGGGCCCAATGGCGAGCGGCTGTCCGGCTGGTTGCTCAAGAATTCCCGCCTGCCCGCGCGGGTGCCAGCAGAGCATTCCGAAACCGCCTGGCTGACCACGCGCGGGATCGACTTCATCGACGCGCAAGGTGATCGGCCCTGGCTGTGTCACCTCAGCTATATCAAGCCGCATTGGCCCTATCTTGCCCCGGCCCCCTATAACGACATGTATGGCCCCGAAGACCTGCCGCCGGTCAATCGTGCGGAGGCAGAGCGCCAGACCAATCATCCGCTCATGCAGGCCTGGATGGCCGCGCGGTTCAACAAAACTTTTGCGCGGGACGAGGTGCGCGATCTTGTTGGCCCCGCCTACATGGGGCTGATCAAGCAGCTCGACGATGAGATGGGTCGCCTCTTCGACTATCTTGAACGGGCGGGCCGGTTTGCAGACACGATGATTGTCTTCTGTTCGGACCACGGCGACAACATGGGCGATCATTGGCTGGGCGAAAAGGATCTGTTCTATGACAGTTCGGCCCGCATTCCGCTGATCATCTACGATCCGCGCCCTGCGGCTGACGCCACGCGCGGGACGATGACGAATGCTCTGGTCGAGGGCATTGACCTCGCCCCGACATTTCTTGAATTTTTCGGCGGACCGGCCAAGCCACATATCCTTGAAGGCCGCACGCTCAGCCCGCTTTTGAATGGAGAGGCCCTGCCGTGGCGCGATGTTGCAATCTCGGAATACGATTATGCGACGCGCGATGTGCGGTATCAGGTCGGGGTAGACCAAAAGGACGCGCGCCTGACGATGGTTTTTGATGGGCGCTGGAAATACGTACACTGCGAAACGCTGCGCCCGCTGCTATTTGACCTGCGGACCGATCCCGGGGAATGCATCGACCGGGCAGAGGATCCGGCCTGTGCAGATCATCTTGCCCGGCTGGAAGAGGCGCATTTTCGCTGGGCCCGTCAGCACCACACTCGCACCACAAAATCCGCCGCCGAGGTTGATGCGATGGCCCGGAACGAGGAAACGCCGGGTGTCATGATCGGCTATTGGGATCGGGACGCGCTGCTGGCCGAAAACCGAGACGTGCCGAAAGGCGCATCGGGCTAGGTCAGAACCGTTCGGCCCGCAGCACCTTTGCATCCGTCACGCTGACCACGCCGATGTGCTGTTCGACCACGGCAAAAGCCGCTTCCAGCAGACCATCCAGCCGTTCGGGCCGGATCAGGCAGATGAAATTCACCATGCCAGAGCGGCCCAACTGGCCCTCGCGGCTCCATTGGCCGGACCGGCCAGAGCCACCGAGTACGGGCATGATGGTGTAACCTGTCACCCCCGCCTCTGTCAGGGCGTCGGCCAATCGCCGTTCCAGCGGGGCTTCGATCACGATTGATACGCGCTTGGCGTCATGCATTTCCATATCAGCCTCCGATCACGGATTGGGCGACCGCCAGATAAAGCGGAATGCCAAGGGTCAGGTTAAAGGGGAAGGTCACGCCAAGCGAGAGCGTCAGGTAGATGGACGGGTTTGCCTGCGGCAGCGCCACCCGCATCGCGGCAGGCACGGCGATATAGCTGGCCGATGCACTGAGCACCATCAACAAGACCACGCCCCCCAGTGACAACCCGATCATCATGCCTAGAACAAGGCCAAAGGCACTGCTGATCAGCGGCATCAGAATGGCAAAGCTGATTGCGCCCATGCCCAGCGACCCGCGCACATTGCGCAGGCCACGCCCGGCGATCAGTCCCATGTCCAAAAGGAAAAGGCACAACACGCCTTTGAAGGGTGTCACGATGAAGGGCGCGATTTCGGCCAGACCCTTTTCCCCGGTCACGGCCCCGATCACAAACGATCCGACCAGCAGCACAATGGACCCATTCAGCAGGATTTCCCGCATCAGGCCTGCGTCCATTTTTGCGCTGTTTCCGCCCCGTGCGACCAGCCACAGAGCCGACAGGATCGCCGGGGCCTCCATCGCGGCGGCGACCGCGACCATGTAACCCTCTGCATCGATCAACCGGCCTTCAAGCACGGATGTGGCGGCGACAAACGTGACAATACTGATCGAGCCATAGTGGGCCGCCACCGCCGCGGCATCGACCCGGTCCATGCCGGTCATGATCTTCAACAGTGCAAAGGCAATCAGCGGCAGGCCAAATGAAAGCACCAGGCCCGCACCAATAGCCAGCAACAGCGTGCTGTCGATACCGTTTGCCGCCACCGCCGCCCCGCCTTTGAACCCAATGGCGAAGAGAAGATAGATCGACATGCCCTTGGCCACCGCCTCTGGAATCGTCAGATCGGATCGGGCGAGGGCCGCTGCCAGCCCCAGCGCAAAGCTCAGGATAATGGGTGAAACAAGATTGCTTGCTGCAAGATCGAAGATTTCGGTCATTCAGGCCCCCGTGATTTGCGCTTACTTAGCGTCAGCGCCGGAGGCTGCAAGGGGCATTCGCGCATTAAATGAACAAATGTTCATTTTGATGATCTTCAGCGTACGGCCCCGTCAAACCGGCGCAAATGCACTCTTTTCGGGATCGAAGACCTCAATCGCGCCTGCGCCGATGTCATTCCAGACACCGTGCAAAGACAAGGCGCCATCCTCGACCGCTGATTTGACAAAGGGAAAGGTCATCAGGTTTTCCAAGCTGACCAGGACCGCCTCTTTTTCGAGTGCTGCACGGCGGGTGTCATCATCGCCCTTTGGCAAGCGCTCATATCCCGGGCGCAGGATGTCCATCCAACGGCCGACAAAGCTACTATCGACCTCAAGCTCGGGCGCGGCCCCGCTGCACATATCATAGCAGCCCTTGACCCCGCCGCAGGACGAATGGCCCAGCACGATCAGATGTGGCACCTTCAACGCCGTGACTGCGTATTCCACCGCAGCCGAGGTGCCGTGATGCTGGCCGTCAGGGCTGTAAGTTGGAACAAGGTTGGCGATATTGCGGTGAATAAAGAACTCTCCCTGATCGGCGCCAAAGATCGACGTGACATGCACCCGGCTGTCGCAGCAGGAAATCACCATCGCGCGGGGATGCTGGCCATCTTCGGCGAGCTTGTGAAACCAAGTTGCATTTTCTGCAAATGTGGTGGCTTTCCAGCCCTGATAGCGTTTCACAAGGTATGCGGGCAAAGGACGGGCGTGTTTCATGGTCTTCCTTTTGGTCTTTGCCCTGCTCAATAGGTCGCATTTGCACGAATTTCGAGAGATTTCTGCCCTTTGCCTCAACCTTCTGGGAACCATCCCGCGCTAAGACGGTCACATGAAACATGTTATGCCATTGCCCCCGTCGACACCGGTTGCGCCAGCAAGCGTCACCGTGTTGGAATGTGGATCCCCTGTTGGGATCGATCCTGCGCCGCTGACCCTGATCTATGCAGATATGGGTGCCGATGTTGCAGAGGACACGATATGTCGTGTGCTTGAAGACATTGCACGCCGTCTCAATGGTCTTCAGGAACAGCGCCGTGCCTGTCAATTTCCCGAACTTGTGCGCCCGGCGCAACGGGTCGGTGCGGTCGCGCGCCAGATCGGCCTGTCGGAGGTGTCGACTGCCGCCGATCACGTGGCCACGGCAGCCTCGCAAGGGGATGCCATCGCGCTTGAGGCGACGATGCGGCGGCTGGAACGTGGCTTTGACGCGGCGATCTGCCAGATCTGGGACGTCGATCACGTGTCATAGGCTGCGGCGGTCTTGTCGTTTGTGGCCGGGCGGCTAGGGTGGGGGCACTCTGATCCGTCCAAAGGCCTCTCATGACATTGACCTTCGCACCTGCTGACGCTGACGCCATCCCGCTGCACGTCATTGACGCCGACAAGCTTGACGCCATCCCCGACGCGGCCCGCGCCTGGGCTGAGACGCAGGGCTTCAAGGGTGCTGCAGGCTCGGTGTTGACCATTCCGGATGCTGATGGGGCCGTGGCCATGGCATTGGTCGGGCAAGGCAGCGCCAAGACCCGCAAGCGTGGCCGCTTCGCGATTGCGCCCGCCGCCCGCAAGCTGCCGCAGGGCGTTTACGCCATCACCACTGGGCTGAGCGGGGACGCACTGGAAGAGGCCGCACTGGGCTGGCTGTTGGAATCCTACGATTTTGACCGGTATCGCGCGCCCAAACCGGCCTCGGCAAGGCTTGTGGCGCCCGAAGGCATAGACGCGGCGCGCATCATTGCCATTGCGGCGGGCGAGGCGCTGACCCGCGATCTGATCAACACGCCAGCCTCTGATATGGGCCCGGCAGAGCTTGAGGCGGCGACACGCGATCTTGCCGACCAACATGGCGCCTCCCTGACCGTTATCACCGGTGATGATCTGCTGACGGCTGATTTTCCGATGATCCATACCGTCGGCCGCGCCTCGACCCGTGCGCCGCGCCTGCTGGACCTGCGCTGGGGGACAAAGGGGCCGCAACTGACCTTGGTGGGCAAGGGGGTCTGCTTTGACACTGGTGGTCTCAATATCAAGCCCGGCGGCTCCATGGGGCTGATGAAAAAGGACATGGGCGGGGCGGCTACGACGCTGGGGCTTGCGCATATGATCATGGCGATGGATCTGCCGCTGCGCTTGCGCCTTTTGATACCGGCGGTGGAAAACAGCATTGATGGCAATGCCTTCCGCCCGCAGGACATCCTGACCAGCCGCAAGGGCCTGACGGTTGAGATCAACAATACCGACGCAGAGGGGCGTCTGGTGCTGGCCGATGCGCTCGCGCTCGCCGACGAAGAAACCCCCGATCTGGTGATTTCCATGGCAACGCTGACAGGCGCGGCGCGCGTGGCTGTTGGCCCCGACCTTTCCCCGTTTTTCACCGACAATGACGCTCATGCAGCCGCACTGGCTGCCAGCGCGGCGAAGGTCGCTGATCCGGTCTGGCGTTTGCCGTTCCATGACCCCTACGAGGCAATGATCGAGCCGGGGATCGCCGATCTGGACAATGCGCCTTCGGGTGGCATGGCGGGGTGCATCACGGCGGCCCTGTTTCTGCGCCGCTTCGTGGACAGCCCCTATATGCATTTTGACGTCTACGGCTGGTCCCCAACGGCCAAACCGGCCCGCCCCAAGGGGGGTGTCGGCATGGGCGCGCGGGCTGTGCTTGACGCCCTGCCGGATCTTCTGGGGCTATGAGCGACAAGCGCCTGACGCCTGCGAACGCGCGCGTCGCGGCGGCGCACCTTAAAGGGGTCGTGCCTGCGCCGCGTTATGCCAAAGGCACGCCGCATCAGGTGACAGCTCCGGTTCTGGATTTGTGCAGCGCTCCAGACGGGCCGCGTGTCCGGCAAGTCCTGCTTGGCGCCCGCCTTACCAGTTTTGAGGTGCACGCAGGTTGGCATTTCGTGCAGGCAGAGGCGGATGGGTATTGCGGCTATGTCCGGGGAAGCGACGCGTCATTGGGTGCGGCGATCGAGGTTTCGCACCGCGTCGCCAGTTTTGGCACCCACGCCTATGCAGAGGAAGACTTCAAATCACCTGTGCAGCAGGCGCTGCCATTTGATGCACGCGTGCAGGTGCTTAATGAACGCGCGAAGTTCTTCGAGACAAATCAGGGCTTTATCCCCAAGAAGCATCTGCGGCCACTTACCAGACCCTTTGTGGATCCGGTGACCATTGCGCAACTCCATTTTCAGGTGCCCTACCTTTGGGGTGGTAATTCGACCCAAGGGATCGACTGTTCGGGTCTTGTGCAGGCGGCTTTGACCGCCTGTGATCTGCCGTGCCCCGGCGACAGCGATATGCAGCGCGCCACCCTCGGTATTGCGGCAACGGGCGACTATCAACGCGGTGATCTGGTTTTCTGGCAGGGCCACGTTGGAATGATGGTCGATGCCGATGTCATGATCCATGCCAATGCCCACCACATGGCTGTTGCCTATGAACCGATCAAGGACGCCACCCTGCGCATCGCGGCACAGGGTGATGGACCAGTGCTTGCCCACAAGCGCCTGCCTCTTTCTTTTGAATGAAAATATGCCGGGGGTGCGGGGGCTGGCCCCCGCGTCGCTGCCGCCCAATCCAAGGTTTCGGTCAGTCCACGGCGCGGATCAGCTTGCGCTCCAACACACGCAGGACCGCACGCAGATCATTGCCACGCTTAAGGATTTGCCCGTCTATACCCACCACGGCGTATTGCCCCTGCCGCATGCGCAGTTTGGGCCGCTTTTCGATGCGGTAAAGCGGGTTTTCGGCGGTGCGGCGGAAGATCGAAAAAACCGCCAGATCCTTCAGGGAAGAGATCCCGTAGTCGCGCCACTCACCTGCGGCGACCATACGACCATATAGGGTCAGGATCGGGGCCAGTTCTGTGCGGTGAAATGACACCTGACCGTGTGGCAATGGCTGAATGTCAGGGGCGTTGTGCATGTTCATGACACCAGATTTGCGCCAATCCAGGCGCAAATCAAGCGCCGCCTTTGAAATGCCCTGAAATGACCGCTGCCGCGCCGCGCCTGATCCCCGCCACGGCCACAGTGGACCGCCAGATAGGGGGCATAGCAAAAGTGCTACCCCGGTGTCGTATGTTTATTGCCCCCACCCAGTATGCGGCACCGGGGGACTTTCCCAGCAGACTTAACCGCAGGTAATCGACGCAATGCGTCCATCCGTGCCGATGTTGAAATTCATCCGCTCGGGGCGGTAATCCTGTGTCACCACGGACCCCGGGCGCACGACGCGGACCTGTCCAAGGATCATCACCCGTTCCAGCACCGTGGCATCCTGCCCGACAAGCGTGCCGTAGCGTTCTCCGTCGCAGGTATTGTCCAATCCGGTCGGAAAAGACCCGCCGGGCGGTGGACCACCGGGGGCAGGAGCAGATGGGGCAGTCGCACAGCCCGCAAGGGCAACAAGCGCAATCATGACAAGCTTATTCATGCCCGCACCTTGCCGCGCGTCAAAGCTTTTTGGCAAGGGGAGAACGCAACAGTTGAAATCATATCGCATTTCGGCGCAGGTTTGCGTGGATAACAGATGAAAGGTCAGCCTCATGCGTACCCGTGCCGCCGTTGCCGTCGCCGCTGGAAAACCCCTCGAAGTGATGGAGGTCAATCTAGATGGCCCGAAAGCGGGCGAAGTTCTGGTGGAAATCAAGTCTACCGGCATTTGCCACACCGACGAATTCACCCTTTCGGGTGCTGACCCGGAAGGCATGTTTCCGGCCATTCTGGGCCATGAAGGCGCAGGCGTGGTGGTCGAGGTGGGCGAAGGTGTGACCAGCCTTGAGGTCGGTGACCACGTGATCCCGCTTTATACGCCCGAATGCCGTGAATGCGAATATTGCCTGAACCCCAAAACCAACCTGTGCCAGAAAATCCGCAGCACCCAGGGCCAGGGTGTGATGCCCGATGGGACCAGCCGGTTTTCGATGCTCGATGGCACGCCGATCCTGCACTACATGGGTTGTTCGACATTCGCCAATCACACGGTCCTGCCCGAGATTGCACTGGCCAAGGTCCGCAAGGACGCGCCCTTTGACAAGATCTGCTACATCGGCTGCGGCGTGACCACCGGCATCGGCGCGGTCATCAACACCGCCAAGGTCGAGATTGGCAGCCGTGCGATTGTCTTCGGTCTGGGCGGCATCGGCCTCAATGTCATTCAGGGCCTGCGCCTTGCAGGGGCCGACCAGATCGTTGGCGTTGACCTGAACCCCGGCAAGGTCGAGATGGCGACGAAATTCGGCATGACCGATTTCGTGAACCCCAAGGATGTCTCGGGCGACATGGTGGCCCATCTGGTCGAACTCACCGGCGGCGGGGCTGACTATACCTTTGACGCCACCGGCAATGTTGGGGTGATGCGCACAGCGCTTGAGGCCGCACACAAGGGCTGGGGCGAAAGCATCATCATTGGCGTGGCCCCTGCGGGCGCTGAAATCTCGACCCGGCCTTTCCAGCTTGTCACCGGCCGCAGCTGGCGCGGGACTGCATTTGGCGGCGCATCGGGCCGCACGGACGTGCCCAAGATCGTGGATTGGTACATGGACGGGAAGATCGAGATCGACCCGATGATCACCCACACCCTCAGCCTTGATGACATCAACAAGGGCTTCGACTTGATGCATGAAGGCAAGTCGATCCGGGCCGTCGTCAACTTTTGATGCGCCCTGCGCTTGATCAACTGGCCCGGCAGCTTGCCGGGCCTTTTGCATTCTGCGGTATCGCGGTGTCCCACGGCGGAACAGACAGCTTTCACGTCGCGACCGCCCCCAACATCGCGGGCAAGGACACCTCTTTGATGCGGGTCGCCTCGATTTCGAAAATCGTGACCGGACTGACACTGGCAGAGACGATCCGGCGGTCCGGCCTGACCACCGGCTACGATACCCACGCGTCGGACGTGCTGGGCTGGTCATTGCGGCACCCAAAATATCCCGAAGACCCGATCACGCTCGGCATGCTGGCGAGCCACTCGAGCGGGATCACCGATGCCGCGGGCTATGCAATTTCGCCCAAGACGGATTTGCGCAACTGGATGGCGCTGCATGATGATGAAGTCTTTGGCGACGCACCGCCCGGTACGCGGTTTGACTATTCCAATCTGGGCTACATCCTGTTGGCGGCCTGCATTGAACGGCTTGGGCAGGCGCGGTTTGACCTCCGCGCACGGGCCTATGTGCTGGCACCCCTGCACCTTTTGGGTGGGTTCAACTGGTCAGGCGTCAGCAACGCCCATCGGCTGCGGGCAATCCCGACCTATCGCCGTGGGCCGGATGGGTTTGCCCCAATGATCGACCAACATGTCGCGGCAGAAGGCGTACTGGGTGCCGAAGGCCATCCGCACCATCTGGGTGGCTATGCCTTGGGCAGCAATCCGGCGCTTTTTTCGCCGCAGGGCGGTTTGCGCATGTCCTTGCGCGGAATGTTGCGTCTTGCAGGCAGCCTTAATGAGGCGGAATTGCCCGTCCTCTGGTCACCCGACATGGGCGAGATGGACAATCCCCATTGTCTTTTTGATCGGTACTCGACCGGTGTGCAGATGTTTCGCGCGCCGGATTTCTACCCGCGCCCCATGGTCGGCCACTTCGGCAGCGCCTATGGGTTCAAGGGGGGGGTCTTTTACGATGCAGAGGCTGATCTTGCCTTTGCCTATGCCCTCAACGGTGTGGCGATGGATGACGAAAGCGACGCGCTCTCCGCGTCGGAACGGGCGGTGCTGGACGCTGTCGCAAATCTGAAGGAATGACGATGGCCACCAAGGAAAGTAAACTGCTTGCGGTATTGATCGACGCGGACAACATCCCGGCGAAACATGCCAATGCGATCCTGCGCGAAATCACCCGCTACGGCGAACCGGCCCTGCGCCGGGTTTACGGCGATTGGTCTTCTGACCAGTTGCAAAGCTGGAAAAAGGAAGTTGTTCGTCTTGGCCTAGTCGCCAATCAGGAAACCGCCAACACTAAGGGTAAGAACGCCTCTGATATCGGGTTGGTGATTGATGCGATGGATATTCTGCACAAGGGTCGGTTTGACGGATTTGTGCTGGTCAGTTCAGACAGTGATTTTACCGCATTGGCCAACCGGTTGCGCGAAGACGGGGTCGAGGTGATCGGCGTTGGTGAGGGTAAGGCACCGGCCAGTCTGCGCAATGTCTGTAACCGGTTCATACTGATCGAGAACTTGGTCGAGAATGACAAGGAACCTGAGAAAGTGACCTCTCAGATGCCATCGAAAGCGAAGGGGGCAACGGGTGACAAGCAGGAAAAAGAACCACCGTCCAAAGTGGTGCCACTGGTCATCAAGGCGATGAACGCGCTGGACCCCGAAGGCGAATGGTACAACCTCAGCCCTTTGGGCAAGCAATTGAACATTGCCAATCCGGACTTCGATCCGCGCACCTATGGACGGGCGAAATTGTCAGAGCTACTGAGCTTGACAGGGCGGTTTGAAATCCGCCGGACCGCGAATAATCAGACCGAGGTGCGGCGGGTCGACTAAGCCCCGTAGCGCGCCATGAAAGTGGCGACTGCACCCCTGATCACGCGGGTCTTTTCGGCGTCGGTAAAGGATTTTTCGCCTTTGAAAACCATGCGCGGGAACAGATCGGCCTTGCACAATTCCGGGAATTGATCGGCGGCAAGGTCGATGTCGTCAATCGCCAGTTCGCCGCGTGCGATCCCGCAGGCCAGCAGGTCGATCATCTTGCTGCGCACCACATTGGGGCCACTTTCATAAAAGGCCCGGCCCAATTCGGGAAACCTGTCAGCCTCTGCCACACAGATGCGAAAGATGCGCTGACCGAAATCCGACGTGATGAAATTGATCATCTCGTGGGCGACGGTGTTCAGTATCTCCGGAATCGGCGCATCCATTTTGATGGCCCCGATGGCCTGTTCGGCCTGACGGTTGCACTCGCGCTTGGCCACCTCCATGAACAACAGGCGTTTGTCAGGGAAATAGCTGTAAAGCGTGGCCTTCGAGACGCCAGCGGCGCGGGCAATATCGTCAACTGCCGCGCCCTCAAAGCCGTCGCGCATGAAAACTTCACGTGCGCCGCCAAGGACCTGATCGAACTTGCGTCCCTGCTTAATTTCGCTGCTGCCGTCCGGCATCTGCCCCTCATGTCCCAAGAAGGCCCCAATATAAACCGATCAGTTCAGTTCAGCAAGCGTCAGGGGTTGTCAGTGCCCGCCAAGTTGCTACTTTAGAACCATTCTAGACTATCGGAGGCCACTCATGATCCCCGGATTTGCCCATCGCCGCAGATTTGACGACCTGTCAGAGCAAGAAATTCTTGCACTCGCGATTTCGTCGGAAGAGGACGATGGCCGCATCTATCGTAGCTATGCTGAGATGTTGCGCGATGACTTTCCGGGTTCCGCGGCTGTCTTTGACGGCATGGCGCAGGAAGAGGATGAGCACCGCCGCCGGCTGATCGATCTGCATTCAGCGCGCTTTGGCGATGTCATTCCGTTGATCCGGCGGGAACATGTGTCAGGCTTTTACGCCCGCCGCCCGGTCTGGCTTGTGGAAAATCTGGGGCTGGAGCGTATTCGCGATGAGGCCGCGCAGATGGAACGGGACGCAGAGCGGTTCTACCGCGCGGCAGCGGCCCGCACCACGGACGCGGCGACCCGCAAGCTGTTGGGGGATCTCGCCATGGCCGAGGCGGGCCATCAGGACAAAGCAGGAGAGCTGGAAGACAAGCATCTGGACGCCGAAACCCGCGATTCAGAGGAAAGCGCCGCCCACCGCCAGTTCGTTCTGACATGGGTGCAACCCGGTCTGGCGGGGTTGATGGATGGCTCTGTCAGTACCCTGGCGCCAATCTTTGCCACGGCATTTGCCACCCAGGACACATGGACCACGTTCCTTGTGGGGCTGGCTGCAAGCGTCGGCGCCGGGATCTCTATGGGTTTCACCGAAGCGGCGTCAGACGACGGGCAAATCTCTGGCCGCGGCTCACCGATCAAGCGCGGCTTTGCCTCTGGCATCATGACGACCATTGGCGGGCTGGGCCACGCGCTGCCCTATCTGATCGCCGATTTCTGGACCGCAACCGTTGTGGCCCTGATCGTCGTGTTCATTGAACTTTGGGCGATTGCGTGGATTCAAAACAAGTTCATGGAAACACCTTTCGTCAAGGCGGTGTTTCAGGTGGTGCTGGGTGGCGCACTTGTCTTTGCGGCGGGTGCGCTGATCGGGTCTGGCTAGGTGCTCTTGGCCAGTGGCTTGATCATCGTCGTGCTCGCCTCAAACCCAAAGACATGGCGCAGCGGACCCAGTCGCTGCGTTTCGCCTGCCACAAAGCCAAGCCTTTCATAAAGCGCGCGGGCACGGGGATTGGTGTTGATCACATCAAGGCGCAATTCGGCGTAGCCGCGTCTGTCGCCCTCCGCGCAAATCGCCCGCAACAGCTCGGTCCCGACACCTTGGCCGCGCGCGTTCTCATCCACGAAAATGCCGTCCATCAGGAACCGTTTGTTTTCGGTGTCACGCTCTAACATCCACAGCGGGACGGCCCGCCAAAGCGCGCCCCAGAACCCATAGACCGCGCGCATATCGGCGAATTGGCCGCCGACCAGCGCACCCTTGGCGGTCTTAAAGCCGACCACGCCCAACAACCGCCCGTCGGCCGCATGGGCGCTGATGCCATGGGAGGGGTCAAAGACACGGGTAACAAACGCCGTGCCCTTTGCCGCGGGGCCCATTGTGATGTGCAATTTGGCGGCAAAGGCCTGCCAGTAAAGCGCGGCGGCCTGCGGGATCGCATCCTGTGGGATCGGATGCCGCAGGATCACAGGCCAAAGCTCGCAAACGGTAAAAAGCGCACCCGATCGCCGGGATGGATCGTCACTGCGGCATCCGGCAGTTCAACAAGACCATCGGCCCAGCTTAGCCCGGAAATACGCCCCGAACCTTCGGACGGGAAAACCTCTACCCGGCCATCCGTGACCCGGGCACGCAGGTATTCGCGCCGTCCGTCTTTCTTGGATTTCGCGAAATCGGCCGGCAGATCGTAACCCGTCGCCGTCCGCCACCCGGCGCCCGCCAGTTGCATCAGCGCGGGCCGGGCGAAGATAAGCGTGCAGACCTGAGCTGCCACCGGGTTGCCGGGCAGACCCAGCACGGGCACGCCCTGCCATAGCCCCATGACCAGCGGGCGACCGGGTTTGACCGCCACGCGCCAAAGCGCAAAGGACCCGGTTTCCTGCAGTAGCGCCGAGACGTGGTCTTCGTCCCCGCCGGACGCGCCGCCGGATGTCAGGATCGCATCACAGCGAGTCGCCGCCTGATCGAGCATTTCTGACAGGGCGGTTCGGTTGTCAGGCGCGCGACCAAGGTCCACGACCTCAAATCCCCAACGCGCCAGCGTGGCCCGCAACATCGGTCCATTGGCGTCATAGACCTGCCCGTCATGCGCCTTTGCGCCGGGCGGCAAAAGCTCATCCCCAGTCGACAGCACACCGACCCGGAGAGGCGCAAAGACCGCAACCTCACCAATGCCCACAGCGGCCAACGTGCCCAGATCGGCAGGCGTCAAGACGCGCCCGGCGGGCATGACGGTATCGCCTGCCTGCATATCCTCGCCCGCCTTGCGCGCGTTCACCCCTTGTTTAAGCGGCCCGTGAAAAGCAATGGCGCGCGCATTGGCCGTGACGTCCTCTTGCAGGACAATCGTATCGACGCCCCGCGGCAAAATGGCCCCGGTCAGGATGCGGATCGCATAGCCCGCAGGCACTTCGTCGGGGTAGGGCGCACCGGCAGCAGCGCGACCGTCGACAAGCGGCATCTCGACCGGTCCGGTGGGAATTGGCCCGGCAAAACCATAGCCGTCAACCGCGGCATTGGCCGCAGGCGGGTGGCTGCGTTTGGCAATGACATCCTGCGCCAGCACTCGGCCCGCTGCATCTGCCAGCGCCATGGTCTCTTGCGGAACCACGGGTTTGAGGTTCTCGCGCAAATGGCGCAGCGCCTTTTCAACCGGGGTCCAATAGGCCCCCTGCGGCATGGCAAAGCAATCGTTGCGCAGCGGCGGGGGGGTCAACGCCGGTGTCAGCAGATGCTCTTGCCCAAGGCCAAGAACCCAGCCTTCGGGATCGGGCGGGCGGTCAAGAATCTTTGACCATTGGGCGTCCCCAAGGCCAGAGAACCGCGCAGCATAAAGCGCGACTTGCGCCGCATCCTTGATCGCGTGGCCGTCCAAAGGCTCATCCAAGAGCGAAAAGTAGGTTTCGGCCAGCAGAATGGGTGCTTCGGCGGTTTCAAACGGCCAGACGCACAGGTCTGTGCCAAAGCGATGACGCAACCGCGACAGCATCGGCAGGCCCATGATGACCTGACCGCCCACAGCCCCTGCGCCGCCCAGCTTGAATGGCGACTGCGCGCCTTTGGCGGCGGCATCGGTGGCGCGTGTCGCGGCAAAGCTTTGGTCGGTGTACCCTTGCTGTGTGCGTGGCAAATGCGGGATGTCCCGTTGCAGCCCATTGTACCAAAACGGCCCTTCGCCGGGGAACATCGCGTTGATCTCACCGCCCAGATCAAAGCGGTTATTGGCCTTGGGCGAATCTTCGACCCGTTCGGCGAACCAGTCCCAAAGCGCCAGCGGGTCATCATCGCCGGTCAGAGCTTTGGCAAAGCCGCGCGGAAACGAAAAGCACAGATCAAACCCAAGAAGCACACGGCGGCCGGCGGCATGTTCAGCGGCGATTGCTGCGATGATCCATTCTTCGGCCACTTGTCGGTTGCGCAGATAGACGGGGTCCTCGGCCACGCCGCCCCGCGCAAGGCACGTCCAGATCGCGTCCTTTTTTGGCGTGGCACCACGGTCATTTCCGCCGGACCAATCCACCATGATGACGGTGTCAAAGCTCACAGCCCCACCTCTGAGAGGATGAAATCTGCGATAGCGGCGGTATCGTCCAGATCGAAAACTGGACAAGAGATGTCAGGGACAACATCGCTCGCGACCGCGCGGACCGTCGGATCGCCCGGTGCGATCAGGGGATGCCCGGTTTCGTTGCGATAGGCCTCGATCTTGGGGTGGGCGTCGCGTTTGTAGCCTTCAACCAGCACCAGATCGACCGGATCAAGCTTGGCCAGAAGCGTGCCAAGCGACGGTTCCGCCGCTCCGCGCAATTCGCTCATCAGGGCCCAGCGTGTGCCGGAGGACAGCAGCACCTGAGATGCGCCCGCGACGCGGTGTCGATGACTGTCCTTGCCGGGCTGGTCGACGTCAAAGCTATGGTGGGCATGCTTCAAGGTAGAGACAGAGAAGCCCCGCGTCGTGATCTCGGTCACCAGACGCTCCATCAGGCCGGTTTTGCCCGCGTTCTTGTAGCCGACGATTCCATAGATGTTCATAGCATCGCCCGCGCGGTGGCCAGATCATCTGGCGTATTGACGTTGAAGAACTGCGCGTCATCTGGAAATTCCGCCGTGCCTGCGCCGTGGCAGGCGGTCCATTGCACGACCTTGCGCAACCCGCTCTGCAGGGCGGCGCGCAAATCTTCGCGCAGGGAAACGGGCCACAGACCAAAGGTCGGTTGCCGCCCCGAAGGTGACGCTGCAAGCGCCAATCCCTGTGCGCCACCTGCCAGCAAAAGCTGCGGCACCAGATCGGCAGGCAGAAAGGGCGTGTCGGCGGCAGCCGTGACGATGTGATCGGCGTCCTGTGTGGCAGCCCAATCAAGGCCCGCAAGAACGCCTGACAGCGGCCCGGCAAATCCTGTGATGCTGTCGGCAAGCACAGGCAGACCAAGCTCGGCGAACCGCGCCGGATCACCGTTGGCATTCAAGGCGAGGTCCCTGACCTGCGGTGCAAACCGTTCGATGACATGGTCCAGAATTGACTGCGTGCCCAGCGGCAAAAGCCCCTTGTCACCACCGCCCATGCGAGTGGCCTGCCCACCGGCCAGGATGACGCCCAAGGGGTGTTTCATGGCGCGCGCCGCTCGCAGGCCAGGAGCCGGACCTCGGCCGTTGTTCGGATTGGATGCATCAGCGTCATTCGGCGGCCTTCCTTGCGGACTTTCGCGGCTCTGGCGCGACGGTGGCGGGGTCCGCATCGCGGATCAGCCGATCTTCTCCCGCAAGGCAGACAAAGCGCTGGCCCTTCATCCGGCCAATCAACGTCAGGCCGACCTGCTGGGCGATATCAACGCCCCACGCCGTGAAGCCTGACCGGGAAGCGAGCACCGGAATACCCATCATTGCAGTCTTGATCACCATTTCAGAGGTCAGCCGCCCGGTGGTGTAAAGGATCTTATCCTCGGCCTTGACCCTTTCGGACATCATCCAGCCCGCGATCTTGTCGACGGCGTTATGACGGCCAACGTCCTCCATATAGACCAGCGGGCGATTGCCTTGGCACAGCACCGTGCCGTGGATCGCGCCTGCCTCAAGATACAGGCTGGGGGTGCGATTGATCTGCGCGGCCAACGCATAAAGGTCAGATGTCCGGACGGGTGTGTTGGGCAGGGTCACGCCCTCCAGCCCGGCCATCATGTCACCAAAGACGGTGCCAACCGCGCAGCCGCTGGTGCGGGTCTTGCGGGCAAGCTTGTCTTCGTGATCCGTCTCAACCGCTGTCCGCACAACAACCGTCTCAACCTCTGCATCGAAATCGACCGCAGTGACCACATCTGCGTCGGTCAACATGCCCTGATTGCGCAGAAATCCCAGCGCAAGGTACTCTGGATAGTCCCCGATCGTCATGGCGGTGACGATCTCTCTGCGGTTCAGGTAGATCGTCAGGGGCCGTTCCTCGACCACACTCAGATCAATTGCAGCGCCGGTGTGGTCAAATCCCTGCACCCGCCGGGTCAACCCATCGCGTTTTGGCGCGGGGGCGATCACATAATCTGATGTATTTTCAAGCCGCGCCAAATTGAACCATAGCCCTTGTCAGAGTAACGCTTGTGCAAGCAATCCCAAGCTAGGCCAATCCCGTGACCGCTGCCACTGTCAAATCCGTCTACCGCAAGGGCGTCCGCGACGGCGCCCCGTTTTTGCTGATGGCGCTGCCCTTCGCCACTTTCTTTGGTGTGGCGGCAGCAGAGGCGGGTTTGCAACTGGCCCAGATCATCGGTTTTTCGCTTTTGGTGATTGCGGGGGCGTCACAATTCGCCGCCCTGCAAATGATGATCGACAATGCCGCAATTGTGCTGGTGCTGCTGGCCGCTTTGGCGGTCAACCTGCGCATGGCGATGTATTCTGCCGCGCTGGTCCCCCATCTGGGGGCTGCCCCTTTGTGGCAACGGGCGCTGGTCGCCTATATCAATTTCGATCAAAGCTACATGCAAAGCATGATCGAGTTTGAAGAGCGGCCAGAGCTTTCGGCCCCGCTCAAGGCCTGGTATTTCCTTGGTGTCGCCTCGCTGATCGCGCCCGCATGGGTGATCGCGACGATTGTCGGGGCCGTGGTCGGTCAGGCAATCCCGCCGGAATACGCGCTCGATTTCATTGTGCCGATCATGTTCATGGCGATGGTCGGACCGATGCTGAAATCGCTGGCCCATGTGGCGGCTGCATTCACATCCTGCGTCGTGGCGCTTTTGCTTTTGGGTTTGCCGTCCGGCATGGGCCTGATCATCGCCGCCTTCTGCGCCATGGGCGTTGGGGCGGCGGTTGAAACCTGGATGGAGCGGGCATGAATTACTCGAACGCAGAAATCTGGCTGATTATCGCGGTTCTGGCTGTCGGCACATATCTGATCAGGTTTTCCTTTCTGGGTCTGATCGGCGACCGCCCCATGCCGCCGCTGGTGCTGAAACTGTTGCGTTTTACGCCGGTTGCAGTGCTGCCCGGAATGGTCGCGCCCCTGGCCCTTTACCCCGCGGCAACGGGGGGCGAGACAGAGCCGGTCCGGCTTGCCGCGATCCTTGCGGTGCTGGTGGTCAGCTGGTGGCGGCGCAATGCGCTTTGGGGCATTATCGCCGGGGTCGTGGTGCTTTACGCAGGGCTTATTGCGACTGGGCAGCTCTGATCTGCATGTCCACCTGACGCGCGGCAAGGGTTTTGTCGTCGCTGTCATTTTCGCGGTATTCGCGCGTTTCGACACCGGGCAAACGCGCGAAATCATCCGATAGGCTGTTGGGAAACCAGGTCTGCGACAAGCCGCCAAAACCCGGCAATTGCCGCAGGATCGCACTTGTGGCGCGGGTGCAATTGGCCTTGGCCACCGGCCCGTTGGCCTGCACCAGTTGCAACGCGCGTTCAGCCACCTGTGGTGAGACGATGACCTTTTGGCTGACGATGTAGAAAGAGGATCGCGCGTGATAAGACGCGTAATATTGTTCAACCTGCGGGCTGAAACCAAAGAGCACATCGTTGCGCTCTGGGATCGTGGGGTGCCCAAAGGTGCCTGCGGGGTCAAACATGACCCTTTGGCTGGCATCCACCAACAGCGCGGTGTGTGCGCCATTGCCAGAGCCGGTGTTCTTCATGGTGTAAAGTGTCAGCGACTTCGGTCCGGTGCCGCGAAAGGCCTTGGCCGAAACCACCTCTTGCGGGGCCCAGACCGGCTCACCGCTACAGGCCGCGAGGCCCGCAAAAGCGGCGCCCGCCAAGAACGCCCGCCTGTGCATCAGCCGTTGACGAGCGCCATGAAGATCAGGATGCAGATGATCAGGATCACTGCGCGCTGGGTCATCTTGATGAACCCGCCAAACGTCTTTTCCTGAACCGAGATGTCCATTTCGCCGTGCTTGTGTTCTGACATATCCGTCGTCCTCAATTGCGTGTTGCGCACCGTCTAGACGATTCAGAACCGGCTGTCACGGGGTCAGGCGGTCGCAGTCGTTTCGCGTTCCAGCGCCTTGGCCAATTGAAACCCGATCCGGGCCGGTTCCTTATGATCGGGCTGTTTGGGGGCGGCGACAAGCATCACGTTCAACTGGCTGACATGTTGCACCAGTTGCGTGCGCGCGCCGCGCTCGGTCACGCCATAAAAGGTGATCAGATCGGGGTCGAAATAGCCCAGACCCTGAATGGTGATCAGGCCACCCTCACCACCAACCAGACCCATGCCGACCTCGTGATCGGCATCCAGACCCTCTTCGAAGTTGCGGATATAGTTGATCAGCCGCTCATAGGCCCATTGTGCAGCGCTTTTGCCTTTGGGCGATTCCTGCAGCGCTGGCGGCAGTGACAGCGGCGTCTGCACCGGGCCGCAATGGACCTCTTGCGTGCTGGGGATCGCCGCGTTCTCGACAATCTCTGCGCTGGTGTCGATCGTGTTCATCGAATTGCTCATAGGGGCACCGCCGTTGTTTCCTTGATCTCTTCCATAACGAAACTTGCCGAGATGTCCGATACAGAAATCCGTGAGGTCAGTCTTTTGTAAAAAGCGTCATAAGCCGGCACATCCGCCACCCGCACCCGCAGGACATAATCCAGATCGCCGGTCATGCGATAGGCACCGACCACCTCGGGCATCTGCCTCAGAACCGATTGGAACTTGTCGATCCAGCCTGCCTCATGCGCATTTGTGCGGATCAGGACCATGGCCGTCAGCGGGCAACCAACTGCCGCGGCATCGACCAAGGCGACACGCGCGCGGATCACACCTGCGGCTTCCATCTGCTTGATCCGGCGCCAACAGGCATTGCGCGACAGCGCCACCTGCGCGCTGATATCATCGACGCTGAGCGTGGTATCAGATTGCAGCAGGTCAAGAATGCGGCGGTCTATTTCGTCAATCATTTGGCTCATTGGCGGGATGATATCCCAAAATTAGCGCGCTTCGCAATCATCTTTGGGACCGGTCAAACTATGCGCTGGTATAGGCTGAAAGGGACCCAACGCAGGAATAACCCCATGTCTGATACCACCACTCACAGCAATTCGACCCTTTTTGCGCGGATCTTCCTCGATCATCCCGCGACCGTCGATGAAAGCTATTTCGGGCATATGCGCTTTGCCTTCGGGTTCAGCTTCTGGTTGGCCGTCGCGGCAGGCGCGGCGCTTATCCACGCGCTGATCCCGGCACTTTGTGAAACCACGGCAAGCCGCATTCTTAAGCGGTTGCACGACAAGATCGCGGCGCGCCACTGAATGTGCCGGATCGCTGCCTATACCGGTCCGGCCATCCCGCTGGAAAACATTGTTACCCGTCCGCATCATTCGCTGATCGCGCAAAGCCAGCACGCCAATGAGGCCAAGCTGGCCGTCAATGGCGACGGCTTTGGCGTCGCGTGGTATGGGGACGGGGCTGCACCCGGCTTGTTCCGTGATGTTTTACCCGCCTGGGCTGACAGCAATCTGGCCCATTTGTGCCGCATGGTGCGCAGCCCGCATTTCATTGCCCATGTCCGCGCTTCAACCGTGGGCGAGACGAGCCGCGTGAACTGCCACCCCTTCACCCACGGGCGCTGGGCCTTTTGCCACAACGGCCAGATCCCGCACTTTGCCGCGATCCGCCGCCGGTTGGAATCAGCCCTCCCCGATGACCTCTATGCTGCGCGGCAGGGGACGACTGACAGCGAGGTTATCTTTCTCACCCTTTTGGCCCATGGGCTGGATCGCGATCCAGATGCAGCACTGCGCCAAACCATCGCAGAGATCGGGACAGGCGATGCAGGGCCGGTCAAGCTGACTTGCTGCTTTTCCGACGGCGAAACGCTTTATGGTTTTCGTCATGCAAGCAACGGCACCGCACCTACGCTTTACGTCTCGGGCGCGCTTGATAATGGTGGCCGCGGTATCGCGTCAGAGCCGCTTTGCAGCACCGGTGGGCGCTGGACCATGATCCGTGAAGATACGCTGTGTCGCCTTGGGCCATCTGACCACGCGGCGCAGGCCGCCTAGGCGCTAGTGCCGCGTCCGGCTGAACTTGGCCATCCCGCTTTCCAGCGCGTTCAGGCAATCGACGTCAAAGGCTGACCCCACCTCTGCGCGCATCATCTGAAACACATCGGCAATCGGAATTGGCCCGCGATAGGGCCGCTCTGCTGACAGCGCATCAAACACGTCCGCCACCGTGACCATCCGCACTTCCAGGCTGATTTCTTCACCGCCAAGGCCCAGCGGATAGCCCGCGCCATTCAGCTTTTCATGATGGCCGTGCGCCACCGGTGCGATATCGGCAAAGGCGTCAATCTGGCTTAAAACGCGGGCACCATTGGTCGGATGATGCCGCACCGATTGCCATTCCGCCTCGTCCAGCTTGGCAGGTTTGTCGAGCACCTGATTGCTGACCCCCAGCTTGCCCAGATCGTGCAAAAGCGCGCCGCGGCGCAGCCAGCGCCGATGCCCTGCCGCCAGCCCCATTTCTTCCGCGATCATGTCCGTATAAAGCGTCACGCGCCCGGAATGATCGGCCGTATAGGGGCTTTTGGCGTCGACCACGTCGGAAAAAGCCGCCGCCACATCGTCCAGAAACCCCTCGGTCACCGGGGTTTCGTTCAGCGCAGGCGGCAGTTGAAAAACGACCTCTTCGATGTGGCTGTCGCTGAGGTCGGCCCAGAACCCCGGGTCCCTGGCCAGGCGGTCCATCGCAGTCACGATGTCAGGGTCAAACCACCCACCCGACCGGCGGCGCACCTCTGTCATCGCGGCATCGCGCCCTTCGCTTTGGTGAAAGATATCAACGACTTGCGACAGCAGCGCGATGTTCGCCTCACGCGGGATCGCCCCCCCCACCAACCCCTCGGGCTTGCCGGACCCGTCCCAATGTTCATCCAGCGCCATGATCCCGGCCTGCACGACCTTGGAAAACCGCATCTTGCCTGCGATTTCAGCCCCTCTTTGGCAGCGTGTTTCGATCAGATCGCGGCTGATCTCGCCGCCGTTCTGCATGATGTTGACGATTGCGCGAAATCGTTCCGACAGCCCCGATTCCAGCCCGGTTTTGGCAAAAACAAACCGGAGCGCCGACGAAAGTGATCCGTCTATCGTCTTGAAATCGCGCTTGAAACTAATGTCGTCGGCCAGATAAAGCGCGCAAATTCGCGCCGCATTGGACGAACATCCCAAGTCCTTCAAAAGCAGGGTGTAATAAAGATCGTTCAGCGCATCACCGCTGAACCCCAATTCCTGCCCCAGCCGCGTCCCGATATAGGCGCAGCGGATGCAATGGCCCGGTGCCTGCCCTTCTGTCATATCAAGCGCGTGGCTGAGCGGGGCCAGAATCTGGCTCATCCGCATGGTCGCCGAAGGGCAGTTGCGCGCATCACTCAGGAACAGCTGAAACGTCATGCGCGCAGCCTAGCGCGAATGGGTTAACCGCCCGCTACGGCCTGAAACAAATATGCGCCGTCGGGGCCGATCGTGCGTGATGCCTGCCCGGTCTGATGCAGGTGATTGAGGTGCGCGACCGCCTCAACCAGTGCCAGCCCGTATTCGCCGCCACCAATCTCGCGCTTGAATAGCGGCAGAAAGCATTGCCCCGCGCTGCGCGGCACTGCCAGATGTTCCATCAACCGCCGCAAAGCGCTTTTGTGATTTTCGATCATCTGCTCCAACCGCAACGGCAGGCCGGTATATGGCACCTTGTGTCCGGCAAGGATCAGTTGATCGTCCCGTGCAAAGGGCTTGAATCCTTCGCAAGCAGCAAGCCATTCGCCCAGCGGTTCGGCCTCTGGTTCTGTGGGATAGACCCCGATGTTCGCGCTGATCGACAAAAGCAGTTGATCGCCACCGACCACCAGATTGTCATCCCGGCTCCAGAAGGTGGCGTGTTCGGGCGCATGTCCATCACCGCAACGCACATCCCACGTCCGCCCACCAAAGGTGATCACGTCACCTTCTTTGATGCGGGTATAGCCCTGCGGGATCGGGTCAACGCAATCGGCAAAGTTAAAGGGGCGCTCGGCCTTCCTTTTGGCCAGCACGTCGGCATCCATGCCCGCGCGGATGTAGAAGGTCAGCGCCTCGGGCGTTGGCAGCGGTTGTTCATCAAGCATCAGCATCCGGGCTGACAGATAGGACGTGCGCGTTGTCACCAGTTCCGCGCCATGGGACATGAACCACCCCGCAAGGCCGACGTGGTCGGGATGGTAATGCGTTACGATCACCCGGGACACGGGCTTGCCGCCCAGCGGTCCGGCCAGCAGCTTGCCCCAGATGGCCTTGGTCCGCTTGGTGGAAAAACCGGTGTCAACAATGGTCCAGCTGTCGCCTTCATCAAAGGCATAGACGTTGACGTGGTCCAGCGCCATCGGCAGCGGCAACCGCAGCCACAGCACGCCGGGGGCGACCGTCACCGCGTCGCCTTCTGCGGGGATGTCTGCAAAGGGTGTGGTAATGCTACCGGTTGCGTGGATGGTGTTTTGCAAGACGTTCGTTCCCACGCTTATAGTTGCCAGTCAGACGGGCCATTTCGTCCTGCTGGCCTTGATGGTCGAGCGCATCCATGTCGTCAAGGAACGCCTTGGCCCGGTCACCGCGCAAGCTTGCGGCACGCCGTCCGTCATGCGTGATCTCAACCGTGCCGCCTTTGCGGATTTGCCAGACAAACCCAGCTGCCAGGTTCATGCCACCAGATCTTCGGGCGTGATTGCCATCACGTCCTCGGCCCCTTCGCGGACCTGTGCCAGCAGGCCTGCAAACTCCGGCAGCAGACGGTTGATGTAGAAAGTGGCCAGCCGCGCACGGGTCGCATCGCCCTTGATGGCCGAGGTCAGATGCACATGTCCGCCCAGCACCCGCGCAAAGGCCCGCAGGAAAGGTACCGCGCCTGCAAAGCGGTCGGTCATGTCCTGTTCCACCAGCCATTCGGTCGTTTCGCGCAGGGATTCCGCAGCTCCCCAAACGGCCTCGGCCAGATCGGGGTGGCTGGCCTTTGCGGCCTCTGCACCCTGTTCGATTTCTTCGATCAGGCGGAACGCGGCTTCGCCTCCGTCCATCATCTTGCGGGCCACTAGGTCCATCGCCTGAATGCCGTTGGTGCCTTCGTAGATCGCGGTCACCCGCACGTCGCGGCTGTATTGCGCAGCACCGGTTTCCTCGACAAAGCCCATGCCGCCGTGCACCTGCACGCCTGCATTCGCAACCGCGATGCCGGTCTCTGTGCCAAACGCCTTGCAGATGGGGGTCAGCAGCGCGGCGCGCGCCTCCCAGCCCGCGTCGCCGGTGGCGGTCGCCATGTCAATTGCCACCGCGTTCATCAGGGCGATCGAACGTGCCGCGTAGACATCGGCCTTCATCTCGGCCAGCATCCGGCGCACATCTGCATGTTCGATGATCGTGCCAGTGCCGCCCGCCTTGCCCTGTTTGCGGTCCTGCGCATAGGTCAATGCGTGCTGATAGGCGCCTTCCGCAGCCCCAACACCCTGCACACCAACGCCAAGACGCGCATTGTTCATCATTGTGAACATCGCGGCCATGCCGCCATGTTCGGGGCCCACCAGCCAGCCGGTCGCCTCGTCATATTCCATCACCGCCGTGGGTGAGCCGTGGAGCCCCAGTTTATGTTCAAGGCTGACGACCCGCAGACTGTTGCGCTGGCCGGGGTTGCCATCGGCGTCGGGGATGAACTTGGGCACCATGAACAGGCTGATCCCTTTCGTGCCGGGCACCCCGTCGGGCAGGCGCGCCAGCACCAGATGGCAGGTGTTTTCGGTAAAATCATTGTCGGCCCAGCTGATGTAAATCTTCTGGCCGCTGATCTTGTAACTGCCATCGCCATTGGGTTCAGCCTTCGACCGCAGCGCGCCCACATCGGACCCCGCCTGCGGCTCTGTCAGGTTCATCGTGCCGTGCCATGCGCCCGAGATCAGCTTTGGCAGGTAAAGCGCCTTGATTTCATCGCTCGCGTGATGTTCCAGCGCCTCGATCTGGCCTTGGGTCATCAGCGGGTTAAGCTGTAGTGCGAGGCATGCGCTCGACATCATCTCGTTCACCGCGGTGGTCAAGGTCATCGGAAGGCCCATGCCGCCGTTGTCAGGGCTGGCACTCATCCCGATCCAGCCGCCGTCAGCGATCGCGCGATAGCCGTCGCCAAACCCCGGAGAGGTGCGCACAACGCCATTTTCCAACACCGCAGGATGCAGATCACCCGCGCGGTTCAGCGGCGCCAGCACCTCTTCACACATCTTGCCCGCCTCGGTCAGGATGGCATCGACCATGTCCGGGGTCGCCTCTGCGAAGGTCTCGGTTGCGCTGACGGCTTCAAAGCCGGTCACATGATCGAGCAGAAAGCGAAAATCGGCGACGGGGGCGCGATACGGCATGGGACGTCCTTGACTTGTGCGCGGCTTGGCAAAATGGCGGACCGCAGCTATGCAACTGAAATCTTTCGCCCAAGGTAGCAAGCCACTGCTGCCCATCAACCGAAACGCCACGTCATGACCTTGCGCCTTTCCCCCGATCCCGCTGGCTTGTCACAGGCTGCCGCACTCTTGCGTGCGGGTGATCTGGTCGCCTTCCCGACAGAGACCGTCTATGGCCTTGGCGCTGATGCGCGCAACGATACTGCGGTGGCAGGCATCTACGCGGCCAAGGGACGGCCCAGTTTCAACCCGCTTATCGCGCATGTGCCCGATTTGCAGACCGCCCGGCGTTACGTCACGTTCAACGACGCGGCAGAGCGTCTGGCAGCCGCATTCTGGCCCGGTGCGCTGTCTCTTGTGCTGCCTTTGCGGGCAGAGGCCGGTATTTCGAAACTGGTGACTGCGGGGCTGCCAACACTTGCGATCCGCGTGCCCGATCATCCGGTGGGGCAGGGCCTGCTTGCCACCTTTGACGGCCCGGTGGCTGCACCTTCGGCCAACCCCTCGGGCCGGATCAGCCCGACGACAGCCGATCACGTGTTTGCCGGTCTCGACGGTCGGATCGGGGCCGTCGTGGATGGCGGGGCCTGTGGTGTTGGTCTTGAATCGACGATTCTGGCCTGTGATCCTCCGACGCTTCTGCGTGCCGGTGGCATCCCGGCAGAGGCGCTGGAGGCTTGCCTTGGCGCGTCATTGGCGCATGACCTCACGCCTCAAAACCCGCAAGCGCCGGGGCAATTGGCCTCTCACTATGCGCCGCGCGGGTCTGTGCGCCTTTGCGTCACGGACCCAACCCCGGAAGAAACCCTGCTGGGCTTTGGCGCGGTGGACGCACCGCTGAACCTGTCACCCTCCGGTGATCTGATCGAAGCGGCAGCGCACCTTTTTGACATGCTGCACCAACTTGATGCCATGGGCGCGCGTCATATCGCGGTCTCACCCATTCCCGATCATGGCCTTGGCGCGGCGATCAATGACCGCCTGCGCCGTGCGGCAGCGCCCCGCGCTACTTGATATCGGTCAGGAACCAGCGCAACAGCCCTAGGTTGCCGGTGGCGATAAAGGTGTCATCGCGAATGCGCTTGAAGTCCTTGTTATAGGTATCAAAATCATCCGTGTTCCAATTGTGCCGCACCGCATATGGGTCGGTCAAAAGCTTGCCGTTTGAGGCCTTAAAGGCCGCATGTGCCTTTGGATAATCGGTTGCCGCGCCGCGCGGCACCATGAAATCTTCCAACTTCACCACGCCGTCGTGCATGTGATTGTCCCAATGGTTGATCTCATCCTTCTTGGGCGCGGCGATATAAGCCCATGTCTGGCTACCGGGGTGCCATTTCAGGATCGAATAATGGCAGGTCTTGCCACTGGGCGTTGTGCAGACCGGCAGCGCGCGAAAGTTCACCTTGTCGGCGCGGCTGTTGGCCTTGCGGCTCAGCGCGGTGACCACCTGATCGGTATAGCTTTCGCGGCCGTTTTCGGAATGCCGCGCGTTGCAGGTCAGCATCTCAACCGTTTTCAGACCCTTGTTGATCGTGCGCCATGTCTTGATCGTCTTGACGAATTGCTCGGGTGTTTTGCCGCAGAAATGGGTGGCTGTACCGTGACCCCAGAAGACCAGCTTATCCAGTCCCGCAATCTGGGCCGCCGGGGCGTCAATCCCCGCTGCGGTGGTCCCATAGGCCTGCGCCAGACCGGTCGCGCGGACCCGATGGTCGGCCTCTCCCCAAATCACGAATGTCGACATGCTGTCCCTCCTGCATTTCTGCGCCACTCTGCCACCCCATTGCGCCCATGGGAAGATGAACAAGTGATTGATTTGGCGCGGTTTGAATGCTCTGTTCGCGGGTAAAAGGACGTCTTATGCCCCATGACTATGACACCGGTCGCCTGAACCTGCCTTTTGTGGGCATTTCGACCTTTGGCAAATATGAATACGTGGCCGATTGGTCCGCGATCGACGCCGATGTGGCCGTGATGGGCGCGCCCTTCGACTTTGGCACGCAATGGCGGCCCGGTGCGCGTTTTGGTCCCCGCGCGATCCGCGAAGCCTCGACCCTTTTTGCCTTTGGACATGCCGGGGCCTATGACCACGAAGATGACGTCACCTATCTGGGCGAGGGCACGCGCGTCGTCGACATCGGCGACGCCGACATTGTGCACACCGACACCGAGACGAGCCATGCCAACATCGAAACCGGCGTGCGCACGATCCTTGATGCGGGCGCTTTGCCGGTTGTTCTGGGCGGCGATCATTCGGTGAATATCCCGTGTGTGCGGGCTTTTGCAGGGCGTGGCCCGATCCATATCCTGCAGATCGACGCGCATCTGGATTTCGTTGATGAACGGCATGGCGTCCGCCATGGCCACGGCAATCCGATGCGGCGCGCGGCAGAACAGGACCATGTGACCGGCCTGTCACAGTTCGGCATCCGCAATGTCTCTTCCACGGCCAAATCGGGCTATGCTGATGCCCGCGCGATGGGGTCGGACATTCTGTCGGTGCGGCAGTGCCGTGCCTTGGGGACAGAGGCGCTCTTGGCACGGATCCCGGCAGAGGCTGATATTTACCTGACGATCGACATCGACGGCTTTGACCCCTCAATCGCGCCGGGCACCGGGACGCCCAGCCATGGCGGGTTCCTTTATTACGAAGTTCTGGAACTGCTCGCCGCCGTGGCCAAGCGCCAGCGCGTCGTGGGGATTGATCTGGTCGAGGTCGCGCCGGATTACGACCAGACCGGCGGCACGGCTATTCTGGCGGCACAACTCTTGCTCAATACCATCGGGCGCATCCTGCATCACCGCCAGTCCGCGGGCCCCGCCGGTTAAGAGGCTTTGGCCTGCACCCGCAAATAGGACTGCGCCGCCGCGAGTAATTCATCGACGGTCGGGTCGGTGATATCCAGCACATCAAACTGCTTTTTGATCCCAAGCAGATAATCCAGTGAGGTGCCCATGAAGCCTTCACCCTGTGCCACGCATTTGATCTGCTCTTCATAGCTGATGTCGGCGGTCATAATGACCGAATCGTGGTCGGCCAGAAAAGCAAGCGCCTTGATCGGCCCGATCTTGGTGTTCGTTTCGATCAGTTCGGGGGTGTAGCCGGGGCCGACAAATTCCCGCGCCCAAAGGATGTCGGTTTCCTCTTCGATCAAGGCCTCGGGCACCCGAAAGACGAGGCCGTCGCAACCGTCGCCCGCGTCCAATGCCGCCATCAGGCCCGGGTTGTCCTCTGTCCCGCGCCCGCCATAGATGTCGCGCAGGATAAATGCGCGGGCGTGTTCGGGGGCATGTGCTCGCAGAACCTTGTCGAACCGCAAAGCGGGGTTCCACATCAGGGACCCATAGGCAAAGACCCAAAGATCGCCGGAATGATCGGCCAATGCCGCATCGCGCGAGGCCTGGCGTTCTTCTGGCGTGTACAACAAGTGCCAGAACGGCGCTGTTGCGGGGTTGGACAGCATCACCTCTCGCAAGTCGTTGGTGCGAAAGTAGCTATCCATCGGATCGGTGATTTTACCACGCAATCCGGGGTGGTCCGCATAGGGATCATTGGTCATGTGGTGCCCTGTGAAATGCCCTGTTTTCAATCCGATACAGGCATTATCACGCCAAATGGTTAATTCCCAAATAGAACGGGGACAATTTTTTGGACGTTATAGCGCTAACCGGCGTTTTGCCGCTCAACATAGGCGCGTAATTCTTCCGCTTCGCGTCGCGCGTCGCGCAGCCCGTCCATCGCCGCGCGCAGTTCCGCTTCGGTCTGGGCCAGCTGGTTGGTGATCTCGGCTTCGCGCTGCTGCAGATAGGTGATCGCCTGATCGCGGGTCTCTTCGGCCTCGTGCAGCGCCTGCGCCATCTTGTCCAGCTCGCCAATCTCGGCCTTGGTCACGCGGGTAAAGCGGTTGACCAGCCAGCTGGCAAACCAGCCCAGCATAAAGGCCACAAACAGGATGATCGCGGTGGCGATAATGAATTCGGTACGGTTCAACGTCGGGTCCTGACTGTCATTCGCCGGCCTCGTCGGGCGTGGCTTCAAGCTCTTCTAATGCAGTTGTTTCCTCGGGGATAGGCTCTGGCACGATCAGACTGAATTCAATACGTCTGTTGGCCTCGCGCCCGGCTTCCGTCTCATTGTCGGCGATCGGATCGGCCTCGCCGAAGCCTACCGCTTCAAAGCTTGCGACCGGCACGCGGCGCACCCGCAGGGCGGCCAGAACCGCCTCGGCTCGCTGCTGTGACAATTGCTGGTTCATCTCTTCGCGGCCCTGACTGTCGGTGTACCCTGCGATGCGGATGCGCAGGTCGGGACATTTTTGCAGGATTTCCGCGATGTCATCCACGACGGGCTGTGTTTCGGATGTGATCGAGGCAGAACCGGGATCAAAAAGGATCTTGCGCTGTTCGGTCACGACGCCAATCTGTGCCACGCATTCCTCAGGCGTGGGCAAGGCCGCAATCGGGTCCAGCGTTTCGACATAGGTCACATCCAGCTCGACCTTGGTGCTTTGGCCCAGCTTGTCGATCAGCAGACTGGTGATCTCGGTATTGGCGTTGGCGTTACCGGTGACGCTGACCAGATCAGGCTCAACCACGACCGCGCCGTTTGACAGCTCCGAAAGCACCTCGATCCCGGCAAGCACCCGCACGGTCCACCCGGCAGGCAGGCCTTCGACCACGCGCGTTCCCATAGTGACATTGGTCTGGCCGAACTTGGCCTTGGCAAAGTTCTCGGCCGTGGTGTTGACCAGATCATCCGGGACCCGCCCGCGCAACTGCACCGCCCCTTCGGGGCTGAGGGTTGCCGTGAACTGCGGGGGACCTTCCGCGCTGGCGTCGGGTGGTTTGGGCAGGGTCGCCGAAAGCGCGAAGACATCCGGCAGGCTGCTTTCCAGCTCGCCCACGGTGCGTTCAAAAAGCGTCTCGTTGGTGCCCAATGCGGCCTCAAGCGTGACGTCGGTATCCGACAATGTCACGGTGCCACCGCCCAGCGTCTTGATCGCCCCGATCGAAAGCGCGACCGCCTCGCCCCATGTCCGGGACGGCACACCCAGCGCGTTGACGCAATTGGCCTTGCCTTCAAAACCGGCCTCGGTGGCGGCAGACAGGATCATCCGCTCGGCCTCTGGCGTGTCCACGGCGCAGGCCACAAACCGCGCGCCACTGTCATCCAGCACAAACCGCGTTGTATAGGGCGAGATCACGGGCCGCGGCGCTGTAATCGCCACCGCCATCGCCACCCCGTCAGGCGTGTTGCGCGCCAAACTTGTTTCCATCCGCCGCTTTTCTTCTGCGCTGTCGGCTATCGCGTTGACCGACACCCGTGTCGCCGTGACCGAGATTTTGCTCCGCTCCAGCTCTGACAACGCCCGCAGCGCGAAATTCAGCGACGGACGCCAGGTGTCCGGCACCGGATAATCGGCCATCTCCAACAGGTCCGTCACCGGCTGATTGCCTGCCAACCGCGTGATCCGATTGGTCAATTCTTCGCGGTTGGTATCTGCCGGGATCAGACCGATCAGGGAAATGCCGCTATCATTGCGCAGGATTTCGATGGCAAACTCGGGCGGTGCTATGCCTGCATTGTCCACCACGCTCATCACATCAATCACGCGGCTGGCGTCCACGATGCGCCCTGCCGCCGAAATCGCGCGGAACCGGGATGCCTCGCTCGGGGCCTCGCCCTCGATAATCACCTGCAGGCCGTCGCCGACCACCGATGCCCATTCGTGGTTCTGGTCCAAAAGCTCTTCTTGCACCGCCACAACAGAGCGATCCTCGACCACGGCCACCGTTGCCCGTGCCGCCAGCACAGAGATAAAGGCCGCGATGATGAAGACACCGATGCGTAGAAAAAGTGAGGAAAGGCGCATAACACTCCGTCACGGTTGACCGCGTGACCTCTTCAATAGGGTCAGACGGGCAGGGGTTCAATCACACGAATAGCGCAATGGCAAAAAACGGCAGGGGTAAAAGACCCGCGTTGCGATTAGACCAAAAGAGCTTGAGCAGCCCGGCGTCGTCCTCTGGATTGAACCGCGACAGCTGCCATGACAGGTGCCATCCCAGCGCCCAGGGCCCGCCAAGCGCGATCACAAGGCTCAGCACGGATCGGTCCTGACAGGCCAGCACAACCGCCAGCCCCATCAGTGCCAGCACCGCCACAAGAAAGCCGCGCAGCCAGACTTTGGACTTGTCGCCAAACAGCCGCGCCGTGGATTTGACCCCGATCAGCGCGTCATCTTCAGTGTCCTGATGGGCGTAGATCGTGTCATAAAACAGCGTCCAGGCAATGCCCGCCAGATAAAGGACAAAGGGCGACCAGCTGAGCGTGTTGGTATGCGCGGCCCAAGCCAGCAGCGCCCCCCAGTTGAAGGCCAACCCCAAAAAGATCTGCGGCCACCAGGTGAAGCGCTTTGCAAAGGGATAGATCGCGACCGGCAACAGCGCGATGATGCCAAGCCAGATCGCGGTGGGGTAAAAGGTAAGCAGGATGAAAAAGGCCAGAATCGCCTGAAGCGTCATCCAGACCAAAGCGCCCTTGACCGAGACTTGCCCTGACGGAATCGGCCGTGACCGGGTCCGGGCAACCTGCCCGTCAATGTCGCGGTCGGTGATGTCATTCCATGTGCACCCCGCACCGCGCATCAGAAAGGCACCGATCCCGCAGCCGACAATCGTCCACAGATCATGGGTCGAATAACGTCCCGTGGCGAGGATCGCGAGCGCCAGCCCCCACAGGCATGGCACATACAAGAGCCATGTGCCGATGGGCCGGTCCGCCCGGCTCAGCCGCAGAAAGGGGCGGGTGATCTTTGGCGCAATGGTATCCACCCAATTGCCCGCGCTATCGGCCACAATCCCGTCTGGCGTTGGTGAAGGCTCGGTCATATGTTGCGCCCATGGCATCCAAGGTTCGTCTGTTTGTAGAGCACCCGCTGGGGGAAGGGCAATCGGTTCCGCTGTCGCGGGAACAGGCCAATTATCTCTTTGCGGTGATGCGTCTGCCGGTGGGAACCGTGCTGTCGCTGATCAATTCCCGCGACGGCGAATGGGACGCAAAGGTGGTAGAGGGCAACAAGCGCGGCGGTATCCTCTTGTGCCAAAGCCAGACCTGCCCGCTTCTTTTGCCGCCTGACCTTTGGCTGGTCTTTGCCCCGATCAAAAAGGCGCGCACCGACTTTATCGTCGAAAAGGCGGTTGAGATGGGCGCACGGCGTATCATCCCCGTGCAAACCGCCTTCACCAACGAAAAGACCCGCCCGGACAAGCTGCAGGCCCATGCGGTTGAAGCAGCAGAGCAATCTGGCGGCACCTATGTGCCACAGGTCAGCGTGGTACAAAAACTCGATGCGCTTTTGGCCGATTGGCCCGCAGACCGGCAGTTGATGTTCTGTGATGAGGCGGCATCGGGCGCATCACCAGTCCTGCCAGACATCCCCGGCCCCTGGGCGATCCTGATCGGGCCAGAGGGTGGCTTTTCCGACGCCGAACGCGACCGGTTGCGAGGCCTGCCCTACGCCCATGCAATCAGCCTTGGCCCGCGCATCCTGCGTGCCGACACGGCCGCCGTCGCGGCGCTTGCGCTGTGGCAAACCGCGCTGGGCGACTGGCGCTAGCCTGCGTCGCCCATGGCCGCATCAAACGTTGCCTTCGCACGTCCCCAGACACCTGCCTCAATCTGCCCAAGCGTCAGCAGCGACGGCAGCAATTGCCCAGCGAAATCCTCGGAACTTTCAACGGGCAACATCGCAGGCAGGTTATCAATCGCCATGACGTCCAGCATCGGCTGGTCATGCACCCGCAGCGCCGGGGCCTCCCATGTGGTGGCGCGGTCATAAACCTTGATCGGGTTGAACGCGCTGTCGGGATCACAGGCGATATCGCCAATCACCCGCAGGCGGCGCTCCACTGTCCGGGCGCCCTCGTGCACGAAAATCGGCGTCCCGTCGCGGGCCAGAATGCAGTTGAAAAACAGATCGTGGTGCAGGATCTCCGGGAACGGCCCGCCATGAGCGGTCTCTTCCATGTCCCAAAGCGTGGTTGCCACGCCCATGTCGCGGCACAGGTCCGCGACACCTGTCCCGACCCGGCCCTTGGCCCCTATGATCAGGGCGCTAGGACGTTCCGCGCCCAGCCGGGTCAGGGCCGATTGCAAGTCGGCGGTCATATGCGTCGCACTCAGATAGGTATGCACCGGCCCCGCAATCCCGCCGCGTTGTTGCGCAATCCAGCAACGCAGCGCCACGGCAGCACCTGCAAACCCGGCCCAATAGCCAAAGGCGGCTACCCTGCGGCCCGCATCATCGACCAGATACTCCAGATCATAAAGCGTGCCGCCGCCTGCCGCGAAACGGCCCAGCAGCACTTTGCCGCTGGCCTGCCCCTTATAGGCATGTCCAAACATGATGTGCCGGTGCCGCAAGGGCGTGCCATCTTCGGGCAGTTCCTTCAGCCCGAAAATCAGCGCGTCCTCTGGTGCGTCAACCCATGCGCCTTCCTTTGCAATCTCACAACCCGCCGCGCGATAGCCATCCAGCGGCAACGCCCTTTGCCGGCTTTCCTCCACCGTCACCTGCATGCCTGCTGCCATCAGGGCTGCGGCACCCTCAGCGGTCAGCCCGGCCCGCTCTTCGTTCGGGCGGCTCTCTGCGCGGACCCACAGATGCGTCACAGGAACCCCCTTTCGGTCAGCGACCTGACGCTTTCCCGGGCTTCCATCATGGCGCTGAAACTGCTCAACTTGGGAAAGTTTGTCATGTCGACCCCGTCACCCGGCGCCCAACTCAGCACCATGAAAAGATAGGGATCAGCACAGCTCATCCCTTCGCCCAAGGCGAAGGGGGCCAGCGGCAAGACCTCTTCCAGATAGGCGCAGCAGGCGGTCATGGTTTCCGGCACCTTGGCCTGCATGTCGTCAAAACTGCTTTGCTGGTCCGCCCAACGGGTCCCGCGTAACTTATGGGCGTGGGCCACATGCATGGTGCTGGCAAGGTAATACATCACCTCGCGCATTCGGGCCGCCAACAGCGCGTCATCCGGGACCAGCGCGGGGGCCACATATTCCAACAGCGCCCCGGTTTCGGTCAGAATGCCGTCTGGCGTTTCCAGCGCGGGCACGCGGCCCTTGGGGTTTACTGCCAGATAGGCTGCACCCATTTGCGCCCCGCTGGCAAAATCCACCGGCACCGCCTCATAGGCCACGCCCGCTTCTTCCAGCGCAATGGCCGTCGCGATCGAGATAGTCTTTGGCGCGTAATGCAGTCGGTACATGGCTCCCCCCTAGTAATGCGTGCGTGCTTCCAATCGGTCGATATGGTCCAGATGCGGCGCGGAATTGAACGTCGACAGGATTGGCCCGTGCGGTGTCACATGTATCCGATGCACCGAGGTATTCAAAATCGGCAGGGCAATCTGCGCCATCTGGGGAATGTCGAGGTGCAAAAGGTCCGCCACCGCCCGGCTGATGATCCCGCCCGAAGTCACGCACAACACCCGCCGTCCCGGTTGGGCCGCCATCTGCATCACCCCCTGCACACGGTCGACAAAGGCGGTCCAGCTTTCGGTGCCCTTGATCCTGCCGTCCTTCCACGCCTGCAAAGTGGCGGGGAAATGCACTGCGAAATCCTCGGGCCCGTCCCGTTTGATCTCACCCAATGCGTCCATCTCGGCCGTCAGATCGTAATAGGTGATCTCGTTCAGGCGCGCGTCCACTTCCGCATCGGCCCAGCCCATATTGGCCACCGTTTCGCGCTGGCGGCGCAGCGACCCTGACACCACATGATCAAACGCACCATCATGTGCCCGCATCCAATCGCCCAGCCATTTCGCCTGCTGGTGGCCCAATTCGGTCAACCGGTCATAATCCGCCTCATTGTCGGCAGCCGAATTGGCCTGCCCGTGCCGGACGAGCGTAATTTCACCCATGAAGTTCTCCCTTTGCGCTCAGGGGTAGGACGAGCGAACCTCCAACGCAACGCCCTGCTTTCTTCTGAATGAAAATATGCCCGCCGGAGGCACGATTATTCACCGAATAATCGTCTGACCTCCAAAGTCTCAATCTCTTGTTAACCGCGTGTTCATCTGCGATTGTCACCCTCAAAGAGCAGAACAATAAACCGACAGGACCCCATGCAAAGCGCTGCCACGCTCTTGTCTGACGTATTTGGCTTTGATGCCTTCCGCCCCGGGCAGGAAGAGATCGTTGACGCCGTCACCTGTGGCGAAGACACGCTGGCGATCATGCCGACCGGTGGCGGGAAATCCCTGTGTTTTCAATTGCCTGCGCTGGCGCGATCCGGCGTCACCGTCGTCATCTCGCCGCTTATCGCGCTGATGCGCGATCAGGTCCGGGGGCTGCGTGCCGCCGGTGTTGCCGCAGGTGCGCTGACCTCCGGCAATACGGAAGCAGAAACCGATGAGGTCTGGCGCGGCCTGACCGATGGCACGCTGAAACTGCTCTATATGGCGCCAGAACGGCTGGCCTCGGGCGGCACGCAGCGGATGCTGGCAGAGGCGGGCGTCAGCCTGATTGCCGTGGATGAGGCGCATTGCGTCTCCCAATGGGGGCATGACTTCCGGCCCGATTATCTGCGCATCGGTGAACTCAAACGCGCGCTCGACGTGCCACTTGCGGCCTTCACCGCCACAGCGGATGCCGAAACCCGGGCCGAGATCGTTGAAAAGCTCTTTGGCGGCCAGCAGCCCGCCACTTTCCTGCGCGGCTTTGACCGCCCGAACATCCATCTTGCCTTCGCCGTCAAGGACAGCCCGCGCCAGCAAATCCTGCACTTCGCCGCCGCCCGCAAAGGGCAATCGGGCATCGTCTACACCGGCACCCGTGCCAAGACGGAAACGCTTGCCCGTGCGCTGTCTGAGGCGGGCCATATCGCCTGTCACTACCACGGCGGGATGGAGGCTGAGGCCCGCCGCGACGTCGAGCGCCGCTTCCAGCAAGAGGATGGCTTGATCGTCTGCGCCACCGTGGCCTTTGGCATGGGCGTGGACAAACCCGATATCCGCTGGGTGGCCCATGCCGATTTGCCCAAGTCGATCGAGGCTTACTATCAGGAAATCGGCCGCGCCGGTCGCGATGGCGCACCGGCCGAGACGCTGACGCTTTTTGGCAGCCAGGACATCGGCTTTCGCCGCCAGCAAATTGATGAAGGCCTGGCCCCGCCCGAACGCCGCGCCGCAGACCATGGCCGGTTGAATGCGCTTCTGGGGCTGGCAGAGGCGCTGCACTGCCGCCGCCAGAACCTTTTGTCCTACTTTGGCGAAGACCCGGCCCCTTGCGGCAATTGTGACCTGTGCGACAAACCGGCAGAGGTTTTTGATGCGACACAACCGGTGCGCATGGCGCTTTCTGCAGCGCTGCGCACGGATGAATGGTTCGGGGCTGGCCACCTGATCGACATCGTGATGGGCGCGCGTACTGACAAGATCGCGCAGCGCGGCCATGACAGCTTGCCGACTTATGGTGTCGGCAAAGAATACTCCAAACCGCAGTGGCAGGCGATCTTCCGTCAGATGATGGGGCATGACCTGTTTCGCCCCGACCCCGAACGTCATGGTGCGCTGCGTATGACCGATCACGCCCTGCCGATCTTGCGGGGGGAGGCGACGATCAAGCTGCGCCGTGACACGATCAAGGCCGCCAAGACTGCGGGGCCAAAGGTCCGCCAGATGGTCAGCGAAGAAGACGCGCCGCTTTTGTCCGCCCTCAAGGCCAAACGCCGCGCGCTGGCAGAGGCGCAGGGCGGTCCGGCCTATATTATCTTCAATGACCGCACCCTGATTGAGATGGCTGAAACCCGGCCCCAGACCCTTGATGACATGGCCCGGATTAATGGCGTTGGGGCGAAAAAGCTCGAAAGCTACGGCAACGCCTTTCTTGAGGTCATCGCCGGTGAGACGCAACAGCTTCACCCCTCGCGCCGCAAGCTTGCCGGGCGCACAGAAGGGGCCGTCTATGACCGGCTGCTGGCAGCACAGGCCGATCTGCAACGTGGCGCGGATGGCACGGGCAAACCGATGACCTGTTCGGCGTCGTTATTGGCCAAGGTCGCCCAATTGCGCGACCCCTCGCGCGATGCGATTGAGCGGCTCTTGGGGGATCGCCATGCGGACCGTTTTGGTGATGCGTTCCTGACTGTGCTCACGCAGGATGTTGCCTGAAGCGCGCCACTTCTTTTTTGCGCCGCGCCGCACAGGTTAACGCCAATTCAGGCTTTCATGCTGATGGTTTGTGCATCGGTTGTGCATAAAGTGTGTATGCTCTGTGCCCCGGTGATTTCGCGGCGTGCGGTGCACGGGCGGTGATCAGTCAGAACGGACCACAAAAACCGAACATCTGGCGTGGCGCACCACACGTGCCGCATTTGGCCCCAGCAGGTAATCCTTGAAATCAGGCTTGTGCGCGCCGATCACAATCAGGCTGGAACCTGCGGTTTCGGCCAGATTCAACACCTCTTCATAGGCGGTGCCCGTGGCGACGATGTGTCGGACGTTCTTGTTGGCCTCTTCGCCAATTGCGACGGCGACAACAGCGTTCAGCGCCTCTTTGGTGGCGGTGACCATGTTGGAATGGTGGTCGTCTTCAAAGAAGCTGCCGACAAGGCTTTTGCCGAAATCCGGCACCACTGTCACGACGTCAAGGGTGGTATTTTCCGCCTGCGCCATGCGGTGCGCGGTGCGGATCACGGCGTCATCCCGCTGCGCGTCCGAGACGTCGATGGCGCAAAGCACTGGACCGGTCATGCGGGTTCTCCTTCTTCTTCGACCCGGGCCGGGGCCCGGCCACGTTGCAGCATGAAGACACCGGCCAGCAGGATCAGGGCCGGGATGAACACCAGCTCTTTTGGCATCTGCGTTTGGGGTGCCAGGACTTCTTTGATGGTCACGAATTCATCACCGTAGAAGTCATAATCTGCCAGAGCATCCGCATGGGGCGACCCGAACATCGGCTCATCCAGGGTGATGGCGTCACCTTCCTCAAAAAGCGCCAGCCCCATGGTATCAAGCCGTGTTGCGGGGTCCTCGTCTCCGATGCTCAACACGATTGTTGTGTCGCGCAACTCGCTGGTGTCAAAGTCCGGGCCATTGACCACGACACGGATTTCGCTGCCCGGCGCGGCCTCTTCCACGGTCTGGGCCAGTGCCGCCGGGGCCACATCGGCATAGGGCGGCTGAAAGCGGTCCATGAAGAAATCAGGCCGGAACAGCATGAAGGCGATGAAGATCAGCGCAATGCTTTCATAGATCCGGCTGCGGGTGACGAAATAGCCCATGGTGCCAGCGGTGAAGACAAGGATCGCAATACTGGCCGTGACGAAGACAAGTATGCCTTGCGCCCATCCGACATCGATCAACAGCAGATCGGTGTTGAAGATAAAGACAAACGGCAGCGCCACGGTGCGCAGGCTGTAGAAGAACGCAACAAACCCGGTGCGGATCGCGTCACCGCCTGACACGGCGGCAGCGGCAAAGCTGGCAAGGCCCACTGGCGGCGTCACATCGGCCATGATGCCGAAGTAGAAAACGAACAGGTGCACCGCAATCAACGGTACGATCAGCCCCGATTGCGCACCAAGTTCGACGACAACGCCCGCCATCAAAGAGGACACGACGATATAGTTGGCGGTCGTCGGCAGACCCATACCCAGAACCAGTGACAACAGTCCGACCATGATCAGCATCAGGATCAGGTTGCCACCTGAGAGGAACTCCACAAGGTCAGCCATGACCTGACCCACACCAGTCAGGGTCACGGTGCCGACGATCACGCCTGCGGTCGCGGTCGCAAGACCGATACCGATCATGTTCCGCGCGCCATCAATCAGGCCCTGCATCAGATCGACAATGCCGTCCTTGATGCGTTCGACCAATTCACTTTCCCCACGGAAGATGGCCTTGAGCGGGCGCTGCGTGAGCAGGATCACAAAGAGCAGGATGGTGGCCCAGAATGCCGACAGGCCCGGCGACTTCTGTTCGATCATCAGAAAGTAGACCAACACGATGATCGGTAGCAGGAAGTATAGGCCCGCTTTGTAGATCTCGCCAACAACTGGCAACTCGACCTCTTTGGCGTTGGGGTCGTCTGCTTCCAGGTCAGGCACGCTCGAGGCGACCCACAACAGCGCGACATAGACAAGGAACACCAGTGCCGACAGGATCAGGCCGGACGAGGGCAGGGCGCTTGTGATGGCGCGCACCGGGTATTGCACGCCGTAACACAGCAGCGCGAAGCCCACAAAGAACGCGGCCATCCCGCCGATGGTGCGACCCATCGACACGACCCGATCGCCCAATGTGGGCATGTTGTTCTTCACCGCTTCCAAATGCACGATATAGACCAATGCGATGTAGGAAATTGTCGCGGGCAGGAACGCGTGAGTGATGACCTCGACATAAGAAATGCCGACGTATTCCACCATGAGGAAGGCCGCAGCCCCCATCACCGGTGGCATGATCTGCCCGTTGACGGAAGAGGCGACTTCAACCGCGCCTGCCTTTTCCGAGGTGAAGCCCACCCGCTTCATCAGCGGGATAGTAAAGGTGCCGGTGGTGACCACGTTGGCAATGGACGAACCCGAAATCAGGCCCGTCGCGGCAGAGCCGACAACAGCCGCCTTGGCCGGGCCACCCTTGAGGTGCCCCAGCGCGCCAAAGGCCATCTTGATAAAGTAGTTGCCCGCCCCGGCCTTATCCAAAAGCGCGCCAAACAGCACAAAGAGGAACACGAACTTGGTCGAGACGCCAAGCGCGATGCCGAACACCCCTTCGGAGGTGATCCACATATGGCTCATCGCCTTTTTCAGCGAGGCACCGCCCCAGCGGATCACGTCGGGGACAACGTTGGAAGAACCGTAAAAGACATAAAGCAAAAAGATCACGGCGATGATCGCCATGGCCGGGCCAAGCGCGCGGCGTGCGCCTTCGAACAGCAGGATCAGACCTGCAAGCGCGAACCACTTGTCCATGTCGTCGGCCAGACCGCCGGAATTGACGATCTTGTCATAGAAGAAATAGCCGTAAAGCGCGATGAAAGCGCCCAAAAGACCCATCACCCAATCCTGAATTGGGATGTAGTTGCGGGGGCTGGATTTCAGGGCGGGATAGGCCATGAAGGCCAGAAAGATCGCGAACGCCAGATGGATCTGGCGCGAATTGTTCACCACCGAACCGGGCAAAAGCTGGTTCGACAGCGGTGAGGCGAGGATGACTTGAAAGACGGACCAGACGATCGCCACGATGGCCAGAAAGGTGCCAACGGCCCCAACCGGGTTGCGGGCACCGGCATCAGATGCCGATACGAGCTCTTGCAGCTCTTCTTCGCTTAGTCCTTGGCGCTGATCTTGATCGGTGGCCATATCACGTCACTCCCTCGGGTTCAGGTCAGATGATCAATGCCACCCGTCCCTTGTGGTGGTGCAGGAAAGCGGTTGCCCGCTTTCCTGCTTGCTTTCCCGGCATTGGCGGGGTGTGGGTCACTCCGCCCAGCCCTGCTCACGGTAGTACTGCAGCGCCCCGGGATGGATAGGGGCTGACAGACCGGCTGAAGACATCTCCTCGGGGACAAGATTAGCAAATGCCGGGTGCAATCCGCGGAAATCGTCGATGTTGTCAAAGACGGCGGACACGAGGGTGTAGACCACCTCATCCGACACAGAGGCAGAGGACACGAACGTTGCGCCCACACCAAAAGTTGCCGTATCGGAATCGTTTCCGCGATACATGCCGCCGGGAATAGTTGCGGCACGATAGTATGAATTGTCAGCGATCAGCGCGTCGATCACGTCGCCGGAAATCTCCACCAGCACGGAATCGCAGGCTGTGGTGGCTTCCTGGATCGAACCGGATGGGTGACCGACGGTGTAGACCATCGCGTCAATCTGGTTGTCGCAAAGGGCTGCGGATTGTTCGGCCGCTTTCAGCTCTGATGCCAATTCAAACGTGTCCATGGTCCAGCCCATGGCTTCCATCACGACTTCCATCGTGCCGCGCTGACCGGAACCGGGGTTGCCGATGTTGACGCGCTTACCGGCCAGATCCTCAAGCGAAGTGATGCCTGAATCTGCACGGGCCACAACGGTAAAGGGCTCTGCATGGACCGAGAAGACGGCGCGCAGGTCTTCAAAAGCGCCAGCCTCTTCAAAGCGGGAGGAGCCGTTGAAAGCGTGGTACTGCCAGTCGGACTGGGCGACGCCGAATTCCAGCTCACCCTCGCGGATTGTGTTGATGTTGTAGACCGACCCACCGGTGGATTCGACCGAGCAGCGGATGCCGTGGTCGCGGCGGCCCTGGTTCACCAGACGACAGATCGCGCCGCCAGTGGGGTAATACACGCCCGTGACACCGCCTGTGCCAATGGTGATGAATTCTTCGGCGATGGCCGCAGGCGCGGACAGCGTCAGCGCGACAGAGGCCGCGGCAAGTGTAAGATACTTTGTCTGTGTCATTATGAGACTCCCGAGGTCAGTTGTGATCACAAAGGGGGGCAGCGGACATTGCCCTTGCGGTGCAATGATCCAAATTTGACGCGACCTCCCCTCAAGGACTTGTGCAGGTTTTTTCTGCTTATGCGCCAAATGTTTCAGCGCGTTGCAGGCCTGTCTATGCGCGTAACTACCTATAGAAATGCAGGCGACGGAATGAGAGGCTTTGCATCGACATAGCAAAGGGCCGACCGATGTTCCGGGTTTTTCCATTCTATTGCAGTGGCTTAGATCACATCGCCGCCGCGGCCTGTCGCATCGGCGGGCACGGGGCGCTGAACCTCTTTCGAGGCGGCGCAAATGTGCGCACCACGCATGGCCTGCACAGGCAGTCGCCCGCCTTGCCCGGTTTTTCAGCGCGCGGCGCATGTGATTCCTTGGCAGTCAGCAGCGCAGGCGGGCCCGGTTCAGCCTGCCGCAAACTATGTTAAGAAGAGCTTGATGGTCACGATATCGGACGCAACATGAGGTATTCGCTGGGCTTTGTTCTGGCGCTCAGCCTGGCTGGTCTTCAGTTTCTGGCGATCCTTTTTGTGGTGTCCACATCCTATATCTCGTCCGAGAGGGCGATGCTGGAACACGCGCGCGGCCTTTTGGGCGATGCCCGGCTGACAGCCGTCGAACATACCAACGGATTTCTTGAACCCGCCCGCGAAGCGGCAGAGTTGTCCAGCCGGATGATTGAAGCGGGCATCGTGGATGCCAACGACCCTACCGCCCTTGAAACCTTTCTGTTTGAGCATCTGCAAACCGAAACCCAGCTTTCGGGCATCTTCTATGGCGATGCGGCGGGGAACTTTACTTACGTGATGCGCAGCGATGGTCCGGGCCCCTACCGGACGAAGTTTATCGCCAATGACCCTGACAACCGTGTGATTGAACTGCTCTGGCGCGAAGAGGATGGCACCGTCGCCGCGCGAGAGTTTGACCCCGAAGACACCTTTGATCCGCGCGAACGGCGCTGGTATGTCGATGCAGCCGCCGCGCGTGCCAGCGTCTGGACCGATCCTTATATCTTCTTTTCTTCTCAACAGCCCGGCATTACCGTGGCCGCCCCGGTCCTGTCAGCAGGCAACCGGGTCTCTGGCGTGGTGGGCGTGGACATCGAGATCGCAGATATCTCCACTTTCCTTTCACAACTAAGCATCGGAGAGCAGGGGTTGGCGGTCATTCTGAATGAGAATGCCGATGTCATCGCGCATCCCAATTTTGCCGATATCGCGGATCAGGCGGCGGACGGCACGGTGGACTTTGTGAATGTGCACGAGATCAGCGATCCGGTGACGCGCGCAGCCTTCGCTGGCTTTGATCAGACCGCCGATCTGTCAGATGAGGTGGTGCAATCGGGGTTTGAATACGCAGGAGAGGCCTATCTGACCCTGCTTGGGCCGATGACGGGCACCTCACTACCGTGGATCATTTCTGTCTTTGTGCCCGAGAATGACTTTATTCAGGGGATCAAGGACAACCGCCGTCGCAACATCTGGATCGCGGCGTTGATCTCGCTTCTTTCGGCCATTGCCGGGGTCACGCTGGCAGAGTTGATCCTGCGTCCGGTGCGGGCATTTGCGGTGCGGACCTCGCTGGTGTCGCAGGGGGAGGTTTCGGCGCATGAACCCCTGCCCGGTACCTATCAGGAATTGCGCGATGCCAACCAGACGCTGATCAGCGAGATCGCAAAGCGGCGCGAATTGGACGCACGCAATCAGGACCTCAACCGAGAGCTTTCGCATGCCACGCGTGTTAACATGATGGGGCAAATGGCAACCGGGCTTGCGCATGAACTGAGCCAGCCGTTGACGGCGATCACACAAAACGTCGACACCGCCATCAGTCTGGCCCAGCAGGACCCTGACAACCCCACAGAACTGTTGCGTGTCCTTTCAGAACTGGACGAACAGGCCCATCAAGGCGGCGATATCATCCGGTCCCTGCGCGGCTTTGTGCGCAAGGACACGAATACGCCAGCGCGTTTTGCCCTGCCTGATCTGATTGCCCAGACCTGCCGCCTGATGCGGCACGAGGCGACCGAGCACGACGTCACGATCGCGTCGCACGTCGGTGACCTGCCCGAGGTGCTTGGCAACCGGGTCGGTATTGCGCAGGTGCTGACCAACCTGCTGCGCAACGCGATTGAGGCGATGTCATCCGCTGACAGCGAACGTCGCGAGGTCACGATTTCCGCCCAACAGGACGGGGAATACGTCCGGGTCAGCGTCGCAGACACAGGGCCGGGCATCGCGTCTGATCTTGTACTTTTCAAGCAGTTTCAGACCAGCAAGCCCGATGGGCTGGGATTAGGGCTGTCAATCTCGCGCACCATTGCAGAGGCGAATGGCGGGCGGCTATGGTACAAGACGGACGGCGCAGACGGGACGACATTCTTCTTCACTGTGCCGATTGATGGGGCGCAGACATGACAAATGCCTTAGCCAGGACTGACGATCAGGACCCGACGGTCTTTTTGATCGACGATGATGCCAAGGTGCGGGCAACGCTCTCGCGCGCACTGTCGAAACGCGGCTTTTCGGTGCGTGTGTTTGAGGACGCCGCCCATTTCCTGCGCGCCTACGATCCGGCGGCCCCGGGGTGCCTTGTGCTTGATTATGGTTTGCCGGAACTCAACGGATTGGAGCTGCAAACGCTGTTGTCTGACAAGCAGATCAACATCCCGATCATCTTCATTTCGGGCCATGGCGGTGTGCGGGAATCGGTGCAGGCGATGAAATCCGGCGCGATAGATTTTCTTGAAAAACCGTTCCGCCAGCACATCCTGATCGACTGTATCAACAATGCGTTTGAGGTCGACCGTCAGGCACGCGCCGCCGATGATACGCGGCATATGACGCTGCAAAAGTTCGACCGCCTGACCACGCGCGAACGCGAGATTGCGCAGTTCATGATCGCCAATCCGTCCAATACGGCCAGCAAGGAAATCGGGCGCGAATTGAACATCAGCCCGCGCACCGTCGATCACCACCGGGCGCGGATACTTGAAAAGATGGGCATCCATTCGGTCGCCGAACTGATTGACCTGTCGCTTTCGGTGCCCGATGTCGCAGGAACCGTGCGCCAGAAATAAGCGCCGGTCCGATCCCCGATTGCCGCAAAGCCCATGGCCCCGGCTTCATGACGTGCTAAGTAGCGGGTCACGACCAAAGGGGTGCCCATGCTGATTACGATTTCTCCTGCCAAATCGCTTGATTTTGAACCTGTTGACACCGCGCCGACGGATCCCGCCTTTCAGGCAGATGCGGTGCGCTTGGCCAAGACGATGCGCGGTCAGACGCTGACGCAGCTCAAGGCGCTCATGGGGCTGTCGGATGACCTTGCCCGGCTGAACCGCGACCGGTTCAAGGCCTTCGCGGCAGAGCCCGCGCCGCAGACAGTGAAGCCGGCGGCACTCGCCTTCAACGGTGACACTTATCAGGGCCTTCAGGCCAAGACGCTGACGCCCGACGACTTGCACTGGGCACAGGATCACCTGTGCATCCTTTCAGGCCTTTATGGTGTGTTGCGGCCCTTGGACGCGATCCAGCCCTACCGGTTGGAGATGGGCAGCCGTCTGAAAACCCGGCGCGGCGGCAACCTTTATGACTATTGGGGAAATACCATCGCCAAGGCCCTGAATGGGCAGGCAGACCAGCTTGGGACCGACACCCTGATCAACTGCGCAAGTCAGGAATATTTTGGCGCTGCGGATCACAAGGCGCTCAAGTTGCGCGTGACCACGCCGCAGTTTCTAGAGGTTAAAGATGACCGCCCCCGCATGGTCAGCTTTTTCGCAAAACGGGCACGGGGGGCGATGGCGCGGCACATCATCACCAACCGCCTGACAGAGGCCGAGGCGATCAAGGATTTTGCCACGGATGGCTATGCCTTTGACCCGGTGCTGTCGACACCGGAAAAGCCGGTCTTTACCCGGCCCTACCCTGATCCGGCCTAAAGCCGCTCGATTGCAAGCGCGATGCCCTGACCGCCACCAATGCACATGGTGATCAGCGCGCGGCTGCCGCCCGTGCGCTCAAGCTCGTACATCGCCTTGACGGTGATGATGGCACCTGTGGCCCCGACCGGATGCCCGAGCGCAATTGCGCCGCCATTGGGGTTGACGCGTGCTGGATCGAGGCCAAGTTCCTGTGTCACAGCAAGGGCTTGGGCCGCAAAGGCCTCATTGCTTTCGATGACGTCAAAGTCGCTGATGGACAGACCGGTGCGCGCCAGCAGGTTGCGCACCGCAGGTACGGGTCCAATGCCCATGACGTCGGGCCGTACGCCTGCGTGGGCATAACCCAAGACGCGGAATTTTGGCGTCAGCCCGGCATTTTCTGCCGCCGTTGCCGTCGCCAGCGTCACTGCCGCCGCCCCGTCATTCAGGCCAGAGGCATTGCCCGCCGTCACGCTGCCGTCTTTTTCAAAGACCGGGCGCAATCCGGCCAAAGTCTCTGCCGTTGTCGCCTTGGGGTGTTCATCGGTGACGAAATCGACCATCTCGCGCTTTTTCCGCACCTGCACGGGTGTGATTTGCGCGTCGAAATGCCCCGCCGCGATCGCCTTGGCTGCCCGCTCCTGTGAGGTGAGCGCAAAGGCATCCTGTGCAGCGCGGCTGATGTCATGTTCGCGGCTGACATTTTCTGCCGTCACCCCCATGTGCCCGGTGCCAAAGGGGCAATTGAGCGCGCCCAACATCATATCGCGAGTCTTCACGTCGCCCATCTTTGCGCCCCAGCGGGCGTCCGACAGGATAAACGGTGACCGTGACATGCTTTCCGCGCCACCGGCCACGGCAAAATCTGCATCGCCCAGTTGCAGCGCCTGCACCATCGACACGATGGCTTGCACGCCGGACCCGCACAGGCGGTTGACATTCATCGCGGGCGTCGCGTCTGGCACGCCTGCGTCCATCGCAGCCACACGGGACAGATACATGTCGCGCGGCTCTGTGTTGATCACATGGCCAAAGGCGACCTGACCCACTTGTGCTGCGACCAACCCCGCACGATCCAGCGCGGCCTTGGTCACGGTTGCGCCAAGATCAATCGGCGTGGTGCCCGCTAGACTGCCGCCAAAGGTGCCAATCGCGGTGCGCGCGCCACTGAGGATTACGATATCAGTCATAGAGTGCCCTTTCGTGTGTTCCCGGTCATCTAGCCGCCCGCGTCACGGCACGACCAGTGAGACGTCCCGTCACAGGGTGGTGTCCGGCGTCACTTTGCGGTCTACCTTGCCCGGCAAGAGACGACAGGACGACCCATGCTGCTGAATGCAACAGATATTCACAAGACCTTTCAAACCGCCGATGGACCCTTTGCGGTGCTGCGCGGTGTCAGCCTGACGCTCGCTGCCGGTGACACACTGGCGCTGACCGGCGAAAGCGGCAGCGGCAAAAGCACGCTGTTGCATCTGATTGGCGGGCTTGATGTGCCCGATCAGGGGCAGATCATGCTGGATGGCGTGGATATCGCCGCTCTTGACGACACCGGCCGTGCGGCCCTGCGGCGCGGGACCGTAGGGGTGGTGTTCCAGCAATTCAATCTGATCCCCAGCCTGCGGGTCATCGACAATATCGCCTTTCAGGCACGTCTGGCGGGGCAACATGATGCTGCATGGTGCGCAGAACTGGCCGACCGCATGGGGCTGAAGCCGCAACTGCGCAAATATCCCGAACAGCTATCGGGTGGGCAGCAGCAGCGCGTGGCCATTGCCCGCACGCTCGCGCCCAAGCCCAAGCTCGTGCTGGCCGATGAACCCACCGGCAATCTGGATGAGGCGACGGCGGAGGTTGTCCTGTCCCTGATGCTGGATCTGGTGTCCGAGACGCAGGCGGGTCTGTTGATGGTCACCCATTCCGACCGTCTGGCCGGGCGTATGGTGCGACGGTTGCATCTGGCGCGAGGGCAAGTCGCGTGACGGGGGCGGTCTTTGCCGCGCTCACCTCTCACTGGTGGCGCAACCCGTTGCAATTGTTCACGCTTTTGGCGGGACTTGCGCTGGCGACGGCGCTTTGGTCGGGCGTTCAGGCCGTCAACGCAGAGGCGCGTGCGTCATATGATGCCGCCGCCGCAACACTGGGCGAGGGGCAGTTTGATCAGCTTTTGGCCGAGGGTGGCGGACCAATTCCACAGGCGACCTATATCGCGTTGCGCCGCGCAGGCTGGCTGGTGTCGCCGGTGGTTGAGGGGCGCTTGAACGGCGTCCGCATCGTCGGGCAGGACCCGCTGACAGCCCCCGGTGGCCTTGGCCCCGTGACGCTGGATCAGGGGGCCGACATCGGGGCGTTTCTATCCGGACAGGGTCAGATCTTTGGCACGCAAGAGGCGTTGGACCAACTCGGTGACATCGACGCAGACCCCGTGCTTTCGCCTGATGTGGCCCCCGGCACTGTTATCACTGATATCGGCGTGGCGCAGCGGCTGCTGAATCAGCCCGACCAGATCAACCGCCTGCTGATCGCGCCGCGGCAACCGCTGATCCAGACTGCCTTGGAACAGGCCGCCCCCGATCTGCGCCGCCAGCCTGCGCAAGGGGGCTCGGACATCGGGCGGCTGACGGGCAGCTTTCATCTGAACCTCACCGCCTTTGGTCTGCTGTCCTTTGCCGTGGGCATTTTCATCGTGAATGGCGCGATTGGGCTGGCGTTTGAACAGCGCCGCCCGGTGGTCCGCACCCTGCGCGCGCTGGGCGTGCCCTTGCCCCGGCTGATCGCGCTGATGGCGGTGGAACTCATGCTGATGGCGCTTCTGGCCGGGGTGGCGGGCGTAATGCTCGGCTATCTGATCGCCTCGCTTCTCTTGCCCGACGTCGCCGCGACCCTGCGCGGGCTCTATGGGGCCGACGTGGCGGGCACGCTGCAATTGCGCCCGGTCTGGTGGCTCTCGGGCCTTGCGATTGCCATGGGGGGGACGGCCATGGCGGCGGGTGGCGCTTTCTGGCGGTTGGCGCGGATGCCGCTGCTGGCCGGTGCCGCGCCACGCGCGCTGGCGATGGCCGCAGGACGGCGGGCTGTTTTGCAAGGTGTCGCGGCCATCATCCTGTTGATCGCGGCCCTTTTGCTCGGCATCACGGGTAACGGTCTTCTGGCGGGCTTCGCCATGTTGGCCTGCTTGTTGATCGGGGCTGCCCTTGCCCTGCCGCTTTTGCTTGACCGGGTGCTCGCCCTGTTGCAATTGCGCGCAGGCGAGGTCCGTGCGGCATGGTTTTGGGCCGATACGCGCCAGCAACTCCCCGGTTTGTCACTGGCGCTCATGGCGCTCTTGCTGGCGATGGCGGCCAATGTTGGCGTCTCGACCATGGTCAGCAGCTTCCGCCTGACCTTCACCGGATTTCTGGACCAACGCCTCGCGTCAGAGCTTTACGTGACCGCCCGCACACCGCAAGAGGCGGCCGCGCTGCAATCCTACGTGGCCCCCAAGGTCGAAGCCATTTTGCCAATCCAGTCAGCCGAGGCACAAATCGCAGGCTTCCCGACCGAGGTTTTTGGCGCGCGCGACCATGCGACCTACCGCGAAGGCTGGACCTTTCTGACCGCAGCGCCAACCCCATGGGATGATTTAGCTGCGGGCGAGGCGATCCTTATCAATGAGCAACTCGCGCGCCGCTCGGGGTTGGCGGTCGGGGACATTGTGACGCTTGGCGCGACGCCACTGACGATCGCTGCGACCTATGGCGACTATGGCAATCCAATCGGGCAGGTCATTATCACCGAGCCGCTGTTCGCGCGGCTCTACCCATCGGAAACGCCGCTGCGTTTTGGCCTGCGGATGGACCCGGCCGCGGTGCCTGATCTGGTCCAGTCGCTGGCAAAGGACCTGAGCCTGCCGCCCGACCAGACCATCAATCAGGCCCGTATCAAGCAGTTCTCGCTCGATGTCTTTGATCGCACCTTCACCGTCACAACTGCGCTGAATGTGCTGACCCTTGCCGTTGCGGGTTTTGCCATTCTGATGAGCCTGCTGACCCTCGCGGCGATGCGGGTTCCGCAACTGGCCCCGGCCTGGGCCATGGGCATGACCCGCGCGCAGTTGGGCCGGTTTGAGCTAATCCGCGCGGTGCTGCTGGCTGTCCTGACCGCCATGGCCGCACTGCCCTTGGGGCTGGCGCTGGCCTGGGCCCTGCTGGCGATTGTCAATGTCGCGGCCTTTGGGTGGAAGCTGCCGATGTTCCTTTTCCCGCTGGACTACCTGCGTCTGTTGGTCTTCGCGCTGATCGCAGCGGCTCTTGCCGCGCTTTGGCCAGCCTGGCGGCTCTCGCGGACGCCGCCCAGCGACCTGCTCAAGGTGTTTTCCAATGAACGTTAAGGCCCTGACCTTTTTGCTCTTTCCCCTCGCCGCAAGCGCACAGGGGTTTGCCGGGCTGGGCACCGATGCGGATGGCTTTGCTGTTCCAAAGCCCGACCCGGTCTTCGACTTTCCCGCCGACCACGGGCCACACCCCGACTACCGGATCGAATGGTGGTATCTGACCGCGAACCTTCAGGCCGAAGATGGCACGCCTTATGGGCTACAATGGACGCTCTTCCGGTCGGCTCTGGCGCCAGAGGCCGGAGAAGGTTGGACAGCGCCGCAGCTTTGGATGGGCCATGCCGCCGTCACCACGCCTGATGCGCATTTTGTGACCGAACGGCTGGCGCGCGGCGGGGTTGGTCAGGCTGGCGTCACCGCCGACCCCTTCGCTGCATGGATCGACGATTGGCAGTTGGCTGGCCGCTTTGACGCGCTGACCATGACCGCGAGTGGCCCGGATTTTGCCTATGACATGGACCTGACCGCAACCGGCCCGCTGATCTTTCACGGTGCCGATGGCTATTCAGTCAAATCCGCCAGCGGGCAGGCGTCATACTACTATTCCCAGCCTTTTTATGAGGTCGCGGGCACCCTGACCCTGCCGTCAGGAGAGGTCGCCGTGACGGGCAATGCCTGGCTTGACCGGGAATGGTCCTCGCAGCCTTTGGCAGAGGATCAGGAGGGCTGGGATTGGTTTTCGCTTTCCTTTGAGGATGGCACCAAGCTGATGGGGTTCCTTTTGCGGCAGACCGATGGCAGCGCGTATTCCTCGGCCACATGGATAGATGCGGAAAGTACGACGGCTTATGGGGATGGCGCATTTTCGGCACGGCCTCTTGCCATGGCAAAGGTCGCGGGCCGCGAGATCCCGACAAGCTGGCAAGTCACACTGCCCGACCGGGGCGTCGATGTGACAGTGACGGCGATCTATGATGGCGCATGGATGGAGACTTCGGTGCCCTATTGGGAAGGGCCGGTGACCGTGTCAGGCTCGCATCAGGGAAAAGGCTATCTGGAGATGACAGGCTATGAGTGAGTGGTTTGAAACGCTTGGCGGCATGCATGCCCGGGTCTGGGACACATTGGCACAAGGGGTGGCTGATGCCGACCACCCGGCCCGCTATCCGACCTTTGCGACCGTTGCACCTGATGGCGCGCCAGAGGCGCGGACGGTGGTTTTGCGTGTAATCGACCGGCCCGACAACCTACGCATTTTCACGGACATATACTCTTATAAAATCAGGAGCTTGCAGGCACACCCGCAGGCGGCCTTGCACATCTGGGACGCGGGGCAAAGCCTGCAAATCCGCATTCTTGCTCACGTCGACATACTGACCGGGGCGGCGGTAGGTGCCGATTGGGATGGGGTACCTGACCACAGCCGCCAAAGTTATGGCACCAAGCCCGCGCCGGGCCGACCGATTGCTGATGCGCTGGCTTATTCCAAGGACCCGGACCCAGCGACCTTTGCCGTCCTGGATTGCCGGGTAATGGCGATGGATGTCGTCCATCTGGGCCGCGATCACCGGCGCGCGTCCTTTTCACGAGATGATGATTGGGCCGGACAATGGCTTTCGCCCTAGGCGCATTTCGCGCTAAGGGGTTGGCATGACGCCGGATTTCCCATTTACCCGCGACCTTGTGCTGATTGGTGGTGGACACACCCACGCGCTGGTGCTGCGCCGTTGGGGGATGCAGCCGCTGGTCGGCGTACGCGTCACAGTCATCAACCCCGGCCCGACCGCCCCCTATTCGGGGATGCTACCGGGGTTTGTCGCGGGGCATTACACCCGCGATGAGTTGGACATTGATTTGGTAAGGCTCGCGCGTTTCGCCGGTGCGCGGATCATAGATGGTGCCGTAGCGGCGATTGATCCTGTCGCCCGACATATTAGCGTGCCGGGCCGTCCGCCCATTGTCTACGATGTCGCGAGCCTTGATGTCGGCATCACGTCTGCCATGCCGACGCTACCCGGGTTCGTCGATTTTGGCATACCTGCCAAACCCTTAGGGCGCTTTGCCTCGCGCTGGGACAGCTTTCGCAACTCGGTGGAAACGCCACAAATCGCCGTCATCGGTGGCGGTGTCGCAGGGGCAGAGCTTGCGCTTGCGATGCATCATGCGCGGTCCGATGCGACGGTGCATCTGATCGACCGGGGGCGGGTGCTTGATGCGCTGGGATATACAGCGCGGCGCAAGATGCTTGAGGCGCTGCAAGCGGCCGGCGTCGTTGTCGTGGAAAACGCCGAAGCGGTGCAGGTCACAAAGAAAGAGGTCATCCTTGCCGATGGCCGCCGCATCCCGTCGGGCTTTACCACCGGGGCCGCAGGGGCCAAGCCGCATGACTGGATCGCGGATATCGGCGTTGATCTGCACGACGGTTTTGTGGCCGTGGATGCCAACTTGCAATCCTCTGACCCTGCGGTCTTTGCAGCCGGTGACTGTGCTCATCTGACCGCCAATCCCCGTCCGAAGGCGGGCGTTTTTGCAGTGCGCGAAGCACCCGTCCTGTTTGACAATCTTCGGGCTGTTCTGTCTGGCGGGGCGCTGCGGCCCTATGTGCCGCAAAAGGACTACCTCAAGCTGATTTCGCTGGGCGGCAAAACCGCGTTGGCCGAGAAATTCGGGACCGCAAGGGCCGGTCCGCTGCTGTGGCGGTGGAAGGACCATATCGACGTTAAGTTCATGCGTCAGTTTGAAGATTTGCCGGTGATGGCGGCTCCCAAGCCGCCCCTGACCCACGCCCTTGGCCTGAAAGAGGCGCAGGGCCACAAGCCCATGTGCGGCGGCTGCGGTGCCAAGGTCGGGCGAGGGGCCTTGATGGATGTTCTGGGCGCGGGGGACGATGCCGGGATCATCACAACCGGCGGCGTGCAGCAGGTCATCAGCACAGATCACCTGCGGTCGTTCTGGGCCGATCCGGTGGTGATGACGCGCATCGCGGCGGTTCATGCGCTGGGTGACATCTGGGCGATGGGTGCCGCGCCGCAGGCTGTGACATTGAACCTGATCCTGCCACGGATGTCGCCAGAGCTGCAGCGCCGGACACTGGCCGAAATTACCGCCACCGCGCGTGAGGTGGTGAGTGAAGCCGGGGCCGAGATCGTGGGCGGTCACACCTCTCTTGGGGCGGAATTGACCATCGGCTTCAGCGTGACGGGGATTTGCGCGACCCCGCCCAAGACGTTGCAGGGGGCAAACCCGGGTGATGCGCTGATCCTGACAAAACCCTTGGGCTCTGGGGTCATTATGGCCGCTGAAATGGATGGGGCCGCAAGCGGCGCTGTGGTGAACAACGCGTTGATCCATATGCAAAAATCACAGGCCGGGGCTGCGGATGTCTTGACGACCGCCCATGCGATGACGGATGTGACCGGCTTTGGACTTGCTGGACATCTCAATGGTATTTGCGCGGCGTCGGGCGTGGGGGCGCGGCTGAACCTGTTGGATATCCCCGTTATGGACGGGGCGTTGGACCTTGCGGAAAGTGGTGTGAGGTCATCGCTTTATGCCGACAATGTCAGCGGTGCCGGAGATGTCTTTGGCCCTGCGGGTGCGCGGTTTGATCTGTTGTTTGATCCGCAAACGGCCGGTGGTTTGTTGGCAACGGTGCCGCATGAACGGGCCGCGACGGTTCTGGCCGATTTACACGCGGCAGGCTATCCGGCAGCAATCATTGGGGACATCACTGACAGTCCTGTCGCGATCAAAGCTGTTTAAGCCGCTTCGCTATGTCGTCTGCAGCCTTGTCCTGACCAATTGGATCCAGCGTCTCGACCGCGACCTCACCCAGCATCGCGCGGCTATCGATCCTGCGACTGCGCGTATAGGCCGGGTCATAATGGTCGCGCATCAGTGCGGTCGCCAACCCCTCCATGTCGCCTTGATCCAGAAGGGAAATCCAACCATCCACAACCGCGTGGCTGCGCAAATTTCGCAATGGATTCAAGCGCTTCTTTAGCTCTGCCGGGTCCGATATCACGTCCGAATAGGCTTGCGTCAGATAGGCCGCGCGGGCCTGCAAGGGGGCGTCGATGACAAGGCGCGGTGCCGTCGTCATCGCAGCCCAGATTTGCTTGGGCAGGTTGATCTGGCCAATCTTGGAACTTTCTGCCTCGACCACTGTGATCTTGTCGGGGTCAAGCGCTGTAATCGCCGCCGCCAACTGACTTTCAAAACCCTTCTGCGCGGGCTGCCCGGCAGCGGTTGCCCCCAGCAACGACCCGCGATGGCCCGCCATGCCTTCAAGGTCCAGAACCTGCAGGTCGCGGGCGCTAAGGCGTTGCAAAATATCCGTTTTTGCGGTGCCGGTGTTGCCGTCCAGAAGCACGATCCGATGCGGCATCGGTGTGTCATAAAGCATTCCAAAGACCAGCCGTCGGTAGGTCATATAGCCGCCCTTGATCGTCTCGGCCCGCCAACCGATCTGCGTCAGGATCGAGGCGAAAGACCCCGAGCGCTGACCGCCCCGCCAGCAATAGACCAGCGGCCGCCATGCGCCGGGCTTTTCCGCCAGCGGACCGGTCAGGTGATCGGCCACATTGCGCGCCACAAGGGCGGCCCCGATTTTGCGTGCTTTGAAGGGGCTGACCTGCTTGTGGATTGTGCCGACCTCGGCCCGCTGATCGTTTGACAGCGCGGGCAGGTTGATGGCTCCGGGCAGGTGATCTTCGGCGAATTCGGCCGGGCTGCGCACATCGATCACGGTATCAAACCCGTGGTTGAGCAGCGCGGACAATGCGGTGAATTCGGCCATGAGCGGAGCCTTAACCTATTGGCAAGGCGGGTGACAGGGGGCGTGACACAGCCCGTTCACAACCTGTGCACAAACGATGCACAAAGTGTACATATCAAAGTGTTAAGCACGGTTAACCGTGCGGTGGGTGTTGCGCATTGTGGGACGGCATCTAATCTGCGGGGATGGAGTATCCGGACCTTGCGCAGATCACCAGCTACGCCCAGCTTAAACAGCTGCGTGATGATGGTGGGCTGACCCCCGCTGAAGAGACCCTGCTGGATATGGCGCGGATCGGTGCGGTGACCGCCCTGCGCGAAAAGGTTCCGAAGGCGCCCGATCCAGAGGTCATGATCCGCGCGTCGCTGTTGCGGTTCGTGGTGCTTGGCGGTTGCCCCGAGTGGCCAACCGATGTGCAAGGCATTTCGATCCGGGGGGCGTGGATCAGGCAGGATCTGAACCTGTCGTTTGGCGAAGGCGTGGGGCGGCTGCACCTGCGGGATTGCCAATTTGAAGGGGCGCTTGTGACGCGGCAGTTTCACGTGGCCGCCGTGGTGCTGAACCGCAGCCGCTTTCCAAAGGGCGTCGATCTGCATGGCAGTCAGATTGCGGGTGACATGCTGTTCCGCGAGGTCGCGGTCGAGGGTGGCCTGAACCTGATGAGTGCACGGGCCGGGGGGCAGGTTGATTTTGACGGGGCGACCTTGCTGAACCCCGGCGCCGATGCGCTCAATGCGCAGGGTCTGGTGGTGGGCAAGGCGTTTTTCTGGCGTGAACTGGCAGGCATCGACGGCATGGTGCGGCTGACCGGCGCGCGGTTCAACTCGCTCGCGGATGATGCGGAAAGCTGGGCGATGACGCCCGATCTGATGTTTGACGGCCTGCAGTTTGAGCGGCTGTCCGGCCCGACCGATATGGAGATGCGCCTGCCTTGGTTAGAGCGTGGCGCGGTGGTCGATGACGAATTCCGGCCCCATCCTTATGCGCATTTTGCCGATGTGATGCGCGAAACCGGACACACCGCCGAAGCGCGCCGCGTGATGATGGAGAAGGAACGCCTGCAGCGTGCCTTTGCCCGACGACGCTGGCGGAGTGAGGGCGGGCAGGGCCACAAGGTGGCAGGGTCCTTGATTGCCGATCACACCCAGCGTTGGCTGGTGGGTTACGGCTATCAGCCGTTGCGGTCGGTCGCGGCATTGTTGGTGTTGATCCTGATTGGTGCATTTCTGGCTCATCAGGCCTGGGAGGCGGGGGATTTTGCGCCCAATGCGGCGCCTGTGCTGATGTCGCCGGGCTGGCAGGCGGTCTCGGTCGGGCCGGATCAGATGGCGAACCCGGCAGAAGTTTGGTCCGGGCCGGATCAGGCGGGCCGCGATTATGAGACGTTCGAGGCGTTTTATTACGGCGTCGATCTGGTGATCCCGCTGGTCCAACTGGGGCAGGAAAAGGCCTGGGCACCTTCAACAACGCGGGGCCCCTGGGGTTGGTGGCTGTGGTGGATCCGCTGGTGGCTGATTGCCATGGGCTGGATCGTGACGGCCATTGGGGCGGCGGCGGTCACGGGCATTATCCGAAAGGAGTAAGCGATGACACCAGAGGTGAATGCCGCCTTTGAAGCGATAGACCCTGCGCCGCGCAGGGTGTTGCTGGCGGTGCGCGATCTGATCCTGAATGAGGCGGGTGATGTGCCGGTGGAAGAAGCGCTGCGCTGGGGGCAGCCAGCCTATCTGACCAAAAAGGGAACGACGATCCGGCTGGGTGTGAGCAAGGCAGGATTGCCGTCCGTGTTCACCCATTGTCAGTCATCCGTCATGAGCGACGTGCAGGCCGTCGCGGGTGAGGGTCTGATCTGGGACGGCAATCGCGGAGTGTCATGGCGGGTTGAGGATGATTTGCCTGAAGCCGTGTTACGGATACTGGCGCGACGCGCGCTGCGCTATCACGCGTGATGCGGCCAAAGAAGTTCGCGGCCGTTTTCCGTCAACAGATAGCATTCGCGACCTTCGAAGACGGCAGGGATCAGCGGGCGTCCATAGCCCGCACCGCCATCGAGGTTGATGCGGTTGCCATGGTGTTGCGGGTGTTCAAGGGCCGTGTGGCCATGCACCACCAGCTTGCCATGGTCGCGGGTGTCCTCTAGCCAGCCATCGCGGATCCACAACAGATCATCCTCTGACTGGTCCAGCATTGGGACGCCGGGGCGCAGGCCCGCGTGTACAAAGAGCAGGTCCTCGGTTTCATGGGCGACGGGCAGGTTGGCGAGGAAATTGAGGTGGTATTTCGGGACGGATTTTGCCGCGCGGCGCTGGACCTCTGCTGCGGTAAGCGTATCGGTGCCGACGTCATAGGAGGCCAGTGTTTCGAGGCCGCCGCCTGCGGGATGCAGAAAGTGCGCATCACCGGTGATCCCGTAAGAGGCAAGCGTGGTGATGCCGCCCAGACGCCGGTTGATCCAGGAGATGCCGGATTTGACATGGGCGTCGTGTTCGATGCCAGCGGTCACGTAATCGTGGAACATCTGGTCATGATTGCCTTTGAGGCAAATCCAGTTGCGGCCTGCATTGACGCCCTTGATCAGGGTGTCGAGCACGCCGCGGCTGTCGGGGCCGCGATCGGTATAATCGCCCAGAAAGACGATTTGGGCATCCGAACCACCGTCCGCGTCGATCAGGGCAAGGGCCTGATCCAGCATCTCTTTCTGGCCGTGGATGTCGCCGATGGCGTAGATCATGATCTGGGTCCGTCGTGCGCCGCTCTTGTCCGCGGGCGCGGCCAAAACGCCCCGCCCGCCGTCCCGTATCGCGCCTGATCAGGTGAAAGGGAAGAGGGGATGGGGTGGGAGCCTCCGGCGGGCATATTTTTGTTCAAAAGAAAGAGGGCGACGCGGGTTGCGCCGCCCTGCGGTTTCAGACGTCGAAGGTCAGGGGTTTGACCTGTTGGAAAAGCCCGGTGCCTTCAAGGGCGGCGATGGCCGGGGCCGGGACAGGTTCGTCCACGTAGAGAAGTGCGATGGCCTCGCCCTGAGCAGCGGCGCGGCCGAGGGTAAAGTTGGCGATGTTGACGCCGTTTTCGCCCATGGTCTGTCCGAGCGCCCCGATGATGCCCGGCACATCTTCGTTGGTGGTATAGAGCATATGCGCGCCCACCTCGGCGTCGATATTGATGCCCTTGATCTGGATGAAACGCGGTTTGCCGTCGGAGAAGACCGTGCCCGCGACCGAGCGTTCGCGTTTGTCGGTGACCACGGTGACTTTGACATAGCCTTCAAAGGCGCCCGATTGGTCCTGTTTGGTGGTCGAGACCTTGATGCCGTTTTCCTTGGCGATCACCGGGGCCGAGACCATGTTCACGTCAGGGTTCCGGCGACGCATGATGCCCGCGATTGTGGCGGCTGTGAGCGCCTTGAGGTTCATCTCGCTCGCTTCACCGTCAAAGAGGATGTTGATCGCCTTGATCGGTTCATCCGTCATCTGGCCGGTGAAATTGCCCAGATGTCCGGTGAGCTTGATCCAGGGGCCCATGACCTTGGCCTCTTCCGCAGTGACGGACGGCATGTTGAGCGCGTTTGTTACAGCCCCGGTGAGCAGGTAGTCGGACATTTGTTCGGCCACTTGCAGGGCTACGTTTTCCTGCGCCTCGGTGGTGGCCGCGCCCAAGTGCGGGGTGACGACCACGTTGGGCAGGTTGAAAAGCGGGCTTTCGGTGGCGGGTTCCACGGCGAAGACGTCAAAGGCCGCTCCGGCGACATGGCCGGATTTCAGCGCGGCGGCGAGGGCTTCTTCGTCGACCAGACCGCCACGGGCGCAGTTGACGATGCGCACGCCCTTTTTCAGCTTGGCGATATTGGCGGCGGAGAGGATGTTCTTGGTCTGCTCGGTCAGCGGCACGTGCATGGTGATGAAGTCAGATCGGCCAAGGAGTTCGTCCAGTTCGACCTTTTCGACGCCGATTTGCAGCGCGCGTTCTTCGCTGAGGAAGGGGTCATAGGCCACGACCTTCATCTTCAGGCCCTGTGCGCGGTCGATCACGATGGAGCCGATGTTGCCCGCGCCGATGACGCCAAGGGTTTTGGAGGTGAGTTCCACGCCCATAAAGCGCGACTTTTCCCATTTGCCTGCGTGGGTGGAGGCGTTGGCCTCTGGGATCTGGCGGGCCACGGCCATCATCATGGAGATGGCGTGCTCGGCTGTCGTGATCGAGTTGCCGAAAGGGGTGTTCATCACGATGATCCCCTTTTTGGACGCGGCCGGGATGTCGACGTTGTCGACACCGATGCCCGCGCGGCCTATGACCTTGAGGTTGCTGGCGGCGGCGATGATCTTTTCGGTGGCCTTGGTGGCCGAGCGGATGGCGAGGCCATCGTAGTCGCCAATGACCGAAAGGAGCTTTTCCTTGTCCTTGCCGAGGTCGGGTTCAAAGGTGACGTCGATGCCGCGATCCTTGAAGATTTGTACGGCGGCAGGGGAGAGTTTGTCAGAGATCAGTACTTTGGGCATGTCTTTGTCTTTCGTGTGCGGGGCAAAAGTCTTCTAGAAGACTTTTGGGGCCCCGAATTTTCTGGAAAATTCGGATCAGAGGGCGGCGATTTCGGTCTCGAAGGCCCAGGCAAGCCAGGGCAACATCGCCTCGATATCCGAGGTTTCAACCGTGGCACCGCACCAAACGCGAAGGCCTGCCGGGGCGTCGCGATAGGCACCGATATCGAGCGCAATGTCTTCGGCGTCCAACCGTTTGGCCACGGCTTTGGCGAAAGCAGCACCATCGGTGATGCGTCTATCGGTGAACTTCAGGCAGACCGAGGTATTCGACCGGGTGGCCGAATCTATGGCGAGGTTGTCGATCCAATCGTGTGCGGCACAAAAGTTCCAGATCGCCTGCGCATTGGCATTGGCCCGCATCCGCAGCGCATCCAGCCCGCCGATGGATTTGGCCCATTTCAGCGCAAAGAGGTAATCTTCAACTGCGAGCATGGAGGGGGTGTTGATTGTCGCGCCCTGAAAGATGCCTTCGATCAGCTTGCCGCCCTTGGTCATGCGGAAGATTTTCGGCAGGGGCCATGCGGGGGTGTAGCTTTCGAGCCGTGCAACGGCACGGGGGCTGAGCACGAGCATCCCGTGCGCGGCTTCACCGCCCATCACCTTTTGCCATGAGAAGGTTGTCACATCGAGCTTGTCCCACGGCAGGTTCTGGGCAAAAGCGGCAGAAGTCGCGTCACAGAGCGTCAGGCCAGCGCGGTCGGCGGGGATGACGTCACCCGAGGGCACGCGGACACCTGAAGTGGTGCCGTTCCAGGTAAAGCAGACATCGTTGTCATAGTTCAGCGCGGCCATATCGACGATCTCGCCATAGTCGGCAGTATGGCTGGTGGCGTCGATCTTAAGCTGTTTGGTCACATCGCTGACCCAGCCTGTGCCAAAGCTTTCCCAGGCCACCATTTGTACCGGGCGTTCGCCCAGAAGCGACCACATCGCCATTTCAAATGCGCCTGTGTCTGACGCCGGGACGATACCGATCCGATAGTCGGCGGGAATGCCAAGGATGTCGCGCGTCAGCTCAATCGCCTCGGCCAGCTTGGCCTTGCCAACAGCGGCGCGGTGCGAGCGGCCAAGGGCCGCGTCCGACAAAGCATCCAATGTCCATGTGGGGGGTTTGGCGCAGGGGCCAGAGGAAAAACGCGGATTGGCCGGCCGCGTAGCCGGTTTTGCAATAGCCATTTCTGGTATCCTTACAGATATGCGCCCTTCGTTGGGGAAGGGTGTCCCACCGCCGGACTTACGGGGGTGGCGGGGGTTTCGCAACAGGGGAAATGGCGCTAAGTCGCCGCTTGAGCCGCTTTTTGCGACACCCATGACGCCGATAGGAAACCTGATGTTCGTTGCCACCCTGATCGCTGCCCCGGGCAAACTGGACGGAACGCTGGCCGAAAGCCTGCGCAATGCCTGGGGTGGCAGTGAACTGGATTGGCTTGCGGTGGATGAGGCGGCGGAATTTGCGCTTGCCGTGGTGCCGGACAATCGGTGGGGCGTTTGGGACGACCTGCAAAAACAGGGCGTTGATCTGGTGGTGCAGCCTGCCGAAGGGCGGCGCAAGGCCATGTTGCTGGCTGATATGGACAGCACCATGATCCGGCAGGAATGCATTGACGAACTGGCTGCAGAGGCCGGTGTGGGCGACCGGGTTGCCGATATCACGGCAAGGGCGATGAATGGTGAGTTGGACTTTGAAGCCGCGATTGACGAACGCGTCGGGCTGTTGAAAGGGTTGGATGAGGCCGTGATTGCCCGCGTGCTGGAGACACGGATTGATCTGATGCCGGGCGGTCAGGTGTTGCTGGCGACGATGAAGGCCAATGGGGCTTATGCGGCGCTGGTCTCTGGCGGGTTCACCGCCTTCACGGCGGCTGTCTCGGGCCAACTGGGGTTTGATGAGAACCGTGCCAACACGTTGCTGGTTGAGGATGGCAAGCTGATCGGGCAAGTGCGGCGGCCCATTCTGGGGCGGCAAGCCAAGGTCGAAGCGCTGGAAGAGATTACTGCGCGCTTGGGGATTGGTGAAAGCGATGTGCTGGCCGTCGGCGATGGGGCCAATGATCTGGGCATGTTGGGGCGTGCGGGTACAGGTGTGGCGCTACATGCCAAGCCGAGCGTGCAGGCAGAATGTGAGGTGCGGGTGAACCATGGCGACCTGACTGCGCTGCTCTATTTACAGGGTTATGCGCGGGCCGATTTCGTGGGATCAGAGTGAGCGGCGGGCGTTCAGAGCGGCCGTGATGGTGCCGTCATCAAGGTAGTCAAGCTCACCCCCCACAGGCACGCCTTGGGCCAGTGACGTCACCGTGACGCCGGGCAATTGGTCGGCGATGTAATGTGCAGTCGTTTGCCCGTCGATTGTGGCAGAGAGGGCGAGGATCACCTCGGTCACGCCCTCGGTCTTGACGCGGTCGATCAGCTTGGGGATGCGCAGGTCTTCGGGGCCAACGGCGTCGAGCGCTGAGAGCGTGCCGCCCAGCACGTGATAGCGGCCCTTGAAGACGGCAGAGCGTTCCATCGCCCAGAGATCGGCCACATCCTCGACCACGCAGATCTCGCCCGTGGCGCGTTTTTCGGCGGCACAGATATCGCAGATGTCGGTGGTGCCGATATTGCCGCAGTTGAGGCATTCGCGGGCTGTGGCACCGACCTTTTGCATCGCCTCGGCCAGCGGGATCAGCACCTGACTGCGTTTCTTGATCAGGTGCAGGACGGCCCGGCGCGCCGAGCGGGGGCCAAGCCCCGGCAGCTTGGCGAGAAGCGCGATCAGGTCGTCGAGGTCTTCGGTGCCATTTGTCATGGGCGGCAAAATCCTTTCAATGGATTTTGATCAAATCCGTTTGCGGATTTGACGCCTCCGGCGGAAGTATTTGGGACCAGAAGAAGCAGGGGAGCCCTCAGAATGGCAGGTTCATGCCCGGTGGCAGGCCCATGGCCTCTGCCATCTTCGACATCTCCTGCTGGCTGCGCTCCTGCGCGCGCGATTGCGCGTCCTTGATGGCGGCGAGGATCAGATCCTCGACGACTTCCTTGTCATCTCCGTTGAAAATGCTGGGGTCGATGTCGAGGCCCTTAAGTTCGCCCTTGGCCGTCGCGGTGGCCTTGACCAACCCGGCCCCGCTTTCGCCGGTGACCATGATGTTGTCCAGATCGTCCTGCATCTGGGCCATTTTGCCCTGCATTTCCTGCGCCTGTTTCATCATCTTGGCCATATCGCCAAGGCCGCCTAATCCTTTGAGCATCTCATTCTCCGTCCTTGGCGCGGGGTTTGTGGGGCGCCGTGTAGAATACCGTTGCCACACATATCGCAATCACGGCAGCAATAAACAAGATCGGGTCGCCACGACAGCCTTCTTCCAGCACTGCATCGCGGACACCATCTGCATCGAGCGAAATGAAGAGCGTGATGAGTGACGACCATGCCAGCACGCAGATCAATCCACCCCATGTGCTGCGAAACCGCCATGCCAGAAGGGTGGCGGCAATCAGCGCCAGTGCGGGCAGAGTTGAGAAGAGCAGCACGGCCTCATCCACCGGGGTGGTGGGCAGGCCGTCCCAGTCGGGACGTTCCTTGTCGCAGACCTCTGCCCAGGCTGGTCCCGGCAAGGCGGCGACGATCAATCCTCGTCGAAGGGGTCCCACTCGTCGTCCACCTCTGGCAGGGCATCTTCCAGCGCGTCTTGCGCTTTGTCAGCTGCGGATTCGATCCGGGTGATCCGGGCCTTTGGAAATGTTGCCAGCACGGCCTGCATCAGCGGATGCTCTGTCACCTCTTGTTTCAGCGCGTTTTCGGCGGCATCGCGAATTTCGGCAATCGTCGGCTCTCCGCCTTCGCTGACCACGCTGATGGCCCAGCGATTGCCGGTCCAGGCTTGCAGGCGCGACCCCAGCTTTTGCACCAGATCGCGCGGTGCGGCATCGGTCGGATTCACGGTGATCCGGCCCGGTTGATAGGCCACAAGGCGGAGCGAGGTTTCCACGTCCACCAGCAGTTTCACATCGCGGTGGGTGCGGATCAGATTGACCACATCCTCGAACCGGGCGTAGTGCGCCAGCGCGTCGGTGTCCGGCGCAACAGCCAGTGCCGCCGAAGGGCCGAAGGGGCCAGAATGGGTTGGCGCAGGAGCGCGGGCCATGGCGTCGGTTTGGCCGCCTTGCGGGGCGGGACGGCCGCCAGTGGGGCCACCCGAGGGTGGTGGTGTAGCGTCTTGCAACTTGCGGACCAATTCATCCGGCGTGGGCAGGTCGGCCACATGCGTGAGGCGGATCACGGCCATTTCTGCGGCCATCATGGCGTTGGGTGCTACGCTGACTTCTTCCAGCGATTTCAACAACATCTGCCACATTCGGGAGAGCACGCGCATCGGCAGGCCAGCGGCCATCGCCTGACCGCGGGTGCGTTCATCGGGACTGACGGTGGGGTCTTCGGCGGCGTCGGGCGTGATCTTGATGACGCTGACCCAATGGCAGACCTCGGCCAGATCGCGCAGCACCGCCATCGGGTCGGCCCCGTCGGAGTATTGTGATGAGAGTTCGTTCAGGGCCGCGGCCGCCTCGCCGCGCAGGATCATATCAAAAAGATCAAGGATGCGGCCCCGGTCGGCAAGGCCCAGCATCGCGCGGACCTGATCGGCGGTGGTTTCCCCTGCGCCATGGCTAATCGCTTGATCCAAAAGGGATTCCGCATCGCGGGCAGAGCCCTCTGCGGCGCGGGTGATGAGTGCGAGCGCATCGTCGGAAATCTCCGCACCTTCGGCAGTCGAGATCTTGCGCAAGAGGGCAATCATCACCTCGGGCTCGATCCGGCGCAGATCAAAGCGCTGGCACCGCGACAGAACGGTCACCGGAACCTTGCGGATTTCGGTGGTGGCAAAGATGAATTTGACGTGGGCGGGCGGTTCTTCGAGCGTCTTCAAGAGCGCGTTGAACGCGCTGGTCGACAGCATGTGCACTTCGTCGATGATGAAGATTTTGAAGCGGGCAGAGGCGGCGCGGTAGCTGACAGTTTCGATGATCGCATCGCGAATGTTCTGCACGCCGGTGTTGGATGCCGCGTCCATTTCCATGACGTCGACATGGCGGCCTTCCATGATCGCGACGCAGTGTTCACATACGCCGCAAGGGTCGGTTGTCGGGCCGCCCTGGCCGTCTTTTCCGATACAATTCATGCCCTTAGCGATGATCCGGGCGGTCGTGGTTTTACCCGTTCCCCGGATGCCGGTCATAATGAAAGCCTGCGCGATCCGGTCGGCGTCAAAGGCGTTTTTCAGGGTCCGCACCATGGCGTCCTGCCCCACCAGATCGGCAAAGGTTTCGGGCCGGTATTTGCGGGCGAGGACCTGATAGGCGGGTTGGTCGGACATGGGTACTTTCGTCGGATTCGGATGACTGGATCAGACTAGGGTGATGGCGGGGCGAGGTCCACCGCTCAGAGTGACCAGAGGATGACACCCGTTGCGAGGGCCGCAAATGTCATGATTGCGGCGAGCAAGGTGAAATTGCGGGTCGGGGTCGCCTCTACGTCGCTTTCGCGCAGGCGCGAGAAAGTTTTGCAGGCCTGATGCCGGGCTGACCAGAAAATCAGGATGGCCGCTAGCAAGAAGAGGCTGGCGACAGCCTTGGCGGCCCAGGTGGGTTCAAACGCGCCAAAGACTGCCTTGAGCCCGATGGCGACGCCAATTGCGCCCAAACCCGTACCCATCCAGCTGGAAAAGGTGCGTTCGTTGGCCATGATGGTGCGATCTTCCGCCCAATCGGTCCGGTCTTGTGCGAGGTCGTTGTTGTCCTTTGCCATGATCGACACCTAGCACAAAGATTGTAGTGGGAAAGAAATGAAGATAAGGTGTCGGTGCCGTCGGGGCGGCAACTTGGTTCGCAGAAAGCTGATCACGGCACCCTGAAAAGACCCGAGACGACCACATCTGGTTTTTCTCATTGCCCGGGTAGCGGACCGTTGGGCGCATGGATGAGGAAGCCCATGACAGATCCATTGGATAACCTGCGCAGGCAGGCAAAAACCCTTCAAAAACAATACCAAGCAGGCGATACATCTGCGCTTGAACGCGTGGGGCAGTACCTGCCGCCGGGCAAAAAGGCGCTGAAGCGCGCCGACTTTCTGCACGTCATCGCGCAAGAGAAAAGCTTTGCCAGTTGGCCGCAGATGAAAGAGGCGGTTGAGACGTTGGGCATGGACCGGGCGGCACAGGTGCAACGGCTGAAGATTGCCGTGGCGCATGGGCAGACCGGGGTGGTGAAACGGCTGCTTGATCAGGTGCCTGACCTTGCCGAGGGGCATTTCGGCTTACAGGTGGCGTTGTTGCAGGACGGGCCGGTTCTGGCGGCGTTGCAGGATGATCCGGGGTTGGCGACGCGGTCGATTGGGCCGCGTAAGCCGATGATTCACCTTGCCTTTTCCCGCGCCATTCACATCTGGCCGGACCGCGCGCCAGCGATGCTGGCGATTGCAGAGGCCTTGCTGGCCAATGGTGCGGATGTGAATGAGGCGCTGATGCAGGGAGATCACCCCCTGTCGGCGCTTTATGGGGCCATCGGGCATGCGAACAACATGGTGCTTGGGCGCTGGCTGCTGGAACAGGGGGCGGATGCGAACGATGGCGAGTCGCTTTATCACGCGACCGAATTGGGCCATCATGAGGGTCTGCGCATGCTGTTGGAGCATGGCGCAAAACCCAATGGAACCAATGCCTTGTTGCGGGCGATGGACTTTGACGACGTGGAAGCGGTGCAAATGTTGCTGGATGCGGGCGCTGATCCCAACGCCTTTGAAAGCGGGCCTGTCGGCGGTGAAATGCCATGGGTCATTCCGGCGCTGCATCAGGCCGCGCGGCGGCAGGTTTCGGACGAGATGTGCGCCGTTTTGCTGAAGGCCGGGGCGGATCCCGGGCGGGAGTATCAATGGGCCAGCGCCTATGCCTTTGCCAAGGTCTTTGGGCATCCCGGTCTGGCGCGGATGATCGAGGATCGCGGGCCGGTGCCGAAGCTGTCAAAAGAAGAAGAATTGTTGGCGATGGCCGCAGAGGGCAGGGTGCCGGAAGGCGTCTATCTGGACGAGGCGCAGCTGCCACAGACCTATCGGAATATCATCCGAGAGATGGTGCATATGCCGGAAAAACTGCCCCATATCAAAGCGTTGGTGGCGCTTGGCCTGTTCTATGACAAGCCCGATAACGAAGGGCTGACACCGGTGCAGGTCGCGGGTTGGGAAGGGTTAACGGAGGTGATGTCCTATCTCCTGACGTTGCGTCCCGATCTGAGCCATACCAACAGCTACGGCGGCACGCTGCTGAGCACGATTATCCACGGGTCAGAGAACGCGCCGGACAGGGCTGAGCGGGATCACGTGGGCTGCGCGCGTATTGCGCTGGAACATGGCGTGGCACTGCCACGACAGGCGGTACGGCTGGCCGGTTCAACGGAGATGGCCGACTTTCTGAAAAGCTGGGCAGAGGCGCATCCGGGGCAGGTGACAGGTGCCTGAGTTCGTGCCGCATGAGCTGCCGGTGGGCGGTGGGATCCTTGCGATTTCACCGCTGCCGGGGCGGACAAGACACTACTACACCGACTGGTTGCGGCTGGTGGATTGGAACCCGGATGTTGTTGTTTCCATGACAGAAATGCACGAGTTGGAGCGGAAAGGGGCGGGCACGCTGGGCGCGGATTTGCAAAATGCGGGCAAACGTTGGCTGCATCTGCCGGTGCCGGATTACGGCACGCCCGATGCCGCGCTTGATGCCCGCTGGCCAGAGGTCGAGGCCGAACTGCTGGCGGTGCTTGGCGGGGGCGGTCGGGTGCTGGTGCATTGCTTTGGCGGCTGCGGGCGGTCGGGGATGGTCGTGCTGCGGCTGATGCGGGCGGCAGGCGTTGCGGATGCCTTAACCGTTTTGCGCCGCGTGAGACCCTGCGCGGTGGAAACCGAGGCGCAGATGGCATGGGCAATGCAAAGTGCTGCCGAATCAAAGAGTTAACGGCCCATGATTCAAAAGTTAACGCATGCACATTCCGTACACATCCGGTACACAACCCGTGCTGGTGAAAGCCGAAAACGCCGGTGTTAAGGGACCGGTGTTAACCATTAACCCGTTTCGCGCGCGAAACATGGGTGGTTTTGAGGGCTGAGCGGTGTGCGCGGATGGTGTCACCCGCAGCACCCCTTTTGACGGGTGACCCCCCCAATGCGTCAGATCACCGGTTCTTTTTCTTGGCCGTGGCGGAGCGATACATCTTGCCCAGCTTGCGATAACGGTCGCGGGCCTGGGCGATGGTTTCGGTTGCGTATTGGTCTTCACGCTTGAGCTTGTTGTAGCGGGTCAGCCGGTCTGGATCGACCTCTCCGCGCGCGATGGCGGCCTGCACCGCGCAACCGGGTTCAGAGGCGTGCATGCAATCTCGAAATTTGCACTGATCGGCCAGTTCGGTGATTTCTGAAAATGTCGTTTCAATCCCGTACGCCACATCCGCCACGCCAAGACCGCGCATCCCCGGCGTGTCGATGAGCCAGCCACCCGCGGGAATACGATGCAGGCTGCGGTCGGTGGTGGTGTGGCGGCCGCGTGCGTCATCTTCCCGGATGCCTTGGGTCGCGGCATCCCCGCCCGTCAACGCATTGGCGACGGTGGTCTTGCCCACGCCAGAGGACCCCGCGAGTGCCACGGTTTGCCCAATTCCGCACCACGGCGCGAGGTGTTCGGCGACGGAGGGGTCCTTGGCATTGAGCGTCAGAACCATCAGATCGCGCCCGAGGGCCTGCGCCTGCGTGGTGTAGCTGTCGGGGTCGTCGGCCATGTCGGCCTTGGTCAGCAGGATCACCGGCGTGATTTCTGCGTCATGGGCGAGGGCCAGATAGCGTTCCAACCGCGCCGGGTTGAAGTCGGCATTGCAGGAAGTGGTGATAAACAGCGTATCGAGGTTGGCGGCAATCAACTGCCGGTCGCCTGTCAGATGCTCTTTGCCACGTTGCAGGATCGTGGCGCGGTCAAGCAGGCGGATCACCCGGTGGCGGGCGAGGTCGGCTAGCACCCAGTCCCCGACAGCAAGCGCGCCGGTTGAGGTGCCGGGATCGAGGGTCAGGTCATACGCGCCGTCCACGGTCAATCCGGTGACAGAGGCGCGTTGCACGCCCGAGATGCGGGCGGGGGTCAGGGTTTCAAGTTCGTCGATGTCGCATTGCGACAGGTAGCGGTTGGTCCAGCCGAGGTCGGCAAGGGTCATGGAGGTGGTCAATGGTCTGTCCTTTGACGAGGGAAAAGGGCGGCCCGCAGGGGTGCGGGGCCGGGCATTTCCGGTCGGGACAGCAGGGAATAGGTCAGCGGGCCCGGACCGGGAAGGTGTCTGACTGGGTCATGGCTGTCCTCCCTGTTCCAAAGGCGAGACTGTTTTCGTTATGGGTGCCGCCAGAATCGCGAGGCGACTTTGAGCGGTTTCCCCCGACTCCGCCATTTCGCGGTGCGAAATCGCTCTGTCGGGCAACGCAACTTTGCTGCGCAAAGTCACTTGGTTTGTTCCATGTTGGACTCCGCCAAAATCGTGAAGAACGATTTTCACTCTGTCCAACGCCGCATGTTTGCGAAGCAAACGCGCGGGAGGTGAGAGGCTGACAACGACCCAAGCGGGGCTCGTTATGGCTGCTTCCTTCCGGACCTGACCAGGTTGGCGAGGCGCCTGCCCGCGCCAACCTCTCACCGCTCATATAGGCCGCTGCGCGCTGTCGCGCAAGGCGCTAGAGCGTCAGACGCATCGCGGCAAAGCCATGTGGCACAGCGGCGTCCGGGTCAGGTGTAACCGCGGGAGAAGGGGAATTTATCGTGACAGCAAGGGGGTTTGTGGCGAAATACGCTTGTGTGCCGGGAGAGGGGACAAAGCCCAGATGCCCCGGCGGCGGCACGTCTGGTACGCCCTGAGCAACAAGATGGTCGGTCATGATCTGCGTCAGCCCGCGGGTCGAGGTGTAGATCATGTCTTGTCCGGGAATCACGGCGACCCCCCCACCGCCATGGGCGCGGTAGCTGGTGGTGGCCACCACAAAAAGCGCGTCATCGGCCAGCGGCTGCCCTTGAAAGCTGATGTCGCGCACCCGCGCGGGGCGGGCGGGGTCGTTATCAAGGCGCGGCGGCAATGTCAGATCGATGCGGTAGCGCAGCCCATGGATCAGATCAAAGTGATAAGAAGGCACATGGGGGTCAATCAGCGTCTGGTCAGCGGCGCCGGGTGTCAGGACCGCAAAAATCCGGCTGGCCTGTTCCAGCCAGTTGCGCAGTTGCCAGCCACGGCGAAGCACCCCGACGATCGGGTTGTCAAAGGGCGCGATTGCCGCAACGTGCCGCCGGGTGACCGGGCCGGGGGCGATGTCGACGTAATTGCCGGGGCCGTTATGCCCCCCCGCCCGATAAGATGAGGTCGTGGCCAAAACCGGCAGGTCAGCGAAATCGGTGCGGCCGAGTGCCTGTGTCGTGGCGGCGATCTGAGCTGCGGCCAGCAGGGGCGCAGTGTCGTCGTGACCAAGGGCGGCGAAGAAGCTCGTCAGGCGGCGGGGCGTGTGGCAAATCGGTTCGCGCAGTTTCGCCAGTGTGCGGTCGTGATCGGGTTCCACATGACGGGAGATCGCGGCACTTTGCAGTGTGGTGGGGGCGATTGTCGCGGGATCGGGATTGCGCAGTTCGACGTGGTGGCCGCTGATTTGCCAGCCATCGGGGTCGAGGGTCAGGTCAAGGTCAACCACGCCAAGGGCCCGACCGTAGGCCGCTGCCATGACGGCGGGCTTGCCGTGCAGCGTTGCGGCGTCAGCGTCGGTTTCGGCCAGATCGGCAAAGTCCGGCCCCGGCAGGCGGTCATGGGTGTGGCCGGCAAAGACAACATCAATCCCCGGCAGCGCCGCGAGATGCAGGGCCGCGTTTTCCATCCCGTCATGATGTGGCGCATCCGAAATGCCCGCATGGCAGAGCGCGACAACGACGTCGGCCCCGGCGCGCTGCAATCCGGGCAGGTGGCTGCGGGCCGCGGCAATGATGTCATCCGTTTGCACGGCCCCGTTCAAGACATGGGCGTTCCAGTCGACAAGCTGCGGCGTCACAAAGCCGATGACACCGATCTTGAGCTTGTAGGTCTCACCATCAGAGGCTGTCACGTCACGCTGGATAACCGTCCAAGGGGCGACGAAGTTGCGGGTGGGCGAGGTCCGGACGTTGGCGCAGACCACCGGCATCGCGCAATCCGAGAGCGCCTGAGACAGGAACGACAGCCCATAGTCGAATTCGTGATTACCAAGCGCGATGGCGTCATATTGCAGGGTGTTGAAGGCCTGTGCGATGGGATGGGGCCCCTTGGTGGTGCCATGCCGCGCGATCTGATCGGCGAGCGGGTTGCCCTGTAGAAAGTCGCCATTGTCGAACAGAAGTGTCGCGGAACATTCGGCACGGGCGGCGGTGATCAGGGGCACAAGCTGGGTCAGCCCCTGCGCCGGGGCGGGGCGGTCGATCAGATAATCATACCCCAGAAGGTGCATGTGAAGATCGGTGGTCTGTAAAAGACGCAGGCGGGCTGTGATCATAACGCCCCCCCAAATGAAAGCAGATCAAGGTGAATGTAGCGCGCGCAAGGCGCGCCACAACCCTAACGGGAAGAACACGTCAAAAAGATGGTCAATTGCGCAGCCTGCGCCATCGTGTCACGAAAGCCGCATGAGACATGCAGAGACAGTGACATTTGGCAGCGGCGGGATTGACCGCGCCGCAGACCAGCGCAGCAAGGCGGCAGATCTGGCAAAAGAGGCGCAAGAGGTCATCTTGTTGTGGCGCGGCAAGCCGATGCTGCGGGGCGATCAATTGGTCCGGGTCGCCGCCGGGCATCCGGTGTTGCAGGACGCCGGTCCTGACCTTGTGTTGCTGGGGCGCGACGCGGGCGGGCTGGTGTTTGCGGCTGATCTGTCCGGGTGGACGCCGGATGATCTGGATACAGAGACGCTGGATACCTTTCTGGACCCCAGCGAACAGCGCCACCCCGCGCTGCCGGATGGGCCGGTTTTTGCAGAATTGCGCAGTGTGATGACCCGGCTGTCGCGCAGCGATGCGGAATTGGCCGCCACGGCGCGCGCGATTTTTGGCTGGCATCGCTCGCACCGGTTTTGCGCCGCCTGCGGGCAGGAAAGCCTGTTTGCCTTGGGCGGCTGGCAGCGCGACTGCCCGGCCTGCAACACCCATCATTTCCCACGCACAGACCCGGTTGTGATCATGCTGATCACCCACGGCAACAGCGTGCTGGTCGGACGCTCGCCCGGCTGGCCCGCGGGGATGTATTCCCTGCTGGCGGGTTTCGTCGAACCCGGCGAGACGCTGGAGGCCGCGGTGCGGCGCGAGGTCCTTGAGGAAAGCGGGATCACGGTGGGGCCGGTCAGCTATCTGGCAAGCCAGCCCTGGCCCTTTCCATCCTCGCTGATGTTTGGCTGCCGGGGCGAGGCGCTGGACCGCGAAATCACGATTGATCCCGCCGAGATTGAAGACGCCCGCTGGGTCACACGCGAAGAGATGAGCGATGTAATCGCCGGGCAACACCCGGAGATATTGCCCGCGCGAAAGGGGGCTATCGCCCATTTTCTGCTGGAAAACTGGCTGGCGGACAGGCTGGATTAACCACATCTTTGCATCAAAGACCGAAACAGGCGCAGCACCGAGGGCAAGAGCATGAAATTCAGTTCACGCGAAGACATTGAAGCGCCAATTGACCACGTCTATGCCGCAATCACCGATTTCCCGGCGTTTGAGCGCCAAGCCCTGCGGCGCGGTGCCGATGTTCGGCGCACCGACGGCAGCGGCCCCGCACAGGAAGGGGCCACATGGCAGGTTGCCTTCAGTTTTCGCGGCAAGGAACGCAAGCTGAAGGCCGAACTGACCCGGCTGGAAGAGCAGGGGTTGCAACTGAACACCGCGTCCGCCGGCATCGACGGTGAAACGGTGGTTGATCTGGTGCCGCTTTCGCCAAGGCGGACACGGCTGGCGGTGTCGATTGAACTGCGGGCCAAGTCCTTATCCGCGCGCCTGTTGTTGCAGTCTTTGAAGCTTGCCAAAGCGAACCTGACGCACCGGTTCAAAAAACGCGTGGCAGAATTCGCAAGCGATGTCGAAGGACGGTACAAGCCGGGGGCTTAGCGCGCTTTGGCGGTTCCTTGATGACCGGCGCAGGCGATGGCTGGGGACCAAGTCTTTGGTCGCGCCGTCAATGGCGGTGTAGGTCATCGCCCGGTGTCCAAAGGCGCCCTTTTGCGCATGGGTCATGCACGGGCGGGACAGGCCAATTTCTGCAGTTCATTGATTTGCGCTCAAAGGCGCTTCAAGATCAGGTCAAGGCGTTGATCGCACCTTACAAATATCCGCAAAGCATCAGCTTCTGCGGCCAACTGCCGAAAACCCCAACTGGGAAATTCCAAAGGGTCCGGCTAAGACCGGGTGGTTGATGCCGCTCATAAACAGGGAGAAGACAATGAAGAACACAATTCTGGCAAGCGCTGCTGCGGCGCTTTTGGCCGCCCCCGCACTGGCCGAGGTGAAAGTTGGGATGATCACCACGCTTTCGGGCGGCGGGGCCGGTCTGGGCATCGATGTTCGCGACGGTTTCATGCTGGCGATCCAGCAATCGGGTCGCGACGACATCGAGGTCGTGATCGAGGACGATCAGCGCAAGCCTGATATCGCGGTGCAACTTGCCGACAAGATGGTGCAGGCCGAGAAGGTCGACGTGCTGACAGGCATCATCTGGTCGAACCTTGCGATGGCCGTGGTGCCAAGTGTGACGGCGCAGGGCAAATTCTACCTTTCGCCAAATGCCGGTCCTTCACCACTGGCGGGGCAGGGCTGCCATCCGAACTATTTCAACGTTGCATGGCAGAACGACAATTTGCACGAAGCGGCAGGGGCTTATGCCAACACCGCCAGCTATGGCAACAGCTTTATTCTTGCGCCCAACTATCCGGCAGGCACGGACGCGCTGACGGGATATAAGCGCACCTTTGAAGGTGGCATTGCGAGCGAGGTCTACACCCAGCTTGGGCAAACGGATTATGCAGCCGAGATTGCGCAGATCCGCGCCTCTGACGCGGATAGTGTTTATTTCTTTCTGCCCGGCGGCATGGGGATTTCGTTCCTCAAGCAATACGCCGACAGCGGGGTGGACCTGCCGATTGTCGGGCCCGCGTTCAGCTTTGATCAGGGCATTTTGCAAGCCGTTGGCGATGCGGCGCTGGGCGTCGTGAACACCTCGCAATGGAACAAGGACATCGACAATCCGACAAATGCCGCCTTTGTCGAGAGCTTTCAGGAAGCGTATGGGCGGCTGCCATCGCTTTATGCCAGTCAGGGGTTTGATACCGCGAACCTGCTGATTTCGGCGATTGAGGCTGCGGATGTGACAGACGCGGACGCGTTCCGTGACGCCTTGCGGGCCGCGAATTTCGACAGCACGCGGGGTGATTTTGCCTTTGGTCCGAACCACCACCCGGTGCAGACGATCTATGCGCGCGAAGTGATCAAGGAGGGTGATGTCTTTACCAACAAGATCATTGGCACCGCGCTTGAGAACCATTCGGACGCCTACGCGGCTGACTGCAAAATGTAAGCTGGCATGGCTCCGGCGACGTCCGGAGCCATCCGCTGCAATTCTTCGAAATAGCCCCCGGCGAAGGTCCGGGACAGGAAGGCTTCATGTCGACAGTCCTTATCATTGAGCAGGTTTTGAATGGGCTGCAGTTCGGTGTGATGCTGTTTTTGATGGCTGCCGGGCTGACGCTGATTTTTGGCGTCATGGGGTTGATCAACCTCGCGCATGGTTCGCTTTATATGGTGGGGGCCTTTGCGGCGGCCTGGGTCGCCGGGGCGACTGGGTCATTTCTGCTGGCGCTTGCCGCGGCACTTGCCGCAGCCGCCGCAGCGGGCGCGCTGATCGAGGTTTTGGTCATTCGCAGGCTTTACAAGGCGGCCCATCTTGATCAGGTCCTCGCGACGTTTGCGCTGATCCTGATCTTTTCGGAAGGCACCCGCTATGTCTTTGGTTCTTTTCCCTTGTTCCTTGATATTCCGGCGTATCTGTCCGGGCCGGTCACCTTGCCGGGCGGCATTCAGTATCCGTTCTACCGGCTGGTGCTGATCGGTGTGGGATGTGTTGTGGCACTTGGTCTGTGGTGGCTGACGGCGCGCACCCGCGTCGGCATCCAGATCCGTGCGGGCGAAAATGACCGCGAGATGATCGCGGCCCTTGGTGTTGATATCTCAAAGCTTTACACATTGGTCTTTGCCATTGGTGCGGCGCTGGCCGGGTTGGCCGGTGCATTGGTCGGTGCGATCCAGTCTGTGCAGGTCGGCATGGGCGAGCCTGTGTTGATCCTTGCCTTTGTCGTTATCGTTATCGGCGGCATCGGGTCCATTCGTGGCGCGTTTATCGGGGCGCTTCTGGTGGGTCTGACGGACACCTTGGGCGGCATTTTCCTGCCTGAGCTGTTCAAGCTTTTCATGGAGAGCGGCGCGGCCACCCAAACCGGGTCGGCGCTGGCGGCGATGGCGGCCTATATCCTGATGGGGATTGTCCTGATCTGGCGGCCCACCGGGCTTTTTGGTGCGCGGTCATGATCCCCGAGCGCGCCATCAACGCAGCGGTGATCTGTGGCCTGTTGGCGGTGCCAATCTGGGCGGTCATGGCCGATGAGATATTCACCATCACGCTGACGACACGGGCGGTGATCCTTGCGCTGGCCGCTGTGGGGCTGAACATCGCGCTGGGCATTGGCGGTCTGGTGTCCTTTGGCCATGCGGTGTTTTTTGGGCTGGGCGGCTATGCCATGGGGATCCTTGCCTTTCATGCCCAAACCTTCACACCACTGGACCTTGGCCTGGTGAGCGTGAACGGAACCAAGTCGATGCCGGTGATCTGGGTGGTGGCGACGGCGGTCTCTGCGCTGGCGGCCTGGGTCATCGGGTTGCTGAGCCTTCGGACCACGGGCGTCTATTTCATCATGATCACACTCGCCTTTGGGCAGATGTTTTTCTACTTCACCATCTCGTGGAGCGCGTATGGCGGCGAAGACGGGATGTCGATTTATGTGCGCAATGGCTTTCCCGGTCTGAACACGCTGGTCCCCATCCAGTTCTTCGGCTTGTGTTTTGCGGCCCTTTGTCTTGCCCTGCTGCTGCAATGGCGGCTTCGAGGCTCTGCCTTCGGGCTGGCGTTGAATGCCGCCCGGCAGACGCCCGAGCGGGTCGAGACCGTCGGGCTGAACCCGATGCGACTGAAGCTGTTGGCCTTTGTGATCTCTGGTGCGATCACCGGGCTTGCGGGTGCACTGTTCGCCGATCTCAATCGGTTCGTATCACCGACCATGTTCAGTTGGCAGTTGTCGGGAGAGTTGATCATCCTGATCATCATCGGCGGGGTCGGTCGCCTGATGGGCCCGGTCATCGGGGCGGCCATTTTCGTGGCACTGGAACATTGGCTGGGGGGGCTGACGGATTTCTGGCACGTCTGGTTGGGGGCCATCCTGCTTTTGATCGTGCTGTTCGGGCGCGGCGGCGTCATCGGTTTGCTGACCGGGAAAGCGGGGCCACATGTCTGATCCGGTCCTTGCCACCCATGGGTTGATGAAGTCCTTTGGCGCGCTGGTTGCGACGGATGATGTGTCGATTGATCTGCGTCCCGGTGAAATTCACGCGATCATCGGGCCCAATGGTGCGGGCAAATCCACGTTGATTTCGCAGATCAGCGGCGGTCTTGCCTCTGACGCGGGGCGAGTCGAGATCATGGGGCAGGATGTGACAGCGCTCAGCACGGCTGCACGGGCACGGGCGGGGTTGGGGCGGACCTTTCAAATCTCGGCGCTTGCCATGGAAGACACCGTTTTTGAGAACGTGCTGTTGGGGGTGATTGGCGCGACCGCTGGCGCTTGGGCAATGTTCTCACCGGTTGCACGGAACAGGGCGCTGGCCGAACGCGCGATGGCAGCGCTTGACCAGGTTGGGCTGGCGAATGCCAAAGACACCCGCTGTGCCGATCTGTCCCATGGCCAAAGACGGCAGGTGGAGGTCGCCGTGGCGCTGACGCTGGCACCCAAGGCGTTTGTGATGGACGAACCCATGGCGGGATTGGGCGCGGAGGGGTCAAAGGCGCTGACCGGGTTTCTTGATGGGTTGAGGTCAGAGGCACCGATCCTGCTGGTGGAGCACGACATGGACGCGGTTTTTGCCCTGGCCGACCGGATCAGCGTGCTGGTTAATGGTCAGGTCATCGTCACCGGTACTGTCGCGGAAATCCGCAGCTCGGATGCGGTGCGCGAAGCCTATCTGGGGGCGGCACCATGAGCCTTTTGACGGTCCAGAACCTGTCGGCCAGCTATGGCCATTCGCAAGTGCTGTTTGATGTCAGCCTGTCGATTGATGCAGGCGAAGTGGTTGCGCTGATGGGTCGAAACGGGATGGGCAAAACGACAACGGTGCGGTCGATTTGCCGGATGATGGCGTCCGATGGACGATTGGAATTTGCAGGTCAGACGCTGCACAGCTTGCCCAGCCACGGCGTCGCGCGACTTGGAATAGGTCTTTGTCCCGAGGGGCGGCGGTGCTTTCGCGATCTGACGGTGCGGGAAAACCTGATCGCAGCCGCGCGCCCTGGCGACTGGACGATTGAAACGGTGGGCGGGCTTTTCCCACGATTGAGCGAACGCGCCCAGCAGCGTGCCGCGTCGCTTTCAGGCGGAGAGCAGCAGATGCTTGCCATTGGGCGGGCGCTGATGACCAACCCGAAGCTGCTGATCCTTGATGAGGCAACCGAAGGGCTTGCGCCGCTGATCCGGCAAGAAATTTGGGCCGCCATCGCGCAGTTGAAGCAAGAAACCGGCATGGCAATTCTGGTGATCGACAAATCGCTCAAAGAGCTGTCGTTGATCTCGGACGGTGCAGTGATCCTCGAACGTGGGCGGACCGTGTGGCAGGGGCGCATGAGCGCGCTGACCCCCGAGGTCTCGCACAGATACCTTGGCGTCTGATGACCAGATTGCCTAAACCGTCACGCCCCGGCATGGCGGTCGATTGACGGCCTTTTGCTGGCGCAGGCGCCGGGCTGATCCTCTGCAGATCCTACCGTTTTCCACAGGCCCGCAATTGCTGATCGTATAGCACCGCACGGCTTTCGACCTCTCCGGCGATGCGGATCAGCCAGCTTTTGGATTTCCACGTGCCGCGGCGATAGCCGGTGCGACCATCGTGATAGGCCAGATACTGGTTGCGGATGTCGTGGATCGGGATGCCGTTCTCAGCCACCGTCTGCACCATGTACCAGCCCATAAAGTCCGTCGCGTCGTGGATGTCGTCGCGCCGCGCGCCGCGACCGCCGCCAGCGGCCTGATATTCAGCCCAGGTGCCGTCCAGCGCCTGAGAATACCCCACAGCCGAGGATTGCCGCCCCAAGGGGATCACCCCAAGCGCAAAGCGATGCGGCGGGCGGTTGTTCGAGATGAATTTGCTTTCCTGATAGATCATCGCCATCAGGCCGGGCACGGGGACGCCGTATTTGCGTTCAACCTTCTTGAAAGCACGCAGGTATTCGGGCCGTTCGCTCACAATAGAGCAGGCGTTGTCGAGGTTGCGGGGCGCGGACCCATAGCCACCCGAGCAAGAGCCCAGAACGACCAAAAGGATCATGGCGCGAAAGAAACTGCTCATCTGCCTCTCGCTTATCTTTATATTTATTGCGGCAACTATAGCGTGGAATGGGCGCGCTGTGAACGGGCAAAGGCGCGCGTTCAGATCACAAATGACAGGATAAGCGGTAATGTGATCACCGAAATCAGGGTCGAGACGACGACAAGACCGGCCACGGCCTGTGCATCCGCCCCGTATTTTTCAGCGATCATATAAGATGTCACGGCCACCGGTGTGGCCACCTGCAGGATCAGGACGGCGGCGGCAATCGGGGGCAGGCCGAACCATGTCGCGACACCCCAGCCCGCTGCGACGCAGATCACCGCTTTGGCGCAGGACAGAAAAATCGCCTGCCCATAGCCCGAAATCTCGAGCCGCGCGACGGCGACGCCAAGGGTGATCAGCATCAGCGGGATCGCCATCTGCCCGATCAGATCGAGCGTGTTTGTCAGAAAGAGCGGCGTTTCCCACCCCTGCCAGAGAAAGAGCGCACCCAGAAGCGTGGCGGCAACCATCGGTTCCTGAATGACACGTGTGGCCGAACCGGAGCCTGCCACCAGCCAGACACCAAAGGTGAACGAAATCACGGCCATCACGGCAAAGATCACCACCGCATAGCCCAGCCCGACCTCACCAAAAGCAAAAAGCGCAAGCGGTAGGCCAAGGTTGCCGGTATTGCCGAAAATCAGAGGTGCCAGATACGTGCGGACGTCCAGCCGCATCACCCGGACCAGCCCAAAACAGGCCAGAATGACCAGTCCGTAGGCGACAAGTGTGGCCAGTGACAGATCGGCCAGCGCGGATGGATCGACCTGCGTTTGCATCAGTGCCACAAAGATCAGACAGGGCACCGAAAGCGTCATCGCAAGCCGCGTGACGAACTGCACGCGGTACTCAAACCCCATTTTCACCCAGACAAAACCGACGGCGGCCAAAAGGAAAACCGGCGCGGTGATGTTCAGGACTGTCAGTGTCAAGTTCACAGACTGTTTCCTTATTTTTAGCGGTGTTACCGTAGACTCTGCCCTAAGGCGAGGCGTAGAAGGGGGCGTGGGGGTAAGAAGTGTTATGTTCAAAACGCGCGCGAAATATCATTTGGGACAGGTTGTCCGGCACCGCAAGCACCCGTTTCGGGGTGTGGTGTTTGACGTGGACGCGATGTTTTCCAACACCGATGCCTGGTACGAGGCGATCCCCGAGGACAGCCGCCCGGCAAAAGACCAGCCATTCTACCACCTGCTGGCCGAGAACGATCAGAGCTATTACGTGGCCTATGTCTCTGAACAGAACCTTGTCGCCGACTATAGCGGCGAGCCGGTGGAGCACCCCGATCTGGACGACCTTTTCGGACCGTTCGAGGATGGTCACTATCCTTTGCAGGTGCAGTTGAACTAGGCGCTGCTATGTTCGTCTGACCCGGCTTCTGCACGGCGTGCTGACTGATGTGACATGGCGAAGGCCGCCTTTGCTGCCCCCTCAACCCTGACATCGAAATGATTGTATTGCCGCGCGTCGCGTTGCGCTGTGGTGATTGCCCCGCATTACAAGCGTGTTCCAGCGCCAATGCACGGTCATGGAGCGCACTACATTCTTGCGCGCTGAAATCCCGGATGCCCCCTTGTTTGCCTTCATAGCTTGAGCAGAATCCGCTTTGATTCCAATATAAAGCGCGATTTATTTAATATAATGTATGATTTGGAAAGTTTCGTGTTAGTGTCCTGTTAAGCGGATTCGCAGGGGGAGGCGGTTTTGGAAGGATCAACGTCAGGCGCAATTGCGACCGGCACCGCTGCATCAGCATCAAAAGCTGCCGCCCTTTCGCGGATTGAGGCCATTCCTGCGCGTGTTGGGGGGCGCAATCAGCTTTTGGTGCGGGTCGAGACCGAAGATGGGCTGGTGGGCTGGGGGGAATCGGGGTTGTCCTCGCGCGAGGCGGCGGTGGCCGAGACGGTCAACGCATTCGCCACCTTTCTGCTGGGCAAGGATTCACGCCAGATCGGGCGGATCTGGCAGGAATGCTATCGCAGCCAGTATTTCGAGGGCGGGCGCGTGCTGACCGCCGCCATCTCGGCCATCGACATCGCGCTTTACGATCTGCTCGGCAAGCGGCTGGGCGTGCCGGTCTATCAGCTGCTGGGCGGCAAGCAGCGCGACGTCGTGCCCAGTTTTGCCAGTTTCATGACCTCGGATGTCGATCAGGCG